>SVHW01000018.1 GCA_015055655.1 Clostridiales bacterium
GGGTTCGCGCGAGCAAAGCGAAGCTCTGCCGAGGCTCCGCAAAGCGGAAACGGCAGATGCCCGATAAAGGGACGAGAAAATTAAATATTTTGGCCTTATCGTCTAGCGGTTAGGACGGCGCCCTCTCACGGCGCAAACTCGGGTTCGAGTCCCGATAAGGTCACCAGCAAAAACCTAAAGCGAACACAGTTTGCTTTGGGTTTTTTGCTTTTTAGTGTCCCGTACGGATTGACTTAAACCATCGTTCGTGCGAAGAATTTTGCTTTGCAAAACGACGAGTTTTCCGAGTGATCCCTTTTAAGGGTATCGCTATTTTCCGTAAATGTCATCCAACATTCTTTGTTTTTAGTTAAACGAACATTATCTCTCGTTCCCCTTAATTAAAAAATTATAAAAAAAGGTTTTTTATTTTTTTCGTCGAATATATAATATAAGCATTACAACGCTATATTTATTTTATATAAATGAAAAGGAGGGCATATGATTGTCGTTATTATCGCTATTGTACTAGGAGTTTCTTACTTATTATTTATGTTTATATCCTTTTCCGGTATCACTCCTGTTAAACAAGATAAACCTGAAAGCGAACAAAAAAAACAAAAAAGAAACTGTACATACGAAGAATGGAAAACCCTGACTAAAAAAGAAGATACAGCTTTTTATTCGCGCGATTGGGTACCAACATCCACCCCAAACGCCAAAACTTCATATCATTACAATAGCTATAGAGAAACATTAATAATCAACAAAACAAGATTTTTAAAGGCATTCAACCTTCTAAATAAAATATATGATTTTGATAATATAATTCTTTATATTTCTTTTAGCACACTATTTGATACGAGTACCGCAAACAATCTTAATACTTCTTTAAACAATTTGGGACGAGCTGTAATACTAAAAGATTATTCCACCATTTCGACCGACACATTTGACAGAAATATATGTTATATTAAAATAAAACAATCTAAGATAAAAGAGGTTTTTAATATTCTTTCTTGGAAAGAAATTGATTCGATAAATATTTTTAATGACTCCGTCCCTTCATTAATGACTTATAAAGACATTTGCTTTTCTTGTGATTATAGCGACATTCAATTATTTTGTTCTTCTTCCAATTTTTTCTCATTAAAACTTAAAGAAGAACGCTGCAACAATTATTATCACCATCTATATAATAATGCCGATGATTTAAGGATTGCTGTAATTGATTGTTTTCGAAAACAATTTTATAATTTAACACAAAATCATTGTTAAAATATATAGATAAGAAGAAAGAATGGTTCGATTTAGGTTGGTTAAGGCTCACCACAGGCAAACTAAAACGAACCCCTCTCAAATCGAGAGGGGTTCGTTTTAGCTGTGTGCGACCTTGTCGGGAAAGACGACGAAAGCGAAGGTTTCGTGCGAGCAATCTATAATTGCGACGCTTTGCCGAGGTTATGCTTGCGAGAAACGTCAGATACTCGGCAACTTTGCCAATGATTTTGTATGGATAGACAAAAATAAAAATCCACGCCGAAGCAAATACGCTTTGGCGTGGGCTTTAATAAATAGCGCTTGTTTATTTAATTTCTGCACCGAAAGGCATACAAGACAATTTTGCAAACTTAAAACATTGCAAGCCGAAGGGGATACCGATAATGGTAACGCACCAAGCAATCCCAAACCCCAAGAACAAAATCGCTTCGGTAAATCCACCAAAGATAAGCCAAATCACGTTAGCGATAGGGTGTTTGCTAAATTTTGCTTTTACTTTAGAGCCAAACGGCCAAATGGAGAGCCGTGCAAACTTAAACGCCTGTAACCCGAAAGGAATACCGATGATTGAAATGCACCAAGCCAGCCCTAAAACCAAATAAAGGATGGCGGTGTATAATCCGGTAAAAAGAACCCATAAAACATTGGCGATGAATTTCATATATAACTCCTTAATATATTATTGTAATATTATATTAACACGTTTTTTAGGTAATGTCAATAGCGTTTTTGGGGAAAGAAACGCCCTCGCAAGGGATAGTTGCGCTGCAAAAAAGAGCCCAAGAATCATTGACGGAGAAAAAAGTTGGCGTTACGCGAAGATATAGAACGTTAAAAAATAAAAAAGCGTAGCAATTTTTTTAAAAAAATTAAATTTTTTTGCTTTCATATAGTTGTGAAAATGAAATGAATTTGCTATAATAAAACAGCAAGGGTTGTTAAGGCCTAACGGAAATTTTAAAAATAAGAGGTTTGATTTATGGAAAAATTGTACACTGGAAAAACGAAAGACGTTTACAAGCTTGAAAACGGCAACGTAATGCTGAAATTCAAAGACGATTGCACCGGCAAAGACGGCGTATTCGACCCGGGTGAAAACTCGGTAGGGCTTACGATTGAAGGCATTGGTAAAGCAAACTTAAAATCTTCCGTTTATTATTTCGAAATGTTGAAAAAAGCAGGCATTAAAACCCATTACGTTTCGGCAGATATTGAAAACGCAACGATGGAAGTGCTTCCTGCGACGGTATTTGGCCACGGTTTGGAAGTTATCTGCCGTTTGGTTGCAACGGGTAGCTTTATCCGCAGATACGGCGAATATATTGAAAACGGTACGCGTTTGGAAGGCGGCTACGTAGAATGCACCTTCAAAAACGACGCGAAGGGCGACCCTCTCGTTACGGCAGAAGGGCTTGCGGCGCTCGGCGTTATGAGTATGGATATGTTCAACTCTATGAAAGAACAAACGCTTAAAATTACGAAGGTAGTAGCAGACGATTTGAAATCTATCGGTTTGGATTTGTGGGATATCAAATTCGAATTCGGTTACAACAACGGCGAAGTTATCCTTATCGACGAAATCGCGTCGGGCAATATGCGTGTGTATAAGGGCGATAAAATCGTTGACCCCGTAGAACTTACCAAGCTTATCAATAATAGATAATTCATCTTATTTGTAAATCCGCAAACGCGAGCGCGCGTTTGCGGATTTTTTTACGTTTTCCAACGAGATTGCCCGACAACGCCCATTTCGTTAAAAAATTATCGATTTATCGATTAAAATTTTCGAAATACTCTTGATATTTTCACGGAAAAATGGTATCATATAAATAATGAGATATTTTGTCGAATAAGACGTTTAAGGAGGAAGCTTATGGCGCATTTGCAAGATACGGCTGTGAAAAAGATTAACGAAATTTGCGATAGATACGTTAACGAAAAAACGCCGTTGATGATGATTTTAAGCGATATTCAAAAGGAATATGGTTATATTCCTTTGGAAGTACAAGAAATTGTATCGCAAAGGACGGGGGTATCCGTGGCGGAAATTTACGGCGTAGTTACCTTTTATTCCTTTTTCTCGTTACAGCCCAAAGGCAAATACGTTATCGGCGTATGTATGGGAACGGCGTGTTACGTAAAGGGCGCGCAACAAATCATTGATAAATTTTCAGAAATTATCGGCATCAAACCGGGCGAAACGTCTGCAGACGGCTTGTTCACGTTGGACGCGCTGCGTTGTATCGGGGCTTGCGGTATCGCGCCTGCCGTTACGATTAACGGTAAGGTATATCCCAAATTGACGGTGGACGTAGTGCCGAAAATCGTTCAAGAATATAAAGATATGGAGGCGAACGCGTAATGATTAAGACTTTTGACGAACTCAAACAAATGAGCGCGAAGTGCGCCTCGTGTTTAGATGCAAAATTTACAGGCAACGACGGCAAACGCCATATCGTACTTTGCGGCGGTACGGGCTGTCTTTCCTCCCGTTCGGACGAAATCACGAAGGAGTTTGAAAGACTCGTTGCGGAAAACAACCTTGGCGATAAAGTAACCGTCAATCAAGTAGGCTGTTTTGGTTTCTGTTCGCAAGGCCCGTTTGTAAAGATTTATCCTGAAGATACGCTCTATCGCTTGGTGCAAGTGGAAGACGTGCAAGAAATCTTCGAAAAGGATATTCTTGGTGGGGAAACGATAGAAAGACTTTTATACGTTGACCCCAACACGGCGCAACAAGTAACGAAACAAGAAGACATCAATTTCTATAAAAAGCAAGTGCGTATCGCCTTGCACGGCTGTGGCAGCATCAACCCTGAAAATATCCAAGAGAGCCTTGGCGCAGGCGCGTTCCAAGGTCTTGCAAAGGCTTTGCAAATGGGTAGAGAAGCGGTGATTCAAGAAGTGCTCGATTCCGGGCTTCGCGGCCGTGGCGGCGGCGGCTTCCCTACGGGAAGAAAATGGCAATTTGCCTACGCGCAACCTGAGGGGGAGAAATACGTAGTATGTAACGGCGACGAGGGCGACCCCGGCGCGTTTATGGACCGTTCGATTTTGGAAGGCAATCCGCTTGCCGTTATCGAAGGTATGATGATTGCGGGGTATGCAATCGGCGCGCAAAACGGTTACTTCTACGTTCGCGCAGAATATCCTATCGCGGTGAACAGATTAAAAATTGCCGTACAACAAGCGGAAGAATTGGGGCTGCTCGGCGATAACATTTTAGGCACGGATTTCTCGTTCAGGGTACATATCCGTCTTGGCGCAGGCGCGTTCGTTTGCGGTGAAGAAACGGCGCTTTTGAACTCGATTGAGGGACAAAGAGGTATGCCTCGTCCCCGTCCTCCGTTCCCTGCGGTGAAGGGGCTTTGGGATAAACCCAGCATTATCAACAACGTAGAATCGCTTGCCTGCGTTCCGTACATTTTACGCGAGGGCAAGGAGGCGTTCGCGAAATACGGCACGGCGAAATCGAAAGGCACGAAAGTATTCGCGCTCGGCGGAAAAATCAATAACGTAGGGCTTGTGGAAATCCCTATGGGTACGACGCTTAGAGAACTCATTTACGATATTGGCGGCGGTATACCTAACGGCAAGAAGTTTAAAGCAATCCAAACAGGCGGTCCTTCGGGCGGTTGCTTGACGGAAGAAGATTTGGACGCGGAAATTGACTTTGATAATCTCGTCGCAAGAGGCTCGATGATGGGCAGCGGCGGCGCGATTGTTATGGACGAAGACAACTGTATGGTGGACGTTGCAAAATTCTATATGGAATTTATTTGCGACGAATCTTGCGGCAAATGCACGCCTTGTAGAATCGGCACGAAACGTATGCTGGAAATCCTCACCCGTATCACGGACGGCAAAGCTACGCTGAAAGATTTGGACGAACTCGAAGACTTGGCGCAAAACATTAAGAGCAACTCCCTTTGTGGACTTGGTCAAACGGCGCCTAACCCCGTGCTGTCCACGCTCAAACATTTCCGTGACGAATACGTGGCGCATATCGTTGATAAAAAATGCCCCGCGCATATTTGTAAGAATTTAATGCAATACGAAATCGAAAAGGATAAATGTTTCGGTTGCGGTATGTGCGTAAGGGCTTGTCCTGCAAACGCCTTCGTGAAGACGGACTATATTGCGCCCGGCAAGAAATTGCCCGCGTACACGATTGACCAAAGCAAGTGTATCAAATGCGGTATGTGTATTGCGTCTTGTAAATTCAAGGCGATTACGAAGAAATAAGGGGGTACGTACAATGGCAAAAGTAAATATTAAAATTGAAGGTATTCCTTTTGAAGTAGAGGCAGGGTTGACGATTTTGGAAGCGGCAAAAGCTTGCGGCTTCGAAATCCCGTCCCTTTGCGCGTTTAACCACGGCGAGTGTTCGAAAGGCTCTTGTCGCGTTTGCCTCGTAGAGGCAACGGGCGCGAGAGGGCTCGTGGCGTCCTGCGTATATCCCGTTGCGGAGGGTATGGAAATCACTATTTCTTCCCCCAAGGCTACGGCGGCAAGACGTACGTCGGTAGAGCTCTTGCTTTCCAATCATAATAAGAATTGTCAACAATGCGAAAAGAACGGCAATTGCGAACTTTTACACGTAGCCAAGATTACGGGCGCAAGAGACGACGTATATCAAGGCGCGCAAACCAAGACGACGGTGGATAAAATCAGCCCGTCGATTATGCGTGATACGTCCAAATGTATCCTTTGCGGCAGATGCGTAGAAAGATGCAAAAACGCGCACGGTTTGGGGATTTTAGGCTTTGAAAAACGCGGTTTTGAAACGATTGTTGCGCCTGCGGAAAATAGAAGTTTTGCAAAATCTCCCTGTATCCTTTGCGGACAATGCGTCAGCGTTTGTCCTACGGGCGCGCTTATGGAAGTAAGCGAAATTGCCAAAGTGGACGAAGCGATGAAAGCGGGCAAGTACGTAGTGGTGCAAACCGCGCCTGCCGTACGCGCTGCGCTTGGCGAAGAATTCGGTATGCCCATTGGCTCGCTCGTTACGGGCAAAATGGTATCCGCGTTAAAACGCCTTGGCTTTAAGAAGGTATTTGACACCAATTTTGCGGCAGATTTGACGATTATGGAAGAAGCAACCGAATTGCTTGGCAGAATTCAAAACGGCGGCAAATTGCCTATGATTACGTCTTGTTCTCCCGGTTGGGTAAACTACGCGGAATATAACTACGGCGATTTGCTTGGGCACTTATCTTCCTGCAAATCTCCCCACGAAATGTTCGGTGCGATTTTGAAGAGCTATTATTGCGAAAAGAACGGCATTGACCCTAAGGATATGTTCGTCGTTTCCATTATGCCCTGCACGGCAAAGAAATACGAAAAGGAACGTAGCGAACTTTCGGTGAACGGCTTGCAAGACGTAGACGCCGTTTTGACGACGAGAGAACTTGGCAAACTGATTAAACGTTCGGGTATCAATTTCACGAAACTGCCCGACAGCGAATTTGATAACGACATCGTAGGCGATTATACTGGCGCAGGCGTTATCTTTGGCACGACGGGCGGCGTTATGGAAGCGGCGCTTCGTACGGCGGCGTTCAAGCTCACGGGCGAAGAACTCGGCAAAGCGGAACTTTGCGAGGTGCGCGGTTTGCAAGGCATTAAAGAAGCGTCGTACACGCTTGGCGGTGTTACGGTGAATATTGCGGTAGCGCACGGTATGAAGAACGCGAAAGTGCTTTTGGACGAAATTCGCGCAGGAAACAGCAAGTATCACTTTATCGAGATTATGGGTTGCCCCGGCGGTTGCGTGGCAGGCGGCGGTCAACCGTACGTAAAACCTTGCTTCTTGCCCAACGAAGACGCGGATATTTTGGATACGTATAAGACGAAACGCGCAAACGCGCTCTATCAAGAAGACGCGTCGAAGGCTCTTCGCGTATCGCATAAAAACCCTCAAATTATCGCGTTGTACGAAGAGTATTTAGGCGAGCCCAATTCTCACAAAGCGCACGAATTATTGCATACCACGTACGCGTCGAAAGAAAAATTTAGCGATTAAAAAGGGGATATAACAAAAAAAAAGATAGGCGGTTTTGCCTATCTTTTTTGCGTTTAGTTGTCTTTTTTGATATGCACGTCAAGTTGATTGAAGGGGATTTCAATGCCTTCTTTATCAAATGCCGTTTTTACTTGTTCGGTGATATCAAAATATACCGTCCAATAATCGCTGCTCTTCGACCATACGCGCGCTACGATATTGATGCTGGAAGAACCGTGTTCCTTCACTCTTACAAACGGGTCTTTATCTTTCAAAACAAGTTCGTGCGAGGCACAAATATCGGTGATAATTTGTTTCGCTTTTTCAAAATCGTCGCTGTAGCCGATAGAGAAGAGGAAATCTACACGGCGCGTATCTTTTTCAGAGTAGTTTACGATATCGCCGTTAGCGAGTGCTCCGTTGGGGATATAAATCACTTTATTATCAGGGGTTAAGAGTTTGGTGTTCGTGAGGTGTATCGCAGTAACCGTACCTGCGTGTCCTTGTGCTTCGATATAATCGTCGATTTTGAAAGGTCTAGTTAACAAAATCAATACGCCGCCAGCAAGGTTAGACAAAGCGCCGTTTACAGCCAAACCTACGCAAACCCCCAACGAGGCAACCAAAGCGGTTAATCCGCTGGTATCAATACCTAAATACCCAATTAAGCAAATAACAACGGCGATTTTTAATGCAAGTTTTAAGACATAAGTCAGAGTTTTAAGAATTGTTTTATCTGCATTTCGTTTTTCGCCTCTTTTTTCGATTTTTCTAGCGATAAAGTTGATAATTCTAAATGAAATAAACCAAATCAGCAAGGCAATGATAATTTTCACGCCTGTCGAAGTGGCCCATTGAACTATCGTGTTCCAAATAGCTTTCCAATCCAAATCCATTTTTTTCTCCTTTAAAAATTTTTTGTATGTTTATTATAGCAGATTTTTTTCGGTATGGCAAGATTATGGTATATAAAATAAAAAAAATTTATAATATCACTTAATAGTTTGAGACGTAGGGGATAATATATAAAGTAAGCAAGATTACCGTTTGGTAGTGTTTTCAAGGCTCGCGCGAACTCTATGGATTCAAGTCAATCCGTACGGGAAACATACAGCAAAAAAGCACAGGACAATTCCTGTGCTTTTTTACTGGTGAGCCTTAACCAACCTAAATCGAACTTTTTTTCAAAACCGCTTGACATTAAAACGGCGTGATAGTAATTTTACTACCGCGCCGTTTGCTATTTTAATCTTTTTTTGTGTGCTTTTCAGTAAAATGCTTGATAGCGGGAATAAACCTTGCCCCAAAGGCTTGATAAGTAGTTTCACCCAATCCAAAAAGACGGACAAACTCTTCTTTTGTTGTGGGACGATAGGTTGCCAAACTTACTAAACCTTTATTCGTGATAACAGTATAAGCAGGACGATTTTCTTCTCTTGCAATCGCAGCTCTAATACCACGCAACCGCGCC
>SVHW01000002.1 GCA_015055655.1 Clostridiales bacterium
TTGCACTTTTAGTATTAATACTATAAAAAAAGATACATTTTGTTCTAACCCACGAGGTTAGAACAGCGAAATTAAGATAGGTATAATTCTAAAAATGGGTAAAAAATAGCCCAAAACATAGCGTTTTGGGCAAAAAAATGGCGCACCCTAAGAGGCTCGAACTCCTAACCTTTGGTTCCGTAGACCAACGCTCTATCCAATTGAGCTAAGGGTGCACAACCCCGAAATCGGGGGTATTATTAAATTTTAACCTTTGGGTCCGTAGACCGACGCTCTATCCAGTTGAGCTAACAGTGCATATAAAATTGTAAAGAGATAGAGGTCGGTCTTCGACCGTTCTCACACAACGTAAGGTAATCGTTGTGTTCGGTCACGCTCGGACGGGCATATGTCCTCGCTTATCTCGCCCCTAAAAAGCATTATCAATGCTTTTTGACGGGTAGCTCGTCGCTCTATCCAGCCAAAGCTAACAGTACATTACAATCAAAATGCTTATTTAGTATAGAATTTTTTTTAATATTTGTCAACTGTTTTTACTCGTTTTTTTTACTTTCTTTTTAAAAAGTTTTTACATTGACGAAAAAGAGGAAACGGAGGCAATTATTTGCCCCCGTTTCGTTGAGAATATGTCGTTTTTTATAACTTATTCGGCAATTTCAGCAGGTTTTTCAACAACCGTGCTGCCGTAATCTTTTACCGTGCCTTTTGTCGTAAGCGATAAATCAAGCTTCGTGTTTACACCTTGGAATACTTGGTCGTAAGCAATCGTTAAGTCTTGACGTAAGCCCGTTAAAGCGCCGTTTTGTACGTAGTATTTAACAAGCGTTTTGATATCCATATCTTTGATAACGTCTTGATATGCCGCCAATTCGTCTAACGTTTCCGACAAATAACGTTCTGCTTGTTCGCCGCTAAGTTCAAATCCAAAATTCGTCTTCGTGAAATACGTATAATCTAAATAACCGTCCACGAAAGGCAACAAGTCATCAACGCTGCTAAATCCAATGGTATAAATGTCGCCGCGCGTCCAATTTTTGATGGTTTCGCCGTCTTGAATTACTTTTGCATAGCAAACAAGTTGGTCGTCTTCTTGTGTAATATAGGCGTAAATCGTGCTGCTTTCCGTTTCATTTTCGTTCAGTTCAGCAGGCGCATTGGGCATTTCCATCTTCATCGTAGTGACGGAGGTTTGTTCCATATAGATTTTGCCGTCTTGATATTTAATAAGTTGCGTCAAAGACATACCCACCGTCATGGTTACCGTCATGCCTTGCGCAGCACCTACGGTTGTCATATTCATCGTCGTAGCGTTAGAATACGTACAGTTTTTATAAGCGTCGCTTTCGAATACGGAATCGTAATAACTCTTCGTAATCGTTTCCCCGGTAACGGGACAGGGCGCGTAATATTCCCAATGGTTTTCAAATTTGATGATATATACCTTGACTTTTTTCGTGTTGTTTTGTTGCGTAGCCATAGGGACAACGGCGTCTTCAACGTATTCAACTTCATATTCTTCTACGCCCAAAATCGTTTCCGTCGTTTCAATGTTGAGTTGTGCGATTTGCGTTTGGTTTAAATCTGCCTTTTTCGCAGTGTTGACAACGGTCGCGTTTTTATTGCCGACGACTTCCGTTTCTATGTAAGCTTCCGCTGCAGCAGGCGCGCTGGCGTAATTTTCGTTGGACACAGAGCCGTTATACGTTTCGGATACGCCGCCAATTTCTTCGATAAATGCCGCTTGCGTTTGTTCTTCCTTCTTGTCGGCTGTCGGTTCGTCGTCACCGCAACCTGCAATGAACCCCACGGAAAGGGCGGTGCTGAGGGCTAAAACCCCAGAGAGGGCTTTCTTGAAAACATTTGCTTTTCTCATAATAAATCTCCTTTATATTGACTGTATCAATATAATTACATTATAAACGCATTTATTGAAAATGTCAATAGGTTTGTCAATTTTTTAAACAACGAAAAAACCCTGCTCGTTGGAGCAGGGTTTTTGTTTGTCGTTCGGTTAATTACTCGCCTTTGAAAGGGAGGAGCGCCGTGATTCTTGCACGTTTGATAGCCGTCGCAAGAAGTCTTTGATGCGCTGCGCACGTACCGGTCATTCTGCGGGGCAAAATTTTGCCGCCTTCGGAAATGTATTTTTTCAAGCGGTTAACGTCTTTATAGTCAATCGCGCTAAGTTTTTCCTGGCAGAACGCGCATACCTTTTTACGGGGCGCTTTTTTGAAAACCTTTTTTACAGGTGCTTTTTCTTCCATGATTTTATCTCCTTAACTTTGTTAATGTTCCCGCTTCTATCTTAGAAGGGGATGTCCGAATCGTCGTCCATCGCTTGCAACATAGGTTTGCGTTTTTGCGTGGAAGAACGGGGCGCTTCGTCCATTTCGTCAAACGAATCGCCGTTTTCTCTGGGCGAAAGGAATTCTACGTCCTGCGCGATAATATCTACCGCCGTGCGTTTTACCCCTTGATTGTCTTCATAGTTACGAAGTTGGATGCTACCAACTACTGCTACTTTCTTGCCCTTTTTGGTGTAACGCGCAATCGATTCCGCCATAGCGCGCCAAGCCGTACAGTTAAAAAAGTCCGTTTGGCGTTCGCCGTCTTGCGAAGAATAGTTACGATTTACCGCAATCGAGAAATGGCATACGGGCACGCCGCCTGCCGTTTCCGAAAGTTCGGGGTCACGCGTTAAGTTGCCGATTAAAAATACTTTATTCATCTCTTTTTCCCCATTAATTAGTTGAGTTTCGTAATCAAACGTCTAACAACGTCTGCGTCGATGCCTGCAACACGTTTAAGCTCTTCCACAACCGTACCGTCTGCTTCAAACGTCATAAGCACATAGTAAGCTTCCGTCTTGTAGTTGATAGGGTATGCGGTTTTCTTCGTGCCCCACTTATCCGTGGAAACGAGGCTGCCGTTCATCGATGTAACGATGCCCTCATACTTCGCAATTTCGGCTTCTTTTGCTTCGTCCGTCAATTCGTTGTTGAGCAGATAGAGCATTTCGTATTTAGCCATATTTTTTCACCTCCTGGTCTTATTCGGCATATCAAAGATATGCAAGGTTTCAAAGATTTGTATCTTTGTAGTGTTATTATAGCCCATTTTGGGCGTTTAGTCAATCGATTTTATGATGTTTTTGCCATTTTTTATCCTTTTTGTATCAGGAATATAAAAAAAAGAGAAAAGCGGTTGCTTTTCCCTTTTTTAGCTTTTAGCTGATTGCCCAACTAATCATTTCAATAACCGTCAATTCGCGCACGTATTTTAATTCGCCTTTTACCAGAATTTTCTTTTGTGCGGTATCGGTAAGGAATTTTTCTTTATCCGTTTGCGCTTCGTTTTCAGGGGTAGAGGGGTCGTCGCTGAACGTAATTAAATCGTCGCGTACCAGTTTTTCCAACGTTGCCGTTTGCATATTCGCTTGCATGTTATCAATCATTTGGTCAACGCCGGGGTGGTTGATATCGTGTCCAAGAAGGTAATA
The DNA here is from genome assembly GCA_015055655.1 of Clostridiales bacterium. Classification (GTDB taxonomy): domain Bacteria; phylum Bacillota; class Clostridia; order Christensenellales; family Borkfalkiaceae; genus Scatosoma. The sequence continues at coordinate 3,500 of SVHW01000002.1, forward strand.
TTCGTTGGGACGTTCGATATGCGGGGTGGAAGGGTCGTCGAAAAGGTAATCCCACATTACGGAAACTTTTTGCACTTGTTGTCCGTTTTCGTCCGTGACGTAAATGGGGATTTTATTTCCGTTTTCGTCTAAGATATGGTTGCCGTCGGCGTCTTCTTCGTATTCATAAATTTGGTCTGCGAAAATATCGTCGAAGGTCAGCTCGTTCATGGCTTCGGGCAAATCTTCAATCGTCGTGTTGGCAAGCGAGTGCAAAATCATATTGTCTTCTACGTCGTCGCCAAGCAAATCCTTTAACGTGAGTTGATAGAAGATAGAGCTATCTTTTAAATCGTTTACGGTACGCGGTTTTTTGTCGTCTATCATATTGATAGAGCCCGTTGCGTCGTATTCCCAATCTGTGCCTTCGCTGCCGTAACAAAGGGCAATCATAATTCGTTCGTCCGTTTCATCTACGCCCAACAAATCTTTGACGTACATTTTATCAAGGATGGAATCCGTGCCTTCGCTAAGCATACCAAGGGTATGTTTCTTGAATAAAATCGGTGTGGTGTACGCTTCGTCTTCAAATGCAAGATATTTGCCGTCTTCATATTTCAAATATCTCGTTTCAATAAGTTCTTTACCGTTTTCCGTGTATCTATGCGTAATAACGAGTCCGTTTTCCGGAGCGTCGTCCCCAGAAAGTACGTCTGCCGTGACGTCGTTACCCTCGTCGTCTTTTAAGATAAAGCGGCCTACTTCGTCGTAATGGTATTTATAGAATACCTGTTTCATTACGACGTTGTTGTTGGCATCTAATTGTTTTTCATAGCGATAGTCGGCGCCGTAAGCGAGCGTACACATAATACTATCGTTGGGGAAATCGATTGTCACCAACGAATCAACGGGTAAAACGCTGATGGTATCTTCTAAATCGTTATTCACAAATTCGCCAATCGTCAATTTCGTTGCGCCGTTAATCATTTGCACGTTTCCGTTGGCGTCCAAGATATAATCAACGCCTTCCGTGCCGTAGCAAATCGTATTGATGACGTCCGTATCGCCGTAGCCCAACGCTTTTGCGACGTCGCCAAGAGAAGCGTTTTCTATACAGGAGAAAAGATAATCGCCAAAATAAACGTCGGCGTTGTTTTCAGTTGCGCCCGCCTTGAACAGGATGCGGTTCATTGCCTTGTCAGGGTCAACGATAATGGCGTATTCCGCCAACGTGCCAACCAAACCGCCGTTGCCGTCTTCGCCCGATATTAACTGCGCGACGAGAGGGGAAATATCGTTAAGAGTATTTAACGTGCCTTCGCCGTCTGCAATTTTTCCCGTGGCGGATACTACGTCGCCAACGAGGTCGGCAATCGTTTTTTCACCGTAGGATTTGTCTATGTATTTGGTGTAATCAATATCTGCGCCGAGGAAATCGTTGATTTTATCCGCGCCTTTTTCGATGGGCATTTTTGCAAACGTATACCAGCCGAACCAAGCTACGCCTCCAACGGCAGCGACAATACCAAGGATTAAACCCAACAATAAAGCGACGAATTTTCCAAAAAATCCGCCTTTTTTCTTTTGTTTGACCATCGGTTCGTACTCGACGTCGATATTTCGCATTTCGTCAAAATCTTTCACGTTGGGAATTCACCTCTACTATTTTACACCGTCTTTGCGGCGTGAAAAAAATCTCTTTGCATACATTATAAACGATAAACGAAAAAAATGCAACTGTTTCCTACTTTTTTATTGCAGTATTTTATGGAAAAAAGCCGTCTTATCGGCAAGACGGCTTTTCGTTAAGGCTATTTAGTTTTCTTTTTTGCGTTTTACAACTACGCACAGCGCAAGCATAACGCCTACCGCAGCAAGTCCACCGATGGAAGAACCGCAACCGTTGGTTTTGAATGCTTCTTCACTTCCGCAAACGTCGCATTTACCGTCGTTGTCATTATCCGCGCAATCGCTCAACTTCGTTTCGCAAACGTCGCACTTATGGTCGTTGTTGCCGTCTGCACAGGTGGTCAACGTTTCACCGCAAGTATCGCACGTGTGGTTTTTATCGTTATCCGCGCAATCACTCAACGTCTTGTCGCAAATATCGCAAGCGTGGTCGTTATTCGTATCCGTGCAGTTTGTCAACGCTTTATCGCAAACGTCGCACGCGTGGTCACCGTCATTGTTGACGCAGTTGCTTAATTTGCCGCCGCATACGTCACAGTTATGGTCGTTATCGTAGTCTTCGCAGTCGCTTAACGTTTCACCACAAACGTCACAGTTGTGGTCGCTGTCTTCGTCTTCGCAGTCGCTTAACGTTTCACCGCAGATGTCGCAAGTGTGGTCGCTGTCTTCGTCTTCGCAAGAGGATATGCCTACGCCACAAATATCGCAGATGTGGTCGTTATCGTTGTCTTCGCAGTCGCTCAACGTTTCGCCGCATACGTCGCAAGCGTGGTCGCTGTCTTCGTCAGCGCATTCGCTTAACTTATCATCACATACGTCGCAGTTATGGTCGTTGTTATTGTCTGCGCATTCACTCAACGTAGTGCCGCAAGTATCGCACTTGTGGTCATTGTCGTTATCTGCACAGTCGCTTAACGTTTCACCGCAGATGTCGCAAGTGTGGTCGCTGTCTTCGTCTTCGCAAGAGGATATGCCTACGCCACAAATATCGCAGATGTGGTCGTTATCGTTGTCTTCGCAGTCGCTCAACGTTTCGCCGCATACGTCGCAAGCGTGGTCGCTGTCTTCGTCAGCGCATTCGCTTAACTTATCATCACATACGTCGCAGTTATGGTCGTTGTTATTGTCTGCGCATTCACTCAACGTAGTGCCGCAAGTATCGCACTTGTGGTCATTGTCGTTATCTGCACAGTCGCTTAACTTATCACCACAAACATCACAGTTGTGGTCGTTATTGTTATCAGCGCATTCGCTCAACTTGTCACCACAAACGTCGCAAAGGTGGTCGCTGTCTTCGTCTGCGCAGGTCGTTAACGTTTCACCGCAGATGTCGCAAGCGTGGTCGCTGTCTTCGTCAGCGCAGGTCGTTAACGTTTCGCCGCAGATATCACAAGCGTGGTCGTTGTCGTTATCCGCGCATTCGCTCAACGTAGTGCCGCAAGTATCGCACTTGTGGTCGTTATCGTTGTCTGCGCATTCGCTCAACTGTTCGCCACATACGTCACAAGCGTGGTCGTTATCGTTATCCGCACAGGTCGTCAACGTTTCGCCGCAGATATCACAAGCGTGGTCGCTGTCTTCGTCCGCACAGGTCGTCAACGTTTCGCCGCAGATATCACAAGCGTGGTCGCTGTCTTCGTCAGCGCAGGTCGTTAACGTTTCACCGCAGATATCACAAGCGTGGTCGCTGTCTTCGTCCGCGCAGGTCGTTAACGTTTCACCGCAGATATCGCAAGCGTGGTCGTTGTTATTGTCTGCGCATTCGCTTAACTTATCACCACATACGTCACAGTTATGGTCTTTATTGCTGTCAGCGCATTCGCTCAACTTGTTACCACAAATATCGCAGTTGTGGTCGTTATTGTTGTCAGCACAATCGCTCAACGTCGTACCGCATACGTCACAGTTATGGTCGTTGTTGCCGTCAGCGCAGGTGGTCAACGTAGTGCCGCAAGTATCGCACTTATGGTCTTTATCGTTGTCTTCGCAGTCGCTTAACGTTTCACCGCATACGTCGCAAGTGTGGTCGTTATCGTTATCCGCGCAGGTCGTTAACGTTTCACCACATACGTCACAAAGGTGGTCGCTGTCTTCGTCTGCGCATTCGCTTAACTTATCACCACAAACGTCACAAGCGTGGTCTTTATCGTTATCCGCGCAGTCGCTCAACGTCGTACCGCAAGTATCACACTTATGGTTGTTATCGTTATCCGCGCAATCGCTCAACTTGTCGCCACAAACGTCACAATTATGGTCGTTGTTGTTATCCGCGCATTCGCTTAACTTATCGCCACAAATATCACAGTTGTGGTTGCTATCTTCATCTGCGCAATTGCTTAACTTGTCACCACAAACGTCACAATTGTGGTCATTGTCTTTGTCAGCGCATTCGCTCAACGTCGCACCGCAAGTATCGCACTTGTGGTCATTGTCGTTATCCGCGCAGGTCGTCAACGTTTCGCCGCAAGTATCGCACTTATGGTCCTTGTTATTGTCTGCGCATTCGCTTAACTTCGTGCCACATATGTCACAAGCGTGGTCTTTGTTGCTGTCAGCACATTCACTCAACGTAGTGCCGCAAGTATCACACTTATGGTCTTTGTTGCTGTCAGCGCATTCGCTCAACTTGTCACCACAAACGTCACAGTTATGGTTGTTGTCGTTATCCGCACAATCAGTTACCTTTTGACCGCAATAATCACAGGTATGTTTACCGCTTGCCGCCTCGTGCGTGCCCATGGCCGTGCCACAAACGTCGCACTTATGGTCTTTATTGCTGTCTACGCATTCGCTCAACTGTTCGCCACAAACGTCACAGTTATGGTTGTTGTCGTTATCCGCACAATCAGTTACTTTTTGACCGCAATAATCACAGGTATGTTTACCGCTTGCAGCCTCGTGCGTGCCCATAGCCGTGCCACAAACGTCGCACTTATGGTCTTTATTGCTGTCTACGCAATCAGTTACCTTTTGACCGCAATAATCACAGGTATGTTTACCGCTTGCAGCCTCGTGCGTGCCCATAGACGTGCCGCAAGTATCACACTTATGGTCCTTGTTATTGTCAGCGCATTCGCTCAACTTTTCGCCACAAACGTCACAGTTATGGTCGTTATCGTTATCAGCACAGGTCGTTAACGTTTCACCGCATATGTCGCAAGCGTGGTCGTTGTTGCTGTCAGCGCATTCGCTTAACTTATCGCCACAAATATCGCAGTTGTGGTCGTTATCGTTATCCGCACAGGTCGTCAACGTTTCGCCGCAGATATCGCAAGCGTGGTCGTTGTCGTTATCCGCGCATGCGCTCAACGTAGTGCCGCAAGTATCGCACTTATGGTCGTTGTCGTTATCCGCGCAGGTTGTCAACGTTTCATCGCAGATGTCGCACTTATGGTCTTTATCGTTGTCAGCGCAATCGCTTAACGTCGTGCCGCAAGTGTCGCACTTGTGGTCATCATTGTCGTCGACGCAATCGTGGGTTTTTGTTCCACAAATATCGCAATACGTGTCATTATCTTCGTCTACGCACGAGGATACGCCTACGCCACAAATATCGCAGCTGTGGTCGTTATCGTTGTCTTCGCAGTCGCTCAACGTTTCGCCGCATACGTCGCAAGCGTGGTCACTGTCGTCATCAGCGCATTCGCTTAACGTTTCACCGCAGATGTCGCAAGCGTGGTCGCTGTCTTCGTCTGCGCAGGTCGTTAACGTTTCACCGCAAACGTCACACTTATGGTCGTTGTTATTGTCTGCGCATTCGCTCAGCGTCGTACCGCAAGTGTCGCACTTGTGGTCATCATTGCCGTCGACGCAATCGTGTGTTTTTGTTCCGCAGATATCGCAATACGTGTCATTATTTTCATCTACGCACGAGGATACGCCTGTGTCGCAAATATCACAATTATGGTCGTTATCATTGTCAGCACATTCGCTCAACGTAGTGCCGCAGATATCGCAAGCGTGGTCGTTGTCGTTGTCAGCGCATTCGCTCAACGTAGTGCCGCAGGTATCACAAGCGTGATTGTTATCGTCGTCAGCGCATTCGCTTAACTTCGTGCCACAAATATCGCAGTTGTGGTCCTTGTTATTATCCGTGCATTCGCTTAACTTATCACCACAAACATCACAGTTATGGTTGTTGTCGTTATCCGCACAATCAGTTACCTTTTGACCGCAATAATCACAGGTATGTTTACCGCTTGCCGACTCGTGCGTGCCCATAGCCGTGCCACAAACGTCGCACTTATGGTCTTTATTGCTGTCAGCGCATTCGCTTAACTTCGTGCCACATACGTCACAAGCGTGGTCGTTGTCGTTATCTACGCATTCGCTTAACTTTTCGCCGCAGATATCGCAAGCGTGGTCTTTGTTATTGTCTGCGCATTCGCTTAACTTATCACCACAAACATCACAGTTGTGGTCGTTATCGTTGTCAGCGCATTCGCTCAACTTGTTACCACAGGTATCACACTTATGGTCGTTGTTGCTGTCAGCACAGGTCGTCAATGTTTCGCCACAAATATCACAAGCGTGGTCTTTATCGTTATCCGAGCAATCACTTAACTTATCACCACAAACGTCGCAAAGGTGGTCGTTGTTGCTGTCAGCGCATTCGCTTAACTTATCACCACATACGTCACAGTTATGGTCGTTGTTGCCGTCAGCGCATTCACTCAACGTAGTGCCGCAGGTATCACAGTTATGGTCTTTGTTGTCGTCAGCGCATTCGCTTAACTTATCGCCACAAATATCGCAGTTGTGGTCCTTGTTATTGTCAGCGCATTCGCTTAACGTAGTGCCGCAAATATCGCACTTATGGTCTTTATTGTCGTCAGCGCATTCGCTTAACTTATCACCACATACGTCACAGTTATGGTCGTTATTGCTGTCAGCGCATTCGCTTAACGTCGTACCGCAAGTATCGCAAAGGTGGTTGTTATCGTTATCCGCGCATTCGCTCAACTTGTCGCCACAAACGTCACACTTATGGTCCTTGTTATTGTCAGCGCATTCGCTCAACGTAGTGCCGCAGGTATCACACTTATGGTCCTTGTTATTGTCAGCGCATTCACTTAACTTTTCGCCACAAACGTCACAAGCGTGGTTGTTATCGTTATCCGCGCATTCGCTCAACTTGTCACCACAAACGTCACAAAGGTGGTTTTTATCGTTGTCAGCACAGGTCGTTAACGTTTCACCACAAACGTCACAAGCGTGGTCTTTATCGTTATCCGCGCATTCGCTTAACTTATTACCACAAATATCGCAGTTGTGGTCGTTATCGTTGTCAGCACATTCGGTTAATGTTTCACCACAAATATCACAAGCGTGGTCTTTGTCGTTATCTACGCAATCGCTCAACTTGTTACCACAAATATCACAAGCGTGGTCTTTGTCGTTATCTACGCAATCGCTCAACTTGTTACCACAAATATCGCAGTTGTGGTCCTTGTTATTGTCAGCACAGGTCGTTAACGTTTCACCGCAGATATCACAAGCGTGATTGTTATCGTCGTCAGCACATTCGCTTAACTTCGTTCCACAAGTATCACACTTATGGTCCTTGTTATTGTCAGCGCATTCGCTCAACGTAGTGCCGCAAGTATCGCACTTATGGTCCTTGTTATTGTCAGCGCATTCGCTCAACTTTTCGCCACAAACGTCACAGTTATGGTCTTTGTTATTGTCAGCGCAGTCAGTTACTTTTTGACCGCAATAATCACAGGTATGTTTACCGCTTGCAGCCTCGTGCGCGCCCATAGCCGTGCCACAAACGTCGCACTTATGGTCTTTATTGCTGTCTACGCAATCAGTTACCTTTTGACCGCAATAATCACAGGTATGTTTACCGCTTGCCGCCTCGTGCGTGCCCATAGCCGTGCCACAAACGTCACAGTTGTGGTCGTTGTTGCTGTCAGCGCATTCGCTCAACGTAGTACCGCAAGTATCGCACTTATGGTCCTTGTTATTGTCAGCGCATTCGCTCAACTTTTCGCCACAAACGTCACAGTTATGGTTATTGTCGTTATCCGCACAATCAGTTACCTTTTGACCGCAATAATCGCAGGTATGTTTACCGCTTGCCGCCTCATGCGTGCCCATAGCCGTGCCGCAAACGTCGCACTTATGGTCTTTGTTATTGTCTACGCAATCAGTTACTTTTTGACCGCAATAATCACAGGTATGTTTACCGCTTGCCGCCTCGTGCGTGCCCATAGCCGTGCCGCAAACGTCACACTTATGGTCTTTATTGCTGTCAGCGCATTCGCTCAACGTAGTGCCGCAGGTATCACACTTATGGTTGTTGTCGTTGTCTGCGCATTCGCTCAACGTAGTGCCGCAAGTATCACACTTATGGTCGTTGTTGTTGTCAGCGCAATCACTTAACTTAACATCGCAGATATCGCAAAGGTGGTCTTTATCGTTATCCGCGCATTCGCTCAACTTGTTACCACAAATATCGCAGTTGTGGTCGTTATCGTTGTCTGCACAGGTCGTTAACGTTTCACCGCAAGTATCGCACTTATGGTCTTTGTTATTGTCAGCGCATTCGCTCAACTTTTCGCCACAAACGTCACAGTTATGGTTATTGTCGTTATCCGCACAATCAGTTACCTTTTGACCGCAATAATCACAAGTATGTTTACCGCTTGCCGCCTCGTGCGTGCCCATGGCCGTGCCACAAACGTCGCACTTATGGTCTTTATTGCTGTCTACGCAATCAGTTACCTTTTGACCGCAATAATCACAGGTATGTTTACCGCTTGCCGCCTCGTGCGTGCCCATGGCCGTGCCGCAAACGTCACACTTATGGTCTTTATTATTATCCGCGCAAGAACTTACGGTGACGCCGCAAGAATCACACTTATGGTCGTTAGAATCGCTGTGCGCGCCGTACTCCGTAGTGGCGCCGCAAACGCACTCCTTCCAGTGGTTGTTGTCGTCCGTCGACCAAGCGGGGAAGCTGTGCGTGTGCGTAGCTTCGTTAACGACGTTATCCCAAGCCTCGTTTGCCGTAACGTTTACGGTAACCGTTTTCGAGGATTGGTTGCCGGAGATGTCGGTGGCGGTAATTGTGTAGGTATGCGTACCGACGTTCAATTGTCCCGCGTTGTTCAGCGCGCCGCTAGACCAAACGGTGGTGTAGGTGATAGGGGCGTTGCTGTCGTCCGTGGTATGAGGAATAAGCTGGGGCGTCGTGCCGGCAGCCAAAGTAACGTTCGTCGAAGGGAGCGTCATTACGGGCGCGTTCGTTTCGTATGCCACGGCGATAACCGTGAGTTCTAACGAGCGAGAGTTGCCCGAAGAATCGGTGGCGGTCAACGTGAGTGTGTACGTGCCGGGGTTCAACGAGCCGTCGCCATTAAGAGCGCTGTCTAAGCTCCACGCTTGTTGTAAAGAGAGAGCGCCTTCCGTTCTATCGTACGCGGTAGCGTCGATGGAGAACGCATTGCCCGATTTAGCAAGGAAGTAAATCGTTTTCGGGCCACCGTAAGAAATTATCGGTTTATCCGTGTCTTCCACGTCGGTTGACAGCGTATAGGAAATGCTGTCGATATAGACGGGGGCGGCATTGCCCGTACGAATACCAAGTTCAAATTTATCCAAATATCCGTTGTAGGACATATAGGAGAAGTTATGAGAGCCGTTAAAATTCGTGCCGTCGGATTTCAAAGTGAAATCGAACCACGTGCCGGCTTTTGCTTGCGTTTCTGCGGAGACGTTTACAATCCAATCGTCCACGCCGTCCGTTCTGCCGATACGTATGTAAGGGTATCCGTTGTCCGCCGTATCGTCGGGGAAATACAAACGGAAGGTAAGCGTTTGCAAGGTGGCAGTAGGGATTTTTGCAGCCGAGAAATCAAGCAAGACGCCCTTGCCCGTCGTGTTTTCATTGACGACTTCGATAACGTTGTCCGTGTATCCGCTGGGCAGGCTTTTTGCAGCTGCTTCCGCGGCGGATAACGTGTTCACGGCGGTGGAACCGTAATCGATAAACGTATAATCGCCGATGGATACGGCAGAATAGCTCGATTTACCGAATTCTTCTTTGCCAGCGTTCAGTTCCGTTTCGCTTAATCCGCGCACGTTGTCAATATAGAACGCGCAGTCTGCATACGCGACGAGATAGAATGCACCGTTTTGGAATTGCGTGCCACCGCTTGCCGCTTGTTGTGCCTCAATCGTGGCCCTGTCAATGGCAATGGTGGTCCATTTCCCGGAAGGGATTTTCCCTGCCAACGCGTCGTACATATATAATTTTATCGTGTTATCTGTGCCGCCGCTTAAATAATAGGCGTCGAAACATAAATAATCGAACGTCAACAGCTGTTCGTACGTCAACAACGCGTTGTTGTCGTTGCCGTTGCGTAAAAACGTGTTGAAATAGTTGCCGTTAGATAAAGTGATTTTGGTAGAGCCGTGGCCTTCCGCGTAAACCGTGGAATCCACCGTGGCAGTACCCGTCGTTTGGAACCAAGAAGAGCCGGCGTCTTCGCAATTATTCAAAAGGGAAGAAACGTCGGACGATTCTTTGCAACCGAAGATGCTGTCGAAATACAACTCTGCGCCGATGCAACTGGTGCCTAAGCCCAACGTAAAGAACCCTGCCGCGGGCGTGCCGGCTTGATATGTATAAGGTGCCCAATCTTTAGAGCCTGCAGTTGTCCAAGCGTCCATTTGCGCCTTGATGTCGTTGATGTCGATTTTAATAGTGTTCCAACCCAACGCCAAAGGATATTTTTTATTTTGCATATAAAGGTTTACGGCAGCGTTGTTCGGGTCGGAGGCGGTGGAAAGGTCGCCAAGCGAAGCCAAATACACCGACATTTGAATATAGTCGTATGCGTATACCTGGTCGAGCGTCAATCCGTCGCCGTCGCCGTTGGCGCGAAGGTAGGGCTGTAACGTGCCCCACGTGCCATTGCCGACGACTTTAATCGATTTTCCGTCCATAGAATAATTGGAACCTTCGTACAAGGAGGTGGTAACTGAAGAAAAACCGAACATATACTCTGCGGCGTTATCGCAGGTGTTCAGTACGTCGCCGTTGGTGGAGACGGGGTCGTCTTCAACCGTTGTTAAGCCGCGTACGTTATCGAAGTAGAGGGTACACGCTTCGTAAACGACAAGATAGAATTCGCCGCCGGTATATTGAAGACTGTTTTGCGCGTATTGCGCTTGGATGGTTGCCATATCCACGGTGACGGTATTCCATTGCCCGGGTTGCAGGGTTGCCGCTTGCGTATTGTACAAGAATAATCCTACCGGCCCTACGTTTGCGTTGTAGACGTCAAAGGAAATCGCGTCGAATTGTTGCAATTCTTCCCACGTGGGAATAACTTCGCCTCTTGCATAGTCACGCAAGTACATAACGATATAATTCCGCTCTGCCATCTCTAATTTTAACGAGGAGCCGCCTTCCGTGTACAAATCAGTGGAAAGGGTAGGCGAATATATCCAACCGCCGTTTAACCAGTAATTTGCCGCTGTGTCGCAACGGTTAAGCATCGTTTCTTCGGTGGCGGCGGAAACTTCTACGACGTCCGTAAATTCCGCTTGCGTTTCGGGGACGAGCGCTACCGTCGCCGCCGTTGCCGCACCCACCAAACATAAGGAACATATAGAAGCTGCAATATACGAGAATTTTTTCGTTTTCATATTACACCTCCTCCAATAAGTTTGCTCTAATTGCGGCAATCACGTCGTCGTTGATGCCGTATTCGCCAAGGAACCCTTTCAAATACGTTGCCGTTCTTTCAGCAAGCGTCGTGTCCGTCGTTTTGAAATACGGGTTGGTAATTGTGCTTTGAGAAACAGGGTCGCCGTAGTCGTCGTGTTCGTTATCCTGTTCGCTTACGCCCTCGTTGATATAGCGGAACATACGCTCGAATTGACCCGTTTTCGCTTTCGGCGTGCCGTTGCCGTCCCAACCGATACTGCCGTAGTTAGAAAAATACGCCATTTCAAAATCCAAGAACAAATCTTGTTGACCTACGCCGCAAAGCGCGCCCAAAAGGAAGGCGAGCGTACCCGTACGGTCTCTACCTAATTGACAGTGGAAAAGGATGGGATAGTTGTTTGCGTCTGCAAACGTAAGCAACGCCGTTGCCAAATGCTGTGCGGCGAAGGCGTAATGGATACCGCCGTAATTTACGTAATGGGGAGATTCCACGGTGATGAAATTAACGGCGTCACCCAAATCGGGGGTGGTTGCGCTGTGCAAGGCAAGCTCCGTCTTGATGCCCATTTTGTACAACAATTTATTCTTTGCTTCCGCCGTGCAATGTTGCACTTCTGCGCTGCGGTAAGCAACGCCTTGCTTGATACGGTAATTGCCGTCTTCCGTGTAATAACCGCCGATATCACGGCAGTTGGTATCGCGATAGGTGGCGGGAAGGGATATAGTGCGAGGCAGGTGCGCCGTAGTAAACGTGAACACGTTCGATTTCACCGTTCTCGTCGCTCTATGGGCGATGATTTGGTAATAATACTCCGTGCCCATAAACAAATCTTCCACGTCCAAGCTGTTGGTGAAAGTGGCAAACGTTTGCGCGTCGGACAAATCGGATTTTCTGCCGATTTTCACCGTATAATAATTCGCCGCTTCGCTATCCGCCCACGTGATATGCGCGGGGGTAGGCTCGTATTGCGTTTGGCCGTTGGCGTAATCCATAGAATTGGGCCAATCGACGTTTATCGAATAGTTGGAAGCGAATTCGTAAACGTTGCCCGACAATAAATTCACCGTCGTGTTATTTGTGGCGCTGGTAAGCGTCGCGGTGTAAGGAATATCTGCCGATAAATCGTCGCCCGTGGACGAATTTAATACGTCGTCGGCACCCGTTTCTGTTGAGGGGGGATTGGAAGATTGTTCGCCGTTGCGGGAACAGCCCACGCTCAAAAAAACGGTGGCGCATAACACCGTTGCCAGAATCGTGCTAAAGAGTTTCTTTAACATAAGGAGTCTCCTTTTTGATATTATATATCAAGTATATCATAACGCTCTTATCTTGTCAATAGCGAAATTGGTGATTTTTCACATTATTTGTTGCGTATTTTAAACAAAAAAATCCATTTTGTTGGGTTTTTTGGCAAAAAAAGCCGCCGCTTGCAAAACCAAGCGGCGGCGTAGGGAGATTTTTTAATCGTTTGTAAAAATGGGGATAGTGGCAAGGAAGACGACGTCTTTGCGCTCTGCTGCGTCTGCTTCGGCAAGGACAAAAGCCTTTTTGGCGATAACGCCGCCGGCTTTTTCCACCAACAATTCCAGCCCCTTTAAAGACGCGCCCGTGGATACGACGTCGTCGACGATACCCACTTTTTTGCCTTTTAACAAATCGGCGTCGTGTTTGGAAAGGTATAATTTTTGTTCTTTGCCCGTCGTGATAGAAGATTGTATCGCGATTTCGATGCCGTCTTGCATATACAGTTTTTTGCTCTTTCTTGCCACGGCGTAAAATTTATGCCCAAGCTCTCTTGCGACGCAATGGGTAAGTTGCAAGCCTTTGGATTCCGCTGTCAATAGCACGTCGCAATCGCGAAGCAGCGGCGCAAGTTTTTTGCCGCAATGTTCCGTCATTTCGCTGTTGCCGTGTAAATTAAAAAAGGCGATGGAAATGCCGCCGGGCAAAGGGAGAATCGGCAAATCCGCTTGATAGCCTTGTAAATCAACCGTATAGTATTTCATTTTTGAAAAGCTCCTTTTTTCAAACTGATATTTATTATAACACATTTTTTCGCCGTTGTAAAGTGGCGTGGGAAAAAATATTCTTTTTTAGGTGGACGATTGACATTTGATAGGCGGATGTGCTACAATACCCGTAAGGACGATAAAGGAGGGACGGACGTGTACGAGATAACGGCGATAACGCCGCAAATCAAGGATAAAAGACGGTGCAACGTCTATATCGACGGTCGGTTTTATTGTGGATTGACGGTAGAAACCGCCGTAAAAAACCGTTTGAAAGTGGGACAAACCGTTTCGCCTGAAACGTTGTCGCAAATCCAGTTGGAAAGCGAAAAAAACACGGCGCTCGATAAAGCGATGACGCATTTATCCGCGTCGCAAAAAACGGAAAAACAAATCCGTGATTTTTTATCGAAAAAAGGCTATTTATCTGCGGTGGCGGATTACGTTGTGGAAAGATTGAAGGAATACGGTTTTCTCAATGATAAAGAATACGCGGAAACGTACGCTAAGTTTGCCTCCAAGAAAAAAGGAGCGCGCTTAATCCGCGCGCAAATGCGGGAAAAAGGATTGACGGAAGAAGACGTGGACGCCGCGTTGGAAGGGATAGACGAAGAAACGCAGCTTTGCGCGGCGAAAGAGATTTTGGATAAATATATGCGTTATAAGCAAGCGGATAAACTTACCTTGCAAAAGGCGGCAAAACACCTTATAAGCAAGGGATACGATTACGAAATCGTAAAAAGCGCCGTATCTGCTTACGGCAACGTAGAAGACGATTAAAAGGTGGGGGTATGTACGGGTTGAACGATAAAAAAATGCGTATAGAACGCTTTGAAGAATTGCCGTCCACCAACGATTACGCCAAGGAAAGACGCGCCTTGGGTGAAGATTGTGTCGTGATTGCCCGCAAGCAATCGGGCGGCAGGGGGACGAAAGGACGTTCGTTTGTGTCCACGGAAGGGGGCTTATATATGAGCAAGCTGACTTTTTACGAGGATTTGCCTGCCAAACGCGCGTTTGAAATTATGCAAACGGCGGCGACAGCGGTGTGCGAAACGTTACGCGCTTTCGGCGTTTATCCAACGATTAAATGGCCTAACGATATCCTCGTAAACGGAAAAAAAATCTGCGGTATTTTAATTGAAAATACGTTTTCTGGGGAGAACGTGCGCGCTTCTATCGTGGGGATAGGGCTTAACGTTTGCAACGTTTTGCCGCAAGAATTGCGCGCGATTGCCACCACGTTGCAGACGGAAACGGGCAAAGAAATTGCCGTGGGCGACGTGGAAAAAATATTGCTTGACAAGCTTGCGGAAAAGGGGATTTGGAAAAACTACGCAAAGTACGTCGGGTTCATCGGGGAACGGGTATTGCTCCTTTGCGGGGAAAGGCAGATAGAGGCGATAATGCTCGGCGTAGATGAGGAAGGGAATTTGATGGCGAAAACGGCGGCTGGAGAAGAACGGTTTTCTTCAGCGGAAGTGTCGTTGAGAGGTGTGTGATGACGAAAATATTGACTTGCGAGCAAATGCGCGACGCGGACGAATACACGATAAAAGGAAGGGGAGTTCCTTCGCAAACGCTGATGGAAAGGGCGGGAAAAGCCTTGGCGGCGCAGGCGGAAAAGATGTCGGGAAACGGACGTATTTTATGCGTGTGTGGGGGCGGTAATAACGGTGGCGACGGATTTATTTGCGCGCGGCTTTTGCGTTGCGGCGGATACGAAATAGACGCGGTTTGCATGGCAAACCGTTTTTCTGCCGATTGTCAAATCGCCAAGGATAATTACGTGGCGGCAGGCGGAAAGGTATGGACGGAATTTCCTCAAAAGGAATATTCGCTCGTTATCGATTGTTTGCTGGGGACGGGCTTTCACGGTGCGCTTGGCGGAATATACGCAGACGCAATCCACAGGATAAACGATTATAAAAAAGGTGGCGCAAAAGTGCTGTCGGCGGATATTCCGTCGGGGGTAAACGGCGATAACGGCAGCGTGGAAGGCGTTGCCGTAAAAGCGGACGCAACGGTGTGCTTGGGCGAAATAAAAGCAGGGGTATATCTTGGCGACGGGATAGATTATTCGGGAGAGAAATTGCGCGCGGATATAGGTATTGCAGTGCTTGAAAAAGAGTACGCGACGATAATAGAAAGGGAAGACGTTGCCAATTTGCTGCCCAAACGTAACAGAAATACCCATAAAGGGAGTTACGGAAAGGCGGCGATAGTGGCTGGGAGTATGCAATACACGGGCGCGGCGTATTTATCGGCGGCGGCGTGTTTGCGCGCAGGCGCAGGGTATACGACGTTGTTTTTGCCCAAATCGATTTTGCCGTATTACGTCTTGCGCTTGCCTGAGGTGCTTTTGCAATCCGTTTGTGAGGGTGAGAAGTTCACGTTTTTCGAACAAGATATGGAAAAGTTGCTTTCGTACGATTCGATTGCTTACGGTATGGGTATGGGTTGCACGGAAGAAGTAGCGAAAGGCGCGAGATATCTATTGGAAAATTACGAAGGGAAGCTGATATTGGACGCAGACGGGATAAACGCGTTGGCTGCCTATGAAAACGTTGCAAAAGTATTCAAAAGCAAACGTTGCGACGTATTGATTACACCGCACGTCAAAGAGTTTTCTCGGTTGTCAGGAGAGCGCGTGGAAAGCATTTTACAAGGGGGTATGTACGCGCCGACGGCGTTTGCCAAAGAAAATAACGTCACCGTGGCGTTAAAAAACGCCGTGACGTTGATAACGGACGGCGAAAGGGTATTTGTAAACGTTACGGGAAACGCAGGGCAAGCCAAGGGCGGCAGCGGCGACGTATTATCGGGAGTGCTTGCGGGGCTTTGCGCGCAAGGGTTTTCTACGCTGGATAGCGCGCGTATTGGGGGATATATCGTCGGTAAAGCGGCGGATATCGCCGTGAAAAAGCAAGGGGAATACGCGCTGATTGCAAGCGACGTGATAGAGAAATTGGGGGAGGCGTTTTTATCGTTACGCAATTAGTCGGCGTATCCGAAAATGCGGATGACGATTGCCGTCAATAGTAAAACGCTGCCAAAGACGAGATAATAGTAAGGAAAAGGAGTTATCAACGAAGAAAGCAACAGTAAGCAGCCGCCGACGAGAAAACGGCGGCTGTTGCGTTTGGAAAAACAGGCGCGGAGGCGTATTTTACGCTTATTTTGCGGCGTGGGCTCGCCCAAGAAACGTTCGGGCAGGGCGTTGGCGGATTTGATTAGGCTGTAAATTTCGTTCCCCGTCCAAATGCGGATATTCAAACGTTCGCATAAGCGTTTTGCGTCTTCGTCGATAAGATTGCAAAGCAAAATTTTTTGTTTGGAAGTTTTCAATCGGGAAATGCCTGCGATATCGTCTGCGGTAACGGGCGCAAAACGCAATTTAAGGAAATAAAAAGCTTCGGCGTTGGTTAATTTTAAAGGGCCGAAACGTTGCGTTGCGTTTTGTTGCGAAAACACGGAGAGAAAGAAAGCTGTTTTTTTGGCGTCGGATAATAGGGATAGATGGGTGAGCAGTTTGCTTTTTTGCGTTTCTTCTTCCCGTTGAAGAAACAGCCGTTTGCGCTTGTTTTGGCTTAACGCGCCGACGCCAAACGCGGCGATTCCGCCGCAAACGAGGGAGAGTAAAATGGCAACGGGCATACGCATACCCAAATAGCGGAAAAAACATAATAAGAAAATTCCCACGAGGGAAAATGTGAAAAGTAAATCGGAAATAAAAGCGGTTTTTCTCATAGATAAATTTTTGCCGAGTTTTTTGCATTATAAACTTGAAAAAAAGAAAAATATATTGTATAATGTAAAAAACGAGATAAGGGGTGAAGCGGTGCGGATAGGTATCTTCGGTGGGTCTTTCGACCCTGTGCATAACGAACACGTGCGGCTTGTCGAGGCGGCGATAAAAACGTTGGCGTTGGACAAGTTGTTCGTGCTGCCTGCGCATACGCCGCCGCATAAACAAGGGAAACGTATATCCGATGACGAAGCGCGCTTGCAGATGTGTCGTTTGGCGTTTTCCGCCGTGCCCAACGTGGAAGTGAGCGATTACGAAATTTCGCAGGGCGGAACGAGTTATACCTATTTGACCTGTCGCCATTTTCAAAAGCTGTATCCACAAGCCAAGCTGTATTTTCTCGTAGGGACGGATATGTTGCGCGATTTTCCCACGTGGAAAAATCCCGAAGAAATTCTTTCCGTGGCTACGCTTGCCGTTTGCGCCCGTAACGAACGTGACGGTTGGTGGAAAGAAGAGAAAGATTCGTTTTACGAACGGTTTCATAAGGATTTCGCCGTTATCGATTATAACGGCGCGCCCGTATCTTCTACGGAAATTCGGGTGCGCGCAGCGGCGAAATTGCCTTTGAGCGCGTTTGTTGATAAAAGCGTGGAAGAATACGTTTATGCAAACCGATTATACGAAATACGAGGGGCAAGCGAGGCGTTGGCTTTGCAAAAACCCACACGCGCGGCGCACAGCGTACGCGTCGCGATAACAGCGGCGAAACGCGCCGTGTCTTTGGGGATAGACGAGGAAAAGGTGCTGACGGCGGCGCTTTTTCACGATTGTGCGAAAAATTTGGCGACGGACAGCCCGTTGTTGCGTGGCTTTGCCTTGCAAGAGGATTGGGGAGAAGTGCCTTTGCCCGTCCTGCATCAATTTACGGGCGCGTACGTTGGCGAAACGGCGTTTGGGATAACGGACGAAGACGTGTTAAACGCTATCCGTTATCATACCAGCGGAAAAGAAGAGATGACGCCGCTTGGGGCGTTGATATTTCTTGCCGATATGGTGGAGGAAGAAAGAATATACGACGGCGTGGACGTCTTACGGCGGTTGTATTGGAAGGAGACGACGAAAGGGGAATCGCAAAAAAATTTGTTTGCGTGTCTTTTGGAAGCGTTGCGGCGAACGATAGAATATTTGGAAGAGAAAGGCGAAATTGTATATCCGCTTACCAAACGGGCGTATGCATATTATTTAGCAAAAAGCAAAGGAGAAGATTATGGAAAAGATTGCGGTAACAAGTAAAGAATTGGCTTTGGCGGTTTGTAAAGCGTTGGCAGACAAACGGGGGAAAGATATCGTCAGTTTGTACGTGCGAGAAAAGACGGACCTTTGCGATTATTTTATCGTGGCAAGCGGCAGCAACGCGCCCCAAATCCGCGCGATGGGCGAACGCGTAGAAGAATTGGTAGAGAAGGAATTAGGGCTTGTGCCTACCCGTACGGAAGGCGTCCGTGACGGACGTTGGGCGGTGGTGGATTACGGCGACGTTATCGTGCATATTTTTAACGACGAAACGCGGCTTTTTTATCATCTGGAAAGGCTTTGGACGGACGGGGGGAATTTGGAAAAATTCAACGATAAAACCAACGAATTCGAACCTGTGAACTCTACGGAAACGAAATAAAAAGAATACGATTTAAACGCATACCTGCCCCGTCCGTTTTTGAAACGGACGGGGCAGGTATTCTTCGAGAAAGAAGGAGGTATGTACGCTTTTATTTAAAACGGATTTGCTTTGGCTCGCTAAAGTTTGATTTTACGCGTTTTTTTCGCTCGACGATATAATAGATGGGTTCGGGTATCTTTTCCGGTGCTGCTTCGGTTGTCTTGTCTGTTTTTTCCTCGTTTTTTTCTGGCGTTTTGGACGCTTGTTTGCGGTATAATTGCCCCAAACGGGCAAGGCGCAATACGTGTACGCCGATGAAGCAAAGGGCAAATAGTAACGTCAGCCAAAATATCCCAAAAGCGGAAGAAATCAATAAGGTATTCATACGGAAAGTATACATTTTTTTTATTGTCACAAATTGACGGCGATTGGTATAAGAGGGAAAGCTTTGTCGTATAATCGAGATATGGACAAACAATTTCAACAAGACGATGTTTTTACCAAGGCAAACGTGGACGTGGCAAGCGGCGTATTTTTGACGAGCAAAGACGCTGAAGAATTTCGCGCTTATAAAAGAAGAAAAAAGATGACGGAGGTGGCGCTTGCCGTCACCCGTTCGCAAGGCTCGCTATATAACGGTGAAGATTTACAACGGGTGTGCGAACGCGCAATCCGTTTAAGACAAGCGGCAATCAAAACGCCTTTATCCAAATTGGACGAAGCAAAAAAGCGGCTGGCGGGCAGTTTCGTACGGTTAGATTGCGTAGTGGGCGGCGACGGAGAAACGCTGGATAAAGTGAAGGCGTACGAGGCGCGTTTGGCTGTGAAAAAGGGGGCGAAAGAGATTACCGTGCCCGTTACTCCTTCCCTTTTTGACGCAGCCCGTTATACGGAACTGAGAAAGGGCTTGAAAAAGATTAAAAGGGCGATAGGAAAGGCTACTTTGAAAGTACGGGTAGAAAAAATCTATTCTCCTACGGCGCTTTCCCGTATGGCAAGGATAGCCAGCGAAATTGGCGCAGGGTATTACAGCGTGCCGTATTTTCCGGGTTGCGAACGGTTGCGTTTGGATTTGACGAAGGGTTGTCTATTGGAAACGACGGGCGTGGAAACGAAAGAGACCTTTCAAACGTTGACGGAAAAGGGCGTGGAACGTATCGTAACGGATAAAGCGTGGGAAATTTACAACGATTGGATGCGCGAAGCGCAGGACGCGCCGTTAACGGATAAGAACGCCGTCGTGGCAACGACGAGTGGCAGCGACGCGTCTTCTTGCGCCACGAAATTTTTAGAAATAGCAGAAAAAACGAACCAAGCAAAGAAAGGGGAAACGCCTACTCCTCGTCAAGAGAAAATGGATATCAAGTTATTGTGACAGAAAGCCGCCGACAGGGCGGCTTTTTCGCTGTAATACGCACATAACGCAAGCGCAGACGACGTATAATAGGGTATGGTTAACGCAAAAAAAATCGTTGTTATATGTTGTCTTGCCGTGGTGTTTACGTTCACGGCGGCGTTAGGGTTGTGCGTACGGGCGTTATACGCACCGCAAGCGGTGTTTGCCGTGGACGGCGTATGGAAAATAGTGATAGACGCAGGGCACGGCGGCATTGACGGCGGTGTGACGGGGATAACGACGGGGGTAAAGGAGAGCGATTTGAATTTGCAAATCTCTTTCGAGTTAAAAGAAAGGCTGGAAAGAGCAGGTTTTTCCGTCGTTATGACGAGGAAGACGGAGGCAGGGTTGTACGATACGACGGCGAAAGGCTTTAAAAAACGGGATATGTTAAAGAGAAAAGAGTGCATTGAAAAGGAAAATCCGTCGCTGGTTATTTCCGTGCATCAAAATTATTACGCGTCGGCAAGCCAACGGGGTGCGCAAGTTTTTTACGGGAACAATTCGCCGAAAAGCAAGCTGTTGGCAACGGCGTTACAGGAAAAATTAAACGCGGTATATGAAAAGCACGCGGCAAAGCCGCGTAAGGCGGCGTTTGGCGATTACTTTATGCTAAAATGCGCCGCCGCGCCGTCCGTTATCGTAGAGTGCGGTTTTTTATCCAGCCCTTTGGACGAAGCGCTGCTGAAAACGGAGAGCTGGCAAAAAACGTTGGCGGAGGCAATCACCGAAGGTGTAACTACGTTTTTTATCGAACAAACCGCATAACGGGGAAGAAAATTTTACGGAATTACTTGTTATTTTTTCTTTGTTGTGTTATAATATAAGGAAAGATTGAAAAGGAGTTTCACACGTGGACGGATACGGTTGTATGGAAAAAGCGAAGGCATCGCAAATCAACCCGATTACGCTGGCGTTTTTAGGCGACGCCGTGTATTCGTTATACGTGCGACAAAAGCTGGTGGTATCCGGCACGGGGAAGGCGGCGGATTTTCAGCGAGCAGCGTCGAAAATCGTTTCCGCGAAAGGGCAAAGCGCGTTTTTAGAAAGAGTGCTGCCCGTCCTCACCGAAGAAGAAACGGAAATTTATCGTCGGGGTAGAAATGCGAAAAAACCGACGAAGAGCAAGAGCGCGAGCGCGGCTGAATATAGCCGTTCTACGGGGTTTGAAGCGGTGCTTGGATATTTGCATTTGATAGGCGAACAGGCGCGGATACAAACGCTGTTGGCGATGATTGACGACACAGAGTTACAAGGCGTTGCCTTGGAAAAAGTATATAAACCGTAACGAAGGGAAAACGAGATGAAAACGGAAGGAAGAAACGCTGTTATAGAGCTGTTGAAGACGGGAAAAAATATTGATAAATTGCTCATCGAAAAGGGAGCGCAAGGCTCGGTTTCGATGATTTTTGCCGAGGCGAGAAAGCGGAATATCCGCGTGCAATTCGTGGACAAGCAGGTGCTTGATAAAGAGAGTGTTTCTCGCCGTCATCAAGGCGTTATTGCGTTTACGACCGATTACGAGTATTACGATTTGGACGAGATTATCGCTGAGAAAAAGAGCGAAAAGGGCGGCTTTATCGTGCTTTGCGACGGCATCGAGGACGTGCATAATTTGGGCAGCATTATCCGCGTGGCAGAGTGCGCAGGCGCGGACGGAATCGTGATACCGCGCTCTTCCAGCGCGTCGGTGACGGAAAGCGTTATCCGTATTTCCGCAGGCGCGGCAGAGCATATGAAGGTGGCGAAAGTATCCAATTTAAACCAAGCGGTAGAAACGCTGCAAAAAAACGGGTATTGGGTGTATGCGTTGGAAGCAGGCGGCGAGGATATTTATAAAGAAAAATTCGAGGGCAACGTCGCGCTTATCGTCGGCGGCGAGGATAGCGGCGTAAAGCGTTTAACCAAAGAAAAATGCGATAAGACGTTGTCCATTCCGTTGCAGGGAAAGGTGAATTCGCTCAATGCGTCGGTGGCGCTGGGGATAGCGGCGTACGAAGTGGTGAGAAACCGTATCGGCGGTTAAAGGAAAGGATATGCAAGAGGAAAAAAGAGAATTACATACGGAAACGGACGAAACGCTCGTTTCGATGGCGCAAAGCGGAGATAAAACTGCGGAAGCGGAGCTATTGCTTCGATATCGCAATCTCGTCCGTTTTTACGCGCGAAAATTTTTCCTTGTCGGCGGAGAAGCGGAAGATTTGATACAGGAAGGGATGATTGGTTTGTATCAAGCTATCGGGAGTTTTAAAACGAACGGCGCGGACAAGCGCAGTTTTAAAAAATTTGCTTCTCTTTGCGTATGGCGACAAATTATCGACGCGGTGAAGGTAGCGGCGGGGAAGAAAAACGAGCCGTTGAAAGATTACGTGTCTATCGCTGACGAGGGTATGTCGCTGACGGAACTCGACCCGGAACAAACGGTGATTTTAAACGACGATAGAAAAGAGTTGAACGATAAAATGTCGCGTATTTTGACGGATACCGAATTTAAGGTGTTTACGATGTATATGGACGGCAGAAGTTGTGCGGAAATATGCGAGATAACGGGCAAGGCGTACAAGAGCGTGGATAACGCCGTACAGCGCAGCAAACAGAAATTGCGCAAAGCATTGCAAAACAATCGGCGGAAAGGAGAGTAATTATGGCGTATTTGGCTTTATACCGTGCGTTTCGTCCAACGACGTTAAACGACGTCGTACGGCAAGAACATATCGTAACGGTATTAAAAAATCAAATTATGACGGGCAGGGTTGGGCACGCCTATCTTTTTTGCGGCCCTCGCGGCACGGGCAAAACGAGTATTGCGAAAATATTTGCGATGTCCATCAATTGCGAAAACCCGATAGACGGTTCTCCTTGTGGAAAATGTTTCGCGTGTCGCGCGCTTTCCGACCCCGCAAATTTGGATATTTGCGAAATTGACGCGGCGTCTAACAACGGCGTGGACGAAATGCGGGATTTGCGCGAAAAGGTGCAATATCCCCCCGTTGCAGGCAAATACAAAGTGTATATCATCGACGAAGTGCATATGCTTTCGCCCGGGGCTTTTAACGCGCTTTTGAAGACGTTGGAAGAACCGCCCGCGCACGCGGTATTCGTGTTAGCCACGACGGAATCGGCAAAAATTCCGGCGACGATTTTATCCCGTTGTATGCGTTTTGATTTCAAGCTAATTCCCCAAGCGGATTTGGAAGAACGGTTACGTTACGTATTCGATAGCATTGGGAAAAAGTACGAACAGGAGGCGATTGCGGCGATTGCGCGCGCAGGCGCAGGTAGCGTGCGCGATATGCTCTCCATTGCCGATACCTGCGTGTCGTACGCCAGCGGAACGCTGACGTACGCCGACGTGACGACGGTGCTTGGTGGCGCAGATTTTTCGGGCGTAGCCGCTTTTTGCGAAGCGGTGCTTGGCGGCAACGCAGGCGAGGCGTTCGAGCGAGCGGAAGCATTCCTTTCCGCAGGCAAAAGCGTTGGCGTACTCGTGAAAGACGTGATGAACTTTTTAAATTCCTGCGCGGTGGCGAAGATTTGTCGCAACGGAAAAGAAATTCTTGCATTGCCCGACAGCAATTACGCAGAGGTATTGCGCGTGGCGAATGGCGCAGACGGACACGGCTTACTCCGTGCCAGCGAAATTTTTGCGGAAGTGGAACAATCGCTTAAATATTCTTCTTCTCCCCGTATCGTATTTGAAACGGCGGTGTTAAAGGCGAGTATGCCCCAAGAAGATTACGATATCGAGGCGTTGTTGACGCGTATCGCCGCCTTGGAAAAACAAGTGCAAGACGGGGCGATAAAAGCGTCCGTATGCGTAAATACGGAATCGGCGCAAGCGGAACGAAAAACGACGGAACGGAAAATAGAACCTGTTAAAGAAAAGGAAATCGTGGAAGAAACGCCGTTTATCCCTGAAATGGAAGCGCCTCCCGACGAAGCGGAAACGGGCGGCAACGTCTATTTCGACGAGGACTTTTTGCCTAAGAAAAAGCCCGTGCAAGCCGTGAGGGAAACGCCTGTCGCCAAGCCTACGGCAGTGGCTGCGGAGAAAAACGTTGCTAGCGGCGACGCGAAGACGGTGTTCGGCGCGTTTTTGCGTTGTTTGCGTAAGACGGGCAAAAGCGGCGTGCTTTTCGCCATTTGTATGGATTTAGAGTACGCTTACGAGGGAGAGAAGTTCACCTTCTACACCGACAGCGAAACGATATACAACTCGCTGATAAAAGCGGAACATTATCCCATTATCAAAGCTGCGTTTGAGGGGATAGGGATAGCGGAAGACGGATTTGCAATCCGTCTGCGCGGCAAGGCTGCGGATACGTTTAATAAAGATTTGGAAAAGTTAAAACAAACGTTTGGCGGCGTAAAAATCGACGTAAAATAACAGAGAAATACTTGGAGGAAATAGATATGGCTAACTTTAACGCGGGAAACAATAATATGCAAAATATGATGCGTCAAATGCAAAAAGTGCAAGAAGAAATGGAGAAGACGGCAGAACTTTTAGACGATTGGGAAGTCGTCGGTACGTCGGCAGGCGAAGCCGTAGTCGTATATATGAACGCTAAAAAAATTATCGACGGCATCGAACTGGACGAAAGCGTCGTTGACCCGACGGATATCGAAATGTTGGAAGATTTGATTATGGCTGCGATTAACGACGGCTATGCAAAAGCGGATAAAGTGTACGAAGAGAAGATGAGCAAGTACGGGAATATGGGCTCGTTGAAAGGCTTGCTGTAAAAAAACGCCGCGACGGCGGGAATAGTACGTTATGCCTATGGCAGGCCGCCGTGGGTGCGTTTTTCCGTCCTGCAACGCCGAGAGAAAGCGCGTTGACGGAAGTATGAAAAATAGGCGTTCTATCCAAGCAGTATTTAAAGAGAAACGTCAAAAGGAATTAGCGAAATGGATATTTTTATCGAGCCGATAGGAAAACTTGTCAACGAGTTTTCCAAATTGCCCGGCGTAGGCAAAAAAACGGCGCAAAGGTATGCGTATAAAATAATCGATATGCCCGAAGCGGAAGCGCGTGCGTTTGCCGACGCGATTATCGGGGTGAAGAGAAAGGTGCGCTATTGTAAAATATGCGGCAATTTTACCGAGGAGGAAGAGTGCGCTATTTGCAAGACGCGCGATAAGAGTGTGATTTGCGTAGTAAAAGAGCCGAGGGACGTCACGGCGATTGAAAAGTTGAGAGAATTTAAGGGGGTATATCACGTTTTACACGGCGTTATCGACCCGTTGTCAGGGATAGGGCCAAACGATATACGCATCCGTGAGCTGCTTGCGAGATTGCAGACGAACGAGGTGAAAGAGGTTATCGTGGCGACCAACCCCGACGTGTCGGGGGACGCGACGGCGATGTACCTTGCAAAACTGATTAAGCCGTTGGACGTGAAGGTAACGCGGCTTGCGCACGGTATCCCCGTGGGCTCGGAAATCGAGTACACGGACGACGTTACGCTTGCCCGTGCTTTTGTAGAAAGAAATACGTTATAAGCGTGTTATAAAAAGCCCGAAACGCAGTTGTTGCGCTTCGGGCTTTTGTTATGCTGTAAAAAATCTCCCCCAAGCCACACGGCTTGGGGGAGCGCGTTATTTTGTAAGGAAGAAATTAGTCTTCAAGAGAAATGCCTTTTTTCTCTGCTTTTCTAATTTTCTTAAGCTTTCTTCTTAATCTGCCATAGTAAGCGATGGAGAAGATAACGAAAGCCATTGCAATAGCAAAGGAGATGATAGACGCGGAGGAGAAGGAAACGGAGAGATTTCCAAGCATTTCCGCCATTTCCGCAGCGGTGTCTGCACCTGCGATTTTTGCCATAAGTCCGTCGGGTTTAGACAGCATTCTAAAGGCAAGGGAGGGGATGAACACCAAGATAAGGCAGGGCAACCAACCAAGCCAGATAGGAAGCTTTAATTTTACAGCGTTGTTCGTTTTTCTCATTTTTACGAGAATTTTCAAGATGATATAGAACCAGGTGAACGCGGTGAAGATGAATACGAAACCGATGACTTTCATAATCATAGCAATCATTTCCGCAGAATCTTCGGGGATTTGGTCAAGAATCAAATCCGTAAGTTTGGCTTTTAATTCGTCTACGGAACTACCGGATTCTTCTTCCGCTGCCGCGGTGATAAACGAGGTGGATACTACGTTGTTGGTGGAAGCGCTGTCTTCCGTTTCTTCCAACAATTCCAAAAGAAGGCTGGCAATCAATTCGTCCGTTTTGATATGTCCTTCGTCGTCGGCAATTTCAAGCAAGATTTCTTTTACTTCGTCGGTAATTTCTTCTTTGGTGCTTGCGTCAAGCGTATCGTAGGTGGAAGCGTCGTACGTGTTCAATTTATTGAATACGTCGTCGATAGTGTCTACGATTTGCGCGGTGATTTCGTCTACGTGTGCGCCTTCGTCAATCGTCGTCATCAATTTGTCAATCTCACCGTCTATGTAGTCTTCCGTGACGCCGGCTGCGTCCATCGTTTCTCTAACTTCTTCGTGACCTTCCAATTCTTCGTCAACCATTGCGTAAACGGTAGTTTTCACCGTTACTTTCGCCGTGTTGGACGCGATTTTCGATAAGGTAGGGTACAAATCGTCGATGATGTTCGATACGTTATCGTCAATCAACGCTTGTACGGAATCGGTAGCGTCGCCGCCAATCGCAGCAAGCATATCCGCCGTTTTTAAACGAATAGAAAGTTCGAGAGTGATGCCTTCTTCGCCGACAACTTCTGCGGCGTCGAACTCTAAATCTTCCATATCTTCGCTGCCTTCCGTTGCGCCGTCCAAAATTTCCTGCAACATTTCGGGGGTAACCGTGTAAGCTACGGCAACCTTCCAAAAAGGCATAAAGAAATAGGATACGATGCTCAGGACGCAAAGTACGGAAATGATGATGTTACAAATTCCCACTTTAAAACGTAATGATTTTTTATCCATATGAGCTCCCTCGCGCATAATGCGCAAATAAAATAATGTATATAGTTTAACACATTACAATAATATTGTCAATGCGTTTTAACATAAGTTTTTTAATAAATGCGGTGTTTTTTTGTTTTTTCGCATACTTTTTTACGTAGTTTGACAAAATATTGCTATGAGAAAGATAAAAATTTACGAAAGTGACGGAAAAAGCGCGGACGAACGGGAAACGTGCTTTCCCCGTCCTAACAAGATGGATAGGGTGCAGGAGAAGAAAAACGGCGTAATATGACGGGGAAAAACAGACAGAATTACAATAAAAATTACGTGGCGTACGTCAATTCGTTTGCGCCGCCGACGGAGCATTTCAAAAACTGTTTCCGCGCGTTTATCGTGGGCGGTTTTATATGTTGCGTGGGGCAGTTTTTGCGCTACGTACTCGAATACGCGTTTGGGTTGCAAGGGGACGAGCTTGCAGGTACGGTTAGCGTCATACTCATCTTTTTGGGTACGTTATTGACGGGCTTGGGCGTGTACGACAGAATAGGTAAAAACGCGGGGGCTGGTTCTATCGTGCCGATTACGGGATTTGCCAATTCCGTGGCGTCGCCTGCCATCGAATTCAAGACGGAGGGTATGATATACGGTATGGCGGCGAAGATGTTTATCGTGGCAGGCCCGATTATCGTATTCGGCGTATTGGCTGGTACGTTGGTGGGGATTATCTATCTTTTTTTATAAACGAGAGGGGTATGTATGCGTTCAAGGCAAACGATAGAGTTCGTAAATAAACCGAGAATTATTGCCACAGGGACGATAGCAGGGCCAAAGGAATGCGCCGGTGTGGTGGGTAAATACGTCGATAAAGCGTTGTTGGACGATAAATTTGGGGAAAGCACGTATGAAAAGGCAGAGTGTAAGATGTTGACGTTTGCCATTTCCCAAACGATAGAAAACGCGGCGTTGCAAGAAAAGGACGTAGATATGCTCGTTTCGGGGGATTTGCTCAATCAAATCATTTCCGCCAGCTTTGCCGCGCGTGATTTCGACGTGCCGTTTTTAGGGGTGTACAGCGCTTGTTCCACGATGTCGGAGGGGATGGCGATTGCCGCCGCGTTTATCAACGCGGGGTATGCAAAACGCGTCGTTGCGGCAACGGGCAGCCACTTTTCTTCAGCGGAACGGCAGTATCGTTATCCATTAGAGCTGGGAAACACGCGTCCACCGCAGGCGCAATGGACGGTGACGGGCGCAGGGGGCGCGTTGATTGCCGATACGGGCAGCGATATTGCGATAACGCACGCTACGTTTGGGAAAGTGGTGGATTTTGGCATAACGGACGTGAATAATATGGGCGCGGCAATGGCGCCGGCGGCGCGCGATACGATTATTAGGCATTTGAAGGATACGGGTCGTACGCCCGACGATTACGATTTGATAATCACGGGGGATTTGGGCGCGCTTGGCAGCCGTATATTGAAGGACTTGACGTGGGAGAAAGGGGTGGATATTCAAAAAAATCACGTCGATTGCGGCGAAATTATTTATAACGTTATCGAAAAGGAGTTTCAAGGAGGTAGCGGCGCAGGTTGCAGCGCCGTCGTCGTTAACTCGTATATTTTCGAGCAATTAAAAAGAAGAAAATTGCGGCGCGTATTATTTGCGGCGACGGGCGCGTTGCTTTCCACCGTGTCCAGCGGACAAGGGGAAAGCATACCTTGCATTTGTCACGCGGTAGCGATAGAAAACGTGTAGACAATCAATAGGGAGGGGAAATGTTTGAAACGTATTTAGAAATATTTTTAGGGTTTGCAAAAGCGTTTGCCGTAGGCGGTTTGATATGTATGTTGGCGCAAATCGTTATCAATTTCACCGACTTGACGGCAGGGAAAATTCTCGTGATATTTATGTTGGCAGGGGTGGTTTTACAAGGCTTGGGAATATATCAATACTTGGTGGATTTTGCAGGGGCTGGGGCTACCGTGCCGATTAGCGGCTTTGGGTATTTATTGGCAAACGGCGCGATAAAAGGGGCGCAAAAAGGACTGTTTGGCGCGTTTACGGGCGCGCTGAGCGCCGCCAGCGCGGGGATTTCCGCCGCCGTGATTTTTTCGTATCTTATGGCAATGATTTTTCAATCGAAAAGCAAAAAGAATTAAAAAAGCAGCCGCCCGTTTACGGGCGGCTGTTGTCTTTTCTAACAATCGATTTTGATATGGTTTAGTTTATGCAATTTCTCGTCGAGCAGACGGATAAACCGATTTCTATCGACGTCTGTAACGAGCGTTACGTTGCCGTCGTCACAAAACGTAACGGTGGTTTTCCCCGGGGCGTCACAGGTGTCAACGTGGACGCGGCACCGTTTCGTTTGAAACAGGTCGGGACGCATCAGCGCGAAATAGGCGCACGTGTCGTTGGTGGCAACCCGTTTATTGGGATAACCTGGTTCCCAATACGCGTTATACATTTGATACATCCATTTTCCCACGTCGTTGACTTCTTTTAAGTGGTTGACGTAATCTTCGTCCAAATGCGCTTTTCTTCTGCCAACGTCGGAGGGCAACATAACGAGAGGAATACCGCTATCAAGCACGATTTGGAAGGCTTCCGGGTCGCAAGAGATATTAAACGAAATGTGGTCGGGATATCCTTCTAAACCGTAGGGAGAGCCGCCCATAAATACGATTTTGGGTATTTTTTCAATGACGTCGGGGTGTTTGGTGAACAGCACGCCAAGGTTGGTATGCGGGCCGAGTACGAGAGGGATAATATCTCCGTCGCCCTCCTTTAACGTTTGGTACATCGCTTCCACGGCGTCCGTTTGGATGATTGTGCGTTTTGCCGTGGCAGGGGGGATATAGCCGCCCAAACCTTCTTTTTGGTGGATGAATTCCGCCGTTTCGCTGACGCGATACATAGCGGTTGCTTGCCCTTTCGCCACCGGCACGTCGATATCGAGAATATCCAAAAGGTGCAACGTGTTGCGCGTGGCGGTGTCGATGCTGATATTGCCCACGACGGTAGTCAATAATAAGACGTCCGCCGATTCGTCCGTTAACGCGTAGATAAGGCAGATGCTGTCGTCTACACCCGGGTCGGTATCAATAATGAGTTTTTGTTTCCTTCTTTCCATACTGTTATTATACTACGCGGCGCAAAAAATAGCAACCCTTTTTGAAAAAAACGTTACTGCGGCGCAGAAAGGACGGGTTTGTTGCCAAAGATATCCGATTGTAAGTAGGCGTCGGGGATATGCCCGACGATGACCGATTCCCCGACGAGTATTTCCGTTAAGACGGCAAAATTTTCCGTTCGGGAAGGCATTACGATGCTGATGTCTGCGATGACGTTTAGATAGATGGAGTGTTTCGTTTGGTTGATGCCCACGCTTTCAAATTTAGAAGAAAAATCGCAGGAAACGGAACTGACGGGGATGATGCGGAAGTGGATGCTTGGGCCAAGCCCCGCAAACGCCTCAATGCCCGTCAACGCGCCAAGGGGGATAGGAATCCCGTTCAAGCTTAAATTTTTGAGATTGGATTGCGAGATAGAGGCGGTGTCGCGTGCAATTTTGTTTATTTTAAGGGCGTTGGCGGATACGCCGACGATATCGCCTACGTCGTTGCGCGTTACCGTCACCAAATCTTCGTAACGCATTTCGTCGGATAACGTGTAATACACGGCGTCGTTGACGGCAACCGTCGTGCTGGCGCGCATCGTGGCTTCGCTGATAGAGATAAGTACGCGGGTTACGTTATGTTGAAAATGAATAAAAAGAAGGGTAATCAGCGCGACGATTGAAAGGATAAAAACAATCCATTTTCGTTTCCGCTTGCGTTTTTTGTCTTGTTTTTTGGGCGGATAGGTGGGCAATGCGTATTCTCGAAAGCGGTTCATTTGTCAATCGCTCTTCGTATTTCACGCAAAATAAAATCGTTGGCAGGGGGGAAGGAAGTTTCTTGCAGACGTTGTGTTAGCGTTTCGTCTAAAAACGTTTCCTCTATCGCTTGGGGGAATTTTTCAATGGTGGATTGCGGCAATATTTTACACAGACCTTTGCTTGCGAAATATTGCGCGTTTTCCCATTGGTCGCCGCGCGTTTGTCCTTCCAAGGGGATAAACAGCGTCGGTTTTTTTAAAGCGAGCGTTTCAAACACCGTACCCGCGCCGGCGCGCGCGACAACGACGTCGGCGCAGGCGTATAGGCTGCCCATGTCCGTAACGAATTCGAATTGCCGATAATTTTTTACGTTGCTATCCACCAAATTCCCTTTGCCGCAAACGTGTAATACGACGTATTTGCTTGTGAAATCTTTTAGGTTGTTGCGCAACGCGTCGTTGATGATTTTACTGCCGCTGCCGCCGCCAAAAACGAGAAGAACTTTCTTCGTTTCGTCAATGCCCAAACGTTGCCGCGCCGCCGTTTTGGAGAAGGAAAATATAGATTGTTTGATGGGCGCGCCGCTGTACACGCCCCGACGAAAGCGTTTTGCCGTTTCGGGGAACGACGTGAAAATTTTCTCGCACGCCCTTGCGGAAAGCCTGTTGGCTAACCCCGGTGATAAATCGCTCTCGTGGGCAAAGCAGGGAATTTTTAATTTTTTTGCGGCGTACACGACGGGGAGAGAAACGTATCCGCCCTTGGAAAAAACGGCGTCGGGCTGAAAGGACAATAACCCTTTTTTTGCTTGTTTATAAGCGCGTAAAAAAGAAAAGGGGATACGGACGTTTTGTCGCAATCCTTTAAAGCCGCCGCCTCGTACTAATTTTGGGCAGTCAATTGCGTAATAGGGAATCTTCCATTGGGCGACGATGCCCTTTTCAATGCCGTTCGTGCCGATATAGCACACGTCCGTATCCCCGTTGGCAAGAAGCCGTTCGATAAGTGCGATATTCGGGACGACGTGTCCTGCGCTGCCCCCGCCCGTAAAAAGGATTTTTCGCATAGTTTCCCTCCGCTTTTTCCTACTATTATTATAGACGCGACGGGCGTTGGATATTCTATAAAAAACAGCCCGATATCTCGGGCTGAAAGAATTAAGCTTGATAGTTTTCCGCAATAGCGCTTGCGTATTGCTTGATTTTTTCTCGTAGGGAAATAGGGGATAATACTCGTACGTCCGTCCCCATACCCAGAATTTTTCGTACGAGCGTGTCGTCGTTGGGCAGAGATACGTCTGCATACCATTTTTTATTTACCTGCCGTAAATTTTCCGTGCCCAACCAATCTTGCGCGTCGGCAAACGCCTTTTCTGCGATTTGCAGGCGTACGTCTATCAATTCCGTGTCCATCGCTTGAAAATATAAGGGGATATCGTCGCGTGTAAACGCGCGTTTAACGAAATGTTCTTCCGTTTTTAAGACGGATACGATACGCCCTACGCGGAATAGACGGAAAGCGCGTTGTTTGTGGCAAAACGCGTATAAATACCATACGTTTTGCTTGCATACCAAAACGTGCGGTTCGACGCGCCGTTGCGTACGGTTTCCGTCGCGGGATTGGTACTCTACGTCGATGGCGATTTTCTC
Organism: Clostridiales bacterium; assembly: GCA_015055655.1. Classification (GTDB taxonomy): domain Bacteria; phylum Bacillota; class Clostridia; order Christensenellales; family Borkfalkiaceae; genus Scatosoma. The sequence continues at coordinate 36,121 of SVHW01000002.1, forward strand.
TTTAATGCACTCTTCAAACAAGCGCAATTTATCGGCAAATATGCCCGAATCTCCCCAAGTGCCGCCGTCGACCAAAATAGAGCCGATATCGGCAGACAAAGAAAAATCGCGCGTTTCCGCTTTTACTTGCGCGGAGAGCTTGCGTTTGGCGTCTAAAAACCGTTCTTCGGGTAGCTGCGCGTACATCATTTGTAAGGCTTCAATCGCCGATTCGTATTCCTCCTTCGTCATAAAGCCTTTGGGCAGTTTATAACTATCGGAAATACAAATGCCGCCGTCCCTGCCTCGAAGTACCTGTATAGGCACGCCTGCCAAAGTTAAATCGTCGATATAACGATACACCGTCCGTACGGACAGCTCGAATTTTTCTGCGAAATACGTGGCAGTTACTTTGCGTTTGGCAAGTAAATCAAACACCATTTCCAAAAGAATAGAGAATTTCATATTTTTTGCTCCTGAAAAAATCTTAAAAATATTTTAACAAAGTGGCAGGCGTTTGTCAAGTTATTTATTGCATAATATAGCTATCCACAGGAAAAAAGGGGAAAATAAATGACGAAATTTGACGTAATGGAAGAAAAAATAACGAGGAGAAGAAGGGAACGATTGGACGAGGAATTCAATCGCCGTTTGTCCTTGCGATTAGAAACGAAAACGCATCAAGAAACGATTGACGAACTGCTCGGCGGATTGACGGTTATTTTGGGGGTAGGCGATATCGTTAAACAAGTTGCCGTTACGGCGGAAAGCTGCTTATAATACGAAGAAAAGCCAAAGAAAAAATTTATTTTGGTATTGACAAAGCGGAGAAACTGGGATATACTTATACTAGTGGGATATTTGTTAATACAAATCACAATAATTTTTTATTAGGATGGTAAGGGCAGATGAACAAGAAATGGCTTTTTGGCTTGGCGGCGCTTTGCGTATCAATGTCAACGCTTGGTTTTGCGGCGTGCGACGAAAAGGAAAACCAACCCTCTGAATTGGAAAAAATATACGCGGAATACGTTATTACCGCGGAAGAAGCGGGGGAAACGCCGCTTTCTTACGAGGCTTGGATTTTGAATAATAAAGGCGATAAAGGTGACCAAGGCGAAAAAGGCGACAAGGGCGATAAAGGCGACAAGGGTGACAAGGGTGACCAAGGCGAAAAAGGTGATAAAGGCGACAAGGGTGACCAAGGTGAACAAGGCGCGCCCGGTGTTAACGGTGAAGACGGTGAAGACGGCGTTGACGGCGTTGACGGCAAGTCTGCCTATGAAATTTGGCTGGAAGCAGGCAACGAGGGAAGCGAAGAAGATTTCCTTAATTGGCTGAAAGGCGAGGCTGGTGAAAAAGGCGACCAAGGCGATAAGGGCGATAAAGGTGACCAAGGTGAACAAGGTACGCCCGGCGTTAACGGCGAAGACGGCAAATCCGCCTATGAAATTTGGCTGGAAGCAGGCAACGAAGGGAGTGAAGAAGACTTCCTCAACTGGTTGAAAGGCGAAAAAGGCGACCAAGGTGACAAGGGTGACCAAGGCGATAAAGGTGATAAGGGTGACCAAGGCGATAAAGGTGACCAAGGTGACCAAGGCGCACCTGGCGTTAACGGCGAAGACGGCAAATCTGCCTATGAAATTTGGCTGGAAGCAGGCAACGAGGGTAGCGAAGAAGATTTCCTTGCTTGGCTGAAAGGCGAAAAAGGTGATAAAGGCGACCAAGGTGACAAGGGTGACCAAGGCGATAAGGGCGATAAAGGTGACCAAGGTGAACAAGGTGCGCCCGGCGTTAACGGCGAAAACGGCAAATCCGCCTATGAAATTTGGTTGGAAGCAGGCAACGAGGGGAGCGAAGAAGACTTCCTTGCTTGGTTGAAAGGTGAAAAAGGCGACCAAGGCGACAAGGGTGACCAAGGCGACAAGGGCGATAAGGGTGACCAAGGTGAACAAGGTGCGCCTGGCGTTAACGGCGAAGACGGCAAATCTGCGTATGAAATTTGGCTGGAAGCAGGCAACGAGGGAACGGAAGAAGACTTCCTTGCTTGGTTGAAAGGCGAAAAAGGTGATAAAGGCGACCAAGGTGACAAGGGTGACCAAGGCGATAAAGGTGATAAGGGTGACCAAGGTGAACAAGGTACGCCCGGCGTTAACGGTGAAGACGGCAAATCTGCCTATGAAATTTGGCTGGAAGCAGGCAACGAGGGAAGTGAAGAAGACTTCCTTGCTTGGTTGAAAGGCGAAAAAGGTGATAAAGGCGACCAAGGTGACAAGGGTGACCAAGGCGATAAAGGCGATAAGGGTGACCAAGGCGAACAAGGTACGCCTGGTTTAGACGGTGAAGACGGCAAATCTGCCTATGAAATTTGGCTGGAAGCAGGCAACGAAGGGAGTGAAGAAGACTTCCTCAACTGGCTGAAAGGCGAAAAAGGCGATAAAGGTGACCAAGGCGACAAGGGTGACCAAGGCGATAAAGGCGATAAGGGTGACAAGGGCGACCAAGGGGAGCAAGGCGAAAAAGGTGACAAGGGCGACCAAGGTGAGCAAGGCGACAAGGGCGATAAAGGTGACCAAGGTGAACAAGGCGCGCCTGGCGTTAACGGCGCAGACGGTAAATCTGCATATCAAATTTGGTTGGACGCAGGACATACCGGCACGGAAGAAGACTTCCTTAACTGGTTAAAGGGCGAAACGTGCGAACATAGCTACGACGATTGGACGTGTATCTCTAACGACGGCGAGATAAGCGTTTACTACCGCATTTGCTCCACGTGTGGAGAATTTGATTGGAAAAGGGAGGAAAACACTACGGTAACGATAAGCTCGGTGGAAGTGCATCCTGCCACGACGACGTTTTCGGTGGGCAAACCGTTTGCGTTTGACGGCAAAGTATCCGTAACCTATTCGGACGGAAGCGTCAACAACGATTATAAGGGGTATACGGTAGACGCTTCGGCGTATGACGCATACAAATTGGGCACGTACGCGATTAAAATGAACGTGGGCGATTATGAAAAATCGTACAACGTAGAAGTGCAAAAAGCGGATAAAATTAAAGTGTTGATGATTGCCAACAGCTACGGCGACGACACGTCCGATTTCGTGCCTTTAATTGCGAAAGAACTTGGTTTTACCGACGTAGAAGTGGGCGTATTGTATATCGGCGGTTGTACGATAGATAGACATTACGATAACAGCCAAACGGGCGCGGCAGAGTACCTTTTCCGCTATTTTGAAAACGGTTCTTGGACGATGGAAGTAGGCGGCGTGAAACAAACGCTGGAATTCGGTATCAAATATAAGGATTGGGATTTCATCACGATGCAACAATCCAGCGATACGAGTGGTAAGCCCGATTCTTACGCCAACGTTAATAATTTGATTTCGTACGTGAGAAATACGGCGACGAATCCCAATGTTCGATTGATATGGAATATGACTTGGGCATACCAAGAAGGATATTCGGGTTTGAGCGTGTACTACGGCGAAGGCACGACGCAAATGGATATGTATAACAAAATTATCAACAGCGTACAATCGCAAATCGTGCCGAACAGCGCGTTCGATTTGGTGCTGCCCGTAGGTACGGCAATTCAAAACGCGAGAACTTCTTATCTTGGTGACTCGTTCAACCGCGATTATACGCACTTGTCGTTGGATTTAGGTCGTTACATAGCGGCAATGACGCTCTTCTGCTCGTTGACGGGCTATACGCCGGCGGAAATCACGTACGAGCCGTATTCCGGCACGTTAAACGGCGCGGCAATGGCGAAAGAGAGCGTGGCAAACGCATTGGCGTTGAAATATACGGTGACGCAATCCAGCTATACGGAAAACGAAACGGACGGCACGAAACACTGGATGCTGAACGATTGCGATTATATCGGCGGCTGGATAAACTCGGACGGCGCGGTAAGTTACAGCGCAATTCGTAAAGAGGGCACTTATTCGTTCAAGGTAGATTTGCAGGCAGGCAACTACGTGAAGATTTATATGCGTCAAGAAGATACGCAAGCCGTTTTGACAAAACAAGAGTTGTTGTCGTACGATTCTATCGTTTTGGAAATTTATAACGCAAACGATTCGATGGTGCCGTTGAAATTCTACGACGGTACGCCGGCGTCCAACTTGCAACCCGGGTGGAACGAGGTTTGGTTAGATACCGCGGCGCTTGGCGCAATTATCGAAGCTAATTTATTGCAATACGCAGACGGCGCGTTCTATTTCAAAGTGGACACGGCGGCAACGCTGTATTTCGATAACGTACGCGGCGTTGCGCCCGACACGGGCGTAAACCCCGGCGCGAGCAATACGGGCGGCTCGGAAGGTTCGGGTGAATCGGGCGAAGGAACGACGGCAACGGTGGATATTTTGAACGACTGCGAATCGATTGCGGGTAAGTTTGAATTCAGCGGTTTTTCCAACACGGGCGTTGATACAACGAAAGCCTCGCAAGGCGATTACTGCATAACGGGCGAAATCAACGGAACGACGACGTGGGTTCCGTATTTAAGAAAAGACGGCCAAGTGCCTACCAAGGCGCAGTTGTCTGCATACGATTATATCGAAGTGACGGTATGGGCGACGGCGGCAGGGAACTTCAATTTCTACGGCAACAGAATTCAAGGCCTTGTTGAGGGCAAAAACGTCGTGCGTATTACGGGTGCGCAATTTGCCGAGTATGCAACGTCGTACGACGAAGCGCACGGACACGTTTCTATACAAATAGCCATTGACACGAACGCGCAGGTTTGGGTGGATAATATTTGCGGCGTGAAGGGTTCGACGGTGGACGTATTAAACGATTGCGAAGTTATTCAAGGCGGCGTTTTTGAACTTGCTGGGGTTAACAATGCTAGGCTTGAACCTATGACGGTGACGCAAGGCGATTATTCCGTGGTAGGTACGGTGACGACGGACGGTGGCGACGGCACGGGTACGGCAAGATGGATTTGCTACTTGAAGAAAGACGGCGAAGTGCTTTCGTTGGAAGAACTGACTTCGTACGATTATCTCGAAGTGACGGTTATCACGGAATCTGCGTGCAAGTTCTCTGTGTACGGAACGGTTATCCAAAACCTTACCGTTGGCAAGAACGTAGTGCGCATTACGGGCGAGCAAATTGCGGAAATCGCGGCTGGATGGCCTGGTTCGGGCTTGAAAGTGTATGACGAAGAATCGGGCTATATCAATTTTAAAGTGTCTGGCGTTACGTTAAACACGCGCGTATGGATTGATAACGTGCGCGGCGTTAAAGAGTAAGTGATTAGGCATAGATAACGAACGAACAACCGCCGCTTGGGATAGCTACCCAAGCGGCGGTTTTTGTATAAGGAATATTCTGTTGAAATAAGGTAAAACGCTTGACTTTTCCAAGGAAAAAGTATATACTTTTTTTATATTCACCTGCAAGGAGAAAGATTATGGCAAACGTAATGGATACGCTTCGCGCGAGAGGGTTTGTAAAACAAACGGTGTACGAGGACGAACTGTACGAAAAACTCGGCAAGGAAAGCGTACCTTTTTATATCGGTTTTGACCCTACGGCAGATTCTTTGCACGTAGGACACTTTATGCAGCTTATCGCAATGTCGCATATGCAAAAGGCAGGGCACAAACCCGTCATTTTGATTGGCGGCGGCACGGCAATGATTGGCGACCCGTCCGGCAGAACGGATATGCGTTCGATGATGACGAAGGAAACGATTAGACACAACGTCGAGTGTTTCAAAAAGCAAATGTCCCGTTTCGTCAGCTTCGAGGGGGAAAACGCGGCCGTTATCGTAGACAACGGCGATTGGCTGTTGGATTTGAACTATATCGATTTCTTGCGTGAAATCGGCGCGCATTTCTCGGTGAATCGTATGCTCACCGCAGAGTGCTTTAAGCAACGTTTGGAAAAGGGACTTTCCTTCCTCGAATTCAACTATATGTTGATGCAGGCGTACGATTTCTTGGTGCTTTACAGAAAATACGGCTGCGCGTTAGAACTTGGCGGCGACGACCAATGGAGCAATATTCTTGCTGGGGCAAACCTTATCCGTATTAAGGAGCAAAAACCTGCGTACGCAATGACGTTTACGCTTTTGACGACGAGTGACGGCAAGAAGATGGGTAAGACGGCGAAAGGCGCGGTGTGGCTGGACGAAAACAAGACGACGCCTTACGAATTTTACCAGTATTGGAGAAATACGGCGGACGAGGACGTAGAAAAGTGCTTGAAACTGCTCACGTTTTTACCTCTGGAACAAATTGAAGAACTTTGCCGTTATAAAGACGAACGTATCAACGCGGCGAAAGAAACGCTGGCGTACGAGCTGACGAAAGAGGTGCACGGCGAAGAAAAAGCCAACTTGGCGCAAAGCCAAGCCAAAGCGGCGTTTGGCGGCGGCAACGCGGAACTTTTAACGAAGGAAATTGAAAACGTTGCGCTTGTCGTGGACGCAATGGTGGCGGCTGGCGTAGCAAAATCGAAAGGCGAAGCAAGACGTCTTATTGAACAGGGCGGCGTTTCGGTGGACGATACGAAAGTGACGGACGTGAATATGGCTGTCCCTGCCACCGAGTTCGTGTTGCATAAAGGCAAAAAAGTACACATTAAAATCGTTATTAAATAAAAAAGTCGGGCGGTAAAACCGCCCCTTTTGCATAGATAGGGAAGGTATGGAAAAGAGCGTGCGTACGGTATATGCTCCGTACGAAAGGGAAAAAATTATAGAAAAATCCCGTTTTATCACGTACACGGCGCACGTGGAAACGGAGGAAGAGGCGCGTGCGTTTATTGCGGAAATCCGTAAACAGCACACGCTTGCCACGCACGTTTGTTATGCGTTTATCGCGGATAAAGCCGGCAATTTGCAGCGTTTTTCCGACGATGGAGAACCGCAAGGCACGGCAGGCGTACCTATGTTAGAGGTGTTAAAAGCGAAAAAACTTTGCGAAACGGCAGTTGCCGTCGTGCGGTATTTCGGCGGAATAAAACTGGGCGCAGGCGGTTTGGTGCGCGCGTATTCGTCTTGCACGGCAGAGTGTTTGGACGGCGCGGATATTCGCGTTTTGGAAATCTGCGTAGAATACGAAATCACGGTAGATTACACGGGGATTGACGGCGTGCAAAAATACGTATCCACTCACGATTGTAACTTGCTTTCCACCGATTATAACGAAAACGTATGTTTCCGTGTGGCGGTGAAGAAGACGGAAGAAGAGGCGTTCGTGCAAGGGCTTGTCGATTATATGCAAGGGAAAGTACGATGGGCGCGCGGCGAAGAATATTACGCTCCGTTCAAGGAATAAAGAGGAAATTATGAAAAAGAAAACTGTATCGAGAGTGTTGGCAACGTTTTTGGCAAGCGTTTCTCTTTTTAGCGTTGTAGGTTGTGATACGGGCAATGGTGATTCGAACGGCGGTGGTACGCCGCACGTTTGTTCGTTTACGGAAAAAATAGTCAATGCGGATTATAAAAAGCAAAACGCCACCTGTACCACGGCGGCGGAATATTATTACGCCTGCGCGTGCGGAGAAAAAGGCACGGAGACTTACCATTTTGGTGAGGCGACAGGGCATAGTGGCGGCACGGCAACTTGTACGGATAAGGCAGAGTGTTCCGTTTGTGGCGAAGAATACGGTGAAACGCCAGCAGGACACACGGGCGGCACGGCAACTTGTACGGACAAGGCAGAGTGTTCCGTTTGTGGTGAAGAATACGGCGAGTTGAAGGAACACGATTTTAAATCGGCTTGGATGGTTGACGCTATTGGGCATTGGCGTGTATGTATCACCAGTGGTTGTACGGAAACCAACGAGAAAGAAGAACATTATGGCGGCACGGCAACGGAAACGGAGCGTGCGGTGTGTGAAGGGTGCGGTGCGTATTACGGCGGATTGGCAAGCCATACACATCATTACGATAAAAAAATACCTACCAATACATACAAAGTAACGGATGCTACTTGTGAAGAAAAAGCCACCTATTATTATGCTTGTTCTTGTGGTAAGGCAGGGGAAGAAACGTACGAAAATGGCGATTACGCGGTGTGTGTAGACGTGGATAAAAACCACGTGTGCGACGTATGCAAGCAGCCTGTTGGGCAGCACGTTGCAGGGGATAGCACGCACGTATGCGTTTATTGCGGTGAAAACGTAAGTGATTGTGCGGACGATAATAACGACCATCACTGCGACGTATGCGGTGAAAAATTGAGCGAACACACGGGTGGCACGGCAACCAGCACGCAAAAAGCCGTTTGTGCAATCTGTGGCGAGGAATACGGCGATTTGTTGCACGGCGTTATTGTAGACGAAACGATACCGACAAGCAAAATTTACCGTTTGGGCGATTATATGTACGATTTCACGATAACCGATTGCAATGGCAACAGTTATACGCTGTCCAACGTTTTGGAAACGAAAAAAATGGTCGTTCTTAATTTTTGGGCGTCTTGGTGTGGACCGTGTCAATCGGAATTCCCCGTAATGGAGCAGGCTTATAACACGTATAAAAACGAAGTGGAAATTTTTGCAATTTCCGTCGATTCATACGATACGCAAGAAGCGGTGCGCGGTATGGGATTGGATATGCCGGCGTTTGACGGAACAAACGGACGAGATGTTAGTTCTCATTTCAATATCAGCGCAATCCCTGTGACGGTGGTTATCGATAGATACGGTATAGTGTCCTATATGCATACGGGCGCTATGGTGACACTGTCAGATTGGACCACGTTATTCGATATGTATATTGCCGACGATTACACGCCTGCGAATTTTGTGGAATAAAATTCTTGCGTGTAGACAATCAAAAACCATTGTGCAAAATATACAATAGCCAAACGCAAGTTTGTTGATTTTGCCTATTGTAAATACTATATAAATATAGTAAAATAGTAGTATCGAAAATTATTGTTTCCATTTAGGAGGAAAAATTATGTCAGGACTTTTGCTGAAAGGCATTAACAAAGTATACCCTTCCGGCGTACAAGCCGTATTCGAATTCTGTCTCGATATTAAAGACAAAGAATTCATCGTACTCGTAGGCCCGTCCGGTTGCGGTAAATCTACCACGCTTCGTATGATTGCAGGCCTTGAAGAAATTTCTTCGGGCGAGCTTTATATCGACGGCAAACTTGTAAACGACGTCGTTCCCAAAGACAGAGATATCGCGATGGTATTCCAAAACTACGCGTTGTATCCCCATATGTCCGTTTATGACAATATGGCGTTCGGTTTGAAACTTAGAAAAGTACCCAAGGAAATTATCGACCAAAAGGTTAAGGCTGCGGCGGAAATCCTCGGCATCACCGATTACCTTTCCAGAAAACCCAAGGCGCTTTCTGGTGGTCAACGTCAACGTGTTGCGCTTGGCCGTACTATCGTTCGTGAACCCAAGGTATTCTTGCTTGACGAACCTTTGTCCAACCTCGACGCTAAGCTTCGTGCTTCGATGAGAACGGAAATTTCCAAGCTTCACTCCCGTCTTGCAACGACGTTCATCTACGTTACGCACGACCAAATCGAAGCTATGACGATGGGTACGCGTATCGTCGTTATGAAAGACGGCTTTATGCAACAAGTGGATACGCCGCAAAACTTGTACGATTATCCTATCAACCTTTTCGTTGCAAGTTTCATCGGTACGCCGCAAATGAACTTCTTTAAAGAATCCACGCTTACGTCTTCCAACGGCGAAGTATATATCGAATTTGTTGGCAACAACAAGATTCGTCTTCCCAAAGACGTTGCAAGCAGAATTAAGAATATCAACGAATATTTGGATACCGGCAAAAAGATTACGCTTGGCGTACGTCCTGAAGATATTCACCAAGACGAAGCGTTCTTGCAATCTGCACCCGAAGCAACGATAAAGGCTCGTATCGAAGTTATTGAAAAACTCGGCGCAGAAACGCAAATTTATTGCGAACTTGATTTCGACGGCAAAGAAAGCTCGATTGTTGACAGCTCCACGCAAATGATTGCAAAGATTTCCAGCCGTGCCGTCGTTGCATTGCACGACATCGTAGACCTTGCGTTTGACACGAAACATATCCATATGTTCGACGGTGAAACGGAAGCAACGATTTTGGAAAGAGATGCCGGCTATGAAGTTATCGAAGAAAATGCGGAAGGTTCTGCGTTCGTTCCTCCTACACCGCAAGAAATGCGCGCTCGTATCGATGCGGCTCGTATCGTGACGAAGGAAATGAAAGCGCAAGCCAGACAAGATAAGAAGATGGCAAAATTGGCGGAAAAGAAAAAAGAACAAGAAGGCAAAGACAAATAATTTTCACCTAATTTAACGATAAACCCCCTCGAAAAATCGAGGGGGTTTTATACAGGGAAAGGGGTTGCGAACACGCAACCCCTTTTCAAATCTATTTGTAAGATAAACAACGAATAGCTTGGTTTCCAAGCATATGCTTTACGGACAGAGGGCTATGCAGCGTTATGGTTTTTAAACAGCCGCACGGCAACCGCCGTCATATCGTCTTTTGCGATGCCTCCGTACGCTTGTAACGCTTTTGAAAGCAATGCGTCGGCTAGTTCCTGTGGGTTATGGATGGGTACGGTTTTCAACGTTTCGTATAAATCGCTGGTAGAGCCGAACGCGCCCGTGACGCCGTCGCTTAAAAACAGCAACACGTCGTTTTCTTGCATATTGTACGAGGCGGTGTCGGGGTGGAGCGAATCAAGAATTCCCAGCGGCAACGATTCGCCTTCCAATACTTTCACCGTGCTGCCCGATAGGATAAATCCGATGGGAGAGCCTATTTTTACCACGTCTGCGTTCCCGATTTCCAAATCAATAACGGCAATATCCACGCAGGCAAACGATTCTTCTTTATTAAAATTCAGCAATTTATTGATGGTGGAAAGGACGGTGGCGGAAGGCATTTTTGCGCGGTAAAAACTTTCCAATAAAGAAATGGTGTTTTCGGAAATGCGTCGCGCGTATTCACCGCTGCCCATACCGTCGGATAGCGCAACCATAAACGTTTTTTCGTCGATACGGATAACCGAGTGCGTATCGCCGCTGGCACTTTCGCCCGTTTTTTTTGCGCAAGCCACGCCAAACGCCGCGTCGTAATAGGGCTTTTTACGGAGAATACAGCAGTATTTATCTTGCGAAAGCGCAATTCGTTCGGAAATCATCATCGGTATGCGGAACAGTTCGCTGGCGACGCGCGCGATTTTTTTGACGTCTGCCCGTCCAAAGGTAATCAACGACAACGTCGGGTTCTGTTCTTCGCCGTACACCAGCACTTCCGAACAGATAATTCCTGTTTTCAATAACGATAAATTCAGCGCGCGTTCTTTCTCCGTATAGATACGCAGCGGTTCGCTTTGTTCTAAGGCAAGGTTGCGCAATATTTCACAAACGCCTTGCGCTTGTCCTGCCAGCAACGCCCTACCCGAAGCGGCGTTTTCCGTTTCCGTCATATATTTTCGATAATCTACAAGACGTCGATTGACGGCGTATAGGAGATTGCTTTGATTGACGCACGCTTCTGCCAGCCGTTTAGGCACGTCGATAAGGTTCACTTTGCCCTTTAAGCAACCTACGTTAATCAGTTTGTGGATTTCGTTTAACGTTTCCTGCCTTGCGCAGGAGCGATATTGCGGGCAGTTTTTACAGCTTTCGTCGATTACGCAGCCGTAGATATATTCCTTGGCGCTCGTTTCCGCTTCGTCGTTGCCCAGCGCGGAAAAGGCAGTTTCAACGTCGCGGAAAACGGAAGCGATTTCAAATAATTGTTTGCCTATTGCCATACGGTTGCGGTTGATTGCTATGCGCGAAAGATGTTTTTCGCGATAGAAGACCAGTTTGTTTTCAAGCGTTCGTATCAAGGGCGTGGGGAGCAGCACAAATAGCAGTGCGGGCAACGTGGCGGAGAGGACGGCTGGAACGAGCAGTTGCGTGGGGAAAGAGTATAGCCCGTCTAAATAGCCGTAGAAGAAGAACACGGCGAGCATAGCGCACGCCGCGGGCAGTCTGCCTGCTTTGCAAAAGAGTACGATAGCGACGGCGTATATAAAAAAGCGTTGTAAATATAACGCGTGCATTAGGGTGGGAGGCAACGCCAGCACGAACGCGCAGAGAAACGCGCTGCTGTCTTTCGTGATAAAGGAAAACAGCAGTAAAATAAAAAACGAGATACCCATATACGCGTTTAAGCCAAGTAAACGGTTGACGCCTAAGCCGATAAAGACGAATAAAATAACGCAAAACAGCAATTCTTCTACACGCAAACGGCATTTGAGAAATTTTTTCATCAATGCGTTTAACGCAACGGTAAAAACGGCAAAAAGGAGAAAGATAAACGCGGCAAGCAGTATTTTTTGAGTAATTTTCCCAAGTGAAAAAGAAAAGGGCAAAGAGTAGGCTTCAAACGGAGAAAAAACCACAAACCCTGCCAGCGATAAAAAGAGGGCAAATAGAGGCAGGGCAGCGGTTTTCTTTTTGGAGGCGGAACAAAATTTATTATGTAGGATAAAAGATAACGCCAGCAAAGCCGCTTGTCCCAAAGATAGCAATATATCAAAGATGCCTTGGCCAACGCAGGAGGAAAGGAAAAAAACGACGGCGATAGGCAACGGAGATACGCCTGCATAAGGCAACGCGTAGGCAAGGGCAAGTGAAAACGGCTCGAATTGATTTCCCACGAAACGTAAAAATAACATTCCTGCGCAGAAAAGTAGATATAAAGAAATTTGCACGACGTCCGCGCGTTTTTGTGATTGCATAGATAGCTCCTTGGCGGTTTTTTACTCATTATAATCGAAAAACCGTTACGGAAATTGGCATTTTAAGCGGTATTGATAGGAGAAATGCCGAAAAACCGCCTTGTTTAAGGGCGGTTAACGTCGTAATCTACGGGGAAGCCGAGGCTGATTAAGATGGCGCGGTTGACGCGGAGCATCGTGGCAGGCGGCAGTTCGCCTATGCGTTCTTTTAACCGCCGTTTATCTAACGTACGGATTTGTTCGAGAAGAATCACGCTCTCTTTTGCCAATCCGAAAGAGGGAGGGAGCTCGATATGCGTAGGCAATTTTGCTTTATTGATTTTGCTGGTGACGGCGGCGGCAATCACGGTAGGAGAATATTTATTGCCAACGTCGTTTTGTACGACGAGTACGGGACGTATGCCGCCCTGTTCGCTGCCTACGACGGGGGATAAATCGGCGTAATACAATTCTCCGCGTTTTACGTTCATAACTTTACCTCTTTTGAAAAACGAACAAGCTCCTTACCATAGTATATGTAAAGGGGAACGTTTTTCGTGAAAACTTTGCGTTTTCAGTATTGCCGTACGCGTTCGTTTTTATACCAAGAAAAAACCGTTCCTCGAAAAGGTTTTCGAGGAACGGATAATTTTTAGACGTTAACAAATAAATTAGATGATGCAGCTTTCGTCTTTGGCAGGCAGGGAATCAAGTTCTTTTTTCTTTTCCGCATAACCCGCTTTGCCAAGCAACGCAAACGTGGCTTTTTTGCCTTCTTCTACACCGGGTTGATTGAAGGTGTCGATGTTGAGCATTGCGCCTGCGTACGCCGTTTGTAATTCGAAAAGGAATAAAAGCTGACCGAGCGTGAACGCATTGAGTTCAGGTATCCAAAGGGTATAATTCATACGTCCGGCTTTCGTCAAGGCGTAAGCCGTTGCCGCATTTTCCGCCTGAATCAGTTCTTCCATCGTATGTCCACCGAGGAAAGCTACGTCGGGGATACTTTCACAGCCGTGAGGAATCGGCATTTCGCAGCCGTATTTTTTCAGCGAAAGGAAGGTAACTACCTTATCGTAAGGGCCTTCGGTGTAAAGTTGCACTTGAGAGTGTTGGTCGGTAACGCCCAGCGATTTTACGGGCGTTTGTCCTACGTTGCAAGGCTTGCCGTCGAGGGTGACGTTTTTGCCAAGCGATTCTGCCCAAAGTTGGCAATACCAGTCGGCGATAAATTTCAAGTTGTCGGAATAAGGCATCATAACGCCGACGTTTTTGCCTTGTTCCATCGCCGCGATTTGTAACGTCGCGCACATAAGGGCAGGGTTTTTACGCATAGAGGGGAAACGGCAAGCGTGGTCCATATACGCCGCGCCGGCAAGCAAGCCCTTGATATCGATACCAAGCACCGCCGCAGGCAATAAGCCAACGGGGCAAAGTTGGGAGAATCTGCCGCCAACGCCGTCAGGAAGGACGTAACTCTTAATGCCGCCTTCTTCGTCGGAAATCTTTTTCAAGTTGCCCTTGTTTGCGTCGGTGGTGAAGATAACGTTATCTTTCACGTTAACACCAGCTTTTTTCAAAAGGTCGAGGATGATGAGGTATTGCGTCATCGTTTCGCTGGTTGCGCCCGATTTGGAAATGACGTTAAAGCAAGTTTTTGCAGGGTCGATAACGTCGAGCAAATCTCTCATACGTACGGGGTCTACGTTGTCTTCTACGTAGAATTTCGGGCCCTTTCTCTTAGAACGGGGCAAATCGTTGTAATGCAAATGGCAAAGCGCATTAAACGCCATAATCGGGCCAAGCGCGCTGCCGCCGATGCCCAATACTACGAAATATTGAAAATTCGCGCGTACTTTCTTTGCGGTTTGTAAGATGTCTTCAACGATTTCCGTTTGGTTGTAAGGCAGTTCCGTCCAGCCCATATACAGCTCGTCCTTGCCACGGTTTTCTTGTACGTAGCGGAAAGCGTTTGCCGCTTTGGCAGAATAGGAATTCAGCTGTTTTTGGGAAAAGCCTTTTTCGCCCAAAAAGGTATCCGTCATATTGTTATAATCCAACGTTACGCGCATAGAATTGCGCCAATCTCTTGTTTTGTAAGCCATAAAAATCTCCTTATATTTTTATTTCCTTTCTATTGTACGCCCAAATTGTTTTATTGTCAATAGTTAGAAGAAAAAAAAGTGGCGAAAAAAAGGAGTTTTTTTTCAAAAAACAGGCCTTTTTGCTTGTTTTTTGCGTGTTTTCCATTGATTTACGGGCAGTACGCCCAACAAACACCAAAGGACGGCCGTGGCGAAAAACAGGGAAAGCGAGGTGAAGAAAACGGACAATAAAACGCCGCAAAAACGGGAGAATAAAGCGTAGAACAATCCGCCGAGCAGCGATAAAGGCAGCACGCAAACTCCACCTTTCACGGCGGCGCGCAGACCTGCGCCACGTTGCGTCGTTGCCATCGTTTTAAACAGGTTTGGACATTTTTTATGTAAAAACCACAGGTTGCAAACGGCGTTGAGGATAAAATTCACCGTCAACCCGATAACGTATGCGTACGCGCCGCAAACGGGCGGCAAAAAAAGGATACAAAGCAGCATTGCCGCCGCGCCGATAAAGTAAAAGAAAAACGTTTGCCGTTCGTAACCCATAGAATTGAGCATACTCGTGGAAATCATTGCCAAACTCATTGGCAAAAGAATAGGAGAGCCTTTACAAATCACTTCGCCTGCCAAGGGCTGGGAAAAAGCAAGCGTACCCAGTTGATTTCCCACGGCGTAAAAAAAGGGGGCTAAAAAGCAGGCGACGAGAAAGGCAACGGTTAAGCCGCGCGCAAGATTTTGGTGCAAACGTTGCGTTCTGTGCGCGTAATAATCTTCCGATAACTGCGGCACGAGTACTAACGCTAACGAGCCGATAATCGTGGAAGGGATAAAAAGCACGGGCATAGCCATCCCTGAAACGATGCCAAATAGGGTGATGGCTTCGCTTTCGCTTGCGCCTGCGCGGACGAGCATAATCGGCAAAAGCACGGCGACGGCTGAAGAGATAAGGGAACTGCCCACGCGGACGGACGTGATAGGCAGGGTTGCGTTGAATAGCGGTTTCAGCTGTTTTTTTGGACGAGAAAATCTGCCGCCGCAGATAAGGAAAGCGAGAAAGGAAGCGGTGAAAGAGAAGAGATAAGACAGCACCACCGCCCACGCGGCGAGTTTTGCGCCTTGTAAGGGGGAGGAAACGTTGCGTAAAAGCAATACGCCGACGAGTACCATTACGCTTTCTTCTGCGATTTCCAAAACGGACGGCAATAAAAAGCGTTTATTCCCCCAAAAACTGCCTCTAAACACGGCGTAAACGGAAGAAAAGCACAGCCCAAGCATAAGGATTCGAAAAACGGGTACGCCTCGTTCGTCCGAGAATAAGGGGCTGGAAATGTTGGGGAAGAAAAGAAAAAGCAGCACGAAAGGCAACGTTAATAACAAGGACAGGGCAACGCCTGCCGAGGTGGCGCCCTTTTCTTCCCAAGGCGTGTGCGCGGCTTTGCTTTTGGATATAAAACGGGACACGGTGACGGGGATACCGCCTGTGCCGAGCGTTAAAAATACGGCGAAGAGGGATAACGCCACTTGGTATAACCCCAGCCCTTCTGCGCCGAGCAAACGGGATAATACGACGCGGTATAAAAACCCCAAACCGCGTTCTGCAATAGAGAGCGCGGTGACGAAGCTTGCCGTAGTGACAAGCGGCGTTTTTCCGTTTGGCTGTAAAGAACGTTGATGTAAGGCAGATGTTTTCATACCATTATTGTACGGGCTGTCCTGCGCCTTTTATGACAAAGGAGTAACATATTTTCAAACGGCAAAACGTATAATAGCGTATGTTGCGATTGGAATATAAAGAGTGGTATAAAGTAAAACAAGGGCAGACGTTGCGAGAAATCGCGGCGGCGTTTTGCGTTGCGGAAAGGACGCTTGTCCAAGTCAACGGTTTCACGGAAGAACCGCGCGCGGGCTGTATCGTGAAGATACCGCCTACGGAAGGGAACGTGTATACGGCAAAGGTAGGGGATACGAAGACGTTGCTTTGTGGTAGCGAAGAAAATTTTGAGAAAAAAAACGGAACGCCCTATTTGTATCCCGGGATGAGGGTGATTTTGTGAGAGGTGAAATGTTTCCACCGCGCGTAAAAGATACGTTTGCCTAACGGCAAGTGGAATTTTTTGCAAGGCGGAAACTTCATTACATTTGCGCCGTCCTATTTGCACAATGAGGATTGCCCGTTGCATACATTGATAGTAAGTAACGAATACGAGAAAAACCGAAAAGCGTTTTCGTTTTCGGGATTCTTTTGTAACAGGAGGTATACCTATGTCCTTTTATTCCAATTTCCAATCGGATAAATGCCCTTGCGCCATCACGGGCAATCCGTTAAACGGTATTACGGAAAAGGTTTGTATTCAGGCGGAAAAAATCTTTGATGCGGGCATAAAGCAAACGCAAATTGAAAACTTCTCGCTTACTTTAACTGACCTTGACCCTGCTACCGTTACATATCCTTTAACGTTCGTATCCGCACGCTCGACGGGGGCGGAGGCTACGGTGACCAATTTGAACGTGGAACGCCAAGCGGATAAATCTTGCGCGCGTGTGCAAGCCACCGTTTCCGTGCCGCTGGAAGTGCTTTTTACCGACGCCAACGGCGTTGAGGGGAGCGCGACGGCAACGGTGTCTATCAACCAAGACGTGCTTTTGTACGTACCCTCGCCGTCCATCGTGCCGTTCACGGTGAGTGCGGTGATGAGCGCGGTTGTACCTAACGGTGTGTATAACGCGGAAACGCAAGGTTTTACGGCTACCGTTTGCGTGACGGTAATTTTGAAAATCTCAATGCCTGTGGAATTGCTCGTGCCCACGTACGGGTATTGCGTAATTCCGCCTGCACAAGATTATTCGCAAGAGGTTTGCGCAGGCTTTTTCGAACTGCCTTTGTACCCGCAAAACAAACCTTGTTGCAATAAGTAGGAAGAAGGCGAATTAGGCGAAAGGATATAAAAGCAGTCTTGAAAAAGGCTGCTTTTTCTCTTTATTCTCTTTATAAAACCTTGCTTTTTTGCTACGCAAATGGTATAATAAACGTATGAACGTTTATGCGATAAGTGATTTGCACCTTTCTACGACGTCGGACAAGCCGATGAACGTGTTTGGCGGAAACTGGGAAGGGCATTTCGAAAAAATTAAAACCGATTGGCTTGCCAACGTAAACGACGACGACGTCGTGCTGATATCCGGCGATATTTCTTGGGCGATGAAACTGGAAGACGCCCTGCCCGATTTGCAGCAGCTTGCCACCCTGCCCGGGAAAAAGGTGTTTATCCGCGGTAATCACGATTATTGGTGGAACGGTATTTCACGCATTCGTGCCGCCGCCCCTGACGATAGCTTTATTTTCCTGCAAACGGGTGCGGTGAAGATAGGGGAATATATCTTTATCGGCTCTCGTGGGTGGACGTGCCCGGGTAGCCCTGATTATACCGAACAGGACAATAAATTGTACCTTCGCGAGGGGGAGCGTTTTCGTCTTGCCTTTTTAGAAGCGGAGAAATTATATACGGGCAACGAAAGAAAAATTGCGCTAATCCATTATCCGCCCTTTACCTTGAAAAACGAGGACACGCTATTTACCAAGGCGTTTGAGGAAAACGGCGTGGAGAAAGTGGTGTTCGGGCATATTCACGGCGCGGCGTACTTTCCCTTAAAGACGGAGAGAAACGGCGTGGAATATATCCTTGCCGCGTGCGATAAAGTGGCGTTTAAGTTGGTGAAAATTTGCTGATTTCCGTATATACGGAAAATAATTATATAAAAGCGCAAAAATTTATGACAACCGCCTTTACAAAGAGATAAAAAAGTGCTATAATAATTCGGATAAAAAAACGAAACTAACGTTTGGGAGAAAAGATATGCTCAAAAGAAAAGATTTGTTGGGGCTAATCGACGCGACGAAAGAGGAAATCACCGAAATTCTCGATACCGCCGACGTGATGAAACGCCACCTCAAAGCAGGGGAAAAACAACTGCCCTATCTTAAAGGCAAAACGGCGACGATTCTCTTCTATGAAAACAGTACGAGAACGAGGACGAGTTTCGAGCTCGCCGCAAAATACCTCGGCGCAACGGTTATCAATATCGCTGCAGGCAGTTCTTCCGTGGCAAAGGGGGAAACGCTGGTTGATACGGGCAAAACGCTGGACGCGCAACTCAACGATTTCTTGATTATGCGTCACCCTATGGGCGGCGCGCCTTACCTGCTTGCTAAGGTTGCCAAGGCAGGCGTCCTTAACGCAGGCGACGGTATGAACGAACATCCTACGCAAGCGCTTTTGGATATGCTGACGATGCGCGAACATTTTGGTAAGTTGGAAGGTTTGAAAGTGGCGATTGTAGGCGACATCAAACACTCGCGCGTGGCAAAATCCAATTTATTCGGGCTCAACGCGATGGGGGCGCAGGTGCGTATGTACGCTCCTGAAACGCTTATCCCCAAAGGCATAGACAAGCTGGGCGCAAAACTGTGCAAGAGCAAGCAAGAGGCTTTGGAAGACGCAGACGTCGTGATGGGGCTGAGAATTCAGCTGGAACGTCAGCAGGCAGGCAATTTCCCTTCGCTGAACGAATACGCAGAGTTTTACGGCGTCAACGGCAAGGATTTACAACTTGCCAAACCCAACGCGATTATTATGCATCCCGGCCCTGTAAACCGCGGTGTGGAATTGACGGGCAAGGTTATCGACCACGAAAAGAGCCGCATAGAAGAACAGGTTTTTTCGGGCATCGCCGTGCGTATGGCTTGCTTAAAACTGCTTAACGATTATCGCAACGCGCAAAAGTAAAAGGAGATAAGGATATGATTATCAAAAACGGTAACGTAGTTTTAAAAAACTCGGTAGAGAAAAAGGATATTTTGATTGAAAACGGGAAAATCGTGAAAATTGCGGACAACCTTTCCGCAAACGGTGAAACGGTTATCGACGCCAGCGGAAAATTCGTCTTCCCCGGGCTTATCGATATGCACGTACATCTTCGCGACCCCGGTTACGAATATAAAGAAGACATTGAAAGCGGCAGCAAGGCGGCGGTAAAGGGCGGCTTTACCCAAATTTGCTGTATGCCCAACACCAACCCGATTATGGACAACAAAGTGGTGGTCAGCTACGTAAAGCACAAGGCGCAAGAAGTCAACCTTTGCAAAGTGCACCCCATCGGCGCAATTACGCAAGGAGAAAAGGGCGAACAGTTGGCGCAAATCGGTGAAATGAAAAAAGCCGGGGCGGTGGCTATCTCCGACGACGGCGTTGCTGTAAAGAGCGCGCGTGTGATGCGTCTTGCTATGGAATACGCAAGCGGATTTAATATGAAATGCCTTTGCCACTGTGAGGATAAAGAACTGGTGGACGGCGGCGTTGTAAACGAGGGGTTAAGCTCTACGATAGCAGGCTTGAAAGGAATTCCTCGCGCGGCGGAAGACATCATCATCGCAAGAGAACTTGCGCTTGCCGAAAGTTTAGACGTGCCCGTGCATATTTGTCACGTATCCACGCACAGCGGCGTACGCCTTATCCGTGACGCCAAAAAAGCAGGCGTGAAAGTGACGGCGGAAACCTGCCCGCACTACTTCGCCGTAACGGACGAAATTATCACGAATTTCGATACGAACACGAAGGTAAATCCGCCTATTAGAGAAGAAGTGGACAAACAGGCAATTTTGGCAGGTTTGAAAGACGGCACGCTCGATTGTATCGTAACCGACCACGCTCCGCACCATATCAACGATAAAAACGTGGAATATAACCTTGCGGCGTTTGGTATCAGCGGCATTGAAACGTCGTTTGGGTTTGCTATTACGTATTTGTATAAAACGGGCGTGTTGACGTTGCCCGAAATTGCAAACAAGATGTCGTATGCGCCTGCGCAAATTTTGGGCTTGGACGGCGGCGAAATCAAAGAGAGCGGCGTTGCCGATTTGACGATTGCAAGCTTGGACGAAAGCTATATCGTCAACCCTGCGGAATTTGTCAGCAAGGGCAAGAACAACCCGTTTGGCGGATATAAGCTGGACGGCGTAGTGAAATATACCATTGTAGACGGCGATATCAAATACGTAGGTTAAGGGGCGTCGCCCCTTATGGGGTGTAGGGGTGAAACCCTTACGACGCTCTGTCAAGAGCCGCCATAAGGCGGAAAATTGCCTCAAATAAGCAACCAAAGGTTGCGCAAAACACCGCAAGGTGTCAAGCAAAGCTTTGCTTTGTGAATAAAGGAAAAACAATTTAGGAGAATAGATATGATTACGGACAGACTGCTTGACGGCATTATCGGTATGCAAAACCCCACCTGCGTAGGTTTGGATACGCTTTTTGACTATTTGCCCGACGATATGAAGGCGGGCGTTACTACGTTTGAGGGCGTGGCGGAACGCGTGTTCGATTTCAATAAAAAACTCATCGATACGCTGTACGATATCGTGCCGTCGGTGAAGGTGCAAATCGCGTACTACGAAATGTACGGCGTGGCAGGTATGAAGGCGTATGAAGAAACGCTGAAATACGCAGCGGAAAAGGGCTTGGTCGTTATCGCCGACGCAAAGCGCAACGACATTGGCTCGACGGCGGCTTGCTATGCAAAAACTTTCCTTGGCGAAACGAAGGTAAACGAACTTTCCTTAAAGGCTTTCCCTGCCGACTACGTGACGGTGAACGGCTATCTTGGTACGGACGGCATTGCGCCTTTCGTAGACGAGTGTGTAAAGAACGAAAAGGGTATTTTCGTGCTTGTGAAAACGTCCAATCCCTCGAGTGGGGAACTGCAAAACCTCGTGCTTGAAAACGGCAAGCCCGTGTACGAATATATGGGCAACCTCGTGGAGAAATGGGGGGAGAGCACGATTGGCGAGTACGGTTATTCCGCGGTAGGCGCGGTGGTAGGCGCTACCCATCCTACGGAAGCGGCGCTCCTTAGAAAAGCGCTTCCCCATACCTTCTTCCTTATCCCCGGCTACGGCGCGCAAGGCGGCAACGCAGAGATGCTCAAAAGCTGTTTTGGTGCAAACGGACTTGGCGGCGTCGTAAACAACTCCCGCGGGATTTTGACGGCGTATAAGAAGAACGGCGGCACGTATTACGAAGCGGCGAGAAAGGCGGCGATTGCGATGCAGGAAGATTTATCCAAAACCATAGGGGTAATGAAAAAATAAGCGATGAAAGATTATATAGGAACGATTGTTGAAAATAAAAAAATAGCGGAAAATATCCACGCGGTCACCTTTGATTTGGGCGAAGCGGCAAAAGTTCGCGCGGGGCAGTTTGGCGATATCGCCGTGGGCGGCACGCACCTTTTGCGCAGACCTATCGCTATTTGCAAAACGGAAAGCAATACCGTTACCTTTTGTTATCAAGTAAAAGGCGAGGGGACGCAAATGCTTCGCGATAAAAAAGCGGGGGAAACGTGCAACGTGTTAATGCCCCTTGGCAACGGTTTCTTCGTGGAAGAAAACGAGAAAAAAGTGGCGCTTGTCGGCGGCGGTGTGGGCGTATTCCCGCTGATTTCCGTGGTACAAGCGTATGCGAACACGAAAGAAATTTCCGCCTATATCGGGTATAGAAACAAGGGCGCGGTTTGTGGCGTGGAAGATTTTGCAAAAGCGAGCAAATTCGTGGGCGTAACGGACGACGGCAGTTACGGCGAAAAAATGAACGCCGTACAAGCGTTCGCGAAAGACCTCGAAAACGGCTACGTTCCCGACGTAGTGCTCTCTTGCGGTCCTACGCCTATGCTTCGTGCGCTGAAAACGCTCGTGGAAGAAAAGGGCTTGAACTGCTACGTATCGCTTGAAGAACGCATGGGTTGCGGCATCGGCGCGTGCCTCGTTTGCGTGTGCGATTTAACGAACGGCAAGAAGGCAAGAGTATGCAAAGACGGACCTGTATTTAACGTAAAGGAAGTAAATCTTTAAACGCATATACGTTTCGTAATATGACGTTGCGTATACGTTTTGAGTATCTTTTTATTTTACGAATAGTGGCTTTATAGGATAAAGATATTAAGGAAAATAAATATGGCGAATTTATCGGTAAATATTTGCGGCGTACAATTAAAAAACCCCGTCATTGCCGCGTCGGGGACGTTCGGTTTTGGACGGGAATTTAACGAATTATACGATATCGGCACGATTGGCGGCGTATCGACCAAGGGGCTTACCAACGAAGTGCGTTTGGGCAACCCCGTGCCCCGTATCGCGGAGAGCCGCGGCGTTATCTTAAACGCCGTAGGTTTGCAAAACCCTGGGGTAGAACATTTCATCGAATACGATTTAGAGTGGCTGAAAAATACAGGCACGTGCGTAATTGCTAACGTAGCGGGCAAGACGCTGGACGATTATAAAATCATTTGCGAAAAGTTGGACGGCAAGGTGGATATGATAGAGCTGAACATCTCTTGCCCCAATGTAAAAAGCGGCGGTATGGCGTTTGGGATTAAGCCTGAAACGGTGGAAGAAGTAACGCGCGTTGCAAAATCGGGCGCGAAGAACACGCCGCTTATCGTCAAGCTTTCCCCCAACGTAGAAAGCATTGCTAATAATGCAAAGGCGGCGGAAAGAGGGGGCGCAGATTGCATTTCCCTTATCAATACGCTGACGGGTATGGCGATTGACATTGAAAGAAGAAAACCGATTATTGCCAACAACACGGGCGGCGTATCGGGCGCTGGCGTAAAACCGATTGCCGTGCGTATGGTGTACGAAGCTTCGCAAGCGGTGAAAATTCCCGTTATCGGTATGGGTGGTATCACGTGCGCGGAAGACGCCATCGAATTTTTAATGGCAGGCGCAACGGCGGTGCAAGTGGGCACGGCGAATTTCACCGACCCGTACGCAATGCCTAAGATTATTAAGGGCTTGAACGATTGGTGCGATAAGCACAACGTAAAAAACGTGACCGAACTTACGGGCACGTTGCAACTGTGGTGAGCCACCACGGGCAAATCTTTCTATCCTTCCTTACGACAAAGCGAAAATAAGGATTCAAAAACAAGGAAACAAATCAAGGAGAAATATTATGGCATATACGTACAAAGAAGAATTTATCCGCTTTATGGTATCAAACGGCGTTTTGCGTTTTGGGCAGTTCACGCTGAAAAGCGGCAGACTTGCGCCGTACTTTATCAATACGGGCAACTATAAAACGGGCAAACAGCTTGCAAAGCTTGGCGAATATTACGCCGCTTGCATTAAAGACAACGGGTTAGAGGCGGATACGCTCGTTGGCCCTGCGTATAAGGGAATTCCGCTTTCCGTAGCGACGGCGATTGCGTCTTATACCAAATACGGCACGGAATTTAATTATTGCTTTGATAGAAAAGAAGTGAAAGACCACGGCGAAGGTGGGCTTTTCGTTGGGAAACAGTTAGAGGATAACGAAAAGGTAATTATTATCGAGGACGTAATGACGTCGGGCAAAGCGCTGAAAGAAATTTTGCCTAAGTTAGAGGCAGCGGCAAACGTGAACGTCGTAGGTATGATTATCTCCGTAGACCGTCGTGAAAAGGCGCTCGACAGCGACCTTTCAGCCGTATCCGCGGCAAAAAAAGATTTCGGCATCGACGTATATTCCGTCGTGACGATGGACGACATTATCGCGGCGATTGAGAAGGGCGTTATCGACGGCAAGGAACATCTTGACGCAATGTACGCATATCGCGAAACCTACGGCGCAAAATAAGCAAATATTCTCGTTTTTGCGTACGTTTGCGGTTCTAATACGTGCGAGGAAAGCGCGTAGATGGCAAACGCGCAAATAAGAATGATTGCCAGAGTAAATAAAAAACTTTTCTTCATACCGTTAGTATGCGATAGAAGGGTAACGGCTATGTAAGAAAAAAGGAACGGAATATGAAAAATATTATTTTAACGGGTGACAGACCTACGGGAAAATTGCATATCGGGCATTACGTAGGCTCGCTCCGCCGCCGTGTGGAATTGCAAAACAGCGGTAAATTTGACGAAATCTATATTATGGTTGCAGACGCGCAAGCGCTCACCGACAATTTCGATAATCCCGATAAGGTACGCGCCAATATCACGGAAGTGGCGCTTGATTACCTTGCGTGTGGGCTCGACCCGAAAAAGAGCACGATTTTCGTGCAATCGCATATCGAACAGCTTACCGAGCTTACGTTCTATTATATGAACCTTGTTACATTGGCTCGTTTGGAACGTAACCCGACGGTGAAAGCGGAACTCAAACTCCGCGGTTTTGGCGGGGCAATCCCTATGGGATTTTTGACCTATCCCGTATCGCAAACGGCGGATATTACGGCGTTTAAAGCAAACGTCGTGCCCGTCGGTGAAGACCAACTGCCTATGTTGGAACAAGCAAGAGAAATCGTAAGAAGTTTCAACGGCTTGTACGGCGAAACGCTTGTCGAACCCAAAGCGGTGCTCCCTGAAAATAAATCGTGCTTGCGCTTGCCCGGCACGGACGGCATGGCAAAAATGAGCAAATCGCTTGGCAACTGCATTTATCTTGCCGATAGCGCGGACGAGATTAAGCGCAAGGTTATGGGTATGTACACCGACCCCAACCATATCAAAATTACCGACCCCGGTAACACGGAAAACAACCCGACGTTTATCTATCTCGACGCGTTTGCCACGGACGAACATTTCAAGACGTATTTGCCTGAATATGCGAACTTGGACGAACTGAAAGCACATTACGAACGCGGTGGATTGGGGGATATGAAAGTGAAAAAATTCCTCAACGCGGTGATGCAAGAAACGTTAGAACCTATCCGTACGCGTAGGGAAGAACTCGCCAAAGATATCCCTGCAATATGGGAGATGTTAAAGATAGGCAGCGAGAAAGCGCGCGCTGTTGCTGCGGACACCCTTTCCCAAGTGAAAGCGGCGATGAAAATCAATTATTTCGAATAAGAGAACGGTACAGCTCCCCTGATAGGGGAGCTGTTTATATACGAAAAGTTGAAATTGTAATAAGACAAGAAAACCCCCGACGCGAGTGCGTCGGGGGTTTTATCATATTTGTGTTGATTAGTTATTGATAAGTTCTTTGTAGGATTTACCGAACTTCATAACAGGTTTCTTGCAAGCAGCAATTTCTACTTTTTCGCCCGTTTGAGGGTTAACGCCCGTTTTTGCCGCAACTTCTTTTACTTCAAACGTACCGAAGCCAACGAGAGAAACTTTATCGCCTGCTTTCAACGCTTCCGTAATCGTTTCGATAAACGCGTTGTACGCAATCGTTGCATCCTTTTCCGTGAAATCGGCCTTTCTAGCCATTACTTTAATTAAATCACCTTTGTTCATAAGTTTATTATCCCCTTTTTTGGTAAATTCTTGAAAAACAGGAAACATTTTCAAGTATCTTAATTATACCCTATATGGCGTACTCTTGTCAAGTGTAACGTGGAAAAAAATGTCGAAAAAGCCCATATTTCCGTATTTTTGTGCTACTTATCGCTAAAAAGAGTGGATTTTATAAAAAAAAGCCGAACGTACGCTCGGCTTTTTCTCTATTACGCTGATAATTCGTCGGAATAGAAACCCAAACCCAACACTTGGGACACCTTGGTGGTGAAGGCAAACGATTCGGGGTCGATTTCCTTGACGATTCGCTTTAAGGTGGTCACCTGTCTTCTGCTGACGACGCAAAGGAGCATTGCGCGCGGTTCTTTCGTGTACATACCCGTGGCAGGTACGCTGGTTACGCCGCGGTTGAGTTCCTTCATTAAAACAAAACTCATTTCGTCGGGTTTGTTGGTAATAATACGGTATTCGATAGCGGAGTGGAAACCGCTGGTAATGGCTTCGTTGGCTTTGCTTTCTATATACGATTCAAAGACGGACATCATAATAGGGAGCAGCGTCAATGCGTATTTATTCAGCGAGTTGTCAACGCCTTCTTCCGGTTTGAAAACGAAGATAGAAGATGCGATAACGATACAATTGATAAGGAAGATTACGCGCGCGATACTGCCGGCGTTAAATTTCCTTTGGATAACGACGGCGAGGATATCCGCGCCTCCCGTCGAGCCGCCGATTTTGAACGCAAGCGCAACGGCTACGCCGATGCAAAGACCGCCTGCAATCGCAGCAAATATTTTTTCCGCACCGTTGCCAAAATCAATTTGGAAATGGGGAAAAGCGAGTTCTATCAAGGCAAGCCACGCCGTTTGCAACCCGATATGCGCCGCCGTTAAAATGGCAAATTTCTTCTTTACAAAGAAGAAAGAGAAGATGACGAGGGGCATATTGACGGAAAATACGATGATGTATTGCGGGATATGGAACGCTTCGTCCAAAAGGATAGCGATACCGCTAATGCCGCCGATAGTGAACTCGTTTGGTAAAATTAAACTATACGCCGCAAAGGAAACGAGAAAAGAAGAAAGGAGCAAAATAAACACCGTTTGCGTCCAATAGAAAATTTTGCCGCGACGGGTAGTCGCTTCCTTTTTCAAATCTTCTCTGGTGATTTTTTTTGGCAAAACGGACGTCGCCGTTTCTTCCGTTTGCGCGATATTTTCCTGTAATTCGTCCATGGTTCCGCCTGCGTATTATAAGCTGTCTACGACGACGGTGATTTTTGCCACGACGCCTTCCATTAAACGGATTTCCGCAGGGAACGAGCCAAGCGTTTTCACCGAGTCCATTTTAATCTTTTTCTTATCCACGTCAAAACCGATTTCCGCAAGCGCTGCCGCTACGTTTGCTGCGGTTACGCTGCCGAAGGTTTTTCCGTTTTCACCCGTTTTAATACGCACGGTCACCGATTTTTTATCCAAAGCTGCTGCCAATTCCTTCAACGCTTTCACTTCTTCCGCTTTATGGAAAGCAGCCGCTTCCTTTTTTTGTTGCGCTTCGTGGACGTTTGCTGCGGAGGCTACCGTGGCGAAGCCCTTTTTAATAAGGAAATTTCTGCCGTAGCCGTCGGCTACTTCCACGACGTCGCCTTTTTTGCCCGTGCCTTTTACGTCCGCGGTTAATAATACTTTCATACACTTTCTCCTTGCGCGGTTTTTGCGCCGCTTTATATACTTTACGTTATTATTTTACAAGAAAATTTTGCAAATGTCAATAATCTTTGCGCAATTTACCCATACTGCTTTTACATAAAAAGGAGGATTTCGTGATGATGAACGAACGTGGTCAAGAAGTAAACACCAGCATTGGTTGCGGCGTAACCGATTGCAAGTACAACCGCAGCGGCGATTATTGCACGCTTAGAAAAATTCACGTAGGCAACGTATGCAGTTGCGACGCGGAAAGCTGTACTTGCTGCGACAGTTTCGAAAGAAAGTAAAGCCGCTTTACAAAACAAGAAACTGTGTGAAAAAAAACCGTCTTTGTCTATAACAAGGACGGTTTTTCCTTTTCAAATGCTTGCGTTTTCAAAAAAACAAGAGTATAATGTGAATAATAGCTATATAGCTAAAGAAAAAATCTTGTAGATGAGGAGAGAGAATCATGGAAGAAACTGTACAAGAAAAGAAGTCTTTTAAAGACAAAGCGATTGCGTATTTAAAAGCGCTCCCCAAACGCTATTTCATCACGGCGTTTTCGGGTATGGCGCAAGGCTTGTTCGTCACCCTTATAGCGGGTACGATTTTGGCGTTGATTGCCGGTTGGATTGGCGATAATTATATCGGTAACACGTTATTATACATAGCGAATATCGCCAAAGTGTTGATGGGCGCGGGTATCGGTATTGGTATTGCGCACGCATTGAAAAAGAACAAATTGCTTATTTTTTCCGCAGCAGTAGCGGGTATGATTGGCGCGTGGGCGGACCAATTGATTTACGGTGGTGGCGGTTACGCGGTTATCACGACGAAAATGGGCGCGGCGTTGCCCGGTAACCCCATTGGCGCGTACGTGTTGACGATGCTTGTTGTAGAAATTGTAGAATTGTACGCTGGGAAGACGAAATTGGATATTATTCTTATCCCGCTTGGCGTACTGGTTTTGGCGCTTGGCGGTGTGTACGTGGCTTGGCCGTTTATCAAGTTGATTGATTTGTTTGCAAAATTATTGGTTATTACAATCAACGCAGGGGAAGCGGTAAAAATTATCATTGGTATCGTTATTGCCGTGGTAATGGGTATTTTGCTTACTATGCCTACGTCGTCCGCTGCTATTTGGGTGGCGATTGCTACTTCTAATACAGCGCAGACAAATCCTGAGGTATTCGCAATTGCAGGCGGCGCAGCGGTTGCTGGTTGCGCGGCGCATATGATTGGCTTTGCCGTTGCTTCGTTTAGAGAAAATAAAGTGGGCGGCTTGATTTCCCAAGGTATTGGTACGAGTATGTTACAAATCCCCAATATTATGAAAAAGCCAATAATTATGCTTCCTGAAATTATCGCCAGCATATTTGCAGGGTTGGTTGCCGTGCTCCTTGATATCCGTTGTACGGCGGCAGGCGGCGGTATGGGTACTAGCGGTCTTGTAGGTTTGTTTGGCGTAATCGATGCAAGCGTGGCTGCAGGGGTGCCTACGTTAAATATAGTGCTTGGTATTGTACTTTGCTTGTTTGTAATTCCTGCTGCGGTGTCGCTTGCGGTAAGCGAACTGATGAGAAAGAAGGGTTGGATTAAATTTGGCGACCAAAGCTTAGACGTATAAGATATGAAGAAATATTTGTTGCCCGAAAAAGGGGAATTTTACAAGGCGAATTTGCATACGCATACCACCGTTTCCGACGGACAAATGACGCCCGAAGAGATAAAGGACGCGTATATGGCGCAAGGGTATTCTATCGTGGCGTATAGCGACCACGAGATTTTAGTGCCGCATAACGAACTCACGGACGAGAATTTCTTAGCGATTACGGCGGCGGAAATTGCAATCAATTTGTATCATACTTCGCCTGCGTACTCGTTTATCAAAACGTATCATTTCAATCTGTATTCGAAAGAGCCGACGAAGAATATCTTGCCCGTGTTCGATAAGGAGTACACGGCTCCCTTTACCAATCTTGTCGTTTCCAAGGAGCAAGAAGCGCATACGTTCAAACGCGCGTACACGAAAGAAAGCGTCAACGAAACGATAGCGCGCGCCAACGCCGACGGCTTTTTAGTGGCGTATAACCACCCCGTTTGGTCGTTGCAAGATTATACCGATTACGAATACCTGCAAGGAATTTGGGGGATAGAGTGTTTTAATTCTGGCACGAACCGAGAAGGATTGCCCGACACGGATAGACCTTTTCACGATTTGCTTTCGCAAGGGAAAACGGTATTTCCCTTGGCGACGGACGACACGCATATTCCTGAGGATAGGTTTGGCGGATTTGTAATGGTAAAAGCCGAAAACTTGGAATACGACAACGTGCTGACGGCGCTGGAAAGAGGGGATTTTTACGCGTCCACCGCGCCGATTATCGAGCGATTGTATATCGAAGACGGCGTCGTGCATATCGAGTGTTCGCCCGTTAGGGAAATCCGTCTAAACACCGAACGCCGCTACGCGTGGAGCGTTCGCAAAAAGGAAGGGGAAGCGCTTACGAGCGCGGATATGGATATCAACGTATACCTTTGGCAAACGGCGCAAGAAGATAAATGGAGAAAACCGTTTATCCGATTAACGCTGGTGGACGAACAGGGTAAAACGGCGTATACGCGCGCCTATTTCTTAGAGGAAATTTTGGATACGACGAAGTAACGTAGAATAAAAAGAATAACCCCCTTGGCAAACGAGTGTTTCGCCAAGGGGGTTTTGCGTGTCGTTTTTGTTATCTTTTCGGTTCACACGTGACGTGCATACCCAGCGATTTGAACGTTCTTTCATCGATATGGGACAGCATCACCGTAGAGTGCACTTCGCAATTTTTTAATTTGTCAATTTGACTGATAGCGAGCTTTGCCATCGGGTCGGTTACGGCGCAAATGGAGAGCGCCATTAAAATTTCGTCCGTGTGCAAACGGGGGTTGTTTGCGCCCATATGGTTTACCTTTAAGCGTTGAATCGGTTCGATAATCGTCGGGGAGATAAGCTCGATAGAATCGTCGATATTGCCAAGTTTTTTCAAGGCGTTCAGTATCGCCGCGGCGCTCGCGCCAAGCAAATCGCTGGTCTTTCCCGTAATGATAGAGCCATCGTTCAATTCGATGGCAACGGCAGGCGCGCCCGTTGTTTCCGCTTTGGCAAGCGCGGGGGCAACGGCTTTTCTACTTTCCGTAGAAATTCCCGATTTGCTCATCAACAACTCTAATTTCGCCACGACGTCTTTGCTGATTCTGCCCTTTCTTGCGTCGCAAAGCGCCGAGTAATATCTACGGACGATTTCGTTTTCCGAGGCGCACTTGCACGCTTCGTCGTCCACGATACAAAAACCTGCCATATTTACGCCCATATCCGTAGGGGATTTATAGGGGGAATAGCCGAGGATTTGTTTTAACATTGCCGATACGACGGGGAAGATTTCCACGTCGCGGTTGTAATTTACGGCAAGCTTCCCATACGCCTCTAAATGGTACGGGTCTATCATATTGACGTCGTTCAAATCGGCGGTTGCCGCTTCGTAGGCAAGGTTGACGGGGTGTGATAAAGGCAAATTCCAAATAGGGAACGTTTCAAATTTTGCATACCCCGCTTTTACGCCGCGCAAATTTTCGTGATAGAGCTGGGAAAGGCAGGTTGCCATTTTACCGCTGCCGGGCCCGGGTGCGGTGACGACGACGAGTTTTCTCGTCGTAGGGACGTATTCGTTTTTGCCATAGCCTTCTTCGCTGACGATTTTTTGTACGTCGGAGGGATAACCGTCGATGGCGTAGTGTTTATACACCTTTACCCCGAGGTTTTCCAAACGTTTGATAAACCCGTCTACGGCAGGCTGGGGAGAATACATCGTCATTACTACGCTGCCCACGTATAAGCCTTTCGCTTGGAAAATATCCAAAAGCCGAATAACGTCTGCGTCGTAAGTGATGCCCAAATCGCTTCTGTATTTATTCTTAATAATATCGTTGGCGCTGATAACGACGAGGATTTCCGCGACGTCTTTCAGCTTTAACAGCATTTTGATTTTGCTGTCCGGTTCAAACCCGGGTAACACGCGTGAAGCGTGGTAATCGTCGAATAGCTTTCCGCCGAATTCGAGATAGAGTTTGTCCCCGAAAGCTTGGATACGTTCGGAGATTTTTTCCGATTGCAGGGAAAGATATTGTTTATTGTCGAACCCGATTGTATTCATAACCGTCTTTTTTCCGCCTGTAAATATTATCTTTTCTATTGTAACAAATAAAGCGTAAAATGTCAATGCTAGGGGAAGAAAAAAAGTTAATTTTGCCGACATTTTTTTAATTTATTAAAAAATAAATATTTTTATTGGAGTTTTTTTCAAATTCCGCCTTGACCAAAAGGAAAAAGTATATTATAATGTATAATGAAAGTATTTGTAATCAGGGGGGATGGAAAAACTGATGAAAAAAATAAAAAGAATTTTGTTGACGTTTTTGCTTTGTTTGCTTTCTATCTTTTCCATAGGGGTTTTCGCTTCGTGTGACGAAGAAGGCACGGGCGGCGAACAAAATAGCGAACAAACAGGCGGCGATAATACGGGCGGAGAAGACGACGGCGGTGAAGATGACGGCGGCGAGGACGACGGCGGTGAAGAATCGCAACCCGTTAAGTTGGGCCAGGTACAATTAACGATTAGCGAAACGGGGCTTGTTAGTTGGGAAGCGGTGGAAAACGCTGATTCTTATCAATTTACGCGTAACGGTGGTAAAACGATTATCAATACCACCGGATTAAGCGTGCAACTTTCCAAAGGACAAACGTTACAGGTGCGCGCGGTGGGCGACGGCGTAAAGTTTACGACGGGCGATTGGAGTGAGGAAATTACCTACGGCGAACCTGCGCATACCTGCGCTTTCGATAAACAGGTAGCGGAGGACGATTATAAAGCCAGCGACGCTACTTGTGAAGTAAAAGCGACCTATTATTATTCTTGCGAGTGCGGTGAAAAAGGCACGGAAACGTTTGAATACGGCGATTTCGCGGCTTGCGCAGACGAGGACGACGACCATAAGTGCGACGTATGCGGCGAAACGTTGAGTGACTGCGCGGACGAGGACGACGACCATAAGTGCGACGTATGCGGCGAAACGTTGAGTGACTGCGCGGACGAGGATGACGACCATAAGTGCGACGTATGCGATGAAACGTTGAGTGACTGCGCAGACGAGGATGATGACCATAAGTGCGACGTATGCGGCGAAACGTTGAGCGAACATACGGGTGGTGAAGCTACTTGTACGGAAAAAGCCACGTGCGCGGTTTGTGGGGAACAATACGGCGAATTGAAATCGCACGTTTACAACCAAGAGGTGGCAACCGATACGTATAAAGCGACGGACGCTACGGCGGAAGCGAAGGCGACGTATTACTATTCTTGCGAGTGTGGCGCAAAAGGAACGGAAACGTTTGAATACGGCGAAGTTTTACATACTTGTTCTTATACGGCAAAAGTTATCGACGACAAATACAAAGTGAGCGACGCTACTTGCGTTACGCCTGCGATGTATAGATATTCTTGTGCGGAGTGCGGCGAAGCAGGCACGAAAGTGTTTATAAACGGCAGCGCGACGGGTGAGCATACGGGCGGCGTGGCTACGGAAGAAAGTGGCCCTATTTGTGACGTTTGCGGACAGGAATACGGTGAAAAATTGCCGAGTGATGACCCGCACGTATGCGTGTTCGACCAAGAAGTGGTTCGCGAGGATTATAAGGCGAGCGACGCCACTTGTGAGGCAAAAGCGACCTATTATTATTCTTGCGAGTGCGGTGAAAAAGGCACGGAAACGTTTGAATACGGCGATTTTGCGGCTTGCGCGGACGAAGACAACGACCATAATTGTGACGTATGTGGTGAAAAGTTAAGCGAATGCGCTGACAACGATAACGACCACAACTGTGACGTATGCGGTGAAACGTTGAGTGACTGCGCTGACGAAGACAACGACCACCTTTGCGATATCTGCGGCGAAACGTTGAGTGAATGCGCGGACGACGATAACGACCACAACTGTGACGTATGCGGTGAAACGTTGAGTGATTGCGCTGACAACGATAACGACCACAACTGTGATATCTGCGGCGACAAGTTAAGCGATTGCGCAGACGACGATAACGACCACGCTTGCGATATCTGCGGCGAAAAGATAAGTGATTGCGCGGACGACGATAACGACCACGCTTGCGATATCTGCGGTGAAAAGATAAGCGATTGTGCGGACGAAGACAACGACCATAATTGTGACGTTTGCGGCGAAAAGATAAGTGATTGCGCTGACGGCAATAACAACCATAAGTGCGATACTTGCGGTGAAACGTTGACGACCTGTGCTGACAGCAACAACGACCACAACTGTGATATTTGTGGGGCTGGTATCTCGTCCTGCATAGACGAAGATAACGATACGTATTGTGATATTTGTGGAACGAAAACCCACGATTGCATTGACGAAAATAATAATCACGCTTGTGACGTATGCGGTACGACGTTAAGCGACTGCGCTGATAATGATAACGACCACAACTGCGATATCTGCGGCGAAACGTTAAGCGAATGCGCTGACAACGATAACGACCATAAGTGCGATACTTGCGGTACGACGTTAAGCGAATGTGCTGACAATGATAACGACCATAACTGCGACGTTTGCGGCGACAAGTTAAGCGATTGCGCTGACAACGATAACGACCACGCTTGCGATATCTGCGGCGAAACGTTGACGACTTGCGCTGATAACGATAACGACCATAACTGCGACGTATGTGGCGACAAATTAAGTGACTGCGCAGACGAAGACAACGACCACAACTGTGACGTTTGCGGTGATATGTTAAGCGAATGCGCTGACGAAGACAACGACCATAACTGCGATATCTGCGGTGAAACGTTAACGACTTGTGCAGATAACGACAATGACCATAACTGCGATATTTGTGGCACGAAGTTAAGCGAATGCGCTGACAACGATAACGACCATAAGTGTGATACTTGCGGTGAAACGTTAACGACCTGCGCTGACAACGATAACGACCACAACTGTGACCTTTGCGGTGAAAAGGTAAGCGATTGCACAGACGAAGACAACGACCATAAGTGCGATATCTGCGGTGAAACGTTAACGACTTGTGCAGATAACGACAACGACCACAACTGTGATATCTGCGGCGAAAAGATAAGTGATTGCGCGGACGACGATAACGACCATAAGTGTGATACTTGCGGCACTACGTTGAGCGAATGCGCTGACGAAGACAACGACCACGCTTGTGATATCTGCGGCGAAAAGATAAGCGATTGCGCAGACGAAGATAACGACCACGCTTGTGACGTTTGCGGTGATAAGTTAAGCGAATGCGCAGACGACGATAACGACCACGCTTGCGATATCTGCGGTGAAACGTTAACGACTTGTGCTGACAACGATAACGACCATAAGTGCGATATTTGCGGTACGACGTTAAGCGAATGCGCTGACGAAGATAACAACCACAACTGTGACCTTTGTGGTGAGAAGGTAAGCGATTGCGCAGACGAAGATAACGACCACGCTTGCGATATCTGCGGCGAAACGTTAACGACCTGTGCTGATAACGATAACGACCATAACTGCGACGTATGTGGCGACAAGTTAAGCGATTGCGCAGACGAAGATAACGACCACGCTTGCGACGTTTGCGGCGAAACGTTAACGACCTGTGCTGATGACGACAATGACCACCTTTGCGATATCTGCGGTGAAACGTTAACGACTTGTGCTGACAACGATAACGACCACAACTGTGATATCTGCGGCGAAAAGATAAGTGATTGCGCTGACAAAGACAACGACCACGCTTGCGATATCTGCGGCGAAACGTTAACGACTTGCGCAGACGAAGATAACGACCATGACTGCGACGTATGCGGCGACAAATTAAGTGAACATACGGGTGGTGAAGCTACTTGTACGGAAAAAGCTACCTGCTCTATTTGCGGTGAATCGTACGGCGAATTGAAAGCGCACGTTTACGATAAAGAAGTGAAAGAGGATAAATATTACGTAAGCGGTTCTCCAGAAACGGGCAGCGAAACGTATTACAAATCTTGCGTGTGCGGCGCGAAAGGGGAAGAAACCTTTATCGTGAACTACGCCAAGGCGTTGTCTGCGCCTATCGTAACGATAAATCGCAACGTGGCAAGCTGGACGCCGGTAGACAATGCGACGGGATATATCGTGACGGTAAACGGCGAAGCGCAAGATAAGCAAACGGCAACGAGCTATACGCTGAAAGACGGCGACGTAATTAGCGTTGTGGCGGTTGGTGACGGCGTGTTGTATTTAGATAGTGCTCCTTCGAACGTGGTTAGCTTTACGTTAGAAGCGTTGGTTGCGCCCGACGTAGATTTGGAAGAAAACGTAGTGATTTGGGGCGACGTGGAAAACGCCGTCGGCTACGAATATACGCTTGACGACGGCGACACGGTATTCCCCGTGACGACCGGCACGAGCGTAACGCTTACGGACGGGCAAACGGTGAAAGTGCGCGCGGTGGGCGATAACGTAGATTATAAATCGAGCGCTTGGTCGAACGCGGTGACGTTTGCGTTGACCAGTTTGGAAGCGCCCGTGGTGAGAATTAACGGAAACACGTTGATTTGGACGCGCGTGGAAAACGCGGTAGAATACGTTTACTCGATTGACGGTACGGAAACAACGGTTACCGCTGCGACGAATTTCGTTACGCTTACCAAGACGGCAACGGAAATCAAAGTGAAAGCGGTAGGCGATAACGAAAAAGGGAAAGACAGCGTTTGGTCCAATTCGGTATCGTACGTGGCAATGCTTTCCGCGCCTGAGGTTACGCTTGATTATAATATTGCAACGTGGACGGCGGTAGAGGGCGCAGTAGAATACGAATACTCGTTCGACCGCGGCAACAGCGTCGCTGGCAAAGCGTCGCCGACGGATAAATTTAGCCTGTCGCTGGACTACGGCGAAACGCTTGTGGTAAGGGCGCTTGGGGACAACGTAACCGCAAGAGACAGCGCTTGGTCTACCGTTGTGGTGAATACGACTTGTTATATTTTGAACGACGCGGAAACGGCTGGTGTGCCTTATTTCGAATATTGGGGCTCGACGGATGAAGCAGGCAATATGCACTTGGGGAATACGTCTACGCAACACGTAACGGCAGGACAGTATTCGATGACGACCATTTCAACAAGCGGTTTCCAAAATTGGCTTGTTTGGTTGGTTGGCTTGTATAAAAACGGAGATACGGATACGATTCTTTCGATGCAAGATTTGCAACAATTCGACAAGATTCGTCTTAACGTATACGTAAGCAAAGCTTGCACGATAACGGTTGACTACTATTTGGTGGCAAGCCTTCCTGCAGGGGCAAGCGTCGTGGATATTTCCGTGGCGGATATTGTCAGTTACAGTTCGAAAAATCAAACCGTGCACCCTTCGTATAATCCCGCAAATGGGTATTTGAATATCTGCTTTAATACCGAGGCTGGCAACCAAATTTGGATTGATAACGTGGTTGGCGTCTTGGGCAGTGCGTCTTCGCACGTTTGCTCGTTCAGCCAAACGGTGGTAAACGACGCGTATAAGGCAAGCGACGCTACTTGTACGAAGAAAGCGACGTATTATTATTCTTGTACGTGCGGCAAGGCGGGCCGTGAAACGTTCGGTTACGGCGAAATGGCGGCGCATACGGGCGGCGTGGCTTCCTGTGAACAACGCGCAATTTGCGACGTTTGCGGACAAACGTACGGCAGCGTGCTTGAGCATACGTATAATCAACAAGTGACAAAAGAGGCTTATAAAGTAAGTGAAGCTACTTGTGAAAAACAAGCTACGTATTATTATTCCTGCGTATGTGGAAAGGTGGGCACTACGACGTTTGCCTACGGCGAATTTGCAGAGCATACGGGCGGCGTGGCTTCCTGCGAACAACGCGCAATTTGCGACGTTTGCGGACAGGAGTACGGAGATTTGTTGGGCCATACGAGCGATTGCTTTATCGAAGGCAGCAACGCTTTGTGTAACAACTGCGGAAACGCGTACGTAGTACATCTTATTACGGTTACCTTTAACAGCGACGGTGGCAGCGACGTTGCCGCGCAAACGGTAGAAGAAGCTACGTGTTTAAGAGAGCCTACAACTCCCACGAAAGAAAATTATGTATTTGACGGTTGGTATTACGGTGATAAGAAATGGGCGTTTACGGTGGACGCCGTTTTGGAAACGATGACGTTGAAGGCGGCTTGGAAACCGATACAATATACGGTTACCGTAACGCAAAACTTAGAAAACGGCGGCTCTGTTACGGGTGGCGGCGTGTACGATTTTGACAGCGGCGTTACCTTGAAAGCGGAAACGGGGCTGGGGTATACCTTTATCGGCTGGTATGAAGGCGACGTAAAAGTATCTTCCAGTTTGCGTTATACGATGAAAGTGAAGAAGAGCGCGACGTACGAGGCGAGATGGATGGAATGTCCTATCACCTTAACGGTAAACGACAGCGACGCCGGTTACGTTGAAGGCGTAGCAAAAACGGTCGTAGGAAAGGAAACGACGATATACGCCACGACGAACGCAGGGTATACCTTCCTTGGTTGGTACGTTGGGGAAAGCCGTTTGACAAAAGAAGAAACGTATACGTTTATCATTACGGAAACGACCACGCCGATTACTTATACGGCGCGTTGGACGTATTACACGTTGACGCTTGGCACGGAAAACAAAAACGGCGGTACGTATTCTGCGTACGACGAAACGAAGGTGACGGCAGGCGAAAGCGTAACGCTTACGGCAACGCCCAACAGATGGTACGATTTCCTCGGCTGGTATGACGAGGCAACGGATACCTTGATTTCCGAAGAAGAATCGTACACGTTTACGATGCCGCAGGAAAATCTTTCCTACGTAACGAAATGGGTAGATACGTGGAAGGACGTACAAGGATATAACTATTACACCTTCCATCAGCTTGGCGATAACGTAATGCCTATCGGCGGTTGGACGGGGCCGAACCCCGATTCTGCGGTGGTCGGCTATGGCGGTTCGTACACGCCTACGCGCATTACGTTGGAAAACTATCAAACGATGGCGGATTGCGGTTTCAATTCCTCCTACGCATTGTGGGACGAATGGAGCCCCGATATTCCCGTTACCAGCGCGAGAAACCAAGAAGTTATGAACGCTTTGGATTATTGTAACGAAGTGGGTATGGTATATTTCGTAAGTGACCCGTATATGCGTTTACGCGTTAGCCAAGGGTATGCGAATAGCGTACAGGCGTATATGAGCAAACCCGCCTTTGCAGGCGTTACGGTGAAAGACGAACCGGGCTATTCTATGTTCTCGGATTTGGCTGCCGTTACCGAGCAATGGCAAGCAAGAGAGGATTTGAAAGGCACGTTGCCTTACGTAAACCATTTGCCTAACTACGCGGCGATGGGGCAATTGTATTGGCAAGCCGATTGGGATTGGGTGACGCCCGTTCCTTCCAACGCTCCTTTCTCCACGTATAAACAATGGGTAGAGTTGTATTGTCAAATGGTTGATACGCAGGTATTCTGTTACGACTATTATCCTTTCAACGACGCGAATACGAATTTCCTTGGCGGATATTATCAAAACCTTAGCGACGTGCGTTCGGTGACGCAAAAATACAACGTGCCCTTCTGGATGTTTGCGCAATCGGGTACGTTCGGTTCGAGCGCGAATTGCCGAACACTTTCGTATGCGGAAATCGGTTTCTCCGTGCATACGCAGCTTGCGTACGGTTCGAAGGGTGTAAACTACTTCAACTATTACGCGCCGCTTAGTTACAGCGGTTCGCAAACGGCGTGCTGTGTGGATAAAAACAACAATAAAACGGTTACGTACGATAGGGTACAAAAAATCAATAAACAAATCGCCGCCGTTGGCGAAGTGTTGTTGAAGTGTAAATCGGTGGGTATTATTCAAGTGAATAACTCGATTGACCCGATTCCTGCAAGCGATAAGATAAGCTCGTACGGGGCGTTGACCAGCGCAACGGGCTACGGCGACTCTATCGTAGGCTGCTTCGAATATCGTGACTTGGGTTACGCGTACTACATCGCGTCGAATAGCGTTACTGCGGGCGCGACGATTACGTTGAACTTTAACGGAACGTATAACTTGACGAAGATTCAAGACGCGGCAACGTCGAATACTAGCAGCAACAGCATCACGGTAAACCTTCCTGCGGGCGAAGGCGTGCTCGTGGTAGTGCCGAAAAACTAAATAACGTTGTAAAACAAAATACAGCCGAGGCGAAATGCCTCGGCTGTAAAATTTAATTGCGGATAGGGAACGATATCGTTATAGGAAAACGATACCTAGGGATAGAAAACCCTGATAACGGCGTTTCACCGCTTAAATCTTTTTCTTTAATTCTCTTACGGCGTTGTTCAAGAAAAATTCTGCCGTCGTGCCTTTGCGGATAAGCAGCAACGCTTCTTCGGGCGTGCACCAACGCGCTTCTTTCAATTCGTCTGCTTGCAATTTGATGGGTTTATCTTCGACGATAACGATGAAATTCAGCATCAACACCTCTTTCTTTTGGTGATAGCGGGAAGACATATACTTGGCTTTGACGACGTCTAAACCAAGTTCTTCTTTGATTTCTCTGGGGATTGTCTTTTCCGCGTTTTCGCCTTTTTTTACGTACCCTGCAAACAGGATAAAATCGTCGTCTTCCACGTGTTTGGCAAGCAAAATTTTATCTTGCGCGCGGTTGGTAACTACCATTGAAACGGCAACGGAAAATTGCGGAAACATATACTCTTCACACTTTCCGCAGTAGGGGATTAAGCCTTCGTTTTCACAAAAGCGTAAACTTAATTTTTCTCCACATTCTCTACAATACATAATTTTCTCCTTATCCTCAAAGCCGCTTTTACGGATTTTACAATACTATCATACGCCATTTTGTTTTTTTTGTCAATAGCCGTAAAAATTTTTCAATAAAAAAATTGACTTTTTTTAGCGTTTTGATAGAAAGTATCTTGCGTATCGGCTTGACAACGCGTAAAAAAAGAGTTATAATAAAGTGCTGCAATATGTGTTGCACGCTTTTTTCACGCACGCAAACGGCGGCACGGAAGGAAATTCCGTTTTTGAAACAGGGAAAAAACAAAGGAGATATATAAAAATGCTCACATCTATTTGCGGTATCAACTGGGGTGACGAAGGCAAAGGCCGTATGGTAGACTTGCTTTCTCAAAACTTTGACGTGGTATGTCGTTATCAGGGCGGTAACAACGCAGGACACACCGTTATCAACGAAAGGGGAAAATTCATTTTGAATTTGTTGCCTTCGGGGATTTTGCGTGAAGAAGTAGTCAACGTTATGGGCCCCGGTATGGTTATTGATATCAAGCACCTTTGCGGCGAAATGGCAAAGCTTATGGAAGCAGGCATCAAAATTACCCCTGCAAACCTTAAAATTTCCGACAGAGCCGTTATTACGATGCCCTATAACGTATTGCAAGACTGTTTGGAAGAAGACCGTCTTGCAGGCAAAAAATTCGGTTCTACCCGTCGTGGTATTGCGCCCGTTTACGCGGATAAGTATTATAAAAAGGCGTTCCGTATGGGCGAACTTTTGAATACGGAAAAATTGTACGCGCGCGTTGCTGACATCGTAGAGTGGAAAAACCTCACCGTTGTGGGCGGATATAAAGCGGAAGCGGTAAAGACGGAAGATATTATCGCGTATTTCGAAGAATTTGGTAAACAGCTTGCTCCCTTCGTTTGCGACGTGGGCGAATTCTTGACGAAAGCCAACGACGAAGGCAAAAATATTATGTTCGAAGCGCAACTTGGCGCAATGCGTGATATCGACTTTGGTATTCACCCTTACACGTCCTCGTCTTCGACGATTGCAGCGTACGCACCTATCGGCGCGGGCGTTCCTCAACTTCAACTTGATAACTCTATCGGTATTATGAAGGCGTATTCTACGTGCGTAGGCGAAGGCCCGTTCACGGCGGAATATTTCGACGAAAAAGCAAAGAAATTGCGTGATTTGGGCGGCGAATACGGCGCGGCTACGGGCAGACCGAGAAGGGTTGGTCCTTTCGACGTAGTGGCTTCCCGTTACGGCATCCGTTGCCAAGGCGCGAAGGAAATTGCGTTGACGAAGATGGACGTTTTGTCGGCGTATGAAGAAATTGAGATTTGTACCGCGTACGAACTTGACGGCAAGATTATCCACGAATTCCCTTTCATCGACGTTTTGGACGATTGCAAACCTGTTTTCGAAACGGTAAAGGGCTGGAACTGCGACATTTCTAAATGTAGAAAGAAGGAAGATTTGCCCAAAGAAGCGCTTGACTATATCGCATATATCGAAAAGGCTTGCGGCTGCAAAATCAAATACGTTTCCGTCGGTGCAGAACGCGATGCTTACGTGGAAATGTTCTAATGGAATAGGAAATAATATTTCACCCCGAACGGCATTGCCGTTCGGGGTGCGTTTTTTAATATTCCGTTCTGCCGAGTAGGTAATCGACGGATACGTCGAAAAAATCGGCTAATTTGACAAGAGTTTCAAGGCTGGGCTGAGAAGAGCCGTTTTCATAACGGATATAGGACGGTTGCGTAATTTGTAAATAATCGGCAACCTGCCTTTGCGTATGTTTATTCAATTTTCGCTGCTCAATCAGTCTTTCTTGAAAAATCTTCATTATAACTCCTCTTATCTATTGACAATTATAGCATTTTGCTATATAATATAGTCAAAATATAGCGTATTGCTATCAAATGGGGAGAAAAACAATGAAAAAGAAATGGATTATCGTCTTAATGGCATTGTGTATGTCGTTTGCAACGGTTGCATTTGTTGGATGTGGGGAAAATCCGCCCAGCAACGACGACACCAACACCGAACAAAATGGTGATAATGGGGGAAATACCCAAAATGGTGGGAATAACCAAGGTGGCAACCAAAACAACAATCAAGGTGGAAACAATGGGGGTAATGTGCATACCCATATTTTTGATAAACAAGTAACGCAAGATACGTATAAAGCCACCAATGCAACGTGTACGACGAAAGCGACGTATTACTATTCTTGCGTTTGTGGGGCAAAAGGCACGGCAACGTTTGAATATGGCGATTTTGGTACGCACAATATGGTAAACGGGGAATGTACTGTTTGCTATAAGAAAGAATCACAAGGATTAAGCTATCGGCTAAGTAACGACAATACGTATTATATCGTAACGGGCATTGGTACGTGTACGGACACCGATTTGATTGTTCCGTCTATATATAATGGTTTACCCGTTAAAGAGATAGGCAATTCTGCGTTCTTTGGTTGTGACAGCTTAACGAGTGTAGAAATTCCCAACAGTGTAGAAACGATAGGCGAAGGTTCGTTCTATGAGTGTACCAGCTTAACGAGTGTAGAAATCGGCGACAATGTAACCTTGATTGGCAAGTATGCGTTCCGTAATTGTACCAGCTTAACGAGTGTAGAAATTCCCGACAGTGTAACCTCGATTGGTTATGGGGCGTTCTATGAGTGTACCAGCTTAACGAGTGTAGTAATTGGCGACAGTGTAGAAACGATAGACGAATATGCGTTCTCTCATTGTGACAGCTTAACGAGTGTAGAAATTCCCGACAGTGTAACTTCGATTGGAAATTATGCGTTCTCTCATTGTGACAGCTTAACGAGTGTAGAAATTCCCGACAGTGTAACTTCGATTGGAAATTATGCGTTCTCTCATTGTGACAGCTTAACGAGTGTAGTAATTGGCGACAGTGTAGAAACGATAGACGAATTTGCGTTCTCTCATTGTGACAGCTTAACGAGTGTGGTAATTCCCGACAGTGTAACGTCGATTGGTTATGCTGCGTTCTATAATTGTTCCAGCTTAACGAGTGTAGTAATTGGCGACAGTGTAGAAACGATAGGCTCTTTTGCGTTCCACTATTGTTATAAATTGGTAGAAGTGGTAAATAAATCGCCGTCAATTACTGTGGAAAAAGGCTCAAGGTCCAACGGATGGGTGGGATATTATGCTTTGGCTGTATATAACAGTGGCGATACGTTTACGACAAAACTTTCCAATGATAACGGCTATATTATTTATACAAACAGCGAAGAAAAAATATTGGTAAATTATATAGGCGAAGAAACCGATTTGACGTTGCCTACGTATATTACGAAAATTAAAGAAAATGCGTTCTATAATTGCTCCAATTTAACCAGCGTAGTAATTGGCGATAGTGTCCAAACGATAGGTGATATGGCGTTCTATGATTGCGACAATTTAACCAGTGTAGTGCTTGGCGACAGTGTAGAAACGATAGGCTATGATGCGTTCTATAATTGTTCCAGCTTAACGAGTGTGTATTATAAAGGCACGGCAAGCGATTGGAATAGTATCAGTATTCGCGGTTCTATTTATGGTAATTACAATTTCAACGCAACGCGTTATTACTACGTGGAAAACGAGGCGGATGTGCCGACGGATGGTAGCAATTATTGGCATTACGTTGACGGCGTGCCTACAAAGTGGTAAAAGAAAAAAGAAGTGGCGGATTTGCCACTTCTTTTTTGGTGAGGTTTTCACTTGGGCGAAAGTGAAGTTTTCTTTTACGAGATATTTTGCCTACGCTCGATATGACGGCGTAAAAGAAAGTGAAATTTCCGTGCGGTGAAGTTTGCTTGCGATAAGCGAAAAAAGGCGTTCCGTTATAACCTTCGCGTATACCTCGTATAAAAAATTATTAACTTTTTCCAATAATTTTTCTTTTCCAATGCTTGAAAAAGCTATAACTATGTGTTATAATTAAATACGTGAAACCAAATTGTTGGGAGAATAAACAAAATGCCTATTCGTATCGGTATTTACGGTTACGGTAACCTTGGTAAAGGCGTAGAACTCGCCATTAAACAAAACGACGATATGCGTTGCGTTGGGGTGTTTACTCGTCGCGCCCCCGAAAGTGTGCA
This sequence comes from Clostridiales bacterium, assembly GCA_015055655.1. Classification (GTDB taxonomy): domain Bacteria; phylum Bacillota; class Clostridia; order Christensenellales; family Borkfalkiaceae; genus Scatosoma. Next base: position 80,900 of record SVHW01000002.1, read on the forward strand.
AACGCTGACGGGCGTGCCTGTGTATTCAGCAGACGACGTTGCGGATTTTGCCGATAAAATCGACGTTATGATAATTTGTGGCGGCAGTTCCACCGATTTGCCCAAACAAACGCCTTTCCTTGCGCAATATTTCAACGTGGTTGACAGTTTCGACACCCACGCGAAAATCACTCAGCATTTACAAAACGTACAAGGCGTTGCGGAAAAATCGCAAAAGACGGCAATGATTTCCGTCGGGTGGGACCCTGGTATGTTCTCGCTTGCCCGTGCGTACTCGGGCGCGATTTTGCCCCAAGGCAAAGATTATACCTTCTGGGGAAAAGGGGTTAGCCAAGGGCACTCGGACGCGATTCGTCGTATAGAAGGGGTGGCAGACGCGAAACAATACACCATCCCCGTAGAGGCCGCGTTAAATAGGGTACGAAATGGCGAAACGCCGAATTTTACGGTGCGTGAAAAACATCAAAGAGAGTGCTTCGTCGTATTAAAAGAGGGCGCGGACGCTGCGGCGGTGGAAAAAGCTATTAAGACGATGCCTCATTATTTTGACGAATACGATACGACGGTGCATTTCATATCCCAAGAAGAACTCAATGAAAAGCACGGCGGCTTGCCCCACGGCGGCAGCGTAATAAGAAACGGCGTAACGGGCAAGGACGGTGAAAATAAACACGTTATCGAATACCGTATCCAGTTGGATTCCAACGCGGAATTCACCTCGTCCGTTTTGGTGGCTTGCGCAAGGGCGACCTATCGTATGAACAACGAAGGCGTGTTCGGTTGCAAAACAATGCTGGACGTGCCACCCGTGTATTTGATGAAAATAACAAGAGAAGAGGCAATTCAACAATTGCTGTAATAACGAAAAAGGACTTCGTGAAGAAGTCCTTTTTTAATATACTTTTGATTAAGTGTTGATAGGCGCGGGGCGTAAGCCAAGCGCTTTTATCATTTGCCCGACGTATTGTACGGGGATAAGTTCGATTTTGTTGGCGTATTTTTGGCAGGTTTTCATATTTTTTGCGGGTAAAATTATCCGTTGAAACCCTGTTTTAATGCACTCGTTCACCCGTTTATCCGCTTGCGAGACGGGACGAATTTCGCCCGTTAAACCCACTTCGCCAAACAGCGCCGTGTATTTATCGATAGGGTTATCGCTTGCCGCGCTGGCAAGCGCGGCGCAGATGGCTAAATCCACCGACGGCTCGTTTAATTTGATGCCGCCCATCGCGTTGATATATACGTCCGAAGCGAAAAAGGGTATGCCGCAACGCTTTTCTAACACCGCAATTAGCACGACGAGTTTGTTATAATCTACGCCCAAACTCATACGTCTTGGCGCGCCGAAGGGCGTTTTGGAAATCAGCGTTTGAATTTCTACGTTCATACACCGATTGCCGCTTTCCGAGGGGGTAACGGCAGAACCCGCCGCCACGCCGCGCGTATCCGATAAAAACAGGTTGGCGTAATCGCTGACGCTTTTGACGCCTTCGTCCGTCATTTCGAAAACGCCCACCTCTTGCGCCGAACCAAAACGGTTTTTCACGGCGCGCAGCAGCCGATAATTATCCTCTTGCTGCCCCTCGAAATAGAGCACGGTGTCCATAATATGTTCCAACACCTTCGGGCCTGCAAGCGCACCTTCTTTGGTGACGTGCCCGATGATAAAGAAGGTGATATTGTTCGATTTTGCAATTCGCATCAGTTTTGCGGCGCACTCGCGCACCTGTCCTACGCTGCCTGCGGCGGAAGAGAGTGTTTCCGTATACACCGCTTGGATAGAGTCGATAACGACGACGGTGTGCCCGTCAATCGACGTTTCGATATCTTCCAAACACGTTTCGTTCAACAGGAATAAATTGTCCGAGTTCAAACCCAGCCTTTCGCAACGCATTTTCACCTGCGAACAGCTTTCTTCTGCGGAAACGTACAACACCTTTTCCGTATTTGCAAGATTTGCCGATACTTGGGTGAGCAGGGTGGATTTCCCGATGCCGGGGTCGCCGCCGAGAAGCACCAGCGAGCCGCGTACCATGCCGCCGCCGAGCACCGTATCAAATTCCGTAACGCCGCATTTTACACGGTGGAATTTTTCATAATCGACTTGCGATAAGGGGATAGCGCGCGCTTGGCGCGTGGGCGCGGTAGCGTTAGTGCGAGATGAGGGTTCGCTGACACGCACAATTTCCTCTTGCATCGTATTAAATTCTCCGCAATCGGGGCATTTCCCCAGCCATTTCGGGGTGGTGTAGCCGCATTGACTACACACGAATTGACTGATAGGGGCTTTGGTTTTGGTTGCCATGGAAAACTCCTTACTTCTTTAATAACGCGTACGCGTGTACGGTGATGCCTTTGCCTTCGCCGACGTAACCCAGCCCTTCGTTCGTGCCAGCCGTAATCCCTACGGCGGTAGGGTCGATTTTCAGCGTGGAGGAAAGGCGGTTTTTCATTTCGTCAATATATTTGGCAAGGCGGGGTTTTTCCGCTTGAACGGCAATAGATACGTTGTTTATGCCGTAACCTTCTTGCGCGAGCATAGAAACCACCCTTTCCAACATTTTCATCGAATCGGCGTTTTTCCACTTCTCGTCCGTGTCGGGGAAATAATACCCGATATCTTTCAATCCAGCCGCTGAAAGCAACGCGTCCATCAACGCGTGGACGAGTACGTCCCCGTCGCTGTGGGCAATTAAACCGCTTTCCGCAGGGATTTTTACACCGCCGAGCGTGATATACGTTTGTTCTTTTCCAAAGGCGTGCGTATCCACGCCGAAACCGCAACGGGAGTGATTGTCCGTAAAATCGCTTGCGTGCGTCAATTTAATATTTTCCTTTGCGCCTTCGCAAAGGGTAGGCTTTCCGCAAAACGCCGCAAACACCGAGGAATCGTCCGTGTAAGTCGTTTCCGCGTTTTCAAAGGCTTGCGTATAGGCGGAGAGTAAATTTTCTTTGAAAAAGCCCTGCGGCGTTTGGATTTGCCAAAGGGTATTTCTATCGGGCACGTTGGCGATTTTTCCCTTTTCAGCAACGGCAATCGTGTCCGTGCAAGGGAGGGCGCAAACGCCGCTGCCAAACGATTTTACGCTGTGGATACACCGTTCGATAATTTCGCGCGTAACGAACGGGCGCGCGCCGTCGTGGATAAGCACGATATCGCTGGATACCGTTTGTAAGGCGTTATACACCGACGCAAAACGCGTATCGCCGCCAACGACCACGCGTGTACGGGAAAACGGTTGACAAAGGGCGGAGATTTCCGCAAAGTCAGTTTGTGAGGCGGTGATAACGATTTCGTCTATGGTAGGGAAATCGAACGCGGAGAGCGTTTTTTCCAGCGCCGTGCTGCCTTGAAAGGGGACGAGCAACTTATTTTTGTCAAAACCTGCGCGCGCGCCTTTGCCGGCTGCGCAAACGATAACGCCTATCGAATATTTCATACAATCACCTCGTAAAGGGAAGCTGCCTCTTCCTTTTTCACCGTTTCTTTTATATTGAGTACGCGGAACTTTAAGCTGCCTGCAGCGTATAACACTTCTACCACGTCGCCTATCTTAATTTTTGTGGAAGGTTTTGCCGTTTTGCCGTTGATAAGCACTTTGTCTTCGCCGCACGCCTCTTGGGCGACGGTGCGCCGTTTTAAAATGCGCGATACTTTTAAAAATTTGTCGATTCTCATAAAAAAATTCCAAAAAAATTAAAAATAATTTCAAAAACGCTTGACATCTTTTTTTTGGTGTCTTATAATTAGATAATGTATCATTATGCTTAATATGGCGTATTGCCGCGTTCAGGCGATTTTCCAAAAAACGGAAAACCCTGAAAATCCCAGGAAAATAAAGGGATTGCGGGCTTTTTTGCCCAAGCGTTTGTATAGATATTATACCGCAAAAAAACGCAAAAGTAAAGCAATATGAGAAAAAAAACGAAAAATTCGATTTTTATCGATGAAAAGATATACTCGGTAAATCGCTAAAAAAAATAGTAAGGAGCTTTTTGAACCGATGGATTTACCTATCTCAAAGTATGGAAAAACCGAACGTAAAAAATTCGGCAAAATCGACGACGTACTCGATATTCCCGACCTCGTCGAAATCCAGAAAGACAGCTACAAGACCTTCATCGAAGAAGGGATTGCAGAGGTATTCGAGGATTTCTCCCCGATTACCGACTACTCCGACCATTTTGAACTCTACTTTTTAGAGCACAGATTTGGCGACAAACCTAAGTATGACGAAAAAGAGTGCCGTATGCGCGACGCAACGTACGCGTTGCCTTTGCGTGTAAAAGTACGTCTCGTCAATAAGGTGAAAAACGAAGTTCTCGACCAAGAAGTATTCATGGGCGACCTTCCCCTTATGACGGAAAACGGCGCGTTCATCATCAACGGTGCGGAACGTGTTATCGTTTCCCAGCTCGTTCGTTCGCCCGGCGTTTACAATTCGTCGAGCAAGGATAAGACGGGCAAGGAAATGTTCGCCACCACCGTTATGCCCAACCGTGGCGCATGGCTTGAATTGGAACAAGACGCGCAAGACGCTTTGTACGTACGCGTTGATAGAAAGAAAAAGCTGTGTATCACGGTGCTTTTGCGCGCCCTTGGCTTTGGTTCTAACCGCGCCATTGAGGATTTGTTCCCCGGCAATAAGATTATTGCGGCGACGCTTGCAAAAGACACGGCAAAGAGCGAATCGGACGGCTTGTATGAATTGTACCGCCGCCTTCGTCCCGGCGAAGCGCCTACGGAAGATTCCGTAAGGGCGCACCTTTTCAACTTGTTCTTCGACCCTCGTCGTTACGATATTGCGAAAGTGGGCAGATACAAGTACAATAAAAAATTGAACTTGGCGTTCCGTTTGGAAGGTTGCCGTATCGGCGAAACGGTCGTTAACCCTGAAACGGGCGAAGTGCTTGCTACCGAAGGGGAAGTGATTTCCGAAAAACAAGCGAAAGATATCCAAAACTGCGGTATCAACGAAGTATTCGTGCTTGTAGACGACCCTGAAGACGGGGAAATCAAACACAAAATGATTGCCAACGGCACGGTAGATTTCGCGGCGATTTCCGATATCCCCGTACAAGTACGCGCAAAAGATTTCGGTTTGCTTCCCACCGTTTACTACCCCAACTATAAATTCTCTAAGCTTATCGCAGAAGAATGCGCTTCGCTTAGCGTAGAAGAAGTTGCGGACAAGTATATGGACGCGATTAACGAACTTTATAAGACGATTGAAAAAGCGGAAGAACCGGACGAAAAGCCCGAAGAAAAGAAAAACAGAGAGAAGAGAAGGGACAACCGTTGCAAATTCGTTGCGGCTTGTAAACTCTTCCACGAAGTATTGCGTAGCGAACACCCCGTTCCTACGAAAGAACAAAAGAAGGAAATGCGTCCGCTTATCGACAAACTTTGCCATAAGCATATTACGGTAGACGATATCGTGGCGTCCATTTCTTCCAACCTCGATTTGCGTTACGGCATCGGCACGACGGACAATATCGACCACCTTGGCAACCGTCGCGTTCGTTCCGTGGGCGAATTGTTGCAAAACCAACTCCGCGTAGGTATTGCGCGTTTGGAAAGACTTATCAAAGAGCGTATGGCAACGCAAGACCCTATGGAAATTACGGCTACCGCGCTCATCAATATTCGTCCCGTATCGGCGGTAATTCGTGAGTTCTTCGGTTCTTCGCAGTTGTCGCAATTTATGGACCAAACGAACCCGATTGCCGAACTTACGCATAAGCGTAAGCTTTCCGCGCTCGGCCCTGGCGGTTTGAATCGCGACCGCGCAACTTTCGAAGTGCGTGACATCCACCATACGCATTATGGGCGTATGTGTCCTATCGAAACGCCGGAAGGTCAAAACATCGGTCTTATTACGTCGCTTGCTACCTATGCAAAGGTAAACGAATACGGCTTTATTATGAGCCCGTATAGAAGAGTGGATAAAGAAACGGGTGTCGTTACGAAACACGTGGATTATCTTACGGCAGACGAAGAAGATAAATATATCGTGGCGCAAGCCAACGAACCTTTGGATGAAGAGGGCAGATTTATCAACGAACGCGTAGGCTGCCGTCATCAAAACGATATTACGGAAATGCCTCGCGAAAAAATGGACTATATGGACGTTTCGCCCAAACAGCTCGTTTCCGTGGCTACCGCGCTGATTCCTTTCTTGGAAAACGACGATACCAACCGTGCCCTCATGGGCTCGAACATGCAACGTCAAGCCGTTCCTCTTTTGAAAACGGAATCCGCTATCGTTGCGACGGGTATTGAAGCGGACATCGCAAAATATTCCGGCGTTATCGTTACGGCAAAAGAAGCAGGCGTTGTCGTTTCTTGTTCGTCCAATTTGATTAAGATTAAAGAAGACGACGGCACGATTACCGAATATCCTTTGAAGAAATTCGAACGTTCCAACGCAGGTACGTGTTTGAACCAACGTCCTATCGTTGCGACGGGGGATAGAGTATATAAAGGCGAAATTATCGCTGACGGTCCTTCCACCAATAACGGTGAACTTGCCCTTGGTAAGAACATCCTTATCGGGTATATGGAATGGGAAGGTTATAACTACGAAGACGCTATCTTGCTTTCGGAAAAACTCGTGCAAGACGACGTGTTCACCTCTATTCATATTGAAGAATACGAAACGGAAGCGAGAGATACCAAACTCGGCCCTGAAGAAATCACGCGTGATATCCCCAACGTGGGCGACGACGCGCTGAAAGATTTGGACGAAGACGGTATTATCCGTATCGGTGCGGAAATCCAAAGCGGCGATATCCTCGTCGGTAAAGTTTCTCCTAAGGGCGAAGCGGAACTCACGCCCGAAGAAAGATTGCTTCGCGCTATCTTTGGTGAAAAATCGAGAGAAGTACGCGATACGTCTTTGAAAGTGCCTCACGGTGAAGGCGGCGTCGTCGTAGACGTTAAAGTGTTCACGAGAGAAAACAAAGACGAACTCGAACCTGGCGTTAATAAGCTCGTTCGCGTATATATCGCGCAAAAACGTAAAATCCAAGTCGGCGACAAGATGGCAGGTCGTCACGGTAACAAGGGCGTTATCTCCCGCGTGCTTTCGCAGGCGGATATGCCTTTCCTTGCCGACGGTACGCCTCTTCAAATTTTGCTTAACCCCCTCGGCGTTCCTTCGCGTATGAACATTGGTCAGGTACTCGAAGTGCACCTTGGTTACGTTTGCAAACAGCTCGGCTGGAAGATTGCTACGCCCGTATTCGACGGCGCAACGGAAAAAGATTTGGAAACGCTCTTCCGTGAGAACAACTTGTTGAACCCTGACGGCAACGTTGACGGTAAGTTCCAAGTATTCGACGGTAGAACGGGTGAACCTTTTGAAAACCGCGTTACCATCGGCGTACAATATATGATTAAACTTATCCACCTTGTAGACGATAAGATTCACGCGCGTGCAATCGGTCCTTACAGCTTGGTTACGCAACAGCCCCTTGGTGGTAAAGCGCAATTCGGCGGACAAAGATTTGGTGAAATGGAAGTGTGGGCGCTCGAAGCATACGGCGCGGCGCACATCTTGCAAGAAATCTTGACGGTGAAATCGGACGACGTCGTCGGCCGTGTCAAGACGTACGAATCTATCGTGCGCGGTGAAAATATTTCCGAACCCGGTATCCCCGAAGCGTTCAAAGTATTGCTTAAAGAATTGCAATCGCTTGCGCTCGACGTCAAAGTGCTTACCGAATCGGGTGACGAACTCGTTATTCGTGAATTCGAGGACGAAGACGACGCTATGGACAATGCGGCGAAGGAAAAGGAAATTGCCAAAGCGGAAGAATTGGAAGAAATCGATTTCAGCGTAGACGGCGACGAGGACGAAGACGACGAATTCGACGTCAATATCTTCGAAGAAGAAGGCGACGATGAAGACGGCTTTGAAGGCGATGACGACGAGGCGTTTGAAGACGATTTGGACGATGACGATTTTGGATTTGACAAACTGTTTGACGACGGTTTTGAGGATGAAGAGTAAGGAGGAGAAAAGAGTATGTACGAATTAAACGATTTCAATTCTATTCAAATTAGCATTGCTTCTCCCGAGAAAGTCAGAGAATGGTCTTACGGCGAAGTTACCAAACCCGAGACCATCAATTACCGTACCCAAAAGCCCGAAAAAGACGGTCTTTTCTGCGAAAAGATTTTTGGGCCGATGAAGGATTGGGAGTGTCATTGCGGTAAATATAAGAGAATTAAGTATAAAGGTCACGTGTGCGAAAAGTGCGGCGTAGAAATTACCCGTTCCAAAGTACGTCGTGAAAGAATGGGACATATCGAGCTTGCCGCGCCCGTATCGCATATCTGGTATTTCAAAGGTGTGCCTTCGAAAATCGGTTTGCTCTTGAATATGGGTCCCAAACAATTAGAACAAGTTATTTACTTTGCGTCCTACGTCGTGCTTAATCCCGGTAGCGTATCCGAATTGGAATACAAACAAGTCATTACCGATAAGCAACTTCGTGAAATTGAAGAACGTTACGGCGATGCGTCCGTTACCGGTTTGAAAGTGGGCATGGGTGCTGAATCCATCCGCGAGCTTTTGATGGCGGTAGACCTCGATAAGGAAAGCGAAGAGTGCAAAGCGGCGCTTGACGAAAGCAATAACAATCAAAAAGGCCCCGGCCAAAAAGCGATTAAAGCGATTAAACGCTTGGAAGTTATCGAATCGTTTAGAAAGAGCGGTAACCGTCCCGAGTGGATGATTTTGACGGTGCTTCCCGTAATCCCGCCCGATATTCGTCCTATGGTACAATTGGACGGCGGTAGATTTGCTACGTCCGACTTGAACGATTTGTATCGTCGTGTTATTAACCGTAACAACCGTTTGAAGAAGATGATGGAAATCGGCGCGCCCGATATGATTATCAAAAATGAAAAACGTATGTTGCAAGAAGCGGTGGACGCGCTGATTGATAACGGCCGTCGTGGCAAGGCGCTTTCCGGCCCTTCCAACCGTGATTTGAAATCGCTTTCCGCAATGCTTCGCGGTAAGCAAGGTCGTTTCCGTCAAAACTTGCTTGGTAAACGTGTAGACTATTCCGGTCGTTCGGTTATCGTCGTAGGTCCCGAACTTAAAATTTACCAATGCGGTTTGCCTAAGGAAATGGCAATCGAACTTTTCAAGCCGTTCATTATGAAACGTCTTGTAGAAAGTGGACAATGTCACAACATCAAGACGGCAAAGCGCGCCGTAGAAAAGGCAACGAAGGATATGGTATGGAACGTTTTAGAAGACGTTATCAAAGACCATCCCGTCCTTTTGAACCGTGCGCCTACCTTGCACCGTTTGTCTATCCAAGCGTTTGAACCCGTGCTTATCGAAGGCCGTGCGATTAAAATTTCGCCCCTCGTTTGCGGACCGTTCAACGCCGACTTCGACGGTGACCAAATGGCCGTACACCTTCCCCTTAGCGTAGAAGCGCAGGCGGAAGCGAGATTCTTGATGCTTTCCGCAAACAATATTTTGAAACTTGCCGACGGTAAATCCGTAATGTCGCCCACGCAAGATATGATTATCGGTGCGTACTGCTTGACGATTAAACGTCGTGAAGAGGGCAAGACGTACGACGAACAAGGCCGTCCCGACCCTAACGGCGAAGTGTACGAAGCGCCTTACTATGCGTCTGAAAACGAAGCGATTTTGGCATACCAAAATAAAATCGCGCACGAACAAGACGAAATGTATCTTAAACGCGTGGTAGAACTTCCCGAAGGTATGTTTGAAGATTTGCCTTTGCCGTACAGATGTCCCGTGGAAAATAAAGAAGGCGAAACGCCTATTAAGTACGCGGAAGTACGTCGCAATGAAAAAACGGGCAAATTGGAAGTATCGGGTGTTATCAAGACGACGATTGGTAGACTTATCTACAACGAAGGTTTGCCTCAAGATTTGGGATTCGTAAAACGTAACACGCCCGAATCGTATTTGCGCTTAGAACTTGACACCGAATTTATCGGCAAAGCGCGCGCAATCGGTAAAAAACACCTGTCCAAGATTGTTGAAGCTTCGTTTAGAACGGGCAAAGCGCCGAAGGCTTCTTACGTATTGGACGCAATGAAGGAAAGAGGTTACAAATACTCTACGCTTGCCGCATTGACGACGTCCGTATTCGATATGAAAATCCCGCCTGAAAAACAAGCGATTATCGAAAATGCGGAACAAGAAGTGGGCAAAATCGCAAAGAAATACGCGCGTGGTTTGTTGAACGAAGAAGAACGTTACAGCGCGGTTATCTCGCAATGGGATGCGGCTACGGATAAAGTGGCAGACCTTTTGAAGAAACAAGGCGAACAAGACAAGTTCAATCCTATCTGGATGATGGCTGATTCCGGTGCGCGTGGCTCTATCGACCAAATTAAACAGCTTGCAGGTATGCGTGGTCTAATGGTTAACCCGCAAGGTAAAAAGATAGAAGTTCCCGTTAAGTCTTGCTTTAGAAACGGCTTGTCCGTTCTCGAATATTTCATTTCTTCGCACGGTGGCCGTAAAGGTTTGACCGATACTGCATTGAAAACGGCAGACTCCGGTTATCTTACCCGTCGTCTTGTCGACGTATCGCACGAAATTATCGTCCGCGAAGACGATTGCTGCGCAGGCAGAAAGCCGCAAGGCATGAAAGTGCGCGCTATCCGCGATATCGTAGGCAAAGAAATTGAAAGCTTGCGTTCGAGAATCCTTGGTAGATTCGCTTCCGAAAACATCGTTCATCCTGAAACGGGCGAAGTATTGGTTGAAATGAACCAATTCATCGACGAGAAAGAAGCAGACGCTATCGTGGCGGCTGGCATTGAAGAAGTGTCTATCCGCAGCGTATTTGCTTGTTCGTCCAGATTTGGCGTTTGCGCGAAGTGCTACGGTAAAAACATGGCGACGACGCTCCCCGTACAAGTGGGCGAAGCGGTTGGTACGATTGCGGCGCAATCCATCGGTGAACCCGGTACGCAGCTTACGATGCGTACGTTCCACACGGGTGGTATCGCTGCGACGGGGGATATCACGCAAGGTCTTCCCCGTGTTGAAGAATTGTTCGAAGTAAGAAAGCCGAAGGGCTGCGCTACCATCTGCGAAGTGGAAGGTATCGTTTCTATCGACGATAGCGACGGTTCGAAACATATCCGTATCACGGACGAAGTTTCTGGTGAACTCAAAAAGGAATACACGTTGCCGTTCAACGCGGAAATCAAGGTGAAAGAAGGCGCGAAAGTCGTTCCCGGCGACTTGCTTAACGCAGGTAGCGTATATCCCCAAGATATTCTTCGTGTACAAGGTGTCAAGGGCGTACAAGATTATATCCTTGAACAAGTACAATCGGTATACCGTTCGCAAGGCGTTGAAATCAACGATAAACACGTTGAAATCATCGTACGTCAAATGCTTAAAAAAGTCCGCGTAGAAAACGCAGGCGACACCAATTTGTTGCCCGGTGAACTCGTGGATATGGTTACCTTCCAAGACGAAAGCGCAAAAGCGATGCAAAACGGTGGAAGACCTGCCCTTGCAAAACGTGTGCTTCTCGGTATCACGAAGGCTGCGCTTGCAACCGACAGCTTCTTGTCGGCAGCGTCCTTCCAAGAAACGTCGAGGGTGCTTACCGAAGCGGCTATCCGCACCAAGCGCGATTACCTCGTTGGTTTGAAGGAAAACGTTATTATCGGTAAACTTATCCCTGCCGGTACGGGTACAAAGGCGTACAAGAACGTTACGCCGCAGTACATCGGCGCGTATAAAGCGGAAGAAGCGGCTGTTCCCGCAGAACAAGGCGAAGTTTCCGTAGAAGAACCGATTGCGTAAAATAAAACGTTATAAAAAATCCTCTGCCCAGCGGCAGGGGATTTTTTTTGATAAATGCCGACACCAGGTATGCGTTGAAAGGGAACGGGCAAAAAATGAGGCGGGTACGTACGCGTTGAAAATATCCACGTATGCGTTTAACGGGAAAAAAGCCCCGAAAGAAAAGCATAAAAAGTTGTTTTTTTGGTAAACTTTTTTGGTGAAAAGTATTGAATTTTTTATTGTTTTAGGTTATAATATTTATAGAAGTTATATACTCGTATATAAACGCTGAAAAGGGGCGCGGAGAAGTTGGGAAAACTTTCCGCGCAAAAAGCACGTAAAAAAGAAAGAGATTCTTGAAAAAAGCTTGACATACGCCTCTAATGCTGTTATAATAATAGCGTGAGACAAAAAGGGGCGTCGCGCAAGTTTTGCGTGTCGCCTTATTTTACGAAACGACGAAAACACAATCGCCAAAGGAGGAGAAAATGAACGGTCGTATTCACTCGTTTGAATCCTTTGGTACGGTGGACGGGCCGGGTATCCGTTTCGTCGTGTTTTTGCAAGGATGTCCTTTGCGCTGTCAATATTGCCACAACCCCGACACTTGGGGGGCAGGCGGCAAGGAATATTCCGTAGAAGACGTCGTAAACCGCGCTTTGAAATATAAAAACTATTTCGGCAACGGAGGCGGAGTGACCGTCACGGGGGGAGAACCTCTTTTACAGTTGGAGTTCGTTACGGAACTTTTTACGGCGCTGAAAGAAAAGGGGTTGCATACTTGTATCGACACTTCGGGGATAACCTTTCATCCTGACGATAAGGAAAACGTAGAAAAGCATAAGAAATTGCTTTCGGTTACCGATTTGGTGATGTTGGATATCAAGCATATCGACGACGCGGCTTGTAAAAAGCTGACGGGACAAAGCAATAAAAATACGTTGGCGTTTGCAAGATTTTTGAGTGATAATCATACGCCGATTTGGATACGCCAAGTGCTTGTGCCCACGATTACGGACGACGACGGGGTGTTGCAAAGAACGCGCGCGTTTATCGATACGCTTACGACGGTGGAACGGATAGAAGTATTACCCTATCATACGCTCGGTGTAGTGAAATACGAGAAATTGGGTATGGAATACCCGTTACAAGGGCTGGAAGCTCCGTCAAAGGAACGGGTGGAAAACGCTAAACGTATTTTATGCGGAGAGAAAAAATGAACGAAAAAGAACTCGCTTATAAAAGACAACTGCAAGGGCTGTGTTGCGTGGAAATCAGCGGTGAATCGTGCGCCAACTGTTTGACGTTGATGCCGATTTTGGAACGGCTGTGTGGAGAACGCGACGACGTCAAGCTCGTGCACGTGGAGGCGGATTATTCCACGACGTCCCTTATGGAAGAGTGGGACGTAACGAGAGTGCCTACGATACTGCTCACGGACGGGGAAGAGATTTTTGCCCGTTGCGCAGGATTTCAACCGGAAGAGATTTTAGAGCTTTGGTTGGACGCGAAAATCGAAGAGAGAAAGGCGCTTAAAAACAACTAAGGCAAAAAACCGTTTTTTTAACGGGTTATATATAGCAAAAAAATTATTGTTTTATAGGAGTAATGTTATGATGCAATACAAAGGTTGGGAGGGATTTGTTCCCGGTAAATGGTGTAACGACGAAGTAGACGTACGCGATTTCATCCAGCGTAACTACACGCCGTATGAAGGCGACGGCAGTTTCTTGGCGCCTGCAACGGACGCAACGAAAAAGCTTTGGGATATCGTTTGCGATTTGACGAAAAAAGAACTTGCAAACGGCGGCGTTTTGAACGCGGATACGAAAATCGTTTCCACGCTTACTTCGCACGGCGCTGGATATTTAGATAAAGACCTTGAAAAGATTGTCGGTATTCAAACGGACGAACCTTTCAAGCGCGCGTTGCAACCGTTCGGCGGTATCCGTATGTCGGAAGGCGCACTCGAAATGTACGGTTACACGATTGACCCTAACGTTAAAGAAATTTTCACGAAATACAGAAAGACGCACAACGAAGGTGTGTTCGACGCGTATACGCCTGAAATGCGTGCGGCGCGTTCGGCGCACATCTTGACGGGCTTGCCCGATGCGTACGGCCGTGGCCGTATCATTGGCGACTATCGTCGTGTAGCGCTTTACGGCGTAGATTACCTTATCCAAAAGAAGGAAGAAGACAAGCTGGCTATCAACGGCGATATGACGCCTGAAAAGGTAAGAAACCGTGAAGAAATTGCCGACCAAATTAAGGCGCTTAAAGGTTTGAAAGCGATGGCTGCTGCTTACGGCTGCGATATTTCTCGCCCTGCGGAAACGGCGCAAGAAGCAATTCAAGCGTTGTATTTTGGTTACCTTGGCGCAATCAAAGACCAAAACGGCGCGGCAATGTCTATCGGTAGAAACACCACCTTCCTCGATATCTATATCGACCGTGATTTGAAGAAGGGGCTTATCACCGAAGAACAAGCGCAAGAATTTATCGACCATTTCGTTATGAAGCTTCGTATCGTTAAGTTTATGAGAACGAAGGAATATAACGAACTCTTCTCCGGCGACCCTACGTGGGTAACCGAAGCTATCGGCGGTATGGGCGTAGACGGAAGAACGCTCGTTACCAAGACGGCGTTCCGTATCTTGCACACGCTTGACAACCTCGGCCCTGCACCCGAGCCCAACCTCACGGTACTTTGGTCGAAGAGATTGCCCGTAGCGTTCAAGAGATTCTGCGCGGATATCTCTATCCGTACGTCTTCGATTCAATACGAAAGCGACGAATTGATGCGTCCTGAAATGGGTGACGACTATGCAATCGCTTGCTGCGTAAGCTGTATGAGAGTTGGTAAAGATATGCAATTCTTCGGCGCGAGAGCAAACCTTGCGAAATGCTTGCTTTACGCTATCAACGGCGGTAAAGACGAAATTATGAAGGATAAGAAGACGGGCAAGCCGATGCAGGTTTCCCCCGAATTTATGCCGATTACGAGCAACGACGCGTTGGATTTCAACGACGTTTGCGCGAAATTCGACAATATGATGACGTGGCTTGCGGATTTGTACGTAAACACGCTCAACCTTATCCACTATATGCACGATAAGTACAGCTACGAAGCGTTGGAAATGTCCTTGCACGATACCAACGTACGTCGTTTCTTTGCAACGGGTATTGCTGGTCTTTCCTGCGCGGCAGACTCCTTGTCCGCTATCAAATACGCAAAAGTTTATCCCGTTCGTAACGAAGACGGTATCGTAGTAGATTACCGCATTGAAGGCGAATATCCTAAGTACGGTAACAACGACGACAGAGCAGACGAACTTGCCGTATGGATTTTGAAGACGTTTATGAAGAAGGTTAAGAGCCATTACACCTATCGTGACTCCGTGCCCACGACGTCCATCCTTACGATTACGTCCAACGTCGTATACGGTAAGAAGACGGGTAATACGCCCGACGGCAGACGTGGCGGTACGCCTCTTGCTCCCGGTGCGAACCCTATGCACGGCAGAGATTGCAACGGCGCGCTTGCTTCGTTGGAATCGGTTGCAAAACTTCCTTACGAATATTCGAGAGACGGTATTTCCAACACCTTCTCGATTACGCCCGGTTCGCTTGGTAAAGAGGACTAAGAAAACAATCTAAGCAGCTTGCCTTTCTCGGTAAAGGGAAAGGCGCAAGCTGTAAAGAAAAAATCATAAAATATAAAAGGAGATAATATTATGTCGAACAGAGTTGATAATTTGGTAAATATGTTAGACGGCTACGTTAGCGACGGTGGTTACC
This sequence comes from Clostridiales bacterium, assembly GCA_015055655.1. Lineage (GTDB taxonomy): Bacteria > Bacillota > Clostridia > Christensenellales > Borkfalkiaceae > Scatosoma. The sequence goes on from SVHW01000002.1 coordinate 96,514, forward strand.
ACTTGAACGTAAACGTATTCAATCGCGAAACGCTTTTGGACGCGCAAGCGCATCCTGAGAAATATCCTCAGCTTACGATTCGCGTATCCGGCTATGCTGTAAACTTCATTAAGCTTACGAAGGAACAGCAAGACGACGTTATTTCCAGAACGATTCACGAATCTATGTAATCCAATGGAATTACTGCGTAAAAAAGCAATGGAATAACACAAGACTGTCGCCTGCAATACGGCGACAGCCTTTCGTTTATTGAGGGAATATATGGCAAAGAAAAAAATGACGAAAAAACAGCAACGTGCGGTGAAAAAAGCGGCGAAAAAACATCCCGTCTTAATCACCGTGATTATACTGTTGGTGGCAACAATCGGTATTTTGTGCTTTTTACATTGGAAACGGATAATTCATATTCCGTTTTTGGATAAAATTTTGCCGCAACAACAAGCAACCGTGGACGGCGTTGGCGGCGCGTTTACCGAAGAGGACCTCACGGAGATTAAATCCAACGACGTAAGCATACATTTCTTGGAACTTGGCAATGAATACACGGGCGATTGCACGCTTATCAAAGTAGGGAACACCGAGGTGCTTATCGACGCAGGTTCTCGCGCGTCTTCCGCCTCGACGATTATTTCTTACGTCAATCAATTTTGCACGGACGGCACGTTGGAATACGTAATTGCCACGCACGCCGACCAAGACCATATTGCGGCTTTCCCCAGCGTTTTTGAGGCATACGAGTGTGGAACGATTATCGATTTCGCCAAGACGAATAAAAACACGCAAACGTATCAAAACTACGTGGCGGCGCGCGATAAAGAAGTGGCGGCAGGCGCAACCCATTACACCGTTTTAGAGTGCTGGGATAACGAAAACGGCGCTAAAAGAAACTACACGCTTGGCGACGGCGTCACGATGAATTTCCTCTATCAAAGATTTTACGAAGAAACGACGGAAGACGAAAACGATTATTCCGTTTGTATGCTCTTGACGGAAACGTACGAAGGCGGTGTAAACAATTATTTATTCACGGGCGATTTGGAAAAGGACGGCGAAGCTTCGCTGGTGGAAAAAAACGCGTTGCCCAAATGCAAGCTGTTCAAAGGCGGACACCACGGCAGCAAAACTTCGTCTACGGACGCATTGTTGTCCATTATTCGTCCCGATATCGTATGCGTATGTTGTTGCGCGGGTAGCGACGAATACAAGGCAAAACCCGAAAATACCTTCCCTACGCAAGCGTTTGTCAATAGAGTGGCAAAATACACGAAAAACGTGTACGTAACGACGCTTGCCAACGATACGGAAAAGGGTTACGAATCTATGAACGGCAATATCGTCGTTATGAGTAAGAACGGCGACGTAAAAGTACGTTGTTCGAACAACGCTACGTTATTGAAAGATACCGATTGGTTTAAAAAGAATCGCACGGCGCCCAGCGCTTGGAGTTAACGATGTATTCACGGACGGAACGGCTGATAGGCGCAGAAGCGCTTGAAAAACTGAAAAAAGCGCGCGTGGCGGTGTTCGGCGTAGGCGGCGTAGGCGGTTACGTGGTAGAGGCACTCGTACGCGCGGGTGTGGGCGAGATAGACGTGATTGATAACGATACGGTAAGCGAAAGCAATCTCAACCGTCAAATCATCGCGCTGCGTTCTACGGTGGGGCAGTTGAAAACGGACGTAATTGCTTTGCGCGCAAAAGACATCAATCCCGATGTGAAAGTGCATACGCACAATTTGTTCTTTTTGCCTGAAACGGCGTTTGATTTTTCTTGTTACGATTACGTGGTGGACGCCATTGATACGGTGCGTGGAAAGATAGCGATTATCGAAAGGGCAACGGCGGCAAACGTCCCCGTCATCTCGTCCATGGGTACGGGAAACAAAATGGGGAACGCGCCTTTCGAGGTGGCAGATATCACGAAAACGAGCGTTTGTCCTTTGGCGCGCGTAATGCGCCGAGAACTGAAAAAACGTGGCGTAGAACACGTAAAAGTCGTCTATTCGAAGGAAGAGCCGAGAAAAGGGGAAACAGCGGAAAATGACGGCGAAAAAGCCGTTCCTGCAAGCATTTCGTTTGTGCCGCCTATGGCAGGGCTGACGATAGCCGGCGAAGTGATTAAAGATTTAATAAAATAGAGTAAACGAAAACGCCGTTGCGGTTAATTGCCGCAACGGCGTTTTTTATTACAGACGTAGTATGTCGTTGATAATGGCGTCGGCAAGTGCGTGATTACACTCGTATCGCAGAGCGATATTTCCCAAGGAGTCTTCTTCTACACGATAAACAAGTAGCTGATTTGTATCTACCTCATCGGTTTTTTCCAACAATCGCAATACGCAATACAACAGCTCTTTATCTTTGTTTTTGTATCGCTTAACGCCCACTTTTTCAAAAGAAAAATTTTCTCCTTCCTTGTTTACCATTAGTAAAGGCTCTTTGTGTTTTTTGCTTAAAAGCGCTTCTATAAAATAAGGTCTATCATCCATTATTCGTATCTCCATATCAAACGACAATCCGTCGTATTATTAGAAACAAGATAGTTGTCGTCTACAACGAAAGTAACCCGATTTCGTGCGACGGTTTGTATTATTTAGGATAAGTAGTTGCTACTGCAATGAAAGCAGCTCAATTTCGTGTAAGAGTTTGTATTATTTAGGATAAGTAGTTGCTACTGCAATGAAAGCAGCCCGATTTCGTGTAAGAGTTTGTATTATTTAGGATAAGTAATTGCTACTACAACGAAAGTAACCCGATTTCGTGCGACGGTTTGTATTATTTAGAATAAGTAATTGCTACTGCAATGAAAGCAGCTCAATTTCGTGTAAGGGTTTGTATTATTTAGGATAAGTAGTTGCTACTGCAATGAAAGCAGCTCAATTTCGTGTAAGAGTTTGTATTATTTAGGATAAGTAGTTGCTACTGCAATGAAAGCAGCTCAATTTCGTGTAAGAGTTTGTATTATTTAGGATAAGTAATTGCTACTGCAATGAAAGTAGCTCAATTTCGTGTAAGAGTTTGTATTATTTAGAATAAGTAATTGCTACTGCAATGAAAGCAGCCCGATTAGTTGCGACGGTTTGTATTATTTAGGATAAGTAGTTGCTACTGCAATGAAAGCAGCTCAATTTCGTGTAAGAGTTTGTATTATTTAGGATAAGGAATTATCCTCTGCAACGATAGCGAGCCAAAATCAAACGACAATCTGTCGTATGGTGGCAAGAATAATACGGTCGACAAATTATAATATTTTATTAAAAACGACTATATGTCGTAATATCATTATATCACGATAAATAAACATAGGTCAAGTATATTACGACAAATAGTAGTAAAATTATATTATGGTAAAAAGTTTTTAGAAACAATTTATCGTAATATAAGGGGCGTACAACAATGATAGGGATTGGCATTATTATCAAAGAATTAAGGAAAGAGATTGGGTGTTCACAAAGTAAACTTGCGGAGGTTTTAGGGGTAACGCAGGATAGTATTTCACTTTGGGAAAACGATAAGCGTATACCCGACGCGTCGTATATTGTAATGATGGCAAAATTCTTCGACGTGTCCACCGATTATTTACTGGGGCTTTCAGGCGATTATAAACGCGTCGCCGTTGGAGAGGATTTTGCACAGGAATTTGTTAAAAAAGAAGAAATTCAGTTGATACGCGATTATCGTAATTTAAGCGAAGAGAAAAAAGAATTGTTGGCTGAATATATCAAGATTTTAAGAAAATAAACGAAAACGCCGTTGCGGTTAATTGCCGCAACGGCGTTGATTTTTTTAACGTGTTTTATTCTGCTTTTACTTGTTCTACGTCGTAAGGCGTGCTTTGGTATACGAAATAGTTCAGCCAGTTATTAAACAGCAAATTCGCGTGCGCGCGCCAAGACACCATAGGGGGCTTGCTTGCGTCGTCGTTTGGAAAGTAGTTAAACGGAATTTTAATCGGCTTGCCCTGCGACAAATCGCGAAGATACTCGTTTTTAAGGGTATCGGCGTCGTATTCCGAATGCCCAGTAATAAAGATTTGTCTGCCGTTTTTCGTCGTCACCGCATACACGCCCGTTTCTTTGGAAGAAGCCAAGATGCGCAATGGCCACACCTTTTCAATATCTTCGCGCAGCACCGTCGTATGACGGGATTGCGGCACGTAGAAGACGTCGTCAAAACCGCGGAATAAGATAGAAGACTTATATTCGACCTCGTGAGGGAACACGCCGAACAGCTTTTCAGGTACGGCGTGTTTTTGTATGCCGTAATGATAGTAAAGCCCTGCTTGCGCTCCCCAACAAATATGAAGAGTGCTGTGTACGTGCGTTTTGCTCCATTCCATAATTTCGCAAAGTTCTTGCCAGTATTCCACTTCTTCAAAGGGGAGATGTTCTACGGGCGCGCCCGTGATTATCATCCCGTCGAATTTTTCCTTTTTCACGTCGTCAAACGTTTTATAAAAGGCGAGCAAATGCTCTTCCGCGACGTTTTTCGATTGATGTGATTTCGTGTGGATAAGGGTGGGTTCTACCTGCAAAGGGGTATTGCCCAAAAGCCGTGCAAGCTGGGTTTCCGTTTCAATTTTCTTGGGCATCAAATTGAGGATGAGTATGCGCAAAGGACGGATATCTTGCGTGATAGCGCGCGTTTCCGTCATTACGAAAATATTCTCGTCCGTCAACGTTTTGACGGCAGGTAAGTTGTTGGGGATTTTAATAGGCATAGCTTCTCCTTGCGCGGAAACGGCTTGCTCAAATGTTGGCAAGCGCTTGCGTAATATCGTCGATAAGGTCTTGATAATTTTCGAGGCCGCAGGAAAGGCGAACCAAATCTCCCGGTACGCCTGCGGCGATAAGTTCTTGTTCGTTCATCTGTCTATGCGTTGCGCTTGCGGGGTGCAAACAGCAGCTACGCGCGTCGGCAACGTGCGTTTCAATCGCGATGGTTTTAAGCGCTTTCATAAACTTTTCCGCCGCTTTTCTGCCGCCTTTTACGCCGAAACTAACGACGCCGCAAGAACCGTTGGGCAGGTATTTTTGCGCAAGGGCGTGATATTTATTCGAGGGCAAGCCCGAATAGTTTACCCACGCGATTTTATCGTTGCTTTCCAAGAATTCCGCTACTTTTTGCGCGTTTAAGCAATGACGGGGAATACGCACGTGTAAGCTTTCCAAACCGAGGTTGAGATAGAAAGCACTTTGCGGCGATTGCGTACAACCGAAATCACGCATCAGTTGCGCCGTTGCTTTGGTGATATACGCGCCGCCTTGACCGAATTTTTCCGCATACGTAATGCCGTGATAGCTCTCGTCCGGCGTGCAAAGCCCGGGGAATTTCTCTTTATGCGCCATCCAATCGAACTTACCCGAGTCGACGATACAACCGCCTACGGCAACGCCGTGTCCGTCCATATATTTCGTCGTCGAGTGCGTTACGATATCCGCGCCGTGTTCAAAGGGACGGCAGTTGATAGGGGTGGCAAACGTGTTGTCGATAATCAGGGGAACGCCGTGCGCGTGCGCCGCTTTGGCGAATTTTTCTATATCCAAAACGGTGAGGGCAGGGTTGGCAATCGTTTCGCCAAACACCGCTTTCGTATTCGGTTTGAACGCCGCGTTCAATTCCTCTTCCGTGCAATCGGGGTCAACGAACGTGAACTCGATGCCCATTTTCTTCATCGTAACGGCAAACAGGTTATACGTGCCGCCGTAAATGCTGGCGGAAGAAACTACGTGGTCGCCACAGCTTGCGATATTGAACACGGAGAAAAAGGAAGCGGCTTGTCCCGAAGAGAGGAGCATTGCCGCGCTGCCGCCTTCCAAAGCGCAAATTTTTGCCGCGACCGTATCGCAGGTGGGGTTTTGCAAACGGGAATAAAAATAGCCGCTTGCTTCCAAATCAAACAATTTGCCCATATCCTCGCTGGTATTATATTTAAAAGTCGTGCTTTGGATGATAGGCACTTGACGGGGTTCGCCGTTGCCGGGCGTATAGCCGCCTTGTACGCAGGTTGTTTCAATGCGTGGTTTTTGATTTTTCATAAGCTTTCTCCTTTCGCGCTTGCACGTGAAATAATCTATCATTTCAGTATAACACGAAAAAAGGATTTTCGTCAAGTATTTTGCGGATAAAAAAGCGTCGCCTTGCGCAAAATAACGGATATGAAAAGAAGAGAACGGAAATCAAATTTACGAGGGATAGTTTTTTCCGCCGTTGCGCTTGCGAGTTTTTTAACGGCTTGTCAAGGCGGTTGCAGTTGTCGCCGCGCACAAGATTTTTTCTTGGACGACGTGGTAACGCGTGAGGATTACAATTCGGTATACGGCGCAATCGGGAAAAAAGTGACAATCGATATGGTGCGGGAAACGGAGGACGGCAGGGCGTACGTCACCGTGGACGGAGTGGAATACGAGTTGGGTATGGACTTTTTATCGATGGCAATGGTGTATAACACTTCCCCCGTCGGTACGTTTGCAACGGCGACGGACGTGTACAACGAGTGGTGGCGTTTGTTTATCCAGCGTTGGAATTTATTGGTGCCTGAAGTGCCGTTGTATTCCAACCAATATTACGACGTGTATAATGCGAAGATAGAAAATTTGCAAACGAATCCGTATTGGTCGGTGACGGACGCTATCGTGGGTGCGAGGGTGAAAACGAGTGATAATTCCGTCGTGTTGGGCAGCAATACCGAACTGTCAGGCGCGTTTCGAAATGCGTCGTTTGGGAAATCCGCGCCGGGCGCGGCTGACCTTGCCGTGCAAACGTTGACGAGTGGTTACGCCACCGTTGTAACGGACGAGAAGGGGATTTTCACGTGGGCAGGTACGGGGATATTGCGTTCGCATACGGAAACGGAGAACGACGACGGCACGAAGACGTACACGATGAAAATTGCCGATGATTTGCGTTTTTCCAACGGCGCAAAAATCACGGCGGAAAATTATTTGGCGGCGTTACTCGTCGGTAGTACGCCCGTTATGAAAGCGGCAGGCGGCGGCGACGCGGCGGGGCTGACTTTCGAGGGATACGAGGCGTTTCATAAATATAGCGGCGAGGGGAAAGAAGTGCCTTTTTCAGGAGTGCGGTTATTGGACGAGTACACCTTTTCCGTCACCGTAAAACCGGAATACGCCGATTATTATTACGCGCTGCGTTACGGCGCGTTTACGCCTGCGCCGCTGGCGTTATATCTTGGGGAATATAAGATAAAGGACGACGGACAGGGCGCGTATATCGAAAAGGGCTTTTATAAAAAGGAATTGAAAAACGGTGTCACCGCTTATACGTTTGCCAATACGTTAGTGGCAAATATGAACGAGGTGAGCGCTTCGAAATTCCCTTACTCGGGGCCGTATTACGTCGAAAGTTACGACGCAAGCGCGAAAACGGCTACGTTAAAACGAAATACGAATTATAAGGGAGATATCCGCGGCAAAGCGACGATAGAGAGGATTTCTTACGTCAAAATCGTGCCTGAAACGCAGTTGGACCAATTAAAGCAGGGCAGGGTGGACGTGCTCGCTTCGGTGACGGGCGGTGAAGAAACGAAAGCGGCGCTTGCCATTGTGGATAACGTAAAATTCAAAGAAACGCATTACGATAGGGCAGGGTACGGTAAGCTTGCGTTTCGATGCGATTTTTCGCCTACGCAGTTTGCCGAGGTGCGCCGCGCGGTAATGTACACGATTGACAGAAACGAGTTCGCGCAGACGTTTACGGGCGGCTACGGCAGCGTAGTGGACGCGCCCTATCACGCAGGGCTGGACGCGTATATAGCCGTGAAGGATAAATTGCGGTTAAATAAATACGAATACAGCGTAGAAAACGCAAAACAATCGTTGATTGACGGGGGTTGGGTATATAACGAAAAGGGCGAGGCGTACGAAGAGGGAAAAGGCGTGCGTTATAAAAAGCTGTCGGGATACGAACTTTCATATAACAATCTTGCGTTTTCTTCGACGGATAATAAATACCGAACGGTGAAAGTGAACGGGGAATACTATATGCCACTCGTTATCAATTGGATGGGTACGCAGCCCAACCCCGTTACCGACCAATTGATTACCGCTTGGCAAAACAACCCCAACGCAGGGGAAAAAATAGGCGCGTATATTACGTACGCAACGGGGGATATGAATTCGGCGTTATACGGAGAATATTACCAAATGCCGGCCTACGGGTTTACCAAGGCAAGATTTGGCGCGGTGAATTTCGCCACCGGATATACCAGCGCCGTTTACGACCAATCTTTCTATTGGACGATTGACCAAAATATGTACGCGAATTATAGCAGTAATTTTCTTTTAGACGAAAAAGACTTTTTATCCAACTACGGTTTGTAAAATGGCAAAGTATATTTTCAAAAGAATTGCATATATGCTGGGCGTATTGCTGTTGCTATCGTTTGTCATTTTTCTTATCTACAATCTTTTGCCCGTGGATAAAGCGGCGGATATGGCGATGCAAGAAATCGCCGCCAATAAGAATCTCGTATACGCCGAAAGGTATTTGTATTGGCAACGCCGTTTTGGGTTAGACGGCAATTTGTTGACGCGGTATTTGCGTTGGATAGGCGCGGCGGCGTATTACGACGGCTCGTACAACGGCTTATTACAAGGCAATCTCGGTACGTCCGTGGCGTACGGAAAACCGGTGGCGGAAGTGATAAAAGAGCCTCTATTGAATACGTTGTTGCTCAATTTGTTTGCGACGCTTTTCGCCTTTGCGATTACGATACCGTTAGGGGTGTTTTGCGCAAAAAAAAGGGGAAGCAAACGGGATTCTGCCGTACAAATAGCCACCATCGTAGGGTACAGCTTACCTGCGTTTATCGTGGCGATACTCTTTATTTGGCTGTTTGCCGTGCAATTGAATATTTTCCCCGTGTCGGGGATGTCGTCGGTGGGGAAAGACTACGTTGGCTTTCGCGCTTTTTTGGATAAGATGTATCATTTTGCGTTGCCGCTTATCGTAATGACCTTTTGTTCGCTTGGCGGTATGACGCGGTACGTGCGCGCTTCGATGATAGACGCATTGCATCTCGATTGTATTCGTACGGCGCGCGCAAAGGGGTTGAAAGAATCGCTGATTGTTAGGACGCACGCTTGGAGAAACGCGTTAATCCCTATCGTGTCCGTGGCGATAGGCTGGCTGGTGGGCGTGTTTTCCGGCTCGATAATGATAGAAAATATCTTTGGGATAAACGGGATAGGGAAAGTCTATTTCGACGCGTTGACGGCAAACGATAACGAAATTGCTTTGGCAATGCAAATGTTTTATATCTTGTTGGCGCTGTTGGGGAATTTACTGATGGACGTGACGTACGGTTTGGTTGACCCCCGTGTGCGCGTGGATAAATAAGAGGGAGTTTATGGATAACGCACCGAAAAAGAAAAATTGGATACGGCGCGCGTCACGGCGTATCGCCTTGGCGTTGAAAACGGCTTGGGCGTGGATAAAACGTGCGTTTTTTGGTGGTAAACTGCCTGAAAAAGTAGGGGTGGAAAGTCCGTCGCAACGTTTCCGCGCGAATTTTTTTCGTAAGAAGTCTGCCGTTTTTGCGTTGACGGTATTCGTTTGTTTGTTTGCGTTCGTGTTTATTGCGCCGATTTTCGTGCGTATGGACGTCAATTATACGGACGCGTTGCAACAAAACGTCGCGCCCGTATATACCTTGCGAAAAGTGCCGAAAAAATTGCGAGGGGAAATTGCGTATATCGACGGATTTGCAGGGTTTACCGTCGGGCTCTCTGCCAAAGGCGAAGTATTCGTTTGGGGGAGTGTAAAAGAAAAGTTATTAAAAATCAATTATAAAGAAATCCCTAAAGCGGTGAAAGACGAGGGGGCGGCGTTCGTGGCGGCAGGGAAAGACCATTTGCTTGCGCTGACAAACGGGGGAGAGCTTGTCGGTTGGGGGGATAGCAGTTGTGGGCAGTACGGATACGCGCCTACGCTCAACGCCGTTACGATGCCTGACGAGTTTCGCGCGGGCGTAGCAAAGGAAGAAGTGGCGCAACTGTGCTGTGGGTATCAAACCTCGGCGCTCGTGAAAAAGGACGGGAGCGCGTATCTTTGGGGGAATTTGAACGCGACGCCCAATTTGCAAGAAATGAAAAAGCTAAGCGGCGTGCGAAAAATTGCCTTTACCAATTCCGCGGCGGTCGCGCTGCTATTGGACGGGCGTATTTATACGGGGAACAGCACGCCCTTTACGGCGTTTATCAGCAGTAAAACGGGCAGAGGTAAGGATTTTTTTGGCTATCTTGTCGATAAACGCGCCGTGGAAATTGCGACGAGCAACAAGTGTTTGGCGGTGCTGTTAGACGACGGAGAATTGCTCGTTACAGGGGTGTTCGAAAACGGCGAGGACGCCTTGCCTATTTTACGGCAAGGGGAATATTTCCTTTCGCTGTCGGGCGGCTCTCGACATTTCGTCGGGATAACCAATGAAAATAATGCGTACGGCTGGGGACATAACGCATACGGACAATGCGACGTGAACGGTGAAAAGGGAACAACCGTTTTTGCCGGTGCGTTACAAAGTTATTTGGTAGGGGAAGACGGGCAACTGCTAAAAAGCGTGGGGTTGAAAGGCTACGTTATGGGCACGGACGGAAGGGGACGGGACGTGTTTACCCGTATCGTACACGGCGGAAAAATGACGTTGACGGTAGGGGGCGTCGCCGTGATTATATCCACGCTGATAGGCGTTTTGGTGGGCTGCGTATCAGGGTATTTTGGCGGCGCAATAGACGTCGTATTGATGCGCGTTACGGAAATTTTTTCTTCCGTGCCCTTTTTGCCGTTTGCTATGCTGTTGTCGCAAATCATTAAATACTACAACGTAACGGAAACGACGCGCATCGTAATTATTATGTTTATTTTAGGCGCGCTCTCTTGGACGGGGCTTGCGCGGATAGTGCGAGGACAAGTGTTTGCCGAACGGGAAAAAGAGTTCGTTACGGCGGCGCGCGCTATTGGGGTAAAGGAAGGAAATATTGCCTTTAAGCACGTGCTACCCAATATCGTTTCGGTGATTTTGGTGAGTATGACGTTGGATTTTGCTGGATGTTTGTTGACGGAATCGTCCTTATCCTATCTCGGCTTTGGCGTGCAGCAACCGCAACCGACGTGGGGGAATATGTTAAACGGCAGCAATAGCAGTATCGTTATCCAAAATTATTGGTGGCAATGGTTGTTTCCCGCGCTGTTTTTGTCCGTTGCCGTCATTTGTATCAACGTGGTGGGCGATGCGCTACGCGACGCGTTAGACCCCAAGGGGAAAGATAGGGGATAGGTATGCGTTCTTGAAAAAACGGAGGGAGTATGTCTTTATTGAAAGTGGAGGATTTACACGTACGTTTTCGCACTCATAAAGGGGAGATAAGCGGCGTGCAAGGGGTGTCGTTCTCGTTAGAAAAGGGGAAAACGTTGGCGATTGTCGGGGAAAGCGGTTCGGGAAAAAGCGTCACGGCAATGAGCATTTTACGCCTTTTAGAAGAAAACGGATATATTGCGTCGGGGCGTATTTTATTCGAGGACGAAAACGGCGAAACGATAGATTTGGCGTCGTTACCTCAAGAGAAGATGTACGAGATACGCGGCAATCAAATTTCCGTTATATTTCAAGAACCGATGACGGCGCTAAACCCTGTATTGACGGTAAAAAAACAGCTTTGTGAGCCGTTTATCATCCATAGGAAGGCGTCGAAAAAAGTGGCGGCGGCAGCGGCGGAAAAGATGTTAGAGGCGGTGGGGATTCCCAACGCGCAACGGGTGATGAAAAGTTACGCGCACCAGCTTTCAGGCGGGATGCGGCAACGGGTGATGATTGCTATGGCGATTGCCTGTCAGCCTAAGTTGTTAATCGCAGACGAGCCGACTACGGCTTTGGACGTGACGGTGCAGGCGCAAATTATTGCGCTGATGCAAGATTTGCAAAGACAAAGCGGCGCGGCGATTTTGTTTATTACGCACGATTTGGGGGTGGTGAACGAGATGGCAGACGACGTAGCCGTTACCTATTGCGGGCAAATCGTGGAACAGGCAAAAAAAGCGGATATTTTCCGTGGAGAATATTCGCATCCGTACACCGAAGGGCTGTTGTCTTCATTGCCGTCCACGCATAAAAAAGGGGAGAGATTAGAGCAGATTCCGGGCAGCGTACCGTTGCCGAACGCGCAACCGCAAGGTTGTAAATTTTCGCCGCGTTGTCCGTATAAAACGCAAAAATGCATCGACGAGGAACCGCCTTTGTTTGCCGTGCCGCACGGAGGGCAAACGGTGCGCTGTTTTTATCCTGCTAAAAAGGAGAGAAGGAGTGGAGAACACGCAAAACATATTATCCGTTGAGAATTTAAAAAAATATTTTCCGTTGCCCAAAAGCGGTTTATTTTCCCGTGAGAAACGTTTTCTTCGCGCTAACGACGGGATAAACGTAACGATACGTAGAGGGGAAACGTTTGCGCTCGTTGGAGAAAGCGGTTGTGGAAAATCGACGTTGGGAAGGGCGATATTACAGTTGGACGCGCCGACGGAGGGGCGCGTGCGCTACTATGAAAAATCGGGGAAAGAAACGGAACTTACCGCGTGTACGGATAGGGAAATGCGCGCGCTTAGGCAACGTCTGCAAATTATTTTTCAGGACCCGTATTCGTCGTTGAATCCGCGGATGACGGTGGGGCGGATTATCGGGGAAGGGGTGTGGACGCACGGCATTTATCCTCGTAAAAGCAAAGCGTTGAACGATTACGTTTTGGAGGTGATGGACGCCTGCGGATTGCAGCCGCATTTTATCAACCGTTTCCCCCACGAGTTTTCCGGGGGACAGCGGCAACGCATTTGTATTGCAAGGGCGCTTGCGCTCCGTCCCGAATTCGTCGTTTGTGACGAGTGCGTTTCCGCACTAGACGTTTCCGTACAGGCGCAAATACTCAATTTGCTTGCCGATTTAAAGGAACAGCGTTTATTGACGTATTTGTTTATTTCGCACGATTTATCGGTGGTGCGTCACGTTGCCGATAGGATAGCGGTGATGTATTTGGGGCGGATTGTAGAGCTTGGGGAAACGGAAGAAATTTTTCGTCGTCCGGCGCATCCGTACACCGTCGCGTTGCTTAGCGCGATTCCTTCAATAGAGGAGGAAAAAAGGGAAAAAATCGTTTTGCGTGGGCAACTGCCCAGCGCGATATCGCCGCCAAGCGGTTGTCCTTTTCATACGCGATGTTTTATGGCGCAAGAGATTTGTTCGACGAAGCCCGTGACGCTGCAAGAAACGGAAACGGGGCATTTTTCTGCGTGTCATTTCGCGGAAATGGTAAAAAACGGGGCGAGAAAAAACGGGTAAAAAAAGGTAGAACGGGGAAGCATAGCTTTCCCGTTTTATAAAATAGCGAAAAAACGGGGGAAATACGGGGAAAAGGGGAAAGAAAATATAAATCTTTTTTCTTTCGTGTTGACAAAGCAAGGTGAGATGTATTATAATAAAATGGGTAAGGCTATAAGCCTTAACGAAAAAATATACTTTGGAGGATAGTGTACTATCATGGAGCCTTTGCCCCTATCTATCATTATCGTAGTTCTCGTTTTATTATCGGGTTTCTTTTCAGGGACGGAAACGGCGTATTCTTGCGCGAATAAAATCAAACTGAAAAGTATGGTAACGCTTGGCAAAAAGAACGCAAAAGCCGTCTATAAATTTGCCGACGAAAAATACGATAAACTTGTCACGGCGATTTTGGTTGGGAACAACATCGTCAATTTAACTGCGTCGGCGTTGGGCACGATACTGTTTACCCAACTGTTGCATAGCAATCCCGATTTGGCTGCGACGGTATCGACAATCGTATTGACGGTGGTGGTGCTGCTGTTCGGTGAAATTACCCCGAAATATTTGGCGAGCGTTTATCCCGAAAAATTCTGTTTCCTTTCCTATCCGTTGATGCAATTATTTTATTGGATACTGTTGCCTTTGTGTAAAGTGTTCGACGGATTTAAATGGTTGCTTGCGAAAATTTTCAAACTGAAAAAAGACGAATCGATTACCGACGAAGAATTGATGTCGCTCGTGGACGAGGCTGAGGAAAGCGGTACGTTAAAGGAAGACGAATCGGAGTTGCTTCGTTCCGCGCTCGAATTTGACGATTTGAAGGTAGAGGATATTCTCGTTCCGCGTGTGGACGTGATTGCGGTGGAAGAAGAAGACTCGATGGAAAAGGTGCTTTCTTTGTTCGAAAAGACGGGGTATTCGCGTTTGCCCGTATATAAAGAAACGATAGATAACGTCGTGGGTATCATCCACGAACGGGATTTCTTTAAGGCGTATATCCGCGGTGTTAAGCAAATTAAATCGTTTGTGCAAGAAATTGAATTTACCAGCGAATACACGCGTATTTCCACCCTGTTAAAGCAGTTGCAAAAGAAAAAAGTGCATATGGCGGCGGTGTCGGACGAATACGGCGGTTTGGTTGGTATCGTGACGTTGGAAGATATATTGGAAGAACTCGTTGGGGATATTTGGGACGAACACGACGAAGAAGAAGTGCTGTTTGGAAAGATTGCCGAAGACGAATACTGGGTGGACGGCAAATGCGAATTGAGCGCGTTTTTCGAGTTGTTTGCCTTGGACGACGAGGACGAGAAGTACGAATCGAACACGGTTGGCGGCTGGACGACGGAGTGTTACGGCGAAATTCCGCCGATGGGCGAAACGGTGAAAGCACGCGGCTTTGAAATCAAAGTGCTGAAAGCAACCAAGCAAAAGGTGTTGAAAGTACGCGCCAAACGCGTGGAAGAAGACGAGGAAGACGAAGACGAAAAAGTCCGCGTAGAGAAGAAGGAAGAAAAGGCGCGCCTCGAAAAGAAGGAAGAAAAAACTCGTTTAGAGAAAAAGGAGAAATAATGGCGACGATTTTGGTGACGGGCGGCTGCGGATTTATCGGCTCGCATACGGTATTAGAGCTGTTGAATAAAGGCTACGAAACGGTGGTTGTGGATAATTTCAGCAATTCCAGTTTCGAAAGTTTGAAGCGGGTGGAAAAAATCACGAACAAATCGGTTGTTTTTTACGAAGCGGATATTCGCGACGAAGAAAAAATGGACGAGATTTTTGCCGCGCACAAAATAGACGCCGTCATCCATTTTGCCGCGTATAAAGCGGTGGGGGAAAGCTGTAAATTGCCGTTGAAATATTACGAAAATAATATCAGCGGCACGGTAGGGTTATTGAAGATTATGGCAAAATACGGCGTGAAGAAAATCATCTTTTCTTCTTCCGCAACGGTGTATGGCGACCCCGAACGTTTGCCGTTAGACGAAAATTGTCGGCTTTCCACGACGAACCCGTACGGCAGCACGAAATTGATGATGGAAATGATTATGCAAGACGTATATAAGGCGGATAACGCGTGGAATATTATCTTGCTCCGTTATTTTAATCCCGTTGGCGCGCACGAAAGTGGGCTTATCGGGGAAGACCCGAAGGGAATCCCCAACAACTTAATGCCGTTCGTCGCGCAGGTAGCAAGCGGGAAATTGCCCTGCATCAACGTCTTTGGCGACGATTACGATACGCCGGACGGAACGGGCGTGCGCGATTATATCCACGTGGTCGATTTGGCGTTGGGGCATATTGCCGCTATCGAACGCTGTAACGATTGCGGCGTACATATCTACAATTTGGGGACGGGAAAAGGATACAGCGTGTTAGAGATGATTCGCGCGTTTGAAAAGGCGTGCGGAAAGGAATTGCCGTATAAGATATGCGCCCGTCGACCTGGGGATATTGCGGCGTGTTACGCTTGCCCCGACAAGGCGAAAAAAGAACTTGGTTGGGAGGCGAAATTCGGGATTGACGAAATGTGCGCCGACCAATGGCGCTGGCAAAGCGGTAACCCCAGAGGGTATGAAAACTAACGCTCGGTTATGATAACGCCCGATAAAATTATCCGTTCCCACCGAAAAACGCTCGCCGTATGCATTGATAATTTTGGCAACGTCATCGTGCGCGCGCCGAAAAGACTGTCGCAAAAGCATATTTTCGATTTTTTGGCGGAAAAGGAAGCGTGGATAAGAAGCAAAAAAGAAGAAAAAATAGGGCTGGGTATGCGTTTGCCCACGGAAGATTTGGACGGATATAGCTTTTTACTGCTGGGTAAAAACTGCCGCATTGCATTAAGCGAAGGGAAAAAGATAACCTTCGATAACGTCAACGGCGTGTTGGCGCTGCCGAAAAACAACGCAAAAAATCGGCTGGTAAAATGGCTGAAAGAAAACGCAAAACGGATTTTTACCGAGTTGACCGCGCAAAAAGCTTTGCAAATGGGTGTGTCATTTCAAAGCGTGGGGATATCGAGCGCGAAAACCCGTTGGGGAACGTGTTCGGCGGAGAATAAAATCCGTTACACCTTTCGTCTATTATACGCGCCGAAGGAAGTAATAGAATACGTCGTCGTGCACGAATTGGCGCACGTGCGATATAAAAATCATTCCGCCTCGTTTTGGAAAGAGGTGGAGAAATACGCGCCCGATTGGAAAACACGGCGAAAGTGGTTGAAGGATTACGGCGCGTTGATGGAAATATTTTAGTAAAAAAAATTAGGAGGTGCGCACTCTTGAAAAAATGGTTATTAAAAGTAGGCTGTTTTTTAACGGCTTGCGCGTTGTTCGGTTTGACGGCTTGCACGGATATGTTTGGTGGGCTTGGCGATTTGGGTAACGACGGCGATAGCACGCAAAACGGCGGTGGTACTACTCCCGACGACGATACCAATCCCGATGACGGTACGCAAAACGGCGGTGGTACTACTCCCGATGACGGTACGCATCAATGTATATTCAATAAAAAAGTGGCGTTGGAAATGTATCAAAAGAGCGCTGCTACGTGTACGCAATCGGCGGTGTACTATTATTCCTGCGCGTGCGGGGAAAAGGGAACGAAAACGTTTGTAGACGGCGAACCTACGGGCAAGCATACGGGCGGCACGGCAACGGCAACGCAAAAGGCGAAATGCGACGTTTGCGGACAAGAATACGGGGAGTACGCCCCGTTGCCGGTTATTCCGTCCGCGCCCGACGAAGTGGAGATTGTTTTGCCGCAACAATGGGATTTTACGCCGCCTGCAGTAACGACGCAATACGGATACAAATATTTTTCAACGCTTGCCGACGGGGATAAATTTTGCCGTTTTTACATAGACGTGTACAACGCTTGTCTTGCGCTTGAAGAAGGGGAAGACGTTACGCCTACGACGCAAAAAGTACAGGACGGACACGGCGGCACGCAAGACGTGGATTTGTATATCGTGGACAGCGTGGAATATGCGAAATACGAACTCACGAGTCAAGAAGCGCTTGCCGTATGGAAGACGGTACGTATGGAATATCCGGAATTTTTTTGGCTGGACAATACGGTGACGTACAGTTCGACGGCGATGAATTTACAAATTTTTAAAGAATACGCTTTGGGCAGCACGCGCGCGACGTTGCAAGACGAAATCGAGGATATGGCAAACGATTTTTATACGTATTTAACGGCGGATATGTCTGCGACGGAGTTCGTGTTGACGGCGTACGATTATATCGTAACGAGGGCGCACTACGCCTATAAAGCAGACGGGAAAACGCCTGAAACCGCGGTGTGGGCGCACAATCTCGTCGGCGTGGCAAATAAAAACAGCGGCGTTTGCGAAGCGTATGCAAAAACGTTTGATTATCTTTGCAGACTGATGGGGGTTGACGCAGTTACCGTCAGCGGAAAAGCGTCGTTGAAGGAAGGCGAAACGCCCGTTGGGCACGCGTGGAATATTGTCAATATCGACGGGGTTTGGTATAACGTGGACGCTACGTGGGCAGACCAGACGATATTGTATCGAAATTTCTTTGGTAGAGCGAATACCGACTTTATAAAAACGCACGAGGCGGACGACAGCAGCGTTTACGGCAGTTCTTGGCAGTTCCCGTTGCCGACGGCTTCGGAAAAAGAGCTTTCCCCCGTGCGGATGAGCGAAAACGCAGGAAAAGGCAAGATGTACGCTTGTGTAGATTACGCGTTTGCGGAGATGACCAACGAAGAAGCGGTATATACGCTGACGTTGCATCCGCATACCACCGTTACGCAAGCGAAGCATAAAGAAATTTATCTTTCGCCCGTATCTTTCGAACGGACGGATTTGCCCAAGGTTAGTCAAATAACAATTATGGGCGGACGCGCGCCCGGCAGCCTTAACCCCGTGCAGTTGAAAGCGTTAAACGGGCTGACGCTGAACAGCAATATTAATCTGCAAGACGTCGCGTGGACGTATCCTTCGCTGTCGTTGAACGGATACGAAATTCACAAGAGTACGTTTTCTTCCTATCGCACGGAAGAAGAAACAACCGTATAATCCCGTTTTTTGGTTTAAGAAACCGAAAAAAGCGGTATATATTATAGGACGAAGTTGTAAGGGATACAAAAGTTATGTTAGAGCTTAAAAACGTAAGCTACGTCGTACAAGAGGACGGCAAAGAAAAATATATCATCAAAGACGTCAGCCTGACGTTAAACGAACGTTTCGTGGCGTTTACCGGGCCGAACGGCGGCGGTAAATCCACGTTGGCAAAATTGATTGCCGGGATACTTACGCCCACGTCGGGAAGTATTTATTTGGACGGCGAAGATATTACGTCGCTGACCATTACCGAGCGCGCGAAAAAAGGGATTTCGTACGCTTTTCAGCAACCCGTGCGTTTTAAGGGGATGACGGTGCGCGATTTAATCAATATTGCCGCAGGGAAAAATATTAAAATCGCCGACGCGTGCAGTTATTTATCCGAGGTGGGTATGTGCGCGAGAGATTATATCGATAGAGAAGTGAACGCTTCGCTGTCGGGCGGCGAGTTAAAGCGTATTGAAATTGCCACGATTTTGGCGCGCAGTACCAAACTTTCCGTGTTTGACGAACCGGAGGCGGGTATCGATTTATGGAGCTTTGGCAACCTTATCAAAGTGTTTGAGAAAATGCACGAAAAAACGCAGGGGAATATTTTGATTATTTCCCACCAAGAACGCATTTTGAATATTGCGGACAAGGTGGTGGTTATTGCCGACGGGCAGGTACGCGAACAAGGAAAAAAAGAAGACGTACTTCCCAAACTTTTGGGGACGGAAGCCTGCCGCGTATTGACGGAAAAGATGTAAGGAGAGGGGTATGGACGCAATAGAGAAAGATTTATTGATGCAAATTGCCGATTTGCACGGCGTACCCGACGGCGCGTACAATATCCGTAAAAACGGCGAATTGGAAGGCCGAAACACGACGGCGAATATTGACGTCGTCACCAAAACGGACGGAAAATCGGGGATTGATATTATTATCAAACCGGGCACGAAAAACGAGAGTATGCATATTCCCGTAATTATCAGTAAAGCGGGGTTACAGGAAGTTGTTTACAACGATTTCTATATCGGTGAAGACGCAGACGTGGTTATCGTGGCAGGGTGCGGCATTCATAACTGCGGCGGCAAGGAAGTGGAATCCCGTCACGACGGCGTACACACCTTTTACGTAGGCAAAAACGCCAAAGTGAAGTACGTGGAAAAACACTACGGTTCGGGCGACGGGAACGGAAAGAACGTAATGAACCCCGAAACGGTGGTACATTTGGACGAAAATGCGTATATGGAAATGGAAACGACGCAAATAAAAGGCGTTGATTCGACGAAACGCATTACGCGCGCGGATATGAAGGCGGGGGCAAGCTTTATCGTCAAAGAAAAATTATACACCCACGGGGAACAAACGGCAGACACCGATTTCGTGATTGATATGAACGGCAAAGGTTGTCGCGCAGACGTCGTGTCCCGTTCGGTGGCGGCGGATAAATCGGTGCAACGCTTCGTATCGACGATGAACGGCAACGCGCCTTGTTACGGACATACCGAGTGCGACGCAATTATAATGGACAACGCCGCCGTTACGGCAGCACCTTGTCTTTCCGCCAACGATATCGACGCGGAACTTATCCACGAGGCGGCAATCGGGAAGATTGCAGGCGAACAGCTTATTAAATTGATGACGTTAGGTTTGACGGAAAAGGAAGCGGAAGAGCAAATTATTAAAGGCTTCTTGCATTAAAAACAAAGAATATACGTCGCAATACGGCGTTGCGTTTCGTTTTTCTTGCTCGTTTACGTCGGTAAACGTCCCCAAGAAAATACTCGCGCGCCTTGTTTTGCTCGTATCTTGCTTTGTTTTGTGGTGGTTAGCTATCCCATTGGTAATAAGGTGGATTTCAATTTAGAAAATAATAAAGGTAGGTTTATATATGAGTGCTTTATCGTACAAAAGAACGAACGTCTATGAAAAAGCAGACGAAAAATTATTAAAGGACATCTTCGATTATGCGGAAGGGTATAAAGTGTTCCTTGACGAAGGGAAGACGGAACGCGAAGCTTGCGCTTTTGCAAAGGCAATCGCGATAGAAAAGGGGTATAAACCCTTTAAATTCGGGCAGAAATTAAAAGCGGGGGATAAGGTTTACTACGATAATCGCGGTAAAAATTTATATCTTCTCAAAATCGGTGAAGAGGACGTGGCGGAAAACGGTATCCGTATTTTGGCGTCGCATATCGACAGCCCCCGTATCGATTTTAAGCAAGTGCCCCTTTACGAATCGGACGGTATCGCGTTTGCAAAGACGCATTATTACGGCGGTATCCGTAAATACCAATGGGCGGCTGTACCTCTTGCTTTGCACGGCGCGGTGGCGCTCAAAGACGGCAGCGTTATCAACGTGAAAGTGGGTGAGGACGAAAACGACCCCGTTTTCTATATCAGCGATTTGTTGCCGCACTTAGCAGCAAAACAAAACGCAAAGCCGCTTGGCGAAGGCATTGGCGGCGAAGATTTGAATATTTGGCTGGGCAATATCCCGTACACCGCGGCAAGCGACGAAAAGGATAAGACGGTAAAGGAAAATCTTCTTAAAATTCTCAACGATAAATACGGTATGGCGGAGGAAGATTTCTTGAGCGCGGAACTTTGCGTAGTGCCTGCGTTCAAGGCAAAAGATATCGGTTTTGACAGGGCGCTTTTGGGCGCGTACGGACACGACGATAGAGTTTGCTCGTATCCTGCGTTTACCGCGTTATTCGACGCGGAAGACAGCAAGCATACCGTAATGGTTATCCTTGCGGATAAAGAAGAAATCGGCAGCGAGGGCACGACGGGTATGCAATGCGCGTTGTTCGCTGATTTGATTGACGAAATTGCGCGTTCGTTTGATACGACGTCGGCGGCGATTAGAGCAAATTCGAAGTGCTTGTCGGCAGACGTGAACGCTGGATATGACCCCAATTTCCCTGACGTTTGCGAAAAGCTGAACTCTGCATACGTTTCCTGCGGCGCAGGCATCACCAAGTTCACGGGTTCTCGCGGTAAAGGCGGTTCTAACGACGCGGATGCGGAATTTATCGGGTATTTGCGTAAACTGTTTGACGATAACGGCGTTATTTGGCAAACGGGCGAAATGGGTAAGGTAGACGTCGGCGGTGGCGGTACGGTGGCGAAATATATCGCCAATATGAACATCGACACCATTGATATCGGCGTGCCCGTTATCTCTATGCACTCTCCTTTCGAACTTGTTTCTAAGGCAGACGTGTACGAAGTATACCTTGCTTTTAAGGCGTTCGTGAAATAAGAAAAATATAAAAGAAAAAGGCGTAACCAGACTTGGTTACGCCTTTTTTTTGCGTGACGTTTATTTGATAATCACCGTTCCGTTTTCCGCAAAGAAATCGGAGGAATAAAACGCGGTAATGCCGTCGGCAAGCGCTTGATAATCTTTGATGGCAAAACACTCGCACGCGGCGTGCATAGCCAGTTGCGCAATGCCTAAATCCACGCCGTACATACCCACTTTGGCAAGGGCGGATACGCCGAGGGTAGAGCCGCTTTTTGCGTCCGAACGGTTGAAAAAGGTTTGATAGGGAACGCCTGCGTTGTCAAACACCGTTTTAAAGGTGGCTGCCGTCAACGCGTCGGTAACGTACGCGCCGCCTGCGTGGCTTTTGATAACGACGCCGCCGCCAAGGTACGTTTTATTTGTCGGGTCGCTTTTTTCAGGATGATTGGGGTGCAAGCCGTGCGCGTTATCCACGGAAACGAAGAAGGAGGAGGATAACGCCTTATCGTATTCGTTATCGTCGAAACGGAGCGCAAACGCTATTTTACGCAACGTCTTTTCCAAGAAATCGCCGCCGGCGCCTTGCAACGTTTGGCTGCCGATTTCTTCGTGGTTGAAAAACGAAGCTACGCAAACGCCGCGTTCGGTATTCGCGGAAAGGAAACCTTCTAAAACAGCGTGTACGCCTACGAGATTATCCACGCGCGGCGCGGCGAAAAATTCGTCGTTTTTCCCAAACGAATACGCTTTTTCCGTGTTGACGGCAAAAAGGTCGTAAGATACGACGTCCTTTTCAGGAAAAGCGGCTTGGATAAAGGGCACGTCTTCGCCGTCCAACGCGTACATGGGTAACACGTCCGTTTGCATATTAACGCCAAAACGTTCGTTGGCGTCGCGGTTGATATGCAACGCTTGGGAGGGGATAGATACGAGGAAAGGCGCTTGCGCAGTTTCCGCGATTAAGCGTCCGTCCCGTTTTACGACGATTTGTCCTGCGATGGCAAGAGGTCTGTCAAAATAACTGTACCAAAGTCCACCGCCGTATTTTTCCACGTTCAAGGTCAGTAAATTTTCCGTTTTCTTATCGGGGTTTTCTTTCAGTTTCAACGCAGGGGAATCTACGTGCGCCGCTGCAATTTTGTAGGTGAAATGGTCTAAATCGCCAATGGTAAAGGCGATTAAACTTGCGCCGCGTTCCACGAAAAATTTTCCGCCGTCGCTAATTTCCCAATCTTGCGTGGGGAGGAGTTGTGTAAAGCCCCGTTCTAAAAGCGTAGCTTTTATGTTGTCTTTTGCGTGATACGCAGTGAGCGAGCTTTCTAAAAACGTTGCTATCTGTTCTTTTGTCGTCATAATTCGTCCTAATTCTTATTTTTGCCCAAACGGCGTTTTTTCTCATACATTGTACCACTTTTTATTCCTTTTGACAAGCTTTTCCAAAAAATAATCCAAAAAACTTTTAGTGAAATAAAAACAGGTGGAAGAGGGGTGAATTAAATGAAAAAAATATGAAAACATATAAAATAAGTTGTTTTCCACTTGACAAAATTTTCGCGTCGCGTATAATGTATAGTGATACTACAAAGGAGAGAGATGCTATGAAAAGAGAGAAGAGCAACGTTTGTGAAAAACGTACGTTTGAGAGCAAGGAAGAAGAGTATCTCGCAAAAATATTTGCTATAATGAAAGCGAGAAACCGCATTATTTTCCACGACGGAAAGACGCATTTTAACGACACGGAGTTGCGGTTAATCAGCGAAATCGTTTCCGCGCAATACGAAGGAAAACGTTTGATTTCTACCCAGCTTGCCGATTTATTGGGGCTTACCCGTTCGGCAATATCACAAATTGTCAACCGTTTGGAAGAGCAGGGTGTAGTGCAGCGTTTGGCAGACGACGTGGATAAAAAAATTGCTTACGTCGTGCTGGCGGAAGGCGTGTTGGAAAAATACGGTGAGGATTTATCGATTTGTTTCCGCTTTTTGAATAAGGTGATTGACAAATTTGGTGAAGAGCGTTTTTTCCGTATGTGTAACGACTTCGAATCGTTCATTTATCTAATGAACGACGTGGTGGTTGAAATGAAACAGGAAGAGAAATAAGAAAAGGGTATAAAGTATGTTACGTTTAAAAGACATTAAAAAGGATTATAAAGTGGCGGATAACGTCGTGCACGCATTGCAGGGCGTTACGCTCAATTTCCGTGAAAACGAGTTCGTTTCGGTGCTTGGCCCCAGCGGTTGCGGCAAAACGACGTTGTTGAACATTATCGGCGGGTTAGATAAGTACACGTCGGGGGATTTGGTAATTTGCGGAAAATCGACGAAAGACTATAAGGACAGAGATTGGGACGTATACAGAAATCATCGTATCGGTTTCGTTTTCCAATCGTATAACTTAATTCCCCACCAGACGGTACTTGGCAACGTGGAACTCGCTTTAACGATAGCGGGCGTTTCCAAGGCGGAAAGAAGACAACGCGCCAAAGAAGCGTTGGAAAAGGTGGGCTTGGGCGAAGAATTATATAAGCGTCCCAATCAACTTTCCGGCGGCCAAATGCAACGTGTGGCAATTGCCCGCGCGCTTGTCAATAACCCCGAAATTTTGCTCGCTGACGAACCGACGGGCGCGCTTGATACGGTGACGAGTTTGCAAATTATGGAGCTTATCCGTGAAATCGCAGGCGAGCGTTTGGTTATTATGGTTACGCATAACCCTGAAATTGCGGAGAAATATTCTTCGCGTATCGTGCGTTTGCAGGACGGTTTGGTTATCGACGACACCAACCCGTACGTGCCTACGGAAGAGTACGTAAAGACGGAAGCGGCGGTGGAAATTGCCCCCGAAACGAAGGAAGAAACGGAAGAAAAGCCGAAGAAGAAAAAGAGAGCGAAGAAGGAGAAAGCGGCGATGTCGTTCAAGACGGCGTTGGGCTTATCCTCGCGCAACCTTTTGACGAAGAAAGGGCGTACGGCGATTACCAGCGTCGCCGGCAGTATCGGTATCATCAGCGTTTGTTTGGTGCTTGCGCTTTCCAACGGCTTTAACAATTTCATCTTGAAAACGGAAGAAGATATGCTTTCGGCGAACCCCGTGCAAATCAAGGAAACCAGCACGAGCATCGAGGCGATTATGTCGGGGCTGGGAGAACGGGAAAAACCTGATTTGTCGAAGATACAAGACCAAGTGTACGTCAATTCCTTCTTGACGAGCATCGCCAACGGTATGCAGGTGAAAAACGACCTTTCCGAAGAATACCTCGCTTATTTAGAGAATATGGACGAGAGTTACTATTCGGCGATTATGTACGATTACGGCGAAACGCTGGTAGACAATTTATATACGCACGTAGAGCTTT
Organism: Clostridiales bacterium; assembly: GCA_015055655.1. Taxonomy (GTDB): domain Bacteria; phylum Bacillota; class Clostridia; order Christensenellales; family Borkfalkiaceae; genus Scatosoma. The sequence goes on from SVHW01000002.1 coordinate 121,535, forward strand.
CGGAGAATATTGAAGAAGAAAACAGCACTAAGATACCGTTAAATATGTCTTTGTCGACGTTAAAACTCACGTACGTTTCGCATCTTGGGATGTTGGAAGACGACGAGGAAGCGAAGTATGAAGACCTCGTGCCTTTGGTTAGTTATTTAGGTAGCATCGTCAATAAAATTCCTGCGTCCAAAGCGAAGGATATCGAAGGCGGTAACTATTTGCAATACGCGCGCTCCCAATACGACGTTGTCCACGGCGATTGGCCGACCAAGGAAAACGAAGCGATTTTGGTCGTCGGGGAAGACAACGACGTCACCGATTTAACGCTTGTGCAGTTGGGGTTGTTGGAAGAAAAACAATTCTTCTCGAAATTGTTTGAAGATTCGTGGGAAACGCAGTACGAACCGTACGTGCCGTTTGAAAAAATATTGCAACAAAAATATACGTTGTTCTACAACGACGCGATATACACGAAAGCTACGACGCCGGGATATCAGTTTAACTACGCGTCGACGTACGGAAGCAACGTGGAGGATTTAGCCGTAGGGGAAGATAAGGGTATCCAAATCAGCATTTCGGGTATCGTTCGCTTAAAAGAAGGGCGTACGTACGGTTGTTTGTCCAGCGGTTTGTGTTTGACGGAAGCCGTCGTGGATAAGTACGTAGCCCACAATTTCCGTTCGGAAATCACAGGGTATATGCGGGAAATGTTTGCGATAGCTCCTCCCAACGCCGACACGCCGATGAAAGAAAACTGGGTGTTTGGTATATCGAATAACCCGAACGTACAGTTGTTGGCAATGCAAGCAATGGGACAGGGCGGCGATTATACGCCTATTTTACGCGCGTTTGGCGGCGGTAAAGTGAGCGATAGGCCTACGGACGAGAGAACGATGCCCAGCGTTAGCAATATCAGTTTGTACGCGGCGGATTTTGAGGCTAAGGAAAATATGCTGGGCTATCTTGACGCGTGGAACACTACGCATAAAGACAATCAAAACAAACAGGTGGAATATACCGATACCGTTGGGTTGATGATGGGTATGGTAGAAACGATGTTAGACGCCATTACGTACGTGCTCGTGGCGTTTACGGCAATATCGCTCGTCGTATCGTCGGTAATGATAGGGATAATCACCTACGTATCGGTTGTAGAGCGTACAAAAGAAATCGGCGTATTGCGTTCGCTTGGCGCAAGGAAGAAGGATATTAGAAACCTGTTCAACGCGGAAACGTTTATTATCGGCTTGACGTCGGGCTTGTTCGGGGTGGGCGTAACCTATCTTTTATCGATTGCCATCAATGCGATACTCGGCGCGCTAACGGGCTTGACGACGCTTGCGGCGCTGCCTATTTTGTCGGCGTTTATTATGGTGTGCGTAAGCGTTGGTTTGACGCTGATTAGCGGTATTATCCCTGCGCGCGCGGCAGCCAAGAAAGACCCCGTTATCGCTTTGCGAACGGAGTAATACGAACGGATAACGAGTTTTTCTATCGTTTAGCCGTGATACGACAATAGAATAAACAAACGGCAAGGAAGGAACAATCCTTCCTTGCTTTATAAAAGGGGAAGGTATGGAAATTAAAAATTTGGTGATGATATCGAGATTTGATAAATTGCCTTTGCATATAACCGTGTACGAGCCGATTGGCGAAAAGAAGGGAATTTTGCAAATTTTACACGGTATGTGCGAATATAAAGAACGGTATTCGACGTTTATGGAATATTTTTGCGACCGCGGTTTCGTCGTGATTTGCCACGACCAGCGCGGGCACGGCGACAGCGTAAAAGCGGCGGAAGATATCGGCTATTTTTACGATAATTCTACGAAAGCGATTGTGGGTGACGCGGTGCAAATTACGGCGTGGGCAAAGGCGGAATATCCCGATTTGCCGATAACGCTTTTTGGACACAGTATGGGCTCGATGGTGGCGCGTTGTTATCTTCAAGAACACGATACGCTTATCGATAAAGCGATTATATGCGGTTCGCCCAGCAAAAATCCGCTTGTCGGCGCGGCGATATGCTTAACCAAATGCATAGCTTGTTTGCGTGGAAAACGGCATAGAAGCAAGTTGCTTGCGCATTTATCCACGGGCAAAAGCGACGGTGCGTTCAAAGGGGAAGGAAAGGGCGCGTGGCTGAGCGCGAACCGCGAAAACATCCGTACGTTTTACGCAAACCCCAAACGCCAAGCGTTTACCTGTAACGGTTTTGAAAACTTATTCAAGCTGATGAAATACACTTACAAGAAAAAGAGGTATCAGGTAAAAAATCCCAATTTGCCTATTCATTTCGTTTCGGGCGGGGACGACCCGTTGATTGGAAACGCGGTGAAATGGGTAAACGGCATAGAACTGTTGAGAAAAGTGGGATACGCGAACGTAACGGGGAAATTGTATCAAGGTATGCGTCACGAAATTTTCCACGAAGCGGAAAGAGAAACCGTACTTGCCGAATTGCTTGCGTTTATCGTTGCGTAAAAACGGTGTATAAACTTTGCAAAGCGTGGCATACTGTCCTTAGGAGGAAAGAGTATGCTGATTGCTAACATTATTGCTTATATTTTGGTAATCGTAGGCGCGATAAACTGGGGTTTGTTCGGGTTGTTCGATTTTAACCTTGTATCGACGGTATTTGCCGGTGCGAGAACGGTTGGCTCGATTATCACCTATTCGATTATTGCGCTTGCTGCGCTTTGGCTCATCCTTTCGCCGATTATCACCAACGGCGTTTTGTGGTTGAGAAACAGAAAAGCGGACTAAACGTATCAACAAGAAAACGGATTTCTCTAAAAGTGGGAAATCCGTTTTTTTGTATAATATATTGACATTTTCTCGCGCGTATAGTATAATATAGATATATTAAGAAAGGAAAGCCTTTCAAAAGGAGAGAAAGATGATGGATAATTTATTGCTTTCTGGCGGCGCAATAGCAGGCATTATTGTCGGCAGCGTAGTGTTTTTGCTGGCAATTATTTTTGTTTGCTGGTGGATAAAGACGCGTAATGCGTTCGTACGGTTGAAAAATCGGGTGGAAGAAGCTTGGGCGACGATTGACGTATTTTTGAAAAAGAGATACGATTTAATTCCCAACCTCGTAGAAACGGTGAAAGGGTACGCCAAGCACGAAAGCGAAACGTTACAAAACGTAGTGGCGGCGCGCAATATGGCGATGAGCGCAAAGACGATAGAAGAAAAGGCGGCGGCGGAAAACGGCTTAACGGGCTCGCTTCGTACGTTCTTCTCGGCGGTGGCGGAAAGCTATCCGCAGTTGCACGCAAACACCAATTTCTTGGATTTGCAAAATCAGTTGAGAAATATTGAAAGCGAATTGGAATCTTCCCGTCGTTATTACAACGGCGTAGTGAAGTCGTTCAATACGAAGTTGGAATTGTTCCCTGCGAATATCGTAGGCAAACGTATGGGCGAAGAATATACCAAACGTCCTTATTTCGAGCTGGACAGCGCGGAAGAAAGACAGAATATCAAAGTGCAGTTTTAAGGAATATGAAAACGATACGATATAATAAAGGGATGCGTGGCAAGATAATCGCCACGCTTCTCGTTCTATGTATGCTATTCTTTTTGGCAACGCCGTTGCTATTTACAAACGGGGCTACGTTTGTTGCGAGGGCGGCGGCGGACGACGTGATGACGATTCAACGTTACGACGTCGATATGTCGGTGCAAACGGACAGGAAGGTGGTTGTCAAAGAAACGATTGTCATGACGGCGAATAAGACGGGCAGACGTTTTACACGCGCGTTACCCTTGGAGGGCGCAAGGTATTTCGATGTATCTGCAACGTGCGTAGGTGAAAACGCGTCGTATTACGTGGAGGACGAAGACGAGTATTTAAATCTCGTTTGCGAGTTATATACGCCCTCTGGCACGACGCGCACGTATGAACTTGCCTATACGATGGAACAACCGCGCGGTGATATTGATAACGGTATGCAAATCGACGTAGTGGGGTTCGGTTGGAGCGTGCCGTTGCATAACGTTTCGGTGACGATGCATTTCCCCGATAGGGCAACGATAGAAAAAGCGTGGATTTCCCGCTACGGGGAAAAAGGCCCGTCGCAAGAATTTTCTTTGCAGCAGTTATCCGCCGACGGTAAAACGCTTGTTTTGAAAGCGGATAAATTGAATACGTATTACAACGTATACGACGAAAAGGTGGCGGAAGGTGTGTACGTGAAATTCACGTTTGCCGACGGCGTTTTGCAAAGTTATTTTTCTACGCAGGTCTTTCCTGACGGGGCGTGGAAGATACTGGTGTTTGGCGGTATATGCGTGATAATTGCGTTCGTCATCGGCGTCGTTTTGCGTAAGAAACGGGAGATTATCACGACGGTGAATATTGCCGCGCCTGACGATATGGACCCGATGAAAATGGGCAAGTGGCTCGACGGGAACGTGGACAGCGAAGACGTCACCTCGATGATTTATTATTTTGCGCATAAGGGCTATTTAACCATCGATTTTGGTGACGAAAACAATCCGTTTTTCACGAAGATAGTGGATAGTTTGCCTGATGACGCGCCTGCGTACGAAAAGACGTTATTCGACGGGTTATTCAAAAGTGGGAAATCGGTGTACGTGTCCGATTTACAAGAAAAGTTCTACCAATCGGTTGATAAGGCGAAGAAACAGCTGGCAACGCCGAAGATGTACGATGGAAAATCGGTGTTTGCGTTTGTGTTTGGCGGTATACTGGCGTTGTTATTTGCCCTGCTGATGCCGTTTTGGCTGGGCAGGGAACGGATAGGCGGCGGATACATCTATCTTGCAGGCGTGGCGTTTATCGCGCCGATAGTGGGCGTCTGGGCGATTGCCACGATACGTGAAAATTACCGCTATAAATGGAAAAAGGGAAAACAAGCAGCAATGCTTGCGTTGCAAATAGCGATTATGTTGCTCGGTTGCGTACTCTTCGTCTTTGCCTTCGCGTCACATATATTAACGCGTTGGGAAAAGCTGTATATTAGCGCCTCGGTGGCGTTGACGACGTTTGCAACGACGAGGGCGCTGTCACGCACGAAGGAGTATACGGATACGTTAGGGCAAATTCTTGGGTTTAAGGATTTTATCGTCGTAACGGAAGAAGAAAAAATCAAATTTATGCTGGAAGAAAATCCGCAACTTTATTATAAAGTGTTGCCGTACGCGCAAGTATTGGGCGTCACGGACGAGTGGGAAAAGAAGTTCAAAAATATTCTTATCGAACCGCCTACGTGGGCGTACGGTTTGCAATTCGACGTCTTTGATTTCCTGATTCTCAACGCTTGTTTACGGCGCGGTATGATAACGGCGATGATGCGTCCACGCGCAAAAGGCGGCTCGTTTATCGGTAGAAGCGGCGGCGGTGGCGGTTTCGGCGGGTTTGGAGGCGGCGGCTTCGGCGGCGGTGGTGGCAGTTGGAGCTAACTAAAAAGGAAAAGAAAAAGCCCTCGGCGGAGAACGCCGAGGGCTTTACGCATATCAATCGTTTTTTTGTTTTGGTGGACGTATTGCCGTGGGAAAGGGCGTCAGCGCCCTGCAAAACGTACGGAGAATAAAACCGAGTAAAAATCCTTTGTTGGATACTTTCCGTGAAAAAATCCCCTCGCAGAGTTGCGAGGGGATTTGTCGTTAAAAGAATTAGTCTTTTACTTGGTCGGACTCGGTGAGTACGGGGGAGGTTTCTGCGAAACGTTTTACCGAATCTACTGCGCTTTGGCAACGAACTTTAGATTTGTAATGTTCGCCAAGGCAAAGGAGCTGACCGTTACCGTTGAGGATTTTGTAGATGTAATCGCCTTTTTTGGTAAGGGTGATACGGAAATTGTCTTTCGCGATATTTTGCTTATGCGTTTGAATACCGTTTACCGCGCCTGCATACGTCGTATATTCTTCGGAAGAGAGAAGTTTTTCGCCGTTGTTTGCGAACAATTCAAAGAAGAATACTTTATCGCCGTCGCTATCTTCACGGTTGCTGATAATCCACTTGCCGTTTACGCCTTCCGCAGGGGGAGCGATATACGTGTCCGTATCTACGGGAACTTTCAAGAAGAAGTCTTGTACGTTTTCGTCCAAAACAGCCGTTCTTGCAAAGCGTTTAATCGATTTGATAGCGCTTTCGCAACGCGCTTTGTTTGCATAGTTTTCACCCGTGCAAAGAAGTTGACCGCTGCCGCTTAACAGTTTTACGATATAATCGCCTTTCTTGGAAAGGGTAATCTTGAAATTGCCTTTAAGGATATTTTGTTTGTGCGTTTCAATACCGCGCGTTGCGCCTTGGTAGGAAGTATATTCTTCGGAAGAGAGCAACTTTTCGCCGTTAGAAGCGTGCAATTCGAAGAAGTACATATCGTCTTCGGTGTTTTCTTCCGTAAGGATATGATAGATAATCCATTTACCTGCGTATCTTGCCAACGTATCGGTGTCCGCGTCGTCCGTCAAAATCGGCTTTTCTTCTACCTTTTCAACCGCTTTGGTTTCCTTCTTGGCAGGCGCTTTTTTAGCGGGCGCTTTCTTTTCTACGGGTTTTTCCGCTGCCTTTTCTTCCTTCTTAGCAGGGGCTTTCTTGGCAGGCGCTTTCTTTTCTACGGGTTTTTCCGCTGCCTTTTCTTCCTTCTTAGCAGGGGCTTTCTTGGCAGGCGCTTTCTTTTCTGCAGGTTTTTCCGCTGCCTTTTCTTCCTTCTTAGCAGGGGCTTTCTTGGCAGGCGCTTTCTTTTCTGCAGGCTTTTCTTCCTTCTTTTCTTCCTTCTTAGCAGGGGCTTTCTTCTTCGCGGGAGCTTTCTTTTCTACGGGTTTTTCTTCCTTCTTTTCTTCCGCGGGGGCTTCCGTTACCGCCACTTCTTCTTTGGCGGGTTCTTCTACTTTCGCTTCTTCCGCTTTCGCTTGCTCTGCGGCTTGTTTCTGTTCGTCCAATTTGCCGAAAACTTCTTTTCTGATTTCAGCTTGGCGTGCGGATTCTTCTTTTTCTTTTTGTTTTCTAATCACCGCATTTTGTTGTTTTTCTTCTTCCAACATACGCAAATTTTCGTCGATTTGTTTTTGTTCGCGCGTGTTGTCAGGGTCTTTCTTACGCAATACCTTTAACAAGGTAGAAACGCCAATAGCGACGGCGATTACGCCAACGATACCAATAGCGAAAAACCAAATCGGCGCTAAGTTTAAGTTTGCAAGATACATAACGCATTCTCCTTTTGTGTTTTGACGGGTTCTTACACGTCTATCGTATGATAACGACGCGCAGAAAAATGCCAAATAATATTCTATTATAAATATTGTAATATAAAAATTAAAAAAAGTCAATACGTGCGCGCTCTTTTTTTGGTTATTTTTTTGAAAATATTGACTTTTTTTCACAAATAGTTTACAATAATGATATGGCTATAAATCATATGACGAAAATTAAAACGGCAATTATCGGTGGTGGCGCGGCAGGCTTGTTTTTAGCAAATGCGTTGTCGAAAAACGACGAAAAAGTCGCTTTGTTCGAACGGAGCGAAAGGGTGGGGAGAAAATTATCCGCCACGGGCAACGGACAGGGGAACGTCACCAACGCTGCGGTGGGAAATACTCCGTATTTCTCCGCTTCCAAACGCGGCAAGTCGTTGGCGGAACGGTTGACGAGTCGCTTTGACGCGCACTCCTTATGCGATTTTTTCAACGCTTTGGGGGTGTTGATTTTTTTTGACGAGCGCGGTAGAGGTTATCCCACGTCAAGACAGGCGACTGCGCTGACGGACGCGTTGCGTTTTTCCGCGCTGGAAAACGGCGTAAGTTTCTACGTGGATACCGCCATTGTCGATTTGCAAAAAACGCCGTCGGGCTTTGTATTGACTTCGGCAAAAGGGGAGCTTTTTCAAGCGGAAACGGTGGCGCTTTGCACGGGGGGAAAAGCGGCGAAAAATTTTGGGACGGACGGCTCGGCATACGCTTTGGCGACGGGATTAGGGCATACCTTAACGGCGTTGCGTCCTTCGCTGGTGCAAATAAAAACGGACGTTTCTCAAACGCGCACGTTAAAAGGCATACGCGTTTTTGACGTAGGCGTTACGGCGGTGTGGACGGAAAACGGCATAGAGAAAAAGCATACGGTACAAGGGGATATAATCTTTACCGATTACGGCGTTTCCGGAGATGCGGTGTTCCGCTTGTCGGCGTTTATTGCCGATAAAACGCAAGCAAAGCTTATCGTGGATTTTTTGCCCGACGTAACGGAAGAAACGATTGTACGGTTGTTGGAAAATAAAAGGGCGGCGTTGCCAAAACAGGAAGATGGCGAAAGGCTGTGCGGCATCGTGAATAATCAAGTGGGCAGGGCGATTATGAAAACGTTGCCTTGCGCCGACGACGAAACGGTGGCAAAACGGGTAAAATCGTTCGTTTTAACGGTGACAGGCTCGTTAGGGTTTGATTACGCGCAGGTAACCAAAGGCGGCGTGGCGATGGACGAGGTGGACGACGGGTTGCAAAGCCGTAAGGTGCAAGATTTGTATTTTGCAGGCGAAATTTTGGACGTCGATGGCGAGTGCGGCGGGTTTAATCTGCAATGGGCGTACGCTTCTGCGCGCACGGTTGCGGCGGCGATTGCCGAGAAAAATAAAAAAAGGCAGGGGTAAGTATGCGTTTAATCACGTTATCTAACGTAACTTTGCCCGTCAATAAAGCGGAAAGCGAGCTGATAAAGATAGCGGCGAAAAAATTGGGGAAACAACCGTCGTATTTTGCGATTAAGAAAAAGTCGTTAGACGCGCGCGATAAGCGGAATATACGTTTCGTTTACACTATCGAGTTTTCCAGCGAGCCAAAGCCGCAAGAAAAACGGGAAATCGAGCGTTTGCCCAAAGGTAGGTTGCCGGAAAAGCCCGTATTGGTAGTGGGCAGCGGTCCTGCAGGGTTATTTTGCGCAATTCGGTTGATAGAAAGAGGTATTTTGCCGTTGGTTATCGAACGTGGCGGCAACGTGGAAGAAAGGGAAAAGGCAACGCGTTTGTTTTTTTCGCAAAGGACGTTGGACGAAAATACCAATATTCAATTTGGCGAAGGGGGCGCGGGTACGTTTTCGGACGGTAAATTGAATACGCAAACGCATAGCGCGTGGAATAAGGAAGTATTGGAAACGTTTGTGCGTTTTGGCGCGCCGAAGGAGATTTTATATCTTAACAAGCCGCATATCGGCAGCGATAAATTAAAAACCGTCGTCAAAAATATGCGCGAATATATCCTTGCCAAGGGCGGTGAAGTTCGTTTTCACACGCGCTTAGAAGATATATCGGTAAAAGAAGGGCGTTTGGTAGGGGCGACGCTGTACGATTTAACGGAGAAAAAGGAAGAAAAGTTGGACGTGTCTGCGTTGATTTTAGCGATTGGACACAGCGCGAGAGATACCTTTGAGAAATTGCTTTCCCGTGGTGTAACGATGCGCGCCAAGGATTTTGCCGTAGGGGTGCGTATCGAGCATTTGCAAGCGGAGATAGGGAAAACGCAATACGGGGAAGCGTATTCGTTGTTGCCTGCCGCTGATTATAAGCTTGTTTCGCACGTCAATCAGCGTTCTGCGTTTACGTTTTGTATGTGTCCAGGCGGCTTCGTAATGCCTGCGGCCAGCGAAGCGGGCGGCGTGGTGACGAACGGTATGAGCAATTACGCGCGCGACGGGAAAAATGCCAACAGCGCCCTCATCGCGCAAGTGACGCGCGCGGATTTTGGCGACGAACGTCCTTTGGCTGGGATAGAATTTCAAAGGCAAATCGAGCGCGCCGCTTATCACGTCGGCGGAAGGAATTACGCCGCGCCCGTGCAACGCGTGGGAGATTTTTTAGAAGATAAAGAGAGCGATTTTTTCGGTGCGGTAGCCCCCACCTACGCGGCAGGCACGGCCTTTGCCGATTTGCGCGCGGTGTTGCCAAGCTTCGTTGCGGATACTTTAAAACAGGCGATTAAGGATATGGATAAACGCTTGAAGGGATTTGCTTGCCCAGACGCGTTGTTGACGGCGGCGGAAACACGGACGAGTTCTCCCGTGCGGATTGAGCGAACGGAAACGTTGCAATCGGTGTCTATGCAGGCGTTGTTTCCGTGCGGCGAAGGCGCGGGATACGCCGGCGGCATCACCTCGTCCGCGGCAGACGGTTTGCGTGTTGCCGACGCGGTTTACGCCTATTTCTTGCAATAAAAACATTTCTATTTTCATTGTCCTATCACAAACTTTTCATACCTGTTTCACAAACGGGGTTTACAATAATAAAAACGATAATAAGAAAATAACAAACGACTATACAAAAACTTTTTTCATATTCTCTCACTATGGTACGCGGCTTGTGATTTTACAAGCCGCGTATCATATCGTAAACGGTGAATAAAATCGAGGAAAAAGCGTAGAAAAAACCGCGGCTTACTTGCTTGTAAGCCGCGGTTTGCGTGTGAGATAATTATTTCGTTATTCGACGTGCTTTGATATAACCGATACGGATATACTGCGGTTTTGTCAGTTCTTTGATGGCGTCGTAATACAGGTTGCCGATAAACTGAATTCTGTCAAAGGTAATGTATTCGTTCGGCTGGTGGATGGACGTTTCTTCGCCGTTGATTTCAGGGCCGAACGCGCAACCGCATTTTAACGCCCTTGCGTACGTGCCGCCGCCGATTGCAATCGGGGTTTCCTGCTTGCCCGTTGCGTTGTTATAAACGCGGGTAAGGGTGGAGATTAAGCGGCTGTTGACGTCGTTGTATAAGGGGGCTAAATAGCTGCTGATTTGATAATCGATGCCTGCCTCGTCAAAACGGTCGGTTATCGATTGCAGGGCAAACGTTGCGGGGAAACGGATATCCGCCGTCACTTTCAATACACCGTTTTCCAAACGCGCCACGTCGGGGGAGATAGTAAGCACGCCCGTTTCGTCTTGGAAAATTTTTAAGCCGAGCGAGTCGTTAAACAGTACGTCGTAGGCATACGCAAAATCGTCGTTGATAGTCGCAAGGAAAGCGAGCATCGTTTGCAACGCATTTGCGCCTTTGTCGGGGGTAGAGCCGTGCGCCGATTTACCGCGGGTTTGTAAAACGTTCGTGGTGTTGTCGTAAGAAATGGTGGTGTTTGCTATCGGGTTTTGATAATCGACCAACGCCGTTGCGCCTTTTTTCGTTAAAAAGGCGGAAACGTAATCGCATACCATATTTGCCCGTTCACCACCGACGAGCGCCGTCACGGGGGAATTGTTTATCGGGAAAGAGGCGGTGATATGCGCGATACCCTTTTCTGCGTAGATGACGGGGAAGTTGGCGTCGGGAGTGAACCCTTCGTCGGGCATATGCGCTACTTCTTTATAATGCGCGATACAAGCGTTGCCGCATTCTTCGTTGCAGCCGACGATAAGTTTGATTTTGCGATGCGGAACGAAGCCCTCGTCTTTGAGCGCTTTTAAAGCGTACAGACAAACGACGGCAGGGCCTTTATCGTCCATTGCGCCCCGTCCCCAAATTTTTTTGCCCGTTACGCCGCCGACGGATACGTCGTCGTTGACGACGCCGCCAAAAGGGGGATATTTCCAACCGTTGCCGGCAGGTACGACGTCAAGATGCGCCAATATAGCGAATTCTTCTCCGTCACCGAACACGACTTCGCCGACGTAGTTGTCGTAATTGTGCGTTTCAAAGCCAAAACTTTCCGCGAGGGAAAGGAAGTATTGTAAACAATCTGCCGTTTCTTTGCCAAAAGGAAACTCTCCGTGTTCGCCTTCCACGCCTTTGAAGGAAGAATCGAATTGGATGATACGGGAGATGGATTGCACGATTTCGTCAAAATATTTTTGCATAGGGTGTTGCATAAAAGCACCGTCCTTATAGTTTATACTATTATTATACACATTTTTTCACGTTTGGTAAAGGAAATAAGGGGGAAAGCGGAAAAATATTTTTTTCCGCTTGCGCGTAAGGGAATTTCACGGAAAACTTTGACTTTTTGCGGAAAGTGTGTTACAATGGATTTGAAATCAATATACGACGGTGTAAAAATGGACGAAAAACAAGAAGAAAAACAAGAAGAAAAAGAGAGTTTTGGGGAATTTTTAGCAAAATTAGACTTGCACGGCGGGCATAGAAAACGTCTGTACGAGCGTTTGGCTAAAGGGGGCCTTTGCGACCACGAATATTTAGAGGCGTTGCTTTTTAGCGGATTGACGCGGCGTAATACAAACGATTTGGCGCATTTGCTATTATCGGAATTTGGCGATATTCGCGGTGTGCTGACTGCGCCGATAGAAAGGCTTCGTCGCGTAGACGGCGTCGGGGAAAGCTTGGCGGCGTTTATCCGTACGGTGGGGATTTTGGTGGAGAAATTCGCCTCGTACGAACAAGTGTATTATCCCTCCCATTATAGGGCGGACGAGTTCGTTCGGTTTTTGCGAGAAGAATACGCCTCGTATGGATTTGAAGTATTAGACGTTTATCTTTTAGACGACGTAGGGAGGATACACGGACGGCAACGGTATACGTCCGGCCGAGAGAAACGGGTGGAGGTGCAGCTTCGTTGGTTGATGAACGTGCTGCTTGATTTTAACCCGTCGGGCATCGTATTGGTGCATAATCATCCCAAGGGGGATTGCAAGCCTTCGGCGTCGGACGATATGACAACGGAAGAGTGCCGCGCGTTGTGCGAGAAAAACGGCGTCATTTTTTGCGACCATTTGATATACTCGCCGGAAGGGATATACAGCTATCATTATGAAAGACAAATCCGTGACAATCAAGAGGCGACGGAGGGCTTAGCGTAAGCGTATGGATAAGGAAAAAGAAACGCAAATCAATGAACAATCCGCCGATAGCGGAGTGAAAAAGAAATCGTTGTTCCGCTGGTTGTTGAAATACGATTTTCGGGATAAAGAACAATTCGTTCAGTTTGGTAAATGGCTATTATTTATCCTACTCATAGCGATGGAATTATTTATGCTGTTATCCCACGCCAATGCGTACGGCTGGCGGGATTGGAAGATGTTGATAACGATTTTTGCCATAGAAGCGGTGTTTACGGTGTCGCAGGCGTTGAAGTTATTTGTTTTCCGTGTGGATAAAATGCGGTTGTACGCCGTGGACGCAGCAGTTTCCTGCGTATTTATGTTTTTAACGGAGGGCGTGTATCCTATCGCTATCTTCCTTATCGTTTTGACGGAGTTTTACATTACGGCGGAAGATATAAAAACGTGCGTAATTATGGTATGTATCGGCAGCGTTATTTTTGAGGCGGGATATATACTGCGGCATTGGTTGGTGCTGGAAGAGAGGTTGGATTTCTTATCGATGTTTACGCAATCTTCCGGTTCGCTATTGGCGTTGGTGGTGCATTTCTTTATCGTGCAAATAGGGTTAGGGTTTTATCGACAGTTTTTGAAGTTGAATAAAACGCTGACGGAATTGAACGAGAGCAAGAAGGAATTGGAAAAGGCGTATGCGGTCGTGGCGGAAGTGACGGTATTGGAAGAAAGACAGCGTATTGCCAAAGACGTACACGATACGGCAGGGCATTCGATTACCACCGTTATTATGCAAACGGAAGCGGCGAAACGGATTTTTGATAAAAACCCGGAAGAAGCGAGGGCGAAGATTATCGCGGCGAATTTACAGGCGAAACACGCGTTGGAAGAATTGCGCGAAAGCGTGCATTTGCTTTCGGGCGCGCAAAGCAGCGAAACGTTGCAACACGCGTTGGAAAATATCGTACACGAATCTACGGACGGCACGAATATTACGATTCGTTCGAAAATAGAGGACGTAGAAGTGTCTTCCGCGAAACACCGGTTCCTTTGCAATACGCTTAAAGAGGGGATTTCCAACGGTTTGCGGCACGGCGGCGCGACGGCGTTTTGGTTCGAGTTAAAAGAAAGCGACGGACAAATCACCTTCCTGCTTTCGGATAACGGTAAAGGCGTGGACGTACAAGATATGAAAGAGGGTTTTGGGCTTTCAGCGATGCGGGAACGTGCAAAATCGCTTGGCGGCGAAGTGCGGTATGATTCGACGAAAGACGAAGGGTTCGAGTTATATCTCTTCTTGCCTTCGGATGGCAACGATAACGATACGAAATAAGGAGAAACTGGATATGCAAAAGATAAAGGTGCTTATCACGGACGACCAAAAAGAGCTGGCGCAGGAATTGAAGAGCGTTTTGGAAACGGACGAAGCGTTGGAAGTGGTCGACGTTGCGTACGACGGATTTGACGCGCTGTTGAAAATGAATAAAGTGGCGGTAGACGTAGTGCTGATGGATATTCGTATGCCGCATATGAACGGCGTTGTGGCGACGCAGCGTATCAAAACGGAATATCCTAACGTAAAAGTGGTTATTTTGACGACGTTTGACGACAGCGATTATATTCTTAACGCTATCAATAACGGCGCAAGCGGATATTTGTTAAAGGACATTGGCGGCAACGCATTGATAAGCGCGATTAAAAACGCGTACGCTGGGGATACGATTTTGCCTGCGAAAATTGCGCGGCGCATTACGGACGCGGCGAAAAACGTGGCGGCAGACAGGGAAATAAAGCTGACGCGTGCGTTCGGTTTTTCGGATAGAGAAGTGGAAATTGCGTTGATGATGTACGAGGGTTTTACCAACCGTCAAATTTCGTCTGCGCTGAAATTGAGCGAAGGGACGACGAGAAATTACGTTTCCTCTATCTACGTAAAGACGAACAGCGAAAACAGGGTAGAGGCGATTAAGGCGATACGCGAGGCGTTATAAAGGAGAAAAGGTGTACAAACTGGTAGTATTTGATTTAGACGGTACGCTTTTGGATACGTTGGACGATTTAACGGCGTCGACAAACGCGGCGTTGCGTTTGCACGGTTTTCCCACGCGGAATAGGGAAGAAGTGCGCAGTTTTATCGGCGACGGTATCGTAAAATTATTAGAGCGTTCCGTTGGGATTGAGAATTATCCGCGCATTACGGAAATGGTGGCGGATTTTCGGGCGTATTACGGGGCGCATTGCAAGGACGAAACGAAGCCGTACACAGGGGTGATGGACGTATTGCAAGCTTTGCGTCAACGCGGTGTAAAATTGGCGGTGTTATCCAATAAAGTGCACGCGGCTACGCAGGCGCTTATCGCCGATTATTTTCCCGACGTCTTCGACGAAGTGATGGGGGAAAACGAGGCGGCAGGTATCAAGCGCAAACCTTCGCCCATCGCCCTGTTAAAGATACTGGAAAAGCAGGGCGTAGAAAAGGCGGAAACGGCGTACGTAGGGGATTCGGAAGTGGATATTCAAACGGCGCGAAACGCAGGCGTGGATTGCGTTTCCGTAACGTGGGGCTTTAAAGAAGAATCGTTTTTGAAAGAACAGGGCGCAAATCGTATCGCGCGTACGGCAAACGAGTTGTTGGAAAAATTATTAAACTAAGCGAGGATAAGGCTTTGGTAAAAGAACTGGCTATCGGCAATACGGAATTATTGTCGTTGGAAAAACTGAAAAACAATTTCGGGGCGGTGGGCAATCTTTACGCCAAAGCGGAATATCAAAACGTAGGCGGCTCTATTAAAGACCGCGTTGCCGTGGCGATGATAGACGCGGCGGAAAAGGCGGGAAAACTGCGTGCGGGCGGCACGGTGATTGAACCGACGAGCGGCAATACGGGGATTGGTTTGGCGCTTGTGGCGGCGGCGCGCGGATATAAAGCGGTGATAGTGATGCCGAATACGATGAGCGTGGAACGACGGGAGCTGATACGAAGTTACGGCGCGGAAGTGGTGCTTACCGACGGAAAAAGCGGTATGCAAGGGGCGATAGACAAAGCGGAAGAGATTTTAAAAAATACGCCCAACGCGATGATTGCGGGGCAGTTTGATAACCCTGCCAATCCGCAAGCGCATTACGATACGACGGCTCCGGAGATATGGAACGCGCTGCAAGGGAAGGTGGACGTTTTCGTGGCGGGCGTTGGCACGGGCGGTACGTTGACGGGGGTAGGTAGATATTTAAAGGAGCGCAACCCCAACGTGAAAATCGTGGCGGTAGAGCCTGCCGCTTCGCCGTTGTTATCCAAAGGCGTAGCAGGGGCGCACGGTTTACAGGGCATTGGCGCAAATTTTATCCCCAAAACGTTGGATACGACGCTGTACGACGAAGTGTTGACGGTGACGGAAGAAGAGGCGTACGCTTTCGTTAAAGCGTTGTACAGGGAAGAAAACGCGTTTGCAGGCGTTTCCGCCGGAGCGAACGTGGCGGCGGCGTTAAGGGTAGCCAAACGCGCGGAAAACGCGGGCAAGAACGTGGTGACGGTGTTGCCTGACAGCGGCGATAGATACCTCTCGTTGGGATTATACGAATAACGATTGAAAATAAAAGGGCAGCCGAACGGTAAACCGTTCGGCTGCCCTTTTATTTTGTTTTTGATAATGATATTATAACGTGCCCAACATCCAAATGGAAAACGCGCAATACACGGTCAGCGAAAGGACGTCGATAATCGTCGTGATAAACGGAGAGGCGACGACTGCAGGGTCCAGCTTGCATTTCTTTGCAAACAGGGGAAGGAGCGCGCCGATGAGTTTTGCGGCGAGAATCGTTACGAATAACGATACGCAGATAACCAAGGCAACGAGCGTTCCGTTTTCGATGGCGTATAAGCCGTCGACGAGCATTACTTTGGCAAAGCAAGCCACGGAGAGAATTGCGCCGAGCAGTACGGAAACACGGACTTCCTTCCAGATGACTTTCCACGTATCGGAAAATTTTACTTCGCCGATAGCGATACCGCGTATAATCATTGCAGACGCTTGCGAACCGGCGTTACCGCCCGTACCCATTAGCATAGGCATACACGCCGTCAATACGATGCCGTAGATAGGCATATTCAAAGTGCTTTCGTTGGCGGAAATGATAAGGCCGGAAAGGGTGGACGATACGAGGAGAATTAAAAGCCACGGCAAACGGCTGAGGCAAATTTTCCATACGCTCGTTTTCAAATACGGCTTATCGGTAGGGGTGACGGCTGCCATCTTCGCGATGTCTTCCGTGTTTTCCGATTCGATGACGTCCATTGCGTCGTCAACGGTAACGATACCCACGAGCCTCGTTTCTCTATCGACGATGGGCAGGGCAAGAAAACCGTAATCGGAAATCGTCCGCGCCACTTCTTCTTTGTCGTCTTCCGTGTGTGCGTAGATGACGTTTTCCGTCATAACGTCGGCGATTTTTTTGTTCTTTTTGGCCAGCATTAAATCTTTTGCCGTCACTAAGCCGACCAATTTATTCGTTTCGTCCACGACGTAGCAGGTGTATATCGTTTCTTTATCGATTGCCGTTTTACGGATACGTTCAAAGGCGTCGTCTACCGTCATCGTCGGGTGCAGAGAAACGAACTCTATCGTCATTATACTGCCTGCGCTGTCTTTGGGGTATTTCAAAATTTCATTGATATACGCGCGTGTGGCTTGGTCGCTTTGGGCAAGCACACGTTTGACGACGCTGGCGGGCATTTCTTCGATAATATCGACGGTGTCGTCGAGGAAAAGCTCGTCCATGACGGCGCGGAGTTCTTTATCGTTTAATTTTTCAATGAGCGTTTCTTTTACGTCGCTGTCCATTTCAACGAACGTTTCCGCCGCCAAATCTTTGGGCAGGATACGGAAAAGCACGTGCAGTTCCGATTCGTCGCGGATTTCATTGAAAACTTCCGCAAGGTCGATGGCGTTCATTGAGGCGATAAGGGGACGCAAGACGGAGAAATTCCGTTCGGAAAGGAGCAGAAGTATATCGTCCGTTTCCGCGATACGTCGCACGATTTCCTGCGGCATATCTTCAATGATGTCCACCGTTTCGTCAACGGACATTTCATCGAGGACTTTTTCCAGCTCGTCGTCGCGCAAACCGTTGATGACGTCCTCTTGCAGGTCTTTATCCAAAAGCACCAGCGCGTCGGCAAGCAGGTCGCTGTTCAACGCGCGACAAAAGGCGGGGATATCCGCTTTATCTATGTCCGTTAATAGTTCTGCGAGTTCTTTACTCGTGTATTTTTCGACAAACGTTGCCGCTTGTTCGTAGTCCTGCGCTTGCAGGAGTTCTAATAATTCTTTTTGCATAATCAACTACCTCCGAAAATAAACTTGGGTTTAAAAAGGTAGCGTATAGCGCTTATTTAGCGCGCGAAGCAACGGCGCGCCGCATTACATAGCGGATATACGCTGCTACTACTGTGATAATCTGACATAACGAGCCGTTCCTCCTTTTTTGTTATTTTTAGTGGGTTTTCAATGGGTTAATCGTCTTTTTTCTTTCGTAAAATCAAGAAATCAACGAGAATACAAACGGCGGCAAAACCGAGCAATAAATATACCAAACGCCAAACCTCGTCGTTATCGCTAGCGGTGTTTCCAACCACCGTCGTGCTGCTATCTTTGGGGGAAGCGTCGAAAAGCGTGGCGTACGATTGCGGAATATATCCCGTTTTTACGTTGCCGTTTTCGTCTTCGTACGCGATATGATAATACGCGTGGTCTAATTGGTCAATTTCCCCAAGCAACGTCACTTTCGCGCCGCGCGGCAACGATTGCGTCACGATTAAATCTTGGCAAAGATAGGGGAATTTGTATAAAGATAATTCGTTCGTAAGCCAAGCGGAAACGCGTTCGTTTTCCGCGTATTCCTTGCGGTAATCTTCGGCAGCGATGGTGTCGCAGGAAGATTGTAATACGAGGTAGGTGGAATATTTGCTCGTCTTCGTGTCGAAATGAGCAATTAAATAATATTTCCCTTGCGTGTCTTCACCAATTTTTAAGGCGGTTTTTTCCGCGGTGCTGCGGTGATAGGATAAATAGGGATAAACGTCCGCGCCGTTCAGTTGCTCTACGTCGAAGGCAACGAGCAGGGCGTTGGCTTTCGTCTTGACGATTTCAAAGCTTGCTTCCGTTTCCGCAAAAATACTCTCGTCTGCGCCGTCCACGGGGATATTCGTCACCGTTGGCAAGGCAAACTCGTCCGTTTGCACGACGTAATTGCCGTTGCAAAGCAGATACGATACGTTGCGTTCTATCCCGAACGCGAACGAGGTGAACGTGGGCGCGTCGCCGTACACGAAACGCTCGTCAACGTTCAATTCCGTTTGAAGATACGTGCCGTCCGCTTGTTTAAGGTATTTATACACGCCGTCGTGCAGGGCGTATAAATTTCCGTCGTAATCCACGCCGATTTTCGTCGTGTTGGTAGGCAAGGTGTTCAAAAGTTCTACGCCGTTTCCGTCTGCTTTCATAAACGTGTCTTCGCTGAAAGAGTAGGCGTAAACACCGCTTTTAATATACAAATTTCCGTAAGCGTCCGTCGTTAACAGCTGCGGAGGGTGGGTGGAAGTTTTCTTTACTTCTGCCTGTTGCCAAACGTTTTCACTATCTTTCGTATAGGCGTAGAAATGATTGTTTTTCGTGGCGGCGTAGTATTTTCCGTAAACGTTAACTATCCCTACGACGTCGCCGTTAAAGATGTCGAAGTGGGCGGTTTCTTCGCCTGTTTTCGAATAAATATAAATTTCCGTTTTCGATGCGGTGGCAACGGAATCGTCGTCAGCGGCTATCCATAAGGCTTCGCCTTTGAGGGGAAAGCGCGCGGCGAGTTTTTTCGTGTCGTTGTCGTACACCGACAAACGGGAGTTTCCGTTGTCTGCCACAAACAACTCGTTTTTATGCAACGTCATATCCGTGGCTTGCGATAAACGGTGGTTTGCGGAAGAGTTGGCGGAGATTTCGTACGAAGTAAAGTTTTTATCGGCAGCGGAATACTCTTTCACGATGGCGGCGTCCTTTTGTAAAACGTATAAGGATTTGCCAAACGGATAAACGCAGGTGTATCCGCCGCTGTTTTCGCTGAAATGTAAGCCGTTTTCCGTCACGTCCGCCAAAGAATAGGCGTGGAACGCGCCGTGCGCCGTCGTATAGGCAAGCACGCCTTCGCAAATGGAAAGGGAAGATACCTGTGAAAGCGTGGCAAACCACGTCTTGTTAGGGTCCGGCGTTTCTACGTTGCGAGGGTTAATTTTGTGCAGATAGGAATCGGAGCGAACGAAATACAACTCGCTATTATAATAAGCGAGGGCGGAAACGTCGTCCCATAAAAGGGAGGTTTTTGCGCCGTCGTTTTCCGCGTCTTGCAACGTCGTTGCGTACAGCGCGCCCGACGCGTTGGTGAAATATAAATTTTCATCAACGATGAGGAAGGTGCCGCAAGCAATGTCTTCGATTTCCAATGCGGGTTCCATCGTCGTTGCGTTCAGTTTATAGAAATTATCCCCCGTAGAATTGTCGGCGAAATATAACGTATTGCCGTCGTGGAATTGCATCGTTTTTACTTGGTCTTGCGTACGCCCGTCGCCGTGCTCGTACGTTTTATATTCGCCGTAAGCACGGTCGAATACGTAGATGAGGTTTCCGTCTGCTATCGCCGTATAGTTTTCGCAAACGGCAATGCAAGAAGGGGAGTTCAGGGCTAAATATTCCTCGTACGTTTGCGGCGCAACAAGTCCGTTTTGCGTATGTTCCGCAACGCTGATAGGAGCGGCGTCAGCGACAACTTGATTTTTGGCAAAGTGTATCGCCGTCCCCGATGCAAGGACGGTAACGGCCAAAAAGGATGCAATTGTCACGCCAATTTTTTTCATACACTATTATTATAACACAGCGCGCGAAAAAAAGCAATAAAACCGCGCTATTTTTTTTGCGCGGTTTTGAAAGAGTTAACGGGCTTCGTTTTGTAATAAATCGTTAGACAAAGCAAGGATTTCTTCGCTGTATTGGCGTTTGCGTTTGTTCAGCGTTTTTTTATAAATGGGATAGGCAAGTGCGAGGGGAATAAACCCGACGAGCGCCACGACGACGCCCCAAAGCAACAAGGCCCATTGCAAAATCATCGTAAGCCCCAGCCCGAAAATCAGCGTGCCGATAATCCCGAAAAGTATCCCGAGGGCGGTGGGGAAATTTTGGACTTTTTTGTCCAGCAAACGCAGCTTGGTTAAGCTGTCGATTTCCCGTTTTTCTTGCAGTAAATATTTGTTGCGTAACGCCTCAATTTCCTTGCGTTCCGCTTGCGTTGGCGCGGTGTAATTATAATCGAATTTTTTATCCATTGTTTTGATTGATTCCTTGTATATTACGTATATTTTTATGTGCGTCGACAATGGCGAATATGCCAAGCGTAACGGTGAGCAGCGATACGGCGATGCCCGTAATCGTATTGAACAACGAAGCGTTGACGTCCTCGCTGCCAAACGTGGACAACAACGCCGTTTGTAAGGCAAGGATAGATACGGCGGCGTCGGCAAGGTTGGCGGTGCGGATGGCGCGCAAGGTGAAATTTTCGTGTTTGCGCACCTTTTTAATTTGGATAATCGATACCGTTATCCGCGTAAAGGCGTACGCCGCCGCGCCGTAAATCGTCCAGCCTGCATAGGTGAAATGCTGATTGTCGAAAATCATTTGCGCCGTGGCAACGGATAACGAGATTTGTAAAAACAACAAAACGACGCCGCTGTTTCTGTACGTTTTTGCTTGCAATAACAATTCCGTTTTCCCGTCTTCCGTATCTTCGGTTGCATTTCGCGCTTTCCACTTTTTATGCTGATACAATACGCCGCCGCGCAAAAAAGCCAGCGACACGTAATACGCGGCAAGCGCGCCGTTCCAGATAGAGGAATATAGAATACCTTGCGCGCCGTTAAACAGCCCGAACGCTATGCTGACGCTAAAAGAAATGCTTGCGAAAAACAGCGTTCGAAAAGCGTACTCCGTTTTTATGCGGCGTAAAAGATTTTGCAATTTACGGTTCATAAACAACCTCTTTTAAGGTCACGGTGAAACGGCTGCCTTTGCCTACTTCGCTTTGTACGGAAATTTCTCCGCCAAGCGTGTCAATTACCTTTTTGACGAGGGCCAATCCCAACCCGTTGCCTTCCGTGGCGTGCGACGTATCGCCTTGATAGAATTTTTCAAAGATGCGTTTTCCCGTTTCTGGAGAAATGCCGCAGCCGTCGTCTTGAACGCAAACGCTGACGTTTGCGCCTGCTTTGCTTACCGTTAAGCGTACGTTTCCGCCAACGTTGGTGAATTTGACGGCGTTGGAGAATAAATTATTCCAAACCATTTCCAACAGCTCGGGGGAAGAATATACGGACACTTCTTGTAAAGCGCAATCCAGCGTGACGTTCTTTCTTTCCATTGCCGTTTCAAACCCGACGGCGATTTCCGCCAGCTGTTCGTCCAAACGGAAAACTCGCTTTTCGGGGAGTAGCCCCGCATTTTCCAATTTATTCAATTTTAATATATTGCTAATGAGCGCGTTTAATTTTTCCGTCGCAACGAGCAACGTTTGCAGATACGTTTTCTTCGTTTCTTCGTCCAAAGCGACGTTTTGCAAAGCTTGCGCGTAATTTCGTATGACGGAAAGCGGGGTTTTTAATTCGTGCGAGAGATTGGCGACGAAATTGGTTTTCAACGTTTCCGTCTGTCCCAATTCTTTGGCGAGAGCGTTGACGTTTTCCATAATCGAATCGTACGGGTCGTGCTTATCGTACGGGCGCAAAGGACGCAGACGTACGTTGAAATCGCCGTGCGCAATTTTTTCCGTCGCTTCTAAAATTTGTTCGACGGGCCTATCAATCATCACCCTTCTGCGGATGACGTCTGCTATGGCAAACAAAAGGGATAAAAACAGCACGACGAGCAGCATTACGATGGCAATCGTCCTTCTGTCCCCGTTGGATTTTTTATCGACTACCACGTAAATACAAATCGCCACCGTAACGGCAATGGCTACCGTACAAAAAAAGATGAGCGCGCCTACGAAAGAAATCCTTGCGTTGCGGCGTTTCATTGTAACACCGCCTTATAACCAAGCCCGTGTACGGTAACGATTTCAAAACCGTTACACGCCGCCGTTTTTTCTCGTATTTTTGCCATATATACGTCTACCGTGCGCGAAGTGGCGGAAGAATCGTAATCCCAAAATTCCGCCATCAGCGCCGAACGGGTAAACGTCTTTTTGGGATAGGATAATAATTTGAATAATAAATCGAATTCCCTCGTCGTCAAGGGCAATTCATTGCCGTCGACGTAGGCGCAACGCTCTTCTGCGTTCATTACGAAATTGCCGATTTCCAGCTTGTTCTCCGCGTGAATTTTCGCACGGCGCAACAACGCGTTCACCTTTAACGTCAATTCGTCCAAATCAAACGGTTTGACGACGTAATCGTCGATGCCGAGTTTATAACCGAGCATTTTGGAGGGTTTGTCGTCGCGCGCGCTAATAAATAGAATAGGCACGCTTTCGTTTTGCGCGCGTACCGCTTCCGCCAAAGCAAATCCGTCCATATTTGGCATCATAATATCGCTAATCAATAATGAAAACGTTCCGTTTTCAAACGCTTGCAAAGCTTGCGCGCCGTCAAAACACGCCGTCGTTTCGTATCCGCAACCGCGAAGATACGCGCAAATTAAATCGTTTAACGCTTTATCGTCTTCTGCAACAAGAATTTTAACCATAGCTTTCTCCTTGTCCTTCTATTATAACATATTATAACGATTTCGTCATTAAAAAGTTTCGAAAATGTTAAAATTTTGTAAAAATTATATTTTTTTTAGCATTTCTTTAAAAAAAACAATCAATGTTGTCCGTTCGATTCTCGATAACGAAAAAAAAGAAAAAAAGGCAAATTTTTCCAAAAACAGGCATACTTCTGTCATATTTAACGTGATAAAATACACACAAAAGCGAACAAATGTTCGTGTTTATATCAAAAAAGCGAAAGGGTTGTCTTGCAAAAAACAGCTTTCGTGGCATAATGCGTTTGCCTGCGAGGGAAGCAGGAAATCGATTGAAAAAAGGGAAAAAAGAATACGGTTTTTCGTAAGGGGGTGGTTTATTTTGAAGAAATACGTAAAGGTGGTGTTGTACGCTTACCCAACGTTAAAATTGATGGGTGAAGAATATCAAATACATATTTCAAACAAAGCGTTGCTTTCCTACAAAAGCCAAAAGCCGACGGAAGAGTTGGTGGAATATATCGCGAAAGAGATTATCTGCAAACAGCGTTTAGATTGGCTGAAAAAGCTGTTGGAGAAATTGATGGACAAGCTAAGCGAAACGGAAAGAGCGTTGTTACAGCTCCGTTATTTTTCCCCGACGAAAAGTCGTAAACGCTGTGAAGAGAAAGGCGGAATTTTTGCGGAGATTGCCTCTTGGACGGATAGCACGTATTATCGAAAGCAAAACGCGTTGGGAGAGAAAATGGAAAGGATGTTGGAAGGTGTAGGGTTCAGCGAAGAAATCTTTGAAAAGGATTTTGCTTTTATCGACGTGTTTCGCTGCGTGGTGCGGTTTATGGAACGGGGCGGGGAAGATTCGTTGCGAAAAAGGGAACGGAAATCATAAGATAGCGTCAATCTTTTTCCTCGATATCGTACACGTTTTTTTTAGAGGTTTTTAACACGAGCGCGGCAAGGATAGGGACGAGTAGGCAGAGGGTAACGAGAATTGCAATTTGCGCCGCGCTCATACCCTCGCCTTTCGTGCCGTCGTCTTGTTCCACCGACGCGGCGGCGTCTTCTTCCAATTTGGCAAGATAATCCGCGTATTCGGTATTTTCTTGATAATACAGGCCGTCAGGTTTGGGGATATAGCCAAACGATTCGCCGCGTAAAACGTAGCAATAGGATTTCGAGCCGATTTTGTAATCTCCGTAATAGGCGCAGGTAACGACGATTTGGTCTAGGAAAGCGTCGTCGTTAGAAAAGCTGCCGTCGATGGTATAACGCACTTCGAAAAGATGTCGAAGGTACGGTTCGTTAGGGACGAAATCCACGAAAGTAAGTTCTTCCTTTTTGGCGTAACCGGTCAATTTTTTGGTGTATTCACCGTCGTATAGATACTCTACGCGGCAATATTCGCCTTCGACGGAAAGGATTTTGACGAAATACGTTTGCGGCAGCAAAAACA
Source organism: Clostridiales bacterium (assembly GCA_015055655.1). GTDB lineage: Bacteria > Bacillota > Clostridia > Christensenellales > Borkfalkiaceae > Scatosoma. The sequence continues at coordinate 146,494 of SVHW01000002.1, forward strand.
AACCGCTGTTTTCGTTTTTCGTGGCGTAGAAAAAGGCGTTGTCTTGGCAAACGCAAGCGTAAACGTCCCCGTCGGCGGAGGCGGTGCGCAAACGCAACGGCTTAGGGGATAAGAATAAGAGCAATACATATAAAAAGAGCGCGCAAAAGGCGAAAATACGTTTTTTCATAAATATTATTATACTCGCGCTTGTGGGTGCGATTTTAGACAAAAGCGAGGGAGTTATGGGAAATCTTGTAGAAAAGTTATATAAAATACGCGCCATTGAGGCAGAGCAAAAACGGCGGAAGGAAAGCGACAAATTGGCGCGTTATAATACGGGGGAAATCGTACACGAAAAACAGGTGCTTTTCCATAAATGTCCAAAGCGTAACCGTTGGGTTTTTGGGGGAAACCGTTCGGGAAAAACGGAGTGCGGCGCGGTGGAAACGGTGTATATGGCAAGGGGCACGCACCCTTATCGAAAAAACAGGAAAGACGTACACGGCTGGGTGGTGTCCCTTTCGCAACAGGTGCAAAGGGACGTGGCGCAAAAGAAAATTTTATCCTATTTGCGAAAGGATTGGATAGAAGAAATCGTGATGCTAAGCGGCAGAAAGGACGCGCCGGAAAGCGGCGTTATCGATTTTATCCGTGTGAAAAACGCGCTTGGCGGTACGTCGGTTATCGGGTTTAAAAGTTGCGACCAAGGCAGGGAAAAATTTCAGGGAACCTCGCTGGATTTCGTATGGTTTGACGAAGAGCCGCCGGAGGATATTTACGTGGAGTGCCGTATGCGTGTGCTGGATAAAAAAGGGGATATTTTCGGCACGATGACGCCGTTGAAAGGCTTGACCTTCGTATATAACGAAATTTATCTCAACCGTTCGAACAACCCCGAGATTTGGTACGAGTTTATTGATTGGAGTGATAACCCGTATTTGGACGAGGATGAGGTGGCGACATTGGAAGGGTGCATGGACGAGCGCGCTTTGCAATCGAGAAAGTTCGGTCGTTTCGGCGCGAGCGAAGGGTTGGTGTATCCTGAATTCGAAGAGAGCGTACACGTTATCGAACCGTTTGCGATTCCGCCCGAGTGGCAAGATACTATTTCTATCGACCCAGGGTTAAACAATCCGCTTTCCGCGCATTGGTACGCCGTGGATTTTGACGACAACGTGTACGTGATATACGAACATTACGAGGCGGGACGGGATATCGATTACCACGCGGACGCCATCAAGAAGGTTTGCGAGAAATTGGCGTGGAAAAGGGATAGGCAAGGAAGGGTGTGCGCGTTGATAGACAGCGCGGCAAAACAGCGCACGCTGTCGGGCAGGCAAAGCGTAGCGGAACTGTTTTACGAAAGAGGTATTTTGGTGAACCCCGACGTGGAAAAGGATTTGTTTTCAGGGATAGCAAGGGTAAAGAGTTATCTCAACCAAAAAAACGGGTTGCCCAATATCTATATTTTCAAAAACTGCGTGCATTTGATTGCGGAAATAAAGGGGTATTATTGGGGGAGTGGCGATACGCCGAAAAAGGTGGACGACCATAGTTTGGACGAAATGCGGTATTATTTAATGAGCAGACCGAAAAAGACGCCGCTGCGGACGGAAAAAACGGCGATTCAACGGGATAAAGAAACGATGATTAGAAGGCTGAAAGGTGGCCGTTTTGGGGGATAGAAATAAGGCGATGGAAGACAAGGAAAAAATTGAAAAAGCGCTGTTGAAAGTGGCGCTTGGATACCAAGTTGCCGAAGTCACGGAAGAGTACGCGGAAATAGACGGGGAATTGAAGTTGACGAAGCGCAAACGGACCAAAAAGGATATTCCGCCCGATTTGAAGGCAGTACAACTGCTCTTGGCGGAAAACGGGGGCGATTACGCCGTGATGAGCGACGAGGAATTGGAAAGTGAAAAATGCAGGCTGCTTGCCGAATTGCAAAGGACGGAAAGGGAAACGTTGAAAAAAGAAAGCGGAGGGCAGGTATGCGTTGAAGGGGCGATGACGGCGGAGAAAAAGGAGCGAAAGCCACGTTCGAAGCCGAGAAAGCGAATTTATAGAAATGAAAAAGAGGGGGAGAAAACAAAATGACGAAAGACGACGAAAAAAGATTGCAAAAGGAAAGGGAAGAGGCAAAAGAACGCGAACGGGTGAAAAAAGCGAAAGAAATTCTCGAAGATTTCACCGCGCGTCGCGAGGCAAGGCGTAACGTGGAAAGCGGTTGGATATTAAATATGAATTTCTTTGCGGGAAATCAATATTGCGACGTTTCGCCGTTTGGGGGCGTCGTGGCGGAAGATAAGCAATTTTATTGGCAATCGCGCAGGGTGTTTAATCATATTGCGCCGATGGTCGATTCGCGTATCGCGAAGTTGGAAAAGTTACGTCCCGTATTAAGCGTACGCGCTTTTTCCGACGAGGAGGGGGATATCAAAGCGGCGAAACTCGCCACGGGCGTATTGCAGTACGCGCAGGACAGAATCGGGTTTGCGGAAACGGTGTCAAGGTGTACCGTTTGGTCGGAAACGTGCGGCAGCGGTTTTTATAAAATTGCGTGGGACGAGCAAGGCGGCAGACAGGTGGCGGTGGACGAAGCGGGAAATCCCGTTTACGAGGGGGAAGTCACCGTTACTACGGTGTCCCCGTTTGAAATGTATCCCGATAGATTGGACGTGGAAGGCATTGAGGAGTTGGAGAGTTTAATACACGCGCAAGCGGTATCCGCCGATTACGTTTTCGAGCGTTTTGGTGTGGCGGTAAAAGAGCAAGATTTGGACGGGCAAACGGCGTGTTATAGCGAACCGTCTGCGGGAAAGTTACCTTTACAAACGGTTGGCGTCGTTGCTTCGCCTACGAGAAAGGGCGTGCTTTTAATCGAGCGTTACACCCGTCCGTGCGAGGCGTTTCCCGCAGGTAGATTGGAAATCGTGGCTGGAAATACGCTTGTTTACGAGGGGGATTTGCCCTATTGCAACGGGGATAGAGGGGAAAGGACGTTTCCTTTTGTAAAACAAGACTGTCTGCGTTTGCCTGCGGCGTTTTTCGGCAGCAGCGTGATTGATAGACTTATCCCCGTGCAAAGGGCGTATAACGCCGTGCGCAACCGCAAACACGAGTTTTTAAATCGTTCCGCAATGGGGGTACTTACCGTAGAAGACGGCTCGGTGGACACGGACGAGCTGACGGAAGAGGGATTATTGCCCGGGAAAGTACTTGTTTATAGACAGGGTGGAAAAGCGCCTGCTATGCTCGATTGCGGTAGCGTACCTGCTGAATTTGCGGCGGAAGAAGAGTGGTTGGAAAAGGAATTTTCGTTGATTAGCGGCGTTAGCGATTTATCGCAAAATTCTACGCCGACGCGGGTTACCAGCGCGACGGGTTTACAATTATTGCTGGCGCAAGACGAAACGCGTTTATCGGCCACGCTCGGCAGCCTCGAACGCGCTATTAAAGGGGTAGGTAAACAGATTTTGCGTTTGTATAAGCAGTTTGCCGGTTCGGCACGGTTGATGACGCTTGCCGGAGAAAATAAAAAGACGCAAGTACATTATTTTAACGCGGCAGACCTGGACGTAAGCGATTTGCAATTTGATTGTCAAGACGGCGTTACGCCCGAGGAAAAAAAGAGCACGATTTTGCGTTTGTACGAGGCGGGCTTGCTCACCGACGAGGACGGCAAAATGTCTACGGAAAACAAAAACCGCGTTTTGGAAGCGTTCGGGTTTGGTTCGCTGGAAAACGCGAGGGATATTTCCGCGCTGCATATTGCTAAGGCAGGCGAAGAAAATCTATTGATGAAAAAAGAAGAAATTTTGCCCGACGATTACGACGAGCATTCGTTGCATATCACCGAGCATACCAGATTTTTGCTTTCTTCCGAATTTAAGAAGTGTCAAGACAAAGAAGGGTTAAAGCGTCGTTACGTGGCGCATATTGCAGCGCATAAAGCCGCGGCGAAGAAACAGGCTCTTGAAGAAAAGTAAAGGGCAGGTATCGATTGAAAAAAATAGAAAGGAGAGAATAGGATGATAGAAAAGGATAACGGTTGCGTGGAAAATACCCAAGCGGAGGCAATCGCAACGGCGATTACGGGAGTGGAGAGAAAAGAAGGCTGCCCGACGGAAGCTTCGACGGCGATTGGGAAATTTAAGGACGTGGACGCCCTTTTAAAAGCGTACGACTGTTTGCAGGCAGAATTTACGCGGCGCAGTCAAAGACTAAAACAACTCGAAAAAGAAACGGAGAATTCTGGCGAGAAGAGCGCATCGGCGGAGGCGGTGGAAAAGCTGCGAAAAAACGCCGAACGGACGAAATTGAAAAAGACGGCTTTTAACGGTTTCGTTGCGGAATTAGAGCAGGCGAACGTATGCGACTGTGCTAAGCGCGTAAACGACGCCGAACCCGTGGAAAAGGTGACGAAGAATAAGGAACAGCCCACGCAAGGCGAACGGGAAAACGTTGTGGAAGCTTCGTCGACGGGCGCAGAGGAGGTCTGCGCGGCTGAGGATACGGCTAAGGAAAGCGAGGGGGGAAAGGCGTCGGCTTTAGAAGAAACGTCCGTTGCGGCACGCTGCGAAAAGCAACCGCCTTCGTCGGACGAGCTGTATCGTTTGGCAAACGAAAACGAAGAGGTGCGTTTGAAGATTATCGGGGAGTATTTACAATCGGTAGGGAAATCGGGCGCACCTTTGGCGAGGGGCGGCAGCGGCGTGCTTTCCGCGCCGCCTATCAAAGCCAAAACGCTGCGAGAAGCAGGGGAAATGGCTTTGCGTTGGTTTCAGCGTGAGGGCGTAGAAGCGTAAACGCATAGGTCGAATTAAAAAATAAAAATAGGAGTAAAAAATTATGGTAACGATGGAAACGGCGAATAACGCATTAAAAACTTTTTATTTGGACGCGGTGACGGAGGCATTGGATAAAAAGGCAAATCCTTTGCTTGCGCAAATTGAGCAAACGACGTCGGACGTGGTAGGTAAAGACGTTAAAAAATTGGTAAAACTTGGAATGAACGGCGGCATTAGCGCGGGGAGTGAAACGGGTGAATTGCCTGCATCTTCTTCGGAAACGCGAGTGACGTTTACGTCCACGTTAAAAAATCTTTACGGTACGATTCAAATTTCCGATAAGGCAATTCGCGCGTCGGCGAACAACGAAGGCGCGTTTGTGAATTTGCTCAACGACGAAATGCAAGGCTTAATCAAAAGCGCAAGATTTAATTTTGGCAGAATGCTCTTTGGCGACGGCACGGGGAAAATAGGTCTTATCTCCAACGCTTCGGGCAACGTGGCGACGCTTATTGACGGAACGGGCCTTCTTGAAGGCTTATACGTAGACTTTTTCTCGTTTGACGGGACGACGGCGCTCGGCCGCAATTTTAAGATTGTCAGCATCGACCGTGAAGCGAATACGATGACCGTGTCTGGGATGAAACAACTTTCCGATGTGGTAACGGGCCCTGCGGCGGTGTATTTGCACGATTCGCGTGGGTACGAAATCACCGGCTTGAAAGCGATTTTCGAATCGCCGATTTTGTACGGCGTAGATACGACGGCAAATCCTATGTTGAAGCCTTATAACGCCATTGACGTGGGTGAAATCAGCGAAAATATTATTCAAACGGCTATCGATAGAATTGAAGAAAATTCCGGCAGCAGGGTTAACTTTATCGTATGTTCTTGGGGTGTAAAACGCGCGCTTGCGGAGTATTTCCGTGAACAAGGCGTTTCGCTTCCTTCCCTTTCGTTTGAAGGCGGTTTCAACGGACTTAGCTTTAACGGTATCCCCGTCGTTGCGGATAGATTCTGCCCGAAGGGCGTGATGTATTTATTGAATACGGAAGATTTTAAGTTGCATCAGCTTTGCGATTGGAAGTGGTTGGAAGGCGAAGACGGCAAAGTGTTAAAACAAGTGCCCGGTAAGCCTGTTTATACGGCTACTTTGGTTAAATACGCCGAATTGATGTGCGAACGTCCTTCCGGACAAGGTATGATTTCGGGTATCACCGAGGCGTAATTTGGCGTAGTACAATTCTTTTATAAAGAATTGTCAAAGGGAACGGCGCTCGCGTCGGCGTGGGAACCGCGCGTCGCGGGCGCTGCATTTTTTGAAAAGGAGGAAATGGCATTGAAGACGATTACGGTGAAAGAAGTGTTGCTGATTGCGGCGGCGGAATTGGGATTGTACGATACCGTGCGTTCGTATATAGAAGAACAAAACGAAACGGGGAAGGAGGAAACGGAAGCCCTGCTTCGCTGTTTTAATCTTGTGGAAAACGAGGTGGCGCTTGATTATTTGCCTCTTTATGCGGAAGAAGTGGTGGAAACGGATACGGGCAGCGTATATTATTCGCAGCTTTCTCGCTCTGCCGTGCGCGTGGTTAAAGTGACGGACGAGTGGGATAACGACGCTCCGTTTAGGCTCTTTCCGGAATATATTAAAACGCAGGGTGGAAGGTTAAAAATCCGTTACGCCTACGCGCCGGAGAAAAAGGGAATTGCCGACGAGAGCGATTATCTTACGCAGGTTTCCCCACGTTTATTTGCGTACGGCGTTGCGGCGGAATACTGCTTGGCGTTGGGAATTTTTGAGGACGCGGCGGTATGGGATAAAAAATACAAGGACGCGATTACGGCTACGTATCGGGCAAAACCCGTCCGCGTAATACAATCGAGGCGGTGGGTGTAATGGCGGAGAAAAGATTGTTTGGAAAAAAGATAATCGATAAAGAGATTTTTTTTGGCAAATTTCTCGTCGGCGGCGAACGTGAAAAATACGCGCTCACGGCAAGCTCGTCTATCAACTGCGACTGTGCGGACGGGACGATTGCTCGCGGTGTGGGGATGGAATCGTATACCGTCAACGACGCGGCTGTGACGCTTTCGCCAACGTTGCAGGCGAGGTTTTTTATCACCTTGGAAAAGGACGACGGTGGGGAGAAGAAAGAGACGATAGGATACATTACCCACAAAAACGCCGCGTACGTATACGACGAAACCCAAGGCACGTTTTATAACATCGGGACGCTGCAAGGCGGCGGCGTGATGACGCCGGCTATTGATAAGAACGGGGATTTCAAGACGCTTTTCGCTTGCAAAACGGGCGCATACCGATTGGAGCAAAAGAGATTGTTGCAATGTACGGACGCGGCTTGTCAAACGGCGATTTGTTTTTACGGTGGCAGGGTGTTTATCGCTACGCGTGATTTTTGGGTGCTGTATTCTGCGCCGTACGCGCCGACGGACTTTACCGAGAACGCAGACGATAGCGGTATGATAGCGTTACGAAACGACTGTGGGAAAATCGTCGGGTTGCTCGGGCTGAAAAACCGTTTATGCGTTTTGTACGAGTATGGGATTTCGATGATAACTTTGGACGGCAGCGCGCGCTCGTTCGAGCGAAAAGACGTCGTTTATAACGGTGGAAAAATTTTTGGCGAAACGGCGTGTGTGGCAAACGTCGGTGGCGAAAAAGCGTACTTTTTGGCGGAGGACGGCGTGTACCGTTTTGACGGTGTAAAGCTGGAAAAAACTTGTAAAAACGTGACGATTTCCGCAACGAAAAATTATTCTTGCGGTAGGGCGATTGCCGAGGGAAAATATTTCGTAACGTATACGGATAAAGACGGGGTTTGGCGTACGTTGGCGGTGGATTTGGAAACGGGTAAAGGCGACGAAACGTTCGTGATGAACGGGCTATATTCTTGGAACGGAAAAACGTTGTTTGGCAAAGACGGGGTACTTTACAAAATTGTAAAGTACGGTGACTTACCAACGGGGGAGAAAGCGGAGTTTACCGTAGAGAAAACGGATTTTTCCGTAAGGGGAAGTAAGACGTTGAAAGCGTTGCGTTTTTGCGGAGAAGGGAGTTTTGATTTGACGGTTACGGGCGGCAAAAAAACAAAGCGTATATCCGTTCTTTTCGAGGGTGGATTGGCGCGTGTTCCGTTGGCGATTCGGGCGACGGATTTTACGATTGCCATCGAGCCGCACGCGGGGGTGAAAATTCGCAATATGACGGCGGAATTGCAAACGCTGGAGTAAAGGAGGAAGTATGGATATTAACGTTATTACTTACACGGACGAGCAGTACGCTACGCTTACGGAATCGCAGTTGCAAGAAGTGTATAAAGCGCAAGAAAAGAAGGACCGTCTTACCTGGAAATTGGAAGAGGAGAAGCAGCGTGAAAAACAAAAGCTGGTTAAAAACGGCGTTTTTGCCTCGGGGCTATGGGACGCGTATTGCGCCAAATTGCAGGCGCAGTACGAAAGAGAGGTGGCGTTTATTCGAGAAGCGCTGTTGTTCTATTTGCGCTTTAGCGTGAAACCGACGGAAGAAGCGCCGTACGAAGTGAATTACGCGTTGACGGAAACGGAACGCGCTGCCATTGTAAAAGCGTATTATTTGGAGGAATACGCAAATGCGGCCGAACGTTTTTCTGCATTTAAGCAAGATGCGGTGGCGGTACAATATTTAGGGGAAATGTACGCGCCGTTGTGGGATTATTTTTATCTGCAAACGCAATGACGCGGCGCAGGGAAAAAGCAGGGTTGTATGGCTCTGCTTTTTTATAAATTTATTTTATAAAAGATGTGAAACTTGATAAAAATTACTTGCAAAAAGGGAAAATATGTGATAGAATAATGTTAATATGCGTAAAAATGCCTGTAAAAAGTAAAATAAAGCTCGTGAAAGAGTAAAAAAGGCAAATACGCGGCAAGGCGAAAACGTTTATCAATGCCGTTCGCTTTGTGGACGGTATCATATTTTCCGGAGGTATTTTATGAAAATCAAAGGATTGCTGTTGGGATTAGCTGGAGTTTGCGTAGTAGGCGCAGGCGTTTGGGCTATCGGTTCTGGCATTAAGAAAAATGCCGAAGCCAACGAGTACGGATGTTCGTTTGAAAAAATTGTTTCCGAAGGCGCGTTGGCGACTCCGGCAACGTGTACGACGAAAGCGACGTACTATTATTCCTGCAGCGCTTGTGGTGCGATGGACACGTCGAGGACGTTCGTAGACGAAGCGGGTGCGTTTGGCGCGCACACCGGTGGAGAGGCTACCTGTACGGAAAAAGCAACCTGTACGGTATGCGGCGAGGTTTACGGCGAGTATGGGGAGCACGTATTCGACCAAGAAGTGGTTGAAGAAGCGAACAAGGCCGAGGACGCTACTTGCACGACGCCGGCGACGTATTATAAATCTTGCGTATGCGGCGAGGTTAGCGACGAAGAAACGTTTGAAAGCGGTAAATGCATCCCTCACGTTTACGACCAAGAAGTAGCGGAAGAAAAGTATAAACACAAGGATGCTACTTGCACGACGCCAACGACGTATTATAAATCTTGCGTATGCGGCGCAACGGGAACGAAAACGTTTGAAAGCGGTAAATGCATTCCTCACGTTTATGACCAAGAAGTCGTTGCGGAAGAGTATAAGGCAACGCCTGCTACCTGCATGGAGCTCGCTACATATTATAAATCTTGCGTATGCGGCGATAGCGAACATAGCGAAGAAACTTTTGAGGCTGGCGGATTTGGCGCACACGTATTCGACCAAGAAGTGGCTGTAAATGCGTATAAAGTCGAGGGCAAGGATGCTACTTGTACGAAGTTAGCGAAGTATTATAAATCTTGCGTATGCGGCGAACGTAGCGAAGAAACTTTTGACGGTGGTGATTATCTTCCTCACGTTTACGACCAAGAAGTCGTTGCGGAAGAGTATAAGGCGACGGAAGCTACTTGCTTGGCACAAGCAACCTATTACTATACCTGTATCTGTGGCGCGGTTGACCGTACGAGAACGTTCGTAGACGAGACTGGGGCGTTTGGCGAACACGTTGGCGGTACGGCGACGTGTTTGAAAAAAGCTACGTGTACGGTTTGTGGCGAGGGTTACGGCGAATACGGCGAACACGTTTACGACCAAGAAGTAGTGGACGACAAACATAAAGTTACAGATGCTACCTGTATAGCGTTGGCGACCTATTACAAATCTTGTATTTGCGGATTGGATAACAAAGACAGCGAAAATACGTTTGTAGGGGGCGAATTAGCGGACCACGTTGGTGGTACGGCTACCTGCACGGCGTTGGCGGTTTGTGACGTTTGCGGTAACGAATACGGACAATTTGCTGCCCACGTTTACAATAAAGAGGTGGTTGCGGAAGAGTACAGGGCAACGGTGGCTACTTGCCAAGCGAAAGAAACGTTCTATAAATCTTGCGTATGCGGTGTGGCAGACCCCGCGTTGCGTACGTTCGTAAATCAAAAGAGCAATTATGCAAAACACAACGTCGTTGACGGAGCTTGTACGGTTTGCTTGCAGGAAGAAACGCAAGGCTTGGCGTATGAGTTAAACGAAACGGGAGAATATTATATTGTCACGGGCATAGGCACGTGTATAGGTAGAGTCAGGAAGATTATTATTCCTGCAATGTACGAAGGCAAGGAAGTTAGAGAAATAGCAAGCAACGCGTTTGCAAACAACGATTACATCGACGAAATTACGATGGGCGTAAACGTTACGACGATTGGTAGCGGCGCGTTTGCCAATAGCGTGAAATTGAGCCGTATCGACCTTTCCAATAAAGTAGAGATTATCGGTGCGGATGCGTTTAAAAATTGTTCCAACGTTGACAGCTTGGTGCTTTCCGAAGCGTTGAATACGATTGGTAGAAACGCATTTGAAGGTTGTTCTTCGTTGTCAGTGGTTACGATTCCCGCTTCGGTGGACGTCGTAGGCGCGGCAGCGTTTAAGGATTGTGTGAATTTAGAAACCGTTACGGCAGAGGCTGGGGTTCGCACGATTGCAAGAGAAGCCTTCTACGGTTGTGAAAACTTGAATACGTTGACGCTTGGCGAAGGCTTAGAAACGATTGACGCCGGCGCATTTGGCGGTTGCAAAGCGTTGAGCACACTTGTCGTTCCCAACAGCGTTGCGTTTATTAAAGAAGACGCGTTTAACGGTTGCGCCGCTTTGGAAACGGTAACGATTGGTTCGTCTGTAAAAGAAATCGGCGAATTTGCGTTCGACGGCTGCAACGTGAAAGAAATTTATTACGTTGGCGACGTGGTGGCTTGGTGCGCTATCGACGGGCTGGAAACGTTGATGACCAACGGTTTGACCGAGCTGAAAGAGGACGGCATTAAGCTGTATATGTCTGCAGACGGCGCAGAAGGCACGTTTGCGGAAGTGACGGAAGTGGTAATTCCTGCCGGCGTAAACGTGAAGGAATACACGTTCTATAATTGTAGCAGCATACAAAAGGTTACGATTGAAGAAGGCGTAGAAAACATTGGCGAGTATGCTTTCCACGGTTGCAATAATTTGGTGGAAGCGGTATTTGGTGATAATATTAAATCCATTGGCGAAAACGCGTTTACCAATTGTGCAACCTTGAAACAAATTACGATTGGCAATAGCATTACGTCGTTTAGCGAAAACGCATTTGACGGTTGCGCTTTAGAGTGGGTAATTTACACGAAGACGGTAGAAGATTGGTGCGATTTGGATTTCGTCGCTTTGACGGCAAATCCTATGTACTATGCGGAAAACATTGAAATTGACGGTGAGACGGTTGTTGATTTGGTGATTCCTGAAACGGTTACGGAAATCAAGGAAAATGCCTTCTATAATTTCCGTACGTTAAAGACAGTCGTCGTTCCTAAAACGGTTACGAAAATTGGCGCAGGCGCATTTGCGGGCTGTGTTTCGTTGGAAAACATGACGTTGCCGTTTGTCGGTGGCAACGTATATGATAGCAGAACGTTTGGATATATCTTCGGTGAAGAGGAAGTTATCGGCTGGGATAAATACGTCGATATGGCAAGAACCGGACAAAACGGCAATACATACTATATCCCCGTAGCGTTGACGGAAGTTACGTTGATGGGCGGCGGTATTGTAGACAACGCTTTCTACGGCTGTGAATATATCAAGACCGTTGTGTTGGCGGATACGGCTACGTCGATTGGCGATTACGCGTTCTATAATTGTGTGTCGCTTGAAACCGTGACGGTCGCAGCGCATATCGAATCTATCGGTGACGGCGCATTCTACGGTTGTGAGAATTTAACGTACATTATCTTAAAAATTGAAGGCACGGAAGAAGTATTACCTTCCGCAAGCATTGAGCTTGGTGTCGGCAACGTGACGATAGGCAAGGAAGCGTTCTTTGGATGCGTGAAATTGGTGAACTTGGCGTTCAACGAAGGCGACGTAACGATTGGCGATAAAGCGTTCTACGGTTGCGAGGCATTGGAAAGCGTGCAGTTTGAAAAGGGCAACGTGACGATAGGCAAGGAAGCGTTCTTCGAATGCGTGAAAGTGGTGAACTTGACATTCGACGAAGGCGACGTAACGATTGGAGATAAAGCGTTCTACGGTTGTGATACATTGGAAAGCGTGCAGTTTGAAAAGGGCGACGTGACGATAGGCAAGGAAGCGTTCTATAATTTAGACAAATTGACTGACGTGAAATTTGGCGAAGGTAACGTGACGGTTAACAATGGGGCGTTCTATCATTGCGACACTTTGACAACCGTAACGTATGCAGGCGGCAACGTAACGATTTTGGACAGTGCGTTCTCTTTCTGTAAAGCTTTGGAAGATTTTACGGTTGGCGAAGGGGAAGTATTTATCGGTGTCAACGCTTTCTATTGTGCGGCGGTGAAAAACGTCACGTTTGAGGGCGGTAGCGTATATCTGAGCAGTAACGCGTTTAACGATTGCGACGGATTGAAGACGGTGACGTTTGATTGCGACGAAGTGTTTATTAATACTAGCGCGTTTAGAAATAGCAGCGGTTTGGAAACGGTAACGTTTGCGGACGGCGATATCGAAATGGCGTATAGCGCGTTTGAAAACTGTGATTCGTTGTCGAACGTAACGCTTGGCGAAGGGCTGATTGTAATTCCCGAAACGGCGTTTGCTTATTGCGAAAACTTGACTCAAATCGTTATTCCCGATTCGGTAACGACGATAAAAGCAGGCGCGTTTAAGGGTTGTACGAATTTGACGCATATTACGCTTGGCGCAGGCGTTAAAACGATTGCCGACGACGCGTTTGAGGGTTGCTATAGATTGGTAGAAGTTGTCAACAATAGCTCGAAAATCTATGTAACGAGCAGCGCTGACACGAACGGTGGCGTAGGGAAATACGCGATGGCAATTTATAATGTTGGCGATACCTTTAACGGCACGAAACTCTCCAACATCGACGGCTACATCGTTTATACGGACGATACGAACGTGAGCTTGATTGCCTATATGGGCACGAGCATTACGTTGACCGTTCCCGAAGAAGTAACGATACTCAATACGAACGCCTTCAAAAACTACGTTGGTTTAACGAGCGTTACGATTACGGATAACGTGAAAATTATCGGCGAAAATGCCTTCGAGGGTTGCATCAGCTTGACGAAGATGGAAATTGGCGATGGCGTAACGACGATTGAGAAAAATGCGTTTGGCGGTTGCAGCGGTTTGACGAGTGTAATCATCGGTGAATCGGTAAAACGAATTGAAGCGAACGCATTTGACGGTTGTATCGGTTTATCCAGCGTTGATTTCGGCGCAAATACCGAGGGCTGGAACGTGTTAGGCGTAGATATTAGCGCGGCTATCACGGATATGACAACGGCGGCTAGCTATTTGACGGATACGTACGTTGGCGTTACTTGGACGCGCGCGTAACGCGTAAATAATAATAATGAAAAGCAGAGCTTCGGCTCTGCTTTTTTCATGGTATCAAGGAAAACCGTGGCGCGCTATATAGAAAATATACGTATTTATCAAGAAAATGGAACGCCGTTGTTGCTTTTTTCGACGAAATTTGCTATAATGATATCGAAAAGGATGTATTTTGGCAATCAGCTAAAAAAAGGAGAAGTTTATGCCCAAGGTAGCTATTAAAAAATTGGACGAAAACGCCGTGCTTCCCACGTACGGCTCGCAGTATTCCGCAGGCGCAGATTTATACGCGTTGACGGATACGGAAATCACATTTGCGCCGCACGAAACGAAACTGATTCGTACGGGGCTTGCTATGGAAATCCCCGAAGGGTATGCGGGGTTGATTTATGCAAGAAGCGGATTGGCTTCTAAACGTTCGCTTGCGCCGGCAAACAAAGTAGGGGTTGTGGACGCCGATTATCGCGGTGAAGTAATGGTCGCGTTGCACAATCACTCGGATAAACCGCAAACGATAGCGCCCAAAGAACGTATCGCGCAGTTGGTTATCGCTCCCTTCTTAAAGGCGGAATTTTGCGAGCAGGACGAGCTTTCTCAAACGGTGCGCGGAGTTGGCGGATTTGGTAGTACGGGTACGAAGTAAGGTGATAGTATGTCAATGAGGATGCGTAAAAAGCGCAATTTCGATGCGCGTATGGAGGCGTGTGGGGATTTACTCCTCGCGCACGGCGCAAACGGAATTTTGAATATGAAAGAGGCGGCGGAAAATTATCGCGCGCTGATAGATTTTTCCGCTGTTTTTGGGAATAATAACCCCGTGGCCTTGGAAATTGGTTGTGGCAAGGGCGGTTTTGTTATCGCAACGGCGAAAAAGCAAAAGGACGTCAATTTTCTCGCGCTGGAAAAAATGAGCAACGTCATTTTGACGCCGATGGAAGAGGTGAAAAAACAAGGCGTAGAAAACGTCCGTTTTTTAAATATCCGTGCGGAGTGTTTGCCTTGCTATATCCCTGAAAAGAGCTTGGATTGTATTTATCTCAATTTCTCTACGCCGCTGCCCAAGCTTGGGTACGCGACGCAAAGATTGACGCACAGAAATTTTTTAGAGGTCTATAAAAGACTGCTTAAAAAAGGCGGCAAAATCCTGCAAAAAACGGACGATAGAGATTTCTTTGAGTTCTCGCTTGAAGAGTATCGTGCGTGCGGTTTTGCGCTGGAAAACGTGACGTATGATTTGCACGAAAAGGGTAATCCCGATTGGAACGTTGTGACGGAATACGAACAAAAATGGGTAGAACGCGGTTTGCCTATTCATCGGGTTGAGGCAGTTTTGCAATAAGTTCCTTACTCGTGCGTTACCAATCGACGTATTTTGACGTTTTACGGGGGCAGGTATGCGGCAAAGCGCAAATGCGGTTGCCGATATATGCCCGTTGATACACAGGATAAAAATAGCGAAAAAACGCCTCGTTTAGTCGTTTTTTGCGTGGGAAAATGTGAGAAAATAAAAGGTTGTAGGTTGTTGTATGAAAAAAAGATTTTTTGCATTTCTTTGCGCTGTTGTATGCAGTATCGGTATGTTTGGGGTAGGCTGTAAAAAAGCGCCCGAAGGAGAAATTACGGTGTATATGCCCGACGGCGCGCCTGCGCTGGCTTTTGCAGGGCTGATGCACGAAGACACGGCGGAGGACGGCGTGTCCTATTACGTAACCAACGCGGCGCAAATTGCAAGCAAGGTTTCTTATAATAATATGGAAGACAACGCCGATTTTTGCGTGCTTCCGTTGACGGCGGCGACGGCAAAAGTGGGCAATGGGGAACGTTATCAAATGGTGGGTGCGGTGACGCACGGCAATTTGTATATGATTTCCAAAAACGCGGATATCACGTATTCCGTGGATAACCTTTCTTCCCTTATCGGGAAAAAAGTGGGAGTGTTGCAGCTTGCTTCTACGCCTGGTATGATGTTCAAAAGTATGTTGAAGAAAAACGGCGTTGCGTATAACGATTTGACGGGCGGTGGAGAGCTTGCTGCGGATAAAATCAATCTAACGCCTATCGTCATCCCTGAAGGGGCAAAACCTGCGCAAATATTAAACGGTATGATAGGGCAAGGCGTCAACGTTTTCGTGATGGCAGAGCCGGCAGTAACCGCGCTGAAAAACGGCGGCTTTGTAACGGTAGGCGACGTGCAAGCGCTGTATGACGTAAACGGCTTTACGCAAGCGGTGCTCGTGGCGAAAAAATCGCTTTTAGAAACGCATACCGATTGGGTGAAAGATTTTCTGGACGATATAAACAATAGCGCGGATTGGGCGCTTTCGCAAAGCGGCGAAACGCTGGTAAACGCCGTGCAAACGCATATGGAAGATAGCACGGCTAAAACGTCGCTTAACGCGGCAACGCTTGGCGGAGAGGTGGTTGCTCGCAGTGGCGTACGCTTTGAAGCGACGAGCATTTGCAAAGCGAAAACGGAAGACTTTTTGCAAATTGCAAAATCGGTGGAAAGTAAAACGGCAATTCCAAACGAAAATTTTTATTGGATTGGTTAAAGGATAAAATATGAAAAAGACGGTATGGAAAAACGTATGGCAAACGGCGGTTGCGCTTGGCGTTCTCGTTTGCCTTTGGCTCGTCGTATGGGCGATTGTAGGGAATGATATGCTCTTCCCGTCGTTTTTCGATGCCGTAAAAGCTTTCTTTGGTTATTTTATAAACGGCGCGTTTTGGGGCGCTCTTGCCACGACGCTTTTACGGGTATTGTTGGCGTTTTTAATCTCGTTTGTATTGGCAGGCGGATTGGCGTTCGTTGCATACCTGTATCCCTCGTTTGCGCGTATTTTTGCGCCTGTGGCGGCGGTAATCCGCGTTTTGCCCGTGTTTGCCATCGTGTTTTTGTTGCTCGATTGGACGAACGCGGCCATTGCGCCCACGCTGGTGGCGTTTTTGTCCCTCTTTCCTATGCTGTATACGGCGTTTTTAGGCGCGTTTTCGGGCGTGGATAAGGGACTTGTGGAAATGAGCAAAGCGTATAACGTGCCGCTGAAAAAACGAATAACGGGGCTGTATTTGCCATCCGTTGCGCCGTTTGTCGTAAGAGAAATTGGTGCAGGGCTTGGCTTTGCCGTAAAACTCGTTGTGAGCGCGGAAGTGTTGGTGCAAACGGCGAAGAGCGTAGGCGCGCTCGTGCTGGAAACGCAGTACGTATATACGGAACTTTCTAAGACGTTTGCGTTGGTGATAGCGGTATGCTTGATTGGCTTTTTGCTGGAAAGCCTTGGCGTACTTTTGGCGAAGGCAATCGAGAGGAGGTTGCAATGAAAGCGGTTATCAATAAAGCGTTTGGTGTAAAACGAGTTTTTGACAATTTGGAGATAGAAATTTTTGACGGCGAAGTGACGTGCGTGCTTGGCGCGTCAGGGGTAGGCAAGACGACGTTGCTGCGGATTTTGGCTGGGTTAGAGCCGTTTGAGGGCAACATTGAAAACGCGCCGCAAAAAAGCGCGTTCGTCTTTCAAGACGCAAGGCTGTTGCCTTATATGACGGTGGAAGAGAATTTGCGTTACGTAGGGGCGCAAGAAGACGAGATGGACGAAATTCTCGCCAAGGCGGAGATACTTGCATTAAAAAACCAAAAAGCAAGTACGCTGTCGGGCGGTGAAAAACAACGCGCGTCCTTTGCAAGGGCGTTTGCCGTAGAAGCGGATACTTTGCTTTTGGACGAGCCGTTTAGCTTGCTGGATACGGCGCTTAAAATACGGCTTTGGAAGACGTTTGCGGCGCTGTGGGATAAAAAGAAACCGACGACGGTGCTCGTCACACACGATTTAGAAGAAGCGTGGGCGCTTGGGCATAGAATTTTGCTTTTAAAAGACGGAAAAATCGCGTTGGATATCCGTCCAACGAGAACAACCTATCCTACGCCGTATGGAGAAAATTCGTTAGAAAAAGAAGACTTTATCAAAAAGGTATTGCAATAAAAAAAGCGGAGCTTGCGCAAGCTCCGCTTTCCTATTTAACCGTCCGTTTTTCCAACGAGATAATCAATGGATACGTCAAAAAATAGCGAAAGAGTGATTAACTGAGAAATGCTCGGTTCGCTGTGACCTTTTTCCCAATGCGAAACCGCCATTTTTGAAACGTTCAGTAATTTTCCCAAATCCTGTTGGGAAGCGCCCTTTTCTATGCGTAATTCTTTTAACCTTTCACAAAACCCTGCCATACCTAAATTGTAACATTTTTTGTTACAAAATACTTGACAGTAACAAGAATTGTTACTATAATAAAAACATCAAACAAAAATGGAGAATTTGTTATGAAGAAAAAGTGGTTAATAGGTTTAATGGCGTTATCGATGTCTTTTGCCACGATTGGCTTTACTGGCTGCGTAGGTGGGGAAAATCCCGACGACGGCGACGGCGCGCAAACAGAACAGCCTAATAACGGCGGAAATACGGGTGGTACGACGGACGGTGGAAATACGGGCGGTGGGACGTCCACGCCTGAAAATCCTGAAAAGCCTGAACAAGGCGGTGAGGGTGGAACGACTACGCCTGAAAAGCCTGAACAAGGCGGTGAGGGTGGAACGATTACGCCTGAAAAGCCTGACGTACATACGTGCGTGTTCGACCAAGAAGTGGTGGAGGCCGAATATAAAGCAAGCGACGCTACGTGTACGGCAAAGGAGACCTATTATTATTCTTGCGAGTGTGGCGCGTCAAACGAAGGTGAAACGTTTGAATATGGTGATTACGCGGAACATGTCTATGACCAAGAAGTGGTGACGGACGAGTATAAGGCAAGCGACGCAAGTTGTATAGAAAAGGCAACGTATTACTATTCTTGTGCCTGCGGTTTAGCAAGCGAAGACGAAACGTTTGAATATGGTGATTACGCGGAACATGTCTATAACCAAGAAGTGGTGACGGACGAGTATAAGGCAAGCGACGCAAGTTGTATAGAAAAGGCAACGTATTATTATGCTTGCGAGTGCGGAAAAAAAGGGATTGAAACGTATGAAGAAGGAGAGTTAAACGCGCATAATGTTGTGGATGGAAAGTGTAGCATTTGTCAAATAACGGAATCTAAAGGATTATCGTATACATTAAGCCAGGATAATACCTATTATAGTGTTTCTATAGGTACTTGTACGGATACAATTATTATTATTCCCAGCGAACATGAACAATTACCAATAAAAAGTATTGAAAAAGAAGGATTTAAAGGTTGCTCGAATTTAACAAGTATTATACTTCCCGATAGTATAACAAGTATTGGTAAAAATGCATTCTTTAATTGTGGAGCGTTGACAGATATTATTATTCCTGATAGTGTAACGAGTATTGGGGAGAAAGCGTTTTATTTGTGTGGTAGTTTAATGCAAATTACAATTCCCGGCAGTGTAACATCTATCGGGAATGATGCCTTTTCTGAATGCTACGCCTTGACAATATTTTGTGAAAGAACAAGCAAACCTAGTGGTTGGCGGAGTAGTTGGAATGTGTCTTCTTGCCCGATTGTTTGGAATTGTAATAATACGGATGTGGCAAGCGATAAATTAGTTTACACGGTAGTAAATGGGATAAGATATACCATCGATAAAGAAAATATGGTAGCTACAGTTGCTGCTGGTCGGAGTGTTTCTTATTCATTGTTTGTTTCGGGGCAGGCAAGCAATATCGTAACGGCAAATATTCCCACAAGCATTAGGTATAAAGATGCTGATTATATAGTAAGAGAAATTGGTGCAAATGCATTTAAAAATTGTAATAGTCTAACGACGGTTGTTATACCTAACAGTGTGACTAGTATTGGCAACAATGCATTTGAAGGGTGTAATAAATTGCTGTATACGATAGAAGGGGCTTGTAAATATTTGGTATTCAATGAAAATCCCTATTTCTATTTAACAGAAATTATAGATAAAACCATCACTTCGGTGACTGTAAATGAGAATTGTCAATTTATAAAATCTGGAGTTTTTAATGGGTGCGCCAATTTGGAAAGTATGACGTTGCCGTTTGTGGGATTAAGCAAAACAGAAGATAAGGGTTATTATCAAGTGTTTGGTGCGATTTTTTTAATCAATAAGAGTACGAAAGAGAATAACGCGGATAGTAATACTTCCCCTGGATATATTGGTGTGTATCAATATTATGATGATACAAACGTAGTAAATCCAAATCACAAGTATTATCATTATTACATACCTGTAAAATTGAAAGAAATAACGATAACTGGCGGAGATATTCCGTTTAGTGCATTTAAAAATTGTAGCACATTGGAGAGGATTACGATGCCAAATATTTTGGAGAGTATAGACTCCTATGCGTTTTATAATTGTAGTGGTTTACAGGAAATAGTGATTCCCGAGGGGGTAACAAATATTGGGGATTACGCATTTTATAATTGCAGTGGTGCACAAGAAATAGTGATTCCCGAGGGGATAACAAATATTGGGGATTATGCTTTCGATGGTTGTAATATACAATACAACGTAGAAGGGAATTGCAAATATTGGGGAAATAAAGACAATCCATATATGTATTTGGTTGCAACGACGTCCAAAGCTATTACTGCGGCAACGATTAATGACGGTTGTAAAATTATCAATAAAAGAGCCTTTTTGGATTGTAGTGCTTTGGAAGAAATTGTTATTCCCGATAGTGTAATAAATATTGATGTTGGCGCATTTGAAGGATGTACTAATTTAAAAAGTGTAACCTTTGGCGCAAACAGCGAATTGCAGACTATTGGAGATAATGCATTTTACTTTTGTAGTAGTTTAATGGAAATTATTATTCCAAATAGTGTAATAAAAATCGGGGCAAGTGCATTTTCTAATAGCGGATTAAACAGTGTATCCCTTTCGGATAACATAGAAAGTATTGATACACGTGTGTTTGAGAACTGTGGCAGTTTAACTCGAATTGTGATTCCAGACAATGTAACGAATATTGGCACGAATGCGTTTTCTGGTTGCGATAGCTTGTCGTGTGTAATGTTTGGAGAGGGGAGCCAATTAACAAGGATTGAATCTTATGCGTTCGCTCATTGTGGGTTGCAGGAAATTGTCGTTCCCGACAGTGTGACGAGTATAGATAAAGGGGCATTCTTAGGATGTAACGTATTAGAAGATATTATGTTGCCTTTTATAGGGGGCAATGTTAGTGATAAGAAATGGCATTTTGGCTATATTTTTGGCGCGGATTACTATTATCAAAATGGCTCTAACGTACCCGCCTCTTTAAAAACTGTGACGTTAACGTCAGAAAGTAGTATCAGTAATCAAGCCTTCTATTCGTGTAAGAATTTAATGAGGATAGTCATTCCCGAGAGTGTAATCAATATTGGAGTTGACTCCTTCGAGTCTTGTGATAACTTAACAATATATTGTGAAGTGGAAAGTCAGCCGACCAATTGGAGGAATTCTTGGAATAATTACCGCCCTATTGTTTGGAATTGCAACGCTAATGATGTGGCGGATGATGGATATACTTATATTATACAAGACGGGGTGCACTATAGAGCAAAAGGTGAAAACGCGGAGTTATATAGGCAGTCAGACGATATAACATCGATAAGTATTCCTGAAACGATTATTTATAAAGATATTTCTTATAATGTAACAGGTATTTTGGATTATGCATTTGATGGTTGTAAAAAACTGACTGGAATCATTATTCCTAATACCATAACGTATATAGGCTCTATGGCATTCAATGATTGTGACGACTTAACTGAAATGTACATTCCTAAGAGTGTAACGCATATTGGTTATAGTGCGTTTAGAGATTGTGATAATATTCAGTCTATTATTTGTGGGGCAAGTTCTAAGCCTAGTGGTTGGCATAGTGAATGGGCAATAAAGGACTTTCAGAATTATAAAACCATCTATCATTGGGTATTTTGGGGACATTAAGATAGTGGCTGATATGTTAAAAGAGGACGAGTTGGCAGAATAGTTTGGGGTATGAAAGCGTAATATACGCAATAGTAAACAAAAGCGGGGCTTGTGCAAGCTCCGCTTTTCGTATGAAAAAATTTATTCATAATTCTTGCGTTCGCATTATATAAACCGTTTGACAATTTATAAAAACTTCGTTATAATACTCTTTAAGAGTATATATTGGAGAAAGTTTTGATTTATGTATCAAATCGTGAGTAAAAAGCCGTTGAATCCAACGGTTACGCAAATGGAAATTCTTGCGCCGTTCGTGGCGAAGAAAGCACGTCCTGGGCAGTTTATTATTTTGCGCGTGGACGAGGACGGAGAACGTATTCCCCTTACTATCGCAGGGTATGATAGAGAACGGGGGACGGTGACGATTATTTTCCAAATCGTGGGCGGTTCTACCGAGAGATTAAACCATAAAAACGAAGGGGATTTTCTTCCCGATTTCGTTGGGCCTTTGGGCAAAGCTACGCACCTTGACGGCTTGAAAAAAGTATGCGTTGTAGGCGGCGGCGTGGGTTGCGCTATTGCGCTCCCTGTGGCAAGAGCTTTGCACGAACAGGGCACGCACGTGACGGCGATTATCGGGTTTAGAAATAAGGACCTCGTGATTTTGGAAGACGAGTTTAAGGCGGTGTCCGACGAGTTTTATATGATGACGGACGACGGTAGTTACGGACGCCAAGGCAACGTCACCGTGCCTTTGAAAGAAATGCTTGAAAGCGGCGAAACGTTTGACGAAGTAATCACTATCGGGCCGTTAATTATGATGAAATTCGTGTGCTTGACCACCAAGCAATTTAACGTGAAGACGATTGCAAGTATGAACCCGATTATGATTGACGGAACGGGGATGTGCGGCGGTTGCCGTCTTACGGTTGGCGGGCAAATGAAGTTCGCTTGCGTGGACGGGCCGGAATTCGACGGGCACGAAATTGATTTTGACGAAGCGATGAGCCGTTCTCGTATGTATTCGGAATTTGAACTGCACGAGCGCGACGACGCGTGCAACCTCTACAAAAAGGAGGTGGAATAAAATGGCGTTTAATATGAATCCATTAAAAAACCCTATGCCCACGCAGGACGCGCAGGTGCGCAACGGGAATTTTGACGAAGTGGCGCTTGGGTATACGGCGGAACAGGCGATTGACGAGGCGAAACGCTGTATTCGTTGTAAACACCGTCCTTGCGTATCCGCTTGTCCCGTCAATATTGATATTCCCGAATTTATTGCAAAAGTGGCGGAAGGGGATTTTGAGGCAGCGTATCAAATTATCGCGAAAGATTCTTCCCTCCCTGCCGTTTGCGGACGTGTTTGTCCTCAAGAAAACCAATGCGAAGGCAAATGCACGCGCGGTATCAAAGCGGGTTGCGAAGCGGTGGGTATCGGCAGATTAGAGCGTTTCGTCGCCGATTGGCACAATGCCAACGTTACGGAAAAACCCGTAAAACCTACGCCTAACGGCCATAAAGTAGCTGTGGTGGGCAGCGGCCCTGCTGGCTTGGCTTGCGCAGGGGATTTGGCGAAAATGGGATACGACGTAACCGTTTTCGAGGCGCTCCACGTGGCTGGTGGCGTACTTGTGTATGGTATTCCGGAATTCCGTTTGCCCAAAGCTATCGTGCAAAAAGAAGTGGACAATTTGAAGGCGCTCGGCGTAAAAGTGGAAACGAATATGGTTATCGGCCGCGTTATCACGATTGAGGAGCTGAAAACCGAATACGGTTTTGACGCCGTGTTTATCGGCTCTGGCGCGGGTTTGCCAAAGTTTATGAATATCCCTGGCGAGAGCTTGAAAGGCGTGTATTCGGCAAACGAGTTTTTGACGCGTTCTAATTTGATGAAGGCGTATAAAGAGGGTAGCCATACGCCTATCCAACACGGTAAATGCGTGGCGGTGGTAGGCGGCGGCAACGTAGCGATGGACGCTGCGCGTACGGCAAAGCGTTTGGGCGCAGAGGTGCATATCGTATATCGCCGCAGCGAGGAAGAACTGCCTGCGAGAAAGGAAGAAGTGGAACACGCAAAAGAAGAGGGGATTATCTTCGATTTGCTCACCAATCCTACGCGTATTTTGGCGACGGACGTAACTGACCCCAGAAGCCCGTATTACGGTTGGGTTAACGGTATCGAGTGCGTGCGTATGGAACTTGGCGAGCCGGACGCCAGCGGCAGACGTTCGCCTGTCGAGGTAAAGGGAAGCGAATTCGTTATCCCCGTGGATTGCGTCATTATGTCGCTTGGCACTTCGCCGAACCCCTTATTGAAAGCGACGACGCCAGGCTTAGAAACGCTGCGCCGCGGCGAAATAGCGGTGGACGAAAACGGCAAGACGTCGATGGAAGGCGTTTATTGTGGCGGCGATGCGGCTACTGGTGCGGCTACGGTTATCAAAGCCATGGGCGCAGGGAAAGTGGCGGCGAAAGCGATTGACGAATATATAAAAAATAAATAAACGAGAGTTTTGGACGGAGCGCAAAGGAGTTTGCGCTCCGTAATCTTTTCTTAGACGGAATTTTTTGAAAAAAGTTGCAAAAGGAGTGAAAAAACGCTTGACTAAACGGTTTGTGATAAGTATAATGGATTATGCTGTCAGGCGGAAAAGCTTGCGGCGAATACATATTGAGGCGTAGCGCAGCTTGGTAGCGCGTTTGGTTAGGGACCAAAAGGTCGTGGGTTCAAGTCCCGTCGCCTCAACCAAAATAGACCTTACTTGACAGTTCAAGTAAGGTCTATTTTTTAGCTGTGGCAACGCGCGGAAGCTAAACGGATTATCGTGGGTTCACGCGACGAACGAGAAACGAAAAAAAATCAAATAAGGTACGAAAGTTGGCGAGTGAGGAAGCCCTGCCGAGGCTCCGCAAAGCGGAAACGGCAGATACCTGTTTAGATATAATATCTTGTTTTTTACGTCAAAAATTGCGCGAATTTAATTTAGGTATTGAAAAAGGCGTTTTAATATGATACAATATTTGCAAAGAGGGGACACAAATGAAGCCGATTGGAAATTTAATTGAATTTATTCAAGTTATTCAGAAAAAAGATATTGCCGATAATAATACTTATTATGAAAATCTACGGATGACCAAAGATGAAATTCAAAAAAAAGAGGAACTTGTTTCTGAGTTGCATAAATTCGTTGTGGAAAAAGGAAATTTGGAAGATATAATGTTCCTTTTTAAGGATCACTTTTCAGTGTTATATAAGTATAAAATGTTGGAGTCCTATAAAGGCAAAAACAACTCAATCCCGCTTAGAAGGTTTTTTTATCGTGGCATTAGCAATAATAAACATAATCTCGTTTCAGGAGTTTATAGAAAGACTGAGCGACATGATGAATTTTATTACTGCAATGAAATAAATGTTCGCTGTCCTGAGGTTTTTAGACGATATCAAAATTTGGATAAACTTGTTTATATGCAACATTATGGATGTCCTACAAGGCTTTTGGATATAACCTCAAATCCGCTGGTTTCTTTATATTTTGCTTGTAGTGGGAATATTGAGCAAGATGGTTCGGTTTATATTTTTGGGATAAATGAAGAGGACATTCGATATGCTCAAAGTGATAGAATACATATGTTATCGAAATTATCAGAGCTAAAAAGGAGCGAACAAATAGATTTGTTTTTTTTGGCGTATGAAAATATTTTGAAAGGCAAATTTCCGCAAGATTCCCATGGAAAGTATAAAGATATTTTAGTTGAAAGATTTTATCATGCAATCAAAAGAGAAAATGGTGCATTTGAAAGAGAGATTGTACCTTTTGATTTGTTAAAGCCTCAATTCGTCCAGCCATATAAAGACAATCCTCGTATTTTAAAACAAGATGGAGCTTTTATTGTTTCAGGCTTAGATATTGACGAAGAAGATAGTGATAGAAAGATTCGGCATTATATGGTCAATGAAATCATAATAGACAAAAATGCAAAAAAACAAATATTAAACGAATTAGAAGATGTAGGTATTAATAAAGCGACGCTTTTTCCTGAGGTGGATAAGGTTGCTGAATATTTAAAGGGTAAGTAATAATTGGAGGTTAAACAATGAAGAGAATAGATTTATTTGAACTATTGGATAATGAAATTGGGGTAGAACAAAAGAAGTGGGTGGAAGACTGGTTATTTGAAAAAGAGAAGAATGGAGATTGGGATCAATCAAATAAGGGCAAGTCGTGGACGGATGAAGAATTAAAAGTGGTTCTTTCTTTTGCACCTACGAAAGAGAATTGCCTACTGTTAGCTAAAGCCTTTAAACGTGGATATGGCAGTATTGAACAAATTTTTCGTTGGGCAACTACCGATATGCAAACTATTAAAAATTCCGATAGAAAAGATGATGCTTTTGTTTTGCAGGTAAAGCGCATTTATAAAGAAATGGGATGGAGAGCATAAATCGGTTCAATATAGGTGCAAACTGTTCAACCAAAAATAACGGATAGCCAGTAGGCTGTCCGTTATTTTTTTGTTTACGACTATGCAACGGGATTTAGGGGTGGACGAAAATGAAAAAATGGTATGCGACGTTTCGGTGAGAGGGAGATTATAAAGAAGGCTTTTTATAAAATTAAAGTTTTGTTATTGACAAATGGGCGGTTCTATTATACAATATTTGTGAACCAATTAATTTTGTTTATAACAAAATATACACAGCGCGTAAAAGGAGATTTGTATGGCGAAAATATGGAAAAAGACGTTGACGAGTATTGTTTTTATTTTGTTGACGTTATGTCTTTGGGCAGGGATTGCCGTTGCGCCCAAACGGGCGGTGGCGGACGGGGGCTCTTTTACGCTTGAAAAAACGACGTTTGAAGAAGGGGAGGCGATTACCGTTACGGCAAACGGCACGGGCGCTGACTGGATAGGCATTTTCCGTGAAGGGGAAGAAACGTCCGTGTATTGGTATTACGTGGCGGAACATCCCGGTGCGTTCAACGTATTAAACGGTACGCCAAACGCAGGAACGGTAAATCACAGTATCACGGCAGGTACATACGTTATCGCATACGTCCCCAACGATATGTCGGGGCTTTCCAACGCCACGCAAACGCAAACGATTAGCGTTACGGCTGCGACAACGGCGCTTCGGGTAGAGAAAACGAAGTTTATAGAAGGAGAGGCTATCAACGTTACGGCGACGGGCTCCGGTACGGACTGGGTAGGTATTTATCGCGAGGGGGAAACGGTTTCTGCGCGGTGGTATTACGTGGCGACGGCAGGCTCGGGCGTGTGCGTTAATTTGGCGACGTACGGCAATAATAACGAGGGAAGCGGTGTTTCTGCCACCATCAGCGCGGGGAAATATACGATATATTTGATAAGAAACGACGGCAGTTATACGGACGCGGAAGTCGCTATTCCCATAACGGTTACCGCCGCTTCGGGACTGTACGTAGAAAAGACGGAATATGCGTTGAAAGAGCCTATTTACGTCACGGCTACGCATAGCGACCCGACGGCTTGGGTAGGGCTGTATCGAGCAACGGAAAGCAGTTATTGCAGATGGTATCCCGTTCCGTCGGCGAATAACGTTCCTTTTGATATTACGCAAGGTCAAGCCAATATAGAAGCGTCGTATTCTCCAAACGTTATGCGAGGGGAGTATATCTTAAAATTATTCGTTTCAAAAACGGGCGTATCTTCCTCCAACGAGGCGGATTATAACGTGGTTGCTACGGCGGAGATTTCTGTGATTGCCGACCCGACTGTGCCGTCTGCGCCCCTTGCGGCAACGTATGCCTTGATAAACGATACGGACGGATACGCGACGGGTACGGTGACGGTGGTGATGCCAACGGAGGATATGGCAGACCGTTGTATCGCGCTGTTTTGGGGGGACGACAACGGCGCCTTTGCGGAGTATTCGTATATTAAATTCCACGTAACGGGACAAACGACGTCGTTTACTTTTGGCAAAAACGTCATAATTCCTTACGGCGCAACAAAATTGTACGTCTATGCGAAAAACACCAACGGTGACGCGCTGAGCGAAGATTGTGTTATCGTTGATTTACCACGTGGCGCGGCAGCGAAAAATCCGATGTACGCAGACGGCGGCGAAACGTTTTGGATAATCAGCGATACGCATATCGACCAAGACGTCAATCACACGCATAACCAGCATTTTAAGAACTTGCTTGGGGATATTGCTCGCATTGACAAGGACGCGATGTCGCTGATTGTTAACGGGGATATGACCAATCGTGGACGCGACCAAGACTTTGCCAATTTTCAGGCGATTTACGACGCGGCGACAAACGTTCCGCCAATGGTGCTGGCGATGGGCAACCACGAGTATTATAGCGGAACGTACGAGTACGTTTGCAATAAATTTTACGAGTTGGCAAAATATCCCGACGGCACTTTTGTAAATAAGATGCATTTTGATTATTGGCAGGGCGGATATCATTTTGTTTTCCTTGGTACGGACGCTTGGCCGCAAAACAACACACACGCGGTACTCAGCGAAGAAACGCTAAATTGGTTTGATGACGTATTAGACGAAGGCAAGGACGAGGGGAAACCCACCTTTGTTTTCTTGCATCAGCCGCTTTATAACACCGTGGCGGGTAGCCGACCGGGCGAAGATTACAGCGGCGTAGAAGCGAGCGCTGAAACTCGGTTGCGTGAAATTTTAAGTGACCATCCCGAAGTGATGATGTTCAACGGGCATACGCATTGGACGATGAACGCTGAAGCGAATATGTACGAAGGCACGGAAGAACTGCCTGCGCGTATTTTCAACACTTCGTCGGCGGGGTATCTTTGGACGACGTACGACAACGCCAGCGGCGATTATTTGTATGGCAGCGAAGGATATTACGTGCGCGTCTATGGCGGAACGCTGTATATTATGGGGTATGATTTCGTAAACGATAAATGGATTTCCGCGGCGCAGTATTGTATTGAGTTGTCAAATTGTGCCCCCTGTAAAGATAATAATAACGACCATACCTGCGATATCTGCGGCGCGATTTTGGCGACCTGCGTGGATAACGATAACAATCACAACTGTGACGTATGTGGTGAAAAATTAAGCGAATGCGTTGATAATGACAAAGACCATAATTGTGATGTTTGCGGTGAAACGTTGACGACCTGTGCAGACAGCAATAACGACCACAACTGTGACGTTTGTGGTGACAAGTTAAGCAATTGCGCAGACGAAGACAGTGACCACGCTTGTGACGTATGCGGCGAAACGTTAACCGAATGCGCAGACGAAGACAGCGACCACCTTTGCGACGTTTGCGGCGATAAGTTAAGCAATTGTGCAGACAGCAATAACGACCACGCTTGTGACGTATGCGGTGAAACGTTGAGTGAATGTGCTGACAACAATAAAGACCATAAGTGCGATATTTGCGGCACGGCTATGGGCACGCACGAGGCGGCAAGCGGTAAACATACCTGCGATTATTGCGGTCAAAAGGTAACTGATTGTGCAGACAATAACAAAGACCATAAGTGCGATGTTTGCGGCGCGTCTATGGGCACGCACGCAGCGGCAAGCGGTAAACATACCTGTGATTATTGCGGTCAAAAGGTAACTGATTGCGCTGACAACGATAACGACCATAAGTGTGATACTTGCGGTACTACGTTGAGTGAATGTGCTGACAGCAACAACGACCATAAGTGTGATACCTGTGGAACGACGTTAAGCGAATGCGCAGACAATAACAAGGACCATAAGTGTGATACCTGCGGTACGACGTTAAGTGAATGCGCTGACAATAACAAGGAACATAAGTGCGACGTTTGCGGTGACAAGTTAAGCAATTGCGCAGACAGCAATAACGACCACAACTGCGACGTTTGTGGCGACAAGTTAAGCGATTGTGCAGACAGCAATAACGACCACGCTTGTGACATCTGCGACGAAACGTTAACGACCTGCGCGGACGAAGACAGCGACCACAACTGCGACGTATGCGGTGAAACGTTGACCACCTGCGCAGACAACGATAACAACCATAACTGTGATATCTGCGGTGATAAGTTAAGCGACTGCGCTGACGGCAATAACGACCATAAGTGCGATACTTGCGGTGAAACGTTGACGACCTGTGCAGACAACGATAACGACCACAACTGTGATGTTTGTGGCGTAGGCATATCCTCTTGCGCAGACGAAGATAGCGACCACAATTGTGATATTTGTGGCACGGCGTTGAGCGAGTGTGCTGACAATAACAACGACCATAATTGTGATATTTGTGGTGATAAAGTAAGCGATTGCGTAGATAACGACAATGACCATAACTGCGATATTTGTGGTGAAACGTTAACGACCTGTGCGGATAACGATAAAGACCACCTTTGCGATACTTGCGGTACTACGTTGAGTGAATGCGCTGATAACAATAACGACCACAACTGTGACGTATGCGGTGAAACGTTGAGCGAATGCGTTGATAATGATAACAATCACAACTGTGATATTTGTGGTGAAACGTTGAGCGAATGTACGGATAATAACAACGACCACAATTGCGACGTCTGCGGCGAAACGTTGACGACATGTGCAGACAACGATAACGACCACAATTGCGATGTTTGTGGTGAAACGTTGACGACCTGTGCAGACAGCAATAACGACCACGCTTGCGATATCTGCGGTGAAACGTTAAGCGAATGCGCTGACGAAGACTGTGACCACGCTTGCGATGTCTGCGGTGACAAGTTGAGCGATTGCGCGGACGAAGACAGCGACCACCTTTGCGACGTTTGTGGTGACAAGTTAAGCAATTGTGCTGATAATGATAACGACCATAACTGCGACATCTGCGGTGAAACGTTAAGCGAATGCGCTGACGAAGACAGTGACCACGCTTGCGATGTCTGCGGTGAAAAATTAAGCGAATGTGTTGATAATGATAACAATCACAACTGTGACATCTGTGGTGACAAATTAAGTGATTGTGTAGACGGCAATAACGACCACGCTTGTGACGTTTGTGGTGATAAATTAAGCGACTGCGAAGACAACGATAACGACCACAACTGTGACGTTTGTGGCGACAAGTTGACGACCTGTGCAGACAACGATAACAACCATAACTGTGATATCTGCGGTGAAACGTTAACGACCTGCGCGGATGAAGATAACGACCATAATTGTGACGTTTGCGGTGAAACGTTAACGACCTGTGCTGATAATGATAACGACCACGCTTGTGACGTTTGTGGTGATAAATTAAGCGATTGCGCTGACAGCAATAACGACCACAATTGCGATATTTGCGGTGACAAAGTAAGCGATTGTGCAGACAGCAATAACGACCACGCTTGTGACGTTTGCGGTGAAACGTTAACGACCTGTGCTGATAATGATAACGACCACGCTTGTGACGTTTGTGGTGATAAATTAAGCGATTGCGCTGACAGCAATAACGACCACAATTGCGATATTTGC
>SVHW01000010.1 GCA_015055655.1 Clostridiales bacterium
CGAACCCCCGATAATTCGGGGAACCGTGCTGCCCTCTAAACCAAAAAAACGCCGCACCAAGGGTACGTCGTTTTTTGGCGCAGGCGGAGGGATTTTGGCAAAGCCAAAGCTTCCTCGCTCACCAAAGCAACGGAAAAAAGGGGCAAGTCGCTTTTCGCTCGTCGCGCGAACCCCCGATAATTCGGGGAACCGTGCTACCCTCTAAACCAAAAAAACGCCGCACCAAGGGTACGTCGTTTTTTGGCGCAGGCGGAGGGATTTTGGCAAAGCCAAAGCTTCCTCGCTCACCAAAGCAACGGAAAAAGAGGGCAATTCGCTTTTCGCTCGTCGCGCGAACCCCCGATAATTCGGGGAACCGTGCTACCCTCTAAACCAAAAAACGCCGCACCAGGGGTACGTCGTTTTTTGGCGCAGGCGGAGGGATTCGAACCCCCGTGGGCTTTCACCCAAACGGTTTTCAAGACCGCCTCGTTATGACCGCTTCGATACGCCTGCATATTCGTTAAAACTGTGTCTATTATACCCTAAACGTAAGGCAAAGTCAATAAAAATTACTGCGGAAAACAGAACGTTTTCAGCCTTTTTTATTCAAAAACTGAATTTTTCCAATTCGCCGCAAGGTAAATGACGCAAAAACGTGCGTTTTTTCGCAAAGAATGTCATTATATATTGCGTTTTTTTCATAAAATTACTTGACAAATTTTCACGCGCGCGTTAAAATAGTGTATAGGTGGTATTTTCTCTTGCCACCAAAAAAACTGTGATAGGTGTTATTATGGAGAAGAAACAAAATGCTTTTTGGAACAGACTTGTAAACGCGTTCAAGTCTAGGGTGGTGAGAAACTTGGTTATTTTCGGTTTTCTCTTGTTGTCCGTGTTCTGTATGATGCTCTTAGACGAAGGGAACTACATTCGCGGCCAATATTTGCCTGGTTTGTCTGATAACTTCATTTCTAAGTTATTGGACGCGGCGAATATCAATCGCTATAATATCGGGTTAGAAACCTGGTTTCTTTTCTTTGCGATTATCAGCATAATAGCCGTATTTTTAGTGGCGAATATGTTTGCCGATAAATACGTTGCAAAGAAAGTGGAAACCAATAAAGAAAAATTCGAAACGGAAAAGAAAGCGAAAAGATTTTACACGACGCAATACTATTTGATTACGCTTGCGGTAGCGGTGGTGCTTTTGGCTGTCTTTATTATCGCCGGCGGTTTCAAGAGCTTTAGAGACACGTCTACGACGTTAAGCATCTTTATCGATTTGCTTTATACGTTGTTGCTTTGCTTGTTCTTTATCGTATGCTGCGCGGTAGTGTTGGTCTTGGCGACGCTGCTTCTTCGTGCGATATGTTTCTTCTTCGTATTGCTTACGACGGGCTTATCGAGAGAACCTCAAAAAGGGGAAAGCGATGGCGCACAAGGCGAAGGTGGTTCTGGTGGCTCGGGCGGCTCTTTTGACGGCGGTTCGTTCACGACGAAGATTGAAGAAAACGATACGTTGAATAAAGACCTTTTCCCTGCGCTTACGGCAATGGACCTTGCATACGCAGACGGTATTCCCGTAACGGAATCGGACGAAATCACGTTGGAAGAATTCACGCTTCGTTTCCAATCCTACTGTTGCAACCAATGCAAAGTATATTACGAATTGCCCGTATTGCGTGCGTTCGTTGCAGGTTTGGCGACCAGCCGTTTGCTTATTTTACAAGGTTTGAGTGGTACGGGTAAATCGTTGATGCCCCGTATGTTCTCTCAATTTACCGGCAGCAACGTATTCTTCGCGCCCGTACAATCGACGTGGAGAGATAAAACGGACGTACTTGGTTTCTACAGCGAATTTACCAAGACGTTCAAAATCACCGATTTCTTAAGCGATTTGTATTCTGCATCCTACACCGATAAGACGACGATGATGATTCTCGACGAAATGAACCTTTCTCGTATCGAGTATTATTTTGCCGATTTCCTTTCCATCTTGGAATATCCGAAGGAAGAATGGAAAATCAAAGTATACGACCCGGAACTTGGTCAAAGATTGCCCAATCACCTTACGGACGGTTACGTAACGATTCCCGCAAACACGTGGTTCATCGGTACGGCAAACACGGACGACTCGACGTTCATCATCACAGACAAAGTATACGACAGAGCTATCACTCTCGTATTTAGAGAGAGAGTTAACAAGATAAGCAGCAATTACATATCCGACCCTATCAATATCAGTTCGGAAAAATTGCAAGAATTGTTCGACGAAGCGAAAGCAAACGAAAAATATTGCTTATCCGCTTTGGATACGGAAAGATTCCTCAATATTTGCGATTTCATCAGAGACGCGTTCGATATCCGTTTTGGTAACCGTATTATGGTGCAAATCACTCAATTCGTGCCCGTATACGTGGCGCTCGGCGGAACGAAAGAAGCTGCGCTTGACTTTATGCTTGCCAGCAAAGTACTCCGCAAATTGGAAGGGGTGTTTGAAGACTACGTAAAAGACGAGTTAATCAAACTCACCAAATTGTTGAACTCCACGTACGGTAAAGGTGTGATGGTAGAGACCGAGCGTATCATTGCGAAAATCCTGAAAAGGTTGGTGTAATATATGAGTGATAATCACCAAATCTTAAAACTGTTTACAAGAAAGCTTGCAAACTGTCGCTATAAAGTGCCCGTAAAATCTGTCATCCAATATATGGACAAAGGGCAGTTTGGGTATCACATAGTAGAAGGCGAAGATACGGTCGTAACGAACGACAGCGTTTTTGCTTCCAGCATTGCAAGCGTTATTACACATATCCGCGCTATTTTTAAAGACCCGCACATCTTCTTAAAACAAGAGGAAATTATCCAAAACATTGCCGTTGCGTCGCATATCAACAACGAAACGTTGCGTATGAACTATAAAGACAGCAAGCTTTGGAAAACGAAGGCGCTGGATACCTCGCCCGAATTCGTACACACGTTCGTGTACGAAGACGATTACGCGATTTATGAAAATCGTTTCATCTCCTTCTTGATGGACGAATTGTTGAAAGTATTGGGCAAAAAAATCAGCAAAATCCAAGAGGGCATCGAAACGTTCAACTGGAACATTACCCATAGAACGGACGTGTTGGGTTTGCCCGGGGATGCGTATCTCAACTATGCAGAGGCGGAAGGCGGCGTGCCCGTCATTATGGCTACTGCGGACGTAAGAGTAAGCGTTTTAGAATCGCTGCTTAAAAGCAAAAAGAACTTGATTGCATTGATGCAAACCCCCATCTATAAAGCTTGTAAAAAAGCAGGCACGTTTAACGAACTCGGCTTAAAGCTCACCAACATCCTGTTGCACGACAAGCATTATAATTATTGTTACGAGTTCTATTTGAACTATCTCAAGAGAGATGCGGAATTCACTTCTCCCAGCAATATGTTCAATGGATTCGCGGTTGTCAATATGATTTGCGCGCTCAACAGAATTGGTTTTGCTTGCGAAAATCCTGACGAAGAAATCCTTATCAGCAACTCAGCAAGGGTAAAATTTGAAAAAATCACGTTTATCAGAGAACCTTTTCAAATCGATATGGCGTTGGGGGATAAGAGTGATTTCTCTATCACCGTTAAAAACCTCGTCAGCGGTAGTTCGATTCAGCATTTTATCAAAGTGGTACACACCTCTTGTGACGAGTTGAAAGAGGGAGCAACGGTAGAGGAAATATTCCAACAGTACAAAGCCGAGGCGAACTTGGAAGACAGAAGGGCGTGGTTGATTACGGACGTAGAAGTAAGCGGCGAAGGCGTTTTGCATATTCAACCTGCAAACGGCAACGTTATCGACTTGTTTGCGGAATTGCTTAAAAAGTTCACGCTTTTGGCGGAAGGCTCGTTGTCGATATATACGTCGATATGTCCCGTTTGCGGTTCTAAGTTCGTTTCGCCCGACGACAAAGATTATTTCTGCGTAGATTGCGACAGCGTTTACCATTTGTTCTATTACGCAACGCGCGATTTAATCTGGGTAAAACGTCTGCCGAAGATTACCGACGCGTTTGAAGTGGAAAAACCCGTCGTGGAAGAAATCGTCGAAGACGAAGCGGTGAAAGAAGAACCCGTCGTGGAAGAAGTCGTTGCAAACGAAACGGCGAAAGAAGAACCCGTCGTAGAAGACGTCGTTGCGGTAACGCCTGTCGTTGAAGAGGCGGCTGCGGAAGAAAAGACGGAAAAACTCGTCATTGAAGAAGTGGAAATCGAAGAAATCTTCGACGAACCCGCCGTAGAAGAAAAGCCGGTGATGGACATTGACGAAATCCTTAGCAACGAAGCGTTTGCTTCGTATATCAAGCGCCATTTCTTTGCAAAAGTATCCCACTTGGAAGAAGAAAAGAAGGGATATTACAACGAGTTAAAGAATTATATCTTGCAATACAAGAAGATAAGCGCTCGCGCAAGCTGGAACTACGAAACGTTCTCTGCGCATAGAGAAGCGAGAATTCGCTTGGCGGTAAGAGGTAAAACGCTCGTTGCCTTCTTCGCACTCGATTATAAGCAATACGAAGACAGCAAGTATTTCCCCAAATATATGGGCGACACGAAGAAATACGAAGATACGCCTATGATGGTGAAGGTGCAATCCAGCCGTGGCGTGAAATTCGCGAAAGAGCTCATTGATATCGTGCTTGCCGATTTGGAGAAGAACGAAAACTACGAAGCGGTAGATTATACGATTCCTTATAAATCGGATAAGCAGCTTTACGAAGAAGGCTTAATCAAAATCGTAGGCAACGTCAGCCTTTCCGACGGCGTTCGCGCAGAAGCGGTAACAGCGGAAGCGGCCATCGAAGAGGTTGTCGAAGAAACGGTAAAAGAAGAAGTTGTCGTAGAGAAAGTTGTGGAAGAGGTTGCCGTGGCGAAAGCGGAAGAAAACGCGCCCAAACGTCATATTCTTGGCACAATTACAAGACATAGAACGATTAAGCATATTAGAAAATAACGCTGATAAATCAAACGAAACACCCCTTGAAAGATTTCTTTCAAGGGGTGTTTTTTATGCTTTTGAGTAATCAAATATCCAGTTCAGGCGGTACGTCTATTTCATCGGACACGTACTTTCCGTTTTTCTTGCGTTGCCGCACGCACTCGGAAAGTAAATATTCAATTTGTCCGTTCACGGAACGGAAATCATCCTCCGCCCAAGCCGCCACAGCTTCGTAAAGTTTCGGCGATAAGCGTAAGGGGATTTGTTTTTTTTGGTTATCGTTCATATGGACACCTTCCTTGGAGTGCGTATAAATTTTTTATGGATTAGTATAAACTGCCCGTGTTGACGATAGGTTGCGTATCGTGATTTCCGCACAGCACCACCAACAGGTTGGATACCATCGCCGCCTTTCTCTCTTCGTCCAAATGCACGATTTGGTTTTCATTGAGTTTTTCCAACGCCATTTCTACCATACCCACTGCGCCGTCAACAATCATCTTTCTGGCATCGATAATGGCGGATGCCTGCTGTCTTTGCAACATCACAGCAGCAATTTCAGGGGCGTACGCAAGGTACGTAATACGCGCTTCCACGATTTCGATACCAGCCTCGTCCACGCGTTTTTGAATTTCGTCGCGAATACGTGCTGCCACCACTTCGCTTGAGCCACGAAGCGAACCGTCGTCCTCAACGCCGTCGCCCGTCGTATCCACGCCGGGTGCAACGTCGTAGGGGTACACGCGTACGATATTGCGCAGAGCGCTGTCGCATTGTAAGGAAAGATATTCCTTAAAATTATCCACGTTAAACACCGCTTTCGCTGTGTCAACGACGCGCCACGTCACCGCTATTCCAATTTCTACGGGATTGCCCAGACAATCGTTGATTTTTTGACGGTTATTACTCAGCGTCATAATTTTCAGCGAAATCTTTTTATCGAGCATCGCCATCTTCATTTCCGTTGCGGACATAGGCGCAGATTTATCCACGTCGCCACTCTGGTTCAGTTTCGTTTTCGCCGCAGGGTTCACGGCAACGCAGAAGGGGTTGACGGCGTAAAAACCTTCGCCCTTAATCGTGCCGATATATTTCCCAAACAGGGTAAGCACCAACGCTTCTTGCGGCTTTAAGATACGTAAGCCGCAAAGGGGAATCCACCCGATACACGCAACTATCGCGCCTGCAACCGCTAAACCGCCGTTTTCCATCGCAGCACCAGCGATAAAGGCGGCGATAGACGCCAGCTCGACGATGATACAGACGATTAACGTCAGCATACCGTGTTTCTTGCTTTTCAAAATAATTTCTTGCATAACAATTGCTCCTTGTTTATAATGATATTAAAATGATATCATATATAAAGGCATTTGTCAAGAAGAATTATATAAAAATTTTCAAATCAACGTTTCGTATTCGCCGTATAATTCTTCCAGACGGTTTTTTATGTCTTCCAATCTCTTGCATTTTTCGCTTAAAAGGGGGAAGTTGGCGGCAACGTCAGGGGAAGAAATCTCCTCGTTGATTTGCGTTTCTTCCGCTTCCAAAGCGGTAATTTCCTTTTCAATATTTTTAATACGCGTCTGCCTGCGCGCGTCTGCCGCGCGTTCTTCCTTGCTGCGGTAATAGCTATCTTTGTGCGCGGATTTTGTCGAAACAATAGGGGTATGTACGGGTTGAGGGTTGTTTAAAGCGTCCTTTTTTGCCGTAGTATAGCTATCGTAATCGTCCAAAAAGCAATTGGCGTTCCCGTTTTCTATCTCCAAAATTTTGCCTGCAATTGCGCGGATAAAATATCTGTCGTGCGACACGAAAAGAATAGTGCCTTCAAAGGCTTTCAATGCGTTTTCCAAACTCTCCCTAGCCGCCAAGTCGAGGTGGTTGGTAGGTTCGTCCAAAAACAGTACGTTTGCGTTTTCGCTTTCAAACACGGCAAGCGCCAATTTTGCCCTTTCGCCGCCCGACAACATACGCACTTTTTTATCCATATCTTCGGCAGGTAAACCCACTCTTGCAAGGGTTGCGCGCACACGGGTTTGGTCCCATAAGACGTGGCGTTCCCACAATTCGGCAAGCACGGTATTTTCCGGGGATAAATTGGCGTTTTCCTGGTCGTAATATGCGGCTTTCACAAACCGTCCCCATTTTATCTTGTCACTTTTTTCAGTAAGTAAGGTTTTTAATAAGGTGGATTTTCCCGTGCCGTTATCCCCAACGACGGCGCATTTGTCGCCGCGGGTAAGGGTAAAGCAACAATCGCGTAACAAAGTTTTATCCCCGACGCGCAGTTGCAAATGCTGTACGTCTAACACTTTTTCATACGGTTTTTCCGCGTAGGAAAAAAGAAAACGTGGCGGCGTAAGGGGCAAGGACGGCTTTTCGATAAGCTCCATTTTTTCGAGGGCTTTTCTGCGAGATTGCGCCATTTTCGTGGTAGACGCGCGTACGAGATTTCTGTCTACGTATTCTTGCATATGCGCCCGTTCTTCCTGCTGCTTTTCGTATTCTTTAAGAAGTCGCGCCACCTTTTCCGCTTTCAGCGTTTTATATTTGGAATAATTCCCTTTGAAAACGGATAATTTTTTGTTTTCCAGCTCGTAAATTTGCGTCACCAGTTTATCCAAAAAATATCTGTCGTGGGAAACGATAAGCATAGCGCCCTTAAAGGCGGCGAGGTATTCTTCCAGCCAAAACAAAGTTTTCATATCAAGGTGGTTTGTCGGCTCGTCTAAAATCAATAACTCGGGTTCTTCCAATAACAATCGGCACAGTTTCAGCCGCGTCTTTTCTCCGCCCGACATAGTGGCTATGTTTTGTTCGTAAGCCTTGTCAAAGCCCATGCCGTTCAATACGGTACGGATTTTTACTTCGTAATTCCAGCTATCTCTGGCGGCAATTTTCTTTTGTAACGTTTCGTATTTCGCAGAAAGCGCGCGATATTCCGCAGTATTTTCCGTGGTTTGAGCGATGGCGTTTTCAATTTCGCCCAGTTGTTTTACGGCTTGTATATCTTCGGTGAAGACGGCGCGCATTTCATCAAAAACGGTATTGAAAGATTCATATCCGCCGTTTTGCGCGAGGTAGCCGATGCGTATGCCGTTTTTCACGAAAAGAGTGCCTTGTTCGTGTTCCAGTTCTCCAAGCAATAAACGGATAAGCGTCGTTTTTCCTTCGCCGTTTCCGCCGATTAGCCCGATGCGTTCGTTTTCGTTTATAGTAAAGCTAACGCCGTCCAACAGCGTTTCGCCGTTGAACCCGAATTGTACTTTGTCAGCGCATATGAGCATATCATCACCTAAATAAAATACGGGAGTGAAAAAAAGGATAGTCCACGTAGAAATACGTATACTACTATCGTGGAGAGGAATAGCGTTCAAAAAAGACTGCGGGTTATTCGTCGCAAGGAAGAAGAACTGTCGTTTGCCACGCCGAAACGCGCGGCAAAGCTGGTTAGTGAAATCACTCGTTTGAAAGCGAAAGTATTCGATTAAAAATCCCAAGACGGGATATACGCCTTGCCGCTGGAATCCCGTTCCTGTAAAAACAAATTATCGATGCCCAGCGCAAACGCCTCGTCTACGACGGCGTTGTATTCTCTGGCGGTGATGCGTCTTTGCAGTTCGGGGAAGTTTTCTATATTTCCAAACGGAGTATATTGGCTCATCAAACTCAAATACGTCGCTTTTGGCAATGCGCCGCGAAACCAACGGAGCAGCGCTTTCGAATCAGCGGTGCAAAGGGGCATAACGAGATGTCGTACGATACAGCCCGACAGCATTTTTCCCTCGTCCGTTATTCGTAACGGCTTTTTAGCCATAAAGGAAATTGCCTCGCTGGCGACGTCGAAATAATCTTCCTTGCCCAAGTATCGTTTAGAAAGGGTGGGGGAATAAAATTTCAAATCGGGCAAATAGATATCAATATATTCGTCGATACGCCGCAAGGTATCGACGTTTTCATAACCGCCGCTGTTATAGACGACGGGAATTTTCGGTTGATATATACGGAACGCCTCTTCCAAATACGCTATGACGTGGGAGGGGGTAACGAGCGAGATATTCTCCGCGCCCATATCCTCTAATTCCTTGAAAATATCCGCAAGTTGCGCAGGCGTAATCTCTTTGCCGCGTTGCGCCCTAGACACTTCGTAATTTTGACAAAACGCGCAACGAAGATTGCAACCGCAAAAAAAGATAGTGCCGCTGCCCTTTTGAAAGGAAATGCACGGTTCTTCAAACGGGTGCAAATAATATTTGGCGATACGTAGTCCCGTTACGCCGCACGCACCGACGCCCGTCAGGCGGTTCGCGCCGCACGCCACGGGGCAAAGCTTGCAATTTTGAAGTGAGTTAGAAAGGCTTGTATCCATAAGAATATTATACCATATTTGATTTTTTTTTGCAAGCGAGTGACAACGTATAGCATAATAAGTTGACAAAAGCCGCGCAAATGCGGTATAATAAAAATCCCGAGAGAAAAGCAAAAGCTTTTCCGTAGTGGGAACTTCCCCGTAAATCCCAATTTACGGCGAAGAACTATGTTAAAAAGAGGATTTTTTACGTGAAAAAGTTTTTTACTAGCGAAAGCGTTACGGAAGGGCATCCCGATAAAGTTTGCGATAATATTTCCGACGGCATTTTAGACGCTATTTTAACGCTCGACCCTACGGCGCGCGCGGCAATCGAATGTTCGGCAGCGTTTGATACGTTGTTGATTATGGGCGAAGTAACGACGACGGCGGAAGTGGATTACGAAGCGAAAGCAAGAGAAATCATCCAAAAAATCGGTTACGATTTCGGCACGTTTGCCTATGATAAATGCAAAATTATAGTGGCGATACATAGCCAATCTCCCGATATAGCAATGGGGGTAAACGCGTCCGTCGAGAAGAAAGCAGGCGGGGACGAGGCAGACCAAATCGGCGCAGGCGACCAAGGTATGATGTTCGGTTATGCCTGCCGTGAAACGGAAGAGTTGATGCCGCTTACGATTTCGCTTTCCCATAAGCTTGCAAAACGGTTAACGGACGTTAGAAAAAGCGGACTTCTCACCTATCTTCGTCCGGACGGAAAAACGCAGGTAACGGTAGAATACGACGGCCACGTAGCGAAACGTGTGGATACGGTAGTCGTATCGACGCAGCACGACGCAGTCGTTAGCCAGCAGCAAATCCGCGCGGATATGAAAAAGTACGTCATCGACGAAATTATTCCGGCGGAGTTAATGGACGAGAATACGAAGATATTCGTCAACCCGACGGGAAGATTTGAAATCGGCGGCCCTGAAGGAGACAGCGGTTTAACGGGCAGAAAAATCGTCGTAGACACGTACGGTGGCAGATGCGCGCACGGCGGCGGCGCTTTTTCCGGCAAGGACAGCACGAAGGTGGATAGAAGCGCAGCCTACTATTGCCGTTATATTGCCAAAAATATGGTTGCGGCAGGGCTCGCAGACGAGTTTGAAATTCAAGTGGCGTACGCTATCGGCGTGGCAAATCCCGTTTCTATCTTCGTGGATAGTCACGGCACGGGTAAGCTTGCCGACGATAAGCTTGTGGAAATCGTGAAAAAGGAATTTGATTTGCGTCCGTATTCGATTATTCAATCGTTAGGTCTTCGTCAACCGATATTTGCGGCGACGGCGGCGTACGGACACTTTGGACGGGAAGGCTTTGCTTGGGAAAAGACGGATAAAGCGGAAAGCTTGAAAAAATATTTATAACCGTTATCAATAAAAAGAACGCGGACGAGTTTGCTCGTCCGCGTTTTTACATATTTTTCGGTTTATAATAAAACGATGCCGTTTTCTTTGCAAACCTTTCTCGTTTCTTCATCCCAAAGCGACACCTGCACTTCGCCGATATGCGCCTTGCCAAGCAGTAACATAGAAAGGCGTGATTGCCCAATACCGCCGCCAATCGTCAAGGGGAGTTGACCGTTCAATAACGCCTTATGGAAAGGTAATTCTCTTCTTTCGTCAGCGTTTGCTTTTTTCAGTTGTTCGTCCAAAGCTTTTTCGTCAACACGGATACCCATGGACGAGATTTCCACAGCGCAATCCAATATATCGTTCCAAAACAGAATATCGCCGTTCAGCGTCCAATCGTCGTAGTCGGGCGCACGGGAATCGTGCGGTTTTCCTGAGGCGAGTTTATCCCCGATTTGCATAATGAACACCGTTTTATGTTCTTTTACGCAAGCGTTTTCCCTTTCTTTTGCCGACAAATTCGGGTATTCGTTTTCCAGCTGTTGCGCGGTGA
The DNA here is from genome assembly GCA_015055655.1 of Clostridiales bacterium. Classification (GTDB taxonomy): domain Bacteria; phylum Bacillota; class Clostridia; order Christensenellales; family Borkfalkiaceae; genus Scatosoma. Next base: position 11,214 of record SVHW01000010.1, read on the forward strand.
TAAAATACACGGTGCGCGTCAAATCCACGTCAATTTGAGGATAGCGGCATTTCAAATAATCCAAAGTATCGCAAATTGCGCCGACGATGCCTTGCACCACTTTTTTAAGATACTCGACGTTTCTCGTTTCAGGGGTGATAATTTTTTCCCAGTCCCATTGGTCGGTATAGACGGAGTGGAGGTTATCCATATCCTCGTCGCGACGGATAGCGTTCATATCGGTGTACAGCCCTTCGCCTGCGGAAAAGCCGTATTGTTGCAATGCCATACGTTTCCATTTGGCAAGCGAGTGCACGACGACGGCGTCTTTTCCCGTTTCTTTAAGGTCGAAACGAACGGCTCTTTCCACGCCGCTTAAATCGTCGTTCAAGCCCGTGGTAGGGTCAACGAAAAGGGGCGCGGAAACACGTTTTAAGTTGAGCGCCAAACAAAGACGTTCTTCAAACGTACGTTTCAAAAGCCCGATAGCGGTTTGCGTGTCGTACATACCAAGCGCAGATTGATAATCTTTGGGGACGATAACTTTACTCATAATCATACGAATCCTTGTAGAATTTATGATAGTATAGCATTTTTTTGGCGGTATGTCAATGAGAAAAGGGTGTAGAAGGAAAGATTGCATAAAAAAAGGGCGAGGGAAGGGTATTTCTTTTGCAAATCGTATTAAAGGCGGGCAGAAACGGGTATAAATAAACGATATGTTTACAAAAACGACAAAAGCGTAGCTTTTCCGCCTAAATTTTCTTGGAAAACAGTTGAAAACGCTTTGAATTTCGTGGAAAATATTGTACAATAGAATAGACGGCGTATAAGCGCTACGCGCTTTTGCGGCATAGGAAAAGAAAATAAGCAAATCAAATATGGAGATAAATGCATGGGACTTATTCGTTATATTAAAAACGGCTATGGCAGAAAGAATTTGAAAAAGCTGAATAAAATGGCAGACCAAGTGGAAGCGTTAGAGCCGAAGTATCAAGCGATGGACGATAGCACGTTGCAAGCGCAAACGGGCGTTTTAAAGGAACGTTTGAAAAACGGTGAAACGTTAGACGATATTTTATACGACGCGTTCGCGGTGCTTAGAGAGGCGGCAAAGCGTGTTTTAGGGATGCGCCATTTCCGTGTACAAATCATCGGCGGTATTTGTTTGCATCAAGGCCGTATTGCAGAAATGCGTACGGGTGAAGGTAAGACGCTCGTGTCGACGCTTCCTGCCTATCTCAACGCGTTATCGGGGAAAAGCGTGCATATCGTCACGGTAAACGATTATCTTGCCAAACGCGACGCCGAGTGGATGGGTAAAGTGCATAAATTTATGGGCTTAACGGTAGGCGTCGTCGTGCCCGGTATGGACGACAACCAAAAACGCGACGCGTACAAATGCGATATTATTTACGGAACGAATAACGAATTCGGTTTCGATTATCTTCGTGACAATTTAAAAACCGACCTTTCCAAAATGGTACAGCGCGATTTAACGTTTGCCATCGTGGACGAAGTGGACTCTATTCTTATCGACGAAGCGAGGACGCCGCTTATCATTTCTGGTAAAGGGGAAAAATCCTCCGATTTGTACGTGCAGGTAGATAAGCTTGTCCGTACGTTTACGGGCGGCTTCGACGACGAGTTAAAAGAAGCGGAAACGGAAGCGGCGAACGCGCGGAAAGCGAATAAGAAAAAGAAGAAACAAGTCGTGGAAGAAGACGACGAAGAAGAATACGTCGATTATACGAAGATGACGTTGGAAGAACAAGCGAACTACGAAGCGGAACGTGAAGAAAAACGTCTTGCCGCGCTTGCCAACGCGCCCGAGGGCAAAAAATCTTTGGCGATGGCAAGGGATTGGGATTATATTATCAACCGTAAGGATAAGACGGTAGAACTCACGGAAAGCGGCGCAAGAAAAGCGGAAAGATTTTTCCGTATCGATAACATTGCGGAAATCGAACACGCCGATTTAAACCATCATATCCAACAAGCGCTCAAAGCGCACAAACTCTTCCATTTAAACGAAGAATATATCGTCAGCGACGGTGAAATCGTTATCGTAGACGAATTTACGGGCCGTTTAATGATAGGTCGTCGTTATTCGGACGGCTTGCACCAAGCGATTGAGGCGAAGGAAGGGGTAGAAGTACGCAGCGAAAACAAGACGTACGCTACGATAACCTTCCAAAACTATTTCCGTTTATACAAAAAGCTTTCGGGTATGACGGGTACGGCGAAAACGGAAGAAGCGGAATTTAGAACGATTTATTCGTTGGACGTTGTCGAGATACCCACCAATCGTCCCATCAAGCGCGTCGATTTGCCCGATATGGTATATTCGACGACGGACGGCAAAAAACGCGCCATCGTCAACGAAATTATGCAACGCCACGAAAGCGGCCAACCGATTTTGGTAGGTACTTCGTCCGTAGATAAATCGGAAGAAATCTCCCGTTTGTTGAAACGAAACGGCGTAAAGCATAACATTTTGAACGCAAAGAATCACGAACGCGAAGCAGAAATCGTTGCGCAAGCAGGTCGTCTTGGCGCGGTAACGATTTCCACCAATATGGCAGGCCGCGGTACGGATATCTTGCTGGGTGGCAACCCCGAATATTTGGCGAAAAAACGTCTTCGTGAAGAGGGCGCGGCGCACGAGGATATCGAGCTGGCTATCAGCACGTACATCACGGATGTCAGCGACGAGATTAAAGCGCTTCGCGAACGTTATAAGAAAGTTTACGATTATTACAAAAAAGAAACGGACGCGGAAAAGGAACAAGTTATTGCGGCGGGCGGTCTTTGCATTATCGGTACGGAACGTCACGAATCGCGCCGTATCGACAATCAGCTTCGTGGTCGTGCAGGTCGTCAAGGGGATATCGGTATGTCGGTATTCTTCCTGTCCTTGGAAGACGAGTTGGTTATGCGTTTCGGTGGCGAACGTATGAAGGCGTTGTACGCTTTCTTTAAAATCGACGAAGACACGTGTTTGCAATCGCGTATGCTTTCGCGCGGAATTGAAAACGCGCAGCGCGCGATAGAAGGTAAAAACTTCGGTATCCGTAAAAACGTTTTGCAGTACGACGACGTTATGAACAAACAACGTATCGTTATGTACGAAGAACGTATGAACGTACTTCGCGGCGCAAACGTACACGAACAAGTCTTGAAATATATTCCCGATTACGTGGCGGAAACGCTTTCTGCGGCAGTCAACGTGGAAGACATGCCCGAGCTTTGGAACGAGGAAGAACTCAACGCCGCGCTCGAAGCGAAGGTATTGCCTGAGGGCACGAATTACGTGACGAGGGAACGCCTTATTAAGTGGGATTACGAGCTCGCTTTAAAGAAGATTTCCAAGAAAGTTGAAAAGGAATACGAAAAGAAGATAGAAGAGCTGAAAGAAATGGGCGTTGACTTCTACGCAATGGAACGCAGAATTCTTCTTATGAACGTAGATAGAAATTGGATAGACCATATCGACGCAATGGACCAACTTCGCAAAGGTATCAGTTTGCGCGCATACGGACAGGTAGACCCCATTATCTCGTATAAGAAAGAGGGCTTCGATATGTTCGACGAAATGATAGCGCGTATTCAACGTATGACGATAAGCGTACTTTTGAAAGCGAAGATAGAAATTCGTCCTGCACCGCAAGCGGCGCAACCGCCGGTAGGCGCGAAGCCTGCCCAAGCGTTGCCGTCCAATCCTGCGCGACCTGCGGCGAGGCCGTTCCGCCGTCAAATGCCCACGCCGCTTACGCAAATGAGCTCGTATAAAGAAGCGATGCAAAAAGCGCAAGAAAAAAACACGAAAACGGACGATAATAAAGCGGAATAAATAGGACGAAATATGTTTAAAGCTGACGATTACAGATTAAAAATTCAAGGGATGCGAGAAGTGCTTAACGAAGCGGAATACGCTTTGGATATCGTGCATTTGCGTCCGCGCCTTGCGGAGCTGGAAAAGGAACAGGAAAACCCCGACGTTTGGCAAGACTTGGAAAAATCCACCAAAATCGGTAGAGAAATTTCCGGTATCCGCAATAAAATCACCGCGTACGAAAAGGGCGAAACGGCGCTGAAAGACGCCGAAGACGTCGTCGATTTAATCGAGGAAACGGGCGACGAAAGTTTGATAGAAGAACTTGACGAAATGCTTTCGATAGCGGAAAAGGACATTGAAGATATGCGTATTCGCGCGATACTCAAAGGTCCGTACGATAACCATAACGCAATGCTCAGCCTGCACGCAGGCGCGGGCGGTACGGAGGCGTGCGATTGGTGTCAAATGCTCTATCGTATGTATTGTCGCTATTGCGAAAAAATGGGGTTCAAGGTATACGAACTCGATAGAGAAGCAGGCGACGGCGCTGGGTTTAAGAGCGTGGATTTTAGGGTAGAAGGCGAAAATGCGTACGGGTATTTGAAAGCGGAGATGGGCGTACACCGTCTTGTCCGTATTTCTCCTTTCGACGCCAATAAACGTCGACAAACTTCCTTCTGCTCGTTGGAAGTAATGCCCGAAGTCGAGGACGATAACGAGGTGGAAATCAACGACGACGATATCCGTATCGATATTTATCACTCTGGCGGCGCAGGTGGACAAAACGTCAATAAAGTGGCTTCTGCCGTGCGTATCACGCACTTCCCCACGGGCATCGTGGTACAATGCCAAAACGAGCGTTCGCAGCTGCAAAATAAAGCAATGTGTTTTAATATGTTGCGTTCGAAGCTGTTGGAAAAGAAGATAGAACAACGCCAAGCGGAAGCTGCGGCGATGAAAGGGGACGTGAAAAAAATCGAGTGGGGCGCGCAAATCCGTTCCTACGTATTTTGTCCTTACACGATGGCGAAAGACCATCGCACGGGCTATGAAAAAGGGGACGTGCAGGCGGTTATGGACGGTGAAATTCACGGCTTTGTCATCGACTATTTGAAAAAATCGTAAGAAAAGAGAGGTGCAATACCTCTCTTTCATTAAAGGTAACGTATGTATTCACCTGTATTGGAGAAAAAAGAGAACCCGATAATTTTGGGCATAGAAAGTTCGTGTGACGAAACGGCGGCGGCAGTGATATGCGGCCGCAAAGTGCTTTCCAACGAAATCGCTTCGTCGGCGGATATTCAGGCGTTGTACGGAGGCGTCGTTCCCGAAATCGCTTCTCGCGCGCACACGGACGCGATAGCGAAAGTGGTGGAAAAAGCGGTGCAAAACGCTGGGATTACGTACGACGAAATCGACGCCGTGGCGGTGACGTACGGCGCAGGGCTTTTGGGGGCGCTCCTTGTCGGGGTATCGTTTGCCAAAGCGTTTGCGTTTGCGCTCAATAAACCGTTGATAGCCGTCAATCATATCCGCGGCCATTTAGCGGCGGCATATTTATGTGAAAACAGTTTACAACCGCCGTTTATCACCCTTTTGGCAAGCGGCGGCCATACGGCGGTGTTGCACACCAAATCGGAGGCAGAATTCGAAATTTTAGGCGCAACGCTGGACGACGCAGTCGGCGAGGCGTTTGATAAAGTAGCGAGGGTACTCGGTTTAAAATACCCCGGCGGCCCTAATATCGAACGTTTGGCAAAGGACGGCGAAGCGGTTATCCCTATGCCGAAAATGCTCAAAGGCGGTGGGGGGTATAATTTCTCGTATAGCGGTTTAAAAACGGCGGTTATCAATTATTGTCATACGAAAGAGCAAAAGGGCGAAACGTACGACAAAGCAGACGTAGCGGCGTCTTTCCAAAGCGCGGCGCTGGACGTATTGGTAGAAAAAACGGTGTCTGCGGCAAAGGAGAAAGGGGTTACTTGCGTCACGGCAGGCGGGGGCGTAGTAGCAAACGGATATTTAAGACAAGCCTTGCAAACGGCGTGTCAAAAAGAAGGGTTGACGCTCGTTTTGCCGGAAAGGCGTTTTTGTACGGATAACGCGGCGATGATAGCGGCAGAAGGTCTGGTGCAATATTCACTCGGTAACGTTGCGGATATGACGCTCAATGCAAAAGCGTCAATTCCGTTGTCGGCAACCCTGTCTACGCCGCAAAATCCAATCAAGAAATAGGGTGACGGTATGGGACACGTTTGGGAATTTATATTGCACGCGTTAAACGATACGTGGCCGCTTTTGCCTTGGGTGCTGCTCATTTATATTCTTATCGAATTGTTGGAGAGTAAGGCAAATTTACAAAACGCCAATCGTTTTAACGGCAAACTCGGTCCGCTTGTCGGCGCGGCTACGGGGTTAGTCCCCCAATGCGGCTTTTCGGTAATGGCGGCAAAACTGTTTGAAAGGAAATACATCACGATAGGCACGTTGCTCGCCATCTTTTTTTCCACGAGCGACGAAGCGTTTATCATTTTATTGTCGGACGGCGCGGGCGCGAAATGGGTGTTGCCAACGCTGGGCGTCAAGATAATCGTGTCGGTGCTGGTAGGATACGGCGCAGACGTAGCGATGCGTCTTTTAGGACGGAATCAGGTATGCGTAGCGGCGCAAACCACGTCTAAAAGCGAGCCGAACACCACGCACGAGATTTTTATGTCGCGATATTTGGAAGAACGGCAAATCGGCGACGTATGCCCTTGCGGAAAGACGCACGGAGATACGGTTTGGAAGAAATATATTCTTTCCCCGTTGTTGCATACGTTGCAGGTGGCGATTTTCGTCTTTTTAGTAAATTTCGTGTTGACGGCAATTATCCACACGGTAGGCGAAGCCGCGTTTTCAGCGTTTATGCAACGCAATCGTTTTATTCAGCCGCTGATTACGTGCGGTGTAGGGCTTATTCCCAATTGCGCGTCCAGCGTAGTCATTACGGAAACGTTTTTGGAAGGCGGAATCACGTTCGGCTCGTTTGTATCAGGGCTGTGCGCCAACGCAGGTATGGGTTTTGTTGTTTTGTTGAAAAACACTCGCAAATGGAAACGGAACGCGCTGTTAATCGTCTGTACGTACGCGATAGCGGTAGTTATCGGTATAATAGGCAATATTATCCCGATTATGGCGTAAATCGTTTGAAAGTGGGTGTCGTGGTGGTATAATATAAAAAGGAAACTATTTTAGGAGCAAAACGTATGGAAGAAGTAAAAATCGTCGGTGTAAGCGACGGAAAATTACAAATCGCCCTTGCAGGCGATATTGATTTAGGAAACGCGGAAACGTTTTTTGAAGAAGTAATCTCCGCGTATAAAGCCGCGCCTGCGGATATCGTCTTTGATTGTACGCATTTAAATTTCATTGATAGCACGACGCTTGGCACGTTTGTCAAGATATTAAAGCTGTTAAAAGCGGACGGATATGCTATGCGCCTTGTCGGCTTGCAAGCGAAGATAAAAAAGCTGTTTTTAATTTGTTCGTTAGACAGTATTATGGAGATAGCGTAATATGGAAAACTTTTCAGTATCCTTGCCTTTAACGGGCGAATATCTCACGACGGTACGCTTGACGGTAGGCGGTTTATGCTCGCTTGTGGGCTTTGACGTGGATTTGGCGGAAGATTATAAAGTATGCGTAACGGAAAGCCTTTTGATATTAAAAAGGAACGGTTTTGTGCGCGCGGATTTACGTTTTAGCGTAGGGGAAAAGCTTTCTTGCGCAGTTTGCGGCAAAGAAAACGTCGGTACGCGCGAAGATAGTATGGAAGACGATATTTCCCGTGCGTTGCTTGGCGCGTTGCTTGGTGACGTCACGTTTACGACGGACGAAAACGGAAACGTTGAGAAAATAGTATTTGAAGGCTGATACGATGGCGCAAGATAAGGCAATCGAGCTGTTTAGGCTCTACAAAGAGAGCGGCGATATTCGTATTCGAAACGAACTTGCCGAGCAGTATCTCTACATAGCCGATATTCTCGCCAAAAAATTCGTAGGGCGAGGGGTTGAGTACGACGACTTAAAACAAATTGCGTCGTACGCGCTTTTGCGTGGAATTGATAGATTCGACCCCGATTTAGGTATGCAATTTACGACGTTTATCACGCCGACGATAACGGGGGAGATAAAAAATTATTTCCGTGATAAAGCGCGTATGATAAAACTGCCCCGTCGGTTAAGCGAGCTCGGTATTGCCGCGCGGAAATTTTCTACGGAATACGAAACGGAACACGGCGTAAAACCGACGATAAAACGTATCGCCGACGCGCTTTCCGTCAGCGAAGAAGACGTGGTAAAAGCGTTGGAAACGGGCGGAGTTATCTCGTTGGATAAAGCGAGCGCGGCAGACGACGGAGAAGAGAGTACGCCTTTGCATACGTTGCTTGCTGATAGGGAAGATAAGTATGAGAAGTTCGAGTTAAAGGAAACGCTGCTTGCGGAGATGCGCGATTTTTCCGACACGGAGAAAGCGTTGGTAAAATACCGTTACGTGGACGAGCTTTCGCAAAGTGAAACGGCGAAACGTCTGGGTGTTTCGCAGATGTTCGTATCCCGTATGGAGCGCAAAATACTGTTAAAATTAAAAGAGCGTTTACAAAACGTGTTATAATCGGTACAAGGGGAAGAAATATGATAAAATTCGAGGTGAGGGACAATCAAACGTTGCAACAATCGGTTGCCGCTTTTTGCCGTTTTCTCACCGATTTTGGTTTATCTGCGGAAAACGTCTTCGATTGTCGGTTGGTCGCAAACGAGTTGCTTGGCAACGTTTTGCGTCACGCGAAGGGGACGGCAAATATGCAAAGTAAGATAGAAGACGGCTTCGTCGTTTTGCAAATACACTCTTCCGCGGCGTATATTCCCCCGCAAAATAGCGTATGTTCGGACGTATACGCCGAACACGGCAGGGGCTTGTTTTTGGTCGATAGCGTTTGTGCAGAACGCGTCACCAACGCAGATGGGGTGTTAACGGTTAGGATTAAAATCAAAGAACGATAAAAAGAGCAAAAAAAAAGAACCGATTTGCATCGGTTCTTTTTTTTGCGCGTCCTTATAATTTGGAAGCGAATTCATACATTTTCGAAAGCAATCCGTCGGGGATTCTATCTCTGTATTGACCAAGGTAAATAAATACCTTGCGGAAGAAGTCCTTATTGTTGCCGCCCACTTCATAGCTGGGAATTTCCGGCATAGTTCCTTTATAATTAAGGATATACAATTCGGTAAATTGATTTCTTTCTTCGGTGGAGAGGGAAGCGATAAACGGGTCGAAACTCTTTGTGTTATAGAAATTATAATCAGCCGTTTCCACCTTAGGCGTTTCAGGCGCAGCCGTTTGTTGTGCAGCTTCGTCAGCAACTTCTTCTGCCATTTCCACGCCTTCTACGGGGCCGCCCGTATAAGGGATAGCTTCTGCGTATTCGTCGCGCACGTACACTTCTTCTGCGGTAGCCGTTTCAGCGATAGCGGCGTTCAATTCCTTGTTTTCTTCTTCCACGGCGTTTTTCAAAGCTTTCTTCTTCGCCACGATTTCCAAGATGGTCAACGCGATTTGTCCCAACGTAACTACCGTAGCGATGATGGCAAGGATAAGAACGATTACGTCGCGGTCTTTATTGGCAAGCTGCGCGTAGGTAATAAACCCTGCAATCACCAACATTACGCAGTAGCGAATTAAATCGGCAACGGCGCACTTCTTTTGGATGAAACGCATTGCGGATAACAAATAGTTAACGATAAGCACCGCGCCGAGGATGGCGAAAATAAGTTTCACGGTGTCGTGATTCAAACCCATTGCGTTGAACGCTTGAGAAATGGAGTCGGAATCGAAAGCGGCGGTCATACCGATAGCGACGCAAACGATAATCGAAAAGATACCAAGCGCCATATTCGACCAAACGCCTTTGCGCAATTTAATGCAAGCGAGTACGAAATAAAGGAGTACTGCGCAAGCGGCAAACGCCAAGAAGAAATAATCCAATACAAGCAAACGGAATTCAATATAATAATAGGAAACAACGATAGCTGCTTGCAGCGTGCAACCCACCGCGAAGAAATACGTAGCAACGCGAAGGAGGGTAGGCGCTTTCTTTTTGCAGAATACGGCAACGACGCCTAAAACGAGCGTGATTACGCAGCACAGCAAGAAGAAATAGAAAATGCAAGTAGCAAAATCGTTCAATAAATACCCACTCATCAAGAAGGAGGGTAAGAAACCGAACGCTTTAAAAGGCGCGTTTCCAAACAGTTCGCCGATTACTTTGAAGAGGAATTCTTCAAGATAGGTAATCGGGCCAATGGAAATGCAAGGGATAAAGAAAATGCCGATAGACAACGCGGCAAGGATAGCTGCGAAAACGCGGTAACCCAAGTTTTTCTTAGCTTTGTTTTCCGTCGATTTGTCTTGTTCCTTCATAGAAAGGTTGCGCATAATAAATCTCCTATAATTTCGATATACATACTTATTTACATTATTATAACATCTTTATACGTTTCTGTCAACACGTATAAAAAGTTTTTTATTAGCTTTTTGTGAAAAAAATGCAATTTTTTTGCCGCGCGCGTAGAGATTGTGAAAAAGGTCTTGAAATTTTTTTTATTTTAGGGTATAATAGGAGGGTAACGTAAAGTACGTAACGAAAACGCCGCCAAAGCCCGTTTGGGCTGTATGGGAGTAGCAATGAACGAGTTGAAGAAAATCATCAAAGAAACGTCGGCAAAATTAGGGATAGAATTTACCTATTACGAAGAGAAGAAACGTCCGTCGGGCGTGACGGTGTGTGAAAGAGCGTTTGAAGGCATCACGGACGACGGCGCGCACACGTTTTTCCGTTTTTTGTTTAAAGGGGTGGGCTATATCGGCGTATTGACGGGCGTAGACGAAGCGCAGCGTAATTACGCGACGTTGTTGCCTGCGTATATCGAAAGCTTTGCGGATAAGGAAACGGAACTTTCTAAAACGGACTACTTAAAGCGCATTTTGCTTGGGGAATGTTCTTCGCTGGGTATTTATAAATACGCGTCCAAATTCTCGGTAAAGGACGTATCCTGTTACGCGCTCGTGATACGCGCCACAAAGCTGTTGGACGAAATGGTAGGCGTTATCGAACAGTACGGCGGCAACAGTTTAGACACCGTTGTCACGATGAGTGAAGAAGAATGCGTGCTTGTAAAATACGCAGACACCAAAGGGAACGATTATCAATCGTCCGTTGATTACGCGGAATTTTTAGTGCAATCTTTGCAGGAAGAATTTGGCGTGCGCGTCACCGTTGGGGTAGGTCCTACGGTGCGGGACGTCAAAGACGTAGCACACTCGTACGCGCGTGCGTTAGAAACGTTGCGATACGCGGAAACGTTTGCGGAAAACGGCGGCGTGTATTCGTATAGGGAATTTATTCTCATAAAGATGTTAGAAGACGTATCTAACACCAAGCTTGCGGAATATTTAGCCGACTTAACGGACGAAAACTTCCGCGAAATTTTAGAAGACGAGGAGATGCTTTCCACCGCGGAAGAATTTTTAAACAGCAACTTAAACGTCAGCGAAACCTCGCGAAATTTATATATGCATAGAAATACGTTATTATACCGTCTGGACAAAATTGAGAAAGCGACGGGGTTAAATATTCGTACGTTTACGGACGCCGTCTCGTTTCGCGTGCTTACGCTTATTTATCGTTTGTTGGAAAAGTAAATATAACGGGGGGGGGAATCGTTATGAAAAAGGAAGACGATTTTTTGGAAGAACCCACAAAGGAACAAGAGAATATCTCTACGGAATCAACGACGGCGCGGGAGCAACCCCCGCGCCAAAAAAAGCGCAAAAAACCCAAATGGCTGTATATTTGTCTGGCAATCAGCATCGGCGCCGCGTGTTTTTGCGCAGGTTTTTTCACGCACCTACTTTCTTTGGATAAAGAATTTCGAGAACTGATAAAGGTCAAGAAAAAAATCCAAAAAGAATACTATCAAGACGTCACGGACGAGGCGTTTTACAACGCGGTATTTCAATCGGTAACGTCGGCAAAGGAAGCTGGTTCTTGTCAAAGCGACGCCGATTTTTATAAGGCGGTATATAAGGGGATAAACGACGACGTATTAGACGCGTATTCCGCGTATATGACGGAAGAAGAATACGATTTGATGCGCGCGCAAGCCAAAGGCAAGCAAAACGGCATCGGCGTTTATTTTTTATCTGGCGAACAAAGCTTAAAAATTTATCGAGTTGCCGGCAATTCCGCCGCTGAGGAGGCGGGGTTGACGAGGGGTGATACAATACTTGCGGTAGGTGAAAGCGTAGACGCAATGCAGTCTTGCGATTCTCGCGTTGCGCTTTCTTCTTTTTTAGACGCAATGCCAAACGGTCGTGATTTTTATATGCAATGGCGCACGGTAAACGGAGAAATTAAAACGGCGCCCTTGCAAAAACGCGCGTATATAGAGAATTACGTGTATTATAAATCAAACGATAGCTCGCTTGGGTTTAACGGCGAGGGGAACGCAGAAAAAGAGGTGGGTACGCCGTTATCCGTTTTGGATGAAGATACGGCGTATATACAAATCGTACAATTTAACGGCAACGCCGACGCCGCGTTCAATAGCGCGATGTCCGTTTTCCGTAGGGAAAGAAAAAAGGATTTGGTCATAGACCTTCGTGGCAACGGCGGCGGCTATTTGGACGTTATGCAAGAGATTGCAAAATATTTTTGCAAGACGTCGGGGGAGAATAAGCCCGTTGCGGCAATCGCAGATTACGGCGAGAAAACGCGTAAATTCCGCGCCACGGATAACGTGTATTACGATTATTTCTTGGACGATAGCCGTATTATGGTGTTGGCGGATGACAATACGGCGTCCGCGTCAGAGTGTTTAATCGGGTGTATGTACGCCTACGAGGTTATCGATTACGCGGATATTTGTCTGGTACAAACGGCGGACGGCGTAGCGAAAACGTACGGAAAAGGAATAATGCAAACGACGTTTAACATACTTGGCGGCGGCGCGGTAAAGTTAACGACGGCGGAAATATTTTGGCCGACGGCAACGCGGTACGGCATCCACGGCGTTGGCATTACGCAGGCAGACGGTACGCAAACGGTTTCGTCCTCTCTTTCGTACACGGCGCAAATAGAGGAGGCAATCTCACTTTTCTACGCGGAATAAACGGCAAACAAAAACGCATACCCCTGTGGTTGGGTATGCGTTTTCGTAATTATATGGAGGTCCTTGAAAAAGGTTGGTTGGTTTGTTTGTTAAGTATCTCTATTTTACAATACTTTTGCGAAAACGATGTTGTAAAATCGTGATAGTTGTGTAAAAAAATCCCCTTGCGGCGAGCAAGGGGATTGCTTATTATTTCGCTTTTTCCATAGAGGCCAAGGCTTTTTCCACTACGTTTTCTACGGTGAAACCAAAGTAGGGGAACAGCTTGTTGCCGGGCGCGGAAGCGCCGAAGCAGTCCATACAAACGGTCGTGCCGCAATCGCCAAGGTATCTATACCAGCTGTACGAAGAACCTGCTTCTACGCACACTCTCGCTTTTACGTCCGTCGGCAATACGCTTGCTTTATACGCCTCGGGTTGTTTTTCAAATTCTTCAATACAAGGCATGGAAACGACGCGCGCTTTTACGCCTCGTTCAGCCAAGGCAGCTTTTGCTTTTACGCACAAATCGATTTCCGAACCCGTACCAATGAGCAATACGTCGGGGGTTCCGTCGCAGTCTTCTAATACGTAACCGCCTTTCAACGCTTCCTTGCTGCTGTTTTCGCATTGCGGCAACGTTTGGCGGGAAAGTACGAGGGTAGTAGGTTCGTTGCCGGAAAGCGCCGACACCCAAGCCGCCGCCGTTTCTTTGCCGTCAGCGGGGCGGAAGACTTTCATGCCGGGGATAGAACGGAGCATAATCAATTGTTCAACGGGTTGATGGGTAGCGCCGTCTTCACCTACGCCGATGGAATCGTGCGTCATAATATAAACGACGGGCAAATTCATCAATGCAGACAAACGCATAGACGGTTTGCAGTAATCGGAGAAGACGAAGAAGGTTGCGCAGTACGCTTGGATACCGCCGTGCAATTGTAAGCCGTTTGCAATGGCGGCCATTGCGTGTTCACGGATACCGAAATGCACGTTTCTGCCTGCGAAGTTGTCTGCGGCGAAATAACCGTATTTCGTGTTTTCCGTGTCCTTCATTTCCGTAAGGTTGGACGGGCCAAGGTCAGCTGAACCGCCCATCAGCGAAGGTATTTTCGCCGCAAGCGTATTCAATACTTTCGAAGACGCTTGACGGGTAGCCATCGCTTTTTCAAATTCGTATAATCCGTCGATTTCGTCAAAATCAGGTTTTTCACCTGCCATCGCGCTCTTGTACGCTGCGGCAAGTTCGGGATAAGCGGCTTGGTAATCAGCCATCATTTTATCCCAAGCAGCCTCTGCGTCTGCCACGGCTTGCGCCGCCTTTGCGCAGTGGTCGTAAACTTCTTGTGGACACTCAAAAGGCGCGTAATTCCAACCGAATTTTTGTTTTGTTTTTTCAAGATTTGCCTCACCCAAGGGCGCGCCGTGCGATTTTTCGCTGCCCTCTAAGGGAGAACCGTACCCAATACGGGTATGGCAGATAATAATAGAAGGCTTTTGGGTATTTGCCTTAGCGTTTGCGATAGCGGCGTTCAACGCGTCTATATCGTCGGGGGAAGCAACCAAATCAACGTGTTGCACCTGCCAATTTTGCGCGGCGAAACGTGCGCCGATGTTTTCTTTAAACGTAACGTCGGTATCGCCCTCAATGGTGATATCGTTGTCGTCGTAAAGGAGTATCAATTTTCCAAGCCCGTGCGTGCCTGCAAAAGAGCAAGCTTCGTAGGAGATACCTTCTTGTAAACAGCCGTCGCCGCAAATAGCGTAGGTATAATGGTCGACGACGTCAAAGCCGGGTTTGTTGTATTTAGCGGCAAGATGCGCTTCTGCCATAGCCATACCGACGGCGTTTGCGATGCCTTGTCCAAGAGGGCCCGTCGTGGTTTCCACGCCCGCAGTATGTCCCACTTCTGGATGTCCCGGCGTTTTCGAACCGAGTTGACGGAAATTCATCAAATCTTCCTTCGTCACGTCATAGCCGTATAAATGCAGAAGGGAATAATATAAAGCCGAGCCGTGCCCTGCGGAGAGAACGAATCTATCTCTGTTATCCCACTTGGTATTCTTAGGGTTCGCCTTCAAAAAGTTTTGAAAAAGGGCGTACGCGATAGGCGCGCAACCAAGGGGAAGACCGGGGTGGCCGGAGTTCGCTTTTTGTATCGCTTCAGCGGACAAAATGCGGAGTGCGTTAATCGTTGTTTTTTGTACGTTCATTGAGATACTCCTATATACAAATTTAATGATTTTCAAAAATGAGTTTTATTGTTTGTAAGATTCCAATTTATCCAAAACCTCTTCGCGTTTTACACCGCGCCATTTTGCGATAAATTGTTCCAAAGGCTCGATGTTCAAGAAGCTGTATTTGCGCAAGAAATAATACAAATCTTTTACGATTTTAATGCAGCCGTTGTGGCTGTCGCTTTCCACGTTAATAGGCAATACGGGGTCGTGTAAGCTCATACGAATCAACGCCCAGCCGTTGCCGTGCAGTTCGTCGTAACGCAGGCGCATGCCCTCGTAATTATCGCTGGCAGGGGCGGCGTAATACAAATTGCTCGCGTAAGCGGTAAAGTCGTCAATAACCTTTTTCCCCAACGCCTTAAAATCGCTGTCTGCGGGCAATTTCGCGCGCAGTTCCACGCTTTCCACGGGCATATCCAAATCGTAAATCAAATCGGTGAGCGATTTAGCTTCCTTGTGCGCTTTGGCAAGCGCAATCAATAAACGGGTAATCAGATACGCGCCGTCGTCGAGGAAATAATTTTCCATCAAAGCGGCGTGCCCGCTGGTTTCAATGGCAAGGGGGGCGTATTCGCCCTGTTCGTTCAAACGTTTCGCTTCGTTGATAACGTTTTTATATCCGCGTTTAAAGCGTAAATGTTTTCCGCCTTTCGCCTTAATAAATTTCGTCAAACCGTCGCTGGTAACCGAGTCGGTTACAATCGTGCTTCCCGGTTGTTCCTGTAATAAAATAGCGGAGATAAGCGCAATTAAGCGGTTGCGGTTAATTTCCTCGCCGTTTTCATCCACCGCGCCTGCTCTATCTACGTCCGTATCAAAGATAATCCCAAAATCCGCTTTGGTATTTTTTACCGCCGCGCAAATAGAACGCATTGCGTCTGCGTTTTCGGGGTTAGGGATATGGTTAGGGAACGTCCCGTCAGGTTCTAAAAATTGAGAACCGGTGGTGTCTGCGCCAAGGGGAACGAGTACTTTATCCGCAAAAAATCCGCCCGCGCCGTTGCCTGCGTCCACGATAATTTTTTTGCCGAGCAAAGGTTGTTCGCTTTCGCACGCGCTACGCACCATTTCGACGAGCGAGTTTGCATATTCGTCAAGGTAAGATTTTTCCGTTTTTTCGCCGAGCGTATTCGGTTCAGCGAAACGGTAAGTTGCGGCCATTTCCAATATTTCGCCAACGTCTGCGCTTTCCAAGCCGCCGTCGTGGGAAAAGAATTTCAACCCATTGCGGTTAAAGGGGAGATGGCTTGCGGTAATCATAATCGAGCCGTGGCAATAATTCGCCTTCATCCACGCTTGGTTTTGCAACAAAACAAACATAGAAGGCGTCGTCGAAAGCCCCGTAATAAGGGCGTCGTGTCCGGTAGAGATAATTCCGTTTGCCACCGCCTCGCAAAGCGCAGGGGAGGTAATACGGGAATCGTATCCTACGGCAACACGCACGCGGGTTTTGCCCGTATGCGAAATAAGCCATACGCAAAACGCTTTTGCAATGTTTGCAACAATTTCTTCCGTTAAAGTAACGTTTTCACCCTCTACGCCGTCGCAAGCCACGCCGCGGACGTCAGAGCCGTTTTTTAATTTCAAATAATCGTTCATCGACATCGTAATCTCCTTATCGGCGATTTTCCGTTTTTTGCTTTTAATAAAAGCAGAAAACGAACATACATATATTATAACTGTTTTTACGCTGTTTTTCAAGTCTTTTGCGTAAAAAAGTTTGAAAAAATTGTCTTTGAAAAAAAGTATCCAATGGGGGAAGAAAAAATGTGCAATTTGCTTGAAATTATCACAAAAAAATGATATAATGCGTATAGAACCTAACAACACGGCGGTACGCTTTTTGCGAAAAGCGTTTAATAGGGAAGAGAGAAAGCGTCAGCGTTGCTCTGCTGCCCCCGCAACCGTAAGAACGCTTGTTTCGTTTCACTGCGAAAAGTGGGAAGGGACGAAACGGACGAAAACTCGTCAAGGCGTTGTAAGCCGGTAGACCTGCCTTCGTGTTTGTCACAACGTCGTAAGCGGGGAGGCTTACGGACGGACGAAAACCGCTTTTTTTGCGGTGGTTTACGTATGTCCTATTCCTCCAACGCACGGGCGTTAGAGGAATTTTTTTATAAGGAGATGCGCTTATGAAACGCAAATTCACAATATTTCTTTCTTTTTTATGCGCCGTTTTTTGCTCGGTTTTTTGCTTGTTCGCCTGTGAAAAGAGCGCAGGCAACGTAAAGGCAAGCGTTGTGGAAAGCAGCGAAACGTTGCTCGTGATTCGCGTAGACGAAACGGACGGCGAAGCGACGTTGTACGATGCGATGCAATATTTGCAAGAGAGGGGCGTGATAACCTTTGAAACGCAATCTGGCGCGTACGGCGAGATGTTGAAAAGTATCAACGGCAAGGAAAACGGCAAAAACGACAATCCTTGTTGGCTGTCCTATACGACGGACGAAACGCGCTCCAACACCGCTTGGGGATACGATTATCAAGGCAAAACGCTCGGTTCTTGTAATTACGGCGTCAGCTCTTTAACGGTGGAAACGGGCAATCTTTACGTGTGGGTGTATCAAAGTTTTTAATTTGAAAGGGGTATGTACGCGTTGAAAAACGGAAAAAGTGAAAAAAATAGGATAAAAAAGGCGACGGTGCGTTCCGCAAAGGAAAGCGCCTTAATCGCCGTGTTCACGGCGGTGGTTATCGCGTTGCAGTTTGCTCTTTACGCGCTGCCTGGGATAGAACTCGTCACCGTGCTTTTCGTGTCCTTTTCCTTTACGCTCGGTTGGAAACGCGGTATGGCGGCGGCAACGGTTTTTTCCCTGTTAAGGCAGCTACTGTTCGGCTTTTTCCCGACGGTACTTTGCCTGTATCTTTTATATTATAACTTGCTTTCGCTGTTATTCGGCGTTTTTGGGAAAAAAGTAAAAAATGTCTATAAAGCCTTGCCGTTTTTAACGGGAACAGCCTGTATTTGTACGTTGCTTTTCAACGTGTTGGATACGGCGCTCACGGCGCTTTGGTACGGTTTTACGCCGCAAGCGGGTAAGGCGTATTTTCTCGCCTCGCTTCCGTTTATGATTCCGCAAATCGTCTGCACGGCGCTTAGCGTAGCGTTGTTATTCGTGCCGTTACGTCGCGTTTTTTTGCTTGTAAAAAAACCGTTGTTGCAAACCGCGCGTAAGCGTAAAAATTTATGTAAAAATATTGATTTTTATGAAAAAGTTTGTTATAATGAAAGAAAAAAGAGCGAGAGGAGTACAATGACGTACGAACAAGCGTTGCAACTGTTGACGAAGAAAGGGCAAACACATCTTTTACGCTATTATGACGATTTGGATAGCCAAGGCAAACAAAATCTGCTTGCCAGCATCGACGCCATCGTTTGGGATTTTGAGCGTGACCTTGCCAATCCCATCGATTTAAGCGGTAAAGACGGGGATATCCGCCCGATAGATGGGTTAAAAATTCCCGCGATTGAAGAGAAAAAAGCCAATTTTGAGAAGATAGGGATTGCAGCGATAAAAGCAGGGAAGGTGGCGGCGGTGCTACTTGCAGGCGGTATGGGTACGCGTCTTGGTGTGGACGGGCCGAAAGGGGCGTACGATATCGGCGTTACGAAACCTTTGTATATTTTCGAACAACAAATGAAAAATTTATCGAAAGTCAACGAACGTTGTGGGGTAAGAGTGCCTTTGTACGTAATGACGAGCGATAAAAATCACGAACAAACGGTATCCTTTTGGAAAACGCACGGGTATTTTGGCTACGAGGAAGGGGAAGTACAATTTTTCAAGCAAGATATGGCGCCTGCGGTGGATTACGAAGGAAAAATCTATTTAGAGCGCAAGGACGCGGTGGCGCTTTCCCCCAACGGTAACGGCGGCTGGTTTTCGTCGTTGCAGCGCGCGGGGCTGGTGGAAGACTTAAAACGAAAGGGCGTAGAGTGGTTGAATATTTACGCCGTGGATAACGTATTGCAACAAATTGCAGACCCCATATTCGTGGGGGCGACGATAGAAAGTGGCGTCAATTGCGGTGCGAAAGTCGTTTGTAAAACCCGTCCGGAAGAGAAGGTTGGCGTTTTGTGTATGGACGGAGATACGCCTAGCGTTATCGAGTATTACGAGCTAACGGAAGAGATGGCAAACGCCCGTGACGAACACGGCGCGCTGTCCTATTGTTACGGGGTAATTATGAATTATTTGCTGCGCCTTTCCAAGTTGGAAGAGATAGCGGATAAGAAAATCCCCGTACATATCGTAGAGAAGAAAATCGAGTGCGTTTGCGAAGACGGCGTAACGCGAAAACCCGAAAAGGAAAACGGCAAAAAATTTGAAACGCTGGTTGTGGATTTAATTAAATTGATGGGAAGCGCGCTTCCTTTCGAGGTAGTGCGTGAAAAGGAATTTGCGCCGATAAAAAATAAGACGGGCGTAGACAGCGTAGAAAGCGCGAGAGAGCTTTTAAGACAAAACGGAGTAGAATTATAATGGCGACGGATTTGGTAGGCAACGTACGGTTGCAACGTTTTATTCAGCTTTTGGCGGATTTAAACCACCAGACGGTATCGATAATCAAGACGGGTGATACGAAAATATTAGAAAAGATGAACGCCACGATAGAGGAGATGTACGAAATTCAGCATAACGGCACGGAAGAAGCGTACACGGCGATAGAGGAGGACGCGCAGATAATTTATAAAAACTTTAACGCCGTCGTCACGATGGTAAACAGCAACGAAACGACGACGGGGGATAGGATAACGAGCGCGGCTGTGAAGAAATTTTTACATAATATTTTTGACGCCAACGTGCGTATCGTGCTTGCCTATGGCTTGGCGTAACGAACGATGAAAAGGTAAACGAAAAAGACGGAAATTCCGTCTTTTTTTTATAAAATATTTTCCCAAGAAACGCGGTAGGATTGCGGAATATTTTCGCACATCCCGATAAGGATTTCTATTTTGGGCATAGCGCTGTCGTAATCGCGCACGTATAAATAGCCGACGGCTTCGTATAATTGATAATCAATTTCCTGTATAGCCGTATGAGGCAACCAAATATGCAACGTGTTTTTTTGATTTTCCCAAAATTTTTCTACGGCTGTGCCGTCCTCGTAAGTCACCTGACGGGCTTCCGTTTTATCGTACAGCGTTTGTAATACGGCGTTAAAATTCGTAAACGTCGTTTGTACGCGGTTGCTTTCGTAAAAAGAAACGCCTATCAACAGCCCCAAAGAAACCAACAATCCCATCATCGTCCGTATCATATTTCCACCTACCACAACGCCTTGTCCCAAGATAAGGACAGCGTTTTATATTTCTCGCCCTTTTGTTGAAAATATATCTTCCCGTTCCCGTCCACCGTCATCACCAGCACTTTTTTCAAGTTTTTGCAGCCCAGTCGTTGCAACACGTCCATAAAATACGCTTTGCTTTTTTGCGTCCGTTCGACGTTTTTCTCGTCGAATTTTCCTTCGTCGATTAAGATAATGGGCAGCGACGTTTGCAAATTTTCATAATCGGGTTTGGGCAACGCGGAAAACGTGCCTTCCGCCTCGTATAAAGCGTATTGTACGGCGTCGAGCGCGAAATACCCTTCCACCCGCAAGCTTTCGATTAAATCGGAAACGTCCAGGTTGTTTTTTTTCAGTTCCGCGTCGTCGATGCCGTTTTTATTGAGCACGATGCTGGGGATACCGCTAACCACCGCTTTTGCTTGACGGAAGTTTAAATCGAGCAAACAAATTACTTGGTGTAAAAAATACACGGTGAGTATAGCCACCAATCCGTATAAAAGGGGGATAGAATTATCCGCCATAGGGATACAAGCGAGGTCTGCGATGACGAGCGTAATCACGAGTTCATACGGTTGCATTTCCCCAATTTGCCGTTTGCCCATCAGCCGCATTACGATAAGCGTAGCGATGAAGATAACGATTGTACGGATAAAAATCAAGCCCATACCGTCAGTTTTTTCCAAAATATGAAAAATATGCGCGCGTAGCCGTTCAAACGCTTGCGTTTTTTTGCGCGTAGGCGTATAATAATAACAGTAACAGTAAGAGTAGTCTTTTGCGCGTGAAGTGTCGTCGGACGGGACGTTGCCGACGGACGAAAGAAAACGATGGGCGGGTTTGCGTTGTTTTCTGCGGTGCAAAGGCGCGTCCGCTACAAAAGAGCGTGGGCATGTACGCGTTGAACGTATATTCTCACACAAAGCGGACCTTCTTTTTTAGGAGGTTTTTTATTTATGACGGAAGAGAAAGAGCAAGCGACGCATACGGGGCAGGTACATACGAAAAACCCGCCTTTTTGGAAGCAGTTGTTTTTTTCCAAGACGTTGCTTTCTAAAAATAAGAGCCATAAAATCGCGTACGTGGCGGTGATGACGGCGTTTGCGATTGCGGCAAATTTTTTAGAATTCAAATTTTTAGACAATCAGTTTTCCTTGACGATAGTGGTGGCGTTGCTGGTGGGGATACTGCTTGGCCCTATATACGGCTTTGCGGCGTGTATATTAGGGGATTTTATCGGTTTTTTGGTTAACCCGTATATGTACTATATGTTCTGGGTAGGGTTATCGACGGGCGGATTTGCCTTATTGTCGGGGTTGATTTTTAATTTCGTGCCGACGAAAAAGAAATGGTTAGTTTTCGTAAAATTGGCGGTTATTTGTATCGCCACGTTCGCCGTGTGCACAATTTTGATTAACAGTACGGGTTTTTATATCTATAATAAAAAAATGGGCTTTTCCCAAGCGGTAGTCGATTACGCAGCGACGAGGTACGGCACGGACGCGACGTTCTGGGTGTACGTGGCGTATCGATTGTTTTTCAAGGGACAAATTTGGAATAGTATAGCCAATTACACGCTGTTTTTTATCGCCGTGCCTGCGTTAAATAATATCAAACCTTTAAAATTGCGCTTGTATTGACGTAAAAATTTATAAACCGTATATAGAAAAACCGCCAAGGAAAGCTTGACGGTTTTTTATTATTATGCTATAATAATAAAGTATGGACAAAAAAACGAAACGTATTTTGTCTGAAAAGAGGAGAAAAAAAGATGTGTCCTGAACCTATTTTAGGGATTTTTCATTGGTACGGAATAATGATTGCTATCGGGATTGTTTGTTGCTTTTTGTTGCTGTTTTATTACGGCAAGAAGCGAAAAATCGATTCCAAGTTTATCGATTTCGTCTTTTACAACGCCATTGCGGCGATTGCGCTCGGCTTTTTCTCGGCGGCGCTTTTTCAAGCAACGTATAACTATATCGACAACCCCGAAGGCGGTTTCGATTTAGGCGGTGGCATTACGTTCATCGGCGGGCTTATCGGCGGCGTCGCTACGTTCCTGATATTGTATTTTATTTTCCGCAAAAAATTTGAAGGGAAACTGTTGGATATCCTTTCGTTTGCGCCTTGCTGTATCACGATAGCGCACGCATTTGGTCGGGTAGGTTGCTTTATGGCAGGTTGCTGTTACGGCAAGGAAACGGACAGCGCGCTGGGCGTGGTGTTCCCTGGCAAAGCGTATCTGGGCGCGGTACATCCCACCCAGTTGTACGAGGCAATTTTCCTTTTCCTCTTGTGCGCGGTAATTTTCGTGCTCGTGATGAAATGGAATTTCAAACACGGTTTAAGCGTGTATTTGATAGCGTACGGGATTTTCCGTTTCTTTATCGAATATCTTCGCGACGACCCTAGGGGCGGATTTATCCCGGGTATTTCGCCCTCGCAGTTCTGGTCAATTTTGATGACGATAGCAGGTGTGGGTTTGATATTCCTCGTGGAATACGCGTGGAAACGCCGTAAGCAAGCGGAAACAACGACGGCTGTAGAGAAATCTTTGGAAACGGAGGAAGAACAATGAGAAATTTAACCTTATTAACAGACTTATATCAATTGACGATGGGGTACGGTTTTTTCCGTCAAAAGAAACACGAAGAAGAAGTGGTTTTCGATTTGTTTTTCCGTAAAAACGCGCTGATAACCTATTCGATTTTTGCTGGGTTAGAACAAGCGATGGATTACCTTCTCAACTGGCGTTTCGACGACGAGGATATCGAATACCTCCGTTCGTTACACCTTTTCGACGAAGACTTTTTGTCGTATTTGAAAAATATGAAATTCACAGGCGACGTGTACGCGGTGAAAGAAGGTACGCCCGTATTCCCTGGCGAGCCGATTTTGACGGTAAAAGCGCCGCTTATTCAGGCGCAATTTGCAGAAACGGCGTTGCTCAATATCATCAATCACCAAACGTTGATTGCGACGAAATCGTCCAAGATTTGCCGCGCAACGGCAGGCAAAGGCGTAGTAATGGAATTCGGGTTACGTAGGGCGCAAGGTCCGGACGCAGGTATCAACGGCGCGAGGGCGGCAATCATTGGCGGCTGCGCGTCCACGTCCAACGTAATTGCGGGGCAAAAATTCCACGTGCCTGTGGCAGGCACGATGGCGCACAGCTGGGTTATGGATTACCCTACGGAATACGAAGCTTTTCGCGCGTATGCCGACGCGTATCCCGATAACTGCTTGTTGCTCGTCGATACGTACGATACGCTTAGAAGCGGCGTCCCCAACGCAATCAAAGTTTTTAAAGAATTAAAAGCGTCAGGGCATAAACCGCGCGGAATCCGTTTGGACAGCGGCGATTTGGCGTATCTTTCGAAAAAAGCGAGAAAAATGTTAGACGACGCAGGCTTCCCCGAGGCGATTATTTGTGTCTCGGGCGACTTGGAAGAACGCTCCATCAATTCCCTTTTGCAACAGGGCGCAAAAATCGATTCTTGGGGGGTTGGTACGAAACTGATAACGTCGGAAGATTTGCCGGCGCTTGGCGGCGTATATAAACTCGCGGCAGTATTCGATAAAGACGGCAAAGCCACGCCGAAAATCAAACTTTCGGATAACACGGCAAAAATCACCAACCCGTCGTTTAAACGTTTGTATCGTTTGTACGATAAGGAGAACGGTATGGCGATTGCCGATTTAATCACGCTTCGGGAGGAAGAGGTGGACGATAGCAAACCTTTGACGCTTTTCCACCCCGTTGAAACGTGGAAGACGCACGAAGTAGAAAACTTCCGCGTCGAAGAATTGCAGCAAACGATAGTCAAAGACGGGCAGCTCGTTTACGAGTTCCCCGCGCTGATGGAAGTGCAGAAATATTCGAAAGGGGAGCTTGCAAAATTCTGGGAAGAATATTTGCGTTTAGACGTGCCGCAACTGTATAAAGTGGATTTATCCAAGAAGTTGCACACGTTAAAAATCGATATGATAGACGGAATCCGTCAAGGCGCGAAACGAGGGGATAGATAATGGGAGAAAAGGCAAATCAAACGGGGCGCGTTTGGTGGAAAGATTCTACGTTGTGGCTCTCGGTTGTATTTATTGCGCTTATCGCGGTAGACCAGCTGACGAAAATTTGGGCAGACCATTATTTCATCGACGTATTAAAAGACCCTTATGCGAAGATAAAAATCATCCCCGGCGTCATAGAAATTTGTATGGAATACAACCGTGGTATTGCGTTCAGTTCGTTTGCAGGCGCAAGTATGGGTTGGAAGCTTGTCATCGTCATCGGTACGGGGCTTTTGATGTGCGCCTTGGCGTTTTTGTTTTTCAAGATAGACCGTCGCCGCGCGTTGCTTCGTATTTCGTTGGTATTTATCGTGGCGGGCGGCTTAGGGAATTTTATTGATAGACTCATTTATAGGGTATGGGACCCGTCAACGGCAACGGGAATCCGCGACGGCGTTCGCGATATGGTACGTTTGAAACTTATTTTTGATTTTGGCGTATGTAACTTTGCCGATTTCTTTATCGTAGCGGGTGCGGTAATGTTGATTTTGTCGATGCTCTTTTTCGACGCAGACGCCGTTTTTCCCGTGACGAAGAAATATAAAACGCTCGCCAAGGAATACGAAGAGAAAGAGGCGGAGAAAAAAGCCCAAAAAGCGCAAAAAGTATCGTCGGTAGAAACCGAGAACGAAAACGAAGCGGCAATAACGCAATCCCAAGAAAATCCATCGGGAAGCGACGCTCAAACGGAAGAAAGGAAGGATGGATAAACGCTTGTTTATTGCCGAAACGGCAAATAAACGTTTGGATACGTTTTTAAGCGAACAAACGGACGAATTTACCCGTTCACGGCTAAAAAAACTCATAGAAGAAGGGAAAGTCACGCTCAACGGCGCCGTTACGCAAAAGGCAGGCGCAGACGTACGCGCAGGCGACGTTATCGAACTCACCGTGCCCGAAGCGGTGGCGTACGCGGTAAAAGCGGAAAATATCCCGATAGAAATCGTCTATCAAGACGCCGATTTTGCGGTGGTAAACAAACCGAAAGGTATGACGGTGCATATTGGCAGCGGCGTAGTGGAAGGTACGCTTGTCAACGCGCTTTTGTACGCGCTCGATTCGTTAAGCGGCATCGGCGGCGTGTTGCGTCCCGGCATAGTGCATAGGATAGATAAGGACACGACGGGGTTGTTGGTGGTGGCGAAAAACGATAAATCACACGTATCGCTCGCATCTCAAATCGCAGAAAAGACGTGCAAACGCACCTATTACGCCCTTTTAGAAGGGAACGTAAAAGAGGAGCGCGGGGAAATCTGCACGGATATCGGGCGTCACCCCACGGATAGATTAAAGATGGCGGTGTTGCCGTTTGGGCAGGGAAAAATCGCCGTTACGCGGTTTGAAACGGTGGCGCATTTTGGCGTTGATTTCACCCTTTGCAAATTCGAATTGCAAACGGGCAGAACGCATCAAATCCGCGTGCACGCCAAACACATAGGTCATCCCGTCGCCGGGGACCCTGTATACGGTTTTAAGAAACAAAAATTGCCGGCGAACGGCCAGTTGCTACACGCTTGGCAATTAGAATTGAATCATCCAAGCAGCGGAGAGCGTATGACGTTTACCGCCCCCCTTCCGCAGGAGTTTGCGGAACTGTTAAAAAAGCTTAGCGCGAAATACCAAACGGACGTTGCGCCGTTTGCAGACGTGTTGTAAAACGATTGGAAAGGACGAACACTAAAATGCTGAAAATCACGAAAGTACGAAAAAAGAGTATTGCCGCCTCTCTCGGTTTTGAGATAGGCGATATCGTGACGGCGTTTGACGGTGAACGGTGCGTGGACGAGCTGGATTATTTGTACGCCACGTCAAAAGCGAACTTTACGGTAAGCGTGCAAGATTCCCGTACGGGCAAAACGGCAGAGATAGCCGTGGAAAAAAGCGAAGGGGAAGACTTGGGTTTAGAATTTGAAAAGGAGCAAAAAATCCGCACTTGTCATAACCGTTGCGTGTTTTGTTTCGTAGACCAAATGCCCAAAGCTATGCGCGAGAGCTTATACGTAAAAGACGACGATTATACAATGAGTTTTGCCTGTGGCAATTTTGTTACGCTCACCAACGTTACGGAGGAAGAGCTTGCAAGGATAGTGCGTTTACAGCTTTCGCCGATGTACGTTTCCGTACATACGACCAATCCTGAGCTTCGCGTAAAATTATTGCGTAACCGCCACGCAGGGAAGATATTACAGCAAATTGAAACGTTGGCGCAAGGCGGAATCACCGTCCATTGCCAAGCGGTTCTCGTGCCCAACGAAAACGACGGGGAAGAACTGCGCCGTACGGCAAAGGAGCTGTTCGCGTATTACCCCAACGTGCGCGATTTAGCTTGCGTGCCTACGGGGCTGACGAAATATCGCGACGGCTTGACGAAAATCCCCGATATCGATAAGGAGTACAGCGCAAGAACGCTCGATTTAATAGACGAAATCAACGCAGAACTCGGCGTAGATTTCCTGCTTCCGGCAGACGAATATTTCGTGCGCGCGGAAAGGGAGATGAAACCGATTGCCTTTTACGGCGATTTTTCACAAATCGAAAACGGTATCGGTATGACGAGTAAGTTTTTGGCAGAAGCGAACGCAGCGCTTTCCGCGGTGAAGCCCAAATCGTTAAAACGCGCAAAAAAAAGTTTGCTCGTATGTGGAGAAAGCGCGGCGAAAACGCTGGCGGGTTTGGTGGAAAAATGCAACGAAAAAATCGACGGTTTGCACGCGGAACTGTTGCCTGTAAAAAACGAGTTTTTTGGGGAAACGGTGACGTGTACGGGTTTGCTCACGGGGCAAGATATCGCCAAGGCGTTGCAGAACTATAAAGAAGAGCGGGGTAGCTTTGACGAAGTTGTATTGGCAGGGAATACGATGAAGGAATTTGAAGACGTATTTCTTTGCGGCACGACGTTAAAGCAATTAAAAAAGCAAATACGTTTTGCCAATATTCGGGTAAATAGACGTAACGACGGGTTTGGTTTGATAGAAATTTTATCGTCGAAAAAATAAGAGAGAAAAGGAGAGCGATATGGCAAACCCCTTGATAGCGTTGGTTGGCAGACCAAACGTAGGTAAAAGTACGTTTTTCAATAAAGTAGCAGGAAGAAAGATTTCCATTACGGAAGATAGGCCTGGTGTTACGCGTGATAGGTTGTACGCAGACGCCACTTGGCGTGACAAGCATTTCACGATGGTGGACACGGGCGGGTTAGAATTAAAATCGGAAGACGTTATGTGGAGAGAAATCGCCAAACAAGCGGACGTTGCGATAGAAACGGCAGACGTTATCTTGTTTTTCACGGACGGTAGGGACGGGTTGCATCCGTCCGATTATGACGTGGCGGATATCTTGCGCCGCAGCAAAAAACCCGTCATTTTGGTCGTAAATAAAATAGACGATTACGCTCCCGAAAAGATATACGAATTTTACTCTTTGGGCTTAGGAGAACCGTTCGCCGTTTCTGCGGAACACTCGCAAGGCATCGGCGACGTACTCGACGAGGCGCTCACCTATTTCCCCGATACGACGGAGGAGGCTGTACCTTCTTTAAAGATTGCGGTGGTAGGCAAGCCCAACGCAGGGAAATCGAGTTTAGTCAATAAACTGCTCGGTAGTGAAAGAAGTATCGTCACGCCGATGGCAGGGACGACGCGCGACGCGATAGACACGTTGTTTTATCGCGGTGATAAAGCGTACACAATCATTGACACGGCAGGGATACGGAAGAAGAAAAAGGTGGAAGACGACGTCGAATATTATTCCAATATGCGCGCGTTTGACGCCGTACGTCGTTGCGACGTATGTCTGCTCGTGGTAGATAGCGACGAAGGGCTTACCGAACAGGACGTAAAAATTATCGGTTACGTACACGAGCAAGGTAAACCGTCGGTAATCGTTATGAATAAGTGGGATTTGGTGGAGAAAGATACGCACACCGTCAACCGTTTTGAGGCGCAATTGCAAGAAGATTTAAAGTTTATGGATTATTATAAATCCATTTACATTTCCGCCAAGACGGGGCAGAGGGTAGAAAAAATCCTTGCGGCGGCGGAAGAAGCGTACGCGCACGCCACGTATCGCGTACCCACGGGCGCGTTGAACGATTTAATCGGGGACGCTATCCGTATGCAAGAACCGCCTTCGTATTTAGGTAGACGTATGCGTGTATTCTATTCTTCGCAAGTAGGGGTATGTCCACCCACGTTTGCGTTGTTCGTCAACGACGAACGCCTTTTGCATTTCTCGTACGAGAGATATTTAGAGAACGTTATTCGAAAGGCGTACGATTTTTCAGGGACGCCGATAAAGATTGTTGTAAGAGAGAAGAAGGACGAAGAATAAGGTAGGAAACAGCGATGCAACCCTTTTCTATGGCAAAAAATTGGTGGCAATTTTTGATAATGGCAATCGTTTCGTACGTATGCGGTTGTGTCAGTATTGCTCGCTTAATTGCAAGAAAAAAGCATAAAGACATCACGAAGATGGGCAGCGGTAACCCCGGCACGATGAACGTCAGTAGGGAATTTGGCTGGAAAGTAGGCTTGCTGACGTTTTTATTCGACGCGGTAAAAGGCGGCGTACCCGTGCTCGTGGCGCATTTTATTTATAAAGACTATACGTTTGCAGGCACGGTGATACGCGTCACGGACGTGGCACGATATTTTTGTGGGCTTTGCGCGGTTATCGGGCACGTATGGCCGGCTACGCACCATTTCAAAGGCGGCAAAGGGATAGCAACGGCGTACGGCGTATTTTGGGCTGCGCTCTCTTGTGAAACGGCTTGGTACGTGCTGATAGTATTCGGTTTCTTCTTGTGCGTATTGGCGTTTATTTTGGTAACGCAATGGAGTTCGTTGGGTAATATTTTAGGCACGGCAGTCTTTTCCGTGGTACAGATTGTCACGTATTATTATCGTTATGAAACGCAGGCGATAAGCGCGTATTTGGTGGTTGCGTATTTATTGGTATTTTCGTTCACGCTGGTTACGTGGTGGGCGCATAGGAAAAACTTATTGCGCTTGTTCGGTGGCGAAGAACACCGCACGTCTTTGAAAAAAATAGTGAAAAAATAAAAGTCTGGAGAGAGAAATGAATATAATCATTATCGGCTGTGGCAGAGTAGGCAGAACGCTCGCGAAAAAATTAAACGAAGACGGCAACGCCGTCACGGTTATCGACAGCGACGCTGAAAACGTGAAACGTGTCACCGACCGTTACGACGTTATGGGCATCGTAGGCAACGGCGCGACGCATACGATACAGCAAGAAGCGGGCATCGAATCAGCGGATTTGATGATAGCGGTTACCGGCTCGGACGAGTTGAATTTGCTTTGCTGTATGGTGGCGAAAAAAGCGAGCGATTGTCAAACGATAGCGCGCGTAAAGAATCCGGAATATAGCGGTGACGCGCCTTATTTAAAAGATGAACTCGGCTTGGCTATGGTTATCAATCCCGAATACGCGGCTGCGGAAGAAATCGCGCGCGTATTGCGTTTTCCGTTTGCGGTAAAAATCGAGCCGTTTGCCAAAGGCAAGGTCGAACTTATCAAATTCAAATTGCCCAAAGGCAACGAAATTATCGGTATGTCGGTCAAAGAAGTCGTTATGAAATACAACAGCGATTTGCTGATTTGTACGATAGAGCGCGACGAAGAATCGTACATTGCCAACGGTGATTTCGTATTTGAAGAAAAGGACGTAATATCCATCGTATCCACGCCCAAAAACGCGTACGAATTTTTTGCGAATATCAAATGCAAAGGGCACACTATCAAAAACGCGTTAATCGTCGGCGGCGGCGTTATCACGCAATACCTGTGCGGTATTTTGGAAAAATCGCACGTGGCGTTGACGGTTATCGAAAAGGATTTAAAACGCTGTGAAGAATTATCGACGCTGTTTGGGAAAGTCAAGGTTATTCACGGTGACGGGACCGACCACGATTTATTGTTGGAAGAAGGCGTAGGAAAAAGCGGCGCGTTCGTATCCCTTTCCGATTCGGACGAAGAGAACGTATTGCTGTCGTTGTTTGCCAAAGGCGAGGGTTGCAATAAAACGGTGACGAAGGTAAACCGCACCGATTATGACAGCGTGCTTTCGCAATTGGAATTGGACGCATCCGTATGTCCTCGCGTCATCACGTCGGATACGATATTGCGATACGTCCGCGCCACCAAAAACGCGGTGGGCAGCAACGTAGAAACGCTGTATAATATTATCCCCGGGCAGGTAGAAGCGGCAGAATTTATCGTTCGTGAAAATTCGCCGATAATTGGTAAGCCTTTGCATAAGCTCAAATTTAAAAAAGACGTCTTAATTGCGTCTATCACGCGTGACAAAGAAACGATAGTGCCGCGTGGTAACGACAGTATCGAGGCGGGAGATTTGGTTGTCGTTGTGTCCAAACATATCGGTTTGTACGATATCGCGGACGTGTTGAAATAAGCCAAGAGGAAGGTAAGATGAATTACGGAATCATAAAACGTACGCTTGGTTGGCTGCTTTTGTTTGAAACGGTCTTCTTTTGCGTACCCGTCGTTACGGCGCTCGTGTATAGAGAACAAGAGGTATACCATTTTCTTTTCACTATGCTCGGCACGGCAGCGCTTGGCGGGCTTTGTTTGATAGGAAAACCGAAAAGTGATAAAATCTTTGCCAAAGAAGGGATGGTCATCACCGCGGCAAGTTGGATTTTTTTAAGTCTTTTTGGGGCGATACCGCTTTACACGTCGAGATGCTATCCCACGTATATCGACGCGCTTTTCGAAACGGTATCAGGGTTTACGACGACGGGCGCGTCGGTGCTTGCCAGCGACGTAGTGGCTGCGTTGCCCAAATGTATTTTAATATGGCGTACTTTCACCCATTGGATAGGCGGTATGGGTGTGCTCGTATTCATAATGGTCTTTTTGCCCCTTTGCGGCGGCGGACGAAATATAAACATAATGAAAGCGGAAAGCCCCGGCCCTTCGGTTGGGAAATTGCTTCCAAAAATGCGTTCCACGGCAAGGGTTTTATACTTAATTTACGCTTCGCTTACGGCGTTGCAGTTTATCCTGCTCGTATTTGATATGCCTGTTTTCGACGCAATCAACGCTGTGTTTGCGACGGCAGGCACGGGCGGTTTTTCCATAAAAGCAGACGGTTTTGCGGGGTATTCTACGTATACCCAAATCGTCGTTACGGTATTTATGGCGCTGTTTTCCATCAACTTTGCCTCGTATTTCTTTATTTTGCGCGGCAAATTTAAGGAAGCGTTCAGCACCGAAGTGCGCGTATTTTTAACGATAGTGGTATCGGCAATTACGCTGATAACGATAGACCTTTGCATTACGGATGTGATGTCGATAGGCGGAGCGATAAAACACTCTGCGTTTTCCGTGTCTTCCATCATCTCAACGACGGGTTTTACCACGGAGAATTTCGATACGTGGCCGTCGTTTTCCAAAACGATTTTGGTGCTCTGTATGTTTATCGGCGCGTGCGCAGGCAGTACGGGCGGCGGTATCAAAGTTTCCCGTTTGGTCATTGCCGGCAAAGGCGTGCACCACGAAACGCAGCGCTTATTGCATCCCAAACGCATCAAAAAAATAACTTTGGACGGTAAAGTAGTCGAGCACGAAGTAGTGCGTGGCGTCAATAATTTCTTAATCGCCTTTATTTCTATTTTCGTTTTGTCGTTGCTCTTAATTTCGTTGGACGGCAAAGATTTAATCACCAATTTCACGGCGGTTGCGGCAACGATAAACAATGTCGGGCCGGGGCTTGGCGTCGTTTCTCCGGCTGGACATTTTGGCGGTTTTTCGATACTGTCGAAAATAGTCTTTATCTTTGATATGTTGATAGGCCGTTTGGAAATTTTCCCTATGCTCTTGTTATTTGCACCGGCGACGTGGCGTAAATAAGAAAAATAATAAAGAAGGTAAGATATATGAAACCTCTTGAAAAATTAACGAAAGCGCAGTTTGTATCCTTTTGTTTAATGTCTTTTTGTTCAGGCATTATGATAGGCGTAGGCGGTACGGCGTTCCTGCTTGCCTTAAATCTTTTTGGCGAGTGGGGAAAACTGATAGGTTCCGTATTATTCTCGCTGGGTATTTTGGCGATTGTAATGTTTGATATGAAGCTGTTCACAGGGCTTATTTCGGATATTCCCGAGATGGGCGCGAAGAATTGGTGGCGCTTACCCGTATGTTTCGTAGGCAATATGTTGGGCGTAATCTTTACGGCGGTGCTCGTCTATTATTCGCCGTTAGCGGATATGGTAGTGCCGCAGGCGCAATCGATGATGAGTGTAAAATTAGACGCAGGGCTTTGGGGCTTAAAAGCGCTTTGTTCTTCGATACTTTGCGGATTTTTAATTACGCTTTCGATAGGTGCAGTCAACTACGCGCCGCGTAAAAAGCTTTCGACGACGGTAGGGGTAATGTTCCCGATTATCGTGTTCGCCTTTTGCGGATTCGACCACTCGGTTGCCAATACGCTGTATATATACTTTTTAGGCTTTTCTTGGAAGGCGATATTATATTTATTGATATGCGTAGCGGGCAATATTCTTGGCGGCGTTATTTTGCCGATATTGTCCCTGTTTAGAATTTGGTCGAATAAATCGCAAAACGCCGTAGCGGAACAACAAGAAGAGCAAAAATAAAGGAAACAACACAAGAAAAAAGCGAATAAGGGGGTAAAATATGTTATTGGCAGATAAAATCAGCGATATGAGCGGGGAAGAACTTTTTTCCATTTTCAAACCATTTTTATTCATAGTGCCGCTTATCATCGTTATTATCGTAGGCGTATATTGTTTCAAGGCGTATAAGAAAACGGCTGTTAAGCGTATGTTTATGTACATGAACACCACGGGGCTTGCGGAAAAAGACAAGCGTGAATATTTGGCAAAATATTTACAAGCAGGAAATCAATGCTGTCCCGTATGCGCGAAAAAATACTCGTTAAAGACGGAAGAAACCAACGCCCGTGGTGATAAAGTGGAGAAATGGAATTACGACGGCTGTCCTTATTGCAAAACGCAAGTGAGACGCAAAACGGTGGATAATTACGCATATTTTTATCTTGAAAGAAAACCCACCAACGATGCAAAGGAAGCTAAGTACGCGAAAACGTTTGAAGCGTTGAATAAATTAATCGATTTTTACAAACCGTATATCGATTGTACGCCCGACGCATCCGACGATAGAATCAGCGTAGAAATCACCTTCCGTTAAGAATAAAAAACAAAGCTATTGGAGTTTTTAAAATATTCTTGACAACAGAAAAAAGGTATGTTATACTTTAC
This sequence comes from Clostridiales bacterium, assembly GCA_015055655.1. Classification (GTDB taxonomy): domain Bacteria; phylum Bacillota; class Clostridia; order Christensenellales; family Borkfalkiaceae; genus Scatosoma. Next base: position 45,104 of record SVHW01000010.1, read on the forward strand.
CCAAGTAAAGAATTATATTGGTCGTTTGTGGCGCGAGAGGGCATAAAAAGCTACTTAATGTCAAGAGCATAAAAAAATCTGCTGCACGAATATTGAAAATTTGCTAAGCTACATTTGTAACAGGAAAATAGGTATGTTATGCACTGATTGTTAATTTAAATCAATCTTCAAGTTGGAGAATTTATGTCAGCAGCATAAAACTATATAATTAGTAAAATAAAAAATAACAGAGGAGAAGAAGATAATGTCAATACAAGTATTAAAGCCTAAATTTCATACCGAAGAGTGCCTTGAGGAGATTAAAGAATGTCTAGATAAAGGTTGGACGGGAATGGGATTCAAGACCGTCGAGTTTGAAAATGAGTGGAAAAAATATACAGGCCATAAGTATGCTTATTTCATAAATTCAAATACTGTTGGTTTACATTTGGCGGTTCATATATTAAAAATGGAAAACAACTGGCAAGATGGCGATGAAATAATTTCCACACCAATAACTTTTGTATCTACGAATCATGCAATCTTGTATGAAAATCTCACGGTTAAATTTGCTGACGTTGATGAATATTTGTGCTTAGATCCTGTAGATGTTGAAAAGAAAATTACGGATAGAACAAGAGCAATTATATTTGTTGGATATGGTGGCCGCGTTGGAAAGTTAGACCAGATTATTGAGATATGCAAAAAATACAACCTCAAACTTATATTAGACGCGGCGCATATGGCTGGGACAAAAGTAAATGGGATTACGCCGGGAACTTGGGACGGGGTTGATGTTACGGTTTATTCCTATCAAGCCGTCAAAAACCTTGCAACAGGGGATAGCGGTATGATTTGCTTTAATGATGAAAGAAACGATAAGTTGGCAAGGCAGATGGCGTGGCTGGGAATAAACAAAGATACTTATGCAAGGTCAAATAAAGGTACTTATGCGTGGAAATATGATGTTGACTATGTGGGCTATAAGTATAATGGCAACGCTATTATGGCCGCTATTGCATTAGTTCAGCTGAAATATTTAGACGAAGAAAACGCAAGAAGACGTTCTATTGTCGAAATGTATAATCAAGCGTTTAAGGATAATAAAAATATAAAAATCATATCTGCGCCTTATGCAGACGAATGTTCTTATCATATTTACGAACTTATAGTTCCTGATAGAGAAGCTCTTTTAAATAAATTAGCGGAACATGAGATTTACGGTGGGGTACATTATAGAGATAATACGGAATATAGTATGTATCGATATGCAAATGGAACTTGTCCTTATGCTCATGAAGTAAGCCAAAAAATTATTACGTTGCCCTTGCATATGTGGTTGACGGAAGCAGACGTTCAAAAAATTATTTCTGTTGTTAATGGCTTTTTACAATAATCCTATCGCGTCCAATGTCAAAGATGAGTAGTTGGGTATAAGTGTATAAACGATTATAATATTTTAGTTGGTTATTTGAAGCAATTTTATATAAAAAAACAGCCTTGAAGGTTTTCCTTCAAGGCTGTTTTTTAATTAAGGATTCGACTTATTTTTTCAGGTATGTTTCTCATTAAGTAATATGAACGTTAAAATACTTAAATTCATTTATATTAAGAAGCCTGACGTTCTTGGACGTCGGGTGAGTCTTTTTTGCGTTTTTGTTTGAGACGTGTTTGTATAAACAGAATTATAAAAGCCAAGAGAGTCGCTAATATACATACTGAAATTGCCAGAGTGTTTTTTATCCACATTTGAGTAAGCGATATACCGCATTGTTCGAAAATAAACACTATGGTATAATAGATAAGCATATGGAAAATATAAATATTTGTGCTACAATTGGCCCATTTTAAAATATTATTGTTAAATTTTGCGTTTTGATGCTTCATTGCGAAGATAAACAAAGGAAGCATCACCAATAAAGCACCAAGGTAAAGGTCTTTATCTCCGCCATAATACCAGGAAAGGGCAATAAAAACGAGGCCTAAAACGAAGCTTATTATTAAATAGATATAATTAATATTTTTAAAGAAATCCTCGTGCTTTTTTAAAAACATCCCTATTGTAAAGCAGGGAAATCCCATTAATGCAAAGTTACGTATTATAACGGAATCTACTTGAATACCAAAAAAAGGTAAAAATTCTCCTAATATCAAACCGAGAACCAAGCTTATCAACGCTAATATATATATCCATACTTCTTTAAATTTTAATTTAAGTAGAATTAATTGTACCATATATACATAAAGTAGCGACAATAAAAACCATAAATGATTAGACGAAATGACAGAATTAACGACGTATACCTTGATTAAACTTCTTATAGTAATTAAATCTTTAAGATAAAATAATAGAGCCGACGAACCTCCACTTATCAAAAGGGTAATGCAATTAAATATATGATATGTCAATGTCGCAACTATGTATAACTTCAAAGTGCGAAAAAACTTCTTTTTAACTTTATCTATACTAGATTGATAACAAAAAAAACCAGACACGGCAAAAAACAGTGGTACGGCGAATTTAGATAATAAGGCGAATACGATACCTACGGTTCCATGGAAACGCACATGTACCAAGACAATAAAATAAGAAGCGATTAATTTAAGAACGTCTAATGTTTCATTTCTATTAGGATTATTCAGGACGGTAGAGTTTTTAGTGGGGACGATTTTTTCCATATTTGCTCCAATTATTTAAATTGTTTATTACAATATTATATCAAGGAACTAAACGTTTGTCAAGTGTTTATCCTTCAATCTTACAGTGCTTGAAAAATAAAGAAAAAAGTAGTGTTTTTTGTTTCCGCAAAATGGTGTTCAAGGTCAATGTTTACTGCGCTAAGATGACTTATTTACTAAATGATACTAAACATGGGGAAAGAGCAAGTAGATTCGCTTACGTTGGCAAAGCGTTTTGCTCTCGCAAAACGGCTCCCACCCTCAACTCTCCCCACAAAACGGTAGCATATACAAAAATAAAAAGCCCATGCGGGGCTTTTATTTTTGTGGTGGGCTTGGGCGTGTGAAATACGCACCGAGGACACCAAATATTATTAGGGCTCCCGAAAATATTTTGCATAGCAAAAGATTTTTGGGAAAAAGGAAGGGCAGGCTCATAGGTCAAGCCGTTGCAGTAGCAACGGTGGACGAAATAGCCTTGCCCTGACGTGGTGGAGGTGGTGAGAGTTGTCCCTTTAGCGGGGACGCCCCGCTCCGCCATTATCAATGGCGTCCTTTGCCGTTAAGTAATCTGTTATACTATCTTGACGTTGGCAAAGCGTTTTGCTCTCGCAAAACGGCTCCCACCCTCAACTCTCCCCACAAAACGTAGCACATACAAAAATAAAAACCGCCCCAAGGACGGTTTTATTTTTGTGGTGGGCTTGGGAGTGTGAAATACGCACCGAGGACACCAAATATTATTAGGGCTCCCGAAAATATTTTGTGAAGCAAAAGATTTTTGGGAAAAAGGAAGGGCAGGCTCATGGGTCAAGCCGTTGCAGTAGCAACGGTGGACGAAATAGCCTTGCCCTGACGTGGTGGAGGTGGAAGGTCGCTGAGCGGGCACGAGTCACCGACCATCAAAACCCATGATTTTACCCGACTTTTGCTCATTTTTGGGTATTTTTGTATGGTTTTCTATCCTTTCTCAAACTACTTATGGGTGTTTAATTTCGTACCCACGTCACCATAATTCATGAGTTAAATCAATAGCCGTAAAAATAAATTTATTGTGTTTTATTTTTGTTTCTCATCCGCTTTTGTTTTGCGCATTCAGGGCATCCATGCCCCTTAATTCTATTACCTATAATGGCTTGCCACTCATGTCCTTGAGTGCATATCCACCATACTTTTTTATTACTACTTGGTAATACATCCGCGGGAGTTAATCCATTATTCCTTTCATAATACCATTCACCTGCAAGCGTTGGATTAAGCGTTTGTAAATCCGTTTCTCCTTTAATCGCATATCGCCCCGAACAATAAGGACATCCGCTCCCGCTCGTTCTGCTATTTACCGTTGCTTGCCATTCATGCCCTTTATTACATTTCCACCATATTTTTTTTGCAGTATTAGGCAATACATCTGCGGGAGTTAATCCATTATTCCTTTCATAATACCATTCACCTGCAAGCGTTGGATTAACTGTTTGTAAATCCGTTTCGCCTTTAATAGCGTATCGCCCCGAACAATAGGGACAACCAAGACCTTTATTTCTATTTTGTATAGATGTTTGCCACTCGTGACCTTTTTTGCATTTCCACCATACTTTTTTACCGCTATTTGATAAAAAGTTTTCAGGTTTTAATTTACCATTCTTTTCATAATTCCATTCTTTTGCAATTTCTTGATTATAAAAGGCAAAAGAGTTTTCTTTTTCTGTATGTACTCGTAAATTCTCTATGGAAATAATATCTTTTTTTAAGTCGATTTCTATATTTTCACTAACAATTTTACTTAAAATTTCTTTGAGGATTTTTTCTAAATCTACTTGGTTATTTTGAATAATATAGTCAACGGAACTATCGTTTAAAGAGGGCAATTCTTCTCTTATTCTATATAATTTAATTCCGTCTTTTACACATTTTTTATTTTTTTGTAAATCTTTATTCTCTTTATTTTTATGCCAATAACCACCATCATATTCAATAGCAATTTTTTTCGACGGAATATAAATATCCAATTCGTATCCTTTTGCTTTATAAGAATGTATCACATCTAAGTCGCATTTTTGAAGATAATATAAAAGCGCGTATTCAGGGAAAGAAGTATGGCGCTCAGAAGTGCAAATAGGGCATCCACGTCCTTTATGCCTATTACTGACACTCGCTTGCCACTCGTGTCCTTTGCTACACTTCCACCATACTTTTTTACCGCTACCAAAAGTTACTTGTGATGGTGTGAGTGTAGTGTTTTTTTCATAATTCCATTCTTTCGCTAAAAGGGGATTAACAGTTTGCAAATCTGTTTCACCCACGATTGCGCGTCTTC
>SVHW01000003.1 GCA_015055655.1 Clostridiales bacterium
GTTGCCGTAACCGGTGATTGCCTGCTTGATCTGCATAGGCGTGTATTCGTATAACTTCCCGCAACGCTTTACACAAGTGAGCAACGCCACCCCCCTTGCGTGCGCAACGGCAATACCCGTCGTAATGTTTTTGGAAAAGAATAACTCTTCCATAGCCACTTCGCTGGGCTTATACTCGTCCAAAATCTTTTGCAATCCTTCTTCCAGCTGCGCCAAACGCACGGGCAGCCCCTCTTCTTTGGGCGTAGTGACGACGCCGCACGCTATCGCGCGGCAATTCCCTCTATCGTCCTTTTCAATTACCCCATAGCCAAGCGTTGCAAGGCCGGGGTCTATGCCCAAAATAATCATACCTTTCTCCGTTATTTTTAATTATAGCTTATCAAGAGGAAAAAGTCAAGTTAGTTTTCCGTTTCGATTGCCCTGAATAAAAATTTTTCGCTTTTTTATTAAAAAAAGTGAAAGTGTGCCGTTGACAAGTCTGTTTCTTGTGGTATAATACCTCCGCAACGGACGAGGCGCGGAAAATCTCTCCCCGTGTTCTTCCCTGCGACGCAAACGCTTTTCTCGGCAAAAATCATTTCGGATAAGGAGATTTGTTTATGAAAGCCAAATTGTTAAAGTTGTTGCGTCTTGTCGGCTACGTCGTTCCGCTTTTGGCGGAATTGATAAAAAAGCTGGCGCTCGGTTTGATGAAAAAGTTGACGGGTATAGCAAATTGGACTCGTGGCTGTCTCAACCGAGTACAACAAGTATGCGATACTTCCCACGCGTTAACGGAAGACGTTGAAGAAAAGGAAGTGTAATCGCGTACGTTCCCCAAGCGGGCTTTTCCGTTTGGGGAAAATTCTGCACGAAAAAACGCCGACTGACGTCGGCGTTTTTCTGTTGTTTAATCGGGATTATTCCGCTTTGATTGCGCCAACGGGGCATCCGTCTTCGCAAGCGCCGCAATCAACGCATTCGTCATTGATTACGTAAATACCGTTACCGCCCAAAGAAATCGCGCCAACAGGGCAGGTTTCTTCGCAAGCGCCGCAAGCCAAACATTCGTCCGTGATAACGTGTGCCATAATTTTACCTCCGATTTTTATCCTATTCGTATTATAACATATTCTACGCAATTAGTAAACAATTTCGCAGAAGATTTTTTTGCTTTTTTTGCGTTTTTCAATCCGCTTTTCGCAATTTTTCTATCGTTTGTATCGCCAACTCTGCCCCGCGCGCTATCTCCGCTTCCGTATTATTTTTCCCAAAGCTGAAACGAACGCTCTCTTTTGCCTGTTTTTCCGTTAAGCCCATTGCCGTCAAAACGTGGCTGGGTTTCACCGACGCGCTGGCGCAAGCGCTGCCTGCAGCAAGACATACCCCCTGCAAATCCATATTGAATAGGAAGGACGTATTCTCCACCCCGTCAAAACGCAAATTGATGACGCTCGGCAAAGCGTTTTCCCCTACGCCGTTACGGTTCAACCCGTACACGGTATCAAGTTTTTCCATAAACAACCGCGACAACGCCGTTATTTTTTCGTTATTTTTCTCCATTTCCCGTCGAGCGATATCGTACGCCGTTGCCAGCCCTACGATAGCCGCCACGTTTAACGTACCGCCGCGAAGTCCACGTTCCTGTTCGCCGCCGCCGATAAGTTTTTCTATCCGCACGCCGTTTTTGATATACAACACACCCACGCCTTTCGGCCCGTAAAATTTATGCGCGGAAAACGCAAGCATATCGGCGTTGATTTTCTTGACGTCAATCGGCATATACGGCGCGTATTGTACGGCGTCGGTGAAAAACAGCGCGCCGTTGCGGTGCGCAACCTTTTCCGCCACGTCGATGGGTTGTAATACGCCCGTTTCATTGTTTGCCGCCATCAGCGCGACGATTGCCGTCTTATCGTTTACCGCTTTTTCTATCTCTTCCGCCTCTACCGCCCCAGCGGCGTTCACGGGTAAATAGCGTACGGCGAAACCTTCTTTCCCCAAACGCTCCGCTGCGGAAAGGACGGCGTGGTGTTCGATAGCGGACACGACGATTTCGTTTCTCCCTTCCTTACGTTTTGCGTACGCGCCACCGATAAGCGCCCAGTTATCCGCTTCCGTACCGCCCGAAGTGAAATACACCTCGTTTTTATTGGCGTTGATAAGCCTTGCCACCGTATCGCGCGCGTCGTCGACCGCGCCCATCGCTTTTCTGCCAAGCGCGTGCGGAGAATCGGCGTTGCCAAAACACTCGATATAATACGGCGTCATCTTTTCAAAAACGCGTTTATCCAGCGGCGTCGTTGCCGCGTGGTCAAAATAAATTCTTTCTTCCATATCTGTTATTATACGACTTTCTTCCACGGTTGTCAACCCAAAACGTTTTCGTGTGAAAAAAAACGCCTTTTTATATCAAGGAACTCTGTTTTTTTATCATAATAAAATTATTCTCCACAATAATGTGGAATTTAACACAAAGGACCTTTTTTTGCTATAATCCAAGTAATATAACACGATATTGGAGAGATGTATGTTGGAAAAGCAAATATTAAAAAATTTATTTTATGGAAACATTAACGAAGCTGACCGTTCTATTAAAGAATTCCAAATTGGCTCGCTTTTGAGCTCTTGGATTTTCAGCCGTGAGTTTTTTGTCGCGCCATAAAACTTTTTTTCCAAAACCCCTTGAATTTTGTTACGTTTTATATTATAATAGTAAAAACTTTTCAGCGAAATAACCCTTTTTCGTTGCAAAGAAACATTTAGACCAAATTTTGGGGGTATCATTTATGAAATTTCAAGGCGAAAATATCCGTAATATTGCCATCGTAGGACACAGCGGCGAAGGGAAAACTACCCTTTGCGAAGCAATGCTGTTCAACGGCGGCGTTATCGACCGTATGGGGAAAGTGCTCGACGGAACAACCGTATCCGATTACGACGATTTGGAAAAAGCCAAAAAAATGTCTATATACACGTCCGTTTCCAACCTCGTTTGGAAGGACGTAAAAGTCAATTTGCTCGATTTGCCCGGTTATTACGATTTTGAGGGCGAACGCAGCGAAGGCTTGCGCGCGGCAGGCGGCGCGCTTCTCGTTATCGGCGCAAACGGCGTCCTCCCTATCGGCGCGGAATCTATCGTCGATTATTGCTTAAAACTGGGCAAACCGCTGATTATCTTCATTAACGGTATGGATAAAGAAAACGCCGATTATCTCGGCACGGTGGCGGCTATCCGCGCGAAATACGCAGGGAAAATTGCGCCTATCCAAATCCCTATTATGGAAAACGGCAAAATGCAGGGCTGTATCAACGCTTTGCAAGAACGCGCGTATTTATTTAAGGAAGGCGGACCGCAAGAAATCGCTATCCCCGACGATATGAAAGACGCCGTGGAAGAAATGAAACAAAGCTTGATGGAAACGGCGGCGGAAAACGATGAAATTCTGCTGGATAAATATTTCGAAACGGGCGATTTGACGAGAGAAGAAACGATACGCGGCATCCGTATGGGTATTGCGGCGGTGAATACGATTCCCGTAATGGCGGGCTCTGCCTTGCAAAACCGCGGCGTTATCAACCTCTTAAACGAAATCGTTACCTATATGCCGCAAGCGCGCGAACGCTTGAATACGATGGCGGAAGATTTGCAAACGGATAAGATGATGTCCCTTCGCACTTTGGAAGAAGCGCCTTTCGCCGCGCAGGTATTTAAGACGGTTATCGACCCCTTCTCGGGTAAACTTTCCTATATCAAGAGTTTCCGCGGCACGCTTAAAAGCGGCTCTACCGTGTGGAATTCGAATACCGAGTGCGAGGAACGTATCGGGCAAGTGTACGTCCTCCGCGGCAAGAAAATGGAACCTGTGGACGAACTGGGCGCAGGTGATATCGGCGCGGTAAATAAACTGGGCAATACCAATACGGGCGATACCCTTTGCGATATCAACGCCAAAGTGCGTTTCACCCCTATCCATTTCCCTAAACCCACTCTCTTTATGGCGGTGAGCGCAGAAAAGAAAGGCGAAGAAGACAAAGTGTTTGCAGGGCTTGCAAAACTGCGTGAAGAAGATTACACCTTCTCCGTAGAAAAGAACACGGAAACGGGCGAAATCTTGCTTGGTGGACAAGGCGATATACAACTGGAAACGCTGGTAAAGAAAGTGAAAGCGCGTTACGGCGTAGATATGAAGCTCTCTTCCCCTCGCGTAGCGTATCGCGAAACAATTCGCGGCAGCGCGGAAGCGGAAGGCAAACACAAGAAACAATCGGGCGGGCACGGACAATACGGACACGTTAAAATCCGTTTCTCCCCCTGCGAAGAAGATTTCCTTTTCGACGAAGCCGTATTCGGTGGGGCTGTGCCTAAAAACTATTTCCCTGCCGTGGAAAAAGGCTTACGCGAGTGTTTGGTGGCAGGGCCTTTGGCAGGCTATCCCGTCGTCGGCGTAAAAGCCGTGCTGTACGACGGCAGCTATCACGACGTCGATTCTAACGAACTCTCTTTCAAAATGGCGGCGGCAATTGCCTACAAAGAAGGCTTAAAGAACGCCAAACCCGTGTTGTTAGAACCGATTCAACGTTTGAAGATTGCTATCCCCTCCGATTACCTCGGCGACGTTATGGGCGACATCAATAAGCGCAGAGGCCGCATTATGGGTACGGACGCGGAAGGCAAAAACTCGATTATCACCGCGGAAGTGCCGCTTGCGGAAATTTTGGAATACACAATGGAATTGCGCTCGATTACGCGTGGCAGCGGTAAGTTTGTTTCCGAATTTTTAGGCTATGAAGAAGTGCCTTTCAACCTCGTGGATAAGATTGTTGCCGAGGCGCAAAACGCATAACGAATTGCAAACTTTCACGAAGCCTTTTGGGTTTTCCCAAAAGGCTTCGTTTTGATTGATATTCTCCTCGTTTTATGATATACTATTATTATGAATTACAAAACTGCCTATGAAAAAACCGCGGCGTTTTTCCACGCGCGGCCTACGTTAAAAAAATGTTTATTCGTCTTAAACCACGCGGTTACGGCAATGTTTTTTCTTGCCTACGCGGCGCTGTGCACGATTGCGATTGTCCTGTTTTCCAAAAAGGATATCGCCAACGTATTCGCCGTGCCTGCGCTTTGCCTACTTTTCGTAACGCTGTTGCGCGTGATTATCAATAGACCGCGCCCGTACAGCGAAGACGGCGCAAACATCCGTCCACTCTTTCACGAAAAAAGCAAGGAAAAGAAATCTTTTCCCAGCCGTCACGTGGCGTGCGCCTTTGTCATCGCCACCGTGTTTTTTCCCTTTTTCCCGTGGGCAGGTATCGCTTTACTGCCTTTGGGCGTGGTGATGTGCTGTATCCGTTTCGCCCTTGGCTTACATTACCCTACCGACCTTTTGGCAGGCGCGCTTATCGGCGTTTTTTGCGGTTCTTTTCTATTGATTTGATTGTTTATCATAAGTTAACGGCGTACGCAATCTTGCGTACGCCGTTTTTTGCCTTTTTATTTTTCTTCGTTTATTCCGCCAACAATCCCTTTTCTATCAAGACGTCGGTGAGCAACGCAAGCCGCTCGGGCGATAACGTTTCCCCACGGGCTTTCTCATCCACGCCCGCTTTTGCCAGCGCATCTTTCGCCGTTTCCCTATCCGTTTTGAAAAAGTTTACGATATTGTTTTCCAGCGTCTTTCTTCGATTGAGAAAGGCGCATTTCACCGTTTGACGATACGCCTTTTCGCTTTTCACCGATATACGTCCACGCTCAAACGTAATCTTTACCACCGCCGAATCAACGTTGGGACGGGGGTAAAAGAGATTTCTCGATACTCTTTTGACGATTTTCGCGCTACCTTTTAAGGCAATACCTGCGGTGATTGCGCCGTATTCGGGCGTGTCTTCCTTCGCGCAAAAACGCTCCGCCACTTCCTCTTGCACCATAATCGATAAGCCTTGCACTTTTTCTCCCTCTTCCAACAATTTGGTGACAAGCGGCGTCGTGATGTAATAGGGCAAGTTGGCAACGACGGTATATTCCCCGATTTCCGCCTCGAATTCCTTTAAGTTGATTTTGTTAAAATCGCGGAAAATCACCTCGACGTTATCGAGCCCTGACAGCGTTTCCGCCAAGACGGGTTGCAAATCTCTATCCACGTCGAAGGCGTACACCTTTTTTGCCTGCTCGGCAATCGCGCGCGTAAGCGTACCCGCGCCGCAACCGATTTCCACCACCGTCGTGTCCTTGTCTATCCCCGACGCGGTGACGATAGACGAAAGCAAGTTGACGTCCGATATAAAGTTCTGCCCGAACTGCTTTTTAAATTGAAAACCGTGTTTTTGCAGCACGGAACGTAAATCTTGCATAGATGATTTCCTATTGTTTGAAATAATTACTCTATCGGCAATAACGTTATAGCTTAACGATACCAAAAGATAGAAAGTCTTGCCTGCGGTGGCTCACCGCTTAGGAATCGGTGATATAATCGCGAATATACAAAGGCACGCCTACGCTTTGGGAAAGCTTTTTACACGCTTCCACTTCCTCTTCCCCGATACAATCGACGATAGAAAAGCGGCAGGGTACGCCGTTGCGTTTGCAAACCCTCGCAAATTCGAGAATTGCGTCAAACGCCATTTCTCTAAACTGCGAACGACAAATTTTTTGATACTTTTCCGCGCAAGACGCGTTGAGGGAAATATTCACCAAATCGATTTTCCCCTTCAAATCGGGCACGATGTCGCGCTTGTTGATAAGGTTGCCTTGTCCGTTCGTGTTTAACCGCGTTTTTAAGCCCTTGCCGTGGAAATAATCGCACAACGCCACCATTTCCGCCACTTTGTACGTCGGCTCGCCAAAGCCGCAAAATACCGCTTCTTTGAAACGCGTGATATCTCCCATACCGTTCAGCGAAGCAATCACCTTTTCCGCGCTCGGTTCGCCGTGGCGAAGCCATAAATAGTTGCCGTAATAGCTGGTACGCTCGTTCCGCACACAAAAATCGCAGCCGTTGGAGCATTTGTTCGTCAAATTGATATACAAGTTGCCGTCCAAAATATACGCGTACGTATCCTTGCGGTTCTCGTCCTTGTTTTGCGGTTGGTTTTGTTGCTTGTTCTTATTTTGGTTTTGCTGTTGCTGTTTATTTTTATTGCCACCGTTTTGATTGTTGGGGTTGCCCTGTTTTTGCGCGTTTTGCGGCTGTTTTTGCGCGTTATTTGCCTGCGCTTGCTTCGTCGGCTGGGCTTGGTGTTGCCCTTGTTGCGCATTTTGGCTATTTTGATTGTTTTGGCTATTTTGATTGTTTTGGTGGTTTTGATTGTTTTGGTGGTTTTGGTTATTCCCGTTGCCGCCTTTATGTTTCTTCTTTCTTCTGCGACGTCCACCGCCGTTGCCGCCGTGGCTTCCGTTTGCGTTGCCGTCGTTGGCAGGATTTTTAGGGGGAATATTTTTATTCTCTTCCATGGTTCGTTTCCTTTATCAATTTTCTATCTTAAAAAAGAGTTCTTTCACGTTTTTTTCTATGCGTTTAGCAAGTTCTTCTACCGTATTTCCTTTCAATTCCGCCAAACGTTCCACCACGTACTTGACGTTCTTCGGCTCGTTGGGGAATTCCCCTCTAAAAGGCGCAGGCGTGAGGTACGGACAGTCCGTTTCCGACAAAATCCTATCGGCAGGTATGCGTTGAATACTCTCCCACACCTTTTTCGCGTTCTTGAACGTGGACGGGCCACCAAAGGAAAAATACAGCCCTAACGCCAAAAAACGCTCCGCCATTTCCGGGGAATAGGAATAGCAATGCATCAAGCCGCTATTTTGCAAAAGCGACGTATGCGCCTCCAAAATTTCCAGCGTTTCCCCCGCTGCGTCGCGGCTATGCAAAACGACGGGCAAACCCAACTCGTTAGCAAGCCTCAACTGACGAACAAACAACTCCCTTTGCGTTTCTTTGGGGGGATTGTCCTCGAAATGGTAATCCAGCCCGATTTCCCCTACCGCTACGCATTTTTCGCGTTTACAAAGCGCCGCTATCTCGTCCAAATCCCCCTCGCGGTATTTAGCCAACTCGCTGGGGTGAAAGCCCGCGCAAAAATACACTTCTTCGTATCTCTCCGCAAGTTCCGCCGCCTTTTTCGACGAGGCGATGTCGATCCCCGAACACACGATTTTCGTGACGCCGTGCGCACGCGCGCGTTGGAGTACGCCGTCTATGCCGCCCTTTTCGTCGAATTCGTCGCCGGTAATATGACAATGCGCGTCGATAAACATATCAGCCTAAATTAGCGCCGCTTTTCAATTCGGCTTTATCGGGCACGACGAGCGAGAGCGTGCCGTCTTCGTCTTCCGCCGCCAAAATCATACCTTCCGAAAGCACGCCGCATACCGTTCTCGGCGCGAGGTTGGTGACGAACACCACCTTTTTGCCCACCATTTCTTCAGGCGTGTAGTGCTTGGCAATCCCCGACACTACCGAACGGATTTCGTCGCCGAATTTTACCGTTTCGTGTAAGAGTTTGGAAGATTTAGGCACTTTTTCGCAGGCGATAATTTCGCCTACGCGCAATTGCACTTTTGCAAAATCGTCAATGGTAATCGTTTCCATTTTTTCTTCGTCCTTTGCGTCTTCTTTCTTTTCCGTTTTATCTTCTTGCTTGGGTTGCGCCGCTTGCAAAGACGCAATTTGCGCGGCGCGGATTTTTTCAATTTCAGGAACGAGCGTCTTAAAATCAATGCGCGCAAACAAAGGCGGAATCGCCGTTACCGTTACGCTGTCTTTGCCGCCAAACGTTTCGCACGCTTCCAACGTCCTGCTTTCACCGCCAAACGCCGTGAAGATTTTCGCACTCGTTTCCGGCATAAAGCTATCGAGCAAGGACGCGCCGATTTGAATCGCTTCCGCAAGGTTGTAAAGCACGTCGTTAAGACGGGCTTTTTTGCTTTCGTCTTTGGCAAGCGCCCAAGGCATCGTTTCGTCGATGTATTTATTCGCGCGTCTAAACAGCGTGAAAATTTCCGTGATGGCGTCGGCAATACGAAGTTCGTCCGCTTTTGCGCGTACTTTTGCAGATACGCCCGATACCGTCGCTTTGAATTCTTCGTCGGGCGTTTCCTCGTTCGCCTTTTCGCTTCTTACCACCGTGCCGCCGAAATATTTGTCAATCATCGCCACCGTACGGCTGACGAGATTGCCAAGCACGTTGGCAAGGTCGGTATTAAAACGTTCTGCAACGAGTTCCCACGTGATTTGTCCGTCGTTGTCAAAGGGCATTTCGTGGAGCACGAAATAGCGCACGGCATCCACGCCAAAAAGGCGCGCCAAATCGTCCGCGTAAATGACGTTGCCCTTTGATTTGCTCATTTTGCCGTCCCCTTGTAAAAGCCAAGGGTGCCCGAAAACTTGTTTGGGAAGCGGTTCGCCCAACGCCATAAGGAAGATAGGCCAGTAAATCGTGTGGAAACGCAAGATGTCCTTGCCGATAAGATGCAAATCGGCAGGCCAGTATTTTTTATAGTTCTCGCCGTGATTGCCGTCCGCGTCAAACCCGATACCCGTGATATAGTTGGTGAGCGCGTCCAGCCATACGTATACGACGTGACGGTTATCAAAATCCACGGGCACGCCCCACGTAAACGAAGTACGGGATACGCACAAATCTTGCAAGCCTTTCAAAAGGAAATTGTTCATCATCTCGTTTTTACGGGATACGGGCTGAATAAATTCGGGATGGGTATTGATATGCTCGATAAGTCTATCCGCGTATTTGCCCATCTTGAAGAAATACGCCTCTTCCTTGGCAGGCTTTACTTCTCTGCCGCAATCGGGGCATTTGCCGTCCACAAGTTGGCTTTCCGTCCAAAAGCTTTCGCAAGGCGTGCAGTACATACCTTCGTAATAGCCCTTGTAAATATCCCCTTGGTCGTAGAATTTTTTGAAGATTTTAGACACTTGTTTTACGTGGTCGTCATCCGTCGTACGCATAAACTTGTCGTAAGACGTGCCCACTAAATCCCAAATGCCTTTGATTTCGCCTGCGACGTCGTCCACGAAAGCTTGCGGCGTAACCCCTGCCGCCGCCGCTTTTTCTTGAATTTTTTGACCGTGTTCGTCCGTGCCCGTTTGGAAAAAGACGTCGTAGCCTTCCTTGCGCTTGAAACGCGCAATCGCGTCCGCAAGCACCGCTTCGTACGTGTTTCCAATATGCGGTTTGCCCGACGTATAGGCAATTGCCGTCGTAATGTAATAAGGTTTTTTCGCCATTGCTTTGCACCTCTTTGCTTTGTTCCACCTTATTATACTACTTTTCTATTGAAAAGTAAAACGTTTTTCGCGTATTGTTGCCCCATTTTGCATATTGCGCCGCCACCTCCGCATATATTTACTTTATGAATATTCTTTTTAGCTGTATCTTTTTGTTAGCCACCTTGTTTCTCCTCTTTCTCAATCCCGAAGGCTTTCTCTCCGCTTTGCTGGACGGCGCAAGCAAAAGCGGCGCTATCTGTTTGTCCTTGCTTGCCACCTACTCCGTTTGGTTGGGATTGATGAAGGTATGGGAAGACAGCGGCGTTTCACGCGGCGTTTCGCGCCTCTTAAAACCGTTGGTAAAAAGAGTATTCAAAACGGACGACGCAGAAACGTTGGACGCCGTGTCTATGAACTTATCCGTCAACCTTTTGGGCATTTCAGGCGCCGCCACCCCGTACGGCATCAAGGCGGCGCGGCTTTTGGATACGTCGCCGCACCCAGAATACGCCTCGTCTATGTTTTTCGTGCTCAACGCCACGTCCATACAACTTATCCCCACGTCGATTATCGGCGTACGCGTAGCTATGCACAGCGCCGCCCCTACCGATATCGTTATCCCCACCTTAATTACTACGCTCTTTTCCACCCTTTTCGCCGTCTTGCTGACAAGACTATGTATTCCGCCTAAAAAAACGAGCAAAACGGACTTTATCCCCCACGGTAAGGGGGTAACGCACAACGCATGAAAGTCCTTTCCCTGATAATTCCGCTGATTTTTCTATCTTCTTTTCTCTTCGCCCTCGTTAGAAAAGTAAAAGTTTACGACAGTTTCACCGAGGGCGTGAAAGGCGCAATTCCGTTAATCGTTTCCCTCTTTCCCTATATCGCCGCCGTCACTATGCTGACGAAACTGCTGGACGTAAGCGGGCTCTCTGCAAAAATAACCGCGTGGTTATCCCCCGTTTTTCAGCGTTTGGGTATCCCCGGCGAAATTGCGCCACTCGTGTTTATGAAACCGCTTTCAGGCAGCGGTTCTATTGCCGTTTTGACGGATATTTTGGAAAACTACGGCGTGGACAGTTACGCCGCACGTTGCGCCTGCGTAGCGTACGGCTCGTCCGAAACGATTTTTTATATCGGCGCAGTATATTTCGCGTCTTTGCAACGAAAAAAATTAACAACCGCGCTTATCATTTCCCTGCTTTCTTATCTACTGTCCGTCGTTTTATGCTGTTTCCTTTGTCGTATTATGTGATTTTTTTGCAAAATAACATTATTCGCGCTGAAAAATGCAACAAATTATCAAATTATGCGAGGTAGGATTACTTTTTTATTTATAAAAAATTATCGACTTTTTTCCTTTACTTTTTTGCCGCCGCGTGATAGAATATATTTGTAAATCGGTCCTATAAACCGACGTAAAAAAGCTCATCATTTTCCCCCTTATCATATAGGTAACGGCCTTGATATCGCAAGATACCAAGGCCGTTATCTTTTTATCCTTTTCGTTGGCATTTTTATTGGAATTTTTATCCGTCGCCCCTTTCTTTATCGGCAATCACTTTGGCGATTTCCTTCACCCACTTTTGACAAATTTCCGCGCTCTCCGCTTCCACCATTATGCGAATCACCGATTCCGTACCCGATTCCCGCACCAATACTCTGCCACTATCTCCCAGCGCTGTTGCCGCCCCTTCCACCACCGCGCGGACGTCTTTATCCGCGCGGATTTTTTCTTTGTCTGCAACGCGAACGTTTTGCAATACCTGCGGATATACTTGCATCGGCGCAACCAACTGCGATAACGCGCTCTTTTTCTCTATCATTGCTTGCATAACCTTTAAACTGGTCAAAATCCCGTCGCCCGTCGTGGCGTATTTGGAAAAAATAATATGCCCCGATTGTTCTCCCCCAATAGAAAAGCCGCCGCTTGACATACGCTCGTACACGTATTTATCCCCTACGGGCGTTTTTTCATAGCGTATCCCTAACTCGTCAAAAGCTTTATACAACCCGAAATTCGACATTACCGTCGTCACCACGGTGTTGTGCAATAATTTTCCACGCTCGTATAAATATCTCCCGTACAAATACAAAATTTGGTCGCCGTCCACAAGCCGACCGGTTTCGTCCACGCAAAGACATCTATCCGCATCCCCGTCGTAGGCAAACCCGATATCTAAACCCCGTTCCTTAACGAAATTTTGTAAATGCTCGATATGCGTAGAACCAACGCCTGCGTTGACGTTCGTTCCGTTGGGGCTTGCGCCCGTCAAATACGTCGTTGCTCCCAGCGCGTCAAACACCGTTTTCGCAATATGCCAAGCGCTGCCGTTGGCGCAGTCCAACCCGACTTTTATCCCCTTAAAACTATGCGCGCCAAGCGAAATTAAATACCCCACGTATCTGTTTCGCCCTGCCACGTAATCTACCGCCACGCCTATCTTATCCCCCGTAACGTACGGCGTTTGGGGCGTTTTCCCCTCCCTTTCCGCCATTTCGTCAAGGTATTTTTCCAGCGTTGCAATCGTCGTTTCATCCATTTTTTCGCCGTTGCCGTTGAAGAGTTTTATCCCGTTATCTTGAAAGGAATTATGGCTGGCGGAAATCATTATCCCTGCGTCAAAACCGTCCGTCTTCGTCACGTACGCCACCGACGGCGTCGTCGTTACGTGCAACAAATACGCGTCCGCGCCCGACGCCGTTAATCCGCCCACCAACGCGTATTCTAACATATATCCTGAAAGGCGCGTGTCTTTCCCGATAACCACTCTTGCGTGCTCGCCTTTTTCCCTCCGCAAATAACAGCCCAAAAAACGACCGATATGAAATGCGTGCTCCGCCGTCAAATCCACGTTCGCCTCGCCGCGAAACCCGTCCGTACCGAAATATTTCCCCATCTCTACCCTACCTTTTATCAACGATTACGTTTTGCTTTTTATAAATACTGTCGGGCGGCACTACGCCACGCACGCAAGACAACGGATATACGTTGCTGTTTTTGCCTATCACGGCGCCGGGGTTTAACACGCTGTTACAACCCACTTCCGCAAAATCCCCCAAAAACGCGCCCACCTTCTTTAAGCCCGTTGCTATGCTTTTGTCGCCGCCTTGCACGTATACACAGCTTTTTTCCGCCTTTACGTTGGACGTTATCGCCCCTGCCCCCATATGCGCTTTATATCCCAAAACGCTGTCCCCGACGTAATTGTAATGCGGCGCTTGCGCGCCGTCAAAAAGTATCGCGTTTTTTATTTCCGTGGAATTTCCAACGACGCACCCCTCTCCCACCAGCGCGCTTCCACGTATCAACGCTCCGTGTCGAATCTCCGTTTCTGCGCCAATAACGCACGGCGCGTTGATTTGCGCCGTAGGCGCAATTCTCGCGCTTTTATGCGCCCATACGCCGTCTCGTAAACGAACGTATTCCGTTCCTTCCAAACGTTCTCCCAAAGCGATAATAAACTCTTTCAACGTAGGCAACGCCTGCCAAGGATAAACGTACTGTGCAAGATATTCCTTTGCCTGTGTATGTGATAAATCGAATAAATCGGTTATTCCGTACATACGCACCTCCGCACTTTCATTATATTCAACATTGTCGGCGTTTGCACAAGCGTTTATACCCACCCACGCATTTTATCAATAGAAAAAACGGCGACATCCCTTTGGGATATCGCCGTTTTTGGTACGGTCGACAGGAATTTCACCTTTGGCGGTGCGCCCCACTCCGCCATTATTAACGGCGGACTTTGCCGTCAAGTTTCGCGGTTTACGTTCGCTTCATCGGCAAAGCGTTTTGCTCCCGCAAAACGGCTCCACCCTCAATTCCCGTCGAGTTTTCTGCATAAAAAACGGCGACATCCCTTTGGGATATCGCCGTTTTTGGTGCGGTCGACAGGAATTGAACCTGCATGGAGTTACCCACAAGATCCTTAGTCTTGCGCGTCTGCCAGTTCCGCCACGACCGCATTAACGTCCTTAATTATATCTTAACCAATGACGTTTGTCAACTCATTTTATCGTTGTTTTTCAAAAAAATTAAATTATTTTTTCTTTTGTCTGCCATTATCAATTTTTTCTACTTTTTTCACTTTTTTCGTATATTTTCCTTATCCCGTCGCAAATTATTTGTAATTGGAGGATTTTTATGAAAGCAACCGGTATTGTTAGAAGAATTGACGAACTCGGTAGAGTGGTTATTCCCAAAGAAATTAGACGCACGTTACGCATCAAAGAAGGCGACCCTTTGGAAATTTTTACCGAACGCGACGAATTGATGTTAAAAAAGTATTCCCCTATCGCTACGTTAGAACGGTTTAGCAAAGCCACCGCGCGGTCTTTAAACGATTTAAGCGGTAAACTTGCCGTAATTTGCGATACGGACGGCGTTTTACACGCCTTTGGCGAAGGTAAAAAGGATTTTGACGGAAAGGGCCTTTCTGCGGATATGGATAAAATTTTGAAAGAACGGCGCAGTTATATCGCCAACGTCGCTGACGGCGGTGACGTAATTCCGCTGACGAATACCCGCGAAGAAGGTATCACCGCGCAGGTTATCGTGCCTATCGTATCCGGCGGGGATTGTCTTGGCGCCGTCGCCGTACTCTCTAAGGAAAGCGGCGCGAAAATGGACGGGGCAGATATGAATTTAGCCCGTTTAACCGCGGATATTTTGGCAAATCAGTTTGAATAAATATCGTTATCAAAAAAAAGAAAAAGCGGACGTTTCGTCCGCTTTTTTATCTTTTTCGTGAGCGCGTTACGCCACGCCCATAACTTTGTCAAATTCGTCCAAAAGCGGTTCGATAAACCCTTTGAACGTTTGGAACAAACCGCTGGATATCGGCGATTTTTCCGTGAACAGTTCTTGTACGTTGAATATGCCGTACCGCGAGAGCAGATACCATACCGCCCATACCGCAAGGCACACCAAGACGCCTACCACGAAATAGAGCACGAAAGCGAAAATGCCGTCCACAATCCGCGTGAATTTGTGTTTTTCCGTCCACTCGGCAAGCAAGCGCAACACCCAGTTCAACGTAACGAACGCCGCCACCATAAACGCCGCCAAAAGCAGCCCTGCCAAAATCTTCCCAATGATATTTGCCACACCTGCCAAAGAGGAACTGAACACCCCTTTCATTGCGCCTACGCAACGGGTAGTAAGCCCGTATAAAAGCACTCTGTCGGGGTTGGCAGCGTTGGCGGAGAAGGGCAGATAGAAGGAATACAGCGTTAAAAACAGCCCAACGAATTTTAACAGACCGCGCACCGTTTCCGTGCAGCCGTTTCTTCGGCCCTTGCAAGCAAACGCAATCAGTATCCCGACGAAGAATACGTCCATTGCGTAATTTAACACGAACGTTTCTATCGTGGTGACAATCGCGTTTTCATACAACGCGGCAAACGCGCCCTCTCGCAAAGACGTCGCGCCCGTCAAGAATAAACCAAGCGC
This sequence comes from Clostridiales bacterium, assembly GCA_015055655.1. Classification (GTDB taxonomy): domain Bacteria; phylum Bacillota; class Clostridia; order Christensenellales; family Borkfalkiaceae; genus Scatosoma. The sequence goes on from SVHW01000003.1 coordinate 15,673, forward strand.
AATCACGGTGAACAGCACCGCTACCGCATTGATAAGCGACAACAATCCGCCTATCAGCCTCGTCCCAAACCCAGGCGTTTCGTAATTGATACGCATAGGCATTTTACGGGACGTAAAACACTCGTAATCGTCGTAATCCTCGTAATCCTCGTCGTATTCCACGCCGTCCTCGTCCAACACGTACACGTCGGCGTTTTTAGGAATCATCTTAATTTTAGGACGGAATTTAAGGCTTAAAATACCGTAGACAAGCGTAACCACCAAAATACAACCGCACGCAACGATAAACGCAGGCATAAACGTCATTAACCCGTTAATAACGTTCGTCCTATCGTCACCCACCGCACCGAAATTGGACGCGACACGCTTGAAATAAGCGCGCATCGATTCTCCTATGCCGCCGCCCAAAAGCCCTTGCAGCAGGAAGAATATCAACGCCGTTGCCAACCACACAATCCCTGCCCAGCTGACACGTTTTGCTCCTTTCTTAAAGCCTACGATAAAGGAGAGTAGCAGCGTGATAATGCTTACTACCAAGACAAAGACGGGCAACAACGATACGAAACCGCTGCCCGCATCCGCTTCTGTTGACAGAATCGAATAAAATTGCATTACTTTTCTCCTTTATTTCTTACTTCTCATTATTTATTGAAATTATCTTTCAGCGATACGATTTCGGAAAGCACTAAACCACCCTTTTCGTCCGTGCATTTCTTATAATAGCCCACGCGCATAAGTTGGAACGCTTTGTTTTCTTCGCTCTCCGCAAGATACGGCTCGGCTTTGCCGTAATAAATATGTTCGCTGTCCAAATTCATACGTTCGCCAAAATCTTGCCCGGGGTATTCCGCGTCCTTCAAAAGATACGAATAGCGACGAATTTCCGCGTCCACACCTGTCTTGCCGTCTACCCATTGTATCGTGCCTTTTACCTTAATACCGCTGGTGTCGTTTGCCGAACGGCTTTCGGGTACGTACGAACATTTCAGTTCTACCACTTCCCCGTTTTCGTCTTGCACCACTTCGTCGCAATGAATAATGTACGCGCCTTTTAAACGTACGTATCCGTCTTGTTTCAAACGCTGGTATTTAGGTGGAGGATTCAGCGAGAAATCTGCTTTGTCAATGTATACCGTGTTGGAGAAAGCTACCTTTCTTACACCCAACTCCGGTTTTAAAGGATGAATTGCAGAATCAAGGAGTTCTTCTCCTTCGTAGTTGGTTATCGTCACCTTCAACGGCTCTAACACGGCCATAGCGCGCTCTGCATTTTCGTTTAAGTTATCGCGGATACACGCTTCGAGATAGGAAAGCTGACACTCGGAATTGGCTTTTACGATACCGATTTTCGTACAGAAATCCAATAACGCTTCGGGCGGTACGCCGCGGTTACGCAACCCTGCCACCGTCGGCATACGCGGGTCGTCCCAGCCGTGTACGTGCCCTTCTTCCACCAGCTTTTTCAAATACCGCTTACTCATTACCGTATTCGTCACCGCAAGACGAGCGAATTCGATTTGTCTGGGCTTCGGCGCAAAACCAAGGTTGATGCCCACCCAATCGTAAAGCGGCCTATGGTCTTCAAATTCGAGCGTACAAAGCGAGTGCGTTACGCCCTGCAAATAATCGCAAATGGGGTGCGCGTAATCGTACATAGGATAGATACACCACTTATCCCCCGTACGGTGATGCGTCGCGCGCAAGATACGGTAGATAACGGGGTCACGCATATTCATATTCGGCGACGCCATATCGATTTTTGCGCGTAAACATTTGCTTCCGTCAGGATATTTGCCTGCGCGCATTTCTCTAAACAAACGTAAATTCTCGTCCACGCTGCGGTTTCTGTACGGGCTTTCCGTACCCGCTTCGGTGAGCGTGCCACGCGTCGCGCTGATTTCTTCGGGCGATAAATCGCACACGAACGCTTTGCCTTCGCAAATCAAACGTTCTGCGTAGTTATAAATAATCTCAAAGAAATCGGAAGCGTATTTTTCTTCCGCCCATTGATAGCCTACCCACTCGATATCCTTACGGATAGCGTCGACGAATTCCGTCTTTTCTTTGGAGGGGTTGGTGTCGTCGAAAAAGAGGTTGCACTTCCCCTCGTATTTTTTCGCCGTACCGAAATTGACGAGCATACTTTTGATGTGTCCAATATGCAAATACCCATTCGGTTCGGGGGGGAAACGCGTTTGTACCGCGCTGATTTTCCCGCTTTCAATATCGTCGTTGATGATTTGTTCTATAAAGTTCGTTGCATCAATCGTTTTCATATTCGTTCTCTATTTCACAATATTTTTAGGTATAATTTTCTCTACGATAGCGTTATTTATCAACGCCAACGCAAGATAGAAAGAGTTAGCGCAAAGCCTCTCTACTTACGACAAGCCTACGATAGTGCCGTCGGAAAGCAAATCGATTTTTTCCGCCGCAGGACGCGCGCCAAGCCCGGGCATCAGCATTATTTTTCCTGCAATCGCCACGATAAAGCCTGCGCCGCCTTTCAACATAATGTCGCGTACGGTAATTCTAAATCCCGTCGGTCTGCCAATCAGTTCCGCGTTATCGGAAAGCGAATACTGCGTTTTTGCCATAATAATCGGTTTATCGCCGTATCCCTTTTCTTCTATCGTCTTAATCTTCGCCAACGCTTCTTCCGAGAAATCTACGCCGTCCGCGCCGTATATCTTCTGCGCGAGTTTTTCTATCTTCGTGCAAACGTCTTCATTAAGTTCGTACGGGAAACAAAGTTTGGAGGGGATTTCGCACGCCTTTACCACTTCTTGCGCCAGCTCTTTACCGCCCTCGCCGCCTTTTAAGAATACGTCGGTGAACACCGCCGTAGAACCTGCTTTTCTAACCGTTTCGATAACGTAATCCGTTTCCGCTTGCGTGTCGGTGAAAAATCTGTTCATCGCCACGACGACGGGCTTTTTGTATACGTTTTGGATATTTTCGATATGTTTCAAAAGATTGGGCATACCCTTTGCCAACGCGTCGAGGTTTTCCTCGGCAAGCGTCGCTTTGTCTGCACCGCCGTGCAGTTTTAACGCCTTCACCGTCGCTACGATAACCACGCAATCGGGTTCGATGCCTGCCTTACGGCATTTCGCGTCGAGGAATTTCTCTGCGCCAAGGTCTGCGCCAAAGCCCGCCTCGGTAATCGCGTAATCGGCAAGGCTCATTGCCGCGTACGTCGCCTGTACGCTGTTGCAACCGTGCGCGATATTCGCAAACGGTCCGCCGTGGATAATCGCAGGCGTATGTTCCAACGTTTGTACGAGGTTGGGTTTCATCGCCTCTTTAAGCAGCACCGCCATCGAACCTACCGCGCCGGGGATTTCTCTTGCAAAAACGTAATCCCCGTCCGTGTTCAAGCCGATGATAATATTGCCCAAACGGCGTTTCAAATCGTCCAAATTGGTGGCAAGACAGAGCACCGCCATCACTTCGCTTGCCGCCGTGATGTCAAAATGGTCCTCTCTTTCCACGCCGCGCCCGTTTTTACCAACCGTCACGTTGATAAGCTGGCGTTCGTTCATATCCATACAGCGATGGAAATAAATGTTATCCAAATCAATTTTCAGCGCGTTGCCACGGAAAATATGGTTATCTACAAGCGCGCAAAGCAGGTTGTTTGCCGCGGTAATCGCGTGCAAATCGCCCGTGAAATGCAAATTGATGTCGCTCATTGGCACAACTTGCGCATAGCCGCCGCCCGCCGCGCCGCCTTTCATACCGAATACGGGGCCAAGGGAAGGCTCTCTTAAAGCAAGGCAAACCGATTTCCCAATTTTGGAAAGTCCGTCGCCAAGACCGATGGAAACGGTGGTTTTGCCCTCGCCCGAAGCGGTGGGGTTAATCGCCGTCACCAAAACGAGTTTCGCTTTGCGTTTCGCTTTTTTCGGCAACGTAATTTTTGCCTTATACTTGCCGTATAATTCCAAATCCCCTTCTTTCAGCCCGATTTTTTTCGCCACTTTGCGAATATCAATCAGCTTGGCGGATTCTGCAATTTCAATATCTGAAAGCATTTTATTTCTCCTTCGTGCCTGTTGCCATCGTCCCTTGTTGGCGTACGCATTACGCGCGAAAACGTGCAAACGACTATACTAACGCTATTTTATCATCTAACATTATAACATATCTTTTCAAAAAATGGAATAGTTATCTCGGCGTTTTTTTGATTTTTTTTAATAATTTTTCGCAAATTTTGTAAACGCGCGGAAAAAACACCCACAATTTAGATTTTTTCATCAATTTCACGCGCCTTTCGTTTGACTTTACTTTGTAAAAACCGTATAATTAAATCGATAATGAAGTTTTATCGTAAAAAAGGAGAACTGTATTATGGCTGAAAAAAGAGCTGTTACGATGGACAAACTCGTTTCCCTTTGCAAAACGCGCGGCTTTATTTTCCCCGGCAGCGAAATTTACGGCGGCCTTGCCAACACGTGGGACTACGGTCCTTTGGGCGTAGAGCTGAAAAATAACGTAAAGAAAGCTTGGTGGAAAAAATTCGTGCAAGAAAACCCGTACAACACGGGCGTAGATTGCGCTATCCTTATGAACACCCGTACGTGGAAAGCGTCGGGACACCTTGGCGGATTTTCCGACCCGCTTATGGACTGCAAGTCCTGTAAAGCGCGTCACAGAGCCGACCAATTGGTGGAAGCGTACGTGGCGAAAAAGGGCTTGGACGTGAAAGTAGAAAGTATGGATAACGACGCCCTCGAAGCGTTTATCACCGAGCACAAAATCGTTTGCCCTATTTGCGGCAACAGCGATTTCACGTCGATTAGAAAATTCAACTTGATGTTCAAAACTTTCCAAGGCGTTACGGAAGATTCGACAAACACCGTATACCTTCGTCCGGAAACGGCGCAAGGTATCTTCGTCAACTTTGCCAACGTACAACGCGCTACCCGTATGCGCGTGCCTTTCGGTATCGCGCAGGTAGGTAAATCCTTCCGTAACGAAATCACCCCCGGCAACTTTACCTTCCGTACCCGTGAATTCGAACAAATGGAACTGGAATTCTTCTGCAAACCCGGCACCGATTTAGAGTGGTTTGCCTATTGGAAAGATTTCTGCCGCGATTGGCTGTTATCCCTTGGTATGAAAGCGGAAAACTTGCACCTTCGCGACCACTCCCCTGAAGAACTTTGCTTCTATTCCAAAGCGACGACGGACTTTGAATACCGTTTTGCGTTCGGTTGGGGGGAACTTTGGGGCGTTGCGGATAGAACGGACTACGACTTATCGCAACACGCAAAAGAGTGCGGCAAACCCATTGATTACGTAGACCCTGTGACGGGCGAAAGATACGTGCCTTACGTCGTTGAGCCTTCTTTGGGCGCAGACCGCGTAGTGCTTGCCTTCCTTACGGACGCGTACGACGAAGAAGTGGTGGACGCGGAAAAGAACGACGTACGCACCGTGCTTCGTTTGCACCCCTTCCTTGCGCCGTACAAATGCGCGGTATTGCCCTTGCAAAAGAACCTTGCGGAAAAGGCAGACGAAGTGTACGCGAAGATGATGAAGAAATTCCCCACCACGTACGATATCACGGGCTCTATCGGCAAACGTTATCGCCGTCAAGACGAAATCGGCACGCCTTTCTGCGTAACGATTGACTTCCAAACGTTGGAAGACAACACGGTGACGGTGCGTGACAGAGATACGATGGACCAAATCCGCGTATCCATTGACGAAGCAATTAAGTATATCGAAGAAAAAATCGAATTTTAATTGAAAAAATCTAAAAATAACGGGGGCAGGGATGCGTTGAACGCATCCCTGCCCTTTTTTGTTACGTACGTATCCAACAAAAATAATTTCGCCGCCGTTGAATATTTAGTCAATCTTTATCGATTCTATCAAAAAAAGGAGAACGGAAAAATTCTGCTGCCGTCATTTCAAACGCCCAAAATATCTCCAAAAGTTTTTCCGTTATCAATTCGCTTTTCTCCCCTCGCGTAACGCGCAATATCGTTTCATACGACACCCCAATCTTGTCAGCCAAACGCATTTTTGATATTCCCTTATCCTTGCACAACGCATTGATACGAAAACCTATCGCTTCATATTTATTCATAAACAAGCACCTCTTTCTCATATTATAATATACCTATTTAGGTATGTCAAACCTTTTTAGGTATATTTTGTTACAATAGAATTATGTTTAGCGAAATTTTATTAGATTTAATGAGAGAAAAGCAAATAAACCAAAGGCAACTCGCCTTACAGGCGGATATTCCCCCCACGACAATTAGCGGTTGGATAAACGCAGGAAGGTTGCCCGATTATAACGCGCTGATTAAGCTTAGCAAATTTTTCGACGTAAGCGCAGACTATCTACTTGGATTAACCGATTGACAACAAGCAAACCAAAAAGCAAGGCGTATCGCCTTGCTTTTTTCGTTTATGGATACCGTTTCGGGGTTATCCCCGCATACGTGGCGGTTTTACGACGCCTTGAACGCCTTTCGGCGTTGAGAACGCAAAACTGCGTTTTGCTTTTGGAAGGGCTATACTCCGTCTTACGACGGCTCTTGACAGAGTGTCGTAAAGGCTCTGCCTTTACAATCCGCAAGGGACTATGCCCCTTGACCTCACGTAATGCACATAACTAAAAAGCAAGGCAAATCGCCTTGCTTTTTTTCGTTTATTGATACTGCTTCGGGGGTTATCGCTATCTTTCCGTCCACGATAACCTTTTTTCTATGCTTTCAAGAAAGATAGAAAGACTTGCCAGCAGTGGCTCACTGTCTTCTAATCGGCGGGCGTTTCGTCTACCACTTCGTCGTCCAAAACAACCGCTTCTTCTACTTCTTCCGCTTCCACTTCGCCAACCAAATCTTCAGGGCTTAAATCCGCCGCCGTTTCTTCGGGCGCTTGCGTTTCCGCTTCGTCGTCGCGTTCGGTGATGTCCACCGTAGCCACTTCGCTGTCTTTTACGTTCATTACTCTAACGCCGCGCGTGCTTCTGCCGATATGGCTAATCGTGTCTGCGTGCATACGGATAATGATGCCGCCCGTCGTGATAATCATAACGTCGTTTTCGTCCGTGACAAGACGCATATTCACCACTTCGCCCGTCTTTTCGTTGTAGATGCCCGATTTGATACCCTTGCCGCCACGGCTTTGCAAACGGTATTCGTCAAACGACGTACGTTTGCCGTAACCCAAAGACGTCAGCGTAAACAAATCTTGCGTTTCGTCCACAATCAACATATCCACGACGATGTCGCCCTTGCCAAGCGTAATCGCTTTTACGCCCTGCGTGCCACGCCCCGTAGGACGTACGTCCGTTTCCGCAAAGCGGATGCACTTGCCTTGACGCGACGCCACGAAGATTTCGTTTTCGCCCGTCGTGAACTGCACGGAGATAAGTCTATCGTCTTCTTGCAACTTAATGGCAATTTTACCGTTTTTGGGAATACGCTTGAATTCGTCCGTCGACGTCTTCTTAATTAAGCCGTTTTCCGTCGCCATAACGAGGAAGCCCGTTCCGTCTTCTTTGACGGGCAACACCGCCTCGATGCGCTCCCCTTGGTCAAGCTGTACGATATTGACAATCGCTCTGCCTCTTGCCGTTCTGTTCGCTTCGGGAATTTCGTATCCTTTAATCGAATATACTTTGCCCTTGGACGAGAAGAGCAAGATAGGGTCGTGCGTGCACGTTACGAACATCTTCTCCACGTAATCCTCGTCTTTCGGTCTATGCGCCGTAATCCCCTTGCCGCCGCGGCCTTGCGCCTTGTATTCGGCAACGGGCAAACGCTTGATATAACCCGAGTGCGTAATCGAAATAACGACGTCTTCTCTGTCGATAAGGTCTTCGTCGTCAATATTGCCGTAGTCCACGGAAATTTCCGATTTTCTGGGCGAAGGGTATTTCGCCTTGATTTCCGTCAAGTCGTTACGGATAATATCCATCACACGCCACTCGTTCGCCAAAATATCCTTCAAATCGGCAATCGTGTTATACAACGCAGTCAACTCGTCATTGAGTTTTTCCACTTCCAAAGACGTCAATCTTTGCAAGCGCATTTCCAAAATAGCGTTGGCTTGTTTTTCGTCCAATTCGAACGCTTCCGTCAAACCCACAATCGCGCTGTTTTTATCCGCGCTGGCTTTGATGATACGGATAACTTCGTCCACGTTGGCAAGCGCAAGCACCAAGCCTGCAATGATATGCGCGCGTTCTTCCGTTTTATTTAAATCGTACTTCGTTCTGCGCGTAATCACTTCTTTTTGGTGGTCGAGATAGTATTTAAGCACTTCTTGCAAATTGAGCGTTTTCGGCTCGGTTCCGTTTTCCACGAGAGCGAGCAAGATAATGCCGTCGGAAGATTGCAATTTCGTCTTCTTATACAACGTATTTAACACGACTTGCGCGTTGGCATCCTTCTTGACTTCGATAACGATACGCATACCGTCTCTGCCCGATTCGTCACGGATATCGGAAATGCCTTCAAGGCGTTTATCCTTAACCATATCCGCAATCGTTTTCACCAAAACCGCTTTGTTTACCTGATAGGGAATTTCCGTCACGATAATACGGGAACGGATTTGCCCACCCGACGTATATTCCTCAATTTCGCATCTCGAACGGATAACGATTTTGCCTTGTCCCGTTCTATACGCCTGACGGATGCCGCTTCTGCCCATAATCAAACCGCCCGTAGGGAAATCGGGGGCAGGGATATATTCCATCAATTCGTCAATCGTGATTTCGGGGTTATCAATCATTGCAATCGTGCCGTCGATAACTTCCGCAAGGTTATGCGGCGGAATATTCGTCGCCATACCTACGGCGATACCGTCCGAACCGTTGACAAGCAGGTTGGGATATCTTGCAGGAAGCACCGTCGGTTCTTCTTCGCTGCCGTCGAAGTTGGGGATAAAATCCACCGTTTCTTTATCCAAATCACGCAGCATTTCCGCCGCCAACTTGGTAAGCCTTGCTTCCGTATAACGCATAGCTGCCGCGCTGTCGCCGTCCACGCTACCGAAGTTGCCGTGGCCGTCTACGAGAGGGAAGCTGATGGTAAATTCTTGCGCCAATCTTACGAGCGCGTCGTATACCGAACTGTCGCCGTGAGGGTGATATTTACCCATACAGTCACCGACGATACGGGCGCATTTTCTATACGCCTTATCGTTATACAACCCCATATCGTGCATTGCGTACAAAATTCTTCTATGCACGGGCTTCAAGCCGTCGCGCACGTCGGGGATAGCTCTCGATTTATTTACTGCCATCGCGTATGCGATAAACGAACGCTTTAACTCGTCGTCTACCTCTACGTCCAGCATTTTCGTCATTTCAAGTGTTTTCTTAAACGCCTCGGTTAATTCAGGACTGGTTTCTTTCTTTGCCATTGTTCTTTTCTCCTACTGTCTTACACGTCCAAATCGGTGACGAGCGTCGCGTTTTCTTCGATAAACTTACGACGGAGCGCAGGGCTTTCACCCATAAGCATTGCAAACATTTGGTCTGCTTCCGCCGCGTCCTTCATCGTTACGCGGATAAGCGTACGCGTTTCGGGGTTCATCGTCGTTTCCCAAAGCTGGTCCTTACTCATTTCCCCAAGACCTTTATACCGTTGATATTCTATCTTCGTCGTTGCGTTTTTGTCGTATTCGAGTTTTTCTTCTTCCGAATACAGGTAATCGATAACTTCTTTTCCGCCTGCCTTGTGGCTTGCCTTATAAAGAGGCGGTTTTGCCGCGTATACGTGTCCGTGTTCGATAAGAGGACGCATATATCTAAACAAGAAGGTGTACAACAAAATACGGATATGCGCGCCGTCTACGTCGGCGTCGGTCATAGAAATAATTCTGTCGTATCTTAATTTACTTTCGTCGAAATCGTCCAAAATGCCGCAACCAAACGCGGTAATCATCGCTTTGATTTCTTCGTTTTCCAAAACGCGGTTAAGACGCACTTTTTCTACGTTCAAAATTTTGCCGCGCAAGGGCAAAATCGCTTGGAAACGTCTATCGCGCCCTTGCTTTGCCGTGCCGCCTGCCGAATCACCCTCTACGAGGTAAATTTCGCAAAGTTCGCTTCTTCTATCCGAACAATCGGCAAGTTTCCCGGGCAACGCAAACCCGTCAAGCGCACCCTTTCTACGGGTGTTTTCACGGGCAAGACGCGCCGCTTCACGCGCCTTTTGCGCCGTCACACAGCGCATTACCAATTCCTTCGCCACCGACGGATTTTCTTCCAGATACGTCGACATATGCTCGGTTACGCACTTGTTTACGAACGCGCGGATAAAGCTGTTGTTCAGCTTATCTTTCGTCTGCGATTCGAACTGCGCGTTAACGAGTTTTACGGACACAACCGCCGTAATGCCTTCCATAACGTCTTCGCTGGTCAATTTATCGCTGTCTTTTAAGATATTATGCTTTTTACCGACGTCGTTAAACACTTTGGTAAGCGCCATTTTCAGCCCTGCCACGTGCGTACCGCCGTCTATCGTGTTGATATTGTTTGCGTAGCTGTAAATAACTTCGCTGAACGATTCGTTATACTGAATCGCCACTTCGCAAACGGTATCCCCTTCTTGTTCTTCAAAATACAAAGGCGTGGGGAAAAGCAATTCTTCACGGCTCTTGTTCAATTCCTCAACGAACGAACAAATACCGCCCTCGTAACAGAACGAATCGCTCTTTTCCTGTCCCGTTCTCTTATCTTCCAGCGTAATACGTAAACCTTTGTTTAAATACGCCAGCTCGCGGAGTCTGCCTTTCAGCGAATCGTAGTTAAAGATAACCGTTTCGAAGATTTCCGCGTCGGGCATAAAGGTTACTTTCGTGCCCATTTCGTCCGTATCGCCGACGATTTGTACGCTGCGTTGCGGCACGCCGCGGTTGTACACCTGCTTAAACACGTGCCCCTCGTGGGAAACTTCCGCCTCCAACCACTCGGACAAAGCGTTAACCGCTTTTACGCCGACGCCGTGCAAACCACTGGATACCTTATACCCCGAATCACCGCCGAACTTACCGCCTGCGTTAACTTTCGTGAAAACGACTTCGAGGGTGGAAATACCTTCCTTGGGGTGAATATCGGTAGGGATACCGCGCCCGTTGTCTTGTACGGTGCAGCTCCCGTCGTCGTTAATCGTCACCTCGATATGCGTACAATATCCTGCAAGCGCCTCGTCGATAGAGTTGTCCACGACCTCGTGTACGAGGTGATGCAGCCCCTTTGCGTCCGTAGACGAAATATACATACCGGGGCGTTTACGGATGTGTTCCAAACCGTCGAGAACTTGTATCTGCTCCGCGCCGTATTCGCCTTCTACTCTTTCCGCCATTGTTCTTTCTCCCGTTTCGCTTTCTTTTTTTTATATTAAAAAAAGAAAATCGTTATTTTACTCCCCTATTATACCACCTTTTTTTTGAAATGTACAGCAAATCACCGCACTTTTTTCAAAAAAAGTTTTATCCACAATCAATTTAAGGGCTTTTTTGCCGTCAAAATCGTGTTTTAGCTTTTTCTTCGAGAAAGAATACGGCAAAACGAAAAACGAGCGTTTTTACGCCCGTTTTTATTACGTTATGTATTTTCTTATTGATTTTGCGCAATCAATGCGTTTAAGCCCTCTTCGTCGGGCAACGCAGGAATTTCTTCCTTTTTGAAGGTGTATATTTCGTACTCTTCTCCCTTTCCTTCCTCATCACTCCACGAACAAGACCATTTTACGGAATACAGTTTGCCGTCCAAGAAAAGTATTTCTATTTTTTCCGTTTCCTCCTCATCCGTCGTCGTTTGATAATACACGCCTTTCTCTTCGTCAAACGTGAAATCCGCCATATCGAATTCTGCCCATTCTTCTTCTATTACGTCTTCTTTGTCGAAATAAAAATGCTTACTTAAATATTCGTCCAACGTTTCGTAATGGTTTGTCCAGTCGAACTCTTTCCAAGGCCCAGCCTCGGCTTCTTCACCTTCTTCACACTTGCTATACCAATAAACCTTTCCGTTTCGAACGATTTCCCAATCCCAGGATTTAGAAATATAAACGTCTTCATTGTCTTTCTCATACTCGTAAAACATATCCCCGTTCCATATACATTTTTCCTCGTATTCCTCAGACCAACCGTCTCCTTCTAATTTTTCCCAATAATCCACTACGACGTATTTATAATCTACACTGTTGGGAGCAGCCGCCCATTGCTGCTCCGTTACCTTTTCGCCTTTGATAACACCGCTATCACCGCCTTTGTCGTCACCGTCACCGCACGCAAACAAGCAACCAAGGCTCATCATTGCAGCCATGCCTAATACCAACCATTGTTTTTTCATAAAAAATCTCCTTTTTGTATGTTTTGTAACAAATTGTTACATTTTATATTGTAACATTATGTTACAATTATGTCAAGAGGTTTTGATATAAATTTATGGAATTAAAGGGATTAAAAACAATTCGAAAGGAAAAGGGGTACAGTCAATTAAAGGTAGCAATGGATTTATCCATCAGCCGAGAAGCGTTATCCTATTATGAAACAGGGAAACGCAGCCCCGACGTAAATATGTTGGTTGCTTTATCCAACTATTTCAACGTTTCCGTTGATTTTTTAATCCACGGCAAAGAATTTCAAGCAAAATAACGCCGCAACGTTTCCAAAGCGTTACGGTGTTTTTATTTACTAAAAAATAGAAAAAGCTTACCGCTTGAACGCCTGACGGCGTTGGTAACGCAAAACTTTGTTTTGCTTTGGATGGACTTTATTTTGCCCTTCGGGCAGAAACGCCTGCGGCGTTGGGCGCAACCTACGGTTGCTTTTGGGAAGGCTTTATTTTGCCCTTTGGACAACTCTTGACAGAGTGTCGCAAGGGTTTCACCCCTGCACCCCATAAGGGACTATGCCCCTTAACCCCTCATTGACGATAACGTTACACTCAAACATTAACGAAAGATAGAAAAATTTGCCAGCGGTGGCTCACCGTGCGGAGGCTCGCCACTTGAACGCCTGCGGCGTTGGGCGCAACCTACGGTTGCTTTTGAGAAGGCTTTATTTTGCCCTTTGGGCAACTCTTGACAGAGTGTCGCAAGGGTTTCACCCCTGCACCCCATAAGGGACTATGCCCCTTAACCCCTCGCCTACGATAACGTTACACCCAAGCACTAACGAAAGATAGAAAAATTTGCCAGCGGTGGCTCACCGTGCGGCGGCGATTGCCATCGGGGCGTAAAGGCTCCGCCTTTACAATCCGCAAGGGACTATATCCCTTACCCCCATGTCGGCAACGACAACGTTACACCCAAGCGTTAACGAAAGATAGAAAAATTTGCCAGCGGTGGCTCACCGTGCGGTGGCTCACCGATAGACGTACGTAACCGCGGGTTGCCACAGCGCAACGCAGTATTTCGATGCGCTATAATCCCAAACGCAAAAAAAGAAACCCCTGCGCATCGGCAGGGGATATTTTTCAAATTCATATATATTCAGTTGTAGAGCGTTCGTCTTTTGCTATCCGCCTCTTCTCTGAACTTAATTTCACCGTGTGCGATGCTTCGCGCCGCCTCGCACTCACTTATTTCGCGGATATTCTATTTGCGCTCCTCGATTTCGCTGTTCATTGGACCATCCTCTCTTTTTTATTTCTTGACGAAGTACCTACCTGCTTTTACTACTACGGTCATCTCCGTGCCCTCCTTTCGTTAAAGTTTACGTCCTCCTTTGTACGTCGGCATCCCTTTTAATACCTCCTTTAACCGTTGGATTTTTTCGCCGTATCCCTACGGCACTTCCGTTAACCCTTGTTAACTTCTTTCTTAGTGCATTGGTCTTTCCTTCTCCACGTGGATTTTGAGAATTTCAAACACTTTTTGTTGCTTTCTTTCTCTTTTGTACCTTTATTATAGCACGAAATTTTCATTTGTCAATAGGTTTTTGAAAATTTTTTTACTTTTTTTATAATTTTTTTTACGAAAAAGCCGCAATCCCTTGAAAAACCTGAGATTGCGGCTTCGTTATTTTCTTGTTTTTTTATTCGACGGGCAGCGAAAACGCCTTCAAAAGGTCTTTTTCTCGCAAAATCGCGCCGCCGCCGATAACGGTTGCAAACTGCGGTTCTTCACAGACGTGATAGCGCATTTCAAGTTTTGCGCCTATATATTGCGGCAACTGCGCAATTTTCATTACGCCACCCGACAAGTACACGCCTTTTCTATTGACGATTGCCGCCACTTCCGCAGGCAATTTACGAAGCACCGCCAACGCATATTCTAATATCTTATCCACGTACACGCGTATGCAATCGGTTAAATCCGCCGCCTGTACGCTTGCCGCGGCAGGCCGACAGGCGTCTATCGAACTCCCTTCCGCCACCATTGCGCCACGCGCCACCGTCGACATAGAACCAAGTTCGTTTTTCAACCTTTCCGCCGTCAACGCGCCAATACGCAATCCGTTCACCCTCGCCACTTTTGCCAAGACGTTGGCGTCCATATTATTCCCGCCTACGTTCATCGATACGCCAGAAATAATCCCGTCGGCGGATACGACGGCTATATTCGTTACGCCGCCGCCGATATCCAAACAAAATACCGGGTCGCTATCACTAATTACCGCGCCTGCGCCTACCGCCGCCAAATACGGCTGTTCGACGAAATGTACCTTTCTCAAGCCACACTCTTCTGCGAGCGCGATATACTGCGACAAAACGCTCGCCGAAACGCCGCAAGGCACGCAAAACAGCGCTTGAATTCTATGCAATACGCCCGTCTTTACGCCTATGCGCGCAAAAAACTCTTTTAACATCGCCACGGCAAGGCGCATATCGATAATCTCCCCTTCGTATACGGGATATACGATGCTGGTGTATTCCGCCGTTTTTCCGATAAGATTTTTCGCCTCTTTCCCCACCGCTTTTATCGCTCTGTCCTCTCCGTACACAGCCACGCAAGACGGCTCGGCAAGCACGACGCCGCTGCTGGTATCCGCGCGGTAAATTTTCGTCATAGACGAACCTAAGTCTATCGCTAATTTCCACATATCCGTTCCCTTTATCCTTTTTTCAACGCCTTTATCGATTGTACCATCTCTTGACAAAGTTCGACGGGTAAACCCACTACGTTGGTAAAGCTCCCCTCAATCCTTGCCACCAAGCCGCCGTCCTGAATCCCGTACGCTCCCGCCTTATCCATTGGCGAGCCGCCTTGTACGTACGCGTCGATAAACGCGTCGCTCAGTTCGTTAAATTGCACCCTCGTACAATCGGCGCGCAATAGCTCTTTTCTCCCTTCTTTACCGTCGGGATAAACGATACATACGCCCGTATATACTTCGTGCGTTTTCCCCGACAGCATTTTCAGCATCCGTTTTGCGTCCGCTTCGTCCTTGGGCTTCCCTAAAATTTCACCCTCGTACGCCACCACCGTGTCCGCGCCAAGCACGCATTTGCCTTGCGCCCGTTCGCACGAAGCCACTTCTTCCGCTTTTTGCTTTGCAAGCAGCTGCACCAACGCTTTGGGCGACGTTTCCAATACGCGTTCTTCCCCGTTTGCCACGATGATTTCAAACGCGTCCACCACTTCTTTAAACAGCTGTTTTCTCCGCGGCGAAGCGCTTGCCAAAATCCAATCCATATCTCCCCTTGCCGTCCGTGTCTTCTCTTTCCATCCACTATAAGACAAGCCGCCCCGAAAGGCGGCTTGTTCGTGCCTTAATTACAAAATTTCCAACGTCTTTTTGAACGCGCGTTTGAATTCCGGATTTGCCGCCGCCGCGTCGCGTATTTCCAACGCCGCGTCGCCGTTGATTTCCGTTTTCATAATCACAGAATCCCCTAAAACGTCACAGTTCAAGCCCGTCACTACGCCGCAATGCGTCCTATCCAAGCTCTCCGCGATACGAAGCAGCACGCCCAATTTTTTCACGGCGTCCAAATCCTCTTCCGTTACGAGGTCTTTATACTTCATCCAATCGACAAGCGGCACTTCCTCACGGTTGTGACAGCCCGCCACGAACGCCGCCAACACGATTTCGCGGTGCGTCGCCCCGTAGATGGACGATTGCAAAATCGTATAACAGCTATGGCGCGCGTGTTGATAATATTTCAATCTCTCGCCACAATCGTGCAAACTCGCCGCGATTTTTAATACTTTCAAGTATTGACGGGAGAATTTGTGCAATACGCGAAGCTGTTTAAACAGCTGAATTGCCAAATGCATCACGTGTTCTACGTGCTTTTCGTCGCAACCGTAATATTTTACCAGCGTTTCCAAGCTGTATCCAAGCACGTCGGAAATGGGTTTTTCCAACGTTATGGGCAACGCTTGGTTAAGCATCAACCCTTCGCGAAGTCCACAGCCGGAAATGGCAAATTCTTCCACGTTCATATAATTGATAAACGATTTTACGATAGCCATTGCCGCAGGCATAATGTCTGCGCGTTTGGGCGACAGCCCTTTTATCTTCTTGCGCTTGTCTACGTCTAATACGCGGAGCATATCGTACACCGAATTGAAATCTTCCGTCGGCATATGATAATTGTGCGGCGTATCCAAAGGATACTTTCTAACGAGTTTTGCTATCTTGAACAAATTGCGGAACGAACCGCCCACCCCAATCACTTGCGTTTCAGGGTCTACTTCGGCAAGCCAAGGCAATTTCTTTAACTGTTCGGTAAAGAATTCTTCTACGTGCAACGCGGCTTCCTCGGGCGTGGCGTCGCTTGCGAATAAATCGGTGAGCGTCACCGCCCCAAAAGGCAAGCTTGCGTAATTGAGCAAATTCCTTCTATTATAGTAAATGATTTTCGTGCTGCCGCCGCCAATTTCCAAAATCAAGCCCTTGGGTACTTCCATCGAGTTGATAACGCCGCGATATACGAGCACCGCCTCTTCTTCTTCCGAAAGCACGCGGATGGAAATGTTGCAGGAAACCTGAATTTCGTCTAAGAAAGAACGTTGATTTTTCGCGCGTCTTACCGCCGCCGTGCCCACCGCAATAATTCTGTCTACCTTTCTCGCGTCGCACAGTCTTTTAAACATTTTCAGCGTACGAATCGTTTCCGCAATCCGTTGCGGCTTTAAAAATCCGTCCCTGTCCATATCTTGGCCAAGACGAACGCTCTCTTTCAATTCGTCCACAACCATATAATGCCCGTCCGTGAACATATCCACGATGACCAGCCTTGCCGTGTTCGAACCCAAATCAATGATGCCTATTCTTTCCACTTCTTACCTCTCTTCTTTTCAACGTCCTACGGACGCTGCGTGTTTACAATAGTGTCTTTGGGGCATTGCGTTGCAATTTTTAATACTTCCCCATTTTGATTTTTCCCATAGTTTACCATAGAAAAAACTATTTGTAAATACCATTTTTAAAATTTTTTTTGATTTTTTTGCTATTTTTTTCATTTTCGACAAAAACCGCGGCATTTTTTGTGCGTTTTGCCTTGCCGTTTTTTATAAAAACGGACGCATCGTCCCAACGCCTATCAACCGCGCAAAGCGGAAAGAAAACTGAAAAAAGAGAGCCCTATTAAAAACGCGCCGAACGCCTTGGCAAGAACGGCGGAAGGCAACGCGGCAGCCGCCGTCGCGCCTGCCACCGACAAAAGCAGGGCAGGCAGAATTATCCACCCTATCCCCCTCGTTTTTAACAGCCCGTTCTCCGCGTGCGTCTTCAACGCGCCGATACTCATCGGCAAAAAGGCAAATAGGTTGGCGCATTGCGCAATTTTTTGTTCTACGCCGCCCACCAACGTCAAAAGCGGTATCGTCACCGTGCCGCCGCCCATCCCCATCCCTGCGGGGATTCCGCCTATAAATCCAAGCAATAAATACAGGTAAAAAGTCATATGTAGCAGGTGGAAAACTGCCCGCAGAGAGCCTCTGCACTCCCCATTTTTTTTCGCTTTATCTTCGGGATTCTTCGGGCTATCGCCCTCAAAATAACAAGAGAGAAAAAACTTCACCTGAAAAATAAAAACGCCCCTGCTATCGCTTGCAAAATGGAAAAGAGAATCGCCACCGTTTTTTCCGGCAGTTTCCCTAAAAACTGCGCGCCGAGCGCACCGCCCACGCTCACCCCAAGCGCCGTGGGGATAAGCACGGAAAAATCGTAAAAACCACGCAAAAAATAGAATAAAAACGACAAAAACGATACGGGCAAAATCACCAAAATTGCCGTGGCGTGCGCGCTTTTTCCATCGTAACCGTTCTTTTGCAATAACGGCACGGCAAGCATACCGCCGCCTCCGCCGAATAAGCTGTTGGCAATCCCGACGGCGCTGCCGCAAAATACTCTACCGCCAACGCTCGCTTTTTTTTCTTCCATTTTCCCCCTCCTTTGGAGGGATTTTCTTTTCCCACCACTCGTCCATAGTCGTATTTTGCGTATTTTTTTTGATTTTATAAAACTTTTTCCCGCTTTTCACGCCAGAAACGCTTGCTTATAAATCGATTTTGTATTAAAATAATATAGCGTGGGCTGTTAGGCTCTCGTCGGCGTGGTTAAAACACGCGAAAAAAGGTAAAAACAAATACCAAAAAAGGTGGTTGTATGAAAAGACACGAAAAAAACAGCAAGAAGTTTCTTGCATTGCTCTTATCGTTGCTGATGGCAACGTCCGTAACGACGGCGTTCGCCGCTTGCGATAAAACGGAAGACCCGACGACGGACACGGAAACGGTAGAGCCTGAAAAAGACGAAGAAGTCGTTGTCGAGGAAAAAGAACTGATTACCAATATGAAGTTCGATTCCGACACCGACGATAAGACGAAACCCATCATCACGAGCGTTACCGGTTGGACGCGCTCTAACAACTCGCCCAGCAGCGGCTCTGCCCCCTCTTCGGAATCGGCAAGCGGCGTCGTAGATACGGCAAAATGGGCAGATTTGACTACGTCGGGCATTGACGTTGCCCCCAAGGATTTGACGGAAGCGCAAGCCAAAGAAAAATGGGGCTCGATGACGACGAAGGACAAGCTGGAATATTACGAGGCTTGGAAAAAGGACGACGCAAACGACGATAGAAAAATTACCGATTTGGAATTTTACGAATCGTTTAATATCGACGTGAACGATTTGCCCACGGTGGAAGACAAGGAAGGAAAGAAAACCCCTGCCCCTAACCCCGGCAAACCCGAAACGGCAGACGATACGAACGTCCTTATGATTAACAACGCCAGAATTATGGATACCTATATCGGTACGGCGCAAAAATTCACGTCCAACTCTACCGTAACGGTAAAAGCGGGCGAAACGGCAACCTTCTCCGTTTGGGTGAAAACCAGCAATTTGCTCGGCTCTTCCTCGAACAACGACGGTTTCGATTTCTCGGCGTACGATAAAGGCGCGTATATCCGCGTAGAACATTCCGTCGGCGGCAAAAAATTAGACCCGTTGGAAATTAAAAATATTCAAGCGGACGATTGGACGCAATACTCCTTTGCCCTTTGCGGCTCGGCGTTTGCAGACTCCACCTTCTCGATTGTGCTCGGCCTTGGCCAAAGCGGCGGCACGAACAAAGAAGAATACGTCAACGGCTACGCTTTCTTCGACGAAATTTCTTGCGAAGTATCCAGCGAAGAAATTAACGTAGCTGACTACGACGAAACGTTTAATTTCGACAGCACAGACAAGACGGTGCCTGCCAATAAAACGGACGATACAAGCTTCGTTTTGGATTTCTCCCAAGTGGGCGACGCAGCAAACTTTGAAACGCTCTCCGTCAGCGGTTTACAAGGCGAAGCTACCACCGAAAAGAACGTCAGCGGCGTAGAGTACAGCACGGTGGAAGGCGAAGGTACTACGCTTATCCCTGCCTTGAACGCTCCTTTGAATACGACGAGCGATATTAAAGATTTCTATAACCTTGCCGATTTGGAAAAAGGCGACGACACGCAAAAATCCGTTTACACCAAGTATTTTGAAAACAAACTCCTCGACGCAAACGACGCATTCCTCTTCCTTTCGAAGAACGGCGCGGCGTATAAAGCGAAAACGGATATTTCCATTGCAAAAGGCTATTCCGCCATTTCCTTCTATGTGAAAACGTCCGAAATGAAAGGCTATACGGGCGCAGGCGTTAAATTAGAATTTGCCAACGAAGATTTTGCCACGACGCAAGAAATTGCCAAAATCGACACGACAGCGTTGAACGAAGAAGATACCGTCAACGGTTGGCAAAGAATTATGTTCTTCTTCAACAACAAGACGGATAAGGCGCAAGACGCAACGCTTACCCTTTCCTTCGGCCCTACCACCGGTTTGATTACGTCGAACAAAGCCGCTTTCTACGAAGGTTTCGCTGCATTTGCTAAATTTGAAAAGACGAAAACTCTTAGCAAAGCGGAATTTGATTGCGCAGTAGGCGCAACGTACACGAAGACCGTAGTGGTGGAAGAACCGGAAGAAGAATCGCAAACGGACGGCGGATTTGACGCGGCGGCAACGTTGGAACAATACAGCCTTGAAAAAGCGAGCCTTACGAACGGTTTTGCCAAAGCGAAAAACTACACGGGCTTATACAGCGACAACCCGATTGTCGGCGGCAGCAATTTAGACAACGCGGCCACCCTTTTGACGGCAGGCTTGCTTAACAAACAATACGAAACGAAAGATACGTCGAAAGACAATTACAAGGCTATCCTTGAAAAACTCGGCGGCAGCGGCGCAACGTGGAACAGCGTCATCGGCGAAAACGTTACGCAACCTCTTATCATCTACAACGAAACGGCATCCGCGCAATCTTACGGCTTTGTAGGGACGTCCAACAGCATTTCCGCAAACGCTTATAAAACGGTGTCTATGCGTGTGAAAGTTTCCAACGCCACGGCAAATATTTATCTTATCGATACCAGCGAAGATAATTATAACAATCCCCTCTCCATCACAAGAAACGTAACCTATTGGTACGATAGAGACGGCAACGTTTGCGCGAAAGACCCTACCGACAGCAAGTTCTACGCTAAGGAAGACATCGCGTTCAAATTGCAACCGAACGGATTGTATAAGGTAAACCCGAACTGGAACGGCTCCGTTAACGTAGACCAGAACGCGTACTTTGCAAACCTCGCCGCATATAAATACGACGAAGAAAGCAAAAACCTTATCCTCGACGATTTGGCAACCGATTACGCGTACAGCGAAAAATGGATTCACGAAGGCAACGACAGAATCGCTTTCTATAACTATAATAAGACGGAAAAATCGGCGTATGCGTACCGTGACAACACGACGAAAGTGTATGATTTCTCGCTCGCTACCGAGCTTACTCCCAGATACGAAGCGTTGAGCAATGCAAAAGAAATGCACGTTTCCGTCGCGGATACGGCTGGCGAATGGGTAACCGTTACCTTCTATATTCACGCAGGCGAAAGCGCGAAGAACTACCGTTTGGAAGTTTGGAACGGCGCGCGCAGCGGCAACGTCGGTATGAACGCAGACTCCTACGTTATGGTAGATTCTTGGAACCGTCCTAATTTGGACGCAACCACGTGGGAAGAAATGTTGGAAGAAAAGGAAGAAGGCGCAACGAAAGAAGAAGGCGTATTCTCCTTCTACGACAGCGCAAAATATTTCCGTTATGACGAAACGTTGGACGAATTGATGGTTGGCGACGTATACACCAGCTATGACGCAACGGTTGCAAAAGATACGGTTATCTACCTGCAAAGCGCAGATAAATATACCTTATTTGCAGACTACGCCGCAGCGGAAACGGCTGTTGAAAAAGACGTGGTGGAAGAAGAACCCGAAGTGGAAGAAGAGGAAGAAGAATCCAATTCCGCTAACGCTTGGCTCTTGGGTGGTTCGATTGCCATCGCGGCAGTCCTTATCCTTGCCGTAGTAAGCATCGTCGTCCGTAAATTGGTGGCGGCACGTCGTAAAAAACGCGGCGTTTATCCCAAAAAGAAATAAATAAGTATCTAACGTAAAAACACAGCTCTTGCGCGCTTGCAAGAGCTGTGTTTATTTTTATGTTTCTATTTGTATCCTATTGCGACGCTTTTATCTTCGCAACCCTTTGGGTAGGTGATTTTTCACCACGCCGTTCACCGCCTTTCCAAGCCCTAACGGGTAACCCTCTACGCACACGATACACCACCCGTTTTCTACGTCTGCCTCTATCGTTTCACCGCGCAAATATTTTTCCACCCTGCCGTCCGTTTGAGAGAGGTCCACCACGCGTTTACAATCGGCTTTTCGCGCCGCCATCGCAAGCGAGTGATTTGGCTCGAACCTGCCGTTTTTCACTTCGCCCAGCCGCAAGCCCACACGCAGAACTTGCACCCCTTTCCAATCGAAAACGTTATCGGGCAATGCGTATAATACGCCGTTTGCTTCGTGCAAGTTTTTCGCAAAAGGCGTATGGAAAAATCCCTTCTCAAAGTCTGCGTATATCCTCTCATTGGCTTTTGAAACGAAAGGTTTGCTCTCTTTAACAAGACGCACGTCCGTGGTATCTTCGCGCGAAAATACCGCCAAAAAATGCCCCTCGCCCTTTATTTTATGCGGATATAATTTCTCCGCTTTCACCAGCTTCATAAACGGATATTCCCGTAAATACGCCGCCACCTGTTCTTCGTCTTCCGCCGTCGCAAACGTGCAGGTGGAATACGCCAACAAGCCGCCGCCTTTCAGCATCTTCGTCGCCGCCGCCAAAATATTCTTTTGTCGGCGCGCGCAAAGGGCTACGTTTTCTTCACTCCACTCCGCAAACGCTTCTTCTGCGTTTTTGCGAAACATCCCTTCCCCAGAGCAGGGCGCGTCGACGAGAATTTTATCAAAGTATCCCTCGAATTTTTCCGCCAATTTTTCCGGCGTTTCGCAAGTAACGACGGCGTTTTTTATCCCTAACCGTTCTACGTTTTGCGATAAAATTTTCGCGCGGCTTTCTACGGGTTCGTTTAAGACGATGCATCCTTCTCCCTGCATTTGACAAGCCATCTGCGTGCCTTTCCCCCCGGGCGCAGAACATAAATCAAGTACCCTTTCCCCTGCCTTTACCCGCAAAAGCGGCGCAACGGACATTGCGGAAGGTTCTTGCGAATAAAACACGCCTGCGGCGTGAAACGGGTTCGCCCCCAGTTTCTCCGCGTCCGTGTAAAAGCCGTTTTCTTCCCAAGGCACGCTCTCCCCTAAAAAGGGCAATAACGCGCGCAATTCTTCCTTTGTCCCTTTTAAGGGATTCAGCCGCGCGCCTTTATACGGTTTGTTTTCGTACGTGGCAAAAAATGCTTCCCACTCGGATTCGGGAAGCTGTTTTTGCATATTTTTAATGAATTGTTCAGGCAATTTGTACGCCACGGTTATACTCCTAATAACGCCGCAAAGCTTTCGGGGGTGAACACGGGGATGTTCTTCGCCTGCACCGATTGTCTACGCGGACAATTTTCCGTTTCAAAACATACGTATAAGTCGCACTCTTCCGCGCGATAGGTTATCCCTGCCGCGTTATCAAAAGCCGCCTTTAACAGCTTTTTCGCCAACGGCGTCTGCAATTCCAACGCGTGCGAAAAACACACCGTCTTTCCTTTCAGTTTTCCCTCTTTCGCGCGTTTACGCCTTTCTTTATCGGCAAAAATATGAAACTGCGCGCGGGCGCGTTCTCTTTCTTCTCTCGCCTTGTCTTTTTCTTCTTTATATTTCTGCGCGGCAATCGACGTCGTTTGCACAATCTCGTAATCGTCTATTTTTCCTGCCGTGACGTCGTATTTTTTCATCAACTCTGTCAAGCTGCAATTCTCGCTTTTACAAAGCGCTTGCGCCACCTTCATCGTCGCGTACGCATCGTCCACCGCGCGATGGGGAGTAAATTCTACGCCCAAACGCTCGGCAATGACGCCCAGCCCGTATTGACGGGAAAAATCGCCAATCACGTTCATATACAAAAATTGCGTATCGACGAAACGGAAGGAAAAGGAAGGTAACTGAAAGCGGCGGCTTTCCAAATTCAGGTATTTGACGTCGTTTTGTACGGCGTGCCCTACCACCAGCGTATTCTCGTCCTGCAATAGCCCGTAAATGCGTTCCGCTTGCGCCTCGAACGTGGGATATTTTTTGAATTCCTCGTACTTATAAGGAAGGACGATGCCTTGTTCTCCCCTTCTATCCGTTAAATGAAAACCGCCTTGCGGATTGATGAGGATATCTTCCTTTTCGAGTATATGAAATTGTTCGTCCGTAAGACAATACCCAAACGCGCAAATTTTCGCTACGTTTTTAAAAACGCCTGCGCACTCGATATCGAAAAATAAATAATTCATAGCAATCCGTTAACAGTATTAGGGAACGGCGTTTGCCGTTCCCGTCGTCTATATTAGTTGTTGGGGGTAATCACGCTCTTGCCACCCATATACGGGCGAAGCGCTTCGGGAATCGTTACGCTGCCGTCTGCTTGCAAATGATTTTCCACAAAAGCAATCAGCATACGCGGCGGCGCAACAACCGTGTTATTGAGCGTGTGCGCCAATTTTACCTTTCCGTCGCTGTCTTTATATCGAATTGCCAAACGGCGCGCTTGCGCGTCCGTTAAGTTGGAACAAGAACCTACCTCGAAATATTTTTGTTGACGAGGGCTCCACGCTTCCACGTCACAGCTCTTGTATTTCAAATCCGCCAAGTCGCCCGAACAGCAACCAAGCTGTCTTACGGGAATATCGAGCGAACGGAACAACTCTACGGTATACGACCAAAGTTTTTCATACCAACTATCGCTCTCTTCCGGACGGCAAACGACAATCATTTCTTGTTTTTCGAATTGGTGGATACGGTAAATACCACGTTCTTCAATGCCGTGCGCCCCTTTCTCTTTACGGAAGCAGGGAGAATAACTCGTCATCGTCAACGGCAATTTTGCCCCGTCGATAATCTGCCCCATAAAACGGCCTATCATCGAGTGTTCGGACGTACCGATAAGATACAAATCTTCCCCCTCGATTTTGTACATCATATTTTCCATTTCGTCAAAGCTCATTACGCCCGAAACGACGTCGCCGTGAATCATATACGGCGGAATTACGTACGTAAAGCCTTTATCAATCATAAAATCGCGCGCGTACGAGAGCACGGCAGAGTGCAAACGCGCAATATCCCCCGTCAGGTAATAGAAACCTTGCCCGGACGTTCTACGCGCCGCGTCAACGTCAATGCCGTCCAATTTTTCCAAAATGTCCAAATGGTACGGGATTTCAAAATCGGGGGTTACCGCCTCGCCAAAGCGTTGCAACTCTACGTTTTCGTTATCGTCTTTCCCGATAGGCACGTCGTCGGCGATAATGTTGGGAATCGCCATCATCGTCTTTTTCAGCGCCGCTTCCACTTCTTCGTTTTCCGTTTCAATGGCGGCAAGACGGTCTGCGTCAGCCTTTACCTGCGCTTTGATTTTCTCCGCTTCCTCTCTTTGTCCTGCTTTCATCAGCGCGCCCACTTGTTTCGAGAGCGTGTTACGGGCAGAACGAAGCGCGTCCCCTTCCGCAATCAACGCGCGGCGACGGGCGTCCAAAGCAAGCGCTTCGTCCACAAGCGGCAACTTGTGGTCTTGAAATTTCTTTTTAATATTTTCTTTTACGAGTTCGGGATTATTTCTAATAAGGTTAATGTCAATCATAGGAAACCTCTATTTTTATTTCTTTCATTATACAACTTTTTCATTGTAATTGCAATTAAATGCTATCTATCCTTATCAAATTCCCGTAAAATTCCCGAAAAAACTTGTATTTTTTCAATCGGTGTGCTATAATAAAAACACTATACTGCTTAACGGAGGCATCTATGGCAGAGAAAAAAGGAGCAACCGCCCCTACGCAAAAAGCAAAAGCGGCGACGACGAAAAATGCTCCTACCCAACCCGCAGCGCAACCACCTATAACGGTTGCCCCTGCGCCTGAAAAGAAAAAACCAAAAATCCCGTTTACGCTGCCGAAAAAGAAGGCGAAAACGACGACAACGGTTGACGTACAGCGCTTCCGCGCGGACCCTGATATCGGGCTCTCCACCAAACAGGTAGAAGAGCGCGTTTCACAAGGGCTTGTCAATAAGGCAAAGAAGAAATATTCGAAGAGTTATCGCAGCATCTTCTTTGGCAATATTTGCACGTTTTTCAACCTGTTGTGTTTGCTTGCTGCCGTCGCGCTTATCCTTGCGCGCGCGCCTATTTCTCAATACTTATTCGTGCTGATTTTCTTTGCGAATATCGTATTTAGTATCTTCTTGGAAATTCGGGCAAAACTGAAATTGGATAAACTGTCTATCCTATCTTCCCCGATTACCAAGGCGGTGCGGAACGGTGAAAAAATTGATTTACCCGTCGAACAAATCGTCGTCGACGACGTACTCATTCTCGTTGCAGGACAACAAGTGCCTGCCGACTGTATCGCTATCGACGGCAATGCGGAACTCAACGAATCGCTGTTAACGGGTGAATCCGTCCCTATTAAAAAGGAAGAAGGCGATTTCGTGTATGCGGGTTCTTTCGTCGCCAGCGGACGCCTTGCCGTGCGCGTGGATAAAATCGGCGACGATACGTATATCAGTAAACTGACGGCAAGGGCGAAAAAGTATAAGAAACCGAATTCGGAAATTATGAACTCGATAACGTTGTTCATCAAGATTATCGGTTTGGCCATCGTCCCTATTGCCATATTGATGTTCTTCAACAACTTCCGCGCGGACGCCGCCGCAAACGGTGTTTCCGACGCGTGGGCAGACTTGGCTGCAAGAGGCGGTTTTTGGCAAAACTTGTTCTCAGGCGATAGCGCCATCAGCGAAGCGATTCAAACCACCGCTTCCGTCGTTATCGGTATGATTCCTTCGGGATTACTGCTCCTTACCACCGTCGCTCTCTCCACAGGTATGATACGGCTTGCCAAATACAACACGTTGGTGCAAGATATGTATTCGCTGGAAATGCTGGCGCGCGTAAACGTACTGTGCTTAGATAAGACGGGTACGATTACCGACGGACGTATGAAAGTAAGCGATTGTATCCTACTGAATAACCCTACCGAACTGGGCATTGACGAAATTATCGGTTCGATGCTTGCTTCCTTGGACGACAACAACCAGACTTCTATCGCTTTATACGAACGGTTTGGCCACTCCACAGCGCTTACCCCTATCGCAACCCTGCCTTTCTCGTCGGCGAGAAAACTGTCGGCGGTGACGTTTGAAGGCGTGGGTACGTTCGTGCTCGGCGCGCCGGAATTCGTCTTAAAACCTATGCCCTCGCGTGTGGATAAAATTGTAAAACAATACGCGCAAATGGGGTTACGCGTTATGGTTATCGCGCACTCCGTAGGGCAATTACAGGGCGAGAAAGTTCCCGTAGGCTTAAAGGCGGCTGCCATTATTACGTTATCCGACAATATCCGCCCCGACGCCGTCGATACGATACGCTGGTTTAAGGAAAACGACGTTGCCGTAAAAGTTATCTCGGGCGATAACCCCGTTACCGTTGCCGAAGTGGCAAGAAGAGCCGGGATAAAAAATGCGTCTTTGTTCGTTTCGTTAGAAGGCTTGTCCGATATCGAAGTGGAAAACGCAGCCAATCAATATACCGTCTTTGGACGAGTAACCCCTGAACAAAAGGCTATTTTGATACGTTCTATCAAGCAAGCGGGCAACACCGTTGCTATGACGGGCGACGGCGTAAACGATATCCTTGCTATGAAGGAAGCCGACTGCGCCGTATCCGTTGCTTCGGGTAGCGAAGCGGCAAGAAACGTTTCTAACCTCGTCTTGCAAGACAGCAATTTTGGCTCGATGCCAAAAATCGTAAACGAAGGAAGACGCGTTATCAATAACGTAAAAAATTCCGCTTCCTTATATATTATGAAGACGCTGCTCATCCTCACCCTTTCCATTGTTTGTTTGGCGATTCAAAGCAAGTACTTCTTTAAAACGAACAATATGTTGTTGTACGAGTTCTGCGTCAGCGCAATCCCCTCGATGGTGCTTTCCTTACAACCGAACAACGAACGGGTGAAAGGGAAATTTATCCCCTACGTACTAAGCCGCGCTATACCGGGCGCTATCACTATGGCAATCGGCATTATGTCTATCTACGCAATCCGCGCGTTGCCCATCGGCGAAGCTTTCGGGTTTGTGCAAGGCGGTGACGCCACGATAGAATACAACGCGTTGATGATGATTGCGCTTACCTTCTGCGGGCTGGTAATGTTGTATCGTATCTGTCAACCTTTCAACGTTATCCGCGCTACGCTCTTCCTTTTAACGGCTGGGCTTTGCATCCTCGTCGTATGCGTACCCGTCCTGGGGAACGTCGTATTTGACGATTGGTCTACCGTAGCGTTTACGTTGCCGCAGGTGCTGCTGATTATGATTATTATCCTTATCAGTTTCCCTATCTCCGCAACGCTTATCAAGCTGTTCGATTTGGTGAACCCTGCAGAAGAACAACTACCGTTAGAAAAGAAAAATTAACGTAAAACAGGCTTCGGTTTTCTCCGAAGCCTGTTTTTTATTGACCGTATTTATTTTTTAAATAATCTTGCGAATTTGGCGCGTTCTTCGCGGCTTGACAAACGTTCCAATCCAACACATACCTGCATCCCTACCGTCAGCACTAAAATTATGCCCAAATAATACGCAGCCAGCGTCGCGCCAAACGTATCGAAAATATCTATCATATATATCGAATATTGTCCATAAGGGTCCATACCAAAATAACTCTTATGGAATACGTAATTCAAAAATACGCCAAAGGAAACGATAGCCAACAAGAATAAAATCGATTTTACCCAGCGCTCAAAATCCGCCTTTACCTGCCCCGTTAACACCAGATATATCCCAAACAACGAGCAAAGCATATGGCATACCATTTCCCCCGTGTACACGAACGTAGCGTCGTATTCGTAATTGACAAGATATTCGTATTGTGGGCTGACGTACAGCGCAACAAGCATACCAAAATTCAAAAACGCCAAAACGGCATAGCTATATTCCTTCGTCTTATCGTTCATTAAACACGTCAACGGTATCAACGTAAAACAAAGTGGGCTGATATTCTCTAACGTGTGAAATCCGTTATCAAGCCAGCCTTTTTGCCACATACCGACGTTCCAGCATAAATAAAACAGTAGGTCGGCGCAAATGAATATCCCATTGAACAGCTTGATATTGATTTGATATCGGTATTCGCAAAGAAGTACTAAACTGAAAAAATACAGCACGGTTAAAATCGCCAACACCGTTAACATATTCATAACCGTTTTCCTCCTTTACTAGTTTTCGTCCTTTTTCTCTTCCTTATCTTCACCGTATCCCCAAACGACGTTTTCAACGTCCGCGTACCAATCCTCTTGCCAAGTAATCGGTGGTTCCGTTAACGTATAAACGTATATTGTACGCTGTTTCTCGTCCGTTTGGTCGCCTTCGCCCCCGTCCGTATTTTCTATAACGTCAAATACGTTGCTCCCCATCATTACGACGGTTTCCGGGATAAAAATCTTTTCAAAGCTCGTACAGCCACCAAACGCATTGTCCTCTATCCGTTCCAATCCGTCCGGCAAAACTGCGGCAGATTTTTCAAAATAGTCTGCCATGTCTTCCTTCGTCATCCCTTCCAACATATCGGTATACAACACGTTTTTCAAATTCACGCAATCCTTAAAGGCGTTTTCACCGATATGAATTATCGTAGACGGCAACACAATCGTTTCCAAATTCGTACAACCTGCAAACGCATTATCCCCTATGGATAAAATACCGTCCAAAAGATATACGCCCGTAATACGCGTACGGTTCTCAAACGCACCGTTTTGTATCCCCAATACTTTTTTATTCGCTTGATACGCGCCGATATACACCGTGCCCCCTATTTCGGGATACGAGCCTGAAATTTCACAGTAATTACTGTTGGAAGAGTTTGTATACGTAATACCTTCCGTCGTTTCGTATTCCCATACGGCTTCTATAACGAGGTCTTTCGTTATTTCCTTATACGAGGTGCTCCATTTCAAGAAATAGCACCCGTCTCTCGTCACCGTGGGCGGCGAAGCGTCTTTGCCACGCGTTACGCGCTGCTCGACGTTACCGCTAATCAGCGTACCGCCGTTCAACTCGAAACGAACGGTGTACGATTTCTTGCCCGCCAAAAAAATCAATAGTAAAATAGCGAGAATCACGATAAATTCCACGCTTAAAATGATGATTAGTTTTAACTTTTTTTTCATAATCATCCTCCTGCATACGTTTATTATATCATACGCAAAAATAAATGTCTTTTATTTTTATATACTTTTCTCTATTTATCCATTGGTTTTTTTTGGATAAAATAACGCGCCGCAGATGAAATCCGCGGCGCGACGTTTTTTATTAAGTTACGTTCGTCGTATAAATTTGGTTGTGGATATTCAGCAAAATGCCTTTGATATGCTTAAAGCCAAGCGGCGGCAACAATTCTTCCTCCAATTCGGGGATGTTTTCCACCTTGCCGTCGGCGTAATCAATCAAACGCTTTTGACAATGCGCCACACGTTGCATTAAGCCACCCAAACGCTCTGCCTGCACGTCAAACCCTTGCGGTTTCTTCTCGCGCATCCAACAAATTTCGTACGCGTCGTAGAAAAGCTGCACTCTCTTGATAACTTCCGCGTAATCGGTTTCCGCCAAAGCGCGTATCGCTTCCTTGTCGCCTTCCTTGTAAATTCGTCTGGTTTTTACCCCTAACTCGAATTTCACTTCCAATACGTCGGAAAGACAACGAATAGCCTTGAACAGATAACCCCACTCGGGATGCGATTCGCCTTTTTTCAACGTTTTAGATACTTTGCGGTAGAATTTTTCTGCTTTGCCTTCTTGCACAATCGCGTCAAATACGCCTGCAAACGGCGCGCTATACAGCTGCGTTTTAGACGCCGTGTACGTATCCGATTTCCGCTTGGAGTGATATTTATCGGGCATTTGCAACGCTGTAAACAGGTGATAATCTATCCCTACGTATTCTTTGAACATCTGTTTGACCAACGGCTCGTTAAAGTTACCTTTGGCAAACTGCGCCACCGCAAAAATGGTAGGCAGGATACCAAACGGCGAACACTCGCCCCCGTTATCCCCCCAAACGGTGATACAATATTCTTGAATACCTTTTTTACGACACGCCGCAACGGACGCCTCGCACGCTTCTATGCTGTAACGGTTATTCGGGCAGAAGCCGAGCCACGCCCAAGCGCCACCGGCAAATACCACGTTGTCCGATAATTTATAGTAATTATCAATTAACGTTTCGTAAAAAGCAGAGTCGGTATGATAATAATCCCAAGCAATCAAATGCAGATTTTTCGGCACTTGTTTTTTAACCTTTTCCGATTCGTCTTTCGTGAACTGTGCCGTGCCGCCAAACGCCGCGCGAAGGAACATATCCCCCCACATTTCACACGTGAAACCGTATTTCTCGGCGATTTTTAACACTCTGTTCAAATGACGGCGCATAATCTTTTCAGACGGATGCGAGCCGTGTTTGTCTTGATATTTTCCGCGCCCTAATTTGAAAGCCTCGTCCATACCGATGTTTACGGTGCGGGACGTAAAGCTTTCCGCAAGCGAACGGAACATATTGTCAATCAATTCGTACGTGCGTTTTTCTCCAACGAGCAAAATATCGTCTGCGTCGTTGATTTTATAATATTCCGCATAACGGAAAATGGAATTCAAATGCGCAAGCGTTTGAATACAGGGAATCAGTTCCACCCCTTTCGATTGCGCATAAGCGTCCATTTCACGTAATTCTTCACGCGTATAACGGCCACGCATATATCCAAAATACGGTTCGCCGTCTACCTCGTACGTATCTTCCGTGTATAAACGGATAAAGTTGTACCCCAATGCCGACAGGATATCCACCATACGGCAAAAGGAAGCTTTGTTAAGCACTGCGTTGCGTGAACAGTCAATCATCACGCCAAGTTTCTTAAAGGCATTGTCCGACATAATAAAACCTTTTCCTTTCTTAATAACGCAAGAAAAACCGAAAGACAACGAATGTGGCGTTCGGTTTTTCTTCTTAATTTTTATACTTCTACTACGGGGTACACTTTTTCAAGTGCTTTACGTATAAGGAGCGTAGTGGGCAACGAGATGCACGCCGACATAATACTGAGCGCCGCGCCGTAATATACACCACCGCTAGTAATGACGTTCATCATGTTCAAGCCCCAAGTCGTCGTTCCGTGCAAGCCTGTGAAGTCTAACATCAAGGGCTGGTTAACAACGCTGAAAGGAACCATCCACGTCAATACGATTACCATCGACAACGTCGACCAAGTAACGGGTACTGTAATGTTAAAGAATTCCTGTCTTAAGTTTGCACCGTCCAAGCTTGCCGCTTCCACCAATTCTTCGGGGATACGCGACATTGCGCCCCAAATCAAGATGGCGTTATAACCAAAGCCGAAATATACGGTGTATATAAACAAACGCAAGTTCGAACCTTCGTTAATCATCCAACCGTACGTTTCTTCAAAGCCAAGCAACCAGTTGAGCGCTTTTGCCAAAACACCGCTTTGTTGAATATCCATAATGGATTCCCAATAAACGGCAAGGATAGACGCCGGCAAAATGTTGGGCATATACAAAAGAACAACCGCAAGTTTGCTTCCGGGTACTTTCTTGTAGATGAAGAA
Organism: Clostridiales bacterium; assembly: GCA_015055655.1. Classification (GTDB taxonomy): domain Bacteria; phylum Bacillota; class Clostridia; order Christensenellales; family Borkfalkiaceae; genus Scatosoma. The sequence goes on from SVHW01000003.1 coordinate 48,303, forward strand.
AGATACGAAGATGGAAATAGGCACGGAGATGAACATTACGAGGAACAAATAGGAAATGGAGTTCAATAACACCCCTTTCATCGTAATGCCGCGCGATACGTTGTTAAAGTCGCGGAAAAACGTCTTAAAGTTGTCAAATTTAACAAATTTCAACGACGGTATTTGCGTTACCGGGTCCAACTTCATATCCATAAAGGCATAGACGATACCACCAAAGTTACCGTAAACAACGAAAATTGCAAACGTTACCAAAGGAAGGAACAACAGGCAAATGATAAATATTTTTACCCCTAAAGGATTTCCGTATTTACCACGCGGTTTCTTTTTCTTCGGCGGTTCTTCTACAACCGCCTCCGTCGACTCTGCCACGTTTACGTTTTCCAAAAATTCATTATTTTCCATAATAATTTTTCCTTATTTTTTTTCTTACTCTTAATTGGTTGTGATACGTAGCTTTTATTAGTTAAGGTACGTCGCCTTCCAGTTATTTGCGCTGAAATCCCAATAACCTTTTACTTTTTCCGTTTCACGTGCTGCAGCGCCGTTTACCGATTGTCTTGCTTTTGCAAGCGAACCTGCGTTGATGATGTTCGTTACGATATGTTCGCCTGCGCCACCAAACATCGTGGGAGCTAAAATACCAGCCATCTTCGCCGTCGAAATTTCGTATACCATCTTCGTAGGTTTATCTTCCGTTCCCTTATAGTAATCGTATACTTGTTTGGAGAACGCGCCCTTGTTCGTCGTCGTGTCAATTTCCAATTCCGGCGTGAACGTCATAGGACGGCTGATACCGGTGTTTTCTTGTACGAACGCTTCCAAGCTGCTCAAGGAATACAATTCCTTCAAGAAGAGTTTTGCGCCTTCTTGTTCGTCGCTGCGCGAAGGCACTACCAAAGAGTTAGAACCAAGCGAATAACGTACGTTAGAGGAATCGTTACCCTTATTATCTTTCTTGTTGTTGTTGATGTGAGGCATACCGAAGAAACCGTATTGGAACTTATCGCCCAAGCCGTCCAATCTCGAAGCTTCTTCCGTGGGCAACCAAGAACCGCAGATATACATCGCTGCTTTCGGGTTTGCCGCGATAAATCTTTGTTGCGCTACTTTCGCCGTCATTGCGTTACTGCCGCTTAATGCGTAAGATTTGCCGTTCTTTGCGCCCCAAAGCAATCTTGCAAGCGTATCGTACGCCTTTTGTCTGCCCGTTTCCGTATTCTTGTGGTTTTCCCACGTATCGTATTTATGGAAGGTATTTACCATATAATCGTAACCGTAGTATTCGATAAACCATTGGTTACACGTATTCATAACGTAACCGTCGTTTGCACCGCAATATACAAGGGGAGCAACGTCGTTTGACGTCGAGGCGTCCGTATTCATAGAAAGCCCCAAGATTTGGTCGCAAAGCGCAAAGAATTCCGTCATCGTTTCAGGGATTTCTAAATTATGTTCGTCGAAGAATTTCTTATTGTAAACCACACCGTTTGCGCAGTTATCTTGCCAAGGAATACCGTACCATTTTGCGCTATCGCCAGCGCCCAATCTTCTAAATTCGATATGCGCTTCGGGAATAGCGTCCTTAATCTTCATATCGTGGTCGGGCATATCTTCGTTCATCAAACCGGTTAAATCTGCCAATTTGCCGTTTGCCGCAAGTACGCGATAATCGGTGTCGCTGATAAGCGCAACGTCTGCTTCACAGGTATCGTTGTTAAGTTCTTGTTTCAATTTTTCGAACATACCTGCGTCCGAATAAATGTTAACCTTATAATCGGTATATTTTTCGCAGAACGTATCCGCCGCCTTTTGAATCCAACCGTCGCCGTAACCTGCTGCGTAGCTGTAAATATTCAATTCGTGCGAAGCATTTGCGTTACCTGCACCGCCGCTGGGTTTTTGACCACCCGTAGGGTCGTCACCGCAAGAAGCAAACATAGGGACCGTCAGGGCGCTTGCAAGAGCAAGCGCACCGATTTTCAATAAGATATTTTTCTTCATACAATTTTTCTCCTTCTATCTTAATTTTTAAGCTTTGTTTGCAACGATAAAGAAACCGTCGCCAACAGGGATTTCAAACGTCGTCGCACCGTTCGTCAAGTTCACCGTTTCGGGTTGACAACCTTTTGCGGGTTTGTAGATGGTAAGCGAAGTTACGTCAGATGCAAACTTAAGCGTTACCGTTGCGTTTACTTCCGCTGCGATGGAAGGGTCGTCTAACGCGTCTAAGATATAACCACTCATTGCCGCGCCGTTTACGTCGCTTGCGTTAGCAACCATATACGCGTGCTTAGTCGCGTCTTCGTCGCCTACGAATTGACCGATAAGGATTTCTTGCGTCGTTGTAATTTCTGCAATATCCATATAGCTTCTCGTTTCATAGCCGTCTAATTCGCTCAACAAACCGCTTCTGCTCTTGCCGTTGGGCGTCCAGCCAGCAGCGTGTTCCCAATTGTAAGAAAGATATACGTCTTCCATTGCCTTGATGTCAGCAATCGTATCTTGTACCCAGTAGTACAAATCCATCTTATTGCCGGCTCTATCTACGATAGCGTCGGTGATTGCCGCGTTACCGCCGCCAGTCGTCGCCATGTGCGGCCAGTAGTTGAACGTTTGTACACCCATAATACCGAACGCCATAGAGGTATATACCTGCCACGACCATTGTTGCGAATAGAGCATTTGCGACTTATGTTCGAAGCCCATCGTTTGCAAATAGATATAGAAAGGAACGTCCCAACCATACTTATCTTCCAACGCCTTTGCGTTTTGCGCGCCTACGGCAAGGTTGTAGAAGAAGCCGTCCAAATACGAGCCGTCTTCCATCAAGCAGTAATGGTCGTAACTTACAACGTAAGGGTTAACGATTTCGCAGAAACGAGCCACGTAATCGTCGTACGTTTGATAGCCGGGTTGACCTGCCAAGCTGCCGAAAAGTTGTTCGTCGGAAGCGTATTCAGGCAACAAGTTTACGTAGAATTCGTATTCGGGATAGTTATCTTCAAACCAGTCTTGCGCGGCAGCAATTGCGGGGAATTTCGTCGCGTCAGGTTCGTCGCAACCGAAGATACCTGCAAACGAATCGTACGACGTGAATTTCGCATAGTGCGCTTTGATATTTTCTTGGTTGTTAAGAATTTTATTTCTGGCTTCTTGATACGTACCGCCTTGGCTGCTTAAATAGCCCAAGGAATCGGAATCTTGGTTGTCGGTGTTACCAAGCAAAATCTTAACCCCTGCCTTTTCTGCGTTGGCAAGCGAAGTTTGCTTGTCTTCGTCCGTGATATCGTAGTGGATAGGTTGCGCGTAACCGAACCCGCACTCTGCCATCGTTTGCCAGTTGGCTTCCGTGTTATAATCGGGGTTGTCAAAATACGGCGTATTTTCCATACCCACGCCTTCATTGGGGGGCGTGCTGTACGCAACCCAACGGAATTCGTCGGGAATTTGGAAATACGAAGGACGAGTAATTTCGTTGCCCTCTACGTCCGTTGCGTCGTTAACGTTGCCACCGCCTACTTGTAAAGCGTCTTTGTCTTTGCCTTTATCTGCGCTATCGCCGCAAGCTGCCAAAGGTGCAACCATAAACAACGAACAGAGCAAAAGTGATAAACTCTTCTTTAATACTTTCATTTTTTTCATCCTCCTTATTTTTAGCCTTTTAAGCCGCCTGCTGCCGTATTAGATATAATCGTATCTCTCATCGTAATGAATAGCACGACGAGAGGTATGATACAAAGTACCATGATGGCGCACATCGTAGGCATAATTCTTCCCTCAGGTTCGTTGTTCAGCTTATACATACCGAACGCAATCGTAGGCTTGGAAGGCAAGTACATGAACGTCGTATAGTAGTTGTTCCAAGAACCGATTGCCGACATAACGACCATCATACCGATAACGCCCTTAATCATGGGCACCATAATCTGCACCATAATACGCAGTTCGCTTGCGCCGTCAATCTTTGCCGCTTCCGCATACGTGCCGGAAATCGATTTGAATTGACCGTACACGATAAGGAACATCAGCCCGAAGGGGTTCAACCCTGGCCACATAACGCCCCACGTATTCCATAAATGGGTTTTTTGGAAAAATCTATAAACCGTCGCCGCCGAACCAAAGTCGGGGAAAACAAGCGCGCCAACGCCGATGCTGACGATAAGCTCTTTCCCACGGAACTGGAATCTCGCGCAAGCGTACGCCGTACATACCGTTGCAAATACGCCAAGTGCCGTACCGATACCCGTCATAAGAATAGAGTTCCAGTATAATTGCCAAATGGGGGCCGTCTTTTCTGCGGCAACCGAAGAGGCTTTGACGTAGTTTTCAAACGTCCATTTTCGGGGTATCCCGAAAACGTTGCCGTTTACCCAAAGTTCTTCACCACCGCTATAATCCATTTCCGTCTTAAACGAGTTGATTAGCAAGTACCAGCAAGGTATCAGCATTGATAACGCGTAAATCGTCAATACTATACCAATACTCCAGTACAAGATTTTTCGCTTGTTTACCTTTGATTTAGCCATATTTTTAAATCTCCATAGATTTTTTTTGTCGAATTTTTGTATTTTCGTTGCTTTTTTTTGTAAAATGTGTTATAATCGGTCTATTCGAAAAAACACAAAACAAAGGAAGAGCCATATGAACAACTTTTTAGAAGTAGAACATAGCGTTTCGGTATATCATTTTCAAGACGTACTGCGAAACCGATTCCACATCCACGCGGATTTGTATAAGCAAATCCAAGCCATTGCATATTTTCACGAAAACGATTTTCCGTTACATATGCACTCCCACTCCTTTTACGAAATCAATATCGTAACGGCAGGTGAAGGAACGCACTATTTAGGGGAGAACAGCTTTCCCGTCAAGACGGGGGACGTGTTCATTATCCCACCTGATTTTAAGCACGGATATGAAGAAACGAAGAAACTCACCGTATTCCATGTCGCGCTTAGTGGCGAATTTTTCAAAAAATATACGCCGCTGCTGAAAGAAACGTACGGGTTCTCTTTGTTATTCCAAATCGAACCTAACCTTCGCGCAGAAAATAATTTCAAACTTTTCCCCACCATCCCACAAAACGATTTTGTCTATCTGTTGTATGAGATGAACCAGCTTGCCCAACTTAGCCTTTTGGCAGAATCAGGTACGCTGTACGAAACGAATAAACATTTCAAAATACTGAATATGATTGCCGATTTTGCTAAAATCATGGCCGCGAACGAGTTAAAAACTGCCAAAAACGTTTTTATCGATACGCCCAGCCTTTTGAAAGCAATCACCTTTATCGAACAGAACTATAACGGAAGCTTTACCATTACCGACCTTTGCAAAATTGCAAACATGTCCCGTTCTTCTTTGTTGAAACAATTTTCAATGCTGTGTAAATGCTCTCCTGCGAACTACCTTATGCGTATCCGCATCGAAAAGTCTTGCGAGCTGCTTCGCTCCACCACCCACTCGATTGCGCGTATCGCGCAAGATTGCGGATTTTACGATAGTTCCCATTTCACCAAGAGTTTTTTCCAAGTGATGAAAGAGCTTCCTAAGGATTACCGTAACCGTTTTAAACACGTATTACTTGCAACCCGTTAAGTTTTCGGGTTTCCCCACGCCGCGGCGGATAACGCCGCGGCGTTTTTTTATGTTTTTTTATTAGTCCATTACGATAAGCACTGCTTCGCCGGGAGCCATATTCGCAATGTAGAAACCGTCCCAAGCGTTAGAAGTTACTCTTACACCGTTCGTTGCACTCGCCAAGCTTTGCATATTTATCGAAGGCGTGCTTTGTGCATCCCCATCTGCAAGATATGCACTCGAACCTTTCATCGCGTAAACCGTCGCGGTACGTCCATAAGATACCTTGCCGATGCTCAAGTTCACTGCGTTCGTGTCTATCGTCGAGTTGTTTACAACGTAGTACGCGTCTTTGCCTTGATAATCGAAGCAACCTACCAATGCGTTACCGCCTACCGTATTAACTTCACCGTAAGAGGTAAGCGTACCAAGCGTAGGAGCTACTTCCGTCACAGGCGACCAAGCGTCCACTCCGACAGGTTCGTAGAACTGAGGAAGCGCGCCGCTGAAGATAACGCCTCTGCTGGATGCGTTCATCAAAACGTGGTCGATAGACTGGATGTACATATTCGCTCTCTTTGCGTAGTTGTAAACGTCGTTACGGTTACCTTGTGCGTCGAAGAGCGAGAAGCTGAACACTTCTGCGCCGTCCACACCATCGCTGGATACGGGAAGTACACCGCAGAAATATTCGATACCCTTTGCGCCGTAAGCAAGCGTCGTGTTTACGTTCCAAAGAAGTTCTGATTCCGTCGGGCAACGAACACCTTCCGCCCAAGCGCACGTTTGGATATACGACCAGAAAGGAATATGATGTCTTACCGCTGCGTCACGGATAAGAGCAAGGTTTTCATAATACCCAGTTCTTAAATACGTGTCGTCCACGCCCGTGCCGTTCGCTGCGCCCGTTTGTCCTACGATAGGATAGAAGTCGAAGGAAAGCACTTGCGGATTATATACTCTTACGTATTCTTCGATATAGTCTGCGTACGTGTATTTACCGCCTACTGCCGCTTCGTTATCCCACCAGCCGTCTAACGGGTCACCTCTGTACGTCATCATCGCGCCCTTGGTAACGTAGCTGCCGAAGAGGTTGGCATGGTACAATTGGTCTTTGCCCCAATATTGTTCCATCGTCTCACGCGATTCTACTGCTATCTTGAACGCGTTTGCACCGGGTTCGTCAAGAACCATAACGCCTGCCAACGCATTGTATTTCGCGAGTTCCATCATCCAGTTACGCATCGTCGCATACGATTCTTTGGAATAGTTTTCTTTCGTCACGTCGCCGCTGTCGGTGCCTGCCCATCTAATAATGTATGCCAAATCGTTTGCCGCGCATTTTTCCAACATATCGGTTACGTGTTCGTATAAGCCACCCGTGAAGTTTGCGTAATCGTACAAGCCCATCATCGTGTTGATGCCGCATTCTACGTAGTCTGCAATCAACTTATCGTAATCGAGCCCTTCGTAGATATCTACCATATTCGCCCAAACTTCGTTGCCGTCGAAATCTTCCGGTTGAGGAGGCAACGAGTTGTACGCGGAGATAGGCATCGTATCGTAATCGTGTTGCGTGAACCAATACGAAGCGTTGGTTGCCGACGTATTTTGGTCTTCATAAACCAATCTTGCGCTGTCAACAATCCAATAATCGCCGTCGCTTGCGTTCGTTACTTGCATCATAGCGTAACCGCTAAGACGGCTGTCACCAGTACCGTTAGAGTAAGGAGGCAATTTGTTCATCGCGTCCCCATCCGCCACCATCGTACCTGCTTTGAAGGCAAGAATCGTGTCGTAGATGCCCTTCGTGGGGATACGCAACGCGTTCCACGTGCCGGGAATCAATCTTGCGCCGCCAGCCGACGCGGGAAGTTCCGTATCGGGAGGAATCGTACCGTTAAAGCTTATGTAGCCGTCCGTACGGTTTTGAGGACCTGCATATACCAATACTTCGATATATTTTGCTGAAAGCAACTGTTGATTTGTCAAAGGTTGGCTGCCGATGGTGAGAGGGAATAAGAAGATACCACTCGTTTGATAGCCGCCCATTACGTATTTCCACGCGTAGCTATCATCGATAGTACTCTTTACACGGGAAACGTCTTTGAATACTTTACCTTGCGCGGAAGCAATTTCGTAAACCGTTTCACCCGTTTCAATGTATACGGTGTCGATAACGTTGCCGTCCGTGTCTTTAATAATTTTTTCTTTTAATATCAGGTTCGCCCATTTTTCCACTTCGAAAACAACGGGTTTCGACCAAACGCTGCCTGCCACAACTGCTGCCGTCGACGTATCGGGCACTTTATTGCCGTTTGCGTCTAAATAGCTGTGCGTACCAGCCACGAACGTAATGCCGGGCGCGTCGTTCTTATGCGCTGCCATAACGCGTACCGAAATGCTGTCGCCGTCGTTCAATAAGAACGTACGCTTGCGATAGTATTGAATTTCTTCGCCGCCGTTGATTCTTATGCCGTAACCGTTTACCGCACCGGGAATCGATTCAATCGTCGCCACGCCGTTTTCCGAAATCGTTATTTCAGGCGTCTTGAAGATGCCGCCGCTGTTCGGGCCTATTTGGGCAAGGTATTGATTCCACCAGCCGTTCGTTGCGTCGCCCCACTCCAACAATACCCAATCGCTGTAAATCTTTCTAATCGAGCCGCTTTCGTTGATGTTCTTCACCGCGCGTACGTGCCACGTATCCATAATCGTACCACCCGTCGAAGGGCAATAGGTGTGCGCGCTTGCGTTGAACACTTCATAGCCGATAAATTGATTGTTCTTCTTCACCTCGTACGTATAGGTAACGTTCGGGTCGGTATTCGTTAATTCTTCGGGAATCGCCGTCCACATAGGATGGCTTAAAATATTGTTCGTATCGTACAACGGCAAAGGTACTTCTATGCTTTCCGTCTTATAGCCGCGAACGTTATCGAAATAAAGCGTTGCGCCGTCTTTAAGCGTATAGAACGTGCAGTGACCAGGCTTAAACCAAGCATTTACCTCCGCTGGCGTGAACGTCAACGTCGTCCAATCGTTTGCTGGCAACGTCGCTTTCAACGTAGCTTGGTCTTGGTAGTATAACGTCATCGCTTGGCCGCTTGCGTTAAAAACATCGAACGCAATGTAATCGTACGTCGCAAGTGTAGCAACGGGGATTTCAGCATCCGCAGTATCACGCATAAATACGTTGATATAGTTCCACGCGCCTGCCTGCACCTTAATGGAATACGTGCCCTCCGTCTTCGTTACCGTGTCTAACACCGCCGTACCACCAGTTGCTACCCAATATTTAACTTGGCTATCCATGCCGTAAGCTTCACAACGATTGAGTTTCGTTTCTACCACGGTCGAGCTAGGTTGCGTTGCCCGCCAAAGGCTTTCTTGCCAAACGGGGTCGGAAACGTCGTTGCTCGTTCTGCCGGGGATAGCGATAAAATCGTCTAATTCGACAACGGCGTTAGATTTGTCTGTCCACTCCATTCGAAGATTGTCGATATAATGCACACCCGCGCTGGAAGGAACGATTGCGAAGAAAATTATCAATTCGCCCGTTTCCTCGTTGTACGCCGTGTGGTCAGACGTCATATCCGACGTCGCGCCCTCTACCATACGCCAACCGTTCATACGGATTTTGTTCCAAGCGTTGATTTTTACAGGGTTCGTGTCCGTCCAAACTGCACCGCAGCACCAAATAATAATGTCTTGCGTGCAGTAGAAATCAAACGTCAACTCCATATGCGCCATTTGCGCGAGGGTGATAGGCTTTCCGTCTTTAAAAAGGTAGAACGAAGTACCCAGCCACCCGCCGGCGTCAATGATTTCCTGCGTTCTCGTGTCGGCGATTCTCAAAGAGGAGGTGCCTTCCGTGATATATCTTGCGTCGGTGTTGATAGACAAATCTACGTTTGCTATCCACATACCGTCGAGGTCGGCTTCGCTTGCAAAACCGTTGTGTAAAAGAGTCGCTTCCTCACGGGGTTTTACACCGATTACGTCTTCAAAATACAACGTCCAATCTTGCAAAGGTTTATCTTTGCCATCTATATAGAATTGCAATTTCCCGTCGGGATGATACGGCGTCGAACTGCCGGCTAACGAGCCGTTCACCGCAACGTACGCGTTGATGGTGTCTTGAATCATTTTGCCGTTAACCAGAATACGGTTCCAGCCTTCTACGATGGGATAATGTACGCCCGTCGTCGCTGCGTAGCCGTATGCGTCGGAACCTGCCAAAAGACTCATGGAAACGCCGCCGATGCTGCTGTAGAAACGAAGCAATACGTATTCGTAATCAGCGAAGTTGATACCGCCCGACCATTTTCTATTGTTGTCAAAGGTCATCGTTTCAAATTCGCCGTTTTCGTTTACGCTAACTGCGTAGAAACTGAGTACGTTTGTGCCTAATTTCGTTTCAAGTTTATGCGAAGAGTGGTTGTGCGCAGGGTCGCTACAATATACCTTGTCGCAGACGTGTTCGCAATTGCTTGCGTCGTGCCCGTCAAAGCAGTACGTTTTAGAATACTTGTCGCCTGCAAGCGTATGCGCTTTGTCGTATTGCACTTCGCCGCTGCTTGCTACGCCGTTCGCCGAACCGTCGTCATACCAACTGGTGAAATAAGGTTCTGCTATTCTCGTATCTGCCAATACGTCGTAATCGTCGCTTACCGTGCCAGAGAATAATTCCGTTGCGTAATACAATTTGAACGTCGTTCTGTTATTCGCATACGCTTTGGAAACTTCCACGCTGTTGGGATTGTACCAATCAACTTTCGCGCCGTACGAATCGTATTTTTCCCGTATCGAAACCGATTCGTTAAACGAAAGGATTTCGTACCACGTCATCTTGATTTGGGAATCTACCGTGTACGCGCTGGAATCCACCACGAATTTCTCTACGATAGCTCTGCCGTCCGCGTCTACGAAATGGTATTCGATATTGTATCCTACCGTGGAAGATACGATGTATTTATCCACGGCGTTTTCGCCAACGTAAACGTTGCCTTCCGCGTCGCTATCTTCGTATTTTTGCGCAACGTAAGACATGGAACGTGCGTTGTTGTCCATATCTTTACATGCGTAGTCTGCAAATTTATACGTGTACGTAGAACCGCCGTCCGTCGAGTATCTAACGTATGCGCGAGCAACCACTTCCGTGCCGTAAGCCGCTTGCGGAACGGATACCGCACCCGAAAGGATGTAGTACGCGGCGCCTGCCTTGCCTTCGATAACAAGGTTTTGGTTGATAAGGTTGCCCCACTCGTTCTTGCTCAACGCGTCAAGGTTGTCGTAACGCACGGGCGTGAACATATTGACAGAGCCGTTTGCGTTGGTGCTGTCCGTTGCCCAACTCGCGCTCGTGTCCTTGTTCCAACGGTATTTTTGCGCGCCGCCGCTGCCGAAACAGTTTGCCGCGTTCAAATCGTTGGTTTCCACCTTGTCACGCGTTGCGAAAACGATACCCCACTCCGTCGTGTCCGTTGCTGCGCCTTCGCCGTATGCCGCTTCAAACGCCTCGTAGTCCGCTTGCGGAACGGTTGCCAAGAAACGCAACGAACCGCCGGTATACGTCGAGCCGTTGGAATTGATTGGCAAACGGATTTGTCCGCCGTCGTACATCGAGAACGAGCTAAGTGAAATGTCGGCTGCTGCAGACGTTTCAATTACGTTTGCATTGCTTTTGCCGATGAAAGCAAAAGACATAAGAAAACAAGCCGCACTGGATAAAATTAACGGGATTAATTTCTTCTTTTTCATCGTTTTGCCCTCCTTTCTCTTAAGACCAAGGGTCGAAATCGCCGCCACCGCCGGTTTCGCCTTCGTTGCCCCACTCCATACTGGGCGTTTGTTGTTCAAACCAAATTTCGCTTTCTAATTGCAAAATTTCGATTGTCGGTTCTTCATAGAATTTTCTATCCATAACCTATTCCCTAACCTATATATAATTTCCTTTATATAATTTGTTATATAACTTTTCCCTTTTTCATATTCCCCTGCTATGCCGCAACCGCTTTCGATTACAGCATAGCCGAGTTTTTTGTTTTTACGTTATACGTTCTTTACACCTATTACGTTATCCACGTAAATCGTTACGCCGTCTTGACCGAGGAAGTAGAACATGCAGAAGCCTTCGCCAAACCAAGTGTTTATCGCCGCCGCATCGAACGTCACCGTAGTCCAAGCGCCGTCCGCAAGCGTCATCGCCAACGTAGTTTGGTCGCTGTAATACAACGTCACGGTTTGACCGCTTGCGTTGTAGATATCCATCGACACGTAATCGTACGAAGCAAGCGTTGCTTTAGGTACTTCAGGATTACCAGCCACGTATTGACGGGCGTAAACGTTCATATAGTTCCACGCGTTTGCCGTTATTTTAACAGACGTCGTTCCTTCCTTGACGTACGCCATATCCGTATTCACCGTGCCTGTTACATTCGAATCTACCCAGAACTGCGCCGCGCTGCAGTCGTTCAGCATTCTCGTCGTCGTAACAACTACGTTGTCGATATAAATCGTACCTGCGTTAGCGAAGAAGAACGTGCTGTATCCTCTACCATTGTCGTTAGCAAACCACGTCGCTACTTGTTCTGCCGTAAACGTCACTCTCGTCCAAGCGTTTGCCGTAAGCGTTGCCGCTGCCGTAGCGTTGTCGCTAAAATTCATCGTGATATCCGTCGCGCTTGCGTTGTAGACGTCCATGCTGATGCCGCCGATAAACGTCGTCGCCGTTTCTTTCGTCATCCATGCCTGAACGATGTTGCTGTATTGTCCTAAGCTTGCGTTAATCGTATAATCAACCAGATAGAAGTTGAGATAGTTTCCGCCAGCCACGTCGAGTTTCAACGAAGACGAGCCTTGTACGAACGTCGTCTTATCAAAAGACTTCGCAGCGTTCGTGACTATCGTCCATTGGAAATTCTCCGCATCAACTTCCGCGTTATACACCAACTTCGCGTTGCCGCTGATTGCCGAATAACCTTCAATTTCACCGATAACGATATTGTCAACCCAAATGCTTTGCGCACTAGCGCTTTCGCCAACTGCGATATTGAAGTTGACAACGCCCGTCGTTTCGTCGTACGCTTTCGCGCCGCCGTGCGCTTCCGTCCACGTGTTGGCAATTTGTACGAATTGCGAACCGGGGATACGGATAACGTTCTTGCCCGCAGAGATTTGCGCAACTTGCGTTCTGTACATCTGGAAGTTACCCGCGTTTTCCACGTATACCGTCACTTCGATATAGTCGAGCGCGCCAAGCTGTGCAAGCGTAGGAACTGCACCGTTGATTTTCAAAGGAATATACCATTCCGTCCAGCTACCGCCAGCCTCTATCGTACCGACAACCGACGTGCCGTCAACGCTGTTCGCCGTCGTCGTCGTAATGGAGGACATACCGTTCGTCGTGAAATCTGCGCTGTTCATTGCGTTGAGCACGTTTTCCGCCGTAGGCGTCGTGGTCGAACCACCTTCGCCAGGGTTTTCGGGCTCTTCGGGATCGGGCGTCGTGCCGCCACCCGAAGAGTTGTTGCCAATACCCATTACGTTATCGAAATACAACGTGTATTGCGCGCCCGTTGCAAGGAAGAATTCGCCTTGAATGAATTGGCTTGTGGATAAAGCGTATTGTTCTTGAATCGTCGTCATAGGAATCAAGACTTCGTTCCAACCGTGAACAAGGTTCGTCGCCAAGACATTATACAAATACAAATTGATGGGGTCTGCGCTTTGCGCTGTCGTTCCACCGTTCGTACTGTCGTAATAAACATTAAAGTACAACGATTCGTATTGTTGCAATTGTTCCCACGTGAGCGGTGCGTCGCCGTTGGTGTAATCACGCAATACCAAAGCGATTTGTGCATAACCAGTGCTCGTTACAACCTTGATAGACGCGCTACCTTGTTTGATATACGCAGCGTCCGTATTTAACGTTGCCGTACCGCCGACAGGATTCAACCAGTAGGTTGCCGCTACGTCACAGTTGTTAAGGAGCGTGCCTTGAACCGACGAGCTGGTGTACGATACGCTGTTGGAGAGTTCACTATCCAAATGCAATACGCCGTCACCGATTGCCATTACTTTGATATCCGCAACCGTCGTGCTGACGATATAAGACGTCGAGGATTGTCTTGCTTGCGCAATGCCGTCCAACCATACTTCGTATGCCGTCGCGTTGGTAACTCCGCTCCAAGATACTACGTTGTCCGTAATGCTGATTACAGGAGCCGCGATTTGCGTACCCGTAAGCGTTACTTCGTTGGAAAGGTCACTGTTGGTATAAACCGTGCCGTCACCTACCGCTTTCACTTGTACGGTGCCTTGTTGCGTCATCGTATAGCTCGTTGCCGATTGCGTTGCCACTTCTGTGCCGTCTACGTAGATAACGTATTCCGTCGCGTTTGCAACTGCCGCCCAGCTTACTACCTTGCCGCTGAGGCTAATCGAAGGAGCGCTAAGCTTCGTCGCCGTAAACGTCACTTCGTTAGATTGCGCACTTGCGTTATATTTGTCTTCGCTGTTCACCGCTTGTACGGTAATCTTGTCGCCGGCATTGGTCAACGTGAACGTTCTTTCCGTTTGCACCGCTTGCGCTGCGCCGTTCAACGTTACGATATAGCCCGTCGCGTTGGTAACCGCATCCCAGCTTGCTACGTTGCCGCTAAGCGTTACCGTAGGCGCTGCCAACGTTTCTTTATACGAGAAGTAACCAGACCAGTCACTATCCGCATAACCCGCGTTGAGGTCACCTTTCGCACGGATGCGTACCGATTGACCGCTGGTGAGCGTCATCGTTGCGCCGTCCAATTTGAATTCCGTACCCGTTGCGTCGTTTTCAGGTTGATATACGTAGCCGCTTGCATTTGCAACTGCTTCCCACGTCAATACGCTGCCGTTTTGCGTTACGTTAGGCGTTGCCACTTTTATCAAGTTCAACGTAATGTCAGCCCAATCACTATCCGCATACAACGGATTGGTGGTGGTTGCTTTTACATAAATCGTTTGTCCGTCTGCAATCGACACTTTGTTGTCGGTTACAGGTTTTTCTGCGCCGTCTGCGCCCACTTTATACGCATAACCCGTCGCATTTGCTACGTCTGCCCACGTTACGTTATATCCGTCACGCGAAAGCGTAGGTGCGGTGAGTTTCGTCGCCGTGAACGTTACCGCTGCAGAATAGTCACTATCCTTATAGAGCAGGTCGCCGCTGCGTACTTTTACTTGAATCGATTGACCGCTGATAAGCGTTACTTCGATAGGCGCATCCACTTCCGTTTCTACGTCGCCAATCTTGTAAACGTAACCGCTTGCGTTTGCAACTGCCGTCCACGTCGCTACGTTCGCTTTATCGCCTGCGCCAAGCGTTACTACGGGCGCGCTGAGTTTCGTCGCGTTGAACGTTACCGCCGTCGACCAGTCGCTTGCGTTGTACAACGTTTCGTTGCCAATCGCTTTTACGTAAATCGTTTGTCCGTCGGTAAGCGTTACGGAAGTGCCAGCCGTCGTCTTTTCTTCGCCGTCTTCGCCAATCTTGTAGATATAGCTCGTCGCGCCGTCTACTGCCGTCCAGCTTGCCGTTCTGCCGTCAAGCGTTACTACGGGAGCCGCAAGCGTGCCTTTGGTGAACGTTACTTCGTTAGAATCGTCACTGTCTTTATAAAGTACGCTGCTGCTTACCGCCACAACTTTGAGGGTTTGACCGTCGCTAAGTACGTAGCTTCTATTGTTATTATCTTGTCTTGCAACTTCTGCGCCGTCTACGTAGATAACGTATTCCGTTGCGTTGTCAACGATTGCCCAGCTTGCTACGTTGCCGTTAAGTTCTGCTACGGGCGCGCCGAGTTTCGTCGCGTTGAACGTTACCGCGTTCGATTTCGTGCTGTCGTTGTAAAGCGCTTCGTCGCCGATTGCCACAACTTGAATCTTGTCGCCGTCAACAAGCGTGTAGCTGTTTTCGGTAATCGTTGCTGTTTCTACGTCGTTGATATATACGATATAGCTCGTCGCGCCGTTTACCATGCCCCAGCTTGCTACGTTGTCGTTAAGTACCACTACGGGAGCCGCAAGCGTCAATTTATCAAACGAAGCTGCCGCCGACCAATCACTTGCTTTATACAATACGTTGTCCGTGATTGCTCTAACTTCAATTTCGTCACCAGCAGCAACCGTTACGCTGGTATCTGCCGTCTTTTGCGCTTCGCCGCCGTTAATCTTATATTCGTAACCCGTCGCGTTTGCAACCGCTTCCCACGTCGCGTTCGTTCCTACAAACGTTACGACAGGCGTGCCGAGTTTCGTTGCCGTGAACGTTACCGGGTTAGAAATCGCACTTTCCGTCTTGTAAAGCACGCTCGTGCTGATTGCTTTCACCGTAATCGTTTCGCCGTCTACAAGCGCATAGCTGAGTTCGGTAATCGTTGCTTTTTCTACGCCGCCAATATATACGACATAGCCCGTTGCGCCGTCAACCGCCGTCCAGCTTGCTACGTTGTCGTTAAGTTCTACTACGGGAGCAGCAAGTTCTTCCGCCGTGAACGTTTCCGCGTTAGAAATCGCACTTTCCGTCTTGTAAAGCACGCTCGTGCTGATTGCTTTCACCGTAATCGTTTCGCCGTCTACAAGCGCATAGCTGAGTTCGGTAATCGTTGCTTTTTCTACGCCGCCAATATATACGACATAGCCCGTTGCGCCGTCAACCGCCGTCCAGCTTGCTACGTTGTCGTTAAGTTCTACTACGGGAGCAGCAAGTTCTTCCGCCGTGAACGTTACTACGTCAGATTTTTCACTGTTGTTGTAAAGTTTTTCGTTACCTACTGCCACAACTTGAATCTTGTCGCCATCGGTAAGACCTTCGTATTTTATAGCACCCTTTTCCGTCGCAACTACTTCGTCGTTTACGTAAACGATATAGTCCGTCGCGTTGGAAACTCTAGCCCAGCTTGCTACGTTGCCGTCAAGCGTTACTACGGGTTTGTCAAGCGTACCTTTTACGAACTTAGCGGAAGTAGCCCAATCGCTATCCTTATACAACTTATCGGTGGACGTCGCCTTAACGTACAACGTATCGCCGTCGCTAAGTTCAATTTCGTCCAACGTCGTCGTCGTATTTTCAACGCCGTCTTCGTTAATCTTATAGGTGTAGCCCGTTGCGTGCTCTACCGCCGTCCAGCTTGCTATATTCTTGTCAAGCGTTACGTTGGGCGCGCCGAGTTTCGTCGCGTTGAACGTCACCGCGTCAGAGCTGTTGCTGTTGTTATACAACTCGCTGCCAATCGCCACAACCGTAAGCGTTTCGCCGTCGTTGAGTTCTACGGAAAGTACCGTTGCTTCAACCGTCGTGTCTTCGCCGTTTACCGTGAGGATATAGCTCGTTGCGTTTGCAACTTCCGTCCAGCTTGCTACGTAACCGTTAAGCGTAACTTCGGGTTTCGCCAAATCGCCCTTCAATACAACTTCGTTAGATTCTACGCTGTCGTCAAACAATTCCGCGTCGCCTACCGCTTTTACGGTAAGTTTCGTGCCAGCCGTCATTTCATAGCTATTTTCTGCTTGCGTTGCAAATTCTTCGCCGTTTACATAGATAACGTATTCCGTTGCGTTTGCAACCGCCGTCCACGTCGCTACGTTGTCTTCAAGCGTTACCACGGGCGCTGCAAGCGTGCCTTTCAATACAACTGCGTTAGATTCTGCGCTGTCGTTGTAAAGCGCTTCGTTGCCTACCGCTTTTACGGTAAGTTTCGTGCCAGCCGTCATTGCATAGCTGGTTTCTGCTTGTTTTACAACTTCTTCGCCGTTTACGTAGATAACGTATTCCGTTGCGTTTGCAACCGCATCCCACTTCGCTACGTCGCCGTCAAGCGTTACCACGGGCGCTGCCAAATCTTGTTTTGCGAACGTTACGGGGCTGGACCAGTCACCGTCTTTGTACGCGCCTACGCCAACCGCTTTTACCGTAATCGTATCGCCGTCTGTAAGCGTCACTTCAAGGGGTTCGTCTACTTTCACCGCGTCGCCGCCGTTAATCTTATATTCGTAACCCGTTGCGTTGTCTACCGCCGTCCACGTCGCTACGTTCGCTTTATCGCCTTCGCCAAGCGTTACGATAACGTCGCTGAGTTTATCTGCTTCGAACAATCTTTCCGCTTCGCTGTCGTTGTAAAGTTCTCCACCGATTGCCTTAACCGTAATCGTATCGCCGTCGTTAAGGGCAACTGTAGTAGGCTCGTCAACCTGCGTGCCTTCGCCTTCATTATTTATAATATATACGTAGCACGTTGCGTTTGCAACCGCTGTCCACGTCGCTACGTTGCCGCTGAGCGTGATTACGGGAGCTTCCAAATCGCCTTTCAATACGTCGGGTTCGGATTCTGCAGGGTTGTAAACTTCTGCTTTACCAACCGCTTTAACGACAATCTTTTGCCCTTCGCTAATCGGATACGTCGTTCCCGTTTGCGTTGCAACTACTTCGCCGTTTATGTAGATAACGTATTCTTTCGCGCCTTCTACCATATCCCAGCTTGCTTCGTTGCCGCTGATTTCTACCGCAGGCGTTGCAAGCGTCTTCTTGGTGAACGTTTTTTCTACCGATACTGCACTTTCCGCCTTGTAAAGTACGTTCGTGCTGATTGCTTTTACCGTAATCTTTTCGCCGTCTACAAGCGTATAGCTGAGTTCGGTAATCGTTTCTTTTTCTTCGCCGTTAATATATACGGTATAGCCCGTTGCGCCGTCTACTGCCGTCCAGCTTGCTACGTTCGCGTCGTCGCCTTCACCAAACGTTACCGTAGGTTTCGCAAGCGCTTTCGCGTTAAACTTCTTGCTGCCGGATTCTTCGCTGTCGTCAAACAATACGCCGTCGCCTACCGCTACTACCGTAATCGTATCGCCGTCTACAAGCGCGTATTCCGTCGCCGTTTGCACTGGTTGCGCTTCGCCGTTTACCGTTACGATATAGCCCGTTGCGTTTGCAACTTCCGTCCACTTCGCTACGTTGCCGTCAAGCGTTACTTCTTCGGGCGCTGCAAGCTTGCCTTTCCAAATAACTTCGTTGGACGCCGCGCCGTTATCAAACAATACGCCGTCGCCTACCGCTTTTACGGTAAGTTTCGTGCCAGCCGTCATTGCATAGCTGAGTTCGGTAATCGTTTCTTTTTCTTCGCCGTTTACGTAAACGATATAGCCGATTGCGTTGTCAACTTTCGCCCACGTCGCTTTATAACCAACCGCAACGTTGCCTTCGCGCGTTACTACGGGCGCTGCAAGCGTGCCTTTCAAGATAACTTCGTTAGATTCTGCGCTGTCGTCAAACAATTCCGCGTTGCCTACCGCTTTTACGGTAAGTTTCGTGCCAGCCGTCATTTCATAGCTGGTTTCTATTTGCATTTCTTGCGCTTCGCCGTTTACCGTTACGATATAGCCCGTTGCGTTTTCTACTTCTTCCCAGCTTGCTACGTTGTCTTCAAGCGTTACTTCGGGAGGTGTAAGCGTGCCTTTCAATACAACCGCGTTAGATGCTACGCTGTCGTTGTAAAGCGCTTCGTTGCCCACCGCTTTTACAGTAAGTTTCGTGCCAGCCGTCATTTCATAGCTGGTTTCTATTTGCATTTCTTGCGCTTCGCCGTTTACCGTTACGATATAGCCCGTTGCGTTTTCTACTTCTTCCCAGCTTGCTACGTTGTCGTCAAGCGTTACCACGGGAGCAGCCAAATCTTTCTTCGCGAAGGATACTTCGTCGGAAGGTTCACTATCCAACAAATACGTGCCGTCGCCGATTGCCACAACCGTAATCGTATCGCCGTCTGCCATCGTATAGTTCAACGTCGTTTGCATGTCTTGCGCTTCGCCGTTTACCGTTACGACGTAGCCTTGCGCGCCGTCAATCGTCTCCCAGCTTGCTACGTTGCCGTCAAGCGTTACTACGGGCGCGGTAAGTTGACCTACCGTAAATTCAACCTCGTTAGACCAAGCACTATCGTTATACAATTCGTTGCCGATTGCTTTCACTTTGAACGTGTCGCCGTCTGCAAGCGTTACGTACAATTCCGTCGCTTCCGTTTCTTCGCCGTCATTGATAACGTATACGTAACCTTCTGCGTTCTCTACATCGTTCCAGACTGCTTTATTGCCGTCAAGTCCTGCCACGGGCGCTTCAAGCGTGCCTTTCGTGAAGGATACTGCGTTCGACCAAGCGCTGTCCACATACGCTTCGCCGTCGCCGATTGCTTTCACTTTGAACGTGTCGCCGTCCGCAAGCGTTACGGAGAATTGCGTAGCTTCCGTTTCTTCGCCATCATTAATTATATATACGTAACCCGTTGCGTTTTCTACTTCTTCCCACGTCGCCACGTTGCCGACAAGCGTTACTACGGGCGCGGTAAGTTGTTCAGGAGCGTTATATTCTTTTTCTACAGAAGCTTCACTGTCAAGGAAGAATACGCCGTCGCCTACCGCTACTACCGTAATCTTTTCGCCGTCTTCAAGCGTATAGCTGAGTTCGGTAATCGTTTCTTTTTCTTCGCCGTCAATATATACGGTATAGCCACTTGCATTGGCAACCGCATCCCACTTCGCCATGTTGCCGTCAAGCGTTACCACAGGGGTAGCAAGCTGCGTAGGTTCTACAGGTTCTACTATCGTGCCGTCCATATATACTGCGTTCGCTTCGAAAATCGTCAGCTTGAACGAGATGCTCAAAGGACAGTAAATATTTATCTTCAATTCGCCGTTTGCATACGCGCCGCTTTGTTTTGCTTTCAACAACGTCGCGCTGTCAATCGTGATATCGTTCCAGCCTGCTTTCACTCTGCAAAGCGCTACGTCTCCAAGCGACAATTCAGGACCAGCGTCGCCGCTAAACACTTTCAAGTGTACGTACGACATTTCTCTGATTTCTGCATCCTTCAACTCTTCGCCAAGCGATACGTACATCGTTTCGTTTTCCGCTGCCGTTACCACTTCGATTCTCGGGTTCACTTTGTCGATTTGGTCTCTTAATGCTACCGTTAACGACAATTTTTCTGCCCTTACGTCCGTTGCCTTCGTGAAGTTATTCAGTTGTTCTGCCCTAAATCCTTCTGCGTTGGGATTATACGTCGGGTAGTTATGACGTACGACGATTTCCGTCGTTTCCGTCGTTTCATTGCCCGCTTTATCCGTCGCTTTCACCGTGAGCGCGTACTTCGTTCCTTCAATGCCGATTTCCGTGCCGCCCATTACGCTCGACGTTACGTCTGTGCCGTTCTTCGTCACGGTGTATTCTACGGTGACGTCTTCCATACTGTTGTCGCATACGTAAACGTTTCTTTCTATCGCATTTTTAATAGGTTCGCCTGCATACGCACTGATATTACCATATATACCTTTATATGTAGCTTTTGCACTACCGTCTTCCCCGTAAACCGCACTCTTCGCGATTTCCGCACCTGCGCCTACGGATACGATGGGCGCGCTCGTGTCTGCGCCGTCTTCTTCGTAGAAGATACCCACTAAGTTGTCAATGTACAAATCTACCCCTTCCGGTCCACGGAATTGAAGGTAAATATGGTCGGAAGAATTATAGTTTCCGGAACCGGGCACAGAATTGAGAATTGCGCCGTCAATGTAGTCCTTCGAGAAGTCTTCCATCGTAAAGCGGAGGATATTTTCGCCTTTCTTAACGTTGATGGGTTGACCGCTCGTCGCTCTGTTGTTCAACAGATAGATACCCGAGCTAATACCCACCAAGTTATCGGATGCCCACAGATAGAACGCGATTTCGTCAAATCCGTTCAATACGTAATATTTAGGCACAGCTACCACTTTGATGAAGCCGCCGTCGCCTACGCCGCGCGTCGTTACTTTCAACGACGTGCCTTCGTCGCCGTAACGGAATTCGTCACTCAGCGTGCCAAGCGTTTCTTCGCCGTTAAAGTATTGGAACGCCGTCGTTACGTCTGCCGAATCAAAGTCGCAAAGTTCTACCATACGCGCGCACTCTACTGCGAACGATACCGAACCTTCGTTGCCAAGCGTGTCTTTCGCCGTGTACGTTACCACGTATTCGCCAAATTGCGTCGGCGTAATCTTGCCGTCTTGCACCGCTACGTCCGTGCCGTTATACGTTACTTTCACCGTTACGCCGTCTTTTTCACCGCCTTCTACGCCGTTGAAATCGTACGCCGTCCAATCGGGCAACGCCACCGCTTTGTCTTTAAATACGAGCATACCGTCTGCCGAAGCGGGAAGATTGAACGTAGGACCTTGCGTGTCTTCTACCGTTACTTTCGTCTTCGCTACTTCTTGTACGCCGCCCACCTCGATGTAATAGGTGATAAGGTGTTCTTCCATGCTTTCTACGAAGAATCTCGTGCCACGGCCACCAACGTCTATCTTTTCGCCGTCACACGTCACCCAAGGGAACGCTTTATGCCAGTTGCCGTCGTATTCTACGTAAACGATAGGCATTTCCGTAATCTCGTCAACCTCAGCCTTGATTGTGTCGTAATGGTTCTTGAATTCGCCAACCAATGCTTGGTCGAATACGCCGCCAACGTCGCTCTCAATAATTTCGCCTTCGGGGATTTCGTTGCTCATTAACTTGTCGCAAATGTCACACATTGCGTCGCCGTCTTCATCCACGCAGCCGCTGATTTTCACGCCGCATACGTCGCAAAGGTGGTCGCTATTTTCGTCTTTGCATTCCGACAAGACTTCTTCGCAGATATCGCAAAGGTGGTCGCTATTTTCGTCTTCGTGGATGCACTCCAACGATTCGAAACAAATATCGCAAGTATTATCGCCGTCCTCGTCGATACAATCGGATATCTTTTCATAGCAGATATCGCAAAGGTGGTCGTCGTCAAAGTCACCACAAGGGATAACTTCACCGCAACCGTCGCAGTTATGGTCGCCATCGTTATCTTCACAAATGTGCGGCTCTTCTTCCTTAAACATGCAGCCAGACGTATAACCGCAAGCAATCCCAGAGCCGGCAAAAATACCGAACACTACAGCAAGATAAATGGCAGCTGTCCATTTCTTCATAAAACCAATCTCCTTATCCTATCATTCCGAGTTGTTTTTTGTTACAATTCATAGGTGACATTGCGCGTTAGAATAACAATTCACCTTATTCATTATATATTATATCTCGCCAAAGTATTGTAATATGATACTATAAATTTGTAAAATAATTTATTTTTGTTTGCTTTTCCCAATCGGGGAAAAACGCGGCGTATTTTTTATAAAAAAATAGTTTTTTTGCGTGTTTTGCTTAATTTTTAGCGATTTTTTTGATAAAAAAAGGCAAAAAACGATGAAAATTCCCCGCAAAAACCCCGTGATAAATTTCCAAAAAACGATGCGAATTTTTGTAATTTTTTGCCCGTTTTTTTACGGATTTTTTCCGTGTTTTTGCATAAAAAAGCCCCGAAAAACGACGCAAATTTTTATAATTTTTTGCCCGTTTTTTTACGGATTTTTTCCGTGTTTTTGCATAAAAAAACGCCCGAAAAACGACGCGAATTTTTGTAATTTTTGCCCGTTTTTTGGGGTTATATTTGGAGAAAAATTATACTTTTTTTAATGCTTTTTTACAAGAAAAACTTACCGATAAAGTAGAAAAACAGGGGGCGAAACTCGCCCCCTTAAACGTCCGTTTTTCGTTGGTTTTATTCTGCTTTTTCCGCTTCGTTTTGCACCGTTTCTTCGTCGGTTTTTTCGTCTTTTTTCTCGATATATTCGAAATACAAACGGTTTACCGCGTCGCAGAAACGTTGCGCGATTTCTTCCCTCGACAAGCCCTCTTTTACCATATCTTGCACGTACATCGGCTTATCGATAATCATAATACGCTTTTTCAAATGATAATAGGTGGGATAAATAGGCAAATCTATCCCGTTTGCGCGGTAATATTTCTCCGCAAGCATAACGAACCCGGGGAAAAATTCCGTCAATATCGTCTTATACCCGTCGTTGGAGTTTTCGGGATATACCATAATGGGAATATTCTTATCCAACATTTCACAGCTGTAACGAAGGGTTTTAATCAATCTCCCGTCGGGATAGGTGGGAATCATCCACATACCTTTATAGGGAATAGGGTTGAGCGTTGCCACCAAACCCGATTTAAACGAGTTCCAAAGCCCGGGCTTTTTCTTCAATTTTTTAATGTTGAGGATATCGCGCAAATAGTTTTTACGTTGACTCCAATAACCGAGCATTTCGTGCGCGCCCCACTTCGCTGCCTTCTTGGGGAAATAAATATCGAGCGCGGGAGGGCCACTTTTTGCCGAGTGGTTTGCCACGATAATACTCTTGTCCTCAATTTCGCCTGCAAGATTGATAATTTCGGGTTTTTTCGCCGCTATGCGCATAAATAACGACAAAAACGCCCATAAGGGATGTTTTCTTTTAGGATTTGGTACTTTGTACGGTTTATCCTTTCTTTCTTTTTTAGCCATACTTACTTCCTTTTTTATTGTTTATTCACTATCACTTCTTTTCCAAATAAGAATACGCCTATCATGCCAGGGCCCACCGCCGAACCTACAGCCGAGCCCACGTAACCAATGTCTACTTTTACTTCTTTACCAAGCGCAGTAAACAGCATTTGTTTTAATATTTCCGCCTCGTCTAAACAATCCGCGTGGCAAATCATCACTCTTTGATAAGGAACGTCTTCCCATACTTCCTTTGCCATTTCCGCAATTTTTTCCAACGAATTTTTTCTTCCCTTTACTTTTGCATAAGCGAAATTTCTACCCAACGCATCGGCAATAATAATGGGTTTAATATGCAACAAGCCGCCAAAAAAGGCGCTTGCAGCGCTCACGCGGCCCGCTTGCTTTAAATAGGTAAGCTTATCCACCGAACCAATCATGTTCACCGTGAGTTTGTTCGCTTCTATCCAAGCCGCCGCTTCTTCTATCGTTTTACCTTCCGCGCGCAGTTCGCTTGCGCGAATAGCCAATAAGCCCAACGCAAAACATGCGCGAAGCGCGTCAATGCAAATTATTTTCATGTCGGGATATTTTTCCAACACTTCTTCACGGGCAACGTAGCTCGCTTTAATACCCGCGGAAATTTCTGAGGACGTTCCTACGTATAATACGTCGTAACCCGCTTCTGCGTACTTGGTAAACGCCGCTTTGTATTGCGCCGCATTTACTTGTGACGTGATAAAACGCTTCCCTTCGCGCATCGCGTCGTAGAATTCTTTTGCGGGCATTTGTTTCCAATCCAAATCCACGTCGTATTCTTGCCCATCGCAAGAATAATGCATGCAAACGTATTCAATGTCGTACGTTTCACGCAGCTCTTGATACAAATCGCAGCCAGAATCGGTTAAAATAATATATTTTCTCATTTTTTCCCTTTGTTAATTTACTCGATAATCAATAAGAAATCGTAAACGTCTTGTCCGCCCTCGATTTCGTACATCTCTACGTGCGTGTAATCCTTTTCAATGCACGCGCGCAACGCGTCTTTTTCTTCGTCCGTTACGCCGTTGCCGTACACGACGATTAAAAATTCTTTTTCCGCCACGCCCAACTTTTCTATCAGCGAACACACCGCTTCCGTTTTCGTGGGTTGACAAAGCAGCATCGTGTGGTCGGTAAAGCCCATATACCCGTCTTTTTCAACCTTGACGCCGTTGAGCTCCGTCGTGCGCACCGCGCGGGCTACCATACCCGTCACCGTGCCTGCCATGCTCTCTTCCATCTGCGCTTGAATCGCGTCAGCGTCTTCCAACTCGTAATCCACCATTGCCAACGCCGAATAGCCTTGCCCGATGTTTTTACTTTCAATAACGCGGATTTCGGAATCGGTATAGATACTTGCCGCTTGTTTTGCCGCCATTACGATATTGCCGTTGTTGGGCAAAACGAAGACGCAATCGGCGTTCACCGTATCAAACGCCTTGATAAAATCTTCCGAAGAAGGGTTGTTCGTTTGGCCGCCGGAAATCACGTAATCCGCGCCCATTTCCAAAAACGTGCTTCTCAACCCTGCGCCTGCCGCTACCGTTACCGTCGCGTAAGGACGACGCGCGCGCTTGGGCATTTTCACCTCTTCCGCAATCGCCGATTCCGTCGCGCTCTCTTCGTGCACTTCGTTGTGTTGCAACGTCATATTTTCGATTTTTACGGTGAGATATTCGCCGTATTTTTGGCAATATTGCAATACCATGTACGGGGTCATCGTATGAACGTGCAGTTTTATAATCGTGCCCGTTTTGAACGCCACCACCGAATCCCCTATCGTTTCCAGATAGGCAACCAGCTCGTCCACGGAGAAGTTTTCTACGTCCGTTTTGCTCTTTTGTAAACGGAGCAATAATTCGGTACAATACCCAAATTCCATCACGGAATTTTCGTCAAACTTCGACAAGTCCACCGCCTTTTGCGTTCCGCTTGCCAAATCGCTGACGCCTTCCACTTTTTCGCCGCCGAGCGTCTTACAAAAACCTTCCGTAATATACACAAGCCCTGCGCCACCGCTGTCGATAACACCTGCCTCTTTCAATACGGCAAGAAGGTTGGGCGTCTTTTCCAACGATTTTTTCATCTCTACGAGATAACCGCCAAAAAACTCTTCCACGGTCATATCCTCATAATGTTGCGCGCAAATATTTTCCACCGCCTCACGGGCAACGGTTAAAATCGTGCCTTCTACCGGATGCGCCACCGCACCGTACGCACATTTAACGCCCTGTTTCAAGGCTTCGCCAAGCTGTATAACGGTAGCTTCCGTTTGCCCTTTTAATCCCTCGCTAAGCCCGAAAAAGAGTTGGGATAAAATAACGCCGGAATTTCCTCTTGCACCCAAAAGCATCCCTTGCGCCATTGCGTGCGCCTTGTCGGCTATCGCCGTTTTTTCTTCGTGCAACAGCTCGTTTAAGCCGCTTTGTAAGGTAAGATACATATTTTCGCCCGTATCACCGTCGGGAATAGGGAAAACGTTTAAATCGTTTACCTTTTGCGCGTTTTTTTGTAAGTTGGCTACACCGCCGAGAATCATCTTCTCAAACAGCGCGCCGTCAATTGTTTTTCTTTCGTTTGCCACGGAAAAAATATTCTCCTTTTGCGTGTATCGCGCACGTAAACCATACGCGTACGTTGACATTGTAACATTTTTTTATTACTTTTTCAAGCGTTTGCACCTATTTTCACGAGATTTTGTTTTTTAAGCTTTACATTTTCACAATCTTTTCACAAAAAATGGTGTTTTTGGGGTTTTTTAGGCGATAAAAACCGTCTTCTTTTTAACTTTGTTAAAAAACACACAAATAAATTGTGAAGAAATTCCGTCTAATTTGCGTCGTTTATAAAGAAAAACGCCCCGTGAAAGGGACGTTTGTCTTTATAAACTGTTCAAGAAATAGTTTAATTTTTCCTTTTGTTCGCTGCTTAAATGTTCAAATACCAACGAAAAATGTAATTGCACGCTTTCTTTTCGTTCACTTTGAACGTTTACCCCAAAAACCTCATTTCTTATTTCTTGTATTTTGAGCTCGATTTCCTTTTGAACATATTTGTTTTTTATTGGCGCGCCTGTTTTGGGCGCGCGCAAACTTTTCGCGTCGTTTTTATCTCAACGCTCTTTTTACCGCTTTTTCAAACTTGGTAGCGCTTTCATTTCCAGCCCCGCCGTCCACCGTAGAATTCTTCATATATACCGCCACGATTTCGTTGCTAGGGTCTATCCAAAAATGAGAGCCGTACGCGCCGCTCCAACCGAACGCGCCTTTGGGTAAATACGGGTGATTATCGTCCGCAATCACTCTCACGCCCAACCCCCAAAACGTAGTGTCGTCAACCTTTACCTTTGGCGTGGACATTTCCTTAAAAACTTCTTCTTTCATAAGCCGCCCCGTCTCCGTCTTACCCTTATTTAAGAGCATAGTGGCAAATTTTGCATAGTCTTCCATGGTAGAAGCAAGCCCCGCACCCGCCGCACAATGCGTAACGGGATAGTTCCCAAACACACATCCGTCTGGCATCTGCACCGTGGTGTTTCCGTTTTCATCCCGTCCATGCATATCAATTACACGCGACCATTGTTCCGTAGTAGGCATAAAGGTTGTATTCGTCATACCGCAAGGCTCGAAAATTTCTTGCGTGTAAAACGCTTGTAAGGTTTGCCCTGAAACCTGCTCGATAATATACCCAAGCGTCGAAAATGCGGCTACCGCGCTATAAAATTGCGTAGAACCTGGCTCAAAATCCACGCCGAGCTCAGCAAAGCGTTTCGCATAACTTAATGAAGTTTTTCTGTCCTCGTTAGTGATAAAACTTTCTTTTTCCGTATCGTTGCTTCCTATCCCTGACGTGTGCGTAAGCAAATGTCTAATGGTTATGGCGGTTTTCGCTACGCCTAAATCCAGCAATTTGCCCCCGTCCGTCTTCGTAATACGCACGTTTTTGTATTCGGGGATAAATTTCGCCACTTCGTCGTCAAGCGAAAGCAAACCGCGGTCTACCAGTATCAACGTCGCCACCGCCGTAACGGGCTTCGTCATAGACGCCAAACGGAAAATCGTAGTATCGTTCAACGGTTTTTTAGCAAGAGATGCGTAACCGAAGTAGTTTTTATAAACTACTTCTCCCTTTTGCATAACAAGATATCCCGAACCGAAAACCTTGTTGTTTTCAAAATCGAATTCCGCAATTCTTTCGATTTGTCTTGTCAGTTTACGTTTGTTGAGTATTTGCGTTTGTCCCCCACATCCGTTTGTCTTGCAAGCGAAAAAGCCAACGGAGCAACTCAAAGCCACTATCATCCCAAACACTCGCATAAAAAACTTTTTCTTCATAACACCGCTAACCATCTCTTTTTATATATCGCATTTTACCATATTTCCCTTTGGTTGTCAACGCCCTTTCTTATCCTTACTTTTGTATGCAATGTTCTCTTCGTAGTTTAACGCTCGGCAATGTTTTGTCTATTTCCAATAATCCTCCACCCGAATATCGGGTGGTTTTTCTTTATA
Organism: Clostridiales bacterium; assembly: GCA_015055655.1. GTDB lineage: Bacteria > Bacillota > Clostridia > Christensenellales > Borkfalkiaceae > Scatosoma. The sequence goes on from SVHW01000003.1 coordinate 76,855, forward strand.
TCAACAAAACCTTTCCCCTCCTTGCAAAGGAGGGGAAAGGATAACCACTTATGAAATTGTCTTTATTCGTGTACTTTCCCACATTTCGGGCAAATCGTTTTACCAAAGAAATTAATATCCGTGATATTTCTAAAAAACAATTGCGATTCGATAAATTTATCCGTAAGGAATTTATTTCTCTTATTCGCTTCTTCGGGCGCAACTTTGGGCGTATATTCATAAATACCCGTTTCAAAATAGGCTTCTTGCTTTTCGGGACAAACCGTTTGCTTAATAACCGTTCTACAAGGCACGCAAACATGGCCTTCCTTCGTCGGCGTAAGCGTTTTGCCGCAGAAGGGGCAAACGTCCCTTTTTTCGTCGCTGTATACCATCCCACGGAAGATAAGCTGTTGCATCCTTCTAAACGAGTCAATATCAAAAATACTCAAGTAGAAAAAGCCTTTCACGCCGCTTTCCCACGGGTCTGCATAGAAATATTCGTCCGCGCTACATTTCGCCTTAAATTTCTCTACTTTTCTCTCGTCCTGTTCCCCGTCGTTACGGAAGATTAAACAGATGCGATAATCTTTGTCCTTGTGGAAGGAAAAAAGCAAACCGCGAATCCCTTCGCAACGGTATTCTTCTAACTCCAATTTCCAATCTTTAAAAGTTGCCTCCGTGCTAAGGTTTAAGAAATTTAAACGTTTTCTCGTTGTAAATTGGAAATTAAAATGCCCCGCCGAGAAAACTGCCAACATATTACAGTACGCCGTGTACCCTTCTCGCGAGGCGTCGCCAACGTACAACTCGTCCTCAATTTCCGCATTGGTTGCAATAAACCATCTCAAAAGGGAATACACCTGTATATAATCTTTATGCAAACGGAAAACGTTCGTCTTTTTCAACGTTAATTTTGATTTGTCCTTTTTACAATGCCGATACACGCTGCTGTGCAATTTTGCGCGCAAGGTATTGTCGATAAACAACAACTTTTCAAGGCAGCGCCCGTATGCCATTTGATATTCGTCCTGCGCACGAGAATACCCAAGGTTCAGTTTCCCTATAGCCAAAAAATAATTCAAATGGTTCGTTCGTTGTAATAAATTGACGTGCAAATCACGGTGCGCGTACATGATATCTTTAAGCAAACTGATGTTGCGCTTTACGTAACTAAGGATAATATTGATAAGCCGTGCAAAGGCAATATTCTCATAGATGAGATATTCTTCACACTTATCCAACGTCATCAGCTTTTTCGGCTTCAGTTCACCATCCTTGATATCCCCCCAAAGCTCGCTATGTCGGGATACGTGGCACATCGATTGGTTGTTCACCACGCGTACGGACTCAATAGGCAAAACGTTGTATACCTCTGTTAAACGAGTAATTGGCTTGGAGAAAATGCGTTTCAACGAGGGTAGCGCACGAATAATTTTATTCAACGTTCTCTCAATTTCTCGAAAATGCCCGTCTTTGGGCGTGACAAATAAGTTGACCGTCGTCAACGTAAGCGCGTCAAAATCAGCGTAGGATAACCTGTTTTTTTCTTGAGCAAATTCTAACAACGCAGAATATTCGTCATCCAAATCCTTTGGCAGTTGATTTTTCTGCATATTAATCCTCGTTCAATTTTAAGATAAACTTGCTACATTCGTGTAAATTCAGCTTTTCAAATTCCGCCGCCAACAACTCTTTATTTTCCACGCTCTTAAGTTCAAGCTTGCTAACCACTTTGCTCAGCAAAATCTTTTCTACTGCACTGTGGATAACCTTGTCCGAAGAAGCAAAACAGGAGCTGTAAACGTTAACGAAGCTTTCTATTTGCATTGCAATACGGTTACCAAACGAGATATTGTAAGGAGCAAGCAGTTTTTCCACTTCGCCGATAACGGGATATTCGTCAATGTTAAACTTAACCTTTTCTTTTGCCTTTGCAAACAGCTTTTCAAGCATATCAACAGGCAGGAATTTTTGGGGGACAGGGTCGTTATAATGCAACACCTTCGGCGCACGTTTATTAAAGTTCATCGTGTGCGCTCTGTCGTATACCTTATCACTGATTTCAAACGTACTTTCGTCACGGTTTGCCGTACCGATAAACCACACGTTTCCGGGGATTTTTATCGTATGCCCTTCAAACAAGCCTTCATACGGCACCTTTTCTCCTTCTTCCGTACGCATAAGACAAACGTTGAGAAGACGCAACTCTCTCTTATCCGGTTCGTTTTCCATAAGCGAAAGGAAATCGGAGAAATAATACTCGATACGGCTAAGGTTCATTTCGTCCAAAACGATAAAGGTAAGCGTGTCCGCGTTCAGTTTTGCACGATACAACGCCTGCGTAAATTTCTTCGGCGTGAAGTTTTTACTAAATTCGTTGTAATAACCAAGCAGTTCGTTTTTATCTCTCCAAGAAGATTCCACTTCGATAATCTCGCACGTAGCGTGTAATGCTTCGGCAAAAATTTTAGGAAGACTGGTTTTGCCCGTACCGCTCATACCTTGCAAAATAGTAAGTTTCGTCGTCCCTAACCCAGCAACAAAGGTTGCAATGTCTTCTTCCGTGTAAGACAAATGCAAACGGCTGTCACGAGCATACTGCACGACGAATTGAACCAACTTAGGCAGGGTAGGCTTATCGAATAATTCTTCGCGCTTTTTCGCAAGTTCTTCTTGGTATTGTGGAATTTTTGCATCCAACTCTGTAAAAATAGGGCAAGGGTCTGCGAAAAACACCTTTTCTTCCTTGGTTGCCACATCTTCCACTATTACGGTGCCGTCGTTGCGCGTTGTCAATAATTCTTCCGGCAAATCCTTTAAGGAAATTTCCCCTTCTATCGTTTGCGGAACTTCGCTTTCTTCCATTAACGCGTACTCGCGTTCTACCGTAATCCCTTTCGTATACGGGTTGCGGAATAACAAGTACGTGATTACCACTGCCGAGCCGAGCGAATAATACAACGCGTCGCTCTCTACTTTATATTCCAGCCCCCACGCCAGCATTTCATTCAACCACTCTTCGTCTTTAAAGTAACTGCTAACATATCCCTTCAATATCCCCTCGTCTAATGCTTGTACTACTTCGTAATATTTCCCGAACATACCCACAAGGAAGGTGGCAATCGTACAAACCGTAACTGCCGTTAACGCAACCTTGTAAAATACGTTTGAACGGCTGAGGAAAGAAATTAAAGTGAAGAAAAACGACACGGCTATCAACGACAACAGCGCGATAATGATAAAGGCAATCGTTTGCGCGCCTTTGTCTAATATGAGATAGTTTTTAATTAAATCGTACCCGATTAATTTTATGTTAGGAAGTTTTATGTCCAAAAATTCAGGCAACACTTGCTCCCCAAAGGAAATGGTAAGGATATTGGTAAGCAACGCAACAACGGAAAACGCCGTAATCAGCATAGCGCAAACAAACAACTCTATGCGCGCTCTGTACAAAACCTTTCTCTTTTTGCGTCTCTTCTCTTTTTTGACGTCTACTTGTTCCTTTTCTTCTTTTTTTACCAAATATAACTTTCGATAAATACCCAGCATTATAGCGTGCGCCACGAGAAGACACGCCGTAATAATCAGCGGAATGAAATTGCTCGCCACGAACACCGCCGCACCCGTCATATAAAAGACGGAACTAGCAATAATGCCACCGATAAAATATATAGCCGTGAATACCGTGGCAAAAATAATGGTCTTCTTAGACGCCTCCACCAATAGCTTTTCGTCGGAGAAAATTTTCGTGACGCAACCTGCAAAATATTTTAACACAATAACAATTGCAATGGTTATCCCCACGAACGTAGCCATTGCCGAACAAATCATATTATTGCTAAGCGTTCCGCCTTGTCGTAAGAAATAAAGAATTTGTATCGGGTAAAGATTGACGTATTTGCGTGAAGCAACTGCTTTGTATTGACAAAAAGCAACAAAGTACAAACAAATAACGACAACTACGCTGGCCGCCGCCAACGCCAAAAAGATACCCTTTCTAATCCATTGTTGCTTTACCGAACCCAACTCTTCGTCCTTTTCCGTTTTGGGTGCGTTCTCTTTATTTAAAAACGTAGCAGCCACCATATAGATGACGTAAAATACAAGCGCAAGGATGAAAAGCGCACCACTATGTACCGCGTGAATCCCCTGCGTAACGTCAAATATACGCATCAACGAGCAAATAATAATGCTGCTTAAATAATATACGCACGTCATTGCAACCGAAAGTAACACCGTCTTTCTTGCGTATTTTGCCAATCTATTTTCGTCGTAGAAGAAGCTAAGTACGCCCTTCCCCAAAAACAACAGTGCGACACCTAACATAACGATGCCAGCAAGGAAAATAGCAAGCCCTATATACGCCGTATAATGCTCCCAATTCTTCACGTCGAATAGCAAGCTAAACATTTTAATGGGCACTATCGTTTCTTCCTCACCCGTTACCGTTCCGTAACTGATATAGGGAACAAGCATCGTCACCAGCATCAACACAGCGCTAACAACCAACGCCCCCAACAAGAAATATTTGCGGCTTTTTGCGATAATTACACCCACTTTTTCTTTTATCATCGTAAAAAAGTCTTCCATGTTCTCCTCCGTAAGACCGTTTTTTTGATTCTACCTTTTTATTATATAGCCCTTTTTTGAAAATGGCAAGTGATTAAACGCGTTTTTACACTCATTTCATTTTTAATAAATCGCCCAAAAATGTGCCTAAAAATACAACGAAAAATAATATCCACATAATAAACTCCCTTTTTTACGTCTATTATAACAAAATAAATATGACAGTTTCCGTCGAGTATATTAAAATATTTCTAATTTTTCCCGCGGTGGTGTGAGGCAAAGCACTCACTCTCGTTCGTGGCTCCACCCTCGACTCTCGCCAGTCTTTGGCATACCACCAAAAAGAAAAACGCCCCGTGAAAGGGACGTTTTTCTTTATAAACTGTTCAAAAAATAATTTAATCTTTCCTTTTGTTCGCTGGTTAAATTTTCAAATACCAACGAAAAATGTAATTGCACGCTTTCTTTTCGTTCACTTTGAACGTTTTCCCCAAAAACTTCATTTTTTATTTCTTGTATTTTAACCTCGATTTCCTTTTGAAAATATTTGTTTTTTATTGGCGCACCACGTTTTGTTCTACGTGGCGTTTTTTCACCGACCAGCACGCATATAATTTCCCGCACTAAATCCGCTTTCCTCATTGCTGTCGGCGCAGAAATACCCAACTCCCTTCCGTAACTGCGCAAACTGCTTATACTCAGCCCTGCAAGATATTCCCCACATAATTCTCGAAACCTTTGCTGCTTCTCTTTTGTTTCAGCCATTTCTTCTTCCTTTCCTATGATATATCCCATTTTATCATTGGCAATACCAATAAGTCAAGTATTTTTATTATAAATACCAATAAAATATTAGTGGAGGTAATAAAAATGGTTACGTTAGAAAAAATTCAAATTGCTCTTGCCGAAGCGTTAAAACAACGAACGATAACGCAGGAAGAATTAGCCAAAAAAATCGGTGTAAACCAATCAATGATTTCCCATTATATTACTGGGAGAAGTATGCCTGCTCTGGACACGTTATCCCGAATTTGTAGCGTGCTTGATTTAGACGCAAACGAAATCCTTTGCGTAGAAAGAACCTCTTATTAACATCATTGAAAACCGAAAACGCACCACTTAGGGTGCGTTTTCTTTTTGGAGCAGGTGACGAGAGCGTGCTTTTTCTTCGAAAAATCACCGCCTTCGCAATTATAAATTACTCGGCTAATTTTGCTAAAAACGATTATCAACCGTTTTTTATACGCAAAATTCCCCCACGGAGTTCGACTCTCCTACATTATCTATACTAAAATAAAAAGATGTACCGCAATAGGGCACATCTTTTTATTTTGGAGCAGGTGACGAGAGTCGCGCCTTTGGCGGCGCGCCCCGACAAACGATTATCAATCGTTTGGTTTGCCGTCAAACTCTTTTGTTTTTCTACTACGTAGGGCAAACAAATCGCTCCCGCGATTTTCTCCACCCTCGACTCTCGCCAGTATTCGGCATACCGCCAAAAAAGAAAAACGCCCCCATAAGGGACGTTTGTCTTTTTGGAGCAGGTGACGAGAGTCGAACTCGCCGGGAACAGCTTGGGAAGCTGCCGCCATACCGCTAGGCGACACCTGCATTTTTGCCGCTGTGCTTTCAACGGCTTTTTTATTATACGCATTTTTTCTCTTCTTGTCAACGCTTTTTTCGCGCTCTTTTGAAATTTCTTACGCTTTCACGCTCTCTCGACAATCTTTGCACGTGCCGTAAAACTCTAAAGCGTAACTCTCTACGTCAAAATCGTCGCACGCCTTCGCAATAATGCCGCTTTGCGGCAAGCCCTCTACCGTGACGTCCGCTACCCTTCCGCATTGCAAGCATCGCCCGTGACAATGCGGCGCTACGTTATAATCGTACCGCACTTCGTTGCCCGCGCTTCGTATCTCTAACGCCCTTCCTCCTATCGCAAACCCGTTTAATACCCGAAATACCGTCGCACGGGATACCGTTGGGTACGCTTCGTGTACGTATCCGTATACCTCCGTCGCCGTGGGATGGTTTAACGTCTTTAACGCTTCGTATATGATTTGCTTTTGCTTCGTCTGCCTCTCTTGCATATTTTTTCCTTTTCTTATTAAGATTGAATACTGATTACAGTATAACATACTTTTCCCTATCCGTCAACCGTTTTTTCAAAAAAACTTTTTTGGTAAAAAGAAAAGGCGGAACGTCCGCCTCCTCTATTTATTATAAGTTTTTAACGTTTACTATAGCAATTTCCTCGCCGTTTATCGCATCCGTATAGACGAGATATTTTTCGTCCATATACGAACAGAGAAACTCGTATGCGGCGCGTTCACCGCGTTTGCTCTTCACCACGGCAAGGCGGCCGAATTCCACGGCTAAGCCCTCGTGCAGTTTTGCCTGCGCGTCCTGCATCGTCAGTTGCGTTTTCACTTCCGTTCTTCGCGTATGATTTTGCAAGTATTTCGACGCGTCAAAGCCCGTCACCACACCTCTTTCGCGACATACTTTTACACGCACGGTATCGGGATAGTACACGACGCCGTCCGTTTCGTACACGAAAGTGAAATCCGCGTCCGTGCCGTTTTCACGCGTGCGCACCGCCGTCATATCCTCATAACCGAGCTTTTCTAAAAAGTTTTGCGCTATCGTTTCCGCGTTTTGTATATCGAATTTTTCTTCACTACAAGGCGCGTAATAATCAAATCGAATCAGTTCCCCGTCGTTACAATCGATTTCCGCAAACAACAACGTGCCTGCTTCGTCATAGCCTTGTACGTTATACGCAGCGTAGCTTTGCCCCAACGTTTCACCCACGCATTGGAACTGCGCAACGTGATAGCCGTCAAAATAGCGTTTGCAAATTTCTTCCGCTTGCGCCGTGTCTAACTTGGGCGAACCGCCTTGGTTTTCTTCGGGGGCTTGCATTTTTGGTTGCATACCTGCCCCCTGCATTTTATCTTCTAACGCTGCGCGGTTTTCTTCCAACGTCAATTTTTCTAATCCGTTCCACATATCGGCAAACGCGCCTTCGCCTTTCTTTATAAACATAGAAACGTCTTTATCCGTCATTTTCACAAGATATTCGTCCAGCTTTCCACGAATTGAGTGATTCGTTTCATACAGTCTTTGCAACGTTGCCTCGTCTTCCTGAGAAAGACTCTCGCCACGTCTTAACTTTGCCAACATACGTTCGCAAACGCCGCCAACGCGATTGATAAACGTCGTGACGTTTTTGTCCGTTTCGCTATCCATCGGCAATTTTTCCAAATCCAATTCCGCAAGCCGCGTTTGCACCAATAAATCGGTGAGAATACGCTGCTGTTGCGTAGGCGTCGCCGCAATCCGCGCCCTATCCAAATCGTCGTCCACGTGTTCCATAATCCCCACCAGCTCGTACGTCGTGCTTTGCGCGCTCCGCGTTGCGTTGTTTTGCATATCTTTCATCTCCAACGCGCCTACCGTCACCGCCGTCGTTAAACCGAGCGTCACCGCGCCCAGCGCAATGACCGCGGCAAGCCATCCGCCGTAGCCCTTTTCTTTTCTTCTATGCTCACGGGGTTGTTTCTTCTCCGCGCGTTCCCGTTTTCCTTTCTCCTTTTTCTGCGTACGGTTGGCTTTTTTATGCGCCCTTTCTCTACGCCACGCCTCTTCTTCTGCGCGCAGTTTTTCCAAGACTTCCTTTCTCGCCGCAGCGCGTTTGCTCGCGTTTGCTTTACGTTCCGCGCGTTTTTTCGCCGTAGCCGCCTTGCGTTCCGCGCGTTTTTTCGCCGCAGCCGCCTTGCGTTCCGCCAAACGCTTTTCCATACGTTCTTTTCTTTCCGCTTTTGCTTTTGCCGCGCGCGCTTTTCGCTCTGCCGCCGTCAATTTTGCCCGTTTTGCCGCTTTTTTCGCCTTTTTTTCCTTCTTTTTTAAGGCGGCATCCACCCGTTTCTTTGCGTGGGCGTTCTCTTTTTCAACCTTCTTCTCCACTTCCTCGCTGGCAGCGGCTTGCTTTTGCGTCACCGTTTGCGTTTCCACGACGTTTGGCTCTGTTTTTTGCGTTTTAACACTCTTTTCCACGCGCTCCACCTTCTCCGCGCCTGACGAAAGATTTTTGGCTACGCTCTTTTTTTGCTTTTCTTCCATATCCACCCTCCTTTTTCCGTTAAATGGCAAATACGTGTTTGCCGATAACCGTCACCGTTTGCCTATCGAAAATCCAAGCGCTCGTCGCGACGGCAGGGTTGTAATAATACAACGCGCCACCCGTCGGGTCCCAGCCGCTAATCGCGTCTTTCGCCGCGCGCATCGCCGTATCGTTGGGCGTTAAATTGATTTGCCCGTCCGTCACCGCCGTAAACGCGTGCTTTTGATAAACTACCCCGGAAATCGTATTCGGGAACGCTGAATTTCTCACTCGGTTTAACACCACCGCGCCGATAGCTACCTGCCCCGTATACGGTTCGCCTCTGCCCTCCGCGTAAATCGTACGCGCCAATAAATATACGTCCGCGCTGGAATATTCCCCCGCGCCGCCGCTTGCCGAACCGACAAGCACGTTATACGAAGACGTCATACCAAGCGCCTTATACGTGGCTTTCCCTACGATACCGTCCGCCTTTAATCCGTTCTTTTTTTGGAAAGCGATAACCGCTGCTTTCGTGCCTGCGCCAAATACGCCGTCCACGCTCCCTTTATAATATCCCCAAGATTTCAGGCGGCGTTGCACTTCCCGCACTTCGCCTCCTTTGCTGCCTTGTTTTACTATTGCCGCCTCTTCCGCTTCCGCCCTTTCCACGGCGACGTCCGCCGCGCATAAGGGTTGACGCGACGTTGCCTGTCTTACGCCTGTAACAGCGATAACGCCAACCGCCATCGCCAATGCCGCCGCTACCGCACCCGTTCTCTTTTTCATACTTGTCCCTCCTGTATGTATTCAACGCGTACACGGTAGGGTGTTTTTTCTTCAACGCATACCTGCTATCAGCGTTTTTCTCGCCAACGTTGGATAATTTCAAGAATTTTACTCTTATACACCACGTTTTTACCGCGCGGCGCGGCAAAACATAACGGCGGATACACGACACACCACCAATTATCCCCCTTGCCGCTTCCCAGCTCGATAATCAGCGCCGTATATTCCCCTGCCGGCAACGTGTAGCCCTCGTACACCCGCGTAGGGAACGTTTCCTTTTGCAAACGCGCGCTTGCGCCGTAGGAAAAACCGTTTTTTCGCAACGTTGCCGTCGCCACGCGCGCCACGTTGTTTAGCTGATTTCGCACGTTTTTCACCGCCTCGTCTTTCGTGTTGCAATCTGCCACCGTGGGCGTTAAATACGCCACTACGTCGTCGCGCACCGCGTATTTTACCGCTTGCGCCGAAGACTCGTTAGAATCGGCGCGGATATGAATCCGTAAATATTCCGTATCCTTGCTTTGTCGCGCGTCGGCTTGCCAGCCTGCGCCTGAAAAACCGATTGCCGTTACACTTATTATGATTGACAAAAGAAAAAATATGCAAATTTTTTTCATAAAAAATAACCTCCGTGTAGTTACACGAAAGTTATTGCCTGTATTTTTACATTTTATACGCCTTGACGGAATATATCTTTTACTTTATCTCTGCCCAGCTGTGCTCGTGCAGTTCCCCCTCCTCCAAAAGATTCGGGTAATCGTTTTGACGAAGCGCCTCGTACAACGCCACCGCCACCGAATTGCTTAAATTGAGCGAACGGGCCTCAGAGAACATCGGGATACGCAAACAAGTTTCTTCGTTTTGCAATAAAAGTTCTTCGGGCAGCCCTTTCGTTTCCTTCCCGAACACCAAAAAATCGCCGTCGCGAAAGGTAACGTCGCTGTGACGGTGTCTGCCTTTCGTCGTAAAAAAGAAAAACCGACTGTCGGGATATTGATTTTTCAATTCATCAAAGCTATCGTAATAGGAAACTTCTACGAGGTGCCAATAATCCAGCCCTGCGCGTTTTAAGTACTTATCGCTCACCTCAAAGCCCAACGGGCGAATCATATGCAAATGCGTACCCGTCGCCGCGCACGTACGCGCGATATTGCCTGCATTTTGCGGAATTTCCGGCTCTACCAATACGATATGGAACATATATTCTTCCTCTATTTATATATTTACGTCGATACGCTCGACCTAACCATTGTAACAAAAAATATATGCTATCGCAAGCGATTTGGCATAGTTTTCTATTTTTTTCGCCGTATAACGTCGCTCTTTTCACCCATACTGCATATAGAGGCAACGCCTTAAAAGGAAGATTTTATTTATGCAATTTGAAAACACGGAAACTTTTAAAAACCTCGCCCGCTCGTTTGCAGGCGAATCACAAGCAGGTATGCGATATCAAATGCTTGCAAAACTTGCTATGCAGGAAAAACTGAAAACGCTTTCGGACGCCATACGAACGATTGCAAAGAACGAAACGTTACACGCCACGCAGTTTTTTAATAAGATTATCGAAAAAACAGGCAGCCGTGATAACGTCGAATTCGACGCAGGGTATCCCTTCCACGCCGGCACGTTGGTAGAAGGCTTAAAATTTGCCGCTATGGACGAAAAAAGCGAATCGGAAGAGATTTACCCCAGCTTTGCCGCTACGGCAAAAAAAGAGGGCTTTGAAGACGTAGCCGCGTTATATACGATGGTGGCAGACGTGGAAAAACAACACAAAATCGTTTTTCAATACTTGTGCGACGCCGTCAAAAACGGCACGTTGTATAAGGCGGAAAGCCCTATCCTTTGGATTTGTAGCGAGTGCGGTTATATGCACGTAGGCAACGAAGCTTGGCAGGTTTGCCCTTTGTGTAAAGCAGGACAAGGCTACGTTGATTTACACCTGCCTTTTGAGGGCGTTAGAGAGTAATCGAAGTTCTATTCGTAAATAAAAAACGCCTTTGGGGCGTCTCGATATAAAAAGGAGAAAAGTATGAAAAACAAACAAAACAATTACTCAAAAAACAAGAACTGCGGCAACAAGAATTGCTCTAATAAAGCAAACAAGAACAACGAAAACGGTGAAAACCATAGTTATAGCCATGGCGGCAACAACGACTAAACGCCGCATACCTGCCCCTACCAAACGCGCGTTAGACGTATTTAACGCGCCGTCGAATACCGACGTAAACGGCAGCTATACGGGCAGGCCGAAAAACAAACGGGAAAAACCCGTACAGGACGCAGACGATTTGTAATCTGCTCTTATAAAGAAAACTCCCCTTTACGGCGCGATGCCGTTTGGGGGAGTTTGTTTTTTACTTAGAAATCGTCGTCTTTTCTCTTACGTTTAGAACCGCTTTTGGGGGTAGGCGCGTCGTCATCGTCGAAATCGTCGTCGTCATCATCGTCGTCGTCATCGTCGTCCATATCGTAATAATCGTCCGCCGAAACGTATTCGAAATCGTCTTCTTCCGCGCTGGTTTCTTCTTCCTCTTCTTCCTCTTCTTCCTCTTCGTCGAATTCGGAATCGGGAATCCCCAAATCAACGTCGTCTTCTTCGTCGTCTAAATAGCTACGCCAAGACGCGTCTTCTTTGTCTTCGTCTTCGTCGGTTTCTTCCTCTTCGTACTGCGTCTTTTTCTTGCAGTTTTCGCACATCTTTTCCCCGAACGCCATATAGTTTTCACCGCAAATAGGACAAAGTTCCGTTTCCTCTGCGGCTTCCTCTGCCTCAATGTCGTCCGTGAACGTTTTTTCGCCAAGCAGTTCTTTTACGCAAACTTCGCAATATTCCTGTGTGTCTGCGTCAATAAAGTTTAATTCGCATCTCGGACATATAACGTATCTTGCCATAATTTTTCCCTCATTATTTTCCTTTCTTGGTAGGACTGCTATATTATATTAAGAAATGAAAAATTTGTAAACCGTTTTTGCGCCGTTTTCGTATTTTTTTTATAAGTTTTTCTATTTTTTATAAAAAAAAGGCTGCATTGTTAGGGTGCAACCTTTTTTCTCGTTTTATTCTTCTTTCGCTTCGGTTTCTTCCGCAGCTTCTTCTACGGTTTCTTCCACAGCTTCTTCCGCAGTTTCTTCCACGGGTTCTTCCACGGTTTCCGTCGTTTCTTCTACCGTTTCCGTGGCGTCTTCGTCTGCGTAAACGTCAATGCTCTTATCGTCCGTCGTATCAATCTTCTTGCGTTTGTACGCGTTTACCGTAGCTTCCGCTTCCGCTTTCTTCGCTTTCTTCTTTTTCACGATAATCACCGCGGTGACAGCGCCTGCCGCTACTACGCCGATACCCACGCCGATAAGCAACCATTTCAACCACGTCGCCATACCGCCGTCTTGTTCTTCTTCAACGTCTTCGTATTTACGGACAACCGTTCTCCAAGCTTCTGCAATCGCGTCTTCGTCTTCCTTCGACGTCTTGCCTACTTGCGTAAAGAAATTCTTTTCCAATTTCCCCGCAAATTCGCCGCCGTCAGCAAACAACGTTGCGAATTCGTCAAACTTTTCGCCCTTCGATTCGCTGTATTGGTCACGGAATTCGTTAAAGATACCCTTTTCGCCCGTACGGAAGAAGTAACGCATCGCTTCTTGCAAATCGCTGTAATTAGAATATTTACCGATTTTTTCTTCTACCGCTTTATAGGCCTCGTTCGCGTCTTTGATTTCCTTTACCGTGCCCATCTTGGCTGCGTACACGTAGTTGAAAGAGCTTTCGCCAATCAACGCGGCGTTGGCAAAGAGCACCGTGTCGCCGACGATTTCAGGCTTGTACCAATCGTTGGCAAACGTGAGATAATTCAACGATGCCACTTGATATTCTTCATTGTCGTTCAACGCATTGTATTGTTCCGCTGTGCCGGTATATTTCACTCTGGAAAGGTTTTGTCCGTTCGCAGTCGCCGCGCAGAAATACACGTAATCCCCGTCTATCTTCCAAAGGGTGGGCGAACCTACGCCGTTGGCAATACGAACTGCCGCGATAGGCGCTTTGTTTTTGTTATCGTAACCTGCTTTGTAAAGGTTGTTATCCGACACGTATATATAATATTGTTGTTTTTTGCCGTCTTTATAATCTTTATAATACAACGCCGCGCCGCTTGCCGCGTTGGTGGTGGAAAGCGCCACTATGTTTTCCGTCGCTTTCACGTTGTCAACAATCGAGTTCCAACCGTCTACTTCTACCGTTTCGTCTGCCAAGCAATACAACGTCGTATCCGTTCCGTCCGAAGTCGTTTTTTGCACTCTGCTACGCGTAAAATACAAAACGCCGTCTTGATAACAATCTTCACCCAGCGTATAGGTATACCCATCGTATTCCGCTGCGGCGGTCTTGTCTGCTTGGTTATACTGCGTTTGCGGAATATAATTGCCGTTGCCCACGCCGTCTAAAACGAGTTCGCCAAGGTTCACGTACGGATACGTGGAATAATCCTCGAAATTGTAAACGTCGTCGTGGTCGTGCCCGTCGTGGTCTTGTTCTTCGTTTTTCGCTTCCATTTCCGCTTTATCAAAAGCGTATTCCGTAATCTTTTCGCCCTTTGCGTTATATACGGTGTATTTCGCATTGTTAGCGTCGGTAACAGCCGTTGCGCCTGCGTTTACACGATATACTTGGTCATAGCTTTGTTTCGTGCCGTCGTCCGACGTAACGTTCATCGTATAATATACGTACGGGTTCGTCGGGTCTACGCTGTCGAAGAAGAACGCAGATTTTGCGCCCGATACCAACGTGCTGATTTGTTTCGTTTCCGTATTCACCGATTTCAACGAGCTGCCCTCTTTATACAGGCAATATACGACGCCGTTTTCTTCTACGAAACGGTAAACGCTGGCGTTATCGGAAAGACGCAAGAAACAATCCTTCGAAGGACCTTCCGTGCCGTCCAATTTCGCACGCTTGAAATCGAGATAAGAAGACGCTACTTCGCCTCTGTCCGTCTTTTCCGTAGTAGGCGTTGCATAATATACGTAATCCCCATAGATAAAGATACCCGCATCGTAATCTTTTGCAACGAATAAGGAAGGCACTACCGTTTTTACGTTGGAATAATTGCCATTTTTTAAATCGTTTTTGGAAATACGCATCAGCGCGCCTTTTACTACGTTGCCGTACGTGTTGTCAACGTCCGACGCGGCTTTCCCGTTGATAAAGTAAACGAAATCGCCTTTTTCAACGACGAAACCGCCGTTGGAAGAAACTTCCGCCGCCGACGTATATCCGTCCAATCTATCGCCTTTATAATCGAACGTGCCGCCGCCGCACCCTACGAAGGTTGCGCCAATGCACGCCGTTGCAAGCAATATACCGAGTGTTTTTTTCATTTTATCCCTCATTGTAAAGGACTCCTTTTTTCTTCGAAATACCTATAAGGTATTATTCGACTATTTTAACGCATATTCTATTATATATCAAAACGGCAATTAAAGCAATAAAAAACGCCGTAAATTTTTCTCTTTTTTGCGTGAAATTTTTTAAAAATCGTCAAAAACAGTCTTTTAGGGGGTAGATTTCTATGGAACCGTTTGCCTTATTTAATCTTTTGCAATCACTTTTATCGGGAAACAGCGCCGAAAGCAGCGCGGAAAAAGAGGCTTTTTCACCCTCTCTTCCTACGGAAGAGCCTGTAAACGACGCGCCGCAAGAGCCTATCCCCACCCCCTCGCAAGAGGCGGCTTTGCGCTTTTTAATCGAGCACGAAAACAGGGCAAAACGAACGAAAAAATGACGCGTTGGCTACGCGAACCCACGCGTACGTAAAAGCGTTTGCGTGGAAAAAGAAAACCCCGAACACCTGTATGGTGTCGGGGTTTTTTGCCGTAAGGCAAGAATTATCTCTTCGAGAATTGAGGTGCGCGACGAGCTTTCTTCAAGCCGTACTTCTTTCTTTCCTTTGCACGAGGGTCACGCGTCAAGAATCCAGCCGCTTTCAATACGGGACGGCAGTTTTCTTCTGCTTCGAGGAGCGCGCGCGCAATACCAAGACGGATAGCGCCTGCTTGACCGGTGTAACCACCGCCAATAACGTTTACCATAACGTCGTATTTGCTTTCCACGTCTACTGCAACGAGGGGTTGCTTAACGATGTATTGCAACGTACCTTGGGGGAAATAATTTTCAAAAGCGCGGTCGTTAATCACAATCGTGCCGTTGCCGCCGGGGATAAGACGTACGCGAGCGATAGCCTTCTTTCTTCTGCCCGTTCCCCAGAATTGAATCTTCTTTTTCACACTTGCTTTTGCCATTTTTCAGTCCTCTCCTTTAGTCCACTTTCAGTTCTTCGGGTTTTTGCGCCGCATGGTTGTGTTCCGCGCCCTTGTAAACGCGAAGCTTTTTAAGCGTAGCTCTGCCGAGGCTGTTTTTGGGGAGCATACCTTTTACCGCTTCGTAAACGGCAAGGTCGCTCTTTTCCGCCATCAACTTCTTGTAGGAAATTTCCTTCAAGCCGCCGATGTAACCGGTGTGATATCTATAAAATTTATCTTCCAACTTCTTACCCGTCAAAACGACTTTGTCCGTGTTGATAACGATAACGAAATCGCCCGTGTCAACGTTGGGAGTGAAGGTGGGTTTGTGCTTGCCGCGAAGGACGGAAGCCACTTTGGTAGCAAGACGACCAAGGGGAATACCCGCTGCGTCTACGACATACCATTTTCTTTCAACCGTTTCGGCGTGCGCCATATAGGTTTTCATAATATGTTACTCCTTATTTCGTGTGTATTTTTTCATTTTTTCTCAATGCGTCGTAAAAACTGAATCCTTGAAAAATACGTTCAACTAACGGGAAAAAACGAGGTTTTTCAAGCAGTTTTGCCAACTTGCCTATTTATTGTATTATGAAACGAAATTTAAGTCAAGCTGTTTTGCGCCTACTTTTTCATTTTTTTTTATTTTTTTAAAAAATTTTTTCGTGAGTAAAAACCTCGCATAAATACAATATTATATATATACTTTGCCCGCCCGTTTTATTTTCCGCTTGCGGATAAAATTTTTCCGTTTTTCCCCTGCTTTTTATTGCTTTTTTTTGCTCTATCCGTTATAATATTAGCATATGGAATAAAAATTTTTGGAGGACATACACTATGCCTTTGGTAACTACTACCGATATGTTTAAAAAAGCGTACGCAGGGAAATACGCTATCGGCGCGTTCAACGTAAACAATATGGAAATGATTCAAGCCATCGTTGAAGCGGCAAACGAAGAAAAATCCCCCGTCATTTTGCAGGTTTCCGCCGGCGCAAGAAAATATGCGAACCCCGTATATTTGAAAAAGCTTGTGGAAGCGGCTGTGGAAACGACGAATATTCCCATCGCAATGCACCTCGACCACGGCGCAGATTTCGAAATTTGCAAAGCTTCTATCGACAGCGGCTTTACCTCCGTTATGATTGACGCTTCTTCTCATCCTTGGGAAGAAAATATCGAAATCACGAAAAAGGTCGTAGAATACGCACACGATCACGGCGTCGTTGTTGAAGCGGAACTTGGCAAACTTGCAGGCATCGAAGACGACGTAAACGTAGCCGCGGCTGACGCGCAATTCACCTCCCCCGACGAAGTGGAAGAATTTACGTCCAAGACGGGTATCGACTCCTTGGCAATCGCCATTGGAACGAGCCACGGCGCGTATAAATTCAAACCCGGTCAAGACCCGAAACTTCGTTTGGATATCTTGGAAGAAATCGGCAAAAGACTTCCCGGCTTCCCCATCGTATTGCACGGCGCTTCTTCCGTTCCCCAAGACAAAGTTGCTATCGTAAACCAATTCGGCGGCAGTATGCCTAACGCAATCGGTATCCCCGAAAGCGAACTGAGAAAAGCGGCGCAAATGGCGGTTTGCAAAATCAATATCGACTCTGACCTTCGCGTAGCGTTCACGGCGGCGATTAGAAAGCATTTCAGCGACGCTCCTTCCCACTTCGACCCTCGTCAATACCTTGGCGACGCACGCGCGATGATGAAGGAAATGGTAAAACACAAGATTGTCAACGTGCTTGGCTCTGCTGGCAAAGCGTTTTAATTAAAATGAAAAACGGCTCGGTTTTCGAGCCGTTTTATTTTTGCGTTCTTCCTATCATTGCCGCGCGCAATCGTTCCCTTTCCGTAAAAAACCAACGTTTTAATTGCGCGTATATTTCCTTCCCGTATTCCCCAAAATAGATATCTTCCATATCGTCTATCTTTCGCAAAATATCATACGGCAATAGAAGATACGTCCGTTTTGCCTTCTCTATCATCTGCAACGTTTTTTCTTGATAATTTTCTTCTTCGTCCAGCGCTTTATTGACGGTAAACATACACCGCAACAGCGTTTCCTTTCTCTTTTTCCCCTTAAACGCCTTGACGTGATACATACGCAAACTGAGCTGTACCGCCTCTAATAAGGAAATTCTCTCTCCGTATATATCGCCTTTCGTATATGGAAAATCAATTTCTAACGATTGATATTCTTCCATCTTCCCCATTTCTCTTTTCTCCTCTTTTTTATTGATTATAACATATTTTTTTGAAAAACACAATCGCAATATGAATATTTTTCACTTATAATTCGTATTTTACAATTGTAATTGTATTAAAATATAAATGTAACTTGCAATTTAGGAAGAATTATTTGTGAATATTGTAGAAAAAATCGACAAATTAAGAAAAGAGAAACGTTGGACAAAATCTATGCTTGCCACGCAAGCAGGTATTACTCCAAATACTGTTTACAATTGGTATAATGACAAAAAAGCCACGCCCACGCGCGAATCTATTGAAAACGTATGCGCCGCACTCGGCGTTTCAGTAATTAGTATGTACGCAGACGTTGAGGCAGGCGATTTAACGGCGGAAGAATTGGAGCTTTTAGAGGCGTTTAGGAAAGTCCCCGATAAGAAAAAAGGCGTGGCGATTGCCACCTTGAAAGCTATGTGCGAATAAAAAACGTAGGAACGAAAAAATCGTTCCTCTTTTTTGTTTTTGCAGAAAGATTTTTTATAATGGGCGCATAAAATTATTGACGAAAGATAAAAAGTATGCTAAAATATTATTTGGTTGAAAGCGGATTGCTGTTTTCCCGTTTTTACAAATAAAAAGTATTAAATAAATTTTATCATTTTTTGGAGGAATTTCTATTATGGCAAACGTAAAAGTTGCAATCAACGGTTTTGGCCGTATCGGTCGTCTTGCGTTTAGACAAATGTTCGGCGCAGAAGGTTATGAAGTTGTTGCTATCAACGACCTTACCAGCCCTTCTATGCTCGCACACCTTTTGAAGTATGACACGGCGCAAGGTAGATACGCTCTTGCAGAAACGGTTTCTGCTGACGACGAAGCAGGCACGATTACCGTTAACGGCAAAACGATTAGAATTTATGCAGAAAAAGACGCTGCTAACTGCCCTTGGGCTGCTAACGACGTAGACGTAGTGCTTGAATGCACGGGCTTCTATACGTCCAAAGCTAAATCCGAAGCGCACATCAAAGCTGGCGCAAAGAAAGTTGTTATCTCCGCCCCTGCTGGTAACGACCTTCCTACCATCGTTTACAGCGTAAACGAAAAGACGCTTACGAAGAACGACACCATCATCTCCGCTGCGTCTTGTACGACCAACTGCCTTGCTCCTATGGCAAACACGCTTAACAAGCTTTCCAAAATTAAGAAAGGCTATATGACGACGATTCACGCTTACACGGGCGACCAAATGGTTCTCGACGGCCCTCATCGTAAAGGCGACTTCCGTCGTGCGCGCGCTGCTGCTGCAAACATCGTTCCCAACTCCACGGGCGCAGCAAAAGCTATCGGCCTTGTTATCCCCGAACTCAACGGCGTTCTTGACGGTTGCGCACAACGCGTTCCCGTTCCCACCGGTTCGCTTACCCAACTCGTTGCTATCTGCGAAGGCGAAGTTGACGCGGCTACGGTAAACGCTGCAATGAAAGCTGCTGCTTCCAAGTCCTTCGGCTACACGGAAGAAGAAATCGTTTCCTCCGATATCATCGGCATCACCTACGGTTCCCTCTTCGACGCTACGCAAACGAAGTGCATGCCTATGGGCGATGGCAACACGCTTGTTAAAGTTGTTTCTTGGTACGACAACGAAAACTCCTACACCAGCCAAATGGTTAGAACGATTAAGTACTTCGCTGAACTTTAATCGAAAACGGAGTTTCGCTTTCACGTGAAACATTTATAACGAAAACAGAACACCTCCCGATTTTTTCGGGAGGTGTTTTTTTATTGTATTCAAGCCGTTGAATACGGTGGCTCGCCGCACAAACGCCTATCGGCGTTGGATAACGCAAAACTGCGTTTTGCTTTTAGGACGGCTTTTATCCGCCTTGTGGCGGCCCTTAACAAAGTGTCGTATGGGCGTTGCCCCTACACCCATAAGGGGCTATGCCCCTTAACCCCTCGTTGACGATATTGTTACATAAAGCCGTAACGAAGGATAGAAAGTTTTTGGGCGTGGAGCCTCTCCACTTGCCAGCGGTGGCTCACCTTTAGTCCCTATTTCGTCTGCCGAATAAAAGGAATACCCATACGGCGAAACGCAAGAAATATACGAGCGAGGTGAGCAGCGACGCCACGTACGTCATTGCCGCCGCCGACAACATTTTTTCCGCGTACGGGAGTTCTTCGTCCGTCAAAATCCCCTCCGCTATCAACATCTTTTTCGCCCTACGGCTTGCGTTGAGTTCCACGGGCAACGTCACCAACATAAACACCGTCGAGCCGCCGTATAAAATAACGCCTGCCATAGCAAGCCAATATCCAACGTCCGTGTTTTGCGTTTGCGTGACGAATACGTCTAAGATAAGCCCCACCAAAACGAGAGGCAACGCAAGATACGTGCCGATATTCACCACAGGCACAAGCGCCGTACGCAATACGTAAGGGATATATTTCCTTTTCTTTTGCATTACGTGCCCTATCTCGTGCGCCGCCACGGCAACAGCCGCGATAGAGTCGTTTCCGTACGTGCTTTCGGACAAATTCACGATTTTCTTCGTGGGGTGGTAATGGTCGGAAAGCGAGCCTTTCACCCTGCCGACGGAAATATCGCGCACGCCGTTGCTACGCAACAGGCGTACGGCGGTGTCATACCCCGTCATCCGCGATTTCGTGCCCATATCTTGGTAGGCGCGATAGGTGCTATGCACACGCATACTCGCCCAGCCGGAAAATATCGCGCAAAGCAATATCAACCCAAAAAATATCAAATAATATTCCATTTCCTTCTTCCTTATTTATAGTATTCGCACGCGCGCCAAAGTTATGCCTTTATAAATCAATCGCAAACGGATACAATTCCGATTTGGATACTCCTCTATCTTTGGCGGCGCGTTTCAGCGCCTCTTTTTTGTCCAGCCCCGCCGCCATATAATGGCGAATATGTTCCTTCTCGCTCAATGCGTTCAACGGCGACTCTCCCACTTTTGCGCCCTCGACAAGCAACACGTATTCTCCGCGTTTTTCTCCAACCAGCCCTTCGGCGAGAGTAAAGTTTGCCGCCTCTTCGTGAATTTTGGTAATCTCGCGCACAGAAGCCGCTTTTCTGTCACCAAACGTTTCGTACATCGCCGCTATATCCTTATCTACATCCTGCGGCGCGCTGTGAAAGATAAGCGTGCACTCGCAATCTTTATACTTTTCCAACAGCGCTTTTTTCTCGCTCTTTTTATCGGGCAAAAAGCCGATAAAGGCAAACCTATCGGCAGGCAACGCAGAAAGCACCAACGCCGCCACCGCCGCGCACGCGCCGGGGATAAGGGTGTACGTTTCCCCTGCCTCGCGCAAAATTTGGCATACGGTATTGCCCGGGTCGGACACGACGGGCGTGCCTGCGTCGGACACGACGACGACGTTTTCCCCACGCCGCGACGCTTCTAAAATCTTTTCCGCCGCCTCGCGCTCGTTAAATTTATGACAGGCGTACAGCGGTTTTTTTATCTCGTACGCGTTGAGCAGTTTTATCGTGTGCCGCGTATCTTCACAGAAAATACAATCGGCGTTTTTCAATGTTTCCAACGCGCGCAGCGTAATGTCTTTTAAGTTTCCTATCGGCGTAGCCACAAAGCTGACCATTTTTTCTCTCCTTTTCTTGCTGTATCTGCGTTTACCTTTGATTGACTATCGTTGGCAAAATATCACAGGACGGTTTGCCGCCTTTCACGCCTTCTATCATCACCAGATACGGTTTCGCCCCTTCCCTGCCTGCCACAAATTGTATTTTCTTCACTTCTATATTGACGGCTTTCAATTCGTAACACACTTCCGCAAGTCTATCTGCGCGATGCAACATCGCTATTCTACCGCCGTATTTTAAGGCAAACGCCGCGGCTTTGGCGATTTCGTTTAGCGTCAGCGTGATTTCCTTACGACAAATTGCCTTTTCGTAACTGTCGTTGTCAAAACCGCCGCGCTCGTACGGGGGATTGCATAAAACGAGCGAGAATTTCTCGCGATATTTTTCGTCTAAATCTTGCAACCTGCCGATTTGGAAGGAAAAGTTATCAAAATCGTTATATACCGCCGTCTTTTTGGACAGACGCAAAAGCGGCTCTTGCAGCTCGAACAACGTAAACGTCAAATCCTTCTTTTCCCGACGGTTCAACGCATAAAAATGGAAGGCGACGATGCCGCTGCCTGCACAAAAATCCGCCACCACGTCCCCGTTTTTTGCCGTTGCAAATCTGGACAGCAATACGGAATCGGACGTAAAACGGTACAGCGAAACGTCTTGCACGATTTTTAATCCGTCCAAAAGCATATCTTCTAACACTTCGTTTTCTCTCAGCTCTATCTCCGCCATACCTTGCTCCTTTGTATCAAGTATATCAAGTCGTGGCGGAAAAGTCAATAGAATAGGGATAGTATCGTATCAAAAAACGCATACTTGCATTGTGAATAAAAATACAAAACCTTTGCAAAAAGAATTACGAACAAACCTGCAAGCGCTGAAAAAGGCGCTCCCTGCCGAAGACGTTTTAACGTACGATTTTCAAACGGCAGACGACGTGGATTGCGCCCTTATCTACGCAGACGGCATCGTCAATAAAGAACTGCTTGGCACGCTGGTGGCGCGCCCCCTTTCTGCGCTCTCTTTGCGCGATTATAAAGACGAACAAGCAAAAGCAACCGCCGTGGAAACGACGGCGCGCTTTCCCGAACTCAAACGTAAAGAAACGTTACAAGACGCCGTAAAAGAAATTTTGGACGGCAACACCTTACTGCTCGTGGACGGCATAGCCGTCGGGTTTATTTTGGGCGCGAAACTGCTGCCCAATCGCGCCGTCATTGAACCGCCCACCGACGTCACCGTCAAAGGCCCAAGGGAAGGCTTTATCGAAGACGTGAAAACGAATATGGCACTCGTTCGAAAACGGCTAAAAACGCCCGATTTACGCTTTGAAATGCACAGCGTTGGAAAACGTTCTAATACGGCGGTGGCAATTTGCTATCTCGACGGCACGGCAAACGAACAAGCGTTGCAAGAGGTACGTAGCCGCATAGCGCAAATCGACGTGGATATCGTCCCCGATTCTTCGTACGTGGCGGCGCTTATCGCCCCTCGGCCGCGTTCTATCTTCCGCTGCATCGGCACGACGGAAAAACCTGACGCGTTCACCGCCAAAATCGCCGAAGGCAGGGTGGGGATATTGGTGGACGGCTCGCCTATCGCGCTCACCGCGCCGTACGTGTTGACGGAAGATTTTCAATCGAGTGAAGATTACTATATCTCCCCCTTTTTAGCCACGACTTTTCGCGCGTTGCGTTTGATTTCCCTGCTCGTCGCTATTCTGCTACCTGCCTTTTACGTATCCGTGCAAATTTTCAAAATGCAACTCGTTCCCTTAGGGTTAATGCTAACGATAGCCAGCAGCGTACAAGAACTGCCGCTTTCTCCGTCTTTGGAGATGTTCGTCGTGCTATTTTTATTGGAAACGTTAAAAGAAGCCAGTATCCGTATGCCCAAATACGTGGGTATGTCCCTATCCGTCGTGGGCGCGTTGGTATTGGGTGAAACGGCGGTAAACGCAGGGTTTTTATCCACTCCCGCCATCATCATCGTCGCCTTTTCGGGGATATGTATGTACACCGTGCCCAATTTCGTGGAAACGGGCAGCTTGCTTCGGTGGCTTTTCCTTATCGTATCCGGCTGCTTTGGCCCGTTTGGGATTATACTACTGCTTGCTTTCGTGCTGACGTATCTACTCACAAGCGATTGTTTCGATACACCCCTGCTTGCCCCGTTTTCTCCGCTTTCCACGCGAGATTTACGTGATTCTGTGGTGAAATACGGTATGTCGTCGCTTACCAAACGTCCACGTATTTTTCAATCGAAAAACAAAACGCGTTTGCGCGTTACCGCAAACAAAGGAACGGATAATGACTAACCTGCTTTCTACCCCTTCTAACGAGCGCGTTTGTTCTAGACAAATCGCCTTTTTTGCCGCGTTCGTTTTGCCCGTTTATAAACTGTTAGAACTGCCTTCTCTTTTGGCGCGCTTTGCCGAAGGAGATTTGCTGTTGCCTGCGCTCTTTCAATTCCTTTTACAGGCAGGCGCGCTTCTCGCGCTGCTGTACGTTGCTTCCCGTTCTAATCAAACGATTATCGAACGGCTGGAAAAGCGGCTTGGCAAATGGGTAAAGCTCGTTTACAGCGCATACGCGGCGATGTTTTTGCTTGCCGCCGTATTGCCCCTGCTCGATTTAGAGAAATTCGTTTACGCCGCGTTTTACGATACGTCGCCAACACTGTTCTCGTTTGCCGCGTTTTTCCTTTTCTCGGCGTTTTTTTGCTGCAAGGGGGTAAAAGCGCTTGGCCGCGTGGGGGACGTAAGCCTGTTTTTGTTTCTTATCCCCTTTTTCGCGCTTATCGTTATGTCCCTTGTTGAGGCGGATATCTCCAACCTATTGCCTTTCTTTGAAAAACCCCTCTACGCGTCTTTCAAAAGCGCCACCTACACCGCGCCGCAATTTATCGACGTACTGTTATTGCTGCCGCTTATCGCCAACTTGCGTTTTCGCAAAGGCGACGGCGTGAAAATCGCCACGGGCTATACCGCAGGCGCGCTGTTTACCCTCCTTTTTCTCGCCGTGTTCTACGGCATTTATTCCACCATTGCCCTGCGAAAGCATTACGCCTTTGCTAAAATCGCGCAATACTTCCCCGTCCTTTCCGTCGTGGGCAGAATTGATTTACTGTTCGTATATATGCTGTGTATCGTGTTATTTTTCTTCGTGGCAAGCCCTTTGCGCAACGCCGTCGCTTGCGTGGGCAAAGCCAGCGGCTTGCGCAGCAAAACGCTGCTCTCCTTTCTCGTCAACCTCGCCGCCTTTCTCTTCGTTCTATTTTGTAATAAATATTACGACCGTATCTACCGCTTTTTCGGCAACTATCTCTTCCCCGTGTTTTGGGCGTTTTCGCTTCTTCTGCCCCTAGCTTTACTATTCTTAAAAAATAAGGGGGAAAACGATGCGTAAATTACACCAAAAAAACACCGTTCGGTATTTCCTTATCGTCATCGCGTTATTGTTTTTTCTCTTTTTGTCGGGTGATTTCGGGCTGGTGGACGTACAAAAAACCGCTATCGTAATGGCGGTGGGCATAGACAGAGAAGAAGACGCGTTTATCGTCACTTCCCAAATCGCCGTGCCAAAGGCTTCCGACAGCGGTAAATCCAGCGAAACGGTGCAAATCGTCAGCCGCGGCAAAACGGTTGCCGACGCTTTTGAAGAAATCAACGCCAAAACGGGTTGGTATCCAAAACTCGTGTTTTGTCGCTTAATTTTACTGGGCGAAAAAACGGCGCAAAACAACGTATTTGACGCGCTCGATTTCTTCTTGCTGGACGAATATATCTCGGATAATTGCCTACTTGCCACCTGTGACGGGCAGGCAAAAGATTTGCTGAACGTAAAAGCTTTGGTGGACGCTTCCGGCAGCGTAGCGATACAAAAAATCCTCTCCTCGCACGCCCAACGCGTGGGTACGGTGCTTCCAACGACGCTGCGGGAATTTTCCATCGGGTATTACAGCGAAAGCAAGAGCGCCTTTATGCCCGTCTTGAAAACGCAGCCGCAACAAGACCCCGTCGACGATACTTCGCCAAATCCCCCAAACGGCGCCGCACCCTCCGCCGCAACACAAGCCCAGACCAGCGCCCAAGAAAACGGCGGAAAGAACGCTGAAAACAAAGACGAAGAAAAACCGATATTCAGCGCAGGCGAAACGGCGCTATTTTACGCAGGGAAACGGGTGGCTACGCTGACGGAAGAAGAAACGTTTGCGTTCAACGCCGTAAAAAACAAACTGCGCCTTGCCGCCTATTCGGTAGAAACAAACGAGGGCGCATATACCCTTTCCTTAAAACGCAACTCCCCAAAAACGGTTTGCACGTTGGGCAAAAACGGACGCGTGTCCTATCAAATCCACGTCAAAATCAGCGCAGGCTTACTTGACAGCGCCAACGCCTTTTCCAAAACCGAAGGCATTGACGGCGGCGATACCCCTCCATCGGCGTATCAGGCGGCGGAAAAACTGCTTGCCGCGCAAATCAGCTCCACCTTCGAAAAATCTCGCGTTAGCGGTTGCGACCTTTTCGGGCTGTTGGAAACGCTGCAAAAACGGGAAAATAAACGCTTTGAAAGTGTGAAAACGACGGCGCTTGAAAACGCCGCCCTTACCGTGCGCGTCCAATTCCAAAACATCCGCTAAAAGAAAAATTTTCCCCGCCTTTTTATACACCGCGCAGCTTTGAATATACAATTATTGCCGCGTGCATAACCCATCGCCTTGTGGATAACTTTTGCCGTTTTCGCAAAAAGAACGTTTGTTTGTGGATAAAATAAGCACTTTTATACAATTTTACCCGTTTTTTACGAAACGTTGCCCCGTTTTAAAAAGTTATCCACCGATTTTCCCCCGAATATATGTTTCGAATTTTTGTTCGTTTTGCCGATTTATCCACCGAAAAACGGGCTTTTTTCGCCCTTAACCCGTTTTTTGGCAGGAAATTGCTTTTTTGTTTTTCTTGTGAACAACCAACTTATCCACAGTTTTTCATTTTTGTATGTGGAAAACCCTTAGTTATCCACTTTTGGGCAAAAAATGGCGGATAAACGGCGATGTATATTTTTATAAATGCATTTTTTCGGGCAAATTCGACAACCGCCGACAAACGTTTTTTACATAAGTTATCCACCGAAATAAAAGTTATCCACCCCGCGTTTTGGGGCGGTGGATAACTTTTTCACCGAGGGAAGGCAACAAAAAAACGGACGCGCGCGCGTCCGTAGTTTTTTATGGATATTTCGTGGATTATACCAAAATCCAGCCGATAATGGCGTTGATGGGGTTGTGGTTGTACAGCAACCGTAAAAACAGGCTGTTATGGAAAAAGGAAGTGATGTTATTGGAGGGAAGAAGAGAGAGTACGGCAACGACGCCGCTGATAACGAGCACGCCTTTCAGCAAGCCAACGACGAAGCCGAGAATTCGGTTTGCGCCGCCAACCAACGGAATTTTATTGATGAGCGAGGAAAGAATTTTTCTTAAACAGGAAATAAGGAAGTTAATCAAGAAGTACAGCACGAAAAAGGCGATAACCGACGTAAGGAATTTGCCGAGAGGCGCGCCTGCCACCATAGCAAGCGTCGTGCCTTCGGGTAACGTGCTGTTCCCCACGCTTTCCAAGATATACTTCGCCAAAAACGACGGAATATTGCTCTCCTCCAAGCGCATTGCCAAACCGCCGTTGGACACGTCCACGTTCATTGCCGAAATTTTTCCCAGCGCTTTGGCGCAAGCGTTTTCCAAAAGCTCTTGCAAGCCAAATAATCCGTTCGTCCAATCCAGTAAGCCACGGAAAAGCGAAAAGGCAAGGATAAGCGCCACTAGCGACGCGATAAGCCCGAACAGGCAATCGATAAAGCCGCGCTTTGCCGATAAAACGGCAAACCCGATAATGATGAAGATTGCCAAGCCGTCCAATAGCAATCCTGCCCACGATACGTTCAGTAATCCCAGCATTGTTCCCTCCTTTTTTCTTTTCCATTATTGCCCAGCGTTTTTTCTTTTTATGCGTAACGAGGCAAACTCTTTTTTTATTATAGCATACCGTAAAAAATTTTTCAACCAATTGACGAAAATTGCTCTTTTTTATTTCCTTACCCGATTATTTTGTAAACGAACGGGGAATACTCTCTACGCAATCGCCCTGTAAGGAGAACTCCATGGAATACGCCTTTCATATATATAATAAGCTGGCCGCAGACGGTATGCTAATGGCAACGGAAAAACTGCTGCAACAACGCGCCGTAAACAATCCCACTTCCCCCTTTTCAAAGCGCAACGACGCCACGCCCGTAATCGTGTGCGTGGGCAGCGATTTGGCCATCGGGGACAGTTTAGGCCCTATCGCGGGCTCTATGCTAAAATATAAAACGCAAGGCAACTCTGCGTTTATTTACGGCACACTCTCTTCCCCCGTTACGGCAAAAGAAATTAAATATCTTCGCGCGTTTTTGAAGGACGCGCATCCCAAAAGCCCCGTCATCGCCGTGGACGCCGCCGTAGGCAGCGAAGGGGATATCGGGCTGATAAAAGTGTTGGACGCCCCTTTATACCCTGGCGCAGGCGCAAATAAACGGCTGGGCGCGATTGGGGATATTTCCATCTTGGGTATCGTTGCGGAAAAATCGGTGGCGAATTACGGGCTTTTTAACCGCACGCGGCTTAACCTCGTCTATTCTATGGCGGAAATCGTTTCCGAAACGCTTGCTTCTTTGTTATGGCAAAGAAAGGGCGCGCAAACGGGCAAAACCAGCGGATAAACGGCTATTTACGCTTATTTATAATTCGTTTTATCCCAAAATACAAGGGAGTGCCCAGCCCGTACACCCATACGCTTTCCGTAAGCAATAACGAACCTACGTAGGTGAAATACGCCACGACAACGCTGGAATACCCTTCTCCGCCGCCGCATAAAAACACGATGACGAGTGGAATTGCAAACGCGTTGATTAGCACGGGGAATATCCCCCCTAAAACAATCCGTAACCAGTCCTTTTGAAAGATTTTGCCTATCAACCAAGTAGCAACCGCCGCCAAGAGCGTCGCCGACGCCCCTATCGTAATATCGTACACGGCGTAAGGCGAAGCGATATTGGACAGCGCGCAGCCGATAAACAGCGCCAGCACGGATTCGGGGAAGAAAAGGGGTAAAATACAAAGCGCCTCTGCCGGACGAACTTGCAACGGTCCAAAGGCAAAGGGCATAAAGGCGTAAGTGAGCGCTACGTACAAAGCGGCAATAACGCCTGCGCGACATAAACGCTTTGTCAAACTGCTGTTTTTCATCAAATTGTACCTCGGTTTTTTTATTAGGAAGTGTTCTACCGAAAACCTTCCTTTCGTCGTTTATTATACTACTTGGGAAAAAACTTGTCAACCGAAAAAAAAGCCCGTTTGCGAATTTTCGCAAACGGGCTTGTCTATTTATTATTCTATCGTTTTTAACGACGCGTTCATATCCGTTTTCACTATCTTCTTCCGCAATAACAGCGTGGAAATAAACCCAAACAACATCGTCATTACGGGCGTCAATACATAGCTCCACCACTCTACTTCCGCCAAAGAACCAAAGCTGATGAAATCGAAGACGAAATTTACGAACGCCATCCCAAGCGGCACGCCCAGCACCGCGCCTATCGCGCACATAATATACACTTCGCGATAGATATACCCCGTCACCTCGCGCTCGTGATAGCCCAGCACCATCAGCGTAGCAATCTCGCGCGTGCGCTCGCTGACGTTGATGTTCGTTAAATTATAGATAACCAACGCACATAACACGCCTGAAAAGACGATTAACACCGCGGATATCCCGATAAGCGAGCCCGCTTCGCCGTGGTTCACCGCGCAGTTAAACAGCCCTAAGCCTGCAAATACCAGCACCGTCGCTCCCACCACGGAAATTACCGTCATTAAGAAACGGCTTTTGAATAATAAGACGTTGCGTACCGTCGATTTATACTTAAAGGAAAGCGCCTTCCAGATAAACGGAATTCTTTCCAAAATCACCTTTTTCCCCGCTTTCGGGGCTTTGGGCGTCAATAACTGCGCCGGCTTGCTCGACGTCGCTTTTTTTCCGCAGAGCGCAGCAAGCACTACGTTGGCGAGCAGGATTATCCCAAACGTTAACGCGTAATAATAGAAATTGAGCGAGTCGGGAAAAGGCGGCATACGGTATTGCATATTAAACCCGTTGTATAACAAACTCGTCAACAGCAACCCGATAAAAAAGCCGATACCGCCGCCGATTGCAGAACCTACCGCAACAAACCATACGTACTTGCCCGTGATGCGGTTATCCGCAATGCCCAGCGTCTTTTGACAGGCGATTTGCGCGCGCTCTTCCTCAAAGAGCCGCGACATCGTGGAATAG
Source organism: Clostridiales bacterium (assembly GCA_015055655.1). GTDB lineage: Bacteria > Bacillota > Clostridia > Christensenellales > Borkfalkiaceae > Scatosoma. The sequence continues at coordinate 106,788 of SVHW01000003.1, forward strand.
ACCACGAGCAGGGTAACGAGCAGGAAAAATACGACGAAAATTATCCCGATTTGCCCCACCTTTTCCGCGTAGGAAAACAGCGAGTACATCCCGATATTTTCGTATAAGGTAAGCACCGTTGCCCCGTCGCCTAAAAGCGTTTCCGTTTCCGCTTTCACTATCGCTATATTTTCTTCGTAATCGTTGGAAAACAACTCCCCAAACGCTTCGTTGCCCACGCGCACGTATATATCGTTGATTATCGGTGGCGTTTGCGTATGGAAATAGTAAATTTCTTTCAGCGTAAGGACGTCTTCTTGCGAATCTTCCCGTTTGGTGAAACTCGGCTCGTCCTCGTTGTAAATGTGTAACGGATTATAGACGATACCGCTAACGGTATACGCCGTTTCGCCGCCCGTCATAGGGTTGGGGATATACACCGTATCGCCGACGGCGCAAGACGTTAAGCCTTCCGTTTCTCTCTCGGCAAGGATTTCCCCTTCCTGCGTGGGCAGTTCCCCTTCCAATAACTCTATTTTCCCCAACGAGTCTTCTACATTCAACCAATACACGCGCAGCGCGTTTTCCCCTTTTGCCGTTTCGTAGCAAAAGCCCGTTTTCACGTTTTCTTCCCCAAAACGCTGGCATACGGTTACTATCTCTTGCGGCGTAAACCCAGACGGGCTGCTGCTCTTGATATATAAATCGGTTACGCGGCTTTGTTCGTATAAATCGCGCGCGCCGATTTTGATTTTATTTTCCACTTCGCCAATGCCCGACATAAACCCGATACTCACCGCCACGATAGCGATAATCGTCGTAAAGCGCGCAAAGTGTTTTTTGAACAGACGGAACGCCGTCTTTAACCCTGCTTTCATTACCACTCTATCTCCTCAATAGGTTTGGGCTGTGCGTTGACGTATACCCCTTCTACGCGCCCGTTTTTAATCGTGATAACCTTGTCTGCCATCTCTTTCAACGCTTGGTTATGCGTGACCACGACGACGAGTTTTTTATTTTGTTTGCATACGTCGTGCAAAAGCCGTAAAATGTTTTTACCCGTCACGTAATCGAGCGCGCCGGTAGGCTCGTCACAGAGCAACAGTTTCGGGTTTTTGGCTATCGCGCGCGCGATACTCACGCGTTGCTGTTCACCGCCGGAAAGTTGCGCGGGGAAATTGGTTAAACGTTCTCCTAAACCCACGCTTTGCAGCACCGTTTTCGGGTCTAACGCGTCTTTACAAATCTCCGTGGCAAGTTCCACGTTTTCTATCGCCGTCAAATTGGGCATCAAATTATAAAACTGGAAAACGAACCCGATATCTTCTCTGCGGTATTGGGTGAGTTGCTTTTTATTCAATTTGGAAATTTCTTTGCCGTCTAACGTAATCTTTCCTTCCGTGGCGTCGTCCATACCGCCCAAAAGGTTCAAAAGCGTCGTCTTGCCTGCGCCGCTTGGCCCTAAGACGACCACGAATTCCCCGTTCTCCAACGAAAACGATACGTCGTCTAAGGCGCGCAACGCGCCTGCCTGCGATTGATAATCTTTAATCACTTTTTCTAAGGTTAAATAACTCATATCCGTTCTTGCCTTTTTATATATTTTGTAAACCGTTTGTTTGGGGGAGCAAAACGCATCGCACTAATAAGCACGATGCGTTGATATTTTATTTTGTTTGCGTTATTCTTTATCTTCGCCGCCATTTCCGCTGTTGCCAAGGAAAATACCGAAGAAATCGTTAGACGTCTTCAACGTCGTGCCACCGGAAGCGTTGTTGCCGCCTTGGTTAAATTTCTTGTATCCGCCCTTGTTGCCACCCTTGTTGCGGTTAAACGAGCTGCCTCCACGTTTATTGTAGCCGCCTTTGTTGCCGCGACGTTCGTTGTCACGTCTGTCCCCTCTGGCAGGGATAGCCGGCAACGTTTCGTCTTCTAAGTTGTCGGGAATTACAACGATATAACGGTTAGGCTCTTTTCCTTCGCTTTCCGTTTTCACCCCTTCGTAGGAAGAAAGCGCAGCGTGGATAATCCGTCTTTCGTACGGGTTCATCGGTTCTAATTGAATTTTTCTTTGCAAGCGCATTGCTTTTTGCGCCAAATTTTCCGCAAGCTTGTTCAGCGTAGCTTCACGGTTTTCGCGATAATTTTCGCAATCGACAACGACGCGTTTGTAATCGTCCCTGCCCTTATTGGCTACCGCCCCTGCCAGCGTTTGAATTGCGTCGAGCGTCGCGCCGTGCTTGCCGATAACCGCCGTCGTGTGCGCTGCCGTTACGTTGATTTCTACCTTTTCCGCTTCGGATACGAGTTCGGTACAAGCGGTGATATTTAACAGCTTAAACAAGCCTTCCAAGAAAACCACCGTTCTTTCGCCGTCCGTCATACCGTCCGTATTTACTACGGGCGCAGACGTTTCTTCGTTGTCCGCTTCCTTTGCCGCAATTTCTACGCGCGCTTTTACCGCGCCGAAGAGTTTTTTCTTGCCTTCTTCCAATACGCGGATATCCGCCGTTTCTTTCGTTAAAGACAGCTCTTGCAAGCCCTTTTCTACGGCTTCTTCCACCGTTTTGCCTGTAAATTCAGTATATTTCATTATTCTCTCCTTTCTCTGCGCCCCTTGCCGCGAGAAATTTTTATTTGGTGTTATTTCTTTTTGTTTTTTCCGTTGCCTTTCTTGTCGGCGTTGGACGTTCTGGGAAGGCGGCGGTTGAATTTTTCTTGCAACGCCTTTTGTTCTCTCTTGTGTTCGGATACGTCTACGCATTTATTGATAATCAACGTCGACGCCAACGAGAAGATATTGCTCGTAATCATATAAATAGAGAACGCAGAGGAATACATAAACGAGAATACGCCGAAGACAATCGTCATTACAATCATCGTCATTTTTTGCGTAGACGCCGCTTGCCCATCCACGGACGAGTATTTTTGTTGTTCCTTTTGCGAACGCATCGCAATGAATTGTTGTAATAATATCGTGCCGATAGAAAGAACGATAAGGATATAATAGCCGTTGGCTTGCCCTTTTTGTTCGCCAAGGCTTGCCGTTACTTTATTATACGCGTCCTTTTCGTAAACGTTGGTCACCGCCGTATTGCCAACTTTCAACGCGCCGGTGCCGTCTATCGATATTTCCTGTTTCCCGTTTGCCGTTTCAAGGATAAACCGCCCGTTAGAGCTGCAAGACGAACCGCAAGAAGAACTTGCGATTTCTTTCAAGAAATCTTCGTGGTCTAAAACGGGGTGTTTATAGCTTGCGTCTGTCGCCCATACGTTTTTAATCCAAAGGAATTTCGTAGCCCCTTTAACTTCGTTTTCGTAGGCAACCTTCGCCCCTTCTGCGCCTTTGCCGTAGAAGAAATCCTTTATCTTTTCTTCGTATCCTTTATCTGCCGCCGTCAAATCGCCCAAGTACGCTTTCACTTCCGCGTTTGCTTCCGCTTTCGCGACGTCTATGACGAGGTTTGCGTGTAAATTGCCGTACGCTTTCACTTCCGCTTGCAAAACTTTCGCTTTGTCCGTCGGCGTCGTTGCCTCGTTGTACGCAGCGTTGATTGCCGCTATTTTCGTTTCGTCCCCGATAGGAAGCTTTACGAAAATAATTTTATCCGCTTCTTTAACGGTGATGGTATTATTTTCCCAAGAATACTCCGATTCGTCGTCGATATCCACGACGTACACGTTGACGGCTTCGTTATAATTCTCCACGAGCGTGTTATAATTTTGTACCGTGGAATATTTTGCGTACGCGTTAAACGCGCCAATCGCCATAAAGAAGATGACCATTGACAAAATCATCGGTAAGCAAGACGAAAGCAAAGACATACCGCTTTGTCTTTGGATTTCCATCAACTTTTGGTTGTACATTTTTTTATCGTTGGCGTATTGCTTTTGCAATTTTTCCATCTTGTCTTTATTTTCGCGCATTTTAATATTTTGTTTGCGCAAAGAAATGCGTTGGAAAATATCAAAGGGCAATACGATAACCTTCAAAATAAGCGAAAATAAAATAATACCGATACCAACGCCTACCCCTGAGGATATGATGCCGCGCACCAGTCTTCCTATCCAGTTAAGAGAAACTTCCAAAGGTTCTCCAAAAAGAGAGAAACCGATTTCTCCTGCTAATACATTAAAAATTTCCATTGACTATCCTTTCAACGACGGCGCGTTAAAGCAGCCATCTTTTTTTGAAATATTTCTCAGGCGCAGGGTCGTATCCGCCCTTGGAAAAGGGATTGCACCGCAAAATGCGCCACGCTCCTAACAAAATCCCTATCAAGACGCCTTTATTGTTGATACACTCTAAGGTGTATTGCGAACAGGTAGGACGGTATTTACACGTCCCTAACGAAAGATGCTTTTGATAAAATAGTATCATCCGCATACACAACATTTTTAGATAGGGTTTAAAAACCGTTTTTCTCAAATATTTTACGTTCGCGCACCAAAACGAACGGAAAGACATTACAGTTTCTCCTTCTTTATCAAGGCGAGCAGTTGCTTTTCAAACGTTTGAAAAGAATATTCTCCGCAAACCTTAGGCACGATAACGAACGCGTACGTACCTTGCAGCTGCGTCTGCGCGCTGCGAAACGCCTCTCTCACCAAGCGTTTAATACGGTTTCTTTGTACGCTTTTTCCGTGTCTTTTTCCTACGGAAACGCCCATCATCGTCTTTTCCGCAGGCTTGTACACCACCGTAAACGAAGGCGCAAAAGCGCGTTTTCCGCCCTTGAAAAGCTTGTCAAAATCCGATTGTTTTTTCAGCCGTTCATAACGCATAATTCGCCTTCTAAACAAGTTTTTACCCGTTTTTCTTTTGCTTTCTAAAAATGGCAAATCCTCTCCTTTGGAAAAAGGAAAGGAATTCGCTCGTTTTTTTCACCGTTTTTTATCTATCGTAAATTTTTTTCGTCTTATAGAAACCGTTTTTTTACGCGTTTCTACGACGGTGATGTTCCGCGTTAGTGGGTAAGTCTTTTTCTACCTTTATCACGACGACGTTTCAACACTCTTCTGCCGGCCGTCGTAGCCATTCTTTTACGGAATCCGTGTACTTTGCTTCTTTGTCTTTTCTTGGGTTGATAAGTTCTTTTCATAATCGTTCTCCTACTTCGCTTTATTGCGATAATTTCTTATTTTTTTAACGTTTCTTTTTTCAAAAGCTTTCCTATTATACCGCAAGTGGGCATTTTCCGTCAAGCAATTTCACCGTTATTTTTTGCTTTCCTTGCGCTATTTGCCGCTTTTTCTCTTTTATTTTTTTCTTTTCTTATTGATTTCCCGTGCGCATAGGCATTACGAGATATTGGAAGCATTTATCTTCTTCATTTTCAATCGTGAAAGGGGAATTGGGCATATTAAACGACAATACTATATTTTCTTCCGTCAACGCTTTCACCGCGTCCAAAAGGTATTTGCCGTTCATCGCTATTTTTAATTCTTTCCCGTCTAATTCCGTGTTCACCGTTTCTTCAATTTTACCCATATCCGAGTTCGCGTTGATAACAATCTTATCGCTCTTAATATCGAACACGACGAGGTTATTTTTATCGCCGCGCGTCAAAACGCCCGCGCGCTCGATACTTTGCATCAACTCGCTCTTTTTCACAATTACTTGGCTGGCAAAATTGATAGGATAAATATTTTCCTTTCTTACGAATTCACCTGCATACAAACGGGACGTGATAACCGTATCGTTTACCTCTACGGACAATCTGTTTTTATCCGCGTAAATTTTTAACGTTTCGTCCCCTTCCAACATACGAGAAATTTCCGTCAACGTCCTTGCAGGGCATACGATTTTCATATCGCCGCCATCCGTCGTTTCTTTAAAACCGCTTGCCATACGAAGCCCGTCCAAAGCCGTCGCGTATAATTTTCCTTCCTTCGCTTCCAAAAGACAGCCTTTTAAAATAGGTCTACTTTCGTCCGTAGCGCAGCAAAACGTCACTTTGGAAATAAGTTCTTTCAAATCGTTTTGCTTGATTTCAAAATATTTTTCTTTGGAAATTTGTTCTCCGTTGAAAATAGGAAAATCGTCTGTGGGAAGCGTTTGAATATTCGTTTCGCTATCGCCGTAACGGACAACGATGCCTTTATCGTCGGAATTGATAATTACTTCATTATAGGAAATTTTTCCCATAAAGTCGGCAAAAAATCTGCCGTTTACACAAATTTCTCCCTCTTCCAAAACTTCCGCTTTGATTTTCTTTTCAATGGAGATTTCTCCGTCGTACGCGGTGAGTAGTAATCCGTCGTTTTCCGCTTTGATTTTAATACACTCTAACACAGGCGTCATCGTTCTAATAGCGCACGCTTTACTAACGATAAAAGCCGCTTCCGATAACGTCATACCTTCACATACGAATTTCATATCTGTTTTCCCGTCCTTTAACCTATTTAAAACACTTTTTGCGTTCAATTTATTTTACCATATACACCGTTTTTTTGCAAGCAAATTACTCTGTTTATCCACCATAATTTCGCCTTTTTTACAAAATCTTTTTTATTTTATAAAAAAATCTTCTCTTTTAAGGGGTATTTTGTGGAAAAATATTTCACCGTGTACGCCGTGCCACCCGTATCCTTTTTACAATACGCCAACAAAACGTCTGCTTTATCCGCCATAAACCTATCCCGCGCTAACATACAACCTTTCGTATATTGCTCAAATAAAATCGTTGTTTCGTCTGCTTTTTTATATAACTGAGCGTATCTTTTTTTATCTTCCGCGCAATAATATTTTTCCTGATTGACGCAGGGAATACAAGCGTATAATTTTATATCTTTATACTTCATTTTGTATTTTACAACGATTTCTCCTGCAAGCAAATCAAATCCGGGCGCCATACCGCAATAAAATACGACGACTCCCCTTTCTATCAGGTTTTTAATTTCCTTTTTTAATTTCAAAATAGAAAAATCGTTATCTAAAATACGATGCCCCGTAAAAGCGCAGCTCGTTATCGGTTTTTCTACTTCCTTCAATATCAATTGTTCTGTTTTATAAACGTCTAATTTCATAGTTTACATTATATCACAAAAACGAAATTTGTCAATCGTACGTTTTCATTTTAACAGCCCTTTTCAAAAATTTATTGCCATCGCAGATTGATTTATTATTATATATATTTTATATATAATAGTAATATTAGTAGTAGAGTGCGGTGGAATTGTGGACAACCTATAAAAAAGGCAGATTTTATCAAGGAAAAAGCGGTATTTTTTTGGTGGATAACGCTGTGCATAACTAAGGAAAAGTAGGTGGAAAAAATGTGTAATACTTTGTGAATAAGTGGAAAAACAAAAAATAAATAAAAATATAAGAGAGTATAATTATTTAAAAATATGAATATTTATAAAAAAGAATATAGTATTCCACAAAAGTTATCCACAGGTGGAAAAAGGTATCCACTTATCCGCAAAAGGAGAGAAAAAAATAAAGAAAAAGGATTGCTATTTTTATAAATAAGTGTTATAATACAGTTACTATGACGACGCAAGAAAAAATAGCAAATTATGAAAATTTAATATCGGGTGAATTCAAGGAAAAATTCGATTATTTTCGCGCTTTACTCTTAGAATATAATGAAAAATACAATTTAACCACCATTTTAGAAGAAAAAGATATGTTGTATAAGCATTTTTTGGATAGCGCGCTGGGAGAGAGTTTTTTCATAAAAAACGGGAAAGTGGCGGAAATAGGTTCCGGCGCGGGTTTTCCGTCGATTCCTTTAAAGATACTCCGGCCTGATATATCCTTTGATTTATTTGAAAGCGTGGGTAAAAAATGCGATTTTTTGCGTGTTGTTGTGGATAAGTTGCAATTATCCAACGTGCATATTTATAATATTCGCGCGGAAGATGCTGCGAAGGATAAGCAGTATAGAGAAAGATACGACCACGTTACGGCGCGCGCGGTTGCGCGGATGAATACTTTAAGTGAGTATTGCCTACCTTTCGTGAAAGTGGGCGGCACGTTTATCGCATATAAAAGCGGCGATATAAGCGAGATAACCGAAGCGGAAAGTGCCTATAAAGTTTTAGGCGGAAAATTAAAAGAGTGCGATAGTTACGCCCTTCCGTATGATTACGGGGAAAGGACGCTGGCGGTCGTGGAAAAGATAAAAAACACGCCGCCGAGATATCCGCGTGGACAGGGAAAAGAGAGAAAAAATCCCCTTTAAAAGGCAAAAAAAAGAACGGAATTTTCCGTTCTTTTTTATTTTTCTATTTATTTTTTTTCGTCTTCGTTGGACGAATCGTAACTATAAGAATAGTATTTGTATCTATCCGAGTGGTAAGAAAGTTTTTCGTTTACCATATAATCGTTGACGACGACGCCAAGCACTTTCGCTTTTGCAAAGTTGAGTTTTTCCAGGGTCTTTCCAATATCGTTGACGTAAGACATTTCGTATCTGGTTACGATAACCGTGCCGTCCGCTTGCGTAGCAAGCGCAATCGCGTCGGAAACGACGAGAAGGGGAGGCGTATCGATAATGACGTAATCGTATTTTTGTTTCAATTCCTCGATAAATTTCGTCATTTCCTCACTTTCCAACAGCTCGTAAGGGCGAGGCGCGTGCGTGCCGCAGGTGATATACGAAAGATTTTTATTTTCGCTGTAACAATGGGTTACTTCTTCCAAGGAATTTTGTCCCGAAAGGTAATCCGCTAAGCCGGGGATAGATTTTCTTTTGAAAAATCTGGAAATTCTGCCCTTGCGGATATCGGCGTCTACAAGCACCACTTTCGCGTCGGAAAAAGCGAACATCAATGCAAGGTTGACAGCCACCGTCGTTTTGCCGTCTTCCGGACAAGCAGACGTCATAACGATAACCGTGCCTTCGCCCGATTGTTTTTTAGGTACGGATACCGTCAAAGAAGATTTGAAATTTCGAAACGCTTCCATTACGTTGAAAGCTACTTTATCGGAAAGGAGATATTCTACGCGGCTGGAAGAACTGTTTTTTGCTCTATCACGGATTTTTTCGTCGTGTTTTTTAAATAAACGCATTAGTTTTTCTCCTTCGTAGAAGCGTTTTCTACTCTTTCACTATCTTGGAAGGTAGGGATAACCCCCAAAACGGGTACGTTAAATACGTCTGTAATTTGTTCAATACTGCGAAGACGTTTATCCGAACGGTCGATGATAATAATAACGATACAAGAAATCAACAACGCCGCCGCACCGAGGATTAAAGCGTATTTAATCGCCGTGGAGGATACCAAACCCTCGTTCGTTCTACGCACCTCGTCCATACGGGAAATACGGATACAGCTTGTGCCGTTATATCCCGAAGGGACGGGCATACGTTCTATGATATAAGCAGGAACGGCGTCTTTTAATTTTTCACGCAATTCCATGGCGTAGGCCTCGCCGTTATATACGGAAATATTTACGTAGATGAAACTTCTTGCTAAATCGTCCGCGGATGCATCCGCCGCTTCGTCGTAGTAGGAATACGTAACCGCGCTAACGATTTTTCCAACTTCTCTTTTATAATAATCTACGTCCAATTCGCTCCATTTTTCCACGGCTTCCTTTTTCAAATCTTCCGCGTTTTTGTTGCGTTCGGTCACCGCTTTATTCCAACTCTCATACAAAGATTCCGCTTTAAGCTGTTCTGTCGTTGCGTTTTGCAAATCGTTGATGGCAGCGTCGATTTCATCGTTGACGCCGTATATGGGGGTGTAGGGCAGTTTTGAATCTTTCATCCGTGCCTCATTCCACAACTCGTCTAAAACAGCGGAGCGTTTTTCCACCTGTTCGTTGATATCGTTTAAGTTGCTGAGGGAATCCAACAATTCGTTGTAAGCGTTTTCATATTTGACCACCTCCGCCGTGGCTGTTACCACGGACGTATTTAAGGTGTTCAGTTCTTCCGTGAACTTTTCTAATTCTTTGCCCGTCAACGTCGATTTTTTCTTTTCTAACGCGTCCAAACGTTCTTTTTTAGGTAAGCCTTTTTCGTTGAGCAAAAGTTTTTCCGCGAACGCTTCCGAATCGAGCAATTCCACCATGTTGTTCAACACGTTTTTATTGTACGCGCCGTAGATGCCGTACTGGCTGTCGGAAACGGCATCCCCACTATTTTTGTTGGGGTTGATATAGAATTTCATTTCCGTGCCGTAGTATTCTACGTTATGCGTACGAAGAAAACCGATGCCTGCGCCAAGCAACGCGCCTGCAATAACGATGAGAATAATCAGCTTTAATTTACTCAAAAGCAAACGGAAAATTTCCATAATGCTTATCTCATTTTGCTTTTGCAAATTTTCTTCCATAAAAATCTCCTTGATTTATCTCTAATCCACATCATTATATCACGAAAAAAACGAATTGTAAAGCCCTTTTGGATTATAAATAGTGTATTATACGCGTATATATCACAATTTTCGACGAAAAAAAGGGGAGAAATCAGTCGATTTCCGTATCGTCGTCTTCGCTTTCGTCCTCTTCTTTTTTAGGGCATTGGGGACAAGGTTTTTTAAAGCGAAGCTCGCTTGCAGGGTAGTCTTTGAAAATCCAACCCCCGTTTTTGTCGTCTATTTTCACGCGAACTTCCATCTTTAACATATTCAACGAGGCAACGATGGCTTTCCCTTCGGGCGTGCCCACTTCCGCGCCTACTTTGGGCAGCTGTTTCGCCGCGTCCACGTAATAATCGATTTCGTAGCCCAAGCAACACATCAACCTGCCGCAAAGCCCGCTGATTTTGCCGGGGTTTAAGGAAAGGTTTTGTGCTTTTGCCATTTTCACGCTCACTTTTTTGAATTCGGGCATATTGCCTGCGCAACAGCAAACTCTGCCGCAAGGGGCGATGCCGCCAAGATATTTCGTTTCGTCGCGGATACCCACTTGGCGTAAATCGATACGGGTATGGAAGGCAGAAGCAAGGTCTTTTACCAAATCGCGGAAATCCACACGGCTTTCCGAGGTGAAGAAAAAGGTGATTTTACCGCTATCGAAAGAGAATTCGCAATCCACGAGTTTCATTTCCAATTCCCTTGCGGCAATTTTTTCTTTGCAGATGCGGATAGCTTCCGGTTTTCTCGCTTCAAACGCCTGATATTTTTCCGTGTCCTTTTGCGTTGCGATACGAAGGATAGGTTTCAAAGGGGAAACGATTTCGCTGTCGTCGATTTCCCGTTCGGGATGCGCCACCCAAGCGTATTCTACGCCGCGCGAGGTTTCTACGATAACGGGCGTGTTTCTTTGGTAAACGTCGCCTTCTTTGGGGGTGAAATAATACAGCTTGCCCCCGTTTTTAAATTTAATGCCTACAACTTTTGTCATAATACGTCCTTTCGCCAATCGCCGCGCTTTAACGCAAACGGGCTTTGGCGTCGTTTTCGAAAATTTTTGCCACCAATAATTCTAAACATTGCGCAAAGGTGGCGTTGAAAAACGTATGCAGTTCCGCTTTGGAAAGCTCGTTTTGCGCAAATAACAACGTGGATAAAGAAAAGCGTTCCGCCACCCGTTTTAAACGCGCGTTTTCCACGCGCAAAAGGATATGCGGATTCTCTTTTCCGTCTGCTTGCGTCTTTTGCAACAGCGCGTCGCGAAAAATCAAACGGAGCAGATATAACAATTCCTTTTTACGCTTCGTTTCCCCCGTCTTTTTAATCTGCGAAGGGAGCGCCTCTTTCGTGCAGAGCAATAGCGCAAACGCCTCGTCCACGAGCGCGCGGTAGTCGCCGCCCTCTAAGGTGTTTTGCGCTTCGCCAACGCTGCCGCCGCTTGCCGCGGCGCACAAAGAAAAATCGTTGTCCGTATATTTTCCGTCCGTATAAATGCGCTGCAACGCCGCTGCAACGTCCCGTTCGTCAAAGGGGGAGATTTCCAGCTTGGCAACGCGCGAAAGAACGGTGGGGAGGACGGGGAAAGCCGTCGTTGCGCCCAATAAAAACACGACGTCTTCGGGCGGCTCTTCCAACAGCTTTAACAATTTGTTTTGCGAGGGAATATTCGCCTCGGCAAAATCGGCGATGGCGAACGCTTTAATATCCCCTTCTACGGGGCGTAACATACACTCTTCCGTCAATTTTTCCGCGTCTTCCACGACGAATTTTTTATCGGCGGCAGGGAAGAATAAACAATCGGAAAAGGTTTCCTTATCAATGCGTTCGGCAAGGCGTCTTTCTGCGTCCGTGCGCGGCGTATCGCAGCCAAAAATCACCTTCGCAAACGTCTTTAACGCGTTGCGTAAATTGCGCTTGTCGTCAAGGAGCAACAAATAAGCGTGCGAAAGACGGTTTTTTGCCCGTTCCGCTTGCAATAAACGGTATGCCTGCGTATTTTTAATCAACTGTTGCATACTTTTGCTCCTTTTTCCTACTACGTACTACACTATTATAACATAAAACGTATAAATAATCAAGAGTTATACGCAAAAGAAAAAAGGAAAAACCTAACGTTTCTCCCTTTTTTTACTAATATTTCAACGCGTACACGGTAGGCTTGTTTTATTTCAACGCGTACCTGCCCCGTTCTTTTTATTTTTTTGATATTCTCGCAACGCAAGCAGATATTTCGCGATAGCCGCGCCAATGATAATCACGTAGCCGATAACGCTGATATAATCGGGAAATTCCCCTAAAACTATCATACCGAGAATTGCGGAAAAAAGCACTTGGGAATAATCAAACACGGAGATTTCTCTTGCGGGCGCGCACGAATACGCGGCGGTGATAGAGAATTGCGCCGCGCTGGCGCACAATCCCGCCAGCAATAAGAATACGACTTGAAGAAACTGCATCGGTTGAAATTGAATAATCGTCATTGGCAAAACGGAAAGACAGGAAAACGCAGAGAAGAAAAAGACAATCATTGCCGTGCGTTCGCCTTTGCCGCCGAGATAATGCACGAAAGTGTAGGCAAGCCCTGCGCCCAAGCCACCCAAAACGCCGATAAGCGCGGGCAAAGTGTGTTCAATAGAAAAGGTGGGTTTCACCACGAACAGCGCGCCGAAAAACGCAACGGCTATCAGCAGCCAATTTTTCCAGCCTGCCCGTTCCCGTAAAATCAGCGCGGAAAAAAGGATGGCGAAAAAGGGGGATAATTTGTTTAAGATTGAGGCGTCGGCTACGTTCAAATGGTCGATGGCGTAAAAATTGCAAACAATCCCCACCGTGCCTGCAATCGAGCGTGCGAGCAAAGCGGGCAAGCAGCCTTTTTTGATTTTGAAAGAACGGCTTTTACAAAGCAGGGCGAACGCGACGACTGCCGCCACCAAGTTGCGAAAGAAGCATTTTTGGAAGGTAGGTAAATCCCCGGAAAGCCGCACAAAAATGCCCATAAGGGCGAAAAAAAGGGAAGAAAGCAAAATGAAAAACACGCCCCGTTTGGTCTGTTTTACTTTTTCTTCCCCTACGTCCTCTTGAGAGGCGTCGGTATATTGGATTTGTTGTAATTCTTCGTGGCTCATAGTATCATTATACGCGTTTTTTACGGAAAAGTAAATTAGGTTAAAATGCTGTCAAACGTTTCGCCAAAAAATTCGCAAAGTTTGGCGAGTAGCGCAAAACTCGGTTCGCAAATTTCGTTTTCCCAAGCGCTAACCGTGCGTTGGTCGATTTCTAAAACACCAGCGAGCTGTTTTTGTGTTATTCCCGCCCCGCGGCGCAAGTTTCTTAAATTTTCCGCAAATTTGATTTTCTTTATCATTGTAAAAATCCTATCCCTTATTGCCGTTGTTTGTAGAGTTTTATCTTTCACAATTAAAATTTTACCAAAACATTGGTAAAATACTTGATATACCAAAAATTTGACTTTCTTTATCCTTGTAAAAATACTATCCCACATTGCCGTTGTTTGTAGAATTTTATCTTTTACAATTAAAATTTTACCAAAAACATTGGTAAAATGCTCGATATACCAAAAAAATTGGTATATTATACAAATACCAATATTTTTGGTAAATATACGGGTGTTTAGTAACGGTTTTCGTTGAAAGCTCTAATTCATTGTGATTTTGAGGACAGGCGGTTTAGCGGTCTACGAAAATAGCTATAAAAGGTAGAAGGATATGGAAATGGACGGAATTGTTGAAAGCTCTAATTCATTGTGGTTTTGAGGACAGGTGGTTTAGCAGTCTACGAAAATAGCTATAAAAGGGAGAAGGATATGGAAATGGACGGAATTATTGCAGGGATTTATTATGGAAATTTGCAAGAGGCGGATAGAATAGAATACCCTAAAAATGAAAAGACGGAGAAACAAACCAGATTACACAAAGAATTACAAGAAAAAATGCCGGCGGAAATCAAAGATTTGTTTAATGATTTTTTTGACACGGTGACGTTTAACATTGTGACGAATTGTTTGCCGTGTATAAAAGTGCGGTAAAGTTTTGATGCGCACTAAGGCGCGAAATGGAAGAGTTCTCTTTATAAAAGCACCATAGATTGTCCTGCAACGAAATAGCCGCCGCGTTGAAAAACAACGCGGCGGCTATTTTACGTACTGTTATTTTGATAAATTGTGAACCATATGAAAAAACAGGCAACGGAAACCGTTCCCTGTCTTTGTCAATTTGATTATTGCGCGTCCGCTACGGGATAAACGCTCGCTTTTTTCTTGTCTTTGCCCATTCTTTCGTAACGTACCACACCGTCAACAAGCGCGAAAAGCGTGTCGTCTTTGCCGATACCTACGTTTGCGCCCGGATGGATTTTCGTACCACGTTGACGTACAAGGATGTTGCCTGCAAGAACGCTTTGGCCGTCGCTACGCTTCGTGCCAAGACGCTTTGCTTCGCTGTCTCTGCCGTTGTGGGAAGAACCGGTACCTTTCTTATGAGCGAATAAACGAATAAAAATCATTTTTCTTTCTCCTTAATTCAAGTATTTGTTGTCCCTAAATAGGGCGGTGCGGTTAAAGTTCGATTTTTTCTACTTTAACAGCGGTGAAAGGTTGTCTGTGACCTTGCTTTTTACGTTCGTTCTTCTTCGCTTTATACTTGAAGACGATAATCTTTTTCGCTTTGTCTTGCTTAACAACCGTTGCAGTTACCTTTGCGGATGCTACTTCCGCGCCGGCCTTGATACCGTTCTCGTCGGCAACCATAAGCACTTTGAAAGAAACGGAGTCGCCTTCGTTTGCCGCAAGTTTTTCCATGCGTACAACGTCGCCTTCCGCAACTTTGTATTGCTTGTTACCGTTATCGATGATAGCGTACATACAATTTTTACCTCCTCTTTCCAGTCTCGAAGAATATCCAAGGCGCGCGCTTTTTCAAAAAAATCCTTGAAAAATTGCGACTTAAAATAGCCCGTTTCTATCGGCTCGGATACTACTATATCATATTAACGCGCGCACCGTCAAGCGTTTTTTCTTTCCTTTTTTGAAAAAATTAAAAAAAATTCCGCCAAACGGCGTATTTTTCGCGGGGAAAAGCGGTAAACTGTGAGAAAAGCATAAGGAGCAAAAAAATGGAAGATACCAATTTCAAACAGACGGAAGAGATTCTTTCCGAGATTTACCGCAACGCGCAGCTTGCCTTGCAATCGATTGCCAATATCCTTCCCCAAGTGGAAGACGACGAAGTGAAAAACGAGCTGTCTTATCAACACGAAGAATACGAGAAATTTTCCGCGCGCGCGGCGATGCTCGCCAAAGATAAGGGCTTGGAATTGAAAGAGCCCAACCCCTTTAAAAAGATGATGATGTGGGGCTCGATAAAGATGAATTCTATGATGGATAATTCCCGCGCGCACATTGCGGATATGATGTTGCAAGGCACGTTGATGGGGATAACCGCCCTTAGAAAATCGCAAAGCGAAACGTGTATCGAAGGCGCAGACGATGTTTTGCAGCTTTTGGACGAGATGATTGCCGCGGAAGAACGTTTTGAAAAAAAGTGGAAGGAATATTTATAAAAAAAGGGAACGGCGTGCCGTTCTCTTTTTATTGGAGAAAGGGATTGCGTTTTCGCAATCCCTTTAAAATCTATTTGTATGCCAAGGCAAAATACGGATTGCGGCGAATGCTTTTGCGTTTTATCTACCTAGGGAAGTCAAGCAATTTTTATTCCGCCTTTGGCGACACCAGCAACGTTTTATAATCGGTGTACGTCACGAAGCCTGCCTTGCTGCCCTTGGGCTTTTTGACGAATTTGCGCTTGCAATAGTCTACGGGAATCTTATCTCCGCCTTGCGCTTGGGAGAAATACGCGCAAAGCTGCGCGGCGTAAACAAGCGTTTCATCGCGTACCTGCCCCCCTTCCGTAAGGATAATTACGTGAGAAGAGTGGTATTTTTGCACGTGCAACCATATGTCGTCGGGAGAGGCGAGTTTTAGCAACCGTTCGTTTTGTAAATTGTTTCTTCCTACGAGGATTTTTTTGCCGTCGTGCTCGTATTCCCTAAAAGGCACGGGGGTGTCCTTTTTATTCTTTTTCAGCGTTTGTTTGGGTGCGCGGATAAGCCCTGCGTCCAAAAGCTCCGTTTCGATTTCCTTCAAATCGTCGTCCGTATCGGCAAGATGGATAGACGAGGCGATGCTCTCGGCGTAAGAAAGTTCGTTTTCGTCGGCGGCGAGCATTGGCAATAAAATTTCCTTCGCGCGCTTTTGTTTGTTGTACGCCTTAAAATATTTTTGCGCGTTTTTGGCGGGAGAGAGAAGGGGGTCGAGTTCGATTTTCAGCGTCTTTCCCGTTTCGTCGTACCAGTTGGTCACTTCGATAAAACGCATCCCCTTTTCCATTGCGTATAAATTTGCCGTCAACAGTTCCCCTTTGATGCGATTGTCGTCTGCTTTTTCCGCTTCGCGTAATTTTTCCGCGGTGTCTTGCAGGCGTTTCGTCGTCTTTTTTATCAGCGTTTTTACGCCGCTTTCCAAGCGCCGTTTTTTATCGTCAAAGCCCTTTTTCGTTTCCCTTTTGGTGTAAAATTCGTCTTGCGCTTTGCATAAAGACGGCATTGCCACGCCCCCGTCAATCGGGAAGGCGAAAAAATCGCAAATCACGCCGTTGTCGATACGCAGGTGGGGGTTGGACGGTTCGTGTAAACAAAATTCGCCGATGAACGTCCAAAGCGGTGCGTTTGCCGACGGGGATAGACAGCGCATAACGCCCCCGTTGGCTTTTTCTGCGCGCAAAACGAGTTGTCTTGCCGTAGGCAAGGCTAAGCCGAAGACGTTGTCGAAGACGAACTTTGCCAAGCTTTCTCCGTCGACGCCGTCCGCGCGATTTTGCATAAAGTTTTTCAATCTGTCCAAGATAGCCGCGCTGTCAAAAGGCGAAACTTTATCCTGCGGCGTAGGGTATGCGTATTTTGCGCCCGCAAACAAAATGCGGTGCGTTTCGTCCACGAGAGAGGTCGTTTTCAGCGCGCCAAGCACGACGCCTTTCTCCACCAAGACGACGTTGGAATATTTCCCCATCAACTCGCAAACGAGGGTACGGTTCACCTGTGAAAAATCGCTGCTGCAATGCAAATCTATTTCGACGATGCGTTCGAATTCGTGTTGGCGAACCGCCAAAATTTCCGCGTTTTGCAAATGCTTGCGAAGGAGCATACAGAAATTGGGCGCTGCGGCAAGCGGTTCTTTTTCCGTTGCCGACAAACAAACGCGCGCGTTGGAGGCGTTTGCGCTGATAATCAGTTTCACCGTGCTTTTTCCGGTGTATATTATAAAGGTGAGTTCGTCTTTATTCACCTGAGAGATGCGGTTGATTTTGCCGCCGACAAGCAGAGCGTTCAGCTCGGTTACGCTACGGCGGATATGAAAAGCGTCTTGCGGCATATAGCCCTCCTTTACGGCGAAAAACCCCGTTTTGCCTTTTGCGAAGATTGTCGAAAAGGGAGAAAAGCGAGATTCTTTTTTTAAATTATACCCTAAAAATCGTAAATTGTAAATAAAAACAGGGGAAAAACGCTTTATTTTCTTGGATAAATATGATAAAATGTAAAGGCAAAATAGAAAACGTAGTTTTCCACTTGCAAAAAACGACAAAAAATAAAAATAGCAATATAATAGCAGGAGAAAAGTATTATGAAGTACACCACCAAAGCCAGCGAAAAGAGCACGGTAAAAATCACGCTTAAATTTGACGCGGAAGAATTCAAAGCGGCGCAAACGCAAGCGTATCTTAAAACGAGAAACAAGTTCAGCGTGAACGGTTTCCGTAAAGGCAAAGCGCCCAAAAACGTTATTGAAAACGTATACGGCAAAGGCGTATTTTACGAAGACGCGCTCAATATCCTCTTTGGGGATAACTATGGCACGGTAATCGATAAATGCGAAAAGAAATTCACGGTAGTAGGCGACCCTGACGTATCCGTGGAAGATTTTTCCGAAGAAGGCGTAACGCTCGTTGCGGTTGTGCCCGTAAAACCGGAGGTAAAAATTTCCGCGTACAAGGGTATGAAAATTAAAGAATTCGCGTATACTGTTAAGGACGAAGAAGTGGAAGAAGAAATCAACCGCTTGCTTGACAGAAACGCGCGCAAAGTGCCCGTGGAAGGCAGAGCAGCGCAAAACGGCGACATCGCGAATATCGATTTCGTGGGCAGCGTTGACGGCGTAAAATTCGACGGAGGCGAAGCGGAAGGATTTGATTTGACGCTTGGCAGCGGTCAATTTATCCCCGGTTTTGAAGAACAAGTCGTGGGTATGAACGTTGGCGAGAAAAAAGACGTAAACGTTACCTTCCCCGAAAACTATCAAGCGGAAGAGCTGAAAGGCAAAGCCGCTGTATTTGCCGTTACGCTCAACGCGTTGCAAGCAAAAGAATTGCCTGAACTCACCGACGAATTTATCAAAGACGCGACGGGCAGCGACAGCGTAGACGCGTACAAAGCGAAGACGACGGAAAGATTGCAACAACAAGCGGATAGAAGAGCGAACGACGCCACCGAAAACAGCATTTTGGAAGCCATCGCGGCGAATACGGAAGTGGAAATTCCCCAAGCGATGATTGATAGAGAAATCGATTCCCTTATGCAAAAATTCGAATATCAATTGATGTACCAAGGCTTGAAACTTGCCGATTATCTCGATTTCTTGAAAGTGACGGAAGCGGATTTTAGAAAGAACTACGAAGAACAAGCAAAGAAGAACGTAACGAGCCAACTTATCATTTCGCAAATTATCAAAGACGAAGCGATTGAGGCGACGGAAGAAGAAGTAGACGCGAAAATCGCAGAACAAGCGAAATCGGTGGAAAAAGACGCGGCGGAATACAAGAAAGGTATGGACCCTCGTCAATTCGATTATATCCGCAACGATATTATCATCACGAAGCTCTTCGATTTCTTGAAAGCGAACAACGAAATGTATAAAGACTAATCAAGGGAAGTTTTTGCGTAACCGCAAAAGGAAAAAAGGAAAGAAACTATGGAAACGAAAAACGTATTGGTTCCCTACGTCGTTGAACGCACCTCTTCGGGCGAACGCACGTACGACTTAT
The DNA here is from genome assembly GCA_015055655.1 of Clostridiales bacterium. Lineage (GTDB taxonomy): Bacteria > Bacillota > Clostridia > Christensenellales > Borkfalkiaceae > Scatosoma. The sequence continues at coordinate 126,191 of SVHW01000003.1, forward strand.
ATTCGAGATTGCTCGATGACAGAATTATCTTTTTAAGCGGTGAAATCAACGACGCCGTGGCAAACACCGTCGTTGCGCAGCTTATCTATCTCGAAGGGAAAGACCCTACGAAAGATATCAGTTTATATATCAATTCCCCCGGCGGTTCGGTGTCGGCAGGTATGGCAATTTACGATACGATGAACTATATCAAATGCGACGTATCCACCATTTGTATCGGCTTGGCCGCGTCCATGGGTGCGTTTCTTTTATCCAGCGGCGCGCGCGGCAAACGTTATGCGTTGCCCAATTCCGAGATAATGATTCATCAACCCCTCGGCGGCGCGCAAGGGCAAGCAAGCGATATTAAAATTCAGGCGGAACACATCCTCCGCACGAAGGCGAAACTCAATAGAATCCTTGCGGAAAATACGGGCAGAGATATCGCTACGATTGAACGGGATACTGACAGAGATAACTATATGTCGGCGGAAGAGGCGCGCGCATACGGTTTGATTGACAGAGTGTTCGTTAGAAGATAACGCCTTGATAAAAGCATAGCATTACGAACGCGCAAAGCCTCCTTTTTCGGCGGTTTTGCGCGCTATCTTTTTGGTTTTGTACACCGTTTTAAAAAACGGGGATTAAACCCCTGACAATCGGGGTATAAATAACTGACTTACGCGGCACAGCCGCGTGGCGTTGTAAAGATTGATTACGGAGTTAACAGCAATGGCAAATAAAAATCAACATTGTTCTTTTTGCGGAAAACCCAAAGAAGAAACCCGTCGTTTAATCACGGGCCCTGACGGCGCGTGTATTTGTGACGAGTGCGTAGAAATTTGCAAATCTATGGTGGAAGAATGGGAAAACGACAAAGAAGAGCAAAAGGACGTTCCCTTAAAAAAGCCGGCGGAAATTAAGGCGGAACTTGACAAATATATCGTTGGGCAAGACAAGGCAAAACGCGTGCTTTCCGTCGCCGTATATAACCATTATAAGCGTATCAACGCGCTTTCCGGGGCGAAAAAGGAAGACGACGGCGTAGAGATTGAAAAGAGCAACGTGCTTTTATTAGGCCCTACGGGCAGCGGCAAAACGTTGCTTGCAAAAACGCTTGCGAAAATACTCAACGTGCCGTTTGCAACGGCGGACGCCACGACGCTTACCGAAGCGGGCTACGTAGGCGAAGACGTAGAGAATATTTTGTTAAAGCTGATTCAAAACGCCGATTACGACGTGGAACGCGCGGGACGCGGCATTATCTATATCGACGAAATTGATAAAATTTCCAGAAAGAGCGAAAACGTATCGATTACGCGCGACGTTTCTGGGGAAGGCGTGCAACAAGCGCTGCTTAAAATTATTGAAAGCACGACGGCGAGCGTTCCTCCGCAGGGCGGCAGAAAGCATCCCAACCAAGAGTGTTTGCGTATCGACACGACGAATATTCTCTTTATTTGCGGCGGCGCGTTCGTAGGGCTTGATAAAATCGTATCTTCGAGAAAAGACGATACGACGCTCGGGTTTGGCGGCAAGGTACGTTTGGGGGCAAACGAAGTGGATTACAGCGTGCTTGACGACGTAAAACCGCAGGATTTGACGAAATTTGGGTTGATTCCCGAATTCGTGGGAAGATTGCCTATCGTCGTCAATTTAGACCCTCTTGGCGAGGACGCGTTGGTGAAAATTCTCACCGAACCGAAGAACGCGATAATCAAGCAGTATCAAAAGTTGATTGGTTTTGACGGCGTGAAATTGACGGTGGAAGAGGACGCGGTGCGAGAGATTGCGCAAACGGCTATCCGTTTGAAAACGGGCGCGCGCGGCTTGCGTACGATTATTGAAAGCGTGATGACGGAAGTGATGTATAAAATTCCTTCTGAAGAGAACGTGGAAGAAGTGGTTATCACCAAAGAGTGTTTAACCAACGGCGTTTCCCCTCGGCTTATCTATAAACAAACGGCATAACGAAAAAACACGGCGAAATTCGCCGTGTTTTCTTTTCTGTTTCAACGCGTACCTGGGTGCGCGTTTTTATTTTCAACGCATACCTGTATCCTAGTATTTTAATAACTGCGCCCTGTCCGGCAGATTGGGAAAAGCGTCCTTTTCCCCACGGATAGTGAAGTAATCTTCCGGATACGTCTTATGCGGCACGAAATACAGCCGCTTGTTTTTCCATCGCCCGACGAGCTCTTTGGCGAACGTTTTTTTCTGCACGATTTTTTGGTAGATATTCTCGTTTAATTCGATAAGGGCTGCTTCGTGGCCGTCGGCGAAACAATCGAGAAGGTCTGCGCGGAGCCTTGTAAGCACGAAGATGTCTTCGTGGACGTAGCCGATGCCCGCGCAATGGGAACAGCCCTTTACCATAAAAGATAATACGGGCAACCCGACTTGCTTTCTCGTAAATTGCGTAATGCAAAATTCGCTCATCGGCAAGATTTTGCATTTTGCCCTATCGGCGGCAAGGTAAGATTCCAGCGTTTGGGTGACGGCGTCGCGGTGGGATTCTTCCACCATATCGATAAAGTCGACGACGACGATGCCGCCGATGTTGCGCAGGCGCACTTGCCGTGCGATTTCCTTTGCCGCTTCCAAATTGACGGAAAAGACGGTGTCTTCCAAATTGTCCTTCCCGATATAGCTGCCCGTATTGACGTCGATAACCGTCATCGCTTCCGTATGGTCAATGACGAGATAGCCGCCGTTATGCAGCGGTACGCGCGGGTTCACGGCTTCGTATACGAGTGGGGAGATGCCGTATTGTCGCATCATTGACCTATCCCCGTTATGTTTTATCAAATTTTCCTCGGGGATGTCGTCACGCAAACGAATTAGCGCGCGGAGTTTTTGATACAGTTCCTCGTCGCCTACGTAAATGGATACGTCGTCGCCAAACGTATCGCGCAGGGTACGCACGGGGAGTTCTTCGTCTTGGTACAATACCGTGCCAACGGGCGCGTTTTCTGCGCGACGGCACATTTCCGCGTATAATTTTTTCAAATAGTTGGCTTCTTTTTGCAATTGTTGTTGGGTGGCGTACGGCGCTTGCGTACGGATGATAAAGCCTTCGTTCGTATTGCCCTCGCGCATTGCGTCGGCGATTTTCAGCAGCGTTTCGCGTTGCGTATCGTCCGTGATTTTACGGGAGATGCCCAAAAAATCGGTGCGAGGAAGATAGATAAGCCGTCTGCCGACGAAAGAGAGATGCGTCGTCACCTTTGCGCCTTTATTGCCGCGCGGCGGTTTCGTTACTTGTACGATAAGTTCGTCCCCGATTTGCAAAGACAGGGGCTTTGTGTTGGTGGAAACGGGTGTGCCGTCGTATTTCGTGTAGTCGGTGTACGTTTCCTCCATCGAGAGATAGCAGTTTTTTTCCAACCCGCAGGAAATAAACGCGGCGTTCATCCCCGAAAGCACGTTGGTAACGACGCCTTTGTATACGTTGCCTACGACGTCGCCGTTTTCCTCCATTTCCACGGCGAATTCCGCCAAGTTTCCGTCTTCCAAAAGCGCGGCGAATTGTTGTCCGCAATAGCGGTCGAAAAACCATTGTTTTTTCATTTGCAGTTCCTTTTAAGCGTATTGGTTGCCGCATAACGAAACACTTTTCGCCCGAGCCGTGCGGTCTAAATCGTACCGTATAAGTATAACACAAACCTGCCTTTATGGCAAGGGTTTTATGCAAAAGCGTTTGATTTTTATAAAAAATCCCCCGTTTCACGTGCGTATAACGTTGCCAAAGTGTCGTAAGGGCTTTGGGCGCGTTGAAAATATTGTGAGAGTTCGTTTTGCGGCAGTTCAAAACGCTTGCGTTCATCGTCGTCGTACACTTCTAACACGAGATAGTACCCGGGCGTGACGTAGCGCAATACGTCTTTTATCGGGCAGTGTACGGATACGGCGACGCGGCGCAGTTCCACGCCGTTTTTCAAGGCATCCTTGCAGGAAAAATCGATTTTTTCATACGCGGCGGGCGCGTTTTTATTGCCAAGCGCGCCAACGAAAATAAACAGGGAGAAAGGCAGCAAGGAAAGGTTGGGCTCTCTACGAAGTAGCGTGCCGAAAAACAGCAACAAAACGGCGGCGGCAAGGACGATGGAAACAAGGGTGGTGATACGCGCTGCGATGCGTTGCGCTTTCGCCGCGTCGGCGTGGCGGTTGAGTAGCCGTCTTGTCAGCGCGCAGCGCAAAATTCTGCCGCCGTCTAACGGGTAAGCAGGCAAAAAATTAACGATTGCGATTGCGAGAGAAGTATAGCAAGCGGTGTCCGTAAACGCGTATGTATCGGGGGTAAACCACCAAATAGCGGCAAAAAACGCCGCTGTAAACAGGTTGCAAAGCGGCCCGTATAACGCGATGACCAATTCGTCTTTGAAGGATACGCCACGCAAGTCCCCGTCGATAACCGCGCCAAACGGCATCAATACGATTTTGTTGAGTTTATATCCAAGTTTTGCCGCGGCAAAGGCGTGGGCGCACTCGTGCTGGACGGCGACGAGGCAGCTCATTAAAAAGAGAAATAGCTCCCCTTTAAAACAATACCATACGCCGACGAGAAGGAACAACGGGTGGATGCGAAAAAGGGCGCGCTTTTCCCTTTTCTCCGATTTTTTTCGTTGAAAAAAGCGACAGGAATTCTGTCGCTTCGTTTCTTTACGTACGCGCATATCAGCCCTGCGTTACCCAAACGAGATTGTTTTCTTCCGTGACTTGAAAACAGCTTAACAGCTCTTCGTTGGAATACATAGTCACCTGCACTTGCGTTTCCCCGTCGCTGTATCCCACGGGGACGTTGGATTTCACTTCGTCGCCAACGGCGTAATATACTTGGCTCAATCCGTCGATTACCCCCGTAAACGTATCGGAGTGCCCGATTTTTACCGAGTACGTGCCGTTGTCCGTCAAAAGCACTTCGCGCACCGTGCCGTCAACGGCGGGATAGACGCAGCACTCTTTTTGGAAAGAGAGCACGCCCGTTTGCGACAGCGTCATTTCTACGTCCGTGAAATCGCTCACCACGCCGTTAAGGGTAAAATCGCTATACACGCGCGTGTCGGCAGGTGCTTCCGTGGCAGGCGTGGACGAGAGCGAACGGAAGAAGGTGTTGACGGCGCTGTTCGGGACGAAGACGTTGGTGAGAAAAATACCGCCGCAGAGCGCGCAGGCAAGCGCGAATTCTACGCCGAGCACTCTACGCAATTTCTTTTCCGATTTGCTTGTAGGCGGGTAGGGTTGCACGTTGTCCGTTGCGGCGTTTTGCGAAAAATCTTCGGGCATATCGTCGTAGAAAGGCCGTTCGTTTTCGTTGTAAAGGCGGATGGTGTCGATGCGTTCGGGATAGTCTTCAAAGCGCACGTCGCCGTTGCTGTTGACGCCTTCGGCGAAAAGGTCGGCGTCGGCCGTAATTTTGGGCGCGCCGTTTTCAAACAGTTTGTCGTTGACTTGCGCGATAACGCTGTCTTTCAAATCCGGCGTTTTCGGCTCGTTAGGGTAGAAAGGCGGTTGCGATTTTCGTTTATTTTTGCCTTTTTTATTGCGCACCACGTTGATGGTGGATACGGGAATTTCCAACATTTCTGCGTATTCGATTTCTTCGTTCATAAGCATAGTTCTCCTTGCCGTTGTTTTTATCTCTATTGTAGTGTATGACGCGGCAATAAAAAATAGAACGAAAACGAAGGGGAATATTTTTGTCGATTTTGTCGATTTTGTCGATTGCGTACATAAATAAACGCGCCGCGATTGGGCAGAAACCCGTCGCGGCGCGCACAGTTTTAATAATCGGAAGAAGCCGCGTGCATTTGCGGTTTTTGTTGTAGCGAATATAAATCGAATTCCACCTCGATATCGAAATCCTCGCTGGAATCAAACGCGGCGAGTTTGGACACCGACACCTCGTACGCTGTCATCGTTTTCGTTTCCGTTTCCGATAATTTTTTTTGATATTCTCTGCTTTGAATCCGTCCCGATACGGCAATTTTTTCACCGACGGCGAGGTTTTTTACAAACCGCGCGTTTCTTCCCCAAGCGATGCAGGGGATATAATCGGATTTGTTGTACGCGCGGTTGACGGCGATAAGCACGTCGGCAATCTCACGGTTGAACGGCGTCGTGCGATAGACGGGCGGTTTGCAAATATATCCGCTTAATAAAATACTGTTGGGGTTTTTATTGGGCAATTCGTCCAATAATTCTCTAACGAACACCGTCAACATTAAACGCGATTTTCCGTTTTCTATTTTGTTGTAACTGCGGAACTGCCCTACGGCGCACAGCGATTTGCCTTTGCACAGCGAACCGCCTTGGATTAAGCGTTCGGATAACGTGACGGGCAAGATATCCGCTTGCCCGGAAAGGCGCATCACACGGACGAAAAATTCGTAAAACCCCTCTCCGTAAACCTCGTGGGAAAAGGTGGCGTCGCTCACGATTTCCCCCATAACGTACACTTTGTTGTTTTTTTCTAAAACGTAATTCATAAATACCTCCTGTCGTGTTTTTATCTGCTTTTTATTGCGTTATCCCCCCATACCTGACGCGTTTAGGCGCGTTTGGGGTGCGTTTAGGGCGCGGTTTTGGCGTGTTGTTTGCCGTTTGCGTCGATAACGTAGTCGGTTTTATATATCAGTTCGCCGATGGGGACGAACTCGTACCCTCTATTTTTCAGCGTGGAGAAAATAAGCGGCAACGCCTCGGCGGTGTGTAAACCGTTGTTGTGGCAAAGGATAATCGAGCCGTTTTTTGCGCCGTTGATAACGCGCATAGCGATTTCCGTTGCGGAGAGATTTTTCCAATCGAGCGAATCGACGTCCCATTGTATCGTGTACAGCCCCATTTCGCTTGCCGTGCGTATCAGCGTATTGTTATAATCCCCGTATGGCGCGCGAAAAAGCAGGGGTTTTTGCCCCGTCGCTTTTTCAATGGCGGCGCAGGAAGAGTGCAGTTCCTCTCGTATTGCCGTTTCGCTCAGCTTACTCATATACGAGTGCGTTTTGCTGTGCGTGCCAAGTTCGTGCCCAGCCTCGACGATAGCGGCGGCGTATTGAGGATATTTCTCCACCCAAAATTCCACGGCGAAAAAAGTGCAACGCACGTCGTTCTTTTCCATTACGTCCAACAGCGTTTGCGTATAATCCACACCCCAAGCGCAATCGAAACTGATAGCGACCTTTTTTTCTTGCGTGTCCACGCTATAAATAGGCAAAGCGCGCGCAGCAGCGGCAGTTTGCGCGGCGAAATCGGCGTGCTCGACGCGTTTTTTAACCACGTAAGTGGGCACGGAAACGACGAGAAAGAGCGTTATAATCAGCGTGGAAACGACGGCGATAGCGCTCCGTTTTCTTGCCGTGCGGAATACGTCGTAATTTGCGCGTGTATGCCGTTGCATTTGTCCCTTACCTCCATAATAACGACGTTCGTCCGTCAAAATTTCAAAAAGACGGTCTTTTTTTGTCTGTTTTTGTAAAAAGCGCATTTTTCCGCGCGGGAAAGCGGTGAAATGCGGATTTGCTTTATCCTATGCCCTTTTTTTGGGGAATATGCGCGTAAAAAACGGGAAAAAACGGCGATTTCTTCTTTGAAACGGTTTACTTTTTTCCCGTTTTCGTGTATAATACGAATATGAGAATTTGGGCAAAACTAATGACGGAAGGAAAAATCCGTAAACAATTCGTATACGAGAACCCTGAAAAACTCACGTATTCCCATTTTTTCGATTATTTGACGGATATTTGTCACGAGTTGGATATCCCCACGCCCGTGTTGACGAAGACGCACGTTTTTAACTTCGCAAAGTTTAATCACGTCAAATTTATCGGCAGGGATTTTGTGGAGAGTTTGGGTTACGACCATTTATTTTTAGAAAATCTTATCTAGCGATATAAACCATAAGGAGAAAGATTATGACGGCATTGGAAAAGGACATCTTAAACGTACTCACCGAAGACGCGCGCATCACGCCCAAGAAGATTGCGGCGATGCTTTCCGTAGAAGAAGCGCAGGTAAAAGCGTGTATTCAAGGTATGGAAAAAAGCGGCTTACTCGTAAAATATACGGCGATTGTCAACGACGAAAAGGCAGACGATTCCCTCGTTTGCGCGCTTATCGAAGTAAAAGTTACGCCCAAGAAAAAGGAAGGCTTTGACGGCATTGCCAAACAAATCGCCTCCTTCCCCGAAGTGAAATCGGTGTATCTTATGAGTGGCGCTTACGATTTGGCGGTGTTCGTGGAAGATAGGTCTTTGCAACAGGTGTCCCGTTTCGTATCCGAGCGTATTTCTACGTTTGACGGCGTGCTTAGCACGGCGACGCATTTCATTTTAAAGAAATACAAAATCGAAGGCGTAGCAACGGAAAAAGAAGACGCGGACTACCGTTTGTCCGTACAGGCATAAAATAGCTCAATTTTGCCTATAAACACGTACATGGTACGTTGATTTTGATAAGGAAACGATAATTATGCGCGATTTTGTCAATCAAAAAGCGAAGATGTTACAACCCAGCGGTATTCGAAAATTCTTCGATATCGTACGGGAAACGGAGGGCGCGATTTCCCTTGGCGTGGGCGAGCCTGATTTCGTTACGCCCTGGAAAGTGCGTTCGGCGGCGATAACGTCTTTGCAAAGAGGTTATACGCAATACACGGGCAACCGTGGTTTGCCGCAACTTTTAGAGCTGATATCTAAATACTTACAACAACGTTTTGGGTTGGAATACGACCCGAAGCATATCCTCGTAACCGTAGGCGGCAGCGAAGCGATAGACCTCGCTTTGCGCGCTTGCGTAGAGCGTGGCGACGAAATCCTCGTGCCCGACCCTGCGTACGTTTCGTACGCGCCGCTTGTCACGATGGCAGACGGCGTACCCGTACACGTAGAGTGTCGTGAAGAAGACAATTTCGTTTTAAAGCCCGCTTATTTGGAAAAGGCGATAACGGATAAGACGAAGGCGATTATCCTTACCTATCCTAATAACCCGACGGGCGCGATTATGACGGAAGAAGAACTGAAAGCGATTGCCGAGGTGATTATCCGTCACGATTTGCTTGTTATCACCGACGAAATTTACGCAGAACTTACCTACGGGCGCAAGCACGCGAGCATAGCGGCGCTGCCCGGAATGAAAGAACGTACGGTGTACGTAGGCGGATTTTCCAAGGCGTTTGCGATGACGGGCTGGCGTTTGGGTTTTGCGTGCGGGCCTGCGGAAATTGACGACGCGATGTTCAAAATCCACCAATACGGTATGCTCTGCGCGCCGATTATGTCGCAATACGCGGCGATTGAGGCGTTGAAAGACGGGCTTAGCGACGGTTTTGCGACGGTGGAAGAGATGCGCGATTCGTACGATAAACGTAGAAAATTCGTGCTCCACTCTTTGCAAGAAATCGGGCTGCATTGTTTCGAACCGCAGGGCGCGTTTTACGCTTTCCCCTCCGTAAAATCGACGGGGATGAACGGGGAGAATTTTGCCGAAGCGCTGTTAAAAACGGAAAAAGTGGCGGTAGTGCCCGGCAATGCGTTTGGTACGTTTGGCGGAAATAACGTGCGTATTTCGTACGCGACGAGTATGAACGCCCTTTCGGAAGCGTTTGACAGGATGGCGACGTTTTTGTCGAAACAGGGCAAGCCGAACGCGTAAAAAGTGGGAAAATCTCTTGAAAATTCCCCAAAAGTATTGACAAACGTCAAAAAATGATATATAATAAGGATATTAAAAATAAACGCCGTGGCTTTTTCGGGCAGGAAAAGTCACGGTAGATTTTTGTCGTTCCGTTAGGCGCGGAGTTTTTTTGCGGTTTTTTTAGTTGTTTGGGTTGTATTACGGGATAAAAGGACGCGTCAAAACAACAAACGGAGCGAAAAGGAGTGTTTATGGCAGAACAGCAATATATGATGACGCAAAAAGGGTATGACGAGGCGAAGGAAAAGCTCAACTATTTGCAAACGGTGAAACGTCAAGAAATCGTTGAACGTATCGCGGAAGCGAGAAGCCACGGCGATTTATCGGAGAACGCGGAATACGACGCGGCGCGCAACGAACAAGCGGCGAACGAGTTGGAAATTGCCGACCTTGACTATAAGCTGAAAAACGCCGTAATTATCGCGGAAAACAACGACAACACGACGGTGCATATCGGTTCGAAAGTGCGCGTTTACGACGAGGATTTGGACGAAGAAGAAGTGTATGAAATTACCGGCTCGATGGAAGCGAACGCCATCGAAAACAAAATCTCTAACGAATCCCCCGTTGGCGCAGCGCTGTTAAAGCATAAAAAAGGCGACGTGGTAAAAGTAAACGCCCCCGACGGCGAATATAAATTGGTGATTAGGGAAATTTTAGACTAACGCAAAGTAGCAAAAGAACGTGAGGTTACCTATGCAAGAAAATAAGCAAAATACGCCGATGAACGGCGTATCGGAAGAAGAACAACTGATTGAACAGGCAAGAATTCGCCGTGAGAAACTCGCAAAACTCGTAGGAGAAGGCAAGAACCCGTACGAGCAGGTGAAATACCCCGTTGACGCGGATTCCGAAACGATTAAAAATAATTTTGAAGCGTACGAAGGGAAGACGGTGGCAATGGCTGGGCGTATGATGTCCAGACGTATTATGGGCAAGGCGTCTTTCTCGCATATTGCGGATAGAAGTGGCTCTATTCAAATTTACGTTACCCGTCAAGACATTGGCGAAGAAAATTACGCGTCCTATAAAAAGGATTACGACATCGGCGATATTTTCGGGTTTAAAGGGTTTGTCTTTAAGACGCAAACGGGCGAAGTGTCCGTGCACGTTACCGAACTGACGCTCCTTTCTAAATCCTTGCTCCCCCTGCCTGAAAAATACAACGGGTTGCAAGACAAGGATATGAAATACCGTTTACGTCATTTGGATTTGATAATGAACAAAGACGTACGCGATACTTTCCGTACCCGTTCGCTTATTTTAAAGGAAATCCGTAACTATCTCGACAATCGCGGATATTTGGAAGTGGATACCCCCACGTTGTTGCCGTTGGAAATCGGCGCGGATGCAAGACCTTTCAAAACGCACCATAACGCGCTCGATTTGGATATGTATATGCGTATTGAAACGGAACTTTTCTTAAAGCGTCTTATCGTAGGCGGTATGGACAAAGTGTACGAAGTGGGCAGAATTTTCCGCAACGAAGGTATGGACGCGTACCATAACCCCGAGTTCACCTCTATCGAAATGTACGAAGCGTACAGCGATTATTTCGATATGATGGATATGATTGAAGATTTGTATAAAACGGTGACGTTAAAGGTGTGCGGTACGCTGGACATCACCTATCAAGGCACGGAAATCCATATGGGAGATTGGACGCGCCTTACGATGGCGGAAGCGGTGAAAAAATACGCCGGCGTCGATTATAACGATTGGGCGACGGACGAAGACGCGCGCGCAGCGGCAAAGGGCTTGGGCGTGGAACTTGAACACGAAAACGCAACGAAGGGCTGGGTGCTTATCGAACTTTTCGACGCGTTTGTAGAAGACAAACTGATTCAGCCGACGGTTATCTACGATTATCCCGTAGAAAATTCGCCTTTGGCGAAACGCAAGCCGTCAAATCCTGCGTTTACCGAACGTTTCGAGTATTTCATCTGCGGCCACGAATACGGCAACGCTTTCTCGGAACTTAACGACCCGATTGACCAAAAGCAACGTATGGTGAAGCAGGTAGAAGCGAAGAGAGCGAAAGGCAACAACGACGCGCAAGTGGACGAAGATTTCATCAACGCGTTGGAATACGGTTTACCCCCCACGGGCGGTTTAGGTATGGGCTTAGACAGATTCGTGATGTTGCTTACGGATAGTTCTACTATCCGCGACGTTATCCTCTTCCCTACGATGAAACCGAAGAAATAAAAAACGGACTACGCGGCATCAAAAACGGTATAGGCGGTAAAGATATGGACGCAAAAATCACAAAACAAAGATTGGGGCGGATGCTCTCCTACGATTGGCTGAAAATCATCGGCGTTATCGTATTGGTTATCGTGTTTTGGTGGCTGATTTTTACGATGACGGGGACGGGTATTACGCCCTCGCAACAGTTTACCGTATTCAACCATTACGCAAACGTCACCGTGGATTACGGCCCGTTTAGCCAACATTTGCAAGATTCGGTGGATAACGGCGTCTTTTCCTACGAAGTGATTGAGCCGGAGTTGATTGATTTAAGCACCGCGGGCAACCAAGTAGATTTTATATGCACCACCCGTTTTGACAATTCGCAAGGGGATATGATACTTATCCCGAACATTACGGACGTGCAGCAGACGACGGAAACGACGTCTTGGACGTACGTGGAGAGCTTTTTCTCCCGTTACCGTCAGCATATCGTCAGTTGGGACGAGTATATGGCGGAAGCGCGCGCATATTTGAACGGATATTTTTACGGCGATTATACGTCGGGGGAATTGAACGAAGAAAAAGCGGCGGCGGATTTCCGCGCGCGCGTTAAAAAGAACAAAGACAAACGGTTTAGAAAAGAATCGAAGTTGCAGGCGGGAATTCAAGCCGAATACGCGCGTTTGAACAAATATCGCGACGAATTTATGCAGTTTGAAAAGTATCTGCAAGACGGCGTCGTGGCGTTGACGGAAGTCGTTGGGCGCGATATGGAAACGGGAGAGCCGTTTATAAGACAAGATACGGGTGAATACGCGTTTAAGGCGAATTACGCGTTGAATATTTGTCCGGACGAGAGCAAGATGCCGGGGCTGAAAGACAAAGTAAACGTCTACTACGAGATACAGACGGAAAACGGCAAAAAGAAAACGAGCGCGCAAGATATGTGCGTAATGCTGTTTTCGCTGAAAGAGATGGACCAAGATTTTCAATACGAAACGACGCTGTATTTAAACGCGTTGATAAAAACGTGCCTTGCGACGACGCAAGCGTAAGGGCGAAACGGTATGCGTAAAGTATTAAAAGACAAAAAAACACTCGCCAAGTGCCATATTTATCAAATGTTGCGCTCGGCGGCAAAAGAAAGGCATATTTCCTTCCACACGCCCGGGCATAAGATAGGCAAGTGGGATATTACGGAATTGGCTTTTTCGGATAATTTATCTTCGCCGCGCGGCTGCATAGCGCGCGCGCAAGCGGATATTGCGCAAATTTTAGGCGCAAAATCGGCGTTTATAGTCACGGACGGGAGCACGATAGGAGTGCTCTCGATGCTTTTTACGGCGAAAGCGTTGGGCGTTCAGCGGTTGGCTGTGGGGGAAAATTCGCACAAGAGCGTTTGGAACGGTTGCGCGGTGGCAGGGATTTCTCCCGTCGTCGTTACGGGGCAAAACGCAAAGGGAATTCCCCTGCCGATAACGATGGAGAGCTTGCAAGACGTGGAGGCGGACGCGGTGTTTATCACGTCCCCCGATTATTACGGAAACGTACCCGATTTAGCAGCGATACGCGCGTATTGCGATACGCACGGTAAATTGCTTTTGATAGACGGCGCGCACGGTGGGCATTTGCACTTTGATAAAAAGCTTTACGCAGGGGCGTATGCGGATATGTGGGTAGACGGCGTACATAAAAGCTTGCCTGCGTTTACGCAAGGCGCGGTGGTGTGCGCAAGGACGGAAAAAACGGCGGCGGCGCTGGCAAAAAGCGTAGACGTTTTTCGCACTACCAGCCCCTCCTATCCTATTATGGCAAGCGTAGAGTACGCGGTGAAATACCCTCGAAACGAGTGGCTGGAAACGCAGGCGCAACGTTGGAAAAGCACGCAGGCGCGTATCGTTGGCGGTGAAGACTGGACGAAGATAGGCGTGTTGTTTGGCAAAAACGCGTTTGCCGCGCACGAACGTTTGCAAAAAGAAGGCGTGTACGCAGAATTTTGCGACGGGAACGTGCTTTCCTTTTATCTCTCTCCTGCGACGGAGCAAAAGGATTTTTTACGGCTGCAAAAACGGATAAAAAAACTGTTGGAAGAATATCCGTATATTCCCGTTGAAGACGCCCCTACCCCCCTCTTTTCAAGAAAAACGGGAAAAAAGGCGTGGGTAGATATAGAAAAAAGCGTAGGGCAGGTATGCGCTGAAAATTGTGGGCTATTCCCCCCGTGTACGCCGCTGTTGCGGGTTGGGGAAGTGATAACGGAAGAAAAAATACGGTTGTTGCAAGCGGCAGACAACGTGTACGGCGTACGAGAAAATCAAATTTCGGTATTTAACGATACGGATGAGGAATAAGATATGAAAGGCAAATTTATTACGTTTGAAGGTTGTGACGGTTGCGGAAAAAGCACGCAATTAAAAATGTTGAGCGAATATTTGACGAAGGCGAATATTCCGCACGTGTTTACGAGAGAACCGGGCGGCGGCAAAATTTCCGAGGCGATTCGCGAAATTCTGTTAAACGGAAAAAACGCGGAAATGACGGACGAGTGCGAGGCTCTTTTATACGCGGCGGCGCGCGCGCAACATTTGCACGATAAAGTTGCCCCTGCGCTGGCGGAAGGGAAACTGGTGATATGCGACAGATACGTAGATTCTTCGCTTGCTTATCAGGCGTACGCGCGCGGTTTGGGTGAAGAATTTATCCGCAAAATCAATGCGTTCGCGCTGGAAAAATATTTACCTGACGCGACGGTATTTATCGATTTAACGCCGCGCGACGCCTTCCAAAGAAAGCACGGCGCGGACGAAAACGACAGGTTAGAGCAAGCAGGTATGGCGTTCCACGAACGGGTATACGAAGGGTTTTCCCGTTTGGCAAGCAGCGAAAAGGAGCGTTTTATCCGTGTTGATGGCAAACAAACGCCCGACGAGATTTTCGCGCAAGTGCTTGCGGCGTTAAAAGAAAAAGAGTGTTTGTAAACGAATAAGGAGCGTAGTTTATGCAGGTTTACGAAATACTGTTGCTGGGGGTGGCGTTGTCTATGGACGCGTGCGCCGTTGCGATGACGGACGGGATGACGAATCCAAAAATGCCGTGGAAGCGCGCGCTGTTAATCAGCGCGTTTTTCGGCTTTTTTCAGTTCTTGATGCCGCTTATCGGGTATTTCGTGACGGGGATTATCGCCAACGCGTTTTTAGAAACGTTTGAAAGGATTTCCGCGTGGATTTCCTTTGGGCTGCTGGTGTTTTTGGGCGGTAAAATGCTGTTTGACTGCGTTTGGGATATGCGGAAAAAGCGGCTTGGCGAAGAGGAAAATTGTCCGTGTAAAACGCTGTCGATGGGGAAATTATGTATGCAGGCAATCGCCACGTCTATCGACGCGCTTGCCGTAGGGGTAACTTTACAAATGGCGGCGATATCCCAAAACGGCTTGGCGCTTGGCGTTTGGGGCGCGACGCTGACGATAGGCGCGATAACGCTTGCCCTGTCCCTTGGCGCGGTGTATATCGGGAAGTTCGCAGGGAACAAGCTTGCGGATAAAGCAGGATTGCTTGGCGGCGTCGTTTTGATTGGGATAGGAGTCAAGATTTTGGTGGAAAGTTTTTTATAAAAGCCCTTAAAACGGGCGCGCTCCCCTGCGTAAAACGGCGTTTTTGCCCGTTTTTGTATGTATAACGTGTTAAAAATTGTGAACGTTTGATAAAGCTTTGCTTTAATCGTCGCGCAAACGCTTGAAAAAGAGAATAAAATATGGTAAAATAAGGAAAAATAGCGTTGTGCTTTTATAAAAATTTATAAAAGAGAACGAATAACGGTATTGTAAACCGCTTTTTAAGACAAACTAACGAAAGCGGTGATAAAAAGGAAAGGAGTAATCAACTTTGAACAAGAGAACAAGAACTATCATTTGGATTGTCGTAGGCGCCGTGCTGATAGTGGCCGTGGGCTTTTTAATCAGTTCCCTGCTCAATCAAGCGAAAGAAATTACGTACAGCGAGCTGTGGGGCTTATTGGGCGTGACGAAAGACGCCGAGTGGGAGCCGTACAAAGACGTTAAAATTTACGTTGACGGATATAACTGGCAGGCAAGCTTTACCTATCTCGACGAAGAAGGCAAAGAAGTTTTGAAAGTGTTTGACGTCGCCGGCGGGCCGAGCATATACGACTATAATTCCTATTCGCTGTTTATGGTGGAATTGAAAGAGGCTGGCGTAGATTTAACCAAAGTGGCGGTGGAACTTGCCGACCCTAACGCAGGCAGCATTTGGTCTAGCTTAATCCCCATATTCGGCATCGTAGTTATGGGTATCTTATTCTTCGTGTTGATGCGTGGCGCAACGGGCAGCGCAGGCAACGCGATGAGTATGAATAAGAACAAAACGCACGTGCAAAGCCATTTGAAAGTGCGCTTTTCCGACGTGGCAGGCGCGGAAGAAGAAAAGGAAGAATTGGCGGAAGTGGTGGAATTTTTACGCGCCCCCAGAAAGTTTTCTGCGCTTGGCGCGCGTATCCCTTCGGGCGTGCTGCTCGTAGGGCCTCCGGGCACGGGTAAAACGCTGTTTGCCAAAGCGGTGGCAGGCGAAGCGGGCGTCCCCTTCTTCTCGGTGTCCGGTTCCGATTTCGTGGAGATGTACGTGGGTGTGGGCGCAAAGCGCGTACGCGATTTGTTCGATATGGCGAAAAAGAGCCAACCTTGTATTATTTTCATTGACGAAATCGACGCCGTAGGTCGTCGCAGAGGCGCAGGTCTTGGCGGCGGTCACGACGAAAGAGAGCAAACGCTTAACCAAATTCTCGTGCAAATGGACGGGTTTGAAAGCAACGACGGCGTTATCGTAATGGCGGCAACCAACCGCGCGGATATTCTCGACCCTGCTTTGCTCCGTCCGGGAAGATTTGATAGACAAATCAACGTCAATTTGCCCGACGTAAAAGGCAGAGAACAAATTTTAAAAGTGCACGCAAGAAATAAACCGATGGCGCCCGACGTAAACTTTAAGACGGTGGCGCGTATTACGGCTGGGTTCTCCGGCGCAGAGCTTGCCAATCTTTTAAACGAGGCGGCAATTTTGGCGGCGCGCGCCGGCAAGAATATGATTGGCAATCTTGAATTGTACGACGGCATCAATAAAGTGCTGATGGGCCCGCAAAAGAAGAGCCGCGTCGTCACCGAATCGGACAAACGCTGCACGGCGTATCACGAGGCAGGGCACGCGGTACTCGCCTGTCTTTGCAAGCATTGCGACCCCGTTCACGAAGTTTCCATTATCCCCCGTGGCAGAGCTGCCGGATATACGATGACGCGTCCCGAAACGGACGATAACGACGTTTCGTATAACAAGCTGATAGATAATATTTGTATGTCGCTTGGCGGCAGAGTGGCGGAAGAATTGGTTATTCAAGACGTCACGACGGGCGCAAGCGCCGATTTGCAACACGTATCCGAACTTGCGCGGCGTATGGTGACGCAATGGGGTATGAGCGATAAATTAGGGCTTGTGGCGTACGATTCCGACCAACCCGTGTTTATGGGTATGGAATACGGCAACCAAAGCCGTGGCGGATACTCGCAGGAAACGGCGGCGACGATAGACGCGGAAATTAGAAGACTGATTAGCGAAGCGCACGCGCGCGCAACGAAGCTGTTGAAAGAAAATCGCTCGATTATGGACAATATGTCCCGCGTGTTGGTGGAAAAGGAAACGATTTATACGGAAGAAGTGGCTCTTCTTATGAAAGGCGCAAGCTATAAAGAAGTAATTGCGTATATGGAAGAACGCGAAGGCACGCATCAAAACGACCCGTTTAGAACGGCAACCACCCCTTCTGCCGAACACGTCGTACAAGACGAAACGCCCGCGGAAGGTGCGGCGGAAAACGCAGACGAAACGCCCGTGGTAATGGACGACAAGGACGTAATGTTTGGGGTTAAACCGAAAGATAAGAAAGAAAAAACGGAAGAAAAACCCGAGGATAAGACGGAAGAATAACGATTTTGAAAAGCGTAAAAACGGAGCTGCCAAAAGCAGCTCTGTTTGTTACAAGGAGCAGGGAAAATGAAACGAGCAAAAACGAAAAAGACGTTGGACGTGCGTTTTGAAACGCGCCAAGCCCCCCTTTCCATCATTGACGCCGACACGAGCATCGACGCGTGGGACAAAAAGGAATTGAAGACGCGCGCGGCGTACTTTTTATTAAACGGCGTACCCACGTTCGCGGTGAACGAAACGGAGGGCGGCAGATTGCGTCTATTGGCGGCGGATAAGGATTTCTACGCGGCGAAATTATCAGGGGCAACGCAAGCGGACGTACGCGTATATAATTTTACGGAGAAGAACGCTGAAATTTTTTCGTTGATAGAGCGTTTGAAGAGCGAGAATTTGCCGACGCTGGAAGAAGCGTACTTAATGAAACGGCTGGTGGAAGATTGCGGATTGACGCAAGACGACGTGTCGTCGCTTATCGGGGTTTCCCGTCCTGCGGTGGCAAACACGTTGCGGCTGTTAACGCTTTCGCCCGAAGTGCTTGGGTTGGTGGAAAGCGGCAAATTATCTGCAGGGCACGCCCGCGCGTTGGTACGCGTACCCAAGGACAAGCAGTATGCTTTTGCGGAAGAGGCGATAAAACGGGAATATTCGGTGCGTGAAATGGAGCGCGCCGTCAAGGCGTATTTAACGCCGCCCGAAGTGTTGCAACAGGAAAATCAAGCGAAATCCGCGGCGAGAAACGAACAATTAAAAGGGTTTGTCGAACGGATGCGCGGTGTTTTCCGTACGAAGGTATCCTTAATTGGCAACGAGAAGAAAGGCAGAATTTATATCGATTACTATTCCCCCGAAGACTTATATCGTTTTGAAGAGTTTTTGGATATGATAGAAAGTTTTGACGAACGTTAAGGTGGCGAGCCGCCGCACGGTGAGCCACCGCTGGCGAATTTTTCTATCTTTCGTTAATGTTTGAGTGTAACGTTATCGTCAATGAGGAGTCAAGGGGCATAGTCCCTTGCGCGGTGCAGGACGCGAAGTCCTGCGACACTCTGTCAAGAGCCGCCGAAAGGCGGAAATATAGCCCCCAAAAAAGCAACCGTAGGTTGCGCCCCAACGCCGTCAGGCGTTTAAGGCAAAGCCGCCACCCCCAAACCTTTCTATCCTTCGTTATCGCTTGGATGTAACGTTATCGTAGACGGAATAGGTTTAGATTGCGAAAAATTCGGTTAATAATAAATATATGGAAAATGTAATGATGGATAATTTGACAAGAACGAATTTATTGCCCGTGATTCCCTTGCGTGGGAAGGTGGCGTTCCCGAATACGAGCGTTATTTTCGAGGTAGGCAGAGAAATGACGTTGAAAGCGGTGAACCGCGCCAACGATACCGCGGATAGGCTGGTATTGATATGTTCGCAACGGGTAACGGAAAAGGACGAAATCACCCCCGACGACGTGTACAAAGTGGGTTGCGTTGCGAAAATTAAACAAATGTCGCAACTGCCCGGTGGCGTAGTACGCGTGCTGTGCGAGGGGTTGTATCGCGCCGTTGCGCGCGAAATCGGCGTTGAGGGCGGATATTTTTACGCCGTCTGCGACGAATTGAAGAGTAAGCGTGGCGACGAGATTTTAGAAGAAGCGTATTTCCGCACGGCGAAAGCGTTGGTGAAAGACGTTTTGGGTTCGGATGGGAAACTTTCCAAAGAAATCGCCATTAAGCTGGAAAGCTGTCAAAACGCAGACGAGTATATCAACGTAGCCCTTTCCGCAATGCGCGTACGTCTGGAAATTAAGCAACAAAGCTTGGAAGAAGCAGACGTGATTGAAAGGTTGAAGCTGTTTGAAAGATGTTTAAACGACGAGTTGGAAATTGCCAAAATTGAAAAGAAAATTGCCGGCGCGGTGCGACAAAGCATTGATAAATCGCAAAAGGAATATTTCTTACGCGAGCAGGTAAAGGCTATCCATACCGAACTGGGTGACGACGGCAAAGAAGAGGACGAGTTCCGTGAAAAGATAAAGGCAAAAGGCTTGCCTGCCGATTTGGAAGAAAAATGCCTTAAAGAAGTAAACCGTATGGAGAAAATGCAGCCTTCTTCTCCCGAATATAACGTTATTTCGGGGTATTTGGAGCAGGTGTTGGCGCTGCCTTGGACTGAGGAAACGACGGACACGGAAAGCTTGGAAGAGTGCATTAAGGTATTGGACGCCGACCATTACGGCTTGGAAAAAATCAAAGAACGCATCACCGAATATCTTGCCGTATTAAAGCTGACGGGGAATATGAAAGCGCCTATTTTATGTTTCGTAGGCCCTCCCGGCGTTGGTAAAACGAGCATTGCCAGCTCGATTGCGCGCGCGTTGCATAGGAAATTCGTACGGATGAGCCTTGGCGGCGTGCGTGACGAAGCGGAAATTCGCGGCCATAGACGTACGTATATCGGGGCGATGCCGGGGCGGATTTTGTACGGTATGAAAAACGCGGGCTCTATCAATCCCGTATTCTTATTGGACGAAATTGATAAGATTACGGCGGATATGCACGGCGACCCTGCCGCGGCGCTGTTGGAAGCGCTCGACCCCGAACAAAACGCCACCTTCCGCGACAGATATTTGGAAGCGCCGTACGATTTAAGCAAAGTAATGTTTATCACGACGGCGAACTCGCTTGATACGATTCCTGCGCCGTTGCGCGACCGTATGGAGATTATCGAGCTGTCGGGCTATACGATGGAAGAAAAGACGGAGATAGCCAAACGTTATCTCGTGCCCAAACAGTTAAAGGCGAACGGGCTTTTGGACAAGCACGTAGATTTTTCTTTGCCTGCGTTGCGCTTTATGATAGAAGGCTACACCAAAGAAGCCGGCGTCCGCAGTTTAGAGCGCACGGTTGGGGGGATATGCCGTAAAGTAGCGGTAAAACACGCCAAAAACAAGCGCGTCCCCAAGGTGAAATTGACGTGTGAAAAGGTGGAAGAAATGCTGGGTGCGCCCCGTTTCAAGATAGACGAAGCGGCGTTGGAAGCGCAAGTAGGCGCGGTGAACGGGTTGGCTTGGACGGCGGTAGGCGGCACGACGCTTACCGTAGAAGCGACGACGATGCCCGGCAAAGGCGAACTCCGTTTGACGGGGAAATTGGGCGAGGTAATGAAGGAATCGGCGCAGGCGGCGCTCTCCTTTATCCGCGCGCACGCGGAAGAATACGGGGTAGAAAAGGAAGCGTTTACGGAAAAGGATTTACACGTACACGTGCCTGAGGGTGCAACCCCCAAGGACGGGCCCAGCGCAGGCATTACGATAGCCACGGCTATATTGTCGGCGTTGACGGGACGGACGGTGCGTGGCGATATAGCGATGACGGGCGAAATCACCTTGCGCGGCAAGGTGTTGCCTATCGGCGGATTAAAGGAAAAGGCGTTGGCGGCGCGGCGCGTTGGCATTAAAACGGTGATTATCCCGAAGGGCAACGAAAAGGATTTGGAAGAGTTGCCTACGGTGGTGAAGGAAGAAATTTCCTTTATCCCCGTGGACGAAGTGGACGAAGTGTTTGCGTTGGCGATTTGCGCAAAGAAAAAGAGCACGGACGTGAAGAGGGCAAACGCGTTGACAAGCCGTGTTACCGACGGAGTGCGTTGCAAAGATAACGAGTAAGGAGAAGAAAACTATGGACGGACAAACGGGAGAAAAACAGCCGCTTATCATCAAAAACGCCACGTTTATTACGTCGGCGGCGCGCGCGGAACAATTTATTCGTCCTGAAAAACCGATGATTGCCGTTTGCGGAAAATCTAACGTGGGGAAAAGCTCGTTTATCAATATGCTTGCCAATCGAAAAAAGCTCGCCAAAACGAGTAGCGAGCCGGGCAGAACGCGTTTGGTGAATTATTTTGATTTTGGAGAGTTTATTCTTGCCGATTTGCCAGGGTACGGCTTTGCGCGCGTATCCAAGGGCGAGAAGGAGAAATGGGCGAAGACGTTGGACGCATTTTTCCGTCATAAAGAGGAAATTTCGCACGTATTTATGCTGGTGGACGCGCGGCACGACCCTACGGCGGACGACGTGCAAATGATGCAGTTTTTACATTATCACGCGTTGCCGTTTACCGTCGTTTTGACCAAGGCGGATAAGCTGTCGAAAATGAAGCTGAAAGAGCATATCCGCGCGATTGCCGCCGATTTGTATTTGGGGATAGAAAACTTGCTTGCCACCAGTTCGGAAACGGGTTATGGGAAAGCGGAAGTGCTTGCAAAAATCCGCAACGTCATTGAAACGGCAGGCGAAGAAACTTTCGTGGACGACGAAGACGAAACGGAAGAAATAGAATAAAAAATAGCGCCGCCGCGAGAATTTTCTCGCGGCGGTATTTTTACGCTCTGCGCTCATAAAATTAACGTTATCCCCCCAAACTGTATGCGTATAGACGGAAAAAGGAGCGCGTATTATGTCGAAAAAAGCGACGGAAACAGGGGGAAAGAAGGGATTTATCAAAGGCGCGGTAATCATTGCGGTTGGTGGATTTATTGCGAAAATCGTGGGCGCGCTGTACCGTATTCCGTTGACCAATCTCGTCGGGGGGCACGGAATAGGGTTATATCAAATGGTGTACCCTGCTTATTGTATTTTGCTCACGATATCGGCGACGGGCATACCTTCGTCGATTGCGAAACTGACGGCGGAACGGTTAAGTAAGGGGGAAACGGACGCGCCGCTTTTTAAAACGGCAATGCGGCTATTTTTGCTGATAGGCGGCGTGGGTGGGATAACGCTTTGCTTGCTCGCCCCTATTTTAAGCGCGGCGCAGGGCAGCAGGGAGGTGACGGCGGGATACTTTGCGTTGGCGCCGTCCGTCCTCTTGGTGTCGGCGATTTCCGTATTTAGAGGATATTTTCAAGGCAGAAACGATATGTTGCCTACCGCCCTTTCGGAAATCACCGAACAGGTAATTAAGGTGGGGATTGGCTTAGTATTTGCCTATCTTTACCGCGACGACGTAGCAAAAGCCGTGGTGTTTTTATTGCTTGCCGTTTCCGTATCGGAGGGGGCGGCGTTGTTATTGATGTGGGCGTTGTATCGGCGCAAGAAAAAGAGGGAACAACCGTGCCAAGCCGCGGGAGAGAAGGCGTCGGTGAAAGGGATATTGCGGCTGAGTATCCCCGTGACGTTTAGCGCAATGTTGATACCGCTTTCTTCGTTATTGGACAGCGTTTTGGCGGTGCGGCTGTTAAGCAAATACGCCACGGACGCCGTTGCGTTGTACGGGTTGTTTGCAGGCGGCGCGGTGACGGTAATCAATTTGCCCGTGTCGATATGTTACGGGATAGCCGCGGCAAGTGTGCCAAGCGTAGCGGAAGCAAAAGCGCGCGCAGAAATGGGGGCAACGGGAAGAAAAGCAAGTGTCCGCAGGCGGATATATTTTTCCTTGGGGATAACCGCGCTGGTTGCCGCGCCTTCGGCGTTGGCGTTATACGCGTTTGCGCAACCTGCCGTGAAAATCGTGTTCCGCAGCCTCACCGCGGAAGAAACGACGACGTTGGTACGGCTGATAAAAATTTTTTCTATCAGCGCGCTGTCGCTGTCGCTTGTTCAAACGCTGTCGGCGTGTTTAACGGCGCAGGGCAAACCGAAATTTGCGGCGTTGTCGATGGGCGTTGGGGTAGTTGTGAAAACGGGAGTGTACGCGTTGTTGCTGCAAAAGGCGGAAATTTCCGTTTTTGGGCTTGCCCACGCCACCAATCTTTGTTATTTGATTGCTTTTTTGCTCGATTTCATATATAATATTATCGTATCACGGCAACGAAAGGAGAAAACGGGATGATTACGGTAATCGGGTTAGGCGTACAGGCAGGCGACGTCACGAAACGGGGCGAGGAGGCGATTTTACAAGCGGCGAAAACGGGCGCGCCGATTTTGGTGCGTACGGCGCATACGCGTTCCTATCAAAGCGTTTTGGATTTGGGGGTAGAACACACCTGTTTGGATTACGTGTACGAAAGCAGCCGTAATTTTGCCACGCTGGCAAAAAATCTTGCAAAACAAGTGGCGTTGGCTGGTGATAACGCCGTGTATCTCGTGGACGGCGCGGCGACGGAAGATAATTCGGTAAAGGCGCTTTCCAAACGGTTGCGCGGTAAAATAGAAATCATTGACGGCGTTTCGAAAATCACTTCGATAGTACGTCTTGCGGGTTTTGAAGGTTGTTCTTACACCGCCGTTTCCGCGTACGAGCTTTTCGAACGGGCGCAGACGGGTGCGCTCACGTTGCCGCTGCTCGTATACGATTTGGACGATAGGGCGTTGGCTGGCGATTGTAAATTGCTGTTAGGGGATTTATTCGGCGAAGAAACGGTGGCTAAGTACGTTTGCGCAGAGAAGGTTGTAAAGACGCCGTTGTACGGTTTGGATAGGCAAAAGAATTACGATTACACGTCGGCGGTAGCGATTGCGGAAACGTCTTTGTTGGAAAAACGCCGTTTTACCATCAACGATTTAAAGGAGATAATCGTGCGTTTACGCAAGCCAAACGGTTGCCCTTGGGACAGAGTGCAAACGAACGAGAGCATCAAAATGGCGGCGGTAGAAGAGGCGTACGAGTTGGTGGACGCGATTGACGCGGAAGACGACGATAAAATTTTGGAAGAAACGGGGGATATTTTATTACAGGCGATATTCCACACCGTATTAAAAGAAGAAACGGGCGCGTTTACGTTGACGGACGTAATGACGGGGATATGTGACAAGCTGATTTCCCGTCACACGCACGTATTTGGGAAAGACAGCGCGGACAACGAAAGCGGCGCGTTAAACGTTTGGGAAAAGAATAAAATGGTGGAGAAGCACCAAACGACGTACGCAGACGCCGTCAACGACGTTCCTAAATGTTTCCCTGCGGCAATGCGCGCACAAAAAGTGGGCAAACGCGCGGCGAAAGCAGGTATGGATTTCGCAGACGTGAAAAGCGCGGAAATCCGTTTGCAGGAAGAGCTTTTAGAATTTTTCGAGGCGCTTAGTCTTGGAGATAAAGATAAGACGGAAAAGGAACTTGGCGACGTGTTGTTTGCGGCGGTGAACGTCGGCAGAAAAGCAGGTTGCGATTGCGAAAAGGCGTTGAAAGAGAGCGTGGACAGATTTGCCAAACGCTTTACCGTGGCGGAGAGGTTGGCGCTTGCCGATAATAAGACGGTGACGGAATTGACGGAAAGCGAGTGGGACGCGTATTACGTTAAAGCAAAGGCAGAGTTGCGTTGAAAATAAAACGAAGGGGGCAGGTATGCGTTTACAACCGATACATATAGGGCATATAACGACGGAAAACAACGTGTTTCTTGCGCCTTTGGCAGGATATACGAACTATCCTTTTCGCCGTTTGGCAAAGGGATACGGCGCAGGGCTTTGTTATACGGAGATGGTCAGCGCGAAAGGCTTGAAATACGGCAACGAGAACACGGAAAATCTGTTGTACACAGACGAAAACGAAGGGTTGGCGGCGGCGCAAATTTTCGGCAGCGACCCGTCGGTGATGCGCGCGGCGTGTGAAAACGCGGCGTTGGCGCAGTTTCCTATCGTCGATATCAATATGGGTTGTCCTGTGCCGAAAATTTATAAAAACGGCGAAGGCAGCGCGTTGCTGGAAAACCCGTTATTGGCAGAAAAAATCGTGAGAGAGTGTGTGAAAAGCGGAAAGATAATTACCGTCAAATACCGTATCGGCGTGGATAAAGAGCATATTATCACGGCGGAATTTGCCAAGCGTATGGAAGGGGCTGGGGCAAGCCTTATCACCGTGCACGGACGGACGAAGGATAAAGTATACGCAGGGGAAGTGAATTATCAAGAGATAGCGGCAGCAAAAAGGGCGGTGAAAATCCCCGTGATTGCCAACGGCGGCGTATTTTCCAAAGAAGACGCAGAAAAATTGCTGGAAGAAACGGGCACAGACGGCGTGATGGTGGCGCGCGCGGCGTTATTCCATCCGCAAATTTTTTGCGAGATAACGGGCGGAAAGACGGAAAGCAAGCGCGCGATGTTCGAAAGACAGCTTGCTTGGACGGCGGAACGCTTTGACGAGCGTTTCACTACGGTGTTTATGCGAAAAATGGCGGCGTTTTACGTGAAAGGGGAGCGTGGCGCGTCGGCGTATAAAGAACGGTTGTTCGCCGCAAAAAACGCGGAAGAAATTGCAACGATTGTAAAAGAAATGTGGGATTGAGAGACGTTCGTCTCTCTTTTTCTTTTTGTAGGGAGCTTGTCAAAAGAAAAGGTATTGACAAACGCGCGTGGGCGTGTTATAATGGGAAAAACGTCAATAAAAGGACCGTCCTTATAGGACGGTTTGGATAGAGATATGAGCGAAAGAAGCGTTAAATTTTTGCATAGACTTTGTTTGATAATCGCAGACGTGTTTGCCGTGACGATAGCGGCGGCGTTTGCGTATTTTTGCACGGTGGCAGGGGCGAAACTGACGACGGCGATATGGCTTTGGTGGGCGGTAAACGTTGCGGCTGGCGTGCTGATTCTTCTTGCGTACAATCTTTACAACGTCGTTTTCTCCACCGTAGGCTTGCCGGAGCTGGCAAAAGGCGTGATTGCGTCTGCAACGTTGGGGATAGGAAACGTCGCGTTTGCGTTGATAACGAAAGACGCGCATATCACGATAGCAACGGCGTGCGTATATACGTTGACGTTGTTTTGTTTGACGTCTGCTATCCGTTTGCAGAAACGTTTTTTACGCTATTGTAAGCGGGTGTTTGCGGAAAAGGGAACGCGCAAGGTACGCGTAATGATTGTCGGCGGCGGCGCGGCAGGCGTGGCGTTGATTAAAGAAATGCAGGATTCGGAAAAGAGCACGTACAAGCCCGTTTGTATTGCCGACGACGATTTTGAAAAGCGCGGCAAAGCGGTGCGCGGGGTAAAAATCGGCGGAAATACGTACGAAGTAAAACGTTTGGTGACGGAATACGGCGTACAAGAGATATTCGTCACGATGCCTTCCGCTGATAAAAAGGCGCTTAGTGAAATCGTGAAACGCTGTCAAGAGTGCAACTGCCCCGTTAAGATTTTGCCCGGGATTTACCAAATGGCAAACGGCGAAGTGACGATAGCGAAACTCCGTCAAGTGGACGTGCAAGATTTATTGGGCAGAGAGCAGGTACGCGTTAATCTCGACGAGATTATGGGGTACATAGAAAACAAAGTGGTGCTTGTAACGGGTGGTGGCGGCTCTATCGGGAGCGAGCTTTGTCGGCAAATTGCCACGCATAAACCGCAGACGTTGATTATTCTGGATATATACGAGAACAACGCGTACGAGATAGAGCAGGAATTAAAACGCGCCAACCCTGCGTTGCATTTATTGACGTTGATTGCCAGCGTGCGGGATAGGGATAAAATGCGTGACGTGTTCGATAAATACCGTCCGCAAATCGTTTTCCACGCCGCGGCGCATAAACACGTGCCGTTGATGGAAACCAGCCCGAACGAAGCGGTGAAAAATAACGTGTTCGGTACGTTGAACGTGGCGCAATGCGCAGACGAATTCGGCGTAGAAACGTTCGTGCAGATTTCCACCGATAAAGCGGTGAACCCGACGAATATTATGGGCGCAACCAAACGGATTTGCGAAATGATTATTCAAACGATAGGGCGACATAGCAAAAACACCAATTTCGTTGCCGTGCGGTTTGGGAACGTGTTAGGTTCTAACGGTTCGGTAATTCCCTTATTCAAAAAGCAAATTGCAGAGGGCGGGCCTTTGACGGTAACGCACAAAGATATTATACGGTATTTTATGACGATACCCGAGGCAGTTTCTTTGGTGTTGCAAGCCGGCGCGTACGCCAAGGGCGGGCAAATCTTCGTGCTGGATATGGGCGAACCCGTACGCATTTACGATTTGGCGTATAACCTTATTAAACTTTCCGGATTCGAGCCGAACGTGGATATTGATATCGTTTGTACGGGCTTGCGGCCAGGAGAGAAATTGTACGAAGAACGCCTTATGGAAGAAGAGGGCTTGCAAAAGACGGAAAACGGATTGATTAGCATCGCCAAGCCGATAGAACTTGACGAAAAGAAACTTTGGGATATGCTGGACAAGTTGCGCGACGAGGCGTACGGGGAATTGGAGAACGTAAAAGGAACAGTGAAAGAACTCGTGCCCACGTACACCATTGATAAACGTAACAGCGTAGCGGAAGCGTTGCATATCGTAGAACAGATAAAAGACGAAACGCAAGTAGGTTAACGGGCGTGAAAAAACAGCCAAGCGGCACGCCGCTTGGCTGTTTTTTATGAAAAATTTTCGTTGTTAAACGGTTTCCTTGTTCGTTTTTGTCGCAACGAATCCCTTTAACGGGGGGAAGAAATTGCGCACCGTTTTTATGCTATACAAAGCGGAAACAAGCAACACCGCGCAGGTGATACAACACGCGGCTTGCAAGGCGTTTCCCACGACGTTGGGGAGCGCGCCGAAAACGCCGTATAAAACGCACTCGAAACAAAAATAACCGATAATCATAATCAGTTCGCCAAGGAGGGCGGAAAGGATACGGGGGAGAAAATCCAAACGCTGTTTTTTAATCAGCGTTTTAAAAAACCAACACGAAAGGCAGGCGATAAGCGCAACCAAACCTTTCACGAAGAAGGTTACGGGCGCGTATAAGGCGTAGCCTAAAAATAAATCCCCAAGCGCGCTGCCAACGGCTGCGGCAATTACGCCGTAGATAGGGCCTAAGCACCACGCGGAAAGAAGCACGAAAACGTCGCCCGTGTTAAAATATCCCGACGCGGGTAAAGGGATGGTGATAATCACCGTCGCGACGCAGCACAAGGCGGCAAAAAGCGCCGTAAACGTCAATCTTTTGGCAATAGACATACCTTTTAATGAGATAAGTTTGTGCATAGATTATACCTCGCGTCTGCGTGAAAATTATAAATTAAGTATAATCTTTTCCTTCTTGCGTTGTCAAGGATTTTTTGCGATAAAAATATGTTTTTTTTATAAACAATCAGGCGCGAAACGGTTTGACGCACTCGCCCGTGGCGGCGCTTTGAAAAATGACGAAAAAGCCGCGTTCTCCGTGAAAGACGTCGTGGGGGACGAAGGCGCAAACGTCCTTAATTTCTTCGGGCGGCGTATCGCCGTTTTGCGCGGCAAGCGCATAGCAGATATAACGCGCCTTCCCGTCCTCGTAGATAACGCCTACGAGATATTGCGGATTTTCCTCGTCGCCTTTGACGCGCACCCACTCGCTACACGAAAATGCGCCGCGGAGCGTGTCGTCTTTGGGGTATTTGTGCAACAGCTCGTCAATTTCCGTCTTTACGGAGCGATAATACCCGTCCGTGTCGGTTGTAAACGGGTGGCGTACGTCTTCATTATCCGCATTTTCCGTAGCGTCAGCCCTTGCTTTTTCGTCCTGTTTTTGATTTGCGCTTTCAACGTGTGCATTTTGGATAGTTTCTTGAAACAGCTCTTGTCCACGCGGTTGCTCCTTGTAATAATTTTCTTTTGCCAAACGTTCGTCGTTGTACGTTTGTCCGTTTTCCAAATCGGTGTTTTCCGCCGAAGCGGCGGCGTAAGAGAGGGACGGGGGCGGATTTTTAGAAAATGCGCGGGGTATGGTTGCGGCGAGTATTTTTTTCCAATCGTAAGACGCGTTTCCGTTGACGCCGTAGGCGATGGGCAAAACGTCCGTTTTGACAAAGCAAATCACGGCGCAAAACCCTTGTTCCAGCTCCATATCCGTCAAGATATTAAACAGGCTTTTGCCGCGTAGCGCCAACATTTCCGTTTTTCCAAAGCTGTCGGCAAGCAGACAGTAATATTCCCCCGAAGAGAGTGGTGCAAAGTTGATAATCGATACTTCTACGGCGAGGTTTTTGCCGTATTGTTCAATTTTGACCAGTCCGGAAAGCGTTTTTCCGTCCCCTGAAAAACCCTGTTTGATTTGGCGTAAGATACACATCTTTTTGACGTAATGCATTTTTCTCCCTCCAAGAGAATATATTCTGTAAAGAGTATATCGTAACGCATAGCGTTAAAATCGGGGGAGTTTTGCCTTTTTATTGGGGATTATGGGGAAAAATTCACAAAAAACACGCAAAAATCGAAATTAGATATTGACGGAAAACGTTTTTTCGCGTATAATAATAACGTTATGAAAAAGATGAAGGCAAAATGGCAAAGCGTAACCTTGCGCGCCGTGCTGACGGCGGCGTGTTTGGGGATGATTGGTTGGATTTTTTCCAATTCTCTGCAAACGGCAGAAGCTTCCACCGAACAAAGCGCAGGGTTTATGGATACGTTACAACGTTTTTTCGCTTGGCTTGCGCCCAATTCTTTCATTGCGACGGCAACGGGCAAGGATTACGATAGGTTACATACTATCGTGCGCGTTTTGGCGCATTTTTGCGAGTTTGCGCTGCTGGGGGCGTTGCTCGTTTGGTGCTATCGCTCCTATACGAAGAAACGGATTTGGCTGCTGTTGCCGCTGGCGTGTATCGTACTCGTGCCTATCACGGACGAGTTGTTGCAATTTTTCACCGACGGGCGCGCGTGGGAGATAACCGACGTATTCACGGACGTTTCAGGGGGAATATGCGGCGGTTCGTTTGCCTTGTTTACGATATGGCTGACGGAAACAATCGTTAGAAAAAGAAAGGCGAAAAAGGAAAAGAAAGGAGAAGAAAATGGGGCAGGACAGCTTGGAAGTAGCGTTGATAAAATACAATAAAAAGACGTGGTGCAAAAGCGGTTTGCTCGGCGTATTCATCGGGCTTGCGGTAATCGTGCCTGGGATAAGCGGTTCTACGGCGGCAATTATATTTAAGTTGTACGACCAGCTTTTGTACGCCATCAGCAACCTGTTCAAAAAGTTCAAACGCTGTTTTATTTTCCTGTTGCCGATACTTATCGGTATCGTGGTAGGCGTCGTCGGTGGATTTATCGCAATTAAGAGATTGTTAGAACTGATTCCTTTCGCTGTCGTCTGTTTATTTGCAGGGCTGATGACGGGCGCAACGCCTGCGGTGAAAGACGAAATTAAAGAGGTGAAATATAACGTCAAAAGGGTATCGTTTTTTTGCTTGGGCTTGATAATCCCCGTGGCGATGGGCGCAATGTCTGCCATTTTAAGCATTCGCGGCGGTACGCTCAATCAAGACCCGTTTGTTTCCGTGGCGTGGTGGCAGCCGATTTTAGGCGTTATCTTTGGCGCGTTCGTAGGGTTGACGCAAATTATGCCCGGGCTTTCCGCCAGCGCGTTTATGATGGCGGTGGGTTGGTTTACCACTATCGTTGAGAGTATTTCTTTGACGTATTGGCAAAGCAATCCGCAAATTTTCATCATCTACGGCAGTTTGATTGTCGGTTTTTTCGCGGGTATCTTTTGCTTTTCAAAACTGCTTACGAAATTGTTGAATAATCATAGAAACACGATGTACACCCTTATATTCGGGCTTTCCATCGGCTCGATTTTGGCGATGTTCTGCAACAGCGATATCGTCGAGGTATACTACGCTTGGAAAACGGCGGAGACGGGTGCAATCGTCTTGAACGCCGTGCTGGGCGCGGCGCTGTTTATCGGCGGCGCAATCGGCGCGTATATGCTCGTCCGTTATCAACGCAAAAAGGACGCGGAAACAACGAAAACCGCGCAGGAATAATGACTTTTTTCGAGAAATGCCTGAAAAAATTGCGAAAAGCAAGCGGTAAACACGGTTATACGTGTGATAGTTGCGGCGCGGAATTGTTTGATTATCCTACGATACGGCTTTGTGAAGAGTGCGAGGCCCGTATCGAAAGAAACGATGGGAAAGTCTGCGAAAAATGCGGCAGAAAAACGGTGGCAGACGGGGTATGCTCCACCTGTAAAGACAATCTTCCTACGTTTACGTACGGCGTATCGCCGTTCGTTTATCGCGCGGAAACGGCTGCGCTTGTCAACCGTATTAAAAATGGAAACCGCCGCCTTGCTTTTTATTTCGGCGAGCAAATGACGGCGGCTTTTTTGCGCCGTTTTCCTATCGAGAGTTTGGCGGCGGAAGAAATATTGATTGTGCCCGTGCCGTTATCGAAAGAAAAACGTCGGGAGAGGGGTTATAATCAAGCGGAGGAAATTGCGGAAGCGCTGTTCGATTGTCTACGCGCGCAGGGAGTAAACGCGTCGTTGGACGCAGACGTATTGTATAAGAAAAGGGACGCGGAACAGCAAAAACATTTGGGCGTAACCAAGCGTCGGGAAAACGCCGTTGGCGCGTATCATTTACATAAACGAAAACTTTGCCAAGGGAAAACGGTGCTGCTCGTGGACGATATTTTAACGACGGGCGCAACGGGCAGCGCTTGCGCCAAGCCGATAGCAACTGCCGGAGCAAAAACGGTGATATTGCTCACCGTCGCGTCCTTGCCGGAACGTAAATAATTTTTAAACAAACCGCCTTGTTTCGATGTAGAAAGCCCATCGCGAGGCGGTCATTTTTTCTATCCGCGCGTAATCGGTGGCGGTGTGCAGAATATAATTATCCCCAAGATAAATTGCTACGTGTCCCACGCGTTCTATTCCGGAAAGATGTTTACGGCTTTCGTTGGTGAAATAGATGCAATCCCCGCGCCGCAAATCGCTTTTCGGCACGTACGTTCCCTGTTTTACCTGCGTACGGGTAGTCACTTGCAACGTTTTGCCTGCGCCTTTATAAAAAACGTACTGAACGAGGGACGAACAATCAAATTTTTGCGTGGTAAAGCCGCTTAACATATTCCCTTTCCCGTCGTGTAAGCGTACGGCGCCGTACACGTACGGCACGCCAAGCAGTTTGTATCCTTCGTCTAATACGCTTTCCACGCTGTTCGTGTCTTTTTTCAAAGAAAAAACCGTGCAGTAGGCGGCGGATATATATACCGTTTTTCCGCGATAATACGTTTGATACCAGTTGCCGTGTTTTTCCGTAACGGCGTAAATTTCACCTTTTTTCGCGTTGCCGACGACGGAATACGAAGTTCCTGCGCCTGCGCGTAAATTCACGCTGTCGCCCGTGCAACGTATGTATTCAACCGTTTTCGCGACGGGTGGCGGCGTAGGCGCGATTTCTTCCACGTCTTCGCCGCCTTCTTCTTCCGCAGGGGGCGTAGTTTCTGCCGTTGGCGGCGTGGTAGGCGGCGCGTCTTCGTTTGCGCAGCTTGCCGCCGTGGGGACGAGAAAAGCCGCTATCATAAGCGCAAGTAAAAATTTTTTTCTTTTCATAATAATGCTCCTTTTAACGTAAATCGTTTCGTGTTTGTTTCCCGTGAAACAGTAGACAAAAACAAAACTATACGTCTATTATACCGTTGGCAAAAATACGGGGGCAAGCCAACCGACGGGGCAAAAAAATGGCAATTCTGCCAAAAAAAAGGAAGAGAGGGAAAAAGCGGAAAAAAAGAAGAAAAAATCGCTTTCCATTTCCAAAATACGGCAAGGGAGTAAAAATTTTTTCCTATGCATAGCGGTGCTTACTTGCGAAACGAGGGAAAGTATGATATAATACAAGCATAGCAAACGATAGGAAGAGAAAAAGAGAAATGCAAAAATTTTTAACGGATATCCATACGCACTCGAAATATTCCTTTGACGGGAAGGCGGAACTGAGTGAAATGTTGCAAGTCGCCTTAGAAAAAGGGATTGCTTTTTACGGCGTGTCCGAGCATTTTGATTACGACGCCTATCTTTTCCGCGGCGATTGTTGGGTGGCGGATGCGGAAACGTATTTTCACGGCGCGCGTCATTTGCAAGAGGATTACGAAGGCTGTATGAACGTACTTATCGGCGCAGAGTTTGGGTATTCGGACGACGAGAGGGTGCAGGCTTTTTATAAAGAAACGGTGGAGAAATACCGCCCTGATTTTGCGGTGAATAGCGTGCACGCATTGAACGGGAACGACTATTATCATTTAAGTCCGTTTTACACGGAAACGAGCGACGGGAAACGGGTTTTACGGGAGAAGAAAGAGGTATATAAAGAATATTTACGTCTTATCCGTAAGAGCTTAGACGCGCCGTACGATTACGATATCGTCGGGCATATCGGGTACGTCACCCGTTACGCGCCGTATGAAGACAAGGCGTTATCGTATCGCGATTACGCGGAAGAAGTCGATGATATTTTGTTGACGATTATCCGTAAAGGGAAGATTATAGAATTAAACACTTCGCGAGGTAAGGGTGCTTTTTTGCCTTCGCAAGAGTTGCTTCGTCGGTATTACGAATTGGGGGGACGTAACGTTTCCTACGGCTCGGACGCGCACGGCGTTGACGCGGTTGCGCAAGGGCGTGACGAAGCGATAGCGCAATTAAAAGAGATAGGGTTTACGCATATTACCGTGCCGTGTAAAGGCGAATATATTAAGGTGGAGATATAACGTGTCGCAGCTGGATATTTTGAAATTGATGCAGCGCTTGGGCGAGGAAACGGAAATTGCCGATTTCACGCCGGAGGAATTGCAGGCGCTTCTTGACGAAATGCAAAACGGGGACGAGCCGTTGCCTATGACGGTAGAAACGTTTAAGGAAAAGTATTTTGCTTATTACGACGACGTAAAAGATAAATCGTTAAAAAAGCAGGATTGGTAAAGGAAAATGCGAAAGAAAAAACAGTATAAATGTCTAATATTTGATGCAGACCATACGCTTCTTGATTACGTCGCGGACGAATACGCGGCGTTCGAGAGGGTGTATCGGGAAATCGGTATGCCAACGGCGTCGTTGTTATTGGAAGACAGCCGCCGTTTTTCCGAAGAAACGTGGACGGAAGCGGGCTTGTACGACGTAGACGACCCGTTGATACAAACTACCTATCATAAGACCTATCGTTCGCACGTGTCTGGGATTTTTGAAAAAATCTTTGAAAAGTACGGCAACCCTACGTCCGTTACGGCGGAAAAGGCGGGCGCGTTGTTTTTAAAGGCTTTGGAAGAGAAGGGACATCCCTTGGACAACGCGAAGGCGTTTTTAGAAGAAATCTCTAAAAAATATACCGTGTGCATTGCAACGAACGGTTTATCTTCCATACAGCGCGGTAGGCTGAAAGATTTTGAGAAATTGGGCAGAATTTACGTTTCGGAAGAGATTGGCTGTATTAAGCCGTTGCCTGCGTTTTTCAAACATATCCTTAAAAAGGAGCGCGCGTCGAAAAAAAATTGCTTAATGATAGGCGATTCTTTGCGCTCGGACGTGGCTGGCGCAAAATCGGTGGGGATAGACGCCTGCTGGTTTAATCCCGAACGGCGAGAAAACACCTCGGGGATACCTACCGATTACGAAATTTCTACGTTGGAAAGATTGAAAAAGATATTGGAAAAATAAAAAAAGGCGTTCGGGATACCCGAACGCTGTTATTTTACGAAAAAGCGCGTGAAAAAAGGACAAAGAAAAACCCGCCGATTGGCGGGTGATTCTTTTGTTTGCGTTTACTCTGCAAGGATAAGGTTGCCTTTTAACAACAGGTAGATGAAGTCGATAAGGCCAAGGAACCAACCCCAACCGATGAACAAGAACACCAAGAATACAACGATGTGTACAAGGCTCTTCGTTCTAAGGGCAACGGACAATCTTACAAGGCATTCTACAACCCAACCAACAACGGGAAGGAGAAGGAGAATTGCTTTAAGAAGAGTAGATTGCTTGTTAAACCATTTGTCAAACGTCATAATGCGCCTCCTATTTTTTACAAGTGCGTAAACACTTACTATTTCTATATTCATTATACAACGGAAATATACCCATTGTCAATATTTTTTCAAAAAAAGTTAAGGATTTAATTATTATTTTCTTGATTTTCTTGCGTAGTTTGCGTGGCGTTTTTTGCTTTTTCGTCGGAGGACGATTTATTGGCTTGCCTAAGTTGTTGTATTTCCACTTGCGTTTTAAAAATGCGCATAAATAAGAAGAGTAAAATGGCGACGAAGCCAACAAACGCGCCCCAGCCCCAATCTACGATAATGCAGACGGGGATAACGGCGGCAACGCACAGCGCGGCAAGAATTGTAAACGTGATTTGTAACGCTAAAAACATAATAACACCTATATTATTATATATATTGTAACACGCGCGCGTAAAAAAGTCAAGAAAAAGTGGCGGCGCATAGGGGAACGGCAAAGAAAAAAACGAACAACCTTTCCAAAATTTGGCGAAAAAAGTAGATAAAAAAAGATTAAAAAACTTTTTTAAAAAAGTTAAAAAAACCGTGAAAAAATGCTTGACAATGGAAAAAGGTTTGTGGTATTATATACAAGCTGTCGCCAAAAAGGGCAGCCATCGAACTGAATTGTTCGGTGCAAAGCAGATTAAAAACAGAATAAGAAAGAAATGAGAAAAAAATTTGTGACAACAAGCAAATAAGTAATTTCCGTTAATTTCAAAAACAAGAAGTACTTGAAAAAGTAACCTTGAAAGCAAGTCAGCAAAGAGATAACAAAAAACAAGTTAGAGCCGTTGTTG
>SVHW01000011.1 GCA_015055655.1 Clostridiales bacterium
ATGATGCGCTTTTGTGTGGCCCAATAGCTCAGTTGGTTAGAGCGCCAGCCTGTCACGCTGGAGGTCGACGGTTCGAGCCCGTTTTGGGTCGCCACATATGCCTTGGTAGCTCAGTCGGTAGAGCAGCAGACTGAAAATCTGCCTGTCGGTGGTTCGATTCCGCCCCAAGGCACCACAAAAAGTGGCGTCCTGTAAGGATAACGCTTTTTGTAATAACTTTGGCGATGCGAGAAACTTTGCATTGTTGTTAGTAGCCAAATACACCACGCCGGTGTAGCTCAATTGGCAGAGCAGCTGATTTGTAATCAGCAGGTTGTGGGTTCGAGTCCAATCACCGGCTCCACAACAAAACAATTTAATACGGGCAGATTCCAGAGCGGCCAAATGGATCAGACTGTAAATCTGACGTCTTCGACTTCGGTGGTTCGAATCCACCTCTGCCCACCACAAAAGAGCATCCCGTTTGGGATGCTCTTTTGTGGTGTACGGGGTAACTAAGCGAACTCCGTTTTATCGGTGGTTCGTGCGAGGAGTGAGAAACGAACGGGTAAAATAAGGAGATAAGGTATGCAAGCGACGAAGCTCTCGCTAAGCGAGACTGCAGCTCTGCCCACCAAGAGAAACCTAAATCGAACCACTTTGTTGGCGTTTAGGTTTCTATTTTTTTTGCACAAAATTGAAGGATGTCTTTATTGTTTTACACTAAAAGGTTATAAAATTAATATAGAATATTAAAACTCTTGACGGGAAAGGAAAAATATGCTAAAATGAAAATGCGACGTAACTTAATATTTTCAGGTGAAGTATACTTCTCGGGTAGAAGTGTACCTTTTCGCGTTACATAAATCTTTACTTGAAAATAGAGATATGGTTGCGTCGCGGCAAAGCGGAAAATCACTTTTATCAGGTGTCGTCTGCTTTGTGGGCGACACTTTTTTTATTATAGGTGGACTATGAAAAAAAGATTTTTAACATTACTTGTTACTCTCACGGCTATGCTTATGTGTATATTCGGTTTTTCTGCTTGTGGTAGGGTGGAATTTAAGGTAAACTTCGTGGTAGACGGCGCGGTATATTCTACGCTGAACACCAACGGCGAAGAAATTATCAAAATGCCCGAAAATCCCACGAAAGAAGATTATACTTTTGATGGCTGGTATTGGGACGAGGGTACTTGGCAAACGCCGTTTACGGCAAATTCCCTTTTAGACGCGCCCTTGTCTAGCGATATGAACGTATATTGCAAATGGAAACCGAACACTGTCAATGTGGAAAGTATCGCTTTCGATAAAACGGAAATTTCGCTTCACGAAAACGATATAGCGTATCTCACTGCGACAATATTGCCTGAAAACGCTACGGATACGTCTGTTACATGGGAGAGTTCCAATACGTCTATCGCTACAGTTATTGGTGGAAAGGTGACTGCGATTCGTGTTGGTACGGCAACGATAAGCGCTACTACTACGGATGGTGGAAAAGTGGCTACTTGCGTTGTAAGTGTAGAGTCTATTCACGTGGAAAGCGTTTCCTTAAATATCACGTCGTTGACAATGAACAACGGCGAAAGCAAAACGTTGACGGCAACGGTACTGCCCAATGATGCAACGGATAAAGGTGTGATTTGGCATAGCTCTAACGCTTCGATTGTAACGGTAGAAAATGGCGCAGTAGAAGCCGTTGGTTACGGCACGGCAACGATTACCGTAACGACAATTGACGGCGAAAAAACGGCTACTTGCGTAATAGAAATAATAGAAGATAGAATTACGTTTGCAACGTTATCCGTTGACGGTGAAACGGTATATGGGAAGGTGAGCAACGACACAACGACGTTCTCGTTTATCCAAGAAATAACTGAACACGGCAACGCCACCTATCAAATGTATAAAGAAATTACTTGTGAAACGCTGATTGCTAGTAAATCGATTGCCTTGAAAGTGGGTGATAACACCGTTTACGTATTGCAAACGGTGGGTAGAGATTTAACGCTATACACGGTAACCGTGCGTCGTCGCCCTATGTATGACGTAACCTTTGATAGCAATGGTGGTACGGCGGTCGAAAAGCAGGTTATTGAGGAAGATTATTGCGCTACCGAGCCGATTACGACGAGAACGGGCTATGCTTTTGCTGGGTGGGATTACGATTTTTCTCAACCTATCACGCAAAACACTACGATAAAAGCAAATTGGACGGCAAACACCAATACGCCATATAAGGTAGAATATTACCTTCAAAACCTTGAAAACGACGATTATACGTTAGAAACGACGGAAAATAAAACGGGCACGTCGGATACGACGGCAAACGCGGAAATCAAAACGTTTGCTCACTTTACGCACGCGCCCAGTGAAACGGACAGTGGCAATATTGCACCCGATGGCTCGGCAGTGTTAAAGGTATATTATACGCGTGATAAATACACCGTTACGTTTGACGGCAACGGTGGTACGCTGGTAAACGGCGTTGATAGCCAAATAATAAAATACGGTGGGGAAGCAACCGCACCTACGTATGAAAGGGAAGGGTATACTTTTGATGGTTATGATAAGGCATTTACAAATATCAGTGAAGATACCATTGTAACGGCAAAATGGCAAATCAATCAATATACCCTTACCATTGTGTATGGCAACGGGCAAGAAGATAAAGTTATCACGCAAGATTATAACACGCCTATCGAAACAATTGCAGTCCCCGAACAACGCGCTGGATATGATTTTGATGGCTGGGATGCAATGCCTGAGACAATGCCTGCAAAAAATATGACGGTAAAGGCGAAATGGAAGGCAATTTATAAGCTCTCGGGCGGTACGATTACGGGTTTGACAGATTACGGCAAAGCAAATTACACCGCATTAGATATCCCGTCGGCAATAGACGGCGTGGATATTACAAGCATAGGAGATTATGCGTTCTATAATTGCTACAGCTTAACAGAAGTCACAATTCCCGACAGCGTAACGAACATTAGTGAAGGGGCTTTTCGTGGATGCAGTGGTTTA
The DNA here is from genome assembly GCA_015055655.1 of Clostridiales bacterium. GTDB lineage: Bacteria > Bacillota > Clostridia > Christensenellales > Borkfalkiaceae > Scatosoma. Next base: position 3,009 of record SVHW01000011.1, read on the forward strand.
ACGGAAATCACGTTGCCGTTTGTGGGTGCAAGCAAGGGTGCTACGGGGTATAAATCGGTATTTGGATACATCTTTGGATATACCGCTTCGTCAAGCGATTCTACCATTAGTGGTGCAACGTATCAATATTATTATGATAACAATTATTATCATTATTATATACCTACGTCGTTAAAGAAAGTAACGATAACGGGCGGTCAGATAAACTCCGATGCGTTCTATAATTGTTCTAGCTTAACGGGTGTAGTAATTGGGGATAGTGTAACAAGAATTGGCTATGAAGCGTTCTGTGCTTGCAGTGGTTTAACGGAAATAATAATACCCAACAGTGTAACGAGCATAGGCAATTATGCGTTCTATGATTGTGACGGCTTAATGAGCGTAGAAATAGGAGACAGTGTAACGAGTATTGGCGATTATGCGTTCCGTACTTGCAGTGGTTTAACGGAAATAATAATCCCCAACAGTGTAACGAGCATAGGCAATTATGCGTTCTATGATTGTGACGGCTTAATGAGCGTAGTCATTGGTGACAGTGTAGAAAGCATTGGCTATGAAGCGTTCTATAATTGCTCCGGCTTAACGAGCGTAGAAATAGGCGACAGCGTAAAAACGATTAGCACTTCTGCGTTCTCTTATTGCAACAGCTTAACGAGTGTAGAAATAGGAGACAGTGTAGAAAGTATTGGCGAAGGGGCTTTCCGTGGATGCAGAGGTTTAACGGAAATCACGTTGCCGTTTGTGGGGGCAAGCAAGGATGCAACATGGTATCAATCGGTATTTGGGTATATCTTTGGATATACTACTCGTTCAAGCTCTTCTACCATCAGCGGTGCAACGTATCAATATAATAAAGGGAACAAGTATTATCATTATTATATACCTACGTCGTTAAAGAAAGTAACGATAACGGGCGGTCAGATAAACTCCGATGCGTTCTATAATTGTTCTAGCTTAACGAGTGTAGTAATTGGTGACAGTGTAGAAAGCATTGGCTATGAAGCGTTCTATAATTGCTCCAGCCTAACGAGCGTAGAAATAGGCGATAGTGTAAAAATGATTTGCACTTCTGCGTTCTATTCTTGTTACAGATTGACGGAAATCATAATCCCTGACAGCGTAACAAGCATTCACTATTCTGCGTTCAAAGGTTGCACCAGTTTAACCTATAATACATATGGCAATTGTAAATATTTAGGCGGCAAAGATAACCCTTATTACGCGTTGATAGAAACGGTATATGATGATTACAGCAGCTATACAATCCACGAAGATACGAAGATAATTGCTGAAAACGTGTTCAAAAATTGCGACAGGTTAACGGAAATAATAATCCCTGACAGTGTAACAAGCATTGGCGGTTCTGCGTTCTATGATTGCGACAGCTTAACGAGTGTAGAAATCGGTGACAGCGTAACAAGCATTGGCAATTATGCGTTCAAAGATTGTGACAGCTTAACGGAAATAATCATCCCTGACAGTGTAACAAGCATTGACTATGAAGCGTTCTATGATTGCGACTGCTTAACGAATGTAGAAATTGGTGACAGCGTAACAAGCATTGGCGAACGTGCGTTCTATGATTGTGACAGCTTAACGGAAATAATCATCCCTGACAGTGTAACAAGCATTGGCGATTCTGCGTTCTCTTCTTGCGGCAGCTTAACCTATAACACATATGGCAATTGTAAATATTTGGGCAGCAAAGATAACCCTTATTACGCGTTGATAGGAACAGTAAATGATGATTACAGCAGTTATACAATCAACGAAGATACGAAGATAATTGTGGGTAGTGCATTTTGGGGTTGTTCTCATATGGGTAGAATTGTCATCCCTGACAGTGTAACGAGCATTGGCGATTATGCGTTCTATTATTGTGACAGCTTAACGAGTGTAGAAATCGGTGACAGCGTAACAAGCATTGGCAATTATGCGTTCTATTATTGTACCAGCTTAACGAATGTAGTAATCGGTGACAGCGTAACAAGCATTGACGCTTATGCGTTCTATAATTGCGATAGCTTAACGGAAATAATCATCCCTGACAGTGTAATTGTTATTGATTGTTGTGCGTTCTTTTGTTGTGATCAATTAACCATATTTTGTGAAAGTGATAGTAAATTGGAAGGTTGGGACGATTATTGGAATTGTTGTTTTAGAGTTTGGTCTGATACATCTCAGAAATTCATAAATGTTTCTTATCTATCTGTTGTTTGGGGATATGTAGATACGAATTAAAATTTGGTTTTAAGGAACAAGCGAAAAGGAGAAATTTTATGGCAAACATTGTAGTAGATACTATTATTAAAGTAGTTGGTGCTGATATTAGGAATTATATAGAAGGAAAAGTTCAATGGCAAGAAGGTAATAAACCCAAGTTGCAAGAGCGAGGTGGCGTTTATGGTATTGCTATCAAATTGGCAACCAGTGAAGCTGAAGAGTTTTTTTTGCAACATAAAGATGAAAAAAAAGACTTAAATTTTTATGATTGGATACCACTTGGCGAGAAAGGATTGGAAAACTATTATCCTTTATATTGGGGAAAAGATATTAATTTAGGGTTTAGACTTTTTGAGCATATGAAATCGAGTAAATCTACAGCGAGTGTGCAATTAGACCAACGAACGGATTTGATTGGTAGAGATATTATTTATGGTGCAGTCTTTTGCTCTAAAAATGCAGAAAACGAAAAGCTATTGCGTCAAAAATATCCTGATATTTTCAAAACGAAAAAATTAAAAATGGAATAGGGAAATGGGATAATTGGTGCGATGAAAAAAACATTTTTTGACTACTCGACAAAAAAGAGAAATGATGGGGAATACTCCTAAGTTTTGCGCTCATTGTGGTATTTCCGAGACGGATTGTAGAGACTTCTTCATGAGCCATTGGGATTTTACGCGTGGTGGACATCGAGGTCTTAGTTTAGAGGTTGATAGAATTGATTCTAATGGGGATTATCAATCTGGAAATGTTGTTTGGGCTTGTTATCCTTGTAATAATAGTAAAAGTAATTATTGCAATACAATGGCTGAGTTTGAGCCTATAGCAAAGGGTATCCGCGATGTTTGGATAGTGCGAGGGTACCACCCTAAGAAAGTGTAAAAATACATAGCCCATAAAAAATCCTTAAAATATATCCAGTCTTTATTTTTTATAAAATTGACTAAATTTCATTCTAATACCGCCAATAAGTTTTCACGCTTATTTGGCGGTATTTTTCTTTTAAAGTGCAGAAATGCGGAAAAAAATTGCACTTTGAGAAATTGAAATAAATTATTGGAAAGAGGAGTCCTATATGTATGGTTTGTATTGAATCCTAAAAACTAACAATCCATAAGGGTGGTTAGTTGCTTTTATAGGTGAAAATAGTTGTGTGGTAATACGAAAATGCAGTGCCAATTTTTGGGGTGTTATTGGGAGAAAGGGGCTGAGTCCCTTGAAAAACCTAGCTTTTTTAAGATTTTCTATAGGTTCGAATCCACCTCTGCCCACCACAAAAAGGACACCTTGTAGGGTGTCCTTTTTGTGTGTGGTTGCGGCTATTGATTATCTATAATACAATAGATAACGAATAAAAAATTGCCTTTATCAAAGAAACGACAGGGTTAAGTGATTTATCGTGAAAAAACTACTATTAAAATGCTATCCACGTTATATTTGTTCTGCGATAAATGTTGAGGAAGAGGATTTGGGATGGCTGTTTGATAGAAGAAAGTACGTTTTTAAAAGAAGTATTTAAAAGGGGGTTGAAAAACGCGGTGAAAAGAGGTATAATATGACAAAGGAGGGGCTTATTATGAAAATTGTAATCGTTGGTGGGGTTGCAGGTGGTGCAACGGCGGCGGCAAGAATAAGAAGGTTGGATGAAAACGCGGAAATAATTATTTTTGAACGTTCGGGGTATATTTCTTATGCAAACTGCGGTTTGCCATATTACGTCGGTGGGGTTATTGAAGATAAGGAAGATTTGACCTTGCAAACCCCAGAAAGCTTTTTTCGACGTTTCAAAATCCAAGCGAAAGTCCATCACGAGGTAACGGATATTGACGTGAAAAACAAAACCGTTTCCGTGACCAATTTACAAACGGGAACGAGCTTTACGGAAACTTATGATAAACTGATTTTATCCCCCGGTGCAAAGCCCGTTTTTCCCGATTTCTATGCAGAAAACGAAAGGACGTTTACCCTCCGTACGGTAGAAGATACGCTGAAAATTCGCGCGGCTGTAGAGAACAAACCGCCTGAAACGGCGGTGGTTATCGGCGGTGGGTTTATCGGGCTTGAAATGGCGGAAAATCTTACTACGTTAGGAATAAAAACGACCGTTGTTCAGCGTGGTGACCACCTTTTACCGACTTTGGATTATGATATGGCGTCCTTTATCCACGCGAAATTTAGAAGCAGAGGCGTACAACTTCTATTAAACGCAAATACGACTTCGATGCGTCTTGAAAATGATAAAGTGCTGTTGACGTTTGCCGACGGAAACAAACTTGCCTCGGATATGGCGGTGCTTGCCGTTGGCGTAACGCCTGAAAATACGCTGGCGAAAAAAGCTGCGTTGGCGCTCGGGGTGAAAGGCGCAATTAAAGTCAACGAAAAAATGGAAACGTCCGTTGCCGATATTTACGCCGTAGGGGACGCGGTACAAGTGAAGCATTTTATAACCGAGCAAGATTCGGTGATTTCTTTGGCGGGGCCTGCCAACAAGCAAGGTCGTATCGCTGCCGATAACGTTTGCGGCTTTAACAGCGCATACAAAGGTTCGCAAGGCTCGTCCGTGATAAAATTGTTCGATATGACGGTGGCAACGACGGGAATAAACGAAAAGCAAGCAAAAGCGAACGGCTATGCCTACGAGAAAATTATTTTAACGCAAAATTCGCACGCGGGGTACTATCCCAATGCAACGGCGATGACCTTGAAACTGATTTTTGGAAAAGAGTCGTACAAAATTTTAGGGGCGCAAATCGTCGGCTATGACGGCGTTGATAAACGCATTGACGTGATAGCAACGGCAATGCGGGCAGGGTTGAAGGCAGACGAATTAAAGGAACTGGACCTCGCTTACGCACCGCCGTATTCTTCGGCAAAAGACCCTGTAAATATGGCTGGGTTCGTTGCGGAAAATATCAAAAATGGCATTGTAAAACAGTTCTATTTTGAGGATATTTCCGCTTTGCGCGCAAGAAACGACGTGATTTTGTTGGATACTCGCACTCCGTTGGAATATACGCGAGGGCACGCCGACGGATTTATCAATATCCCTTTGGATGAAATAAGAGTACGTTTGGGCGAGCTTGATAAGAGCAAAAAAATCTACGTGATGTGTCAAAGCGGACTTCGCAGCTATCTGGCGACGCGGATTTTAAGCCAAAATGGCTTTGAGACGTACAACTTTGCAGGGGGATATAGGGTATACAGCAGTATCAAAAACGAAGAAGTGTTATCCAAGCAATGTTATGCTTGCGGTATGGAGAAGTAAAGAAAGGAAAAGGGAAGAATTGTTTTTTTGGGTGGCGCTGAGATGATAAAAATCACATTATAGCAAACGTTTTTTTGAGATAGTAATAGGAAATAATAAATAATTACAAAAAAAATCCATAATAGTATTGCAATTTTTGTCAAAAGATGTTACAATAGGTAAAATATTGTGCGCGAGCACAAAAAAAGGAGATTGTTATGAACAAGTTTTGTAAGTTTCTTGGTTTTGACGAAAGCAAGAAAACAACGGTAAGAACTGAAATCATGGCAGGCGTCGTAACCTTCTTGGCGATGGCGTATATTCTTACGTTGAATCCCTTGCTTATGTTAGACCTGTTTAACTCGTCTACTTACGGATATATGTATTCTTCCGTGTTCGTGGCGACGGCACTTGGCGGCTTTTTAGGGACGTTGTTCATGGCTATTTATGCGAAGTTGCCTTTAGCGCAAGCACCCGGCTTAGGATTAAATTCGATGGTGGGCGGTTTGCTTGGCGGTAGCTTGATTGGTTTCTCGCTGTCGTTTGGGAACTCCATGTTGCTCGTCTTTATTTCGGGGTTATTATTTTTAGGGTTAAGTATCTTTAAAATTCAAGGTACGTCTATCAGAAAGATTATTTTTGATTGTATTCCCGAATCGATACGAAAAGCAATTTCCGTTGGTATTGGTTTATTCATCGCCTTAATTGGGCTTGCCAATGCAGGGATTGTTGTCGTAGGGGACGGTACGGTTATCGATATGGTTAAATTATCGACGTGGGATATGGCGTCTGTTGGTCCTGCTTTGGTTTGCCTCTTCGGTTTTTTGGTTATCGTCGTACTTTCTCATTTCAAGATTAAAGGTGCGGTTATTATCGGTATCATCGCCGCAACGTTGCTGGGTATGATTCCCAGTATCGGCGTGACGAAATGGTCGGGAGAAACTTGGGCGTTTTGGGAACATTTTGCCAACTTTTTCTCGTTCGACCCCTCTAAGGGCGGCGCGTTCTTTGCTGTGTTTACCGAAGGTTTCTCTTTTGCTGACGGCGTGCCCGTAATGTCGCTTATTATGACGGTTATTACTTTCTGTATGATTGATATGTTCGACACGATGGGTACTTGCGTTGGTTGCTGTTCGGCGGCAGGTCTTATAACGGAAGACGGTACGCCGGTAAACTATGATAAAATTATGGTTTGCGACTCGGTTGCAACGTGTGCAGGTGCATTGTTTGGTACGTCCACGGTTACGACGTTTGTTGAATCGGGCGCAGGGATTTCTGCAGGTGGTAAAACGGGGCTTACGTCGCTCGTTACCGCAGGTTTATTCCTGTTCTCTATATTCTTATTGCCCTTGTTTGCGTCTATTCCCGGCGCAGCAGCTTCGTCTGCCTTGATTTGGGTTGGTTGCTTGATGTTGAAAGGCGTAAAAGACGTGAAAGTGGACAGCGTGAAAGAATTCGTGCCTACCTTCCTTACGATTGCTATGATGCCCCTTTGTTATTCCATTACGGAAGGTATTGGATTTGGTATTCTTTCGTATGTGATTATTGATATTTTCGGCTATCTTGGCGATTTAATTTCGTACAAAATCAAATCGAAGAAGGCAAATGCAACGGAAGACGGCGAAGAAATTAAGAAACCCGTTTGGGATTTGAAAGTGGTTACTATCGTTATAGCCTTGCTTTTTGTGGTATATTTCTTTGTTCCAACTACTTTTTAACAACGTTAAGCGTAGGAAAAGTATATGAATCAAAACGAGTTAATAACGGGATATAAAAATAAAATCAAACGTGTTTTGATTTCGCAAGAGGAAATTCAAGCGGCAATTCAAAAAGCGGGAAAGGCCATTGACGAAATTTATGACGGCCGTCCCATATTGCTTGTCAGTATCTTAAAAGGCGCGTTTGTGTTTATGGCGGATGTATGCCGCGCGGTAAACGTACCTTGTGAAATTGCGTTTATGTGCGCGAAAAGCTATTATGCCGGCACACAATCTTCGGGCGTAGTGAAAATTACGATGGATTTGGATAGAGATATCACCGATTGTCACGTGGTTATCATTGAGGATATTATCGATACGGGCAGGACGTTAAACGATATCGTAAAGGTGTTAAAATCGCGTAATCCTGCTTCTTTGCGCGTAATAACGTTGCTTGATAAACCCTCGCGTAGGGTGGTGGATTTTAAGGCGGATTTGTCTTTATTTACGATTCCGGATTTGTTTGTCATAGGATACGGCTTGGATTGTGGGGAGTTATATAGAAATCTTCCGTACATTGCCGAGTATAATACCGACGCATAAAAAAATCGTGTTTTTTTCATAGACCTATTGCAAAAATTAAAAAAACTGCTATAATAAAATTAGTAGACGTCAATTAGGAGGATAGTTTTTATGAAAAAAAGAGCAAAATGGTTGGCTTTGGCGGCGGCTTCTGCGCTGGGTTGTATGACGTTGGCGGCTTGCGCGCCTACGAATTTGGATAAAGCGTATAAGAAAATGTCTGCGGAGGGATATAAAGTAGACATCATCGCTGAAAATAAGGACGACGACGAAGGCTTACTTATCGCGAGAAAATCGGAAAGCTTGACGGAACGCGACGTAATCGTTGCTTGCTTATTTGAAAATAAGGAAGACGCCAAAGAGTTTTACGAAGAAGTAAAATATAACGCCGGAATTTTCCTTGCAAGCTTGGCAATATACGGCGTGGACGCTGAAGACGTCGGTTCGCCTACGCGCGACGGCAAGTGGGTGTATTTCGGTTCTTCAGACGCGATTGAAGATTTCACGGATTGATAAAACGTAATACGTAAAAAACACGCCTCGGCGTGTTTTTTATTTTAGAAAGATTGTTCGTATCCCTGTCGTTCGGTTGACAGGCTCTTGATAATATGCTATAATAAACAATAATCACAAAATTCGATTAAATTTTGGTTAAAAATCAAAAAAACAAATAAGAAGGCAAAAGATAAAATGGTTTGGGATTATATAATTTTGGCAATATATGCGTTGAGCATGATAGGGATTGCGATTTACACGCGCAACCGTTCCAAGTCGGTAAACGATTTTTTATTGGCAGGGAAGAAGGGGCTTAACGGTTGGATGACGGCGTTTGCGTACGGAACGACGTATTTTTCCGCTGTTATTTTCATAGGCTATGCAGGGAAATTCGGCGCGCAGTACGGTTTGGCGGCGGTGTGGATTGGTATTGGCAACGCCATACTCGGTTCGCTTATCGCTTGGTTGGTATTGGCAAAACGCACCAAAACTATGACCACCCGTTTGGCTGCAAAAACGATGCCGGAATTTTTCGAGAAACGGTACGGCAGCCGTCGGTTAAAAATCGTTTCCGCGGTAATCATTTTCTTGTTCTTAATCCCGTATTCCGCGTCGGTGTACAACGGATTGAGTTCGCTTTTTATGGTTGTATTTGATATTCCCGGCTGGGTAATTATGTTGGCGCTTGCTGCGCTGACGGCGTTGTATCTCTTTTTCGGGGGATATTTCGCGACGGCGCTTTCCGATTTTATTCAAGGCATTATTATGCTTATCGGCGTAGTGGCGATGGTGATTTGTTTTATGAATCACGGCAACGTCGATTGGGATTTGAGCAAGCTTACGAGCAGCAGCGAACTGGGTTGGTTTACGTTTTCCAGCGCGAACACGGGTTTGTACGGCAATACGGTATCGCTGATTTCGTTGATACTTTTGACGTCGTTTGGCGTATGGGCGTTGCCGCAAACGATACATAAATACTACGCCGTGCGCGATAACAAAGCGATTATGCAAGGCACGGTGGTAAGCACGTTATTCGCCCTTATTATTGGGTTTGGCGCATATTTTACGGGCGCGCTTTCCGCGTATTTCCCCAATGCGCTTGTGCAGGGTAGCGATAATATTATCCCTTTGATGATAAAAGCGGTGATTCCGTCGGGGCTTATCGGCGTCCTTGCCGTATTGATTTTATCGGCGAGTATGTCCACCCTCTCGTCGGTGTCGCTGGCGTCGGCGTCCGTCGTTGCCGTGGATATCTATAAGGGAAAAATCAACCCCAACGCCTCGGATAAAAAGGTGAATTGGGTGCTGAAATCGCTGTGCTTGGTGTTCGTGGCGATTTCCGTAGTGCTGGCAATTCTCAACGAGAAATACAAAATTTCCGCCATTGCCTACCTTATGGGGTTAAGCTGGGGCGTGTTGGCAGGTTGTTTTATGGGCCCGTACGTGCTTGGCGTATTGTGGAAGAAGGTTTCGCGGCCTGCGGTGTGGAGCTCGATTATCAGCTCGCTCGTGCTGACGGTGACGCTGATTTTCATCTTCGGTTACGATAAAAACGGTTGGGATTGCGCCTTTGGCAAAGCGTTGCAAGACGGAATCAACTGTTCGCCGATGATAGGCGTGATTTGTATGGCGTTTTCGCTGATAATTACGACGGTGGTCAGTTTGTTTACCAAAGCGCCTACGCAGGAAACGCAAGCGGCGTTTGAAGATAAGACAGATAAGGAAGAAAAGGCGGTGGAAGAGAAATGATTTGGTCGAAAGAAGAAACGTTTTCGCGCGAGGAAATGGAAGCTTTACAGCTTTCCCGTTTGCAAGAAACGGTGGCAAGAGTATACGATAAAGTGCCGTATTACCGCGCAAAAATGGACGAAAAGGGCGTAAAGCCGCAGGATATCAAAACGCTGAAAGATTTGGCAAAATTGCCTTTTACAACGAAGCAAGATATGCGCGATACCTATCCGTTTGGGTTATTTGCCGTGCCGCAAGATAAAATCGTGCGTATTCACGCAAGTTCCGGCACGACGGGGAAACCTACGGTGGTAGGGTACACCCAAGCCGATTTGGAAACGTGGACGGACTGCGTTTCCCGTATCGCTTGTATGGGCGGCGCGAGTGAAAAGGACGTGGCGCAAATTTGTTTTGGTTACGGTATGTTCACGGGCGCGCTGGGTTTGCATTACGGCTTGGAAAAAATCGGCGCGGCTATCGTGCCTTCTTCGACGGGGAACTCGGAAAAGCAACTGATGTATATGCAAGATTTTAAAACGTCGCTTTTGGTTGCTACGCCCTCGTACGCGTTGCGACTTGCCGAAGTGGCTAGGCAAAACGGCATTGAACCGCAAACCGATTTGCATATCAAAATTGCGCTTGTTGGCAGCGAATTGTTGACGGACGCGATGCGTGAAGAAATGCATTTGGCGTGGGGCAGGGACGTGAAGATTACGTCGAACTACGGCATGAGCGAGTTGATGGGCCCCGGCGTTTCGGGCGAGTGTTTAGAACATTGCGGTATGCACATCAACGAAGATTATTTTATCCCTGAAATCATCGACAGCGCGACGGGCGAAGTGTTGCCTGCGGGCGAGAAAGGGGAACTGGTTATCACCTGTATCAAAAAAGAAGGGTTGCCGCTTATCCGTTACCGCACGAAAGACATTACGCGCCTTTTCTACGAGCCGTGCGCTTGCGGAAGAACGACGGTGCGTATGGAAAACTTGTCGGGCAGAAGCGACGATATGTTAAAAATCCGTGGCGTCAACGTCTTCCCCGGACAGATTGAAGAAGTGGTGTTATCCGTGGAAGAGCTCGGTCCTCATTACGAAATTATCGTGGAAAGAGAGGGCTATACGGACAAACTGACGGTGCGTGTGGAACTCAATAAGGAAACGGACTCGTTTGCGGAATTGCAACGCATTGAAGCGACGACGAGGAATAAGTTGAAAGTGGTGCTTGGATTAGATGCGAAAATCCGTTTGGAATCGCCGAACACGTTGCAACGTTTTGAGGGGAAAGCCAAGCGTATTAAAGATTTACGGAATACGAAATAAAAAGGGGAAAACTATGACGGCAAAACAAATTTCGGTATTTATAGAAAACAGAAAAGGGCGTTTGGGCGCAGTATTGGACGTTTTGAAGGAAAACGACGTCAATATCCTTTCGCTGAGCCTTGCCGATACGGCGGAATACGGCATTTTGCGTATTATTTCCAATAAGGCGGAAGAGGGCAAAAAAGCGTTGTCTTCCGCAGGGTTTTCCAGTATGCTGACGGACGTGTTTATCGTGCAAGCTCCGCATACGCCCGGCGCGCTGCAAAATATTTTACGCGTCATTTCCGCGGAAGAGTTGAACGTGGAGTATATGTACGGGCTTTCCGTGGCGAGCGAAGAAGGCTCTATCGTCGTAAAGACGTCGGATACCGAACGCGCGGAAGAAATCTTTAAAAAATACGGCATCGTTACGCTGACGGAAGAAAATTTACTGTAAAGAAAATATGAAGAACACGAAAAATGCGGAAAAACGCCCGTTGTGGGTAAAGATAACGCTGTGGGTGCTGTTGGCGGCGGTGGCGACGCTATGCGCGCTGTCGTTTACCGTGTTTAGAGGCGCGTGTCAGCGGTCGGAATTAAAAGGCGTGGACAAGGATTTTACCGTGGAAGATAAAAACGGCAACGCCGTTTCCCTGTACGAAATGTCCAATAAACCGATAGTGGTCAATTTTTGGGCGATTTGGTGTCCGCCTTGCAAGACGGAATTGCCTGCCTTTCAAGATTTGTACGAAGAATATAAAGACGAAGTTTCCTTCGTGTTCGTCAACGAGTTACATTGGCGTGGAAATACGGTGGCGGAAGTGGAGGCGTTTTTAGACGAAAACGGGTATACCTTTCCCACCTATTACGATATAGACGGCGACGCGGCAGACGCGTATGACGTATCTTCTATACCGCTGACGGTGTTTATCGGGCAGGACGGCAAAGTGAAAAAAACGTACAGCGGCGCGATGCCAAAAACCTTGCTCCGCGCGTATATCAAAGATATTTTAGAATAAAGCAAAACAAGGAAATAAAAAACAGCCGTATTTGGCGGCAAAAACCGCGCAAAAGCATAAACCGAGTGTTTATCTTACAAGATGTGAAATCGACGAAATACGGGCGATTTACGGCGTTTAATAAGACGTAAAGCAACGAGAGGGAACGGGCAACCGTTCCCTCTCGTTGTTATTGACGAAAAAAGAAAGGAAAAACCCCGATTGCGTTTCCGCAATCGGGGGAAAATAGTTTTTATTGAGTTGTTTTACAAACTATCCTTATGCGGTTTTGCCGTAATGGATGTTGTACAATAACACAGTACCAAGTGTGACGCTTTCATTTAATTTGATAGGCATACGGATAAACGCGTGCGTCGTGTTAATGGAAGCCGTAGGCAAGTTTGCCGCATCAATAATACCGCCCAATTCACTTACATAAGAAGGAACGGTGTGATTCGGCGCCAAGGTACCAACGTCAGCTACCATAATCAATGCAAGACTTACTTGTTGGTCGCTCGTTTGCATATGACCAAGAATATTTGCCCATTTCGCATTGATTTCAGGCGTGTTTTCCGCGCCGAAGAGGCTGTTGCGAAGCACCGAAAGGGAAGCGTTGTATATCATATCAAAGGTAAATTTCCCTGCGCCTAAAGCGGTAAGGTCAATATTATAGGTATTGAGATAAGACGTGTCCATCTTATGCAAGTTACCTTTTGCGTCGATGCTACCTTCGAAGGTGATTTGTTGCGCTTCGTTGTTATTGTTGCCCGCTTGGTTAGAAAATTCAGGGTACATTTCGATGCCGGCAGCACCGCAAGCGCCAAGCTTAAGATTTCTCATCGTGATAATCGACGAACGTATACCAATGCCGTTTTGCCAACAGTTGTGCGCGTACGCGTTTTCGAATACGCTGGGTACAACTTTGCCTTCTACTTCTCTGGAAACGGCGTTGGTAATCATAAAGCCGTTTTTGAAGCCTTCTGCCGTTACGTTGTTGACGTCGACGAGATATTTGGCGTGGGGTTGCGTGACGTGCCCAATGACGATACCTGCTTCGTACGCGCCTCTAAAGAGACCGGGGGTTACTTTGTTTTCATACGTGATAGGCGCGTTGCCTTTTATCGACAAATCGTTGATTATCGCGTAGAAATCACCCGTGATAGTGCCTTCGCCGTTGCTCATACCTGCTTGATAAGGTTCAATGGCAACCAATGCGCCGTGCGTCAGATATCGGTTGGCTTCAGCTACGTCTTTCCCAGTACCATTTTCACCGTAATATTCGTTTATTTCGCTTTCGAGAATTACGCGCAGGTTGGAGGCGTCCACGGTGAAGTTGTTGCCGTTGATGTGCGCGCTCTTATTAACAGCTATGATACGGGTTTTACCCGCATGCTTAACTTCCTCGAAAGATTGTTCAGACTTCGGTTTTAACGCAGTTTCGGGAACGAACGCGTAGCCGTAGTTGTACTTGCCGTCAGCGACGCCGTCGTTGATATCGTCTGCATGGTCAACGTTGCCTACTACCTTTTCCAAGGCAACGAAGTTGACGATTTGTCCGGTGTAGGCATCCGAGGGAAGGAAGCTGGCTGCTTCTTGGAAGGAATACACGTTGTAACCGTTGTTGATGTTGAAGTTATAGGAAACGGATTGTTCGCGGATACTGCCCGAATTGGACGTTGCCGTTACCGTAACGTTACCCGTCTTCTTAAAGGTAATTTTGCCATTTGCATAGGTTGCCACTGCATCGCCCGTCGTGCCGTCTTCGTGCGCGAAGGTGTAGACAAGGTCGGTGCAAGGGTTGGGTTTGCCCGCGCTAGAGCTGGGTAAGCAAACGAAAGGCAATGCAGAAGGTTTGCCTGCTGCGCTCGTGCTGGTGTAATCGGTCAACGCGTAATTGAACGTGTAGTTCAATCTCGTGCCTCTAAACACTTCGGGAAGGTCAACGAATTCGGGAGGAACGACTACGTTTACTTTCGTTTCCTTAGAAATATCGCTGATGCCGTCGATGTATACCCTTACGGTAGCTTCGCCGTGGCCCAACGCCTTAAAGTTACATACGTATCCGCTGTAAGTGATAGAAAGGAATTCAGCACCGTCAATCACTTCGAATACGAGAGGTTTATCGGTGATTTCTTCACCGTTAGCGTTGATAATCATTGCTTCCAATACGGGGATAGAAGTTTCCGCCGTGTCGATTTTCAATTCATCGTCAAGGATGAAACGATACGTGCTTGCGTTGATTTCTTCTTGCGTAGGCATTACGGTGATGGTGATAACGTTACTTTCAACGTCGCCGCAAACCGCTTTTACTTTAATCGTCGCGCCCGTCGTTGCGTTTTTAGCGACGGTGAGGATATTATCCGTAAGCGTTGCAAACGCGTCGCCTTCCACAATCACCCAGTTGTATTTCGCCGTTGCGTTTGCAGGGGTGGTCGTTGCGGAAAGGATTGCCATATTGCCTTTCACGATTTCCGTCGAGTTTACCGTCGCGTTGATTGCCGTGATGGGTTTACCTACGATAATGTCGGCAATGACGTTACTTTCAATTGTGCCGTTTACCGCTTTTACGGAGATGACTGCACCGATAGGCGCGTCTTCGTTCACCGTAAGTACGTTGCCTACAATCGAGCAGTATTGTGCGCCTGCTACTGCGACGAGTTCGTACGTCGTATCCGTCGATTCTGCGGGGATTCTCGTTACGGAGAAGGTACGCGAAGAATTGGGGTCAACGTTCTTGCTGCCTGCCATAGAAAGGTTGAGGCCGGTCAAGGCTACGCCGATTTGGAAGGAAAGTACGTTGCTTTCTTTGCCGCCGCAAACCGCTTTCACCGTCAACGTCGAGCCGTGGGGCGCGTTTTGGTTGACGTAAAGCACGTTGCCTGCAACGGAAGCCCAATTTTCGTTGGAAAGTACCCACGTTATCGGTTGTGCGCTTGCGTTGGTGGGCGCAATAGCAACGTTAAGAGGATAGTTGCCGCCGTGCGCCAATACGGAGGGCGCGGTGCTGGAAAGGGTAAGTCCTTCTACGGGAACGCCTACGATAATGGTTACGTATTCACTTGCAATATCGCCGTTTACTACTCTTACTTTAATTTCTTGGCCGATGGTTGCGCCTTTCTTAACTTGCAATCTGTCACCGAAAATCTCGCAAAGGTTTTCGCCGCTTACAAAGTCGTATTCGAAAGATGAATCCGTCGTGGCGGCAGGAACTCTCGTTACGTTAAACGTGCAAGATTCCGTCGGTTCGATATTGTATTTGCCGTCTTCGTTCGCGTCGACGCCTACTACTGCAAGGGTAAGGCTTTCCAAAGCGATACCTACTTGGAAGGAAAGTTCGTTGCTTTCAATGCTACCGCTAATCGCTTTGACGATTAACGTTACGCCGTGAGGCGCGTTGCTGCTGATGTTCAATTTGCCGTTTGCAACGTTTGCCCACGCTACGGGGTTGTCGTTTTCATCTAAGGTACGCCACGTTACCGCGTGCGTGCTTGCGCCTGCGGGCGTTGCCGTAAAGGATACGTCGTAGCTGCCGCCGTGTTCCAAAATGGCGGGGGCGGTGGAGCTTACGGAAATACCTTCGATGGGAATACCGATAACAACCGTGATTTCGTCGCTTTCTACTGCGCCAACCGCTTTGAATTTGATAACCGTGTCGAAAGGCGTTTCGCTATCGATAATCAATTTATCGTTTTCAATCGTGCAATATCCTTCGCCTTGCGTGATGTCCCACGTGTAATCGCCGTTCGTCGTGTTGGCAGGGATACGCGTTACGTTGAGGGTAACGGTAGAGCCTGCGGAAACGTTGGTAGAACCTGCTACGCTTACGCGGAGTTCTTGCAAAGGATAGCCGACGATGAAGGAAAGTTCGTCACTTTCTACTTCGCCGCAAACCGCTTTCAGCTTGATAACCGTGCCGGTTTCTACGCCTGCGTTTACGGAAAGCACGTTGCCGTTTACCGTACAAACGTTGTTGCCTTCGGTGATTTGCCATTGCGCTTCTGCAGCGTCAGCTTCTTCGGGAAGTACCGTCTTGGTAAGCGTCATACTGTTGCCAGCCAAAATATTGGTAACGCCGTTTGCGCTGACGTTGATATCCGTGATAGGATAGCCGACGATGAAGGAAAGTTCGTCACTTTCTACTTCGCCGTTTACCGCTTTCAATTTGATAACCGTGCCGGTTGTTGCGTTTGCGTTTACGGAAAGTACGTTGCCGTTTATCGAGCAAGCGGAAGAACCTTCAACGATTTGCCATTGCGCTTCCGTTGCGTCAGCTTCTTCGGGAAGTACCGTCTTGGTAAGGGTAAGGTTGCTACCTTTCAAGATATTGGTAACGCCGTTTGCACCAACGGTAATTTCCGTGATGGGATAGCCGACGATGAAGGAAATTTCGTTACTTTCAACGTCGCCGCAAACCGCTTTTACTTTGACTATCGTGCCCGTCGTAGCGTTCGATTTTACCATAAGTACGTCGCCGCTAATCGAGCAAGCCGTTGCGCCTTCGGTGATTTGCCATTGGAACGCGCTCACGTCTGCTTGCGAGGGGGTTATCGTCTTGGTAAGCGTAACGCTTTCACCTTTCAATACGTTCGTGACGTCGCCGATAGAAACGGTGATGTCTTCCAAAGGATAACCAACGATGAAGGAAAGTTCGTTACTTTCGATTTCGCCGCTTACCGCTTGCACTTTGATAATCGTGCCCGTCGCAACGTTTGCGTTGACGATAAGGACGTCGCCGTTCATCGTGCAGTAATCTGCGCCTTCGGTGATTTTCCATTGAAGCGCGCTCGTGTCTGCGCCGGCAGGGGAGAGCGTTTTCGTAAGCGAAACGCTGTTACCGCTCATTACGTTCGTGACGTTGCCTGCGCTGATAGAAACGCCCGTTAAAGGTACGTTTACTTTGATTTCGATAATGTTCGAATCAGTTGCGCCCACCTTGGCTTTTGCCTTGATAATCGTATTGTGCGGGGCGTTTTGTCCAATCGTTATTTTATTGGACGTGAGCGTTGCGTAACTGCCGCCTTCTACGATTTGGTATGCTGCGCCTTCTGCCGCTACGTCTTCTTCGCCTTCAGCGTGTAAAAATGCGGAAAGCGTGATTTCGTCGCCGCGGAGCGCGGTCGTTTTGTCTGCAGTCAAGTTTAACGTATAGGTGATGGGGGTGGTTGCGGGAGGCGGAGTATTGTTCGGGTTTTCGTTTTCGATTTTTTCCGTCGCGTCGCACGCCGTTGCACCTATCATCATCAATGCTGCCAGACAAAGAGGTCCGAAAAGTTTTTTAATGATGTTCATAAACTTTTTCTCCTTATTTTTTTCTTATTCTCTATATCATCAAAACAATCCGTTTCAATACCACGAATGAAATGGTTTGATAGGAAAGTTTTGTTGTTTTTACTTCCATTCGAGAAGTATTTTCGATTGGTAAACGGGCTTCGCTTCGTCGCCTACGTATACCATAAGTTGTATCAACGCGTTCTTTTTAAAGGTCAATACGTGGTTTTGGTCGATTTCCACGGCGCTGCCGTTGGAGGTGGCTTTGACGTGTATATCTTCTTTATTTACCTTTTCTGGATTGAAAACGATATAATCATTTAACGAAATCGTTGGCGTGGACGTGACGTACGTGCTGCCGGCTTTCGTGATGAAATCAGCGTTTGTGAAATCAAATACGAGCGTCGGTATGCCTTTGATAACCGTTACGGTACAAGTATCCGTGTATTCGCCGTCGACCGTCGTTACGGAGATTTTTGCCGTTCCTTCGCTAAGCGCGGTGATTTCGCCGCTTGCGTTTACTTTCGCAACCGCAGGGTTGGAGGAAGCGAACAATACGTTTTTGTTATCAGCCACGGGGAGTTGTACTTCGGGCGTCAATTTAAACGAATCGCCGATATTCAACGTTTTCTCGTGTACGGGCAAGGTTACGCCAATAACTTTATCGGCGCGCACCAATACGTTTAAGAAAGCCGTTCGGTTGCCGTCTTTCGTCGTGACGAGAATTTGCGCGTTGCCATAGGATACGCCGTATATAACGCCGTTTTCGTTTACCGTGCAAATGCTTTCGTCCGAAGAAGTATAGGTTACTTCTTTATTCGTTGCGTATTCGGGATAAATACGGATAGTCGTTGCTTTTTCCGTTCCCATTTGAATTTCAAACTTGTCGTCTTCTTCCCATTCGTTATTCAATATGTCTACGAAAGCGACACGCTCTACCGCGATGTCTTGATAGTAGGACAATATCTTGCCCGCAAAAGCGATAGTGACAAGAAGGAATATGGGAAGTACTGCTAAAATTATAATAACTGTCTTTTTCATAACTTCCTCACATTTCTATCTTATCGTAACTTAAATGAATACGCAAAATCAGCATATAAATGCGGTATATAGCAAACAAAACGGAAATTCCCAAAATGATAAGATAGGGGAGAATTAACGTCTTATAATTGGACATCAATATAATAATGATGCCAAGGATAAACCCTATAATTAAACCGCTGATTAAGCTCTTGGGCGTGCTCTTACTCGTGATAGACGCTTCTTCGTTACCCTGCAAGTTGATGGTAGGGTTTTTGATGTCCATATCGATGCTCCACGCAATATGTCCAATCGAGGCGAACATAATCGCCACCGTGCCAAGGATGATTTGCCAAGGAACTGCGTTGGGCGAAGAGAAGAAGGATATGACCATAGTAGTGAGCAATGCGTCGATAGTGAATATAGCGTTAAACACCAACTTTGCGAAAATTTGCGAATAGTAGTTGATAGGGATAATTTTCGAGGTGTAGAAATTGCCGCTGTCGCGCGATACTGCCGAGGCGGAAGAGATGTTGGACAACATCGCAAGAATCGCCACGACCATTACGTGCGCGCCCGAAATCATATTCGTACCGGCTTGGTTTACCGTAATCGTCGTCAATAATCTATCGTACGAGAATACGATGAACGGCATCAATAACGTGAAAAGGAAATACTCAAAGATATCCGTAGGAGAACGGAAGATGCAAAGAGTTTCTTTTTTAATAAGGCTGAAGAAAGAACTGCTTTTTCTAAAAGGCTTATTTTTGCTTTTCGTCTTGATAGTGTTTTCCAAGCTGGACATTGCCATTTTGAAATATAAGGGGCGTATTGCCAAAATCGTCAACGTAGAAATTACGGCGCATATGGCGATAAACGCGGCAAACCAATACCATTGCGCAAAGGAAAGCATACCTTTCGCCAATTGGAAATATACAACGATATGTTGGCCGATATTATACACGGTGCTGTTGATTTTGATAACCGTTTCCAATTGTTGCGTAGCGATGTTAAAGTTGCCTGCAATGCTGCCGATAAGGGAGATATATCCCCAAAGCACAGCGGCGACAAGCCCTAAAATAACGATAATGGAAAGTACGGTGTGCTTTTTCAAGAACCGTATCACCGCCATAACGGGGATGCTGATAAAGCTCGCCAAAACAATAGGGAAAATCGGCAAAAGCAACATTAAGATAGGCAGCGAGAGGAAAAAGCTCGCGTTAAGCCCGCCGTAAATACCCAAAGATATGAATAACGGTATGCTAATCATCGAGTTTACTGCTATTTCGCGAAGGTAAATCAAGAGAATCTTGGAAATAAACAGCTGGTTGGGGGTTACGGGCAAACAGATTAACATATCGTTGTCTTTACAAAGATACAACGTATTGATAATATTGCCTATGGCAAAAAACAGGGAAATGGCTTGCGTTGCTAAGAGAATAAGCGCCAACAATTCCGCGTTGATTGTAATACCTAACGAAAAAATACGCAATAAAACGAGCACGACGCCAACGGTAAGCAACGCCACCAACAACAATACTTTGATGATGGACGCTATCATCTTCTTGGGGGACGCCGTTTTTAAGATGTCCGTTTTATTATCGATTTGTAATTTTAAAAGGTTTAAAATGGTGCTCATTACACTTCCTCTTCCATTCTATTACCGGTTGCTTGCATAAAGATTTCTTCCAAGGATTGATTGGTTTCTTTCAATTCCTTTAAATCGTACACGCCTTGCAATTTGCCTTTTTCAATAATACAGCATCTATCGCAGAGATTTTGCACTACGTCGAGGATGTGCGAGCTGAAAAAGACGGTGTTGCCTTCTTGCGCGTGTTGTTTCATAACTTGTTTTAACTGATAAGAGCTGTGGGGGTCTAAGCCCGTTAAAGGTTCGTCCAAAACCCAAAGTTTGGGATTGTGTACGAGCGCGGCAATAACGGATATTTTTTGTTTCATACCGTGAGAATAACTCTTAACAGGGCGGTTGAACGCTTCTTCCAACTTGAATATTTTCAACAAACGGCTGCAACGTTCTTCCACTTCTTCCATAGGAACTTTATAAAGATTTGCCATATGGTTGACGTATTCTTTACCCGTCAAACGTTCGAATACGGCGTGGTTGTCGGAAACGTAGCCGATTTGTTTTTTTGCGTTGAGGGGGTCGGTTTTGATAGAAATACCATTGATTAAAATATCGCCTTCTTGGAAGGGGTAAATCCCTACGAGGCTTTTAATCGTCGTACTTTTCCCTGCGCCGTTAGAGCCGAGGAATCCGTAGATTTCACCGGCTTTTAAGGAGATGGAAAGATTGTCAACGGCTTTCACCGTGGAGTTTCCGTAGCTTTTTGATAAATTCTTAATTTCTAACATATATGTGCTCCTTGTTGGATATAACGCTGTATATGCGGATTATTCGATAAATTCTTTTGGACGTATAGATTTTTTGCCCGTTAATTCTTCGTAAAGGGTTATGCTTGATAATCGAAGCTGTAAATGGTCGTCTTCCAACTTGTAGAAGAGTTTGACAAGTGCGTAGAAGAGGAGGCAGAGAAGGAAGAACCCGACGTAGATAAAACAAATTATCAAGGGGTAGACTTCAAAGCGTCCAAATACGTAGTGATAGTTTTCGGTGAAAGTAATGAACGGGAAATATTCAAATGCCATTTCCAAGTCGAACATATAGAAATAGTTTACGCTATGCCCGTATCCGTTCAACAGCGTCCCGATAACGAAGACGAAGACGAAATAACACGAAAAGCCTATCCACGTATATAATATCGACTTTCTTTCCAAACGAGGGAAAATACGAAGCCCCATTACCAGCGCGGGGATGGCGATTACCAACGAGTGTTCGAAGATGTAATGGATATTCCAGAAACCGAAGCTTCCCGTCGAGAAGTCGGGCGCAAGAATTGCGATTAACGCGCCGACGATATTCGCGAGGAAACAGAAATGGAACATCTTCTTCAAACGGAAGGGGATGGCGATAAGATAGAAATAGGACGCGATGTTGCAAAGCTGTACGGGCAAACGTTTGATGGTAAAGCCCATTAAGTACAACGAATCGTAGTGGAAGAACAATACGACGGTTAAGAAAACGCAAAGCATATATCTATCTTGCGCGCTTCGAAAACGGAACAAGTAGTAAAGCGCCATGATGCCTATAAAAAGACACACGAGCCATATAATATGGAAAGGTTCGAAAGCTTGAAGGGTTTCTTGCGCGTAACCCAATATGGCTTGCGGCGCGTAAACGGGCATCATGATAAATGCGACGAAAGGTAAGGCGATAAAGAAACGTATCCACTCCCATTTATCCTTTACGTTGAAAAGGTGTTTTTCGCGGATTTGGAAGAGCAAGGGGATAGAAATCGCCATTACTAATTCTATAATGAAATACGCGTAGCGGAAACCTCTCGTCAAATGCAACCCAAGCCCCAAAGGGGAAAGGAAATACACCATATAGTCGTTGAAGAAAACGGCGGATAAGATGGAGAAAGGTAAACAAATATACGCCGCTAAATTTTTAAAGAGTCTGCTCTTAAAAAATACTGCCATCGGCAACACGGCGTAGTTGAGATAGTAGCCCCAACGCAGCACGAGTTGTAAATAATCCGTCGTTTCATAATATTTATTAAGGAACAAACCGCCGTTGATGATGTACAAAAATGCGTCGGACAGCATAAAGCGGAAAAAACCGACGGCGCAAAAAGCGACGGTGAAGATTTTTAAAAATAAACCGAACGCCTTGTCGCTGCGTTTGTAGAACAAAAGCAGGGCAAGCGCCGTTATAAATATTGCTGATAAAAAGACTATCGATTGATACATGCCTACTCCATTTCGTCTATTTTGACGTTTTACGTGACGTATTTTAATAAAATATTCTTATGTATAAATGCGCATATGCGTGAGGACGCACAATCCGCATCATATGGATTATATCATATTCGCGGAAGAAAAAGCAAGCAAATTTTCACACAATTTTCAAAATTCAATCACCCCGACGAGGGTGCGGCGGGCAATTTTGACGGACGAAAAACAAGAAAAAGATAGGAAAACCCTGACGAATTTTCGCTTAAAATTGGGAAAAAATTCTTAAAAAATTTTTGCTATTTTTTGTCGAATTAAGAGGAATTGGAAGATATTTATTGTAAAAAGAGTGATAAAAAATGTAAAATAATTCAACATTTTACTATTTTTCTCAAAACGAAAAGGGGAAATTGGGAGAAAAAGAGGACAAACTCGTTTTTTCGTTGTTACGGAGGAAAAAGAGGCGGCGGTGAAAATGGAAGAAAGAGAAATAAAAGGCAAAAAATCACGTTCAAATACTTGACTTAAATATAATATTCTATTATAATAGAAATAGTTTGCACGGTTAAGCTGTTGCAACGGACGGAAAATGCCGTCGAAACGAAAAGGAGAACGAGAGGATGAAGGAATTTAGACATTTCGGCGTAATGCTTGATTGCTCGCGTGACGGGGTAATGAAAGTAAGCGCAGTGAAGCAAATGATTGATTGTTTGCAAAAAATGGGATACAATACGTTGGAATTGTACACCGAGGATACGTACGAGGTGGAAGGTGAACCGTATTTCGGGTATTTGCGTGGACGTTACACGAAAGCGGAATTGAAAGATATCGACGCGTATGCGAAGTCGAAGGGGATAGAATTGATTCCCTGTATTCAAACGTTGGCGCATTATACGGCGCTCGTTCGTCATCCTGCGTATGCAAAAATCGTTGACACCAATGATATTTTGTTGATTGACGAACCGGAAACGTACGTTTTAATCGATAAAATTTTTGCGACGATTGCGGAGTGCTTTACTTCGCGCAACGTCAACATCGGTATGGACGAAGCGCATATGGTTGGGCTTGGTAGATACTTAGATAAACACGGCTATGAGAACCGTAACGAGTTAATTCTTCGCCACTTGAATAAAGTGTCGGAAATTGCAGAAAAATACGGATTTACCGCGCATATGTGGAGTGATATGTTCTTCCGTTTAAAGACGAAAGGGGATTATTACGTGGACGAACCGCTTTCTTTCCCCGAAGAAATCACCCAAAAAGTGCCTAAAAACGTAGAACTCGTATATTGGGATTATTATCACTCGAAACAACAAACGTACGACGCTATGTTCGAATCGCATAAATGTTTCGAGGGGAATATTTGGTTTGGCGGCGGCGCTTGGAGCTGGAACGGCTTTGCGCCTTTGAACTGGTTTACCGTACAAACGATGGTTCCTGCGATGAAGAGCGTTATCAAAAACGACATCCAAGACGTTATGATAACCTGTTGGGGGGATAACGGCAAGGAATGTTCCTTCTTCTCCCTGTTGCCTGCTTTGTACGCGGCGCGCCAATACGCGGAAGGCAATTTTGATATGGAAAGCATTGAAAAGGGCTTCTATAAATTGTTTAAAGTGCCTTTTGCTGATTTTATGTTGTTGGATTTGCCTAACAAAACGGCGCGTAAAATGGTGGATTGGCAAGGGATTGAAAAAATTCAAAATCCTTGCAAAACGTTGTTGTATTGCGACCCGCTTATGGGTATTTTCGATAATCTTATCGCTCAAGAACGCGCGATTCCTTACGGCGACTACGCAATGCAGTTGAAAAAGGCGAGCAAGCGCGCCGGTAAATACGATTATTTGTTTGATACGCTTTCCAAATTATGCTCGGTATTGGAATTAAAGGCAGAATTGGGCGTACGCACCCGTCGCGCGTATCAGGCGAAAAATAAGAAAGATTTACTGAACTGCATTAAAGAATTTGCGGAAGTGGAAAACAGAATCGGCGTATTCCACGCAGCGTTTATGGACCTTTGGGATAGAGAGAACAAGCCGCAGGGTTGGGAAATTCACGATATGCGTCTTGGTGGCTTGATGCGCCGCGTAAAGACTTGTCGTGAAAAGTTGCAAAAATACGTGAAGGGTAAATTATCGAAGATTGACGAGTTGGAAGAGGAAATTTTGCCTTACGGCGACGGTACTTTCCAAGAAAACGTCCATACGTTTATCGTTTCGATGAACTTGGCGTAATTGCAACGCAAAAAAACCGCGAAAAGCGTGGGGAAGAGATAAAAAATCCTCTTTGTACGGTTGCGTTTTTCGTCGTTTTTTGGTATAATAAATATGTGAGCGATAAAATCGCGAAACACGGAAGAAAAATCTCGGTGAAGGGAACGCTATGATACATTTGCGAAAAAAGAGAATTTTCGGATTGGTATTTTTTGACGGGGCAAGCAACGTGGGCTTGCACGGACAAAACGCGCCTTTTTTTGGGGTAAAACACACTTTTTTAAGAAAAATAAACTAGCAGAATAGGTGCAACACAGCCGTTGCACCTATTTGTTTTAAAAAAAGGAGAAACGAACGATGAGCAAAGTTGGTATTTTGATGGGAAGCAAATCGGATTTCGACGTAGTGAAACCTGCGGTTTCCGTATTGAAAAAATTTGGCGTGGAAACGGAAGTTAGGGTAATTTCCGCGCACCGTACGCCCGACGAGGCGCACGAATTCGCTGCGACGGCGAAGGAAAAAGGGATAGAAGTGATTATTTGCGCGGCAGGAAAAGCGGCGCATCTTGGCGGCGTTATCGCGGCGTTTACAACGCTCCCCGTTATCGGTTTGCCTGTAAAAACGGATATGATGGGCGGATTGGATAGCTTACTTTCCATCGTCCAAATGCCGGCAGGGATTCCCGTAGCGACGGTAGGTGTCAACGGAGGTGAAAACGCTGGGCTTTTGGCGTTGCAAATGCTCGCGATTAAATATCCGGAAATTGAAAAACAGCTCGTTGCATATAAAGAGGCAATGAAAACGAAAATCAACAACGACGACGAAGCGTTGCAAGCAATGCTCGGCTAAGGGAACGGACGGTTAATCCATAGGAGAAAAGTATGGCAGTATTTGGTATTTTTGGGGTAAAGACGGAGAACGTGGCGTCGAGTACCTATTACGGTTTATACGCATTGCAGCATAGAGGACAAGCCTCTTGCGGTATCGTCGTCAATGACGACGGCGTGTTTCACGCGTATAAAGATTCTGGGCTCGTAAACGAGGTGTTTACGCACCGTTTGTTAAAAGAACTTGGGCTTGGGCAAATGGCGCTCGGCAACGTTCGCTACGGCACGAGCAAATCGAAAGAAAGAGTAAACGCAGAGCCGATTCTTATCAATCACGTCAAGGGGAAAATGGCAATTTCGCACGACGGCGCGTTGGTAAATTACGCGGAGCTGCGCAGAGAATTTGAGATGCAAGGCTGTATTTTCCATACGACGAACGAGGCAGAGGTGATTGCTTGCGCGATTACGAGGGAACGTATCACCGCGCCTTCGATAGAAGAAGCCATCAATCGTGCGATGGATAAATTAAAGGGCGGCTACTCGTTGATGGTGATGTCGCCGCAAAAATTGATAGCGGCGCGCGACGAAAACGGATTGCATCCGCTTTGCTACGGCGTACGCGACGATGGAGAATACGTAATTTCCAGCGAGAGCTGTGCACTTAATACGGTGGGTGCGAAGTTCGTACGGGAAATAGACCCGGGTGAAATCGTGGTGTTTACCAAAGAAGGCATCAAAAGTATCCGCGACCATTGCGATAAAAAACCTGAACGGCTTTGCGTGTTCGAGTATTTATATACCGCCCGTCCCGATTCGGATATAGACGGTTGTTCGGTGCATCTTGCGAGAAAACGTGCGGGGAAATTCCTTGCCAAAGCGCACCCCGTTGAGGCGGACGTCGTTATCGGCGCTCCCGATTCGGGTATCGACGCGGCAATTGGGTACGCGGAAGAATCGGGGATTCCTTACGGGCTTGGGTTGATTAAGAATAAATATATCGGCAGAACGTTCATCGACCCCGGTCAAAACGTGCGCGAGGATAAGGTGAAAATTAAGCTGAACCCCGTGCCTGAGACGATTAAAGATAAGCGTGTAATCTTGGTAGACGATTCGATTGTGCGCGGTACGACGTGCGTACGCGTAGTGAAATTGCTCCGCGACGCTGGGGCGAAGGAAATTCATATCCGTTCGTCTGCGCCGGAGTTTTTAAATCCCTGTTATTACGGCACGGATATCGGCTCGAAAGACGAATTGATTGCCTGCAAGTATAGCGCAGAGGAAATGGCGAAGATATTCGGCGCGGATTCGGTAGGTTTCCTGCCTTTAGAAGACGTGTTTAAATTGGGCGCGCCGGGAAATTGTAAAGGGTATTGCGCGGCGTGTTTTAACGGAGAATATCCCACCGATATCCCCGTAGAACAAAAGAATAAGTACGAACAAAAGATTTCGGACAATAAAAACTAAAAGAAAAAAATAAATTGGAGAATATATAAAATGGCTATTTCTTATAAAGACAGCGGCGTAGACGTAACGAGAGGATACAAAGCGGTAGAACTCATGAAAAAACACGTAAAATCCACGTATAACGAAAACGTTATCGGGGATTTAGGCTCTTTCGGCGGTTTCTTCTCGATTGCAAACGAAAAGATGGAAGAACCCGTTTTGGTTGCGGGTACGGACGGGGTAGGAACGAAACTGAAATACGCGTTCCTTTTGGAAAAACACGATACGATTGGTATCGACGCGGTGGCAATGTGCGTAAACGACATCGTTTGTCAAGGCGCAAAACCCTTATTCTTCCTTGATTATTACGCTTGCGGCAGATTGTATCCCGAAGCGGAATCGGAAGTGGTAAAAGGTATTGCGGAGGGGTGCCGTCAGGCAGGCTGCGCGCTCATCGGCGGTGAAACGGCGGAAATGCCGGGCTTTTATCCCGACGGGGAATACGACCTTGCTGGCTTTGCTGTAGGTATCGTCGACAAAAAGAAGGTTATTAACGGCAAAAATATCGTGCCCGGCGACGTGATTATCGGTTTGAAATCGACGGGGGTACATTCTAACGGTTATTCGTTGGTTAGAAAGCTTTTTGGGGATAGCGATAAAGCGGCTTTGGAAGCGTACGACGAACAGCTTGGTGCGTCGGCGGCGGAAGTATTGTTAAAGCCTACGAAAATTTACGTAAAGAGTATTCTTTCTCTCATTGAAAAAGTGGACGTAAAGGGTATCGCGCATATTACGGGCGGTGGTTTCATCGAAAACGTACCCAGAATTTTGCCTGAAGGCGTGGCGGCGGAAATCGAAAAGAATTCGTATGAAGTTCCCGCTGTGTTTAAAGTTATGCAACAACGCGCAGGTATCACCGACGAGCAAATTTACAATACGTTCAATATGGGTATCGGTATGATGGTTGTCGTCGATGCAAAGGACGTAGATAAAGCGATGGAATCGTTGAAGGCAAGCGGTGAAGACGTCGTTGTTATCGGTAAGACGGTTGCAGGCAAAGGCGTTATTTTAAAATAAGGGAAAGTTATGAAAAAAATTGCGGTATTCGCCTCGGGTGGCGGCACGGATTTTCAATCGATTATCGACGCAAACGAGTGTGAAAAGTTTTGTGAAATAGCATATTTAGTGGCGTCTAAACCACAAATCGGCGCGATAGGACGCGCGGAAAAACACGGCATTGCTACGCTCGTTTACGATAAGACGACGGGCGAGAGCAAGGACGCTTTTTACGAAAGAGTGGCGAAAACGCTGAAAGACGACGGTGTAGAATACGTCGTTTTGGCGGGTTGGTTATTGGTTGTGCCTGCGGCGTTTATCAACGAGTTTGAGGACAGAATTATCAATATTCATCCTTCGCTGATACCTTCGTTTTGCGGTATGGGATATTACGGCTTACGCGTACACGCGGCGGCGATTGAATACGGCGTGAAGGTAAGCGGCGCGACGGTACATTTTGTATCGGCAGACGTAGACGGTGGCGCAATTATTATGCAAAGGGCGGTGGAAGTAAAAGACGACGACACGCCCGAAACGTTGCAAGCGCGCATCTTAAAAGAAGAACACGTGATGTTGCCTACTTGCGTGAAATGGCTTTGTCAAGGCAAAATTATCAAAGTGGGTAGAAAGGTAAACGTTTTGCAATAAAGCAATTTCCTTTTTCCATAAAGAAAGAAAAGAAAAACGGAGAACGACATGAATGTTTTGGTGATTGGAAACGGTGGCAGAGAACACGCTATCGTGCAGGCATTGAGCAAATCCCCGAAGGTGGATAAAATTTTCGCAATGAAAGGTAACGCAGGCATCGGGGAGATTGCTGAACTCGTCAACGTGGATTATTGCGACGTGAAGGCGGTTGGCGATTGGGTAGACGCGCATAAGGAAATCGATTATACGGTTATCGCGCCGGACGACCCGCTTGCTTTGGGGCTTGCAGACGAGCTGGAAAGCCGTGGACACCGTGTTTTTGGGCCGAGAAAGAACGCCGCGATTATCGAGGCGAGTAAGGCCTTTTCCAAAGAACTTATGAAAAAATATAATATCCCGACGGCGAAATATGAAACGTTTAACGATTACGAAAAGGCAAAATCGTACGTGGAAACGTGCGATATTCCCGTGGTGTTAAAGGCGGACGGACTCGCGCTGGGGAAAGGCGTTTTAATATGCAAGACGCGTGAAGAGGCACTTGACGGAATTAGGGAAATGATGCTCGATAAAAAATTCGGCTCGGCTGGCAGTAAAGTCGTCGTGGAAGAATTTTTGGAAGGCCCTGAGGTGTCCGCGCTTGCATTTACCGACGGCAAAACGATGAAACCGATGATTACGAGTTGCGACCATAAACGCGCGTTTGATAACGACGAGGGTTTGAATACGGGCGGTATGGGTACATTTTCTCCTGCGCCGTTCTATGGCGAGAAAACGGAAAAGGAAGTTATGGAAAAGATTATGCTTCCTACGATGAACGCAATGAACGCCGAAGGCAGGACGTTTAAAGGCGTGCTGTATTTTGGGCTTATGAAGACGAAAGACGGGATGAAGGTTATCGAATATAATTCTCGTTTTGGCGACCCTGAAACGCAAGTGCTTTTGCCGATGTTAAAAACCGACCTTATGGAAATTTTCGAGGCTATCACGGACGAACGACTTGCCGATATCGATATTGAGTGGGATACGGGCGCTTGCGTATGCGTCGTGCTTGCCAGCGGCGGCTACCCCGTTAAATACGAAAAGGGCAAAGAAATCACGTTTGGGGATTTGGACAAAGACGTTATTTTGTGCCACGCAGGTACGAAGATGAAAGACGGAAAGCTCGTTACCGACGGCGGTAGAGTGCTTGGCGTATGCGCCAAGGGCGAAACGATTGAAGAAGCGAGAAAGAAAGCGTACGCTAACGTAGAGAAAATTGCATTTGAAGGGATGCATTTTAGAAAAGATATCGGTATCAAATATCGCAATATTGAAAGAGAATAATTAGGTAGGACAACGAAAGATATGATTTATAGAATTTTTGTAGAAAAGAAAGACAACGTACAAGCGAGAAAAGAACAAGCGGATATTAAAACGCTGTTGAAAATCGACACGGAAGATTTCCGTTTGGTGCTCCGTTACGACGTGGAAGGGTTAAGCGAGGAAGAACTTAACGCCGCGCTTGGCACGGTATTTTCCGAACCGCCCGTTGACGACGTGTATTTGGAAACGTTGGAAATCCCTGCAGGGTATAAGGCGTTTGCCGTTAGCTATTTAACGGGACAATACGACCAGCGCGCGGACAGTGCGGCGCAATGCGTGCAGCTTTTGACGAGAAAAGCGCGTCCTATGGTGAAGTGCGCAAGGGTATATCTCGTAAAAGGCGTTACCTGTCAGCAACTTGCGGCGATTAAAAAACATATCATCAACCCCGTAGAAAGCGAAGAAGTGGGGTTTGAAAAACCGACGACGTTGAAACAGGCGACGGTAGAAGGCGCGCCCGTTAGCAACGTAAACGGATTCATTGATATGTCCGACGAACAAATTAAGGCTTACCATAAAGAAATTGGGTTCGCGATGAGCGCGCTCGACTTGGCGTTCGTTCGCGATTATTTCAAGAGTGAAAACCGTAATCCTACCGAAACGGAATTAAAAGTTATCGATACGTATTGGTCAGACCATTGTCGCCATACGACGTTCGCAACCGAATTGAAAAACGTAAAAATCAACTCGGCTAACCCCGTTATTGAAAAAGCGTATCACTTATACGAAGACTTGTATAAAGAACTCAACGGTAACCGTCCCGACAAGTATCCTTGTTTGATGGATTTGGCGACGATTGCCGCAAAGAAATTAAAGAAAGACGGAAAACTTGACAATCTTGATATTTCCGACGAAATCAATGCTTGTTCTATCTGTATCGAAGCGGAAATTGACGGCAAGACGGAACAATACCTTGTTATGTTCAAAAACGAAACGCATAACCACCCGACGGAAATCGAGCCGTTCGGTGGCGCGGCTACTTGTCTTGGCGGCGCTATCCGTGACCCGTTGTCGGGTAGAACGTACGTATATCAAGCGATGCGTGTAACGGGCGCGGCAGACCCCAGAGAAAAATTGGAAGATACGCTGGCGGGTAAACTTCCCCAACGCGCCATTACGCAACGCGCGGCGGCTGGGTTCTCGTCTTACGGCAACCAAATCGGCTTGGCGACGGGCATTGTTGACGAAGTGTATCACGAAGGGTATAAAGCGAAGCGTTTGGAAACGGGTTTCGTCGTTGGTGGCGCAAGAAAGGAAATGGTATATCGTGAAGCGCCCAAGGCTGGGGACGTGATTATCCTGCTCGGTGGCGAAACGGGACGTGACGGCTGCGGAGGTGCAACCGGTTCGTCCAAGGCGCACGATTCCCACTCGGTAGAAACGTGCGGCGCGGAAGTACAAAAAGGTAACGCGCTCACGGAAAGAAAATTGCAACGTTTGTTCCTGAATAAGGCGGCGACGAGAAAGATTAAAAAATGTAACGACTTTGGTGCAGGCGGCGTTTCGGTTGCTATTGGCGAGCTTGCTGACGGGTTGAATATTGATTTGGATAAAGTGCCTAAAAAATACGACGGTTTGAACGGCACGGAACTTGCAATTTCCGAATCGCAAGAACGTATGGCTGTGGTAGTGGCTGAAAAGGACGTAGAGGCGTTTATCGCGCTTGCGGCGGAGGAAAACCTTTCTGCTACGCCTGTGGCGGTGGTTACCGATACGGGACGCATGAAGATGTTCTTGAAAGGTAAGGCAATCGTAGATATTTCCCGTGAATTCTTGAACACGAACGGCGTAAAACAAGAAGCTGACGTAGAGATTACGGATAAGAAAACGACGTGGTTTGATAAAAAACAAGGGCTTTCCTTTGCGGAAGAAACGAAGAAAGTGCTTGGCGATTTGAACGTGTGCGCAAAGAAAGGGCTTTCGGAAACGTTCGACTCGACGATTGGCGCAAGAACGGTGTTTATGCCTTGGGGCGGTAAAAATCAAGCGACGCCCGCAATCGCTATGGCGGCGAAAATCTGCGGTGGCGAAACGGACGTTTGTACCGTTTCCGCGTACGGCTATTCTCCTTACCTTATGGAAACGAGTCCGTTTATCGGCGCAATTTACTCCATTGTAGGCTCGGTATCCAAAGTGGTGGCTACGGGCGCGAAATATAGCGATATTCGCTTG
Source organism: Clostridiales bacterium (assembly GCA_015055655.1). Taxonomy (GTDB): domain Bacteria; phylum Bacillota; class Clostridia; order Christensenellales; family Borkfalkiaceae; genus Scatosoma. The sequence goes on from SVHW01000011.1 coordinate 35,099, forward strand.
ACGTTGCAAGAATTCTTCCAACGTATGACGGGCGAAGCGAAGGTATGGGGTGTTCCTGCCTCTGCGCTCCTTGGCGCGGTGTACGCGCAAATCGGTTTAGGGCTTGGCGCAATCGGCGGTAAAGACAGTATGAGTGGTACGTTTGAAAGCATCCACGTGCCGCCTACGCTTATTTCGTTTGCGTTAGCGCCCGCTAAGGCAAGCAAGCTTATCACCAACGTTTTGAAGGGCGGCGAAAAACTTTACTATATCCCCGTGCCTAAGGACGAAAATTCCGTGCCCGATTTCGAGGGATTGAAAGCGGTGTACGAAGAAGTGTACAAAAACATTGAAAACGGGAATATCACGTTTGCGACGGTTGCGGAAAACGGCGGTATCGGCGCGGCGGTTATCAAATCGGCGCTCGGCAACGGCGTTGGCGTTACGTTTGATATGTCTGCGGACGAATTGTACAGCGAAGCGTACGGTGATTTAGTAGTTTCGTTGAAAGACGAAACGGCGTTTAATGCGTCCGTTTTGAAAAAATACGTAGGACAGGTATGCGGCGAAGCGTTTACGTGTGGAAATGACAGCGTAGCGCTTGCTTGCGCGAACGACGCGTACATGGGTGCGCTTGAAAGCGTCTTTTCCATCACTGCGCCGGCAGACGGCAAGGCGGAAAACTGCGATTATACGGGTGGCGCGAAATATACGAACATTGCAACGAAAGTGGCAAAACCGCGCGTATTTATCCCCGTATTCCCCGGTACGAACTGCGAAATTGATACGGCGAGAAGATTCGTTCTCGCAGGCGCAGACGTAGAAACGGTGGTTGTGAAAAACCGTTCTGCTGCTGATATTGAAGATAGCGTAGAAAGAATCGTGAAAGCGATTAAGAGAGCGAATATCGTGGCTTTCCCCGGCGGTTTCTCGGGCGGCGACGAACCGGACGGCAGCGGTAAGTTTATCGCAACGACCTTCCGTAATCCGTATATTGCAGAGCAATTGGAAGAACTTCTTAATAACCGTGACGGTTTGGCAATCGGTATTTGTAACGGTTTCCAAGCGCTCATCAAGCTTGGGCTTGTGCCTTACGGTCACGTAAAAGAGATGACGGCAGATTCGCCTACGCTTACGTTTAACAACATCTCTCGTCACGTATCCACGATTGTAGACGTGCGCGTAGCGTCCAACCTTTCGCCTTGGCTTTCCGCTTGTAAGGTGGGTGAGGTTTATAAAGTACCCGTATCTCACGGCGAAGGTAAAATCGTTGCGCCTATCGCAGCGCTTGAAGAGATGAAGAAGAACGGGCAAGTAGCTACGCAATACGCCGATTTAAGCGGCAAAGCGACGATGGTATCGCCGTTTAACCCCAACGGCTCGATGTGGGCAATCGAAGGTATCACCTCGCCCGACGGTAGAGTTTTGGGTAAAATGGGACACAGCGAACGTATTGGCGATAACCTTTACAAGAACGTCGAAGGCAATTTCGATATGAAAATTTTTGAAAGCGGCGTACGTTACTTTAAATAAGATTTTCGTGGCATAGCCACTTGCGAGGCAGATATGATTGATATTCACACGCATATATTGCCTGGTATCGACGACGGGGCGGCGGACGTATCCGCCGCTGCGGAATTGATACGTATGGAAGCAGAACAAGGCGTAAAGGAAATAGTATTTACGCCGCATTATTATGGAAAACAAACCGTAGAAACGTTTCTTGCCCATCGCACGCAGGCAAAACAAAGCATAGAGGAATATATTCCGCGCACGTTAAAGGTACGTTGCGGCGCAGAAATATTGCTGACGGGGGTAAACGACCCGTCAAACGAAACGATATGCTCGCTTGCGATAGAGGGTACGCAATGCGTTATTTTTGAGTTGCCGTTTGTTTCCCGTTGGTCGGAAAGGCTGTTTGACAAAATTGCCGATTTTATTGAGGAAACGGGGTATACGCCGATTATTGCGCATATCGAGCGATATGAAACGGTGTTGGAAAATCCGTCGATTGTCACGTATCTGGCGCAAATGGGTTGTTTAATTCAAATCAATACGCACGCGTTTTTGGATAAAAAAACTCGGCGTTTTGCATTGGCGTTAATGAAACACGGTTTGGCGCATTGCATTGGCACGGACGCACACGACCCTGTAAAACGCGCGCCCGATTACGCTGCGGCAAAATCTGTCGTCTATCGTAAAAAACGTGGCGACGAGTTTAGAAATGCACAATGGTGTATGAAAAAGATTTTGGCAGGCGAGGCGCTTCGCAATCCCTTTGGAAAAGTGAGAAAAATTGGTAGATATTACTTTTAAAAAGGAAAAAATTCTCATTAAAAAAATGCACGATATACGGTTGTGTTTTTAATAAAAAATTGGTACAATAATAAAAAAAGAAAAAGGAGATAAATATTATGGCTAAAATTACGGCAGATACGTTGATTGCAGATTGCTTACAAATCAACCCCAACGCACCGGAAATTCTTATGGCGGCAGGTATGCATTGTTTTGGTTGCGCTATGGCGCACGGGGAATCGGTTGCGGAAGCGGTGGCTGTACACGGCGAAGATTTGGAAACGCTTTTGGCAAAACTGAACGAAGGATTGGAAGACTAAACGTTATTAATGATAAAAGAAGACGGGTTGTCCCGTCTTCTTTTATTTTAATGCGCTAAAATAGGCGCAATTTGCGCTTTCACATAAAAACCCGACTACTTTTAGGTGGTCGGGTTTTTCGTTTGTTTTTTAGGTCACTAAACCGCCGTAAATGGGGTTAATAATTGGAACTGTTACGTTCTGCAGCAATTACGCCGTCAAGACCTTGAGAGTGCTCTTCGTGCGTCGAAAGCGTTGCTTTCAATTTCACGTCGAGGACGCTTACCACGTTCATTTCAGCATACAACGAGTTGATGTTCATATTGCTATCGTGGCCGATATCCAAAGTGATTTCGTGAATATCCCCGATAAGCGCTTCGAGGTCGAGTTCCACGTGGAAGGAATTCGTTCCGTTATAGCTATAACCAAGGAAGGTGTTTTCAATGGTTGCCGTCGAAACGTGGTCGCTCGGTTTATCGATGGCATTTCTAATCGTTGACGAGAAGTGCAACATATCCAACAAAGGTGTTTTAATATCAGCCATAAATTCTTCCACCGTGTATTTTTTATAAGTAACGGTAGTGGTGTATTGATAGATGATAAAGCCTTTTCTCGTTCTTGATTCGTCCTTGATATAAATCATTTGTTCTTCGGGGTCAAAGTACAAAGTGGCTTGCCCGTCGTAATCGTCCCAAACGGCAATTACGTGTTCACGCTTCAATTGGACAACGGCATACGTCTTATTATTGATAATTTCCAATTTCGCAGTAATGGTTGCCTTATCCGTAAAGTTAAGGATGGATAATGCTTTCATGCTTATTTTACCCGAAATCGAGAAGGAACGATAACGCGAGGTAACTTCCAGCGCGCCAAGCAGTTCGTTAATCGACGAGAAGTCGTTTACCGTTCCACTCGGCGTATAGGTAAACGTGTTACCGTCAAACGCCGTTGCGGGTTTGCCCAACGTAACAGCGAGGTTATTCACGGACAAACCGTCAATTGCAAGAGAGGGCAAGGAAAGCGTCAATACGTTATTATTGGTGGCAAGGGTTGCGATAATGCTTTCAGGCAAGTTGCTCATAAACGTACTGCCGTTCAAATCCAAGGTAAGCAAATTATCTTGCAACGTAATGGTATTGAATAACGTCGTCAAGTCAATGCTTGCTTCGGGAATCGTAGGATATCCGTTTTCGTCAGGAACGAAGATGAATCGCAACGCATCGGTGAGTTCCGGCATATTCTTGTAGATTTTCTTCAAGATTTCCAACGTTTCATCGATTTTTGCCGTCGTGAACGAGCCTTCGAATTTGTCATTGGGATTCGATAAGTCGTTGTAATAGAAGTATACGTTTGGAGTACCTTCCGCAACGAGCGACAAATCATTATACAGTAAGAATACTTCGTGATTGGTCGTTTTTACAGAGCCGTCTTCATTGTTCGTGACGATGCCAATGTTGAGCAACGCTTTTGCTTGGGGCGCGGTTTCCAAACCTTTAATTTCCACGTTTGCGCTAAGCGTAATCGTAGAATTGCCGCTGACAATCGTTCCTGCGAGGGTTGCCGACAGCTCATCAGAGGTAAATACGTCGTTAAGCGCGCCGCTGAACGTATCTACCAGTTCTTGTACGCTGATATACGTTGCGTCAGTATCAAACAAAGGATGGAAAGGTTCGCTGTACTGTATTGCCGAAAGCTGCATATCGCCAAGCGTTACGGTCGCGTTGTCAAAGGTTAAATTGTTGTTTTCCGTTAAACAGTTCAGCGTAATTGTAATGCCGCTGATTTCTACGTCAATCGTCAAGTAATCGTTCATATCCGTTACGATAATGGACGAGATAATGTCTTCGACGTTCAATTCTTCTAAACCGCTTAAATCCAAATCAGCTAACGCGGAATCTCCTGCCAGCTTGTCAATCGTGGGTTGTAACGCTTCCATAAGCGAGCCGACGTCATTAAAGTTCGCCGTGGCTTGTATGCCAGAATAGCGTACGTACAAATCTCCGGAATTAAGGTCTGCATAGATTTCCACGCCTTCAATCGTTGCGTACAACGAAAGCGTATTCAAATCAAGCGTCAATAATAATTCCGAACCATTGAAATCAACCGAAAGGGAGATATAACCGTTTTCGTCAATGATGTCTAAAAGCGATACGATATTGTAATAGTTGGCCTCAGGCATATCGTAGTTTGCCTTTTCGCAAGGAACTACGTTTACGGAAAGTTCGTCAATCGCAACGGAGATGCTGTTCACCGTTAAGTTGCCGTCCGTGGTGTTGAGCAAGATGTTCGCATCCAAACCAAAGAGGGTAGCAGCGATATTCAAGCCATTTTCATCGTCCGTTACGACAATGCCGTCAATGATTTCTTCTACGTTGATATTTTCAAGCGCAGACAAATCAATTTCACCAACGATAGGCGCAAGCTTCGCCATAACGTCGTCGATATCGTTGATATCCGCAGAAACGTTGAGGCCCTTGTAGGAAATATATACCATATCGTCTGCAAACTTGATAAGCAACGTTTCGCCGAAGATTTCCGTCTTGGCAAGAATCGTCAACGTTTCAAGATTGATATTTACGTCAACGGAAAGCGTGTCAACCGTAGCTTTAAGATTGATTTCATTGTTTTCGTCAATGATATCAAGC
>SVHW01000012.1 GCA_015055655.1 Clostridiales bacterium
AAAATAATACATTAGGCTCAATCAAAAAGTATTACAATGACAACATTAAATGCCTTGCTCGTCGTATACACCCATAATCGGTTGATTTCCCATAATAATCTTTCTAAATACCATTCGTTATACTAACCATCCTTTAAGTCTCACAAGTTATTTTTTGGGCAAACCCAGAAAAATGCCAATGGATTTGGCGGTACAATCGTTTTATGGATAAAAAAATCACTCTTTTACGCCAAAATTTTAGAAAAGTGGCTAAAAAGAGTGAATTTTATCGTGGGGAAATCGGGGGAAAGTGTGATTTTTGAGCAAAATCGGGGTTGCACGCGGATTGTATGTTTTGGGGCTTTTTGATAAGTTTTTCGTGCAAAATCGCCTCATTTTTGCACTTTTTACCGCCTTGTAAATTTGCTTGAAATTAGCCAAATCTGCCTTAAAATCCCTCGGGGGAGACTCCGTGCCGGTTCAAGTCCGGCCAGCAGCACCACCTACAACGTAAGTTGAACCGAAAGGTTTGATTTACGTTGTTTTTTACGCAAAAAATAAGGGCAGGATATAAATCCCACCCAAAGAATTTGAATTTTGATTGCCATTTGCGCTATGACAAAGAAACCTGCCTGTTGAATCTGATGTTGTAGATGTTTGTGCTTGATTTATAATACATTTGTATTAATTTTATTCACCAAATATTATACTTAATTGGATATTCAACTTCAAGCAAAAACTCACAACAAATAATGTTGTGAGTTCAATATCATATATTATTTTTTTCAATCATATTACAAAGTTAGCAAACAAGTTTTCCCATATATTCTAAAGTTCCACCTGCTTCGTGCATAACAAATTGTGTTTCGGTGACTGTGGATTTGTTTTCTAGTCTAACCGCCGTTTCATAGTTATATACACCATCAGAACTAGGATTTGAAACATTAATTTGGTTTACAGAAGTGAAGTATTTTACATCATTTCCAAGTGTTGCTTTATATGTTCCAACAATTTCAAATCTAAATTTTCCACTTATATTATACCCTTCTCTAACACAACTGTCCACAGCTGAGATTTCATATCCTTGGTTTCTTAAAGATTCCATTTCTCCAGCAAATTTTCCTCTCTCAAGAAGTTCTTCTGCAGAATTGTAGGAAACAACATTTTTTTCTATAAATTGCCTTACATGTGATTGATTTATTGAATTTAAAATCTCTTCCATATTATTAGTATTCAAAATTTCGTATGTTTGTATAACATTCTTCATTGTTCCATCTTTTGTTGCCATCATTTCTATTCTTACATTTCCATGTGAAGAATATTCTGTTTGAACAAGAGAAATCCCAATAACTCTATCAAGGGTATAACCCTTTGCTTTCGCTGCGCGATTTAGTTCAATATTTATTTTCTCATAAAGTGTGGCTTCACCCATATTGGCTATTGTATATGAAATTGTGTTTGACCACGCAGAGTCGTTATAGTTAACCCCATCTCCATTTGCTTTAATTTTGAATGTGTTTTCATCTGAAGATATCAAAATTTGATGACTTGTTTCTCCTTCGTCTACTTCAATGTTTGTTCCATTGTATTCAATTGTGTATCCATCAGCATGTTCAACATCGCCCCATGTTAAAACATAACTTTCACTGTCGAAAGCGAAGTTGTTTGGAGTTTTAAGTGTTTGGACTCGAGTTGTTGGCGGTTGGTTGCTTTTATAGTCTTGATATATTTTATATCCATAAACAGCTGCCCCACCAATTAAAGCAACTGTTGCTAATGCTCCTATAATTTTTCCTACTCTACCTTTCTTTGCCATATAAATCTCCTAATCTCTTTTTTATTGTAACACACATTTATTGTAACACACAAAAAATTTTTTTTCAATAACTAATGCAATAAAATTTTTGTAAACATTTTAAACGCTATATAATGATTATATAATATATAAATTATATTAATAAACTCCTTATCTATTGACAAGATTCTTTTCGCTTGTTATAATATCACTCCTTATAAGAACCGACGCAAACTATAAAGTATTCTTATTATAAATTAAAACGGTTGCGGGACGTTTTTCGTCGCAATCGCAACCGTTATTTTTGCTTTTTTAATATCCTGCCGCCTCGCCCATTTCAAAGGCAATTTGCATCAGTTCGGGACGCTTCAACACGTCACCTTTATCGGCAACGCCCTTGCCGTACAATACGCCCTTTTCTTCGTAGCCGTCTATGCACATAGCAAATCCCCTGAAACACGCCAGCGTGCCGTCCATCGTGTCTTCGTCCTCTTCCGCCGCCGTCATAATATAATACAGCTCTTTATTCGCAATTTCCGTCCAACGCGCAACGCACCTATCTATCACCGCTTTTAATTGCGCGCATATCGAATAGAAGTAGACGGGGCTGGACAGCACCAGCACGTCTGCGTCGAGGATTTTTTGCAAAACCTCGCCCATATCGTCGTTCAACGCACACCTGCCCCCGCTATTTCTGCAAAAATAACAACCGCTGCACGGCGCAATCTTCTTTTCCGCAACGCGGATTTTCTCCACGCTCGCGCCCGTAGAAAGCGCGCCTTTCATAAATTCATCGCACAAAATATCGCTGTTTCCGCCCTTTCTCGGGCTACCCGATAAAATGAGTATTTTCTTCATCTCTTACTCCCTAAAATACAACCCGTTGGGATACGCCCAACGGGTTGTGTATTATCGAAAATTATTTCGAGCAGTTGTCTTTCAAGATTGCAAGGTTATCCATGATTTCCTTAGGCATCTTGTCGCCGAAGTTATCCGCGTAGTACGTCGTGATTTCTTCTGCTTCTGCCGCCCAACGTTTCTTGTCAACTTCCAAAAGCTTATCAAGCGTTGCTGCGTCGATATCGCAGTTTTCAATGTTGATATCCTTTGCGTAAGGAAGGTAACCGATAGCCGTTTCTCTTGCGTCCACTTTGCCGTCGCAACGGTCTAAAATCCAATCGAGTACGCGCATATTGTCGCCGAAGCCAGGCCACATAAAGTTGCCGTTTTCGTCTTGACGGAACCAGTTAACGTTGAAAATCTTGGGTTGCTTGTCTTCTTCTACTTTCGCGCCCATATCAATCCAGTGTTGGAAATATCTATCAACGGAATAGCCCATGAAAGGTTTCATTGCCATCGGGTCGTGACGGAGTACGCCAACCGCACCCGTAGCAGCAGCCGTCGTTTCGGAAGACATAATCGTACCTACGAACGTACCGTGGTTCCAATCTCTCGATTGATATACAAGCGGCGTCGTCGTTGCTCTTCTACCGCCGAAGATAATTGCGGAAAGAGGCACGCCTGCTTTCGAATTGAATTCGGGAGAGATGCAAGGGCAGTTTTCTGCGGGAGCCGTGAAACGGGAGTTGGGATGCGCTGCGTTGCGGCCGCAATCAGGCGTCCAAGGCTTGCCCGTCCAATCGATAAGTTCTGCGGGAGCTTGCTTCGTGAGTTTTTCCCACCAAACGGTGTTGTCAGCAGGGTTAAGCGCTACGTTGGTGAAAATCGTGCCCTTCATCGTCGCTGCAAGCGCGTTGGGGTTGGATTTTTCGTTGGTACCGGGAGCAACGCCGAAGAAACCGTTTTCGGGGTTTGCTGCCCAAAGTCTGCCGTCTTCGCCTACGCGAATCCAAGCGATATCGTCGCCTACGCATTGTACTTCGTAGCCAGCGTCAAGATATTGCTTGGGAGGAATCAACATTGCGAGGTTCGTCTTACCGCAAGCGGAAGGGAACGCAGCCGCAACGTATTTGATTTCTTTGTCTTGGGGACGTTTTACGCCAAGGATGAGCATATGTTCTGCCATCCAGCCTTCCTTTCTACCAAGGTTGGTTGCGATACGGAGCGCGAAACATTTTTTACCCAAAAGCACGTTGCCGCCGTATGCGGAGTTCACGGAGATAATCGTGTTATCTTCGGGGAAGTGCATAATATATCTCTTTTCGGGGTCAACGTTGCATTTTGCGTGGAAGCCCTTTACGAAATCGCCGTTTTCGCCAAGCGCGTCCAAGCACATTTTGCCTACGCGCGTCATAATCATCATATTGAGTACAACGTAAATAGAGTCGGTGATTTCAATACCGATTTTCGAGAAAGGCGAACCTACGACACCCATCGAATAGGGAATAACGTACATCGTTCTGCCCTTGTAAGCGCCTTTTGCAATTTCGTTTACCATTGCATACGCTTCTTTAGGAGCCTTCCATTTAACGATGGAATGAGGAAGCGCGTCTTCTTCGTTTTCGCAGCAGATAAACGTTCTGTCTTCTACACGAGCAACGTCGTTTTCAGCCGTTCTGTGATAGTAGCATCCGGGCAACTTTTCTTGATTGAGCTTAATCATTTCGCCCGTAGCGCAAGCTTCTTCTCTCAACGCGTCTCTTTGCGCGTCGCTGCCGTCAATCCAAACCACTTTGTCGGGACAAGCAAACGCTTCGCAGTCTTTTACGAATTGAAGAACTTTCTTATTGTTGGTCATAATATATCTCCTTAACCTGATATTTTTTCTTCTTTTAGTTTTGGTGGCTTTTGGATTTTTTATCCTTTTTAGTTGATTTTTCCCTTTTTTCCACCGCTTATCATTATACCATAATTTTCTTCGATTGTAAACAGTTTTTTAAAAGATTTTTCGAATAATCGTAAAATTCTCCCTTTCTAAAAAACTATGACGGAATTCGGCGGTTTTTTTTCGTGGAACAGCCCAAACTATTCTTCCTGCGGAGGCTGCTTATGAAAGATAAATACAACGATAATAAACTGGCGGAAGAATTCGATTTAATCGTCCTCACCGACGACACCTTGGCAAACAACGGATTGCCCCGAGGCTCGCTTGGGACGCTCACCTATTCGTACACGGGCGGCGATACGCCTCTCTACGGCGAATTCGCGTTCGCCGACGGCTCTACCAAGGAAACACCCCTCTCTTTGTCCTGTTTTAGGGTGCTGGACGCGCGCACGAAAAACGACCTGTCTATCATCACCCGTTTTCTACAAAAAACGTTGCGCAAAAAAGCTTGATTTTTATGCCGTCGCGCGCTTTCCACACTTGACAAACGCCGTGAAATGGTTTATACTGATATAGTATCGATAAAACCTACGGTTTTGCTTTGCAAAATCGAAAAAAGGAATCCACGTATGAGATTGGTTATCAAAGTAGGTACGTCTACGTTGGCGCACGCTACCGGCAAACTGAATATTAAACGCACGGGCGAACTGTGCAAAGTACTCAGCGATTTGAAAAACGCAGGACACGAAGTCGTCCTCGTTTCGTCTGGCGCTATCGGTATGGGCGTAGGAAAACTCGCCCTTGCCCAAAAACCGACGGACATCCCCACCAAACAGGCGGCTGCTGCCGTTGGTCAATGCGAGCTGATGTACACGTACGATAGAATTTTCACCGAATATAATCATACCGTCGCGCAAATTTTGCTGACGGGCAGCGACTTTCAAGCGGAAGACAGACACGAGAATTTTAACAATACGATTAAACGCCTGTTAGAACTTGGCGTTTTGCCTATTATCAACGAAAACGACACTATCGCCACCGAAGAAATTAAAGTGGGCGATAACGATACCCTTTCCGCGCTCGTTGCCGTCAGCGTTAAAGCCGACCTTTTGGTGATTTTATCCGACGTGGACGGATTGTATTCCGCCGACCCGCATAAGGACGAAACCGCTTCCCTTATCCAAGAGGTGCGCGGTATGCCCGATTGGGTGCTCACCCTCGGCGGCGGCGAAGGCAGCAATCTTGGCACGGGCGGTATGAAAACCAAACTCCACGCGGCGCAAATCGCCGCCACGGCAAACTGCGATACGGTGATAGCCAACGGCGACACCCCTAACACCCTTTACGATATCGTAGAAGGAAAAACGGCAAAATATACGCGTTTTTATTGCGAATAAAGAGGTGCTTTTATGAAGACGACACAAGAAATTTTACTCGGCGCGAAAGCGGCGGCAAGAAAAGCGGCTACGCTGACGACGGAAAAGAAAAACGCCGTGCTGATACAAATGGCAGCCGCATTGGAAAGCGGCGCAAAAGAAATTTTATCCGCCAACGAAATCGACCTTACCAACGCCAAAGGCGTTCTCCCCGACGTAATGCTGGATAGATTGCGTTTGGATGAAAAGCGTATCGTCGGCATGGCAAACGGTATCCGCGAAGTGGCGGCTTTGCCCGACCCCGTTGGCAAAAAATTGGACGAACATACCCTTCCCAACGGGCTTTGCGTCACCAAGACGTCCGTGCCTTTGGGGGTTATCGGCATTATCTACGAAAGCCGTCCCAACGTCACGTCCGACGCCGCGGCGCTGTGCTTTAAAAGCGGCAGCGTGTGCGTTCTTCGCGGCGGCAAAGACGCGTATTATTCTTCCGCGGCGATTATCAAGCTGCTTCGCCAAGTATTGAAAGATAACGGCTTGGACGAAAACTTTATCAATATCGTAGAAGACACTTCCCGTCAAAGCGCCACCGAATTGATGACGGCGGTTGGTTACGTGGACGCGCTTATCCCCCGTGGCGGCGCAGGGCTTATCCGTTCCTGTGTGGAAAACGCGAAAGTTCCCTGCATACAAACGGGCACGGGAATTTGCCACGTGTACGTGGACAACAGCGCGAAAATCGATATGGCGCTGGATATTATTTATAACGCCAAAACCTCTCGTCCTTCCGTATGCAACGCGGAAGAAGTGTGTCTCGTGCATAGCGATATCGCAAACGAGTTTTTGCCTAAATTAAAACAACGCCTTTGCGACGAAAGAACGGCAAACGGTTTGCCCGCCGTAGAACTGCGCCTCGACGAAAGAGCGTATGCAATTATCGGCGGCGTGAAAGCAGGCGAAAACGATTTCGATACCGAATTTTTGGATTATATCCTTGCCGTAAAAGTGGTTGACGGTGTAGACGAAGCGATTGCGCATATCGCGGACCACTCGACGGGGCACAGCGATTGTATCGTGACGGAAACGGAAGCGAACGCGGAAAAATTCGCCCTTTGCGTGGACAGCGCGGCGGTGTACGTCAACGCTTCCACTCGTTTCACCGACGGCGGCGAATTTGGCAAGGGTTGCGAAATCGGGATTTCCACGCAAAAGTTACACGCGCGCGGACCGATGGGTTTGGAAGAACTCTGTTCCTATAAATATATCGTTAGAGGCAACGGACAAGTACGGTGAGCCACCGCTGGCGAATCTTTCTATCTCTCGGTATCGCGTAAATGTAGCGGTATCGTACACTAAAAATAGTATCACGTAAACGACGCAGATAGACGTACGCAGATTTCCCGACGGAACGTTTACATTGGTAAACGAGCAAGGACAAACGTAAATATAACGCAGTATTGCGACGGATATCCGTCGTTTAAAAAGGAGTAAATTATGAAATACATACTTGGCTTTATCGGTTGTGGTAATATGGGCGGCGCGCTTGTAAAAGCGGCAGCAAAAGCCGTAGGCGGAGAGCATATCGCCGTATGCGATTACGACACGAAGAAGGCGGAAAAATTCGCCGTCGAGCTCGGCGTCACCGCTTTAACGGCAAGCGAACTTGCCGCGGAAAGCAAGTTCGTCGTGCTGGGCGTAAAGCCGCAAAATATGCAAGAAACGCTTGCGCCGATACAGGGCGTTTTGGCAGGAAATAAAGACGTAGTGCTGATTACTATGGCGGCAGGGCTGTCGATTGCAGCGGTGCAAACGTACGCAGGCAACGCTTTCCCCACCGTGCGCATTATGCCCAACACCCCTGCTATGCTGGGCGAAGGCATGATTTTATACGCAACGAACGGCGTTTCCAAAGAAGACGAAACAATGTTTTTGGATTGTTTTTCCAAGGCGGGCAAGATTGATAAAATCCCCGAAGATAAAATCGACGCGGCGAGCGCGCTTTCGGGTTGCGGCCCTGCGTTCGTATACGCCTTTGCAGAAGCCTTGGCGGACGGCGCGGTAGAGTGCGGCGTGCCCCGTGATAAAGCGGCGTTATACGCAGCGCAAACGTTGAAAGGCGCGGCGGAGATGCTGCTCACCTTTGGACATCCGGGCGATTTGAAAGACGCGGTATGTTCCCCCGGCGGCACGACGATTGCGGGTGTCCACGCCATTGAAAGCGGTTCTTTTAGAGGCGCGACGATGGACGCCGTAATGGCGGCGTACAAACGCACGTTGGAATTGAAAAAATAAGCGTATATAGTAAAACGGCGGTTGCTTGTTTGCAACCGCCGTTTTTATTTTATAATTTTATCCCGAAAAAGGTGGGTTTCGTGTTAATTTCTTCTATCAAGCACTTTGCCACAAATTCTCTTCTTTGCGCCACCGACGCCTTTTTGAAAAAGTGCTTGCGGCGAAAGGCTTTGTATTGTTTAGGATACAGCTTTTTCAAAGACGGAAAAGCGTATTCTCCTTTCACGGAAACGACGATATTGATTTCGTCGCCGCCAGACACCTCTCTCCAATCGAGAAAATCCTTCCCCTTTTGGAAACGGCATATATATACGCAACTGCTATCGCCGCCCTTTTGATAAAAGTATTCAAATGAAAATCCTTTCTCTAAAATGGGGAGCGTCAGCGCTTTGATAGTTTCCGCCGATTGCACTTCGTTCATCGCATACCTACCCTATTGTTTTTTTAATTCTTCACTTCACCCAAAATAATACAGTTGCTATACCATAGCCGTTTTTTGAAACAAAGCAAGACGCAAGACAGCCAAGGCGAACGCGGCTTTTTCGACAGGCGCGTACGTGGCGTACGTAAGCGAGAAAAAAACGCAAGTTCAACGACGGATATCGTAACGTTTTTGAAACGAAGCAAGACGCAAGATAGCCAAGGCGAACGCGGCTTTTTCGACGGGCGCGTACGTGGCGTACGTAAGCGAGAAAAAACGCAAGTTCAACGACGGATATCGTAGCGTATTCTTCGTTTACTCTAATATAGCTTTGATTCTACGAATCCCGCTCGCACAGCTTTGTTCTTTTTGGATTTTAAATTTACCAAGCTTGCCCGTGCTCTCCACGTGCGGCCCACCGCAAATTTCTTTGGAGAAATCGCCTATCGTGTACGTTTTTACCCTTTCGCCGTACTTGCTTTCAAATAAGCCCGTAAAGCCTTCCGCTTTCGCCTCGTCTAAGGTGAGTTCTTTCATTTCCACGGGAATATCTTTGGCGATAACGTCGTTAATCATATCTTCCACCGCTTTGATTTCTTCCGCCGTCATGGGACGAGGGAAATTAAAGTCGAAACGGAGTCTTTCTTCCGTGATATTCGAGCCCTTCTGGTTGACGTCGGGCGAGCATACCTTTTTCAAAGCCGCGTGCAACAAGTGCGTAGCCGTATGCAACGCCGTCGTCGCTTCCTTATGGTCGGCAAGGCCGCACGCAAACTTACCTTCGCTGCCGGCTTTGCTCTTGTTTTGGTGTTCTTCAAACGCCGCTTTATAACCTTCTACGTCCACGTCATAGCCGCGTTCTTTCGCCATTTCGCTGGTGATTTCTACGGGGAAGCCGTACGTGTCGTAAAGGTGGAACGCTTGCTTGCCGTTAATCGCTTTTTCAGGCACGTAGGCAGGGTCTTTTTGCGACATAAACGCGTTCTTTCTTTCAATCCCGTTGATACATTTTTCAAATTCCTTCAAGCCTTGTTGCAAGGTCTTAGTGAATTTCATTTCTTCTTTATTCAGTTCTTCCGCAATCTTTTCACGGTTAACGTTCAATTCGGGATATACGTCTTTATAATATTCGATAAACGCTTCGGAAATTTTCGCAAGGCTGCCTTCGGGAAGGTCAATCTTGCGTCCAAAACGTACCGCACGTCTAATGATACGGCGCAAAATATAGCCTTGGTCGGTGTTGGAAGGCACGATGCCCTTTTCGTCGCCAAGCATAAACGTCGCCGTACGCGTGTGGTCTAAAAGCACGCGGAACGCCTTCGTCGTTTCTTCGTCGTCGCCGTAGTTTTTACCCGTAAGCGAAGAAATCGTGGCAATTGCGCCCTCGAAAATATCCGTTTCGTAAACGCTCGATTTGCCGTTGAGTACGCAAAGCGCGCGCTCTAACCCCATACCCGTATCCACGTTCTTTTGCGAAAGTTCGGTATAAGAGCCGTCTGCTTGCTTATTAAAGCGCATAAATACGTCGTTCCAAATTTCCAAAAACGCGCCGCAGTTACAATCGGGGTTGCAGGTAGGCGAACACTTTTCTTTGCGGATAACGAACATCTCCGTATCCGTGCCGCAAGGTCCGGTTAAGCCGGCAGGCCCCCACCAGTTGTTTTCACGGGGCATAAAATAGATATTCTCTTTCTTAATCCCTGCTTTTTCCCAAAGCGCAGCTGCTTCCGTATCACGGGGCAACGTTTCGTCGCCGCCAAATACCGTTACGGCAAGCTTGTCCGCAGGAATCCCGAGATAGTTTTCTCCCGTTAAAAATTCATAGCTCCAAGGAATCATTTCTTCCTTGAAATAATCGCCAAGCGACCAGTTGCCCAGCATTTCAAAGAAAGTACAATGGCGTTCGTCGCCAACGTCTTCAATGTCCCCCGTACGCACGCATTTTTGCACGTCGGTAAGGCGTTTGCCCGCAGGGTGCTTTTCCCCCAAAAGATAGGGCACCAGCGGATGCATACCTGCCGTCGTGAAAAGCACCGTAGGGTCGTTTTCGGGAATCAAAGACGCCGAGGGAATTACTTTATGTCCGCGGTCTTTGAAAAAGTTCAAATACATTTCACGCAAAGATTGTCCTGTATACGTTTTCATAGCGTTTCACCTGTTCATTTATTTTCTCTTACATTATATATTCGGGCGCGTTTTTTGTCAAGCGTTCGCGGTTAGTTTTTCGTCAGTTCGTAACCCGTTTTGCTATCTTTCACGGCGTAGCCCATTTCCGCAAGCTTTGCGCGGAGTTTGTCGCTCTTTGCCCAGTCTTTATTCGTTCTTGCCGCCCAGCGTTCTTCCGCCACCGCTTTCACGTCCGCAGGAATATCTTCGGCGTTTTTCTCCTCGTACCAAGCCACGTATTCGGCAGCGTTCTTTTGGAATAAGCCCAAAAGCGCGTACGTCTTACGGATTTGTACGGACATACTAAACGCCACGAAATAGTTTTCCGATTTGCCGTCGGCAAGCAATTTTTTCACTTCTTTAAAATACCCAAACAGATTGGAAAGCACCAGCGCCGTATTAAAATCGTCGCTCATGCACGCGTTGAACTCGTCGTCGATTTTTTGCGCGCTTTCCGCCGCCTTTATCGCCGTATCCACGTCAATGGAAAATTCCATACCTTTTAAACGCATCATCACTTTATCCACGAGCGCAAGGGTGGAATAAAAATCGTAAAGGTGTTTTTCCGCCTCGGGGAAGAGTTCGTCCGTGACGTTGATATCGTTGCGGTAGTTCGTTTGCAATAACGCAAATTTCACCGCTTCGTCCGAATATTTTTCAAGCAGTTCGCCAAGCAATAAACTGTTGCCCAACGATTTGCTCATCTTTTGCCCGTTCACTTTAATCAGCCCGTTATGCGTCCAGTATTTCACGAATTGTTTGCCCGTCAACGCTTCCGTTTGCGCAATTTCGTTTTCGTGGTGGGGGAAGATTAAATCCCTGCCGCCGCCGTGAATATCAATCTGTTCGCCAAACGCCGCGCGGTTCATTGCAGAACACTCGATATGCCAACCGGGTCTGCCTTTCCCCCAAGGGGATTCCCAGAAAATTTCCCCTTCCTTCGCACTCTTCCAAAGGGCGAAATCGTAGGCGTTTTTCTTTTCGTCGTCGTTATCCACACGCACGCCGTCCAACGCGTCTTCTACGTTACGATTGGACAATTTGCCATACCCAGGGAAGGACGCAACGTCGAAATATACGTCGCCGTTTTTCGTGGGGTACGCGTGGCCTTTTTCAATTAACGTGGATACGAACTCGATAATGTTGTCGATATTCTCCGTCGCTTTCAGCCATACGTCAGGGTCGTCCACGTTGAATTTTTCCATAATCTTATTGATGTTTTCAATCATCTTCGCCGCGTATTCGTCCGCAGGGATTCCCGTTTCGTGGGATTTGGCGATAATTTTATCGTCTACGTCCGTATAGTTTCTCGCATACGTAACGTCGTAGCCCGATTTTTTTAAGAATTTACGCATAATATCGTAAATCAACGCTTGATAACCGTGCCCGATATGCGCCTCGCCCGACACCGTAATGCCACACGCGTACATCTTCACCTTGCCCTCTTCTAAAGGGATAAATTCTTCTTTTCTTTTGGTAAGCGAATTATAAATTTTCATCTTTCTTCTCTCCTTCCTTCTTTTTGCCGCTTCTTTCCGCTTCGGCAATCCTTGCCGCCTCTTTTGCTTCTTCTTCCTTTCGTGCAAGCTCTTCCGCGTTAATTTCCGCGTTGAGCGCCGCCACGGCGATAATGCCCGATTTCGTGGCGTCCTCCTCGTCCGGTTTACGGATACGCACGATACGCCCGGGCACGCCCACCACCGTCGCGTACGGCGGCACTTCTTTCAGCACCACTGCCCCCGCGCCGATTTTCGCGCCCTTGCCTACGGTGAACCCACCCAGCACCTTTGCGCCAGCCGAAAGGGTGACGTTTTCCATAATCGTGGGATGACGCTTGCCACGTTCCTTGCCCGTGCCGCCCAGCGTTACGCCTTGGTATATCACCGTGCCTTTATGCACCTCCGCCGTTTCGCCGATAACCACGCCGCTGCCGTGGTCGATAAATACGCCCCCTTCTATTTTCGCCGCAGGGTGAATTTCTATCCCCGTAAAAAACCGCGCCGTTTGGCTGATGATACGCGCCAATAATTTTAATTTGATTTTGTGAAAAAAATGCGCAACTCTGTGCCAAGATAACGCGTGTACCCCCGAATAGGTGAGCCATACTTCAAACCAATTTCGCGCGGCAGGGTCGTTCGCTTTCGCCGCCCTAATGTCTGCACGCAAATTTTTAAACCACATTGTTTCCCTCCTCCTTCTTCTTACAAAGACTGCGTCGTCTTTCCCTTAACGGAAATACTAACCGCCTGCCGTTAAAAAGAAAACGCCTTTATATCGTAGTAATCCATACTACATAATATAAAGGCGCTTTTATCCGCTGTTCCACTTTATTTTAGAAAAATCCGTTTTTTCGAATTTTTCCCTCGTGTTGCCCGATAACGGGGGCTGCCGCGGAGTATTATCTCCGTCCTCAAACGCGGAAACGCACTTTCCCTTTTCTCACTTGCCATAAAACGCTTTCAGCCTGCGGCGTTTTTCTCTGTCCGCGCAAGGGACGTAAAAGGTACTCTTTTCCCACTCGGTTATTCAGTTTTTTTTATTATAGCACGCGCAACGGCAAAAAGCAACTTTTTTTTGCGTATTTTGCCCGTTTTTTGCTTGTAAACTTATTTAATAAATAAATTATCCACTTTGTATTCCGCAAAAGCCGCTTCTATCATCGGGCGCGCAAACACTTTCTTCTCTAATAAATACGCCACGACGACGTCCCTCTCTTCGTCAAAATCAAATGCGTACCCGTTGACTTGCAACAATAAAACGGCGTCTTGCAACGAATAATGCCCCGTCAACGCCAAAGAAAAAATCGTGTTTTTCGTGGGAGCAAATTTGCCTTTGCAGATATTTCTCCAAATCTCTTTTTCTATCTTCAAGTCTTCTATCGCGCTTTCTTTGTCCGTCTTATATTTATCCAATAACTGCGTCAGCACTTTTTTGGGCGAATTTTTAACGAACGCGTTTTTGATACGGCGGAATAGACCAATGGGACGGAAGGAAAAGGAAAATCCTTTGTCCAAAATACGTTCTTTCAGGCTTTTTAATATATCCGCCTTGTTTTCTTGCAGGGCAAGACGCATCGTCGAGGAAGGCAACGTGTAGGAAACCGTTCTTCCAAACTCGTCCGTTTTCGTCGCTTGCATCACAGGCATACGGTAACCTTGTAATACGCAAAGCTTGTCGTAATTGCTGTATTTTTCGCAAAAATAATCGTCTAAATCCACCAAAAAATCGTACATAACGTATTCTCCGTCGCTTACTGCTTGTATTATACCACAGCTTTTGATAAAACGCAACCGTTTTTCCGTTTTTCGCCCCGTTTTCCAATGTGCAACGTTGTGATATTTCTATGAAAAAATGAAAATTTTTCCCCGCTTTCGTTGTCGTTTTTTGTGAATTTGTGATTTTTAGCAAATAAACTTGTCTTTTGCGTTCATTTTGCTTGCTTTTTTTCGCGTTTTATGTTAACTTTATTATATCGTTAGCTTATCGAACAAAAGATAAAAAGGAGTGCTTTATGAAAAAAGACCGTATTGCTCAAATTGCTGCTCTCATCGATAAACGTGGAAAACTCACGTTAAAACAATTGGAAGAATTCTTCCCCCAAGCCTCGCAAATGACGCTTCGTCGTGATTTGCTGCTTTTGGAACAGGAAGGCAAAGTCATCCGTATCCGCGGCGGCGCAATGTCCGTCAAAGACGTACAAAAAACGTCGGGCGTGCCGTATACGCAAAAGACGACCATCCACACCGACGAAAAAATCCAAATCGCGCAAAAAGCGGCAAAACTTATCGAACCGCACGCGTCCTTCTTCCTGGACGCAGGCACGACGGCGTTGTATCTTGCCAAAGAATTGCCCGATATCCCCTGCAACGTATTCACCAACGGGCTTGCCGTAGCAACGGAACTGTCCAAAAAGAAGAACGTGAATATCAACCTCTTGGGCGGACCGCTGTTGAAAGACAACCTTTCCACGACGTCGTCGCTCGCGTCGATGTATTTCCAAGACACCAATTTCCAACTTGCCGTTATCTCGGCGGCGGCGTTTACGCCCGAAAGCGGTTTTTCTTGCGAATCGCAATTGGAAGCCGACCTTTTCAAGACGATTAGAAATAAGGCAAAATCGACGTATATGATGCTCGACAGCAGCAAAATCGGCAAAGTGAAACCGTACACCTTTGCGCGCATTGAAGATTTGAACGTGCTTATCACCGACGCCGCTTTCCCCGAAGAATTGAAAGCGGAAATCGAAAAGAAAAATATCGTAGTGTTATAATAAAAGCAAATAGCAACCCCCGAAGGCAAACCGCCTTCGGGGGTGTTTTTATGTGTTTCGTTTTATTTATTCGCCTTTGTAGCCCCAAACGACGTTTGCGGAACAATAATAATTCCAACCGCTAGCCCAACCGCTGGGCTGGCTTACCGCTTCGCAATATATTGTTGTTAAGCTGTAACAATACCCGAACGCATCATTGCCAATACTCGTTACGCTGTCACCAATGACTACGCTCGTTAAGTTGGAACAATAAGCGAACGCATTATAGCCAATGCTTGTTACACTGTCACCGATGACTACGCTCGTTAAGTTATCGTAATTATAGAACGCATAACCGTTTATTTTTGTTGCTGTTGTAATATTTACCTCCGTTACTAATTTATTGTCTATGAACAAATCGGCCCCAGAAGACCACAAAAGAGAACCATCGGACGGCGTACCAGTTGTTGTCGCACGGGATAAAGAATAACAAAATTCTATCTGCACCCAATCATCTATTGTGCCATTGTAATATACGCTCGTTAAGCTGGAACAATAAGCGAACGCAGAATTGGCAATACTTTCTACGCTGTCGGGGATTTCTACGGTCGTTAAGCTGGTGCAATAAGAGAACACAGAATTACCAATTCTCATTACGTTGTCAGGGATGACTATACTTCCCATACGGGCGCACTCGTAAAACGCCCTATCCACAATTATTTTCGTATCCTCGTGGATTTGATAACTGCTGTAATTATCGTTTACCGTCTCTATCAACGCATAATAAGGATTATCTTTGCTTCCTAAATATTTGCAATTGCCATACGTGTTGTAGGTTAATTTATCACAATTATCGAACGCACCATAGGCAATACTCGTTACTCCGTTACCGATAAGTACGCTCGTTAAGTTGGTACAACCGCTGAACGCATCAGAGTCAATGACCGTTACGCCGCTACCAATTTCCACTCGCGTTAAGTTGGTACAACCGCTGAACGCATCAGAGCCAATACTCGTTACGCTGTCGCCGATGACTACACTCGTTAAGCTGTCATAATTATAGAACGCATAATCGTTTATTTTCGTTGCTGTCGTAATTACCGCTTCCGTTACCAATTTGTTGTCTATGTATAAATCAGCCCCCATAGCCAACGGACTGGAATCAGAATCAAGACCACCTACTAGACGCGGTGTACTCCCCCCAAATTCTATTTGTACCCAATCGTCTATCGTGCCGTTATAATATACGTTCGCTAATCTAGTACAACCATAAAACGCAGCATAGCCAATACTCGTCACATTGTCGCCAATGACTACACTCGTTAAGCTGTTACAACCATAGAACATATGAACGCCAATCCACGTTACATTGTCGCCAATGACTACACTTGTTAAACCGTCACAATTATAGAACACCTTATCACTAATGCTCGTTACACTGTCGGGGATTTCTACGCTCGTTAAGCCAGCACAATAAGAGAACGCTTCATAGCCAATGCTCGTTACACTTTTGCCGATAACTACGCTCGTTAAGCTGTAACAACCCCCGAACGCCATATCGCCAATACTCGTTACGCCGTTACCGATTTCTACACTCGTTAAGTTTTCACACCCAGAGAACGCTTCATTGCCAATACTCGTTACGCCGTCGGGGATAACTACGGACGTGATATTGTCGTTTCCATAAAAGGCTTCTTCATAAATATTTTTAACGGGTAAATCGCCATACGTATCAGCAATAATCACTTTCGTTGCCGTGCCTTCGTAACCGATTACTTCTGCGTACGTGCCGTCGGCGGAGATATCGTACAACAACCCTTCCGTATCAACAACAGGCGCGTCGCAAACCGTGCAATATCCGCTGTCGTCCGTCGTATGCTCACCGCTGTCCTTCGTCGTATCACAATCTTTACAATCTATCCAATGGAAGGATTTATCGTAAGCATATTCTTCTTCCCAATGATGGTCTGAAACGGGCGTATAATTTTCCATTTCCACTTTGCCACATACGTTACACGTTTTCGTGTCGTATCCTTCTTCTTTACAGGTAGGATTTGTGGTTACAATCGACCAACTGTGCTCTTTACAATCGCCTTTTTTCCACTCTATTTGCTTACACTCGAAACAAACACGATAATACATTTCGCCATCAGCAACGGCTATCCAATCGCTAAAGGTATGCATTGTAGAATCTTTTAACCAAGCAAGGAAATCTTCTTTCGTGCCTTCGTTGCCTGCTTCCAACCAAATTTCGTAGGCAGATTTACCGTCTTCACCCTTCTCGCCTTGCTCACCCTTGTCACCTTGAGGGCCTTGTTCACCTTGGTCGCCCTTGTCGCCTTGAGGACCTTGTTCACCTTGGTCGCCTTTTTCGCCTTTTAAGAACGCCAAAAAGTCTTCTTCCGTGCCTTCGTTTCCTGCCTCTAACCAAATTTCGTAGGCAGATTTGCCGTCCAAGCCGTCTTCGCCCTTATCGCCTTTTTCGCCTTGAGGGCCTTGTTCACCTTGGTCGCCTTTTTCGCCTTGAGGGCCTTGCTCACCTTGGTCGCCTTTTTCGCCTTGAGGGCCTTGTTCACCTTGGTCGCCCTTGTCGCCTTGAGGACCTTGCTCACCTTGGTCTCCTTTGTCGCCTTTTAAGAACGCCAAAAAGTCTTCTTCCGTCCCTTCGTTTCCTGCCTCTAACCAAATTTCGTAGGCAGATTTGCCGTCCAAGCCGTCTTCGCCCTTATCGCCTTTTTCGCCCTTGTCACCTTGAGGGCCTTGCTCGCCTTGGTCGCCCTTTTCGCCTTGAGGGCCTTGTTCACCTTGGTCGCCTTTTTCGCCTTGAGGGCCTTGTTCACCTTGGTCACCCTTTTCGCCTTGCTCACCTTTTTGGCCTTTTAACCAATTCAAAAAGTCGCTTTGCGTACCCGAATAACCGTTCGCCAACCAAATTTCGTAAGCAGATTTTCCGTCCAAGCCGTCTTCGCCCTTTTCGCCTTGGTCGCCCTTGTCACCTTGAGGGCCTTGCTCGCCTTGGTCACCCTTGTCACCTTGGTCACCTTTTTGGCCTTTTAACCAATTTAAAAAGTCGCTTTGCGTACCCGAATAACCGTTTGCCGTCCAAATTTCGTAAGCCGATTTGCCGTCCAAGCCGTCTTCGCCTTTGTCGCCCTTGTCTCCTTTATCGCCTTGGTCGCCTTTCTCCCCTTGAGGGCCTTGTTCGCCTTGGTCGCCTTTTTCGCCTTTTAAGAACGCCAAAAAGTCTTCTTCCGTGCCTTCGTTGCCTGCCTCTAACCAAATTTCGTAGGCAGATTTGCCGTCCAAGCCGTCTTCACCTTTTTCACCTTGGTCGCCTTTTTCACCTTGGTCACCCGTTTCGCCTTTTAACCAATTCAAAAAGTCGCCTTTCGTGCCGGAATAGCCGTTCGATATCCAAATTTCATAGGCAGATTTGCCGTCTTCACCGTCTTCGCCTTTGACAGACGCAAGCCAATCTTCATACGAAAGGGGCGTTTCGCCTGCTGCCTCTGCGTACACGACGTATTGCGCGTACACCTGTTCTATTTCTGCATTGCCCGTATTGCCGTTATTGTCAACTTCTCCACAACCAACCAAGCCAAACGCCGCTACGCCAAGCGACAGCGCCGCCAAAGATACCAGCCATTTCTTTTTCATCTTTTCACCTCAAAAGAAAACATTTGTAAAATATATTTTATCACATTTCTTTATATTGGTCAAGAGAATTTTTTAATTATTAAAAAATTTATAATCACTATTTCCCATATTTTGTAAACGCGGCGACAGCGTACGCCGCGGCGGCGATAGGGATAACGCTTTCGTCAAAATCGGTTTTGGGGTGGTGCAAGGGATAGACGTAGCCCTTATCCTTCTCCCCTGCTGACAAAGCCAGCATTACGGACGGCACTTTTTCCGCAATATACGCAAAATCTTCGCTGCCGCCCAGCCCTTTTTTCACGCCGCCGTCTATATCCGCTGATAAATACACCCCGTCCATGCCCAGCCCGTTTTTCAACGCATTGTAAATGAACGCAGACATACCCCCGTCGTTTTTCAACGCAGGACAACCGCTGGTAAACGTCACTTTCGCGCTTGCGCGAAAGGTTTTTGCAATGCCTTTGCTTATCTCTTTCAAACGTTTTTTCGCAAACGCACGCACTTCTTCGTCAAAGGCGCGCAACGTGCCTTGCATTACGGCAATATCGGGGATAGCGTTGCTCGCCACGCCCGATTGCATTTTCCCTACCGTCAACACGAACGGCTCTACCGTGGGGAGTTCTCTTGCCGACAGCGTTTCCAAGCCGAGCAAAATTCTTGCGCAAACGGAAAGCGCGTCCACACCGTTTTGCGGCGACGAGCCGTGACAAGCTTTGCCTATCACCTCCACCGTAAAATAATCGGCGGCAGGCGCGCTGACGCCGCCTGAAGATACGACGATATGCCCCGTAGGCAAATCGGTTGCCGTCAATACGTGCAACATCACCGCGCCGCCTACGTCATATAAAGAGAGCAAGCCCGACGAAAGGACGTCTTTCGCCCCTTCCAGCGTTTCTTCGGCGGCTTGAAACAGCAGCAACACGGGACGGGGCAACGTCTGCTCTCTCGCCTTTAACGTTTCCGCTGCCATCAAAAGCGTCGCCGTATGAAAATCGTGTCCACAAGCGTGCATATTGCCCGTTTTACAGGCGTAATCTTTATCCGTTTGCTCGGTTATCGGCAAGCCGTCCATATCCGCGCGCAACAACAGGGCTTTGCCTTTTTTCTTTTCGCCAAGCGTTGCCATTATCGAGCCTTTCCCTATCGTTTTTGGCGAAATGCCCAGCGATAAAAGGGTGTCGCAAACGATTTGTCTTGTGATAGACACGTCAAACCCTATCTCGGCGTTTTGGTGCAATTTACGGCGTATTTGCGTGTATTTGTCCTGTAATTTTCTCATTTCTTCCTGCAACGTTTTCATACAACGCAGTATGTGCAAAAAAGCCAAAAAATAAGCAACGGTGGCGAGCCGCCACTCCCAAATCTTTCTATCGTTCGATACTGCATATAAGTTGCGTTGTCGTAGGCAAAAAAATAAGGAACGGCAATGATGCCGTTCCTTTATTTATAAAATTCTTCGCTTAGACTAACGAGCGCGTCGCTTAGTTTTTCATTGCAGCAACTTGTTTTGCAACTTCTTCGCTCAAATCTTCGCTCTTCTTTTCAAGACCTTCGCCCATTACGAAGAACGCGAACTTGGTGATTGCCGTACCAGCAGATTTCACCAAATCGCCAATCTTCTTGGAATCGTCTTTGATGAACGCTTGTTCGATAAGGCAGTTTTCATCGTAGAATTTCTTAATTCTACCCATAACCATCTTTTCAGCGATAGCTTCGGGCTTGCCTTCGTTCATTGCTTGTTGTTTAAGCACTGCTTTTTCCTTTTCAAGCGTATCCGCGGACACTTCGTCTTTGGTAAGGTAAGCAGGTTTCGTGAACGCGATTTGGAGCGTTACGTCGTGCGCCGTTTCCTTTGCCGCATCCGTAGCTTCGCCTGCCATATCAAGCATTACGCCAAGCTTACCGCCAAGGTGGATATAGCTTTCAAGGAAGCCTTCGCTTTCATAACGAACGAATCTTCTCACCGCAATCTTTTCACCGATAACGGCGATGTTGCTCTTCAAATAATCTTCTACGCTGCCTTCGCTGCAAGCGCAAGCCAAAAGCGCGTCTACGTCAGCAGGGTTGTCCTTTACGATAACCTTTGCAACTTCTTCCGCAATCGCTGCGAACTTGGGGTTCTTTGCAACGAAGTCGGATTCGCAGTTCAATTCTACGAGAACGCCGATTTTGCCGTCGATATAGCAGGAAACGATACCTTCCGCCGCGATACGGGAAGCTTTCTTATCCGCTTTCGCAATCCCTCTTTCTCTAAGAAGGTCCGCCGCTTTGGCCATATCGCCGTCAGCGTCCGTCAATGCCTTTTTGCAGTCCATAACGCCTGCGCCCGTCTTTTCGCGGAGCGCCATTACGTCTTTTGCCGTAAATGCCATAATATTTATCTCCTATATTCTTAAATTTTTTACTTTTTCAAAATTCGCCCGATGCTTATACATCGGGCGAACGCGCTTTACGTAAGTTATGCGTTTTCTTCCGCCGCCACTACTTCTTCAATGGACGTAGCTTCCGTCGCTTCTTCCGCTACGGGAGCAACCAACGCTTCTTCGCCTTGGTTCGCTTCGATAACCGCGTTAGCGATTACGGACGCGATAAGCTTGATTGCGCGGATAGCGTCGTCGTTGCCGGGGATTACGTAATCTACTTCGTCAGGGTCGCAGTTCGTATCCGTAATTGCAACGATTTTAATGCCAAGTTTCTTCGCTTCTTTAATAGCGATGTCTTCGTTGTGGGGGTCTACCACGAACATAACGCCGGGCATTGCGCGCATCGTCTTGATACCGCCAAGGTTCGCTTGCAATTTCGTCATTTCCTTCTTCAAGAGCATTACTTCTTTCTTGGGAAGAGCGTCGAAATCGCCGTTTGCTTCCATTGCTTCCAATTTTTCCAAACGTTCTACACGGCTTCTCATCGTCTTGAAGTTGGTAAGGCAACCGCCAAGCCAACGGGAGTTCACATAGTATTGACCGCAACGTTCTGCTTCTTCCTTAATCGCATCTTGCGCTTGCTTTTTCGTACCAACGAAAAGCACGCTCTTGCCTGCTTTTACGCTTTCGCAAACGAACGCATACGCTTCTTCAATAAGGTTTGCCGTAACTTGCAAGTCGATAATGTGAATATCGTTTCTTGCCGCGAAGATGTACTTCTTCATTTTGGGATTCCACTTTCTGGTTTGGTGACCAAAGTGTACGCCAGCTTCCAAAAGCTGTTTCATAGTGATAACTGCCATAATTCATACCTCCGTTTAACCTCCTCGCCTTGCGTTTGGCCCACAACTTTATCCGCATTAGAATAGATTTTACGGACACGGATTGTGCACAATAAGCGAGTGTGAATTTTTAGCTATTTCATTTTACCACAAAATTACAAGCCCTTGCAAGCTATTTTGCACGGCTTTTTCCCTTTTTTTGTCTTTTTTTATTATTTTTTATAAAAAAATAAGAGGGCGACGCGCGCGTTTCTTTCTTTTCCTTTGAAAACAACTTCTCGCGTTACCCTTTATCTAAATGAGCATTATAAACGTTGAAAATTTGCTTTTTCTTCTTCGTGGCGTATTCGTAAGCAATTTTCGTGCCGCTTTTGCTCGTTTCCAAATATTCTGTATTATTGATAAAACGCCTTCTCTTTTGCCCCAAATACTCCTCGTCGTAATAAAATATACAATACGCGCTTTCGTCAATCATAACCCGATTACGTTCTACGTAAGCGCATCGCCCCGCCTTTTCGATTTGGGGTGGGAAATACGTTATTTCATACGATTGCAAAAGATATTCTTCGTAAAACTTCTCTATGTGCGGATACGTCGCCCTAACGTATACCCTCTGGATAAACGGATACTCTTTTTTCAGTTCGCTAACTATTTGCCAAGACAAATCGTTAAATGCACCTACGCTGCCAAAAAGAAAAATTTTCACCCCTTTACGTATAAGCTCCTTGACGGTTTCTCTCATCCGTTGTATCAATTCGTCCGTTTTTTGAATCGTTCTATGACCTATAAAGCAAACTTTCATTTATGCACCCGTTTCGTGGAATTCCGTAAAATAAGTATACTAAAAACGGGGAATAATGTCAATATCGTGGAACTCCACGAGAGAATTATTTTAATAATTCATATAATAATTTCGTGGAATCCCTATAAGGAACTCCACGAAAAGGTGTTTTATGAATATCAATGATGCCATTATTAAAAGAATTGAAGAGATTTGCAACGAAAAGAACATCAACGTCTGCGAGGCGGCGTTAAACGGCGGAAAATCGCCGTCGGCGATTTATGATTTAATCAAGGGTAGAACGAAATGCTCTAAAGTGTCCACGATAAAAGCCTTTTGTCAAGGCGCAAATATAACTTTATCCGAGTTTTTTGATAAAGACTATTTTAACGATTTTGAAGAATAAGCAAAAAGACCGCGGGGCAACCCCGTGGTCTTTTATTTCGTTTGTTATTCAGCGCGATTGCAGATGATTTATCCTCTTCTTTGTCGCGTTTTTTATTCTATACTCAATCGAGCAAAGCGGCTTCGTCGCTGTCTTCGTATTCTTCGTACTGATGACAGAACTCTGCAAACACTTCGTCTAAAAGCTGTTCGTCTTCCAAGGGAAGCAATTCGCCTGCCTCTTCGTTAAGGCGGAAGATAACCACTTCGTCTTCTTCCTCCTCCGTTTCGGGTTCTGCTTTTTGGAATACGCAATACATATCTTTACGATACTCTATCGTTGCGATATGATAATATTTCTCTACGTTGCCTTCGTCGTCCTCTAACTCGATAATGCGTTCTTCCTCTTCGTAGTCTTCCATCATTTCGTTTTCTGCCATTTCTTTTTCCTTCCTTTCTTTCATTTTTTCGCGCTGTAAATAGCTTTCAAGTATATACGACGCCGCGATAGAATCAATCGTCTTTTTTCTATCCCCACGTTTTACCCCGCCAGCAATTTGCGTTTCCCGCGCTTGCATCGTGGTAAAGCGTTCGTCTTCTAAAACAATGGGGATATCCGTCTTCGTCTTCAACGCCTCGATAAAATCTTGCGTCTTTTGCGTTTGTACGCTGTCCGTGCCGTCGAAATTGACGGGCATACCGCATACGATTACCCCTACGCCACGCTCTTTGGCAATGTTTGCAATCGCTTCCACGTCCGTCCAAAATCGAAAGGTGCGGAAATACGTTTCGCAAGGCATAGCGTATTCGTTAAACGGGTCGGATATAGCCACCCCTATCCTTTTATCTCCTATATCAAAGGCTATTGCGCGTTTCTTCATATCCTTATTATACCACAAACGCCGCCGTCCGTCTATCGTTTACGCGATTTTTTCTTGCGCATATTTAAAAAAATTTTGTCACATACTATTCTTCGATAAGGGATTTATCTCTTGTAAGGGGGAATTTATGGAAAAATTTGCAATCGGGTTCGTTATGGGTAGCGTAATAGGTGCGTTGCTCGTGGCGAACAACCAAAAAATGCGCGCGCTCGTGAAAAAAGCGCAAGACGAAGCGCAAGAAAAGATAGACGCGTTTATGGAAGAAAAAATACAAACGATGGAAAAATGCACGCAAAAAGCGTCGGTGCAAGCAGAAGAAACGGTGAACGCCGCCGTCGAACAAGGTAAATTAAAGAAAAGAAAATGACGTCACCATAAAAAACGTTGCCCTGCCGTGTATCGGCAGGGCAATTGCTTTTACGCCTGTTTACATTGTTCTTTCAACAGCGCGTTTTCTACGCGCAAACGTTCGTTTTCCTCTTTCAACGTCTTGGCAAGTCTATCGTACAACGCGTTGATTTCGTTTTCCAACCGTCTTTTCAAAAATTCCCTATCCGTTGCAGGACGTTCAACGCTTTTTCGTTCGCCGCGCTGCGCGCGGTTTTGCACCCGTTGCGCCTCCTCTGCCAACCCCATTTCCGTTGCAATCGCCGCGATTCGCTCGGGCGATTTTTTCAACGTGTTACGGTATTTGTTTTGCAAACGCAACATCAGCTTATCGTCGCCGCTTGCCAAATTATAAATCGCTTTCCGCACGGAAATCCCCTTGCTCTTCTCCGCCAAAATGCTCCTTATCGCCGCATCCGCTTCCTCCTCCGTAAACGCTTTTATTTTCTCAACGGACAGTTTCGAACCGTCTAAAAGCTGGACGATACGCTCGTCTTTGCGTTCGTTTTTCATCAATGCGTAATAATAATTACGTACGCTGCCTTTCGCCCTGCCACGCTGTAAACCGTAGCTTTCGAAAAGATACGTAAGCGTTTTTCCTTTTCTTTTGCCGTCTTTGATGAACTCCACCAAATTCCTTGCTTCTTCTTCCGTGTAACCGTTGATTTTATTCATAATCGTGCCTCCGTGTTTTATGATTTTGCACAAGGATTATTGCCTAATTTTCTCATTTTATACTTTTTCAAAGAAAAAAAGAATATAATACCGTATGAAAGTGTATTTTTTATCCTCTATCCCCTGCGCCCTTACCTTAAACGGCGCATATTTCGGCATTACCGACGCCTTCGAACGGTTTGCGGAAATTTCCTTAAACGACAATCTCTACGCGCAATTCTCTCCGCAAAACGCCCTTCCTATCGGCTGCTTTTTAACGCAAAATCTGCGTTTTTCGCCCCCCGAAGGCTTTGAAGTGTATCTCTTGGAAGACGGCATCGCCCTTTACGCAAGGGATTTTCCCCCGCGGGATTTCACTTTAAAAACATACGCGCAGGCGCGCGATAACGATACCCTCGTCACCCTCTTTTCGCAAGGAGAATTGCAACTTTCCATCGAACACAATCACTCCCTTGCCGTCGTTGCTATCCCTCGCCCCCTCATCTCTGCAAAACTCCTTTTTATCAATGCGCTTATCGGGTTGGAAACGAAAGAGAAGCTCGCTTTATACACGCGCGCAGGCGAGTGCGTTTTTTATGAAGACGTGCTGTCCTATACGGTGGAGAACGAAGAACTCAACGCCACCCTGCCCCTTTCTAATTGCCTTGGCAGAACGGCAGAGTGCCGATACGAATTGACGGAATTTTCCTGTCGGCGGATTTCCGTTGCGCTGCGGCAAACGCGCGCGGAAAACGGCGAGACGACGGAAGATAAACTCGCGCTGTCGTTGCTCCCTTTTGCCTTTTTGGAAAGTGTACTTTTAGGGATAGACTACACCCAATTTTTGTCCAAAGATTTGCTTGGGAAAGCGGAAACTTTGCGCGCTTTTTTAGGCGAGTTCGTCGCCGTCGTTCCCACACGAACGCCAAACGTTTGCGGCTTGGTGCGACAAAAAGCAGATAGGCTGTACGAAGTGGCAAGCGTCAGCTTAGAAATCACGGACGGAAAAATCACCGATATCCGCGCGTAAACGCGAAAAGGTGGGATTTTCCATAAAATTTGGTGGAAATTTCTTTAAATTGCCTATCGTAAAACTTGACATACCCGTTTTTTTCGTTTACAATTAAGATACGATAATTAAAAAGGAGAGCACGGATATGAAGAAAATTATTTGCAACAAAGTGTACGATACGGAAACTGCCGAGCTTGTTAAAAAAGTAACCTACGGTTATTATGGTTGTGCAGATGGGTATGAAGAAACCCTCTACAAAACGGAAGGCGGTTTTTATTTCCTCTATACCAACGGCGGCAGCGAATCGAAGTATACGACGGAAAAAATCACCCGTATGAGCAAGGAAAGAGCAAACGCTTGGCTTGCTAACAACTAATTGAGCACGACGAAAATCCCGACCAACGCGGTCGGGATTTTTTCGTTTACAAAGAAACGCCGCTCTTGCTTTTTATCTTTCGAGGAAACGCCGCCGTCATATTTTTCCCTCTTGCGGTAAAAGCGCAGCCGTCGTATTTTTATCTTTCGAGGAAACGCCGCCGTCATATTTTTCCCTCACGCAGAAAAGCATTGCGTTGTTTTTTTCTCTTGCGGCGTCGCGCAAATTCAGCGATAGAGCAAAAGAATATACAAAAACGTTACGTAAAAAGGCCGTGGAAAATCCACAGCCTTTTGCATTTTTCGTTATAGATTAGGTTTTCGTCACTTTTACCGACGTAATTACAATTGCTTCGCTTAACACCGTGTACGTCTCTCTACGAGTGCTATTCCCCACGAACGCGTCGTCGTCATCGACTTTCACCGATACTTTTTCGCTGCCCTCGTCGTTGTCTTCAAGATACGCCTTAATTGCCTCTTGCAATTTGGTCAATTCCTGCAAACCGTCTTCTTCCAATACGGCAAACGTACAATATTTCGTGTTCGTTTTTTCCGCTGCCGCAAGCGAAATAAAGAATTGCGACGTCGCGCTGTTTTCATTATACGGACGCTTTAAATCCTTTTCCGAATCAGGATGTTTCACCACAACTCTGCTGTCGTTCGCGCCCTTGTTTGTATAAAACATCGTTAACGAGCCGTACGTTTCTTTTAAGGGTTCGCCTTTTTCCCACTCGAATTGGTTATCGGCAAACTCGCCGCAAAGGGTATAGGTAGCTTCGCCTTCTTCCGTATAAACGCTCTTGGGGAAGTTTTCGTAATTTTTTACGACGTCGTAATATTTCTTGTAAACCAGACCACCGTATTCGCTGCTTTCTTCGTCAAAGGAATAGGCGCCCGTGTACAGCCTATCGTCTGCGTAGTTATGCACGCACAACCCATCGTAATACCCCTCTTCTGCCAATTTCAAAAAGTGGTTAACCGTTGCCGGCGCAAATTTACGATATAACTTGTAATCCAACGTGTAAGATTCGTCGTTAAAGGATACCTCGATACGCACCTCGGGATGCGCCGTTTCGCACGCCGTCAACATCCCTACGCAACCAAACGTCGCCGTCACCGCTAAAATACCGCTTACTAGTTTTTTTAATTTCATATTTATTCTCCTAACGCCCGCCTATTGCAAACGCTTTCATTAACTACTCTTCTATTTTACTGTTTATTTCGCTTTCCGTCAAGTGGTTTTGCCTCTTTTTTCTCGAATTTTTCTTCGTTTTACGCAATCCAAGTATGCCTTTCCTCCTATACTGGGTGGGCCTTATTCGTTTTTAACGCATACATACCCCCGCCTTTTTATTTCAACGCATACCTGGTATGCCCATTTATCAACCCCACCAATTATCCATAAAGAAAAAC
The DNA here is from genome assembly GCA_015055655.1 of Clostridiales bacterium. Classification (GTDB taxonomy): domain Bacteria; phylum Bacillota; class Clostridia; order Christensenellales; family Borkfalkiaceae; genus Scatosoma. Next base: position 27,753 of record SVHW01000012.1, read on the forward strand.
GGCCTTGTTCGCTTGGAACAAGGTCGTCTTGGTTGAAAAGCGGCAATTACCTATCCTCCCGGCAGTTCTCTGCAAGTACTTTCGGCGTAAAAGAGCTTAACTTCTGTGTTCGGAATG
>SVHW01000001.1 GCA_015055655.1 Clostridiales bacterium
GAAGGCGACGACCCCAACGAAGGCGATGACCCCAACGAAGGCGATGACCCCAACGAAGGTGACGACCCTAACGAAGGAGACGACCCCAACGAAGGTGACGACCCCAACGAGGGTGACGACCCCAACGAGGGAGACGACCCTAACGAAGGAGACGACCCCAACGAAGGCGACGACCCTAACGAGGGAGATGACCCCAACGAAGGATTTGCAACGGAGAAAGGTTGTGGAAGTTCGTTGTCGGTGGTTGCCGTATTGCCTGTGGTAACGGCGTTGGCATATTTTCTTCGCAAGAGGAAAGAAGATTAAATGGTGGATTATCGCGCCATAAATTGATAAGAACAGTTAAAATGATACTCGAAATAAGGAGTAAAAAGATATGAAAAAACAAAAACGAAATACGAGCAATTCAATTCGTTTTGCAAAAAAAATAGGGGCATTTATGTTAGCTTTTACGATGGTTTTTGGTATGGTAGGCTGCAATAATAAAGGCGTCAACGCGGATAAGGGGGATAACCTTTCTTCGGGTGGCGGTAGCTCAAGCGGTTCCGGTTCTCTTTCCGATTATGAATCGGGAAATACCGTCGGTGGAAACACGGGCGGTTCAACGGGCGACTATGAAACGGAAGATAAGGTAAACGGCGGCACGTCGGGTGGAAACACGGGCGATTACGAAACGGAAAATACGCCCACGACGACGCCCCCGTCGGGCAGTTTAGACGACTATGTCGGTGGAGAGTTGGCGGATTTGCCTTCTTCGCTTATCGATGACGAGTATAGAACCAAAGACGGCTATTCGTATTTTTATCATCATCAACATAGCCCTACGACTATGCCCATTGCGGCATGGGTAGCACCGCCCCCTCCGTGTAATACGAGTATTGGTAATTTCACCACCAACCAAATCACGCTGGAAAATTATAAGACGTTGGCGGAAAGCGGTATCAACACTATTTACGGCTTATACGATATAATTTTAGGGCCGAATAGTGCTAGCAATCCCAACGTTTCCAACGCTTTGCGCTGGGCAAACGCGACGGATTTGGTTTATTACGTACGAGATACTGGGTTGTTGAATAATTTAAACCAAAGCGGCGCAAGCGTAATTGAAAACGAGTGCAGTTGGTATATGAACCAAGCTGCGTACGGCGGTACGCTTACTTCGGACGAACCCGGCATTGGCAACCCTGAAACGCCTTTCAATAAATACAAAGTTGCGCGCGAAGCGTGGAACCAAACGAAATATAAAGGCATTAAAAATATGTACGTCAACCATTTGCCTTCGTATGCCTCCAAAAACCAATTGTATTACGGGGCAGGGATGACGGGCAGTGAACCTTCTATCGATTTTACGGGGAAAAATTGGGGGAATTTTGTAAAGGCGTACGTTGAAACGGTGAAGCCTGATATGTATTCTTACGATTTCTATCCATTTAGAGAAGGTAAGGCACAGTTTGCTGACTATTATTTCAGTTTAAGCACGGCAAGAAGGGAAGCCGCGGCGGGAAATATTCCTTTCTGGGTATTTTGTCAAGTTGGGTATTTTGACCACGTTTCTACGCTTTCGGAAGCGCAAATGCGGATTCAAGTTTCCACGGCGCTTGCGTATGGTGCGAAAGGGGTTCAATGGTTCTGCTATTGGTTGCCGTTAGAATTTTCTCCCAAATATACGGCTGGCCTTGTCGACCATTTTGGTGTAAAAACGCTATACTATCCAATGGTACAAAAGATAAATAAACAGGTGAAAGCCGCCGGTGAAATATTGATGCAATGCAAAAATATGGGTGTTATCCAAATCGGCAATTCGTACGATACGATACCTACGGGAGATTTGCTCACCACCTACGGCGCGGTGACAAGCACAAGCGGTTCTACGGGCGATGCGATTATCGGTTGTTTTGAATATCGTAACACTGGGAAATCCGTTTACTACGTTGCGTCCAACAACTTTGACGTAGGCACTACGGTAAAATTGACGTTTGATAAAGCGTATAACGTTAGCGTAATACAAAACGCTACGGAAACCAAAGCTTCCAATCAAAGCAGTATCGAATTGCAGATAGCTGCAGGCGACGGTGCGTTGGTCGTTGTAGGATGATATCATAAAATATCGTATTTGGATAAAGAAAAAAGAGTCGTTTTTTAACGGCTCTTTTTCTTTTACGGAAATTCAACGATAGCTCTCATAGAAGGGTGGACAGGCGCATAAAATAATGTATAAGACAAAAAAGGTAGGGGTAGGTATGCGATTAAAAAAATTAATTGATTGCGTGGGCGAAAATTATGTCGGCTGTAATCAAAGGGATTGGGATAGAGAAATAACCTGTTTGTCCATCGACAGCCGACAAACAGAAAACAACGCATTGTTTTTTTGCCTTTGCGGCAGTTGTTTTGACGGACACGATTATGCGGCAACTGCCGTTAAAAACGGCGCAGTAGCAATCGTTTGCCAGCGTGAATTACCCATCGACGTCCCGCAAATCCTTGTCAAAAACACACGAAAAGCATTGTCTTTCATCAGCAGTCGTTTTTACGGCGAGGCAAACGAACATTTATCAATCGTCGCCGTTACGGGTACGAACGGGAAAACGACGACGGCGCACGTTTTGGCGGCTATTTTACAATCGGCAGGGTATAAAACGGGGATTATCGGTACGCTGGGCGCAAAATACGCAGGGAAAGAGGTGGTATGCGATTTGACGACGCCCGACCCAATACAACTGCACAAGATATTTGCGGATATGTTTTTAAACGGAGTGCAATGGGTTGTTATGGAGGTCTCCGCGCACGCGCTCTATTATTATAAAACGGAAGGCATCGCGTTTAAAGCGTGCATATTTACCAATTTATCGCAAGACCATTTGGATTTTTTCTTAGATTTAGACGCGTATAAGGCCGCAAAAAAACGCCTTTTTTTCGATAGTGATAACGGCGTGGCAATCTTGAACGGTGACGACGAAACGGGGCGAAAATGGGGCAACGAGCGTTTACAGATGAAAGAATTTGCCGATAAAACGTTTTTTTACGGCTTGCAAGAGCCGGCTGACGCGTTTGCCGTTGTGACGGACGAAAGCTTATCGGGGAGTCATTGTGTTTTTAACGTAAACGACGAGATATGCCGCGCGGAGTTATCGTTAACGGGCAAACATAATATTTATAATGCGTTAGCCGCGGCAACTTGTGCGATAACGTTAGGGATAGACGTTGTAAGCGTGGAGAAAGGGCTGGCGGCGTTGCGTGGGGTGCGAGGTAGGCTGGAACGAGTAGCCAATTATCGTGGCGCGGATATTTTCGTCGATTTTGCGCATACGCCTGACGGATTGGAAAAATCATTAACGGCTTTAAAAAAATATTGCAAGGGGCGGTTGTTCTGTCTGTTTGGTTGCGGCGGCAATCGAGATAAAGGGAAAAGGGCGTTAATGGGAAAAATTGCCGCAAAAAACGCTGATTTTTCCGTTTTGACCTCGGACAATCCGCGCTACGAAGACCCGTTGGATATTTTGACGGAAATTGAAAAAGGGTATCGCAGCGTTTCGAAAAAATACGTTATAGTTTCTGATAGAGAGCGCGCAATCGAGTACGCTTTGGGGTGTTTACATAAGGGCGACGTATTATTGGTTGCAGGCAAAGGAGGAGAACGATATCAAGAAATAATGGGTATAAAATACGATTTTGACGACAATGATATTATTGAAAAATGGATAAAAAAGGGAAACCGTAGCGGTTCAATTTAGACGGTTAAGAGGGGTTATGAAAAGCAGTTTACTTGCGTTGATAGCGGCGTTTTTTCTATCGTTAATCTTTTGCAAAATCTTAATTCCATTATTAAGGAAGTGGAAGGCGGGACAAAATATTTTATCGTACGTAAAAGAACATAAACAGAAAAGCGGAACGCCGACGATGGGTGGATTGGCGTTTGTTACGGCGGCGATTATTGTTTCGATAGTGGTTATTAAAGAGAAAAATATAGGCGCAATTCTTTCAATAATCGTTGCGTTGGCGTTTATGCTTGTTGGGGTTTTAGACGATATATTAAAACAAAAACATAAAGAAAATTTGGGGTTAAAAGCTTGGCAAAAGTTTTCTTTTCAACTCTTGGTTGCCATCGCGGTAGGGATATTTTGTCTGCGGAACGGTTGGACGAAATGGTATATTCCGTTTACGCACGCCGAGATAGATTTAAAAAATTGGGCGATGCCGCTGCTGATTTTTATCGTTTTAGCAAGTGTAAACGCCGTCAATTTAACGGACGGGTTAGACGGACTTGCCGCAGGGGTTGGCGTACCGTTTTTTGCCTTTTTGGGGCTTATCATTTGGCTTGAAAGGGGCGCGGAAGGATATTCGGTTATCAGTTTTTCGTTATGCGGCGCGCTGTTGGCATATTTATTTTATAACGCTTCTCCGGCGTCGGTATTTATGGGGGATACTGGTTCGTTGGCGTTAGGTGGGTTCGTTGCTTGTCTTGCCTGTTTTTCAGGGAACGCATTATATATTGCCGTGATAGGCTTGCTCTTTGTGATTTCCGTCATATCCGTCGTGTTGCAAGTAATATATTATAAAGTGACGGGCGGGAAAAGGATTTTTCTTATGTCGCCTATTCATCATCATTTTCAGCAAAAAGGGTATTCGGAAACGAAAATCGCCTATGCCTATGCGGCAATTACAGGATTGCTCGGCATAGTTTGCGTGTTTGCGCTTATATAACAGGAGAGAATATGTATCCCAAAAATCAATCTTTTTTTGTATTAGGATTATCCAAATCAGGCTGCGCCGCAACGGAATATTTATTGTCGAAAGGCGCAGAAACGTACGTTTACGACGACGTAGACGGGGCAAAAATGGAAGAAACTTTTCAACGCCTCGTATCGTTGGGGGCAAAACGAGTGCCTAAGGATGCGTTATCGCGAGTGGCTGACGTTTGCGACGTTTTGGTGTTAAGCCCCGGCATCCCTATTGACCATCCGTTGGCGGTGGCGTTTAAGAGGAAGGGAAAAGCTGTGGTTGGTGAAACGGAACTTGCCGCACGAAATATGCGTTGCCCCGTCGTTGCGGTGACGGGGACGAACGGCAAAACGACTACCGTATCGCTCATTACGCAAATGTTACAGGCGCAAGGGTATAACGCGCACGCGTGCGGGAATATTGGAGAGCCTCTCGTCCGTTTTTGCGGTTTGAAGGAGGAAGCGATTGCGGTGGCGGAAATATCCAGTTTTCAATTGGAAACGCTAAATTCTCTTTGCCCTCACGTATCGGTAGTGTTGAATATCACGGAAGACCACCTAAATCGGCATTACAATATGGAAAATTATACGTTTTTAAAGGCGAAACTATTGAAAAACAGTTCAGGCGCGGAATTTGCCGTGCTGAATTACGATGACGGTTCGGTGCGCGCATTTGCGGAAAAAACAAAAGCAAGAATCGTTTGGTTTTCCTTACGGGAGCGTATACGCGGCGCGTATTACGATAACGGGAACTTGTATTTTGACGACGAGAAAATCATCTCGGTAAACGAATTGTTTGCGGCAGGATTACATAACGTACAAAACGCCTTGGCGACGATTGCCGTTGGGAAAATATTGCGCGTCGATACCGAGCAAATAGCAAAAACCTTGCGAGAATTCCGTGGGATAAAACACCGTTTGGAAAAGATTGGCGTGGTGGACGGGGTAACCTACGTAGACGATTCTAAGGGGACGAACGTAGACGCTACGTTACGCGCGATAGAAACGATGAAGGAAAATACGGTGCTGTTGCTCGGTGGAAAAAATAAAGGTTACGATTACGATAGATTGTTTGAAAAAATGCAAACCGCGCCTATCGCTCACGCCGTTTTATATGGGGAGAACAGATACGAGCTGTTAAAAAGCGCCCGTACGAGGGGGTATGATAACGTCACCGTTTGCAAATCGTTTGCACTTGCGTTTTCCGTTGCGGCGATGGTGGCGACGAAAGGGCAAACCGTGTTATTAAGCCCTGCCAGCGCAAGCTTTGACGAATTTGTAAGTTATGAAGAAAGAGGTGATACGTTTGTTCGATTGGTCCGCGCGTTGGAAGAATCACGGCAAGCAAAAGAGGAAAAAATCATCACAAAAGAAGGAAAAACCTATGACGACGTCGCTGCCGTCACGACGCACGTCAACCGAAACGGCGAAGATGACGGGGACGAACAGGATAACGCAGACGACGCCAAACACGACGGTTTTGCAAGCCTCGCACGGCTCGAGCCAGAGGAATAACTATCGAAAACGGAAGGGCGACGCATTTATATTGATAATCACAATTTTTTTGTCTGCGTTTGGGGTACTTGCCGTATATTCGGCTAGCGGATACGTGGCAAAAACGCAATACGGCGACGCGTTGTACTTTGTAAAAAAGCAGTTGCTCGGTTTTATTGTTGGCGTTTTGGCGATGTTTTTTTGCGCCAAGATAGATTACGAGAAATTAAAAGGAAAAAAGGCGCGTTGGGTGGCGTTGCTTTTACCGATAGTCTTATTATTGCTTGTCTTTATACCTGGTGTGGGGAAAAGCAATTACGGGGCGACGAGATGGATAGGGATAGGTTCGTTTACGTTGCAACCTTCCGAATTGGCAAAATACGGCTTCGTAGTGTTTGCTTCCGCGTATATGTCGGAAAGGATGGGGGAAATGCGTACAATCAAAGGCGTGCTTCCCGTATTGTTGGCAGGCGGCGCAATTTGCGTACTGATAATATTAGAACCGAATATGTCGGTGACGATGTGCGTGGCGTTGTTGATGTTGGCGATGCTCTTTTTGGGCGGTATGAAAATAAAATATTTTTTGTTGATTTTTTTGCCCGTTTTGCTGGCAGTACCGTTACTTATCATTGCTGAACCGTATCGTCTTTCGAGGCTTTCAGCGTTTTTAGACCCTTGGGAGTCACCGCGCGGAGAGGGGTATCAGTTAATACAATCGTTATACGCGCTCGGCAACGGGGGCTGGTTTGGTACGGGGCTGTTTAAGTCACGACAAAAATATCGTTTTTTACCGTTTGCGGAAAGCGATTTTATTCTGGCTATTATTGGGGAAGAATTGGGGCTGGTAGGGATTCTTATATTATTTCTTATCAGTGGATTCTTGATATATCGCGGCGTGAAAACGGCGGCGGAGGCTGACGATTTTTTCTCTTTTTTGCTTGCTTCTGGGATTACGCTCGTTTACGGAATTCAAACGGTAATTAACGCGCTGGTCGTAAGCGGTAGTATTCCGCCAACAGGGTTACCGTTGCCGCTTATCAGCTCGGGAAATACGTCTTTAATTATCACGATGGCGTCTATGGGTGTTTTATACGCGATATCGCATAAAAACGCGTTAAAACGTACGACGGCGGGGGAAAGTAGAACAAATGGCCGCCGTTTTTTCATAAAATAAAGCATAAGGAGCTTTATCATTATGGATAAATATATTATAGACGGCGGTGCAAAATTATACGGAATCGTAGAAATGCAAAGCGCGAAAAATACGGTTTTGCCTTTGCTGGCCGCGTCCGTTTTGACTGATGAACAAGTGAAAATCAGAGGAATACCAACGATTGTTGACGTAGAGAATATGTTTCGAATATTAAGCGAACTCGGCTGTCAAATCAAACGCCGAAAAGATTGCGCGATTATCGACAGTTCCAACGCAGTTTCTCACGAAATCCCACCGCGGCTTACGAGGGAACTGCGTTCTTCCGTTTTTATGCTTGGTTCGGTATTGACGCGTTTTGGACGGGCGCGGTTATCCTATCCAGGGGGGTGCGATATAGGGTTGCGTCCAATCGATTTGCATTTATCGGGATTAAGACGTTTGGGCGTTGAGATTATTGAAGAGGGTGGATATATCGAGTGTAAGGTAAACCACCTTATCGGCGCAGACATTATGTTGGATTTTCCAAGCGTGGGCGCAACGGAGAATATCATACTTGCGGCGGTGAAAGCACAAGGGCTGACGGTTATTCGTAACGCCGCAAAAGAACCCGAGATTATCGATTTGCAAAATTTTCTCAACGCTATGGGCGCGAAGGTACGCGGTGCAGGCGGCGGAACGATTGTCATTGAGGGCGTAAAACGGTTACGCGGCGTAGATTATTTGCCGATTGGCGATAGGATTGAGGCGGGTACGTATTTAATAGCGGCTGCAACTTGCGGCGGTGAAATAGAAACAAAAGGGGTACGCGCAGAAAATATTGCGGCGCTTTTGCATAAATTGCGTGAAAACGGTTGCAAAATACATACGAAAAATGATAGAATAATATTAAAGAGCGATGGAAGACTTCAATCCGTTCCGTTGGTGGAAACAATGCCGTTTCCCGGCTTTCCCACCGATTTGCAGGCGCAATACGGCGCACTTTGCGCGACGGCGAAAGGTACGACGCTTATCGTGGAAAATTTATTTGAAACGAGATATAAATATGCGGCAGAACTAAAACGTATGGGTGCAGACGTCACCATACGGGATAGGACGGCGGTAATACGCGGCGTAGAAAAATTACACGGCGCGAAAGTGGTCGCCGGAGATTTACGTGGCGGCGCGGCGTTGGTTATTGCCGCTTTGCGCGCAGAGGGGCAAAGCGAAGTGATTGATTTATCGCACGTGGATAGAGGGTACGCCGATTTTGAATATAAATTAAAGAAATTGGGGGCAAAAGTCCGTCGTGTGCGGATATGATTTGTCGAACGGATAATACGCTTAAAAAGCAAACAAACTACCAAAGAGGAAAGCGATGAAAGGGAAAAAAGTATTGATAATATTGCTGACGGTGCTCGTGTTCTTATCGGGGACCGTTCTCGGCGTTTCTTCGGTATACCGCGTTGACGAAGTGGTGGTGGACGCGAAAATTATTTCCGCGGAAGCAGAAATGGAAGCGGCGGAGTTAAAAAACTGTTTGCAAGCGGCTTACGAAAAGAAATTTACACTCTCGGTAAAAGACACCGAAGCGAACGCTATTTTGGAGGATTTTCCGTATTTTAGAATTACTTCTATTGAAAAGAAGTATCCCAATCGGTTAATCGTTCACGTGGCGGAAGACGACGAGGTATACGCCGTTTCTCGCGCCGAAGGCGGATATTATATTTTAAATCGCGAAGGCACGGTGTTGGGAATTCGTGACAATTATATCAATCGTTCGGATGAAACGAAAAAAGCAAAAAACGTACTTATTGAAGGGGTTACGGTGACGGGTGAAAAAGGGCAGACGATTGCAGGCGACGACGCGCTTGGATACCTTTTCGATTTTTGCGCGCGTGTGGACGAATTATTGCAAGGGATTCGTCGAAATATCGTATCGATTGAAAAAATTCAGGCAGGCGTTTCCGCCGATACGGTTATGCTGAAACTCGTTACGTTTGAGGGGGTAAATATTTACGTAAATACGCCTTCCGTCAACGCTGGCGAAAAGGCAACTGCGGCTGTTGAAACGTATTTAAGCTTAGAAGACGGGCAGCGTACGCGCGGTATGATTGCCGTCGCAGACGTGGGCGGCGTGGTAAAGGCGGTGCACTCGGATAAAGACGTATTTGAAGATAAAACTTCTGCGGAAATAACGCAATAAAAACTTTGTTTTTAACGAAACTCACAAAACACGCCAATGGCGTGTTTTTTTACGCGTTTTTTTCTTTGAATTCATTGACATTACGGAAAGAATAGTGTATAATTATACTAGGTTTATTTAGAGATAAATCGATGCATACGGAGTGGAAGAAGATTATGAGAAACGAAAGTGTCGCCATATTAGACGTTAGGTCGTACGAAGTGACCTTTTTTCTCGGCTTAAAAGGCGTCAACGATACCTTTGTATTTTCCGGTTGTCATACGGAGAAATACGACGGTATTTCCAAAGACGGTTTTTTCAGCGCGGAATCTTTTCGCCGCGCCGTTGTGGCGGCGGTGACGTCCGTGCGGCAAAACTTTGACGGGGTTATCGGTGAGATATACGTTGGGGTGCCGTCTGCGTTTATTTCGGTTGCAACCAAAGGGCATACCCTTTCGTTTCCTTCAAAACGGAAAATTTCCGCGCAAGACGTAGAGGCACTTTACGAAAGTGGATTAAACGAATTGCTCGCCAACGAACAATGCATCCGTCACTCGGATATGTATTTTACGTTGGGTGACAATCGAAAATATTTCAACGCGCAAGAAGTTTACGGTGTGCCGACGACGCTTTTACAAGGCGCGTTAAGTTATTACTTTATCGCAGACGAGTTTTTGGATATCGTAACGGCGTTGTTGAACGATTTAGATTTCCAAGACATACATTTTTTGCCTACAAATTTGGCGCAGGCGTTATATTTATTGCCTGAAAAGAGAAGAGAAGGGTATGCGTTTTTATTGGATATTGGCTTTTTAACCAGCTCAATATGCGTTGTTTACGGAAACGGTATCGTTCGTGAAGAAACGTTTGACGGCGGCGTCGGTACGATTTTGGTATCGCTAATGCAAACGTTTGGTATAGATTATGAAATGGCGGAAGAAATACTGCGTGGGGCAAACGTTTCAGGCGGTGGCGTACCCAAAGAGCTGATGTGGACAAGCGAGCGTGGGGAAGTTAGTTTTTCCGTGCAAACGATAAACGATACGATTAAATGCGGCTTGGACGAGTTGTGTGAAAACGTAGAGAATTTTTTTGACAAATATTACCGTGAAAAATATTCCACGGTGTTTGCGGTGAACCCTATCAGCGTTACTGGGGAAGGCGTAGGAAGTATTATGGGTGCGGCGGAGCATATTTCTAAACGGCTCAACCGTTTAACGGAAACGGTCGTTCCCGATTTGCCCTATTACGATAAACCGAATTTCTCGTCGAGAATTGCGCTTTTGAATATGGCGCTTTCCGATGTAAAGAAACGCAGTTGGATTCAACGATTATTCAATATTGGAGGAAGAAAAAGATAATGGATATGTATAACGAAAGCGAAAATATCTTCGGTTATGGGGCGGATTCGTCCGTGGCGTCACCTTTAGATGCAAGCAACAATCTTTCCGGCGTTGCCAAAATCAAGGTAATCGGCGTCGGCGGCGCAGGTAATAACGCCGTAGACAGATTGATTGAGTCGGGTTTACAAAGCGCAGAATACATCGTTGTCAATACGGACAATCAAGCGCTTGCCCGTTCGAAAGCGAGCAACCGTATTCAAATCGGCGTAAAATTAACCAAAGGGCTTGGTGCTGGGGCTGACCCTGCGGTAGGTAAAGCTGCGGCGGAAGAAAACAAAGAGGCAATTCAAGAAGCGTTGAAAAATACGGACTTGCTGTTTATTACGGCAGGTATGGGCGGTGGTACCGGTACGGGCGCTGCACCCGTTATTGCAAAAATTGCAAAGGAAATGAAGATTTTGACGGTGGCAGTCGTTACGCTTCCGTTCAATTTCGAGGCGAAACGCAGAATGGACAACGCTGTTGCCGGTGTTGAAGAATTGCGTAAAGTGGTGGATTCGCTTATAACAATCCCTAACGATAAAATTCGTCAAGTAGTACCTAAGGGAACGTCTTTTTCCGATTCCTTGAAAGTTGCCGACGAAGTGCTTCGTCAAGGTATTCGAGGGATTGCAGAACTTATCGTTAAGTCTTCGCTTATCAATCTCGATTTTGCCGACGTTAAGACGACGCTTAAAGGTCGCGGGCTTGCGCATATGGGTATTGGCGTGGCAAAAGGCGAAAAGAGAATTGCAGACGCCGTACGTTGCGCGGTTTGCAGTCCTTTGCTCAACACGACGATTGAGGGGGCAAGCTCTGTTATTTTGAATATCATTGGCGGTAAAGATTTATCGTTGGACGAAGTTGAGATGGCTGCGGATTTGGTGCGTGGCGTAATCGATTATTCCGCAAACGTTATTTTCGGGGCTTGCATCGACGAAAATATGTCGGACGAAGTAGAAGTCGTGATTATAGCTACCGGGTTCAACGGCCAACAAAACGGGGTTACTGCGGATGCGCAAGACGCTGCGTTGCGTCAAGCGTCCGTGCTTTCGCAAAAAATTGATTCCGTATCCGCGCACGCATATCATCAACCGACGGACCCGTTCTATGCAGGACAGCCTGCATACGCACAACCTATGCAACCTATCCAACCGATGCAACAACCTACTTTTGCGGCGACGTACGCGCAACCTATGCAACCGATTTCTACGGCGCAACCCGAGCCTGTCGCTGCGCCTTTTGAACCGGACGACCCGATTCCTGAAAAGAACGAAAAAGAGCCTGAACAACAGGATAGAAAACATCGTCCTCGCTTTGTCGATTTCTTTATGAAGAAGAAATCGGGGGATAACTAAAAGGATTTTAAGAACGGCAGTCTTGCCGTTCTTTTTTTTATAGTAAGCGCATAAAATATGGTATGTTTTTTGCTGAATGGAACGGAATTAAAAAAATATACTTTATCGGCATTGGTGGGGTTAGTATGAGTGCGCTTGCAAAATTATTGTCCACTCAAGGCTATGAGGTGTCGGGAAGCGACGCGTTGCGCGGTGAAGAAACGGAAAATTTAGCGTTTTACGGGGTAAAAACGTATATCGGCGTGGACGGTAATCGTAAAGAACTAATTGAGGCGGATATGGTTGTGTATACGGACGCTATTCCCAAGACGCACGACGAGTTAAAAAGCGCGTTTTTATACGGGAAACGCGTATTATCGAGGGCAGACCTGCTGGCAATGATAAGCAAGCAATACGCGCGGGTGTTATCGGTGGCAGGCAGTCACGGAAAAACGACGTGTACGTCAATGTGCGCGCACGCTTTACGTAGCGTTGGCGTTTCGTTTACGGCGCATATTGGTGGCGCGGATAGTGAATTTGGGAACTTTTACACCTCGGGGCGAGATTTCTTTTTGACGGAAGCGTGTGAATATAAACGAAATATGGTAAAAATTTCCGCTGACGTAGGGATTGTATTGAACGTTGATTGCGACCATATGGAGTGTTATGCCGACGAAAACGATTTAATCGATTGTTTTGCGCAATATACTCGACAGGCAAAGGTGGCGTTTGTTTGTGCGGACGACGTGCGTTGTGCGCGGTTTGAAAATTGCGCCACGTTTGGTATCAATAGCGTTTGCGCGGATTATCGCGCGGTGGATTTACGCGCGAAAAACGGGCGATACGCTTTTACGGTAGAGGAATATGGCAATGCAATTTGTCGCGTGCAATTGCGGGCGATTGGTAGGTGCAACGTATATAATGCGCTGGCGGCTTTTGCTGCGATGCGTTCGTTTGGTTTTGCCGAAAAGGAAATCAAGAAGGGTTTGGAAAATTTTAAGGCGGTGAAACGCCGATTTGAAAAGATTGGCGCGTATCGCGGGGCGGAATTGATATGCGATTACGCCCATCATCCAAGAGAAATAACTTCGACGATTCTCACGGCGGAAGAAGTGTGTAAAGGCAGATTGTTCGTGGTATTTCAACCGCATACGTATTCCCGCACAAAACTGCTGTTTAACGATTTTATAAAGGCGTTGCAACCTATCAAGGAGCTGATAATTTTCAAAACTTTCCCTGCAAGGGAAAAATTTGACGAAGAAGGCTGTGCCGAGCGTTTGGCAACGGAAATTGGCTGTTTATACGCGGAAAACGTTTACGTGTTAAAAACGTGGTTAAAAAAGACGGTTCGGGAAGGGGATACGGTGCTGTTTTTGGGCGCAGGTGACGTTTATTACGTGGCGCAATACCTTGCAAAAGAAATTTACTGACAAAAAAAATTAAAAAGTGGGCGAAAGAGCGAGAAAAACAAAAAAACTCGCTTTTTCGCCCGTTTTTTTGGTTGCAAACTATTGAAATACGTAAAAAAAAATGATATAATAATAAGGTATAAACAGGAGGATATTCCTTTGAGCAAGAGAGAAGAAAAACAACAAAAAAATACTACGAAAAAAAGGGAATCGAGTTTGGTTACCAAAGAAAGCCTTTGCGCTGTATGCGCATTGTTTTCTGCGCTCGCATTTTTGATTTTATGCACGAACGAGTTTCTTTTTGGCGCAGAAATCGGCGGCACGATTTTTGATTTTTTAATCGGGTTATTCGGCATTTACGCATATCCCGTTTTTTTGGCTGCTTTTTATGCGTTCGGGATGAGCTTAATCGGTAAAAGACTTGTAAAAAACAGAAAAGCAGGTATGTTTATTGCGCTTGGCGCTATTTGTCTTGGTTTAATTATACATACCGCGGTGACGTATTCTTGGGATATGGACGGATATATAGCAAAATGCTTTTATGCGCCTGCGGAGAACGATACGGTTACCGTAACGGGTTGGATAGGAGGTATCGTCGTCTATTTGTTTTCGTTGGCAACGACGAAGATTGGCGCGATTATTCTTTTCTCCGTTTGTATGCTTTTCTTTGGGTATCTTAGCTATCTCACTTTGAAAAACGGGGCTGGACAGCCTAAGGCAAAAAAGGAAAAGCCTATGCAACAGGACGCAAACGCACCCGTGGAAATCCCGTTGATGCAAACTTCGCAACAAGTGGAGATGTCTACGCCCGTTGCGCAACAACCGACGCAACAACCGACGCAGCAACCTATGCAACCAAACGGGTATGGCAACGTAACCGTTACGCAAAGCCCTGCGTTTTCATTGCCGGATGAACAAGCGCAACCCACACCGCAAGCGCAAATGGGCGGAAGCACGGCGTTTTCGCCGTTTGGTAGGGCGGAAGATATGCGTAACGAACCGCGTGAAAATTTGGGTGCATCTTATCAAAACAGCAGAGAGTTTCTCTTTGGCGCAAGCGCCGCGGAGAATTATCAAAAGAACTTAATATTCGACCCTAACGCTAACGTTAACAAACGCGCGGTGTTCGAGCCTACGGCTAACTTTGGGCAATCGTATGCGGAGTCCTATCAAAATGCGGTTAACGAACAGTCTGCTATGCCTGAAAAGGTATTTACCGACCGTTCGGAAACGTATAACGTATATCAACCGATAGAAAATACGCCTGCAATTCCCAAAGAAACCTCGTCGTTATATTCCTTGGAACAACCCAAAGAAGAACCGATTGCGCCCGTATATCCTGCGCGTGAAGAAACGAGAAGCGAAACGTATTTTCCCGAACCTGCGGCAAGGGAAGAGATTTCCTTATTACGCGACGAAAATCAAACGGACGCTACGGAATATCGCCGTCACTCTAATATGGATTTGTTCTCGCCGTCCAACCCCAATATTTTTGGTAATAGCGACAGCGACAGAGCATTTGCAAGAGAAACGTTTGGGGAAAGAGACGACGTGTTTGATAGAGTGGTGGAGGATAGAACGCCGCAAGACAACGAGAGAGCACCGGAAAGAGACGGCTTGCGTCTTTTTGACGAAGACGAGGAAGAGGATTTTGTTCGTCGTACGGATTTTGAAAACACAAGACAAGTGGAGGATACGAGAGGGCTTTTAGACGAATCCCGTACGGTAGAAGAACCCGACCGTTTTTCAGCGGAAGAAAATCGTTTTACCGCGGACACGGCTGCCAAGACGCCTACGCCTATCGTCAATGTGCCCAGCGCGCCCGTTGTTCAGCCTACGCCTCCTGCGCCTCCCAAACCTCGCGTAATTCGTCCTTACGTGAAGCCGAGGTTGGACGATTTTGATTGTCGCGACGTCGAGCCAGTATTAAATCCCGAAGAAGTGGAAGAAACCAAACAAAATATTTTGGCGACGTTGGAAGATTTTAAAGTGTCAGGCGCAACGATTGCCTCGACGACGTTTGGGCCTACGGTAACGCGCTATAACGTGACGATTCCCCGTAATATTCCGCCGCAAAAAGTGGTGGCGCTCGACCAACCTATCGCAATTAGCTTGCGTTCAAGTGGGGTTAATATCTATCCCAATTACGAGGACGGCGTCGTAAGTATCGAAGTGCCGAATAAAGAACGTCAGTTCGTACAGCTTGGCTGTATGCTCTCGGGCGATACTTTTGTAAACGCGAAGTCTTCGTCCATTATGTTTACGATGGGTAAAGACGCTGGCAATAGAAAGGTCTACGGCGACATTTCAAAAATGATTCATATGCTTGTGGCAGGTTCGTCAGGCTCGGGTAAAAGCGTATTCTTGGGTTCGCTGATTATCAGTTTGATTTATAAGTATTCGCCTGAAGAATTGCGTTTGATTTTGATTGACCCGAAAAAGACGGAATTTGTTTTATATAACAACTTGCCGCACTTGATGATAAACGAAATCATTACCGAAGCGCCGAAAGCCGTTCAAAGCTTAAATTGGGCTATCGGGGAAATGAACCGCCGTTACGGGTTATTTGAAAAGATGAGCCGCGCCGGCACGTACGTCGTCAATCTCGACCAGTACAACACGCACGTGGAAAAGGCGGAACGTTTGCCGAAAATCGTTATTATTATTGACGAGCTTGCCGATTTGATGTTGGCGGCGAAAAAGGACATAGAAGACAAAATTCAAAACTTAACGCAAAAAGCGCGTGCGGCAGGGATACATCTCGTCGTGGCAACACAACGTCCTTCTACGGACGTCATCACGGGTGTTATTAAGAGTAACTTGCCTACGCGTATTGCGTTTGCTGTTGCAACGGACGTTGATTCACGCGTTATACTCGACCAAACGGGCGCGCAAAAATTGCTTGGCAAAGGCGACTTCCTTTATACGATGCAAGGTATCAATACGCCCGTACGTGTGCAAAGTGCGTTCATTTCCGCGGAAGATTCGCAACGTATCGTCAATTTTATCAAATCGAACAACGAAGCTTATTATGACGAAACGGCAACTGCGTATATCAATAACGCGCGCAGCGGTGGCGGCAACGGCGATTCGTTTGGCGACGGCGAAGAAGTGGAACCCGTGTATATCGACGCGCTTCGTTACGTAATATTGAGCAACAGCGCTTCTATTTCATTAATTCAAAGAAAATGTTCTATCGGCTATAATAAGGCTGGGAAAATTGTAGAGTGGATGGAAGAAATGGGATATATTTCCAGTTTTGAGGGCGCAAAAGCAAGAAAAGTGCTGATTACGAAGGAAGAATTCGAAAGTAAATACGGCTCTTTGTAAAAAAAATAAAAAATTTTCAAAAACAGGCGTACGTATGTCATATTATCCATGATATATTGTATATCGAAGGTGCAAAAGATGTTGACAGACAAGCTGTTCGGTGTGATATCGCTCGGTTGTGACAAAAACCGCGTAGATACGGAAAAGCTTTTAGGTTTATTAAAAGAAAAGGGTTGTAAAACGACGGACGATTTATCAAAAGCGCAAATCGTCGTCGTTAACACCTGCGCCTTTTTACAGACGGCGAGAGAAGAAGCGATTGAAACGATTTTAGAGTGCGCCGATTATAAAAAGAAGAATTTAGAAAAAATAGTGGTGACGGGTTGTTTGCCGCAAAAATTTATCGACGAGTTATATTTGCCTTTAACGGAGGCAGACGTATTTTTGGGCATCACCGATTATGAGAAAATTTTTGAAGCGCTTGAAAATTCTTATCAAAACGGTGCTAGACAAAATTACGTAGGGAAGGGCAAAGACGAGTATTCGCTATCAAGAGTGCTTACAACGGACGAGCACGTTGCTTATTTGAAAATTGCCGACGGATGCTATAATCATTGTACGTATTGTCTTATCCCGAAAATTCGTGGCAAATACCGTTCCTATCCTATGGAAAAACTCTTGGAAGAAGCCCGCTTGTTGGGGGAGATTACCGAGTTGATTTTGGTGGCGCAAGATACGACGCGCTACGGTGAAGATATTTACGGTGAAAATCGATTTGTGACGTTGATACAAGAACTTTCTAAATTGGATAACGTTGAAAAAATCCGTTTGCTGTATTGCTACCCCGACGTGATTGACGACGCGCTGATTGAGGAAATTGCCACCAATGACAAAGTGCTTAAATATATTGATATTCCCTTGCAACACTCGGAAAACCGCGTGTTAAAATTGATGAATCGCAAGGGAACGAGAGAAGGGTATTTGGCACTATTAAGCAAGCTTCGTGCGCGGATTCCCGAAATAGCGATTCGTTCCACGTTTATCAGCGGTTTCCCGACGGAAACGGAAGAAGAGTTCGAGGGGATGAAGGCGTTTATCAACGAGGCAAAATTCTTTAATTGCGGTTTTTTCGCGTATTCAAGAGAGCCTGACACGGGTGCGTATCGATTGCAACCGCAAGTGCACCATAACACGAAAAAGCGTCGTGTGCGCGCTTTATACGAAACGCAAAAAAATATTGCCGATGTGATTTTAAAAGAGTTTATCGGCAAAACGATTGAGGTCGTTTGCGACGGTATAGATTACGACAAAGGATGTTTTGTGGGGAGGGCGTATTTTAACGCACCCGACATTGACGGAAAAGTATATTTTAACGCCACGACGGCAACCCAAGGCGAACGTTATCAAGTGGTGATAACTTCTGCGGAAAATTACGATTTATATGGAAGAACGGAGGAGTATTCGTTATGAATTTGCCCAATAAAATTTCATTGACAAGAATTTGTTTAATTCCCGTTTTCATTGCGGTATTTTTTATCACGGCAATACCTTTTCATTACGGGATTGCAGCAATTATATTTGCGGTAGCTGCGCTTACCGATTTCGTGGACGGAAAAATTGCGCGAAAATACGGGTTAGTTACCAATTTAGGGAAATTTTTAGATTCGATTGCGGATAAAGTGCTGATTTCCATTGCAATGATGTTGCTTTTGACGTTAAAAGAAGATTTATTTGCGAAGATGGGCGTATCGACGGACGCATTGTATATCGGGATGGTCGTTTGCGTATGTATCATTTTGGCAAGAGAATTGCTTATCAGCGCGTTTCGTCAAATTGCGGCAGCAAACGGCGTAATTATGGCTGCGGAAAAATTGGGGAAATATAAAACGGCTTGCCAAGATGTTGCAACTTTCGTGTTGATTCTTGCCGCGGATTTGTTCGTCTACGCCAATCAAACGGCAGGCGTTGTAGTAACTTGGATAGGCTTAGCGCTGTTTGTTGCGGCAACGGTATTGACGATTGTTTCCGGGATTTCTTACGTAGTAAAAAACAAACAAGTGTTGAAAGACAGCGATAAATAAAAGAGGGATTACAAAAGATATGAAAAGCGCTTGCATCGCGTGGAATATTGAAAATAACAGCAGCTTTGAAAAAAACATAAAATCAATTATCGAAGTTTTTCGCTTGGGCGGATATCTTTTTGATGAAATGCGTTTTTTATCCAAAGCTGACGAGAAGAAATTAATAGCGTCGCTGGACAATTTACAATTGACGTACGATAACGTTGTGGTTGTAACCGACGCGCAATACTTGTTGTATGTTAAAAACGCGTTATCGTCGGTGCTTGGCGAAGAAAATTTCCACGGCACGGTAAACGGCGCAGGGATATTTACGCAAAAGGAGAAATCCGTTTTGTTGCTTTGCGCAAACGACAGCGACGTTGGGATTGGATACGTAAAGAGTACTTGTCTTCCGTATTTAGAAAGAAAATACGGCGCAAAATTAGATAGGACGGTTATCCGTGCGGTGGGTGCAAACGAACAGCATGTAAAAAATTTGCTGTTAAAAGCAAAGAGTATTGACGGCGGTAATATGCGCTATTATTACACGCGAAGTTACGACGAAGACGTGATAGAAATTTTATACGACGAAAACGTTTCCAAACGGGTAGCTGACGACGTGTTACGCATATTTGCGGAGGGGTTGGATGACAGCGTGTACGCGTTAGACGGGACGACGCTTGCAGAACAACTCGTGCAATTGTTAAAACTTCGTATGAGAAAAGTTAGCGTGGCAGAATCGTTTACGGGTGGGGGCATCGCAAAAAAAATCGTATCCGTCCCTGGCGCAAGCGAAGTGTATTTTGAAGGGTTGAATACGTATAACGAACTCTCGAAAATAAAGAGATTGGGCGTAAACGAGTACACGTTGCAAACGTTTGGCGCTGTATCCGACCAAACGGCGTATGAAATGGCAGCAGGATTGATAGCGACGGGAAATTGCGATATTTCCATAGCAACGACGGGGCTTGCGGGGCCTACTTCGGATAGAACGATGTTGCCCGTAGGGCTTTGCTATGTGGCAATCGGCACGAAGGAAAAGGTATACGTCTATCGTTACAAATTTGACGGAACAAGGGACGAAATTACGGAAAAAGCAATCAATTACGCGCTGTTTTTGGCGTATAAACAATTGAAAAATATATAAAATATTGATGTACGGAAATAAAAAATAGGAGATATAAAATGGCAAACGAAAAAAATACGGAAAAAATGAAAGCGTTAGACGCGGTGCTTTTGCAAATTGAAAAACAATACGGGAAAGGCTCTATTATGCGTTTGGGCGATGAGGCAGGGAAAACGGAAATAGACGTAATTCCTTCCGGATGTCTTACGCTTGATTTGGCGCTGGGTATTGGCGGTTTCCCCCGTGGGAGAATTATTGAAATCTACGGTCCGGAATCTTCTGGTAAAACGACGGTTGCGTTACACGCCATCGCGGAGGCACAAAAAATGGGCGGCGTTGCGGCGTTTATTGATGCGGAGCACGCGCTCGACCCCGTTTATGCTAAAAAATTAGGGGTAAATTTAGAGGATTTATACGTTTCTCAGCCCGACACGGGAGAACAAGCGTTAGATATTACGGACGCGCTGGTGAGAAGCTCCGCTGTGGATATTATCGTTATCGACTCGGTTGCGGCATTGACACCTAAGGCGGAAATCGAAGGGGATATGGGCGATACGCACGTAGGTTTGCAAGCGAGATTGATGTCGCAAGCGTTGCGTAAACTGACGGCAATCGTCAATAAATCCAAAACGTGCGTCATCTTTATCAACCAACTTCGTGAAAAGGTTGGGATTATGTTTGGCAACCCTGAAACGACGCCGGGCGGCAAAGCGCTTAAATTTTACGCAAGTATGCGTTTAGATATTCGCAGAACGGATACCTTGAAAGACGCAGACGGCGCAATGGGCAACAGAACGAAGGCGAAAGTTGTTAAAAATAAACTTGCGCCCCCGTTCCGTCAAGCAGAATTTGATATCGTCTTTGGTGAAGGGATTTCGCAAGAAGGCTGTATTATGGATATGGGCGTGCAATTCGATATCATCGGCAAGAGTGGTTCTTTCTTTAGTTATAACGGCAATAAAGTGGCGCAAGGCAAAGAAAAGATGCGCTTGTATTTGAAAGAGAACCCGGACGTTATGGCGGAAATCGAACAAAAAATCCGTGAGGCGGCGAAAGGGAACAAAAACGTGGCGGAAGATGCAGTAGAAGAATAATTGATTGTAAAAATGCAAGAGGCAGGTATGCGTCTTGCATTTTTAATTTGAAAATATTTCCCTTACGCAAAAAGTATTTTAGCTCAAACAATTGACATTTTCACGTAAATATTGTAAAATAGAAAGTGATAGAAAGAAAATATGTTTCAAGTGGTAAAAAACTTGTGAAAATACTCGATTTATCAAAATAATTTTAATACAGGAGGCACAAAAATGCACAACGTTAATTTGAGTTTCCTGTTTCTAATTACAACGATGCCTATGTGGTTGGGGATTGTTCTCCCCGTCGCGGCAATCGTCATCGGCGCGTTTTTAACGTTGTTCATATACCGCAAAGCTACGGCGAAGAAAGTGGGCTCTGCAAAAGAACAACAACGCAAAATCGTTGAAGAGGCGATAGCGGAAGCGGAGAAGATTAAAGCGCAAGGCAAAGAAGAAAGCAAACGCGCATTAAAAGAAGCGTTGCTTGAGGCCAAGGAACAGGATTTAAAATTAAGAAACGAGTTCGAACGCGACACGAAAGAAAAGAAAGCGGAAATCCAACGTATGGAACAACGCTTAACGCAAAAGGAAGACGCTTTGGATAAGAAGACGGAAGCGCTCGAACAACAAAAGGAAAATCTCTTTAAAAAAGAAGAGGAAGTTCGCGAATTACAGGAAAAATTGGATTCCCAGCACGAGCTTATGATTCAAGAGCTTGAAAAGGTATCCCAACTCACCCGTGACGAAGCGAAGAAGTTGCTTATCGACGAAATACTCGATACGGCGCGCCACGACGTCGCTATGCAAGTTCGAAATATGGAGCAGCAAGCGAAAGACGAGGCGGATATCAACGCGAAGAAAATCGTTGCGCTTGCAATTCAAAAATGCGCGGCAGACCAAGCTTCGGAAATCACCGTTTCCGTCGTTCCGCTTCCCAGCGACGATATGAAGGCGCGTATTATCGGTAGAGAAGGTAGAAATATCCGTGCGTTGGAAAATGCAACGGGCATTGAAATCATTATCGACGATACTCCCGAGGTGGTTATCCTTTCTGGGTTTGACCCCGTTAGACGTGAAATTGCGCGTTTGTCGCTTGAAAAATTGATAAACGACGGCAGAATTCACCCTGCGAGAATTGAAGAAACGGTAGAGAAAGTTTCTCGTGAAATGGACCAACAAATCAAAGAAGCAGGCGAAGCCGCGGTGTTTGAAGCGGGTATCTTTGGTTTGCATCCAGAACTTATTAAACTTATCGGTAGATTGAAGTTTAGGACGAGTTACGGTCAAAACGTGTACAAACACTCGATTGAGGTGGCGACGCTTGCTGGGCAAATGGCAGCGGAACTTGGCTTAGACGTTAACTTTGCCAAGAGAGCCGGTTTGTTGCACGATATCGGTAAAGCGGTAGACCAAGAACAAGAAGGTACGCATATTCAAATCGGTGCCGACCTTGCGAAGAAGTATAAAGAAAACGCAAACATCGTCAACGCGATTATGGCGCACCACGGCGACGTAGAACCCAAGACGATAGAGGCGGTGCTTATCCAAGCGGCTGACGCTATTTCTGGCGCGCGTCCTGGCGCAAGAAGAGAAACCGGCACGAATTACGTAAAACGTTTGGAAAGATTAGAAGCGATTGCTTCCGATTTCAAGGGTGTTGAAAAGAGCTACGCAATTCAAGCAGGTAGAGAAGTACGCGTTATCGTGAAACCCGATCAGGTTGACGACGCGCAAGCGCTCTTCCTTGCGAAAGATATAGCGAAGAAGATTGAAACGGAACTTGAATATCCCGGTCAAATCAAAGTAAACGTTATCCGTGAATTCCGCGGCGTTGAATACGCAAAATAAACAGTAATGCTATGTATTTCCCCAAAAGCGATACGCTTTTGGGGGAATTTTAATTTATCCACCAATGATTATCCAGAATTTTTTTATCCGTTTGTGTGGTGCTTATTGCGGGCAGTATGACGCTCGTTCCCGTATGATTTTTATATTTTGGCGTAACGGTGTAAACGTAACGTTTATTTTTTTCTACGCTGTCGTCCGTATAGGCGTCTAAGCGTTTACCAACGTACACGACGCGCTTTTTTTGCCCGTCGTCACGTTCAATAACGTATTCGTAAAAATCTGGGGATAGTTCGTCAAACGTGATTTGTACGTTGTCGTTTTTAAAACGGATAGTCGGCATTGTAATACTTGGAGAAGAAAAGTGATTGGCAATAAACGTCGGGACGTTCGTTTTGCGGAAAATCTCGTTAAACTTATATCCGGCGGGAGCAATTTCATCCGCTATTGCTAAAGTATGCTCGTTTTGATATAGTATTTTATCAATGCTGACGTTTACCACGCCTTCGGGCGGGGAAAATGCGGGGATAGTTTGGTTTTTATTTTGATACCTTTCGTGTAAGGCTTGATTGATTTGATAAAGGTATTGGCAGGGTAATCCTCCGCCCGTATAGGAAACGATGGAATTATCCGCGTTGCCAAGCCAAACCCCAACAATGTCGTTCGTTGTATAAGAAAGCGCATAAGCGTCCGTGTTTCCGTTTGCAGAGCCCACCGTGCCGGTTTTTGCGGCGATATCAAAAGGCAAGGGACGCAATTTTTTTGCCGTTCCGTTGGTGGCGGCGCTTTGCAACATATTCGTGGTTAGATAAGACGTTTCTTTTGAAAACACGCGCGTTTTGCATTGTGGTTTTTGATAAACGCTATGCCCGTCGATTTTGATTTCTTTAATAAATCCGCAGGGGACGTATTCGCCTTCGTTTGGAAATACGGAATATGCGTCCACCAACGCTCGCAAGGAAAAGCCGTTTTTTAATCCACCAAGCGCTAACGCTAACGAATAATCTTCTTTTGGCACGGGAAGACGTAATTTTTCTAAATAAGATACGGCGCGTTGTACACCAACGCTTTCTAAAATTTTTACGGCAGGCACGTTGAAGCTTTTTGATAGAGCTTCTCTCGCGCTGACGTATCCGTGAAACTGCTTATCGAAATTTTCAGGGGCGTATCCGCCGTAATCAATTTTTTCGTCCAATATTGGCGTGGCAGGGGAAAGAATATTTTCTTCCACGGCTGGGGCGTATACAAGCAGCGGTTTTAATAAAGAGCCGGGCGAACGCCGAATTTCTCCTACGGAAGATACGCAAGCTTTAAACCCGCGCGAGTTGGCGTCAAGTACGCAAACGTTTATATCCGATTGCGTATGCGTTTTTGCGAGATTCGATAATATATTTTGCGTTTCGCTATCAAGATAGGTAAAAATTTCAATATTGCCACCGACGATAAACCCGTTTGCGGCGGAGATTGTCGTCAATTCCTCAAAGACGTGTTTAGCGTATCCGTTGGCGGCTTGGTCGTATTGTGGAGAAGTGGGTAGAGGCTCGTTTAAGGCGTTGCGGTATGTTTCTTCGTCAATACTGCCGTTTCTAAGCATTGCTCTTAATACGCTTTGTTTACGGTGCGCGCAATTTGCTGCGTTTTTGAACGGAGAATAATTGTTGGGGGATTTTACCAAGCCTGCAAGGATGGCTGATTGGCCTACCGTTAATTTTTCAGGGATATTTCCAAAATAAAAGGCCGCGGCAGAGCGTATCCCAAAACAGTTGTGCCCAAAATAAATGACGTTTAGATATTTTTCTAAAATTTCTTCCTTGGTATATATCTTTTCCAATTTTCTCGTCAATTTCCACTCGATTAGTTTTCGTTTCAGCGTTTTTTCTAGGCTTAAATGGGTATTTTTAATCAGTTGTTGAGAAATGGTGGACGCGCCTTGCTTGAACGAACGTGAGCGCGCGTTATTATACGCTGATTTTGCGATTCTGCAAAAATCAAAACCGCGATGTGAAAAAAAACGTTTATCTTCCGTATCGATAAAGGCGCGTATCGTATGTTTCGGTAAATCGTTGTAAAAAACCGTTTGTTTGGTAAGGCCTGACGCGGCGGTGATAATGCGTTCGTTTTCGTTGTCGTAAATGGATACGTTGCTTGCTTGTAAGGTAAGCTTTTCTGCGCTTAACTGCGCGTGATTAGTTACGGCAAAATAATACCCTAAACCTATGAGGAAAAGGGCGAAGACAATCAATAAAAACCACTTTAATATACCTTTCAAAATTCTCATTGATAACAGTATTCGCATTTTCTTTCTTTTTATCGGTGAAAGTAAAAGAAATCTATTAGATTTCTTTAGAATTTCGCGCAAATACTTGCTAAAATAGCGAAAAAAGAGTATAATAAAGTAAATAATTATACTCGGGTATTATAAGGTTATGGCGCAAAATTATCATATTGTCACCTACGGTTGTCAAATGAACTTACACGAATCGGAGAAAATCGCAGGGATATTAAAGAAAATCGGCTATGAAAACGAAACGACGTTGGAAGAGGCGGATATTGTCGTTTTCAACACGTGTTGTATTCGTGAAAACGCTGAAAATCACGCTTTTGGCAATATCGGCGCGTTGAAACAGTTAAAACGTAAAAAACCTGATATGATAATTGCCGTCGGCGGTTGTATGACGCAAGAAAAAGGTAAAACAGACGTGTTAAAAAAGAAATTTCCGTTTATCGACGTGATGTTCGGTGCGTTAAATATTGAGGAGTTAGAGTCGCTTATTTTACGCAAGCGCCAGCAAAAGAAAAAGATAATTTCTATACGTGAAGAGGCGGGGGAAATTATTGAAAATATTCAACCCGTCCGTACCAGTTATCCTAACGCTTGGGTAAATATCACTTACGGTTGCAACAATTTCTGCTCGTATTGTATCGTTCCGTACGTACGTGGAAGGGAGCGTTCTCGAAAGCCCGAAAATATTATAAACGAGGTGAAATCTTTAATAGCAGAAGGATATAAGGAAATCACGCTATTGGGGCAAAACGTAAATTCTTACGGGGCGGACGGCTCGACGGGGATGGACTTTGCACAGCTTTTGGACGCGGTGGCGTCTATCGAGGGCAAGTTCCGTTTGCGTTTTATGACCAGTCATCCAAAGGATTTTACCGAAGACGTAGTTGCGGTGATGGAAAAGCACCGTAAGATATGCAGGCTTGTGCATTTGCCCGTTCAATCGGGTTCGAATAGCATCTTGCAAGCGATGAATCGCCGTTATACCAGGGAAAAGTATTTAAGCGAGATAGAACTTTTGAAGACGAGATTGCCCGAGGCGGAAGTCACCACGGACATTATCGTTGGGTTTCCCGGGGAAACGGAGGAAGACTATTTACAAACGGAAGATTTGGTGAAACGCGTTGATTTTGCCTCGGCGTTTACGTTCGTCTATTCGCCAAGGCAAGGCACGAAAGCGGCTGCAATGGACAATCAAATAGACGAAGCTACGCAAAAACAGCGGATAATGCGTCTTGTGGAACTTGTCAACTTGCTTACTCGTCAAAAATCCGAAAAATACGTTGGAAAAACGGTAGAAATTCTCTGTGAAGATTTTGACGAGAAAAAGGGTATGTATATGGGCAGGGACGAATTTGGCCGTATGGGCTATTTCCATAGCGAAAAAGATTGCATAGGCAACTTCGTTTTATTGCGAATTATAAAAGCAAACGGGATTTCGCTGTACGGCGAAATGGTGTAAGGATAATCGGGAAAAGGCAGGTAGATACTATGGCTCTTTCACAAATGATGCAACATTATTTATCGATGAAGGAAAAATATCCTAATTGCGTGTTATTTTATCGCTTAGGAGATTTTTACGAGATGTTTTTTGAAGATGCGGTAAAGGTATCAAAGCTTCTCGATTTGACGCTTACGGGTAAGGATTGCGGCTTGGAAGAGCGCGCGCCGATGTGTGGGATTCCTTATCACGCGGCGGAAGGGTATATAGCCAAGCTTGTGGCGGCAGGCGAAAGAGTGGCTGTTTGCGAACAGTTATCCGACCCGAAACAAGCCGGTAGAGGGTTGGTGGAACGTGGCGTTGTACGTATCGTATCCGCAGGTACGGTAATCGAAGAAGAATACCTTGATGAAAAGCGTAATAATTATATAGTCTGCGCCGTGAAAGACGGGGAAAACGTAGCGCTTTCTTGGGCGGATATTACCACGGGCGAATTTTTTGCGGAAGAATTCGTTGGGGAACTTGCGTTGGAAGACGCTATCGGGGAAATGTTAAAAATGTCGGCTGCGGAAATTATTTGCAACGACGAAATGCTGACGGCGAGCAAAGACGCAAAAGAATTAAAACATAATCAGTTGCCGCCTTTTTCCTGCTACGTGCCTTGGGCGTTTAACGTGAAACGCGCGGAAAAGAACCTATTAGAGCAGTTTAAAGCTCGTTCGCTTGCCCCGTACGGCATTGGTGGACAAGAAGGCTTAATCGTGTCGGCGGGCGCTTTGATAGAATATTTGCGTGACACCCAAAAACACGCGCTTGCAAACGTAAATTCGATAAGCGTTATCAATCGTGGTAAGCATATGGAATTGGATACGATAGCCGTTAGAAATTTAGAGCTTGTCAAAAACAACGCGGATAACAAAAAATACGGCACGCTTTTATGGGTGCTCGATAAAACGAAGACGGGGATGGGCGCGCGTCGATTGAATCAAATGCTGCTTTCGCCCTTAAAGGATAAAGCGGAAATCGAACGGCGTCAAAAGGGTGTAGAGGAATTGTTTAACGCTGCCGTTGTACGTGTGGCGCTGGCGGAAAATTTATACGAAATCGGCGATACCGAGCGTTTGACGGGAAAAATTTCTAATGGAAACTTTAAGCCGAAGCATTGCCTTGCGCTTGCCAACGCACTCACGGCGTTGCCGGCTGTGAAATTTCAGCTCTCAGGGTTCTCGTCGGAAATTTTGCGAGAAATCAACGCGGATATTTTGGATATGCAATCGTTGGCGCAGCTGCTTATCGCGGCAATTTCTCCTGATGCAAGTATGACGACCAAGGACGGTGGATATATCCGCGAAGGGTTTAATGCGGAGTTGGACGAACTTCGTCGTTATAACAAAGGCGCGGTGGAACTTATCCGTGATATTGAAACGCGCGAAAGGGAACGCACGGGAATTAAGACGTTAAAAACCGGCTATAATCGCGTATTTGGATATTACATCGAAATCACCAATTCGTTCAAAGACCAAGCGCCTGCGGATTATATTCGTAAACAAACGTTGACTACGGGTGAAAGGTATATCACAGAAGAATTAAAAGAAATTGAAGAAAAAGTGCTGACAAGTGGCGAAAAAGCGTTGAAATTGGAAGAGCAAATTTATCAGCGTTTGTTGGAAATCTTGTTGGAAAAACTGCAAGATTTACAAAAAATTTCTTCTGCGCTTTCTATGCTCGATTGTTTGGTTGCGCTTGCTACGGTGGCAAAAGAACGCCGTTACGTTTGCCCGATTATCAAGGAAAGTGGCGCTCCGCTGGTGATAACGGAAGGCAGACACCCCGTCGTTGAGGCAATTTCCAAAGAGAGATTTGTGCCTAACGATACGCTTTTAGATAACGAGGAAAATCGTTGCGCGGTTATTACCGGCCCCAATATGGCTGGTAAAAGTACGTATATGCGGCAGGTGGCGTTGATTACGTTGATGGCGCATATCGGTTCGTTTGTTCCGGCAAAAGCCGCGGAAATTCCAATTACGGATAGAATTTTTACGCGTGTTGGCGCAAGCGATAATTTAATCTTTGACCAAAGTACTTTTATGGTGGAAATGACGGAAGTTGCCACGATATTGCGTCGCGCAACCAAAGATAGCCTGTTGGTGTTAGACGAGGTGGGACGTGGGACAAGCACGTACGACGGGCTTTCTATCGCGTGGTCGGTGATTGAATTTTTAGCAAACCACGTTCGCGCTAAAACGTTATTTTCTACGCATTATCACGAATTGACGGAATTGGAAACTTCGTTGGACGGCGTGAAAAATTATAAAGTTACCGTCAAGGAGCTTGGCGGAGCAATCGTATTTTTGCGTAAAATAGCAAGGGGCGGCGCGCATAGAAGCTTCGGTATCGAAGTTGCGTCGTTGGCAGGTGTTCCCGCAGAAGTGACGGCACGCGCAAAATTGATATTAAAAGCGTTGGAAAAGAACGATTTAATGGGTGGCAAGAAAAAGCTTGTTATTGAGGAAGAGGAGCCGTTGGAAAAGAGTTTAACCGAAGTGGAGCAAATTCTTGCACAGACGGACGTAAACTCGCTTTCGCCTATGCAAGCATTGTTATTGCTTAGTGATTTAAAGGAAAAAATTGTAGAGGGAAACTGATATGGCAAAAATCAATATCTTGCCCGCAAAAGTATATAATCGCATAGCCGCAGGTGAAGTGGTTGACCGTCCTTATTCCGTTGTAAAAGAGCTTGTAGAGAACGCGATTGACGCAGGCGCAACGGAGATTGAAATTTCCATTGAAAAAGGCGGAAAACAGCTTATCCGCGTTGTTGACAACGGCTGTGGTATCGAGCGTGACGATTTACAGTCTGCTTATCTTCCGCACGCAACCAGCAAAATAGCCAAGGCGGAGGATTTGGAAAATATTATGACGCTCGGTTTCCGTGGAGAAGCGGTGGCGTCGATTGCCGCTGTTTCGAAAATGTCGATTACGTCCAAAGTTGAGGGCGCAAAATGTTATCGTTTGGCGTCGAACGGCGGAGAATTGGGCTTTATCCAAGAAGTTTCGGGCGAAAAAGGCACGGTTGTCGAAGTGGAATCTTTATTTTTCAACGCGCCCGTTCGTTTAAACTTCTTAAAATCCGATAAAGCGGAAGAGGCGGATATTACGACGTTTGTTTCCCGCTTCATCTTAAACCGTCACGATATTGCTTTTACTTACTACGTAAACGGTAAAAAAACGTTGCAATCGTTTGGCGGTGGTATGGAAGAAGCGCTTGTATGTGTTTACGGCGCAGGCGTTCGCGCGCAATGTATCGAGCTTGACGCGGAAAAACACGGTGTAAAAATAAAAGGCTATATCGGCAATCAAAATTTCTCGAAGCCGAATAAAAGCTATCAAAGCGTATTTCTCAACGGCAGATATATCTTAAATTCTACCGTTTCCGCAGCGATTTCCGGCGCGTACGCAACGTATTTAATGAAACGGCAATATCCGTTTTACGTCTTGCATATTACTGTCCCCGCAGGGATTGTGGACGTTAACGTTCACCCTAATAAAGCTGACGTGCGGTTTGCGGATAACGGTGTTATTTACGGCTGTATTTATTCGGTTATCTCCTCCGTTTTGGACGGCAAAGCAAACGCATTGGAATATATCGTGCCCGAAACGAACGTAGCGCCGATAAAAGAAGAAGTGGATAGCGTAAACGAATTTGCATCTCGTTTCGACGATATCGGCGGTTTGCAATCCCCTTCGAAATTGCCTGAAAAGTCGGCGAGAAAAACGTTGTCCGAAGAAATTTTAGAAAAAGCGCCTTCGGTACAGCCGCAAGAACAAAGTTCGGGAAATTCAGTTTTTAGTTTTGATACGCTTACCTATGAAGAAGCGCAAAAGGAGATTGCGGAGTGTGACCCGTTTGGTAAAAAACAGCGTAAAAAACCGTTTACTCCGACGTCTATGACGCCGCTTCCTCACGAAAACGGATTTATTCCTATGGAAGTTATTCCCGAATTTGATAAAAACGGCAAAAACGTTGCGCATAAACGGGAAAGTGAGTTTTCCAATCCAAAAAAATGTTCATTAAAGAAAACGGAGGGCGAACCGAAGAAATTATTGGAGATTTTCCCTAATGCAGTATATAAACCGCCGTTAGTGCTGCGTTTAGACGACCCTGACGGGGGAAGCGAAAACGACGCAGCTTTGGATGAAAGGGATTATTTTGAAGAAAATAAACGCTATTTAGCGTCGTTGGAAGAAAAAGCGCAGCAAGAAAAGATAGACGTAATGACATGCAGATACGTTGGAAAGCTGTTCAATACCTATCTTTTATATCAACGTGATGACGAATTGTTTATCATCGACCAGCACGCCGCGCACGAGCGTTTGCTGTTTGATAAATTAAAAGCAAGTATGCAATCGAGGAAACACGTATATCAACCGCTGTTAGTGCCGTATGAAATGCATTTAAATGCGTTTGAGGCAACGTTTATTCGTGAGCGATTGGAAGATATTCGTGCGATGGGTTTTGAAATTGAAGAAATCGGCGACAACGATTTTGCCGTAAAAGCTGTGCCGGTGGATATTCCAAAAATAGACGTTAATTCTTTCTTTAACCAGATATTGGCGGAAATTAACGGCTATCGCGCGATAAAGTTAGAAGAAATATTAAAAGACAAGCTTGCTTCGGCGGCTTGTAAAGCGGCAATCAAAGGCGGTATGGATATTTCACGCGCGGAAATCGACGAACTGTTTAAGCAAATGGACGGCGATATGGGTTTAAAATGTCCACACGGTAGACCCGTCGTTGTTAAAATGACAAAAACACAGCTTGAAAAAATGTTTAAAAGGATAGTATGATGCCCAAAGCGTTGGTAATTTGCGGTGCAACGGCGTCGGGAAAGACTTCCCTTGCGGTTTCCTGCGCAAAACAATTGAATACGGAGATTGTTTCCGCCGATTCAATGCTCGTGTATAAAGGATTGGATATTGGAACGGCAAAACCTTCTAACAATGAAAAACAGGGCGTTATTCACCATTTAATCGATGTTGTACAGCCAACGGACGCGTTTTCCGTCAGCGATTATGAAAAAGCGGCGTTGCCTATCGTAGAAAAACTGCTTGCCGAAGGAAAAACGCCGATTATTTGTGGAGGAACGGGTTTTTATATCCAATCGCTTTTATATAAAAGTCAATTTGGCGGTGTAGGCGCAAACGCGCAAATCCGTGAAAAATACGAGCGCTTGGCGGAAGAAAACGGCGTAGAATATGTGCACGGCTTACTTGCCAAGGTCGATAAAGACAGCGCGGAAAAATTGCACGCAAACGACGTGAAAAGGGTGATACGCGCCTTGGAGATATACGAAATTACGGGCAAGGCAAAATCTGCGCAACAGGATAAACAAATTCCGCGTTTTGATTTTCTTTCCGTTTCTATCGAATATCCGAGAGAAGTCTTATATCAACGCATCAATCTTCGCGTAGTGCAAATGTTTGAAAACGGGTTATTAGACGAAGTGCAACGATTGTTAAACGGCGGTGTAACGACGGATATGCAATGTATGCAAGGGATTGGCTATAAAGAAGTAGCAGAAGGCTTGCAAAACGGCTGGACGGAAGGGGAAATGATAGAACTTATCCAAAAAAACACTCGAAATTACGCAAAAAGACAGCAAACCTTCTTCAAACGTATGCAAAATCACGTATTTTTATCGCCTAATCAGGCAACAGCGGAATACGTATTAAACTTATTAAAAGATTAAAAATATGTACTATGTCTATCATAATACCTATGTTTGACATAGCTAAAATGTCAGACATAGTAATTATGTCTGGCATAATACATAATCAAAGGAGTTTCCATGACAGCGGAACAGTTAATAGCGGAGGCGGAGGCCTCTTTGCAAGAAAATTTCAAAAAAGCAGACGAAATCAGCGAATATAATCAAGAAAAAGTATTAAAAGCTTTTAATCAACACGCAATTGCTTTAAGACATTTCAACGGCACGACGGGCTACGGCTATGGCGACGACGGGCGTTTTGCCCTTGGCGACGTGTTTGCTAAATCGTTGGGGGCGGAAAGTGGTATCGTTTCTCCTGCGTTGCTTTCGGGCACGCACGCGCTTTCCGTGGCGTTGTTTGGGGTATTGCGCACAAACGACAGCGTGCTTTGCGTTTCGGGTATGCCTTACGATACGATTCGTGGCGTGATTTTCGGCGAGGGGAACGGTTCGCTGAAAGATTACGGGATTTACTTTGATTGCGTAGATTTAAACGCCGAAGGCAAATTTGATAAAACGGCTATTGAAAAGGAATACAACCGTTTGAAAGGCAATTTAAAGATGATTTATATTCAACGTTCGCGCGGGTACGAGCTTCGCGACGCCTTCACGGTGGCGGAAATCGGGGAAATTTGCGATTTTGTCCGTAACCTTGGTTTCAACGGCTGTATTTTCGTAGATAATTGTTATGGAGAATTCGTAGAAAAGAGCGAACCTTGCGACGTTGGCGCTGACGTAGCCGTAGGCTCGCTTATCAAAAACCCCGGCGGTGGGCTTGCGCCGACGGGCGGCTATATTGTCGGTAAAGAAAAATATATCGATTTGATTGGTAGAAGGCTCACCGCACCGTCGATTGGAAACGAAGTTGGTTCTTACGCGTATGGATATCGATTGTTTTATCAAGGCTTATTTTTAGCGCCGCATACGGTTAATCAAGCGATTAAAGGCAGTTTGGTTATCGGGAAATGTATGGAAAAACTCGGTTATGAAAATTTCCCTAAACTGGATAAAACGCCTGCGGATATTACGCGCGCTATCCGTTTTGACACGGCTGAGCAGCTTTGCGCGTTTATTCAATCGGTGCAAGAAGCTTCGCCCGTAGATAGTTTTGTTACCTTAGAGCCGTGGGATATGCCTGGCTATGACAGTAAAGTGATTATGGCGGCAGGCTGTTTCGTGGAGGGGGCGTCGATAGAGCTTTCTGCAGACGCGCCTGTAAAAGAGCCGTACACAGCGTATTTCCAAGGCGGTTTAACGTACGAACATTGTAAATACGCCTTAAAGAAAATTTTGGCGAAATTGTTGTAAGGGCAAAAGATGTTTTTTCCGATACTCAATCAAATGGCAATCCTATTTGCGTTTATCGTAATAGGATATCTTTTGTTAAAATGCAAAATTTTGCCAAAAAACAGCGACGTTGTTTTATCAAAGTTGGAAAATTACCTGTTTTTGCCTGCGCTGGTATTAGGGGCGTATATTGAAAAATGCACGGTAGAAACGCTGTCGTCCGTATGGAAAACGGTGGTGTTTAGTCTTATCTTGCTCGTGGTAGTTCTTCCACTTTCTTATTGGATAGCAAAATGGATATATAAAGACGATTACCTTCGTAAAATAGGACAATACGGGTTGACGATATCCAATATTTCCTTTCTCGGCAATGCGATAATGATAGCCGTTTTTCCGGAAATCTTTTTCGAGTATTCGATGTTTATCTTGCCCATAGGTTTCCTTTCTTATTTATGGGGCGTACCTGCGCTGTTGATAGGGAAAAGCAAAGGGGAAAAAAGGAGCGTAAAGGAAACGTTAAAAGCGGTATTCAACCCGACGGTTCTAGCGATGATTGTAGGGATAATTATAGGACTTATCGGTTGGAAATTGCCTCAAATAGTGGCGTCGGTGATAAACGGCGTGGGCAGTTGTATGTCGCCGATAGCGATGATATTGACGGGCATAGTGATTGCAAAAGCGAACTTGTTGTCACTGATAAAAAGTTGGCGTTTGTACGTTATTTCCATTGTACGCGTACTCATTTATCCGCTTTTATATATCGCCGTTTGTATTTGGTTGCCGATTGGCGGATTTTTCAGCGAAAGCATGCTGATTTGCGGATTGATGACAATGTGTTTGCCAATGGGCTTAAACGCCGTCGTTATCCCGGCTGCGTATGGCAAAGATACGTCTGCGGCAGCAAGTATGACGCTGATTACGTCGTTGCTCTCGATAGGAAGTATTCCGTTTATGTTTTGGGTTTTTCAAACGCTCGTGCTATAAAATCGTTTTTCTACGCAAAATAGAAAGAAATAGGCTGAATTCTACGCTCCGTGGGGGCAAAATCCCCGCTTTTTGTGATAAGATATGTGTGAGGAAAGGAAATGGACCAAAAACTGACAGGACAATTTATTGCAAAAATCCGTAAGGAAAAAGGACTTACCCAAAGACAACTCGCCGAATTGTTGCTCATTAGCGATAAAACGGTTTCTAAATGGGAAACGGGCGGGGGATTGCCCGAAGTTTCTTTAATGTTGCCACTTTGTAAAATTCTTGGTATTACGGTAAACGAGCTGTTGTCCGCGGAACGCATTTCCGAAACCGAATACAAAAAGAAAGCGGAGGAAAACTTAATGAATTTAATCGAGGAAAGAAAAGAAAACAAACGCAAATTATGGCTGGAAGTTGTCATAATGGTAATTACGCTGTTGGGTGGTACAACGATTATTCTGCTGGCTTCCTATTTTGAAATGGCTATCGGTTGGCGTATCGCGTTGATTTGTATTGGCGTAGCCATTATGGTCGGCGGAATCTCCGTTATGTGCGTGTTAGAACTTAGCGCAGGGGGATATCAGTGTCAAAAATGCAAAGCGAAATTCGTTCCCTCGTTCGGTGCGTATATAATGGGCGCGCATACGATTATGTACCGTAGATTAAAATGCCCCAAGTGCGGCGTAAGAAACTGGTGCAAACGCACACTAACCCTTGGCGACGTGGAAGAAGAACCGGAAAACAAGGAAGAATAAAAAAACGAACCGCCGTTGCGAGTGTATCGCAACGGCGGTTAAAATTTTATTTCGTTAAATCCCAGTCAATCGGCGGTAAGCCGTGAGAAATAAGGTATTCGTTCGTTTTGCTAAACGGTTTGCTTCCAAAAAATCCGTTGTAGGCGGATAAGGGAGAGGGGTGTACACACTCGATAATATGATGTTTGCTGCTATCAATCAGCGGTTTTTTACTTCTTGCGTTTCCGCCCCAAAGGATAAAGACGACGTGTTCTTTTTGCTGGGAAATCAGCTTGATTACGCTGTCAGTAAACCAAGCCCAACCGCATTTGCTATGAGAGTTGGCTTGATGTTCGCGAACGGTAAGAGAAGTGTTCATTAAGAGGACGCCCTCGTTTGCCCATTTGGTCAAATCGCCGTTTTTCGGTTTAGGGCAGCCGATATCCGCCTGCAATTCCTTGAAGATATTTTCCAGCGACGGGGGATTAGGCACGCCGTCTTTGACGGAAAAACAAAGCCCGTGCGCTTGCCCGACGTTGTGATAGGGGTCTTGCCCCAAAAGCACCACGCGCAATTTTTCAAAGGGGGTAAAGCGGAAACAGTTATATAAATCGTACATATCGGGATAAACCACGTGGTTGCGATATTCCTCGATTAAAAACTGTCTTATTTTTTGATACCGTTCGTCGGCAAAAAGTAGGGCAAGCCGAGTATTCCAATCGCCTAAATCGACCATAATTTCACCTTTGTAAAAAGATTATAATTCCTCAAAAAGGATGGGAAGGTAGGCTTTCAAATTTTGCAAAGCCTTATCTTTATTTATCAAAAACTGTTCGGTAGTGCTGCCGCTGCCTGCGACGTCGGAGATAGCTTTTACGCTATACACGGGAAGGGTTGCCGAATACGCCGCTTGCACAATCGCCGCACCTTCCATATCTCGAATATCCGCCTTCAATTCTTCCGTCAAAAGTTTATAATCGGCAGGGGAATCGTTAAATCTATCCGACGTACCAAGCTTTTTAAGGGGCAATTTCGCACAGAAATGGTTCAACGTGAGGTAGTTTTCTTGGTATTCGTCAAGCGTACCGATTTTCGTGCCGTTAAGCTGGGTTAAATCGAAGTCAAATTGAACGGCTTCGTCGATTTGGTAAACGGCGCAAAGTTCCGTGCCTTGATTCAAACCGCCAGCCACGCCGAAATTGAATAATTTTCTCGCGTCAAATTTACTTACGAGGATTTGCGCGCCGAGCGCGGCGTTCACTTTTCCCACGCCGCATACGCAAACGGCGGTTTCTTTGCCGTAAGCCATACCTACGTGCACTTTTTTGCCGCTAACAGTCAGCGTGCGGCTGATTTTCATATCTTGAAGCAGGATATCCGCTTCACTTTGCATGGCAATAACAACGCCAATCATATTCTCTCCTTTAAAAACGTCTTTCGTTTTTCTTGCAATTTCGTAAAATTCGTGATATAATAAGAATATCCTTATAGGATATTTTTACCACACACGTAGATTATTATAACAGGAGCGAAAAAAAATGTCAAGGGCTGAAAGGGCAAAAGAATATTTTTTACAAGGATTTGCTTGTTCGCAAGCGGTAGCGCTTGCTTTTGCCGATATAATAGGTATTGACGAAACGGCGATACGAAAGCTGATGCTTCCCTTTGGCGGTGGCGTAGGGCGGTTGCGGCTCACCTGCGGCGCGGTCAGCGGTATGGCGTTCGTTATCGGTGCGGTATTTGCAGACGGCGAAAATACGCCTGAAAACAAGAAAAAAACGTACGCTATCGTACAAGAACTTTGCGGAAAGTTCAAAGAAAAAACGGGCAGTTTGATTTGCGCGGAACTGCTTGCCGCGATGAAAGTCCCCGTAGAGATAGGTGGCGAGGCGGAAAAGCGAACGAAGGAATATTACCAAAAGCGTTCTTGCGCGGATATGGTGGTGTTGGCAACGGAAATCTTGGAAGAGTACTTAATAGGGAAAAGTGTTTTATGACGACAAAAAAGAAATGAGTTTTTGCTTGGTCGTTAAGTATTATCATTGTAATCATATTGGGCGGTGTTGGATATTTTATTTACGACGATACAAACGGTAAAAGTGCATACATAAATTGATTCAAACCAAATATGAACAAGTGGACGCTACATTAAGAAAAACTGAAAACTGTAAACTGTAAACGAAAACGGCGGACAATCTTGTCCGCCGTTTATCAATTATATTCTATTATTTATTGCTTTTGGAAACGTTGAAATAATATTCCACAACGTCGCCGTCTTGCATAATATATTCCTTGCCTTCGCTGCGCACTTTGCCTTCCGCTTTTGCCGCCGCGATAGAGCCGAGGTTGACGAGGATTTCCCAGTTGACGACGTCCGCGCGGATAAAGCCTTTTTCAAAATCGGTGTGGATTTTGCCTGCCGCTTGGGGCGCTTTCGTGCCGTTGACAATCGTCCAAGCGCGCGTTTCCTTTTCGCCTGCCGTAAGATAGGAAATAAGCCCAAGAAGCGCATACGATTTTTTAATCAATCTATCGAGGCCGCTTTCACCTAAGCCGAATTCTTCCATAAACAACGCTTTGTCGTCGGGGTCCATTTGCGATAACTCTTCTTCCGTTTTTGCGCAAATAACCAGCACTTCCGCGCCTTCTTTTGCTGCAAATTCCTGCACTTTCACAACGAAGGGGAGTTCGTTTTCCGCTTTGCCCATATCGCTTTCCTTAATATTTGCGGCGTAAATCACGGGTTTTACAGTTAAAAGGAAACAATTTTTCAAAAACTCGTCTTCGCCGTCAGCGAGGGGGAAGTTGCGGGCAGGTTTTTCGCTTTCAAGATGCTTGTACAATCTTTCCAAAAAAGCGTATTCTTCTTGCGCTTTCTTATCCGCGCCGCCGCGTGCCTGCACTTTCACTTTGTTCATACGGTTTTGCACCGCTTCCATATCCGACAAAACGAGTTCGAGATTTATCGTTTCAATATCGTTTACAGGGTCGATTTTATTATCGACGTGCGTGATATTGGTGTCTTCGAAACAGCGTACGACGTGCACGATAGCGTCCACCTCGCGGATATGGGAAAGGAATTTATTGCCCAAGCCCTCGCCCTTGGATGCGCCTTTTACGAGCCCTGCAATATCCACGAATTCAATCACGGCAGGGGTAACCTTTTTGCTTGCGTACAGCGCAGCGAGTTTATCCAAACGTTCGTCAGGAACGGCAACGACACCGACGTTAGGTTCGATGGTGCAGAAAGGATAATTGGCGCACTCTGCGCCGGCGTGGGTAATAGCGTTAAAAAGAGTAGATTTGCCAACGTTAGGCAGACCAACAACACCGAGTTTCATAAATATACGTCGTCCTTTTCGGTTTTTTACGCATCTATTATAATACAAAATTTAAAAATTAGCAAATTAAAGTTGGCGGAATTGAAAAAATACTTGCTCAAAAATAAAAAATATGATATAGTAATATGGTAAAAACGAACGTTAAAGGGTAAATTATGGATTACAAGAAATATATTGCCGAAAAATTACAAATAGAAGGGGTAAGCAGCGACGAGATATACGATTTGCTTGCGCTGCCGCCCAACACGGAAATGGGCGATTACGCGTTGCCCTGTTTTAAGTTTGCAAAAATTTTGAGAAAAAGCCCCGTAATGATTGCGGAAAGCTTAAAAGACGCGGTGACAACGGACGAAGTTATCAGCGAAGTTTCCGCTGTCAACGGCTATCTCAATTTCAAAATCAATAAAGACGGTTTTGTACGCGCGACGTTGGATAAAATCTTATCGCAAAAGGAAAAATACGGCGCGGATAACATTGGTGCAGGGAAAACGGTATGTATCGACTATTCGTCTATCAATATCGCAAAGCCTTTCCATATCGGGCATTTGTCCACGACGGTG
The DNA here is from genome assembly GCA_015055655.1 of Clostridiales bacterium. Classification (GTDB taxonomy): domain Bacteria; phylum Bacillota; class Clostridia; order Christensenellales; family Borkfalkiaceae; genus Scatosoma. The sequence goes on from SVHW01000001.1 coordinate 39,416, forward strand.
CTTGGCGGCGCGCTGTATCGTATTTTTAATTACCTTGGCTATCAAGCGGTGGGTATCAACCACCTTGGCGATTACGGCACGCAGTTTGGTAAACTGATTTCCGCATACAAACGTTGGGGCGATAAAGAAACGATAGAAAAGGGCGGAATCCGCGCGCTGAACGAACTGTACGTGCGCTTCCATAAAGAGGCGGAAATTCACCCCGAATACGACGACGAAGCTCGCGCATACTTCAAGAAAATCGAACAGGGCGATGAGGAGTGCCTTGCGCTCTTCCATTGGTTTAAGGATTTAACCCTTAAAGACGTACAAAAAATCTACGATATGCTCGATATCCATTTCGATTCTTACGCAGGGGAAAGCTTTTACTCGGATAAAATGCAACCGATTGTGGACGAACTGAAAGACAAGGGCTTGCTGACGGAAAGCCGCGGCGCGCAAGTGGTGGATTTGGAAGAATACGGCATGCCCCCTTGCATTATCTTGAAATCGGACGGCAGTTCGCTTTACGCCACGCGCGATATGGCGGCGGCGCAGTATAGAAAAACCACGTACGATTTTGATAAATGCTTGTACGTAGTTGCTTATCAACAAAACTTGCACTTTAAGCAGTTCTTTAAGGTGCTGGAAATGATGGGCAAAGATTGGGCGAAAGACCTCGTTCACGTTGCGTACGGTATGGTATCGTTGGAAGAGGGCGTTATGTCCACGAGAAAGGGCAACGTCGTGTTCTTGGAAGACGTTATCAACAAATGTATCGAAAAAGCGTACACGATTATCGACGAAAAGAACCCCGATTTGGAAAATAAAGAAGAAGTAGCCAAAAAAGTAGGCGTTGGCGCAGTCATTTTCGGCGCGCTGTATAATAATAAGATTAAGGACATCGTCTTCTCGTACGATAAGGTGCTTAATTTTGACGGGGAAACGAGCGTTTACGTGCAATACACCTGTGCAAGAGCCAACTCCGTTTTACAAAAGGGCGGTGCGCCTGAAAGCTTTGAAATCCCCACGCTTTGCAGCCAAGAAATCGAGCTTGTAAAAGCGCTCGCCACCTTCCCCGACACGGTGAAAGCGGCGGCGGAGAAATACGAACCGTCCTTTATCGCAAGATTTGCTGTGGACGTATCGCAAAAGTTCAATAAATTCTATTTCGATTGCAAAATTTTATCTGCCGAGGACGAAACGACGAAAAAATTCCGTCTTGCGCTCACCAACGCCACCTTGCAAGCGCTCACCAACGCGTTTGCCTTGCTCGGTATCGGTATTCCCGACAAAATGTAATAAAAAACACAACTTTTCCCGCAAGCCAACCGCTTGCGGGGATTTTTTTATAAAAATTCTTGACATTTAATTGGAAAAAGTGGTACAATACAGTTGCCAAATCAATTTTATAAAAAGCACAGAGTATCTCTTTTTAGGTGGAGTATACTCTTTATCGCGTTTACAATCACTCTGTGCGTAAATTGGTTTGGCGACTATGCGATGACGGTATTTCTACAGATGTCGTTCTTGCATAGGACGACATTTTTTTGTGAGGAGAAATACGTATATGAAAAAGAAATGGTTGATATCTTTGGCGACGTTGACGCTTGGCGTAGCGACGTTTGGCTTGGTTGGCTGTGGCGAACCCGGCGAAAAAGGCGACAAGGGCGACAACGGAAAATCTGCCTACGAAATTTGGTTGGAGGCAGGAAACGAAGGCACGGAAGAAGACTTTTTGGCGTTCTTAAAAGGTGAAAAAGGCGACCAAGGCGAAAAGGGAAACCAAGGCGACAAGGGTGACCAAGGCGAGAAGGGCGACCAAGGCGACAAGGGTGACCAAGGCGAAGACGGCTTGGACGGCAAATCTGCCTACGAGATTTGGTTGGATAACGGCAACGAGGGCACGGAAGAAGATTTCCTTGCTTGGTTGAAGGGATTAAACGACCATACTTTTGGCGATTGGCAAGTTTTCACGGACGGCGACGTGCCTTGTGAACAACGTATGTTCTATCGTATTTGCGAAGATTGTAGCGTAATCGAGTGGAAAAACGGCGATTATGACGACCACGATTGGGAAATCGTAACGACGGAGCCTACCTGCATTTCGCAAGGATACGATACGAAAACGTGTAAAATATGCGGCAAAGTGGAAATCGAAAATTATACGCCCGTTTCCAGCCACCATTGGGAAACGGAATATACAACGAATAAATCCTTCCATTGGATAGATTGTAAAGATTGTGACGCGACGAAAGATAGCGGTGAACATACGACGGACGACAGCGGCTATTGCACGGTTTGCGACGCGCCTGTTGGTGATACGGAAGGGTTGTTGTACGCTATCTCCGCCGATGGCACGTACGCAGAAGTAATCGGTTATGAAGGCACGGCAACGAAAGTGATTATTGCTGATACGTATGGCGATTTACCCGTTAAAAATATTTATGTAGATGCCTTTTATAACAATGACAATATCACGTCCGTAGTTATTCCTGACAGCGTAACAAGTATTGGCGGTTATGCGTTCTATAGTTGTAACAGCTTAACGGCTGTAGTAATCCCTGACAGCGTAACAAGCATTGGCGAATGGGCGTTCTCTAATTGCGAAAGCTTAACGGACGTATATTATAACGGCACAATAGACGATTGGGTGCAAATAGAATTTGAAGACGATTCATCTGGTCCATTTGCGGAAAATTTCTATATCAACAACCAATTGGTGACGGAAGCAAAAATAACGACGGCAACAAAGATAAACGATTATGCGTTCGAGGGTTTCGACGGCTTAACGAGTGTTGTAATAGGAGACAGCGTAACGAGTATTGGCGAACAGGCGTTCTCTGGTTGTAACAGCTTAACGGAAATCGTAATCCCCGACAGCGTAACAAGTATTGGCGGATGGCCGTTCTATGGTTGTAATAAATTAACCTACAATACGTATCGCAATTGTAAATATTTAGGAAACGAAGATAATCCTTATTATGCGTTGATAGAGGTGGTAGATAATAATTACAGCAGTTATCAAATCCACGAGGATACGAAAATAATTGCGGGTAGGGCGTTTGACGGGTGCGCCCGTATGGGAAGTATAATAATCCCCGACGGCGTAACGAGTATTGGCAATGGTGCGTTCATGAGTTGTGGCTGCTTAACGGAAATCGTAATCCCCGACAGCGTAACGAGCATTAGCAATTATGTGTTCTGGGGTTGTGACTTAACGATATATTGCGAGGCGGCAAGTCGGCCCAGCGGTTGGGATAGTAATTGGGATTATGGTTGTTATTCCGTAAACGTCGTTTGGGGATACAAAGGCGAATAAACGGATAAATGGATAAAAAAGCAAGGCGTTTTGCCTTGCTTTTTTTGCGCAAAAAATTTCTCCCAAAAAATTTTCTGCCAAACTATTCCATTTTTTGGACAAATGTGTTATTATTAAAAATAAGGTGCAAAAAAGATGACAAAAATTCCGTTTGACAACTTAATGAAATTGCTCGACACGAAAAAGGACGCGGATAAGGCTTGGTTTTTGTCGCTTTTGGACGAGGAAGAGCAACGCGCTTACGAGGAAGAGCACGTTTCTGCCGTGATGCAAATGCTTCGCATTGCGCGTATTCACGCGCACAAAAATACAATTAAGCAGGCGAAAAACGAAATTTTACAGATAGAAAACGATACGCATAAAGAAGCGGACAGCTATCGAAAGATTATCCTTTTAACGGAAGAAATCAAACGCCACGAGGCAAAGATAGAAGAATTCCGCCCGTTTTTCGACGAGCCGTATTTTGCGCGTATGGATTTAATCGACAATATTGAGGGGTATAACAGTTATTATATCGGCAAAAAAGGGGACGTGAAATTAGAAATTGTCGATTGGCGCGCGCCGCTTGCCCGTCGTTATTATCAAAAAAGTTGCTCGTCTTTCAAAATTAACCAGTACGAGTATAAGACGATTCTTCGACGTGCGCTCCGCACAAAGGACGGGAAACTTGTCGATTATAAAAACGAGTACCTTTCCTTAAAAGAGTATCTTTCCCCTGAAGAAATTGACGGGAAAGACGAGGAAAACGTATTAGACCCGTTCCTTAAAGAAATTATACGCGCGCGTAAGGAAGAATCCGCCGTTAAAGATATTATCGAAACGATTCAAGAAAAGCAGTATGAAATAATCACCCGTCCCGAAAAGACGAATTTTATTTTGCAGGGCTGTGCAGGTAGCGGCAAAACGATGGTTATGTTGCACCGTTTAAGCTATTTGATGTACAACAACGACAATATCAAGCCGCGCGACGTGCTTGTGATAACGCCCAGCAATTCGTTTAATTCGTTCATTGACGAACTGGCGGAGATTTTGCAATTAGAACGTGTGAAAACGACAACGGCGCAAGATTATTTCCTGCAAGTATTGAAAAACGCAGGCATTGATATCGCCGACAAAATTGATTTTTCACAGCGCGAAACTACGGAATATTTGGGATACGTATATTCTTCGCAATTCGTAAACGACGTGCATAAGAAACTCGATAAAGTGTTTGATAGCTTATACGGGTTATTCACCGCAAGCGAGTGTCAGGATTTTATCGAAGATATTTTACAAGACTGTAAAATACAGCTTTCTGCGTACGAAGGGATAAAAAATGCGTCGATGCGTGTTCGTCGCGCCGTTTTAGGGGAGATTAAGGAACGCAAAGAGGGCGGTTTATATTACACTAAGCCCTTCCGCGCACTGATGAACGGTATTTTGGATATACAGGATTTTTTGGGCGGAACGTTACAAAGCGAAAACGCAAAATCGCCCGATTATTTCTATCGTCAAATGACCTCCTTTTACAAGAGCGCGTCTTTCGTGGCAAAAAACACGCAGCGTATCGTGGACGAGGCGTGCGTGTCTTTGGAAGAACTGAAAATTTCACTCGAAAAAGAAATCGTGGACTTACGGCGATATAAGCAACGCATCGGCAGCGTGGAAATACTCACGTACGCCGACAGAATTGCGCGGCGAGAAGAAGTGATAAAAGAGGTGGACGCCGTTTTGCAAAAAGTGCAGGATATTGCGGAAAACAATACGGCGTTTGCGGAGTTCTACCGTTATTTACGTGGAGAAAAGGTATTTTGTGAAATCGGCGAAGGGAACGGCTTTATTGACGTAGTGCGGTATTTTTATCGGGAAACGGTGAAAAAATATAAAGGGAAGTTCCATTTAACGGCGAAATCAATGTATCCAACGGACGCGTACGCGTTGTGCGTGATATGTGACGGGCTTACCGATAGGCTGTCGCCCGTATATTCGTACGTGTTCGTGGACGAGGCGCAAGACGTTTCTTCGTGCGAATACGCGTTGCTTCGGCGGATAAACAAAAAAGCAGCCTTTAACGTGTTTGGGGATTTGGCGCAAAACGTTACGCCTTGGCGTGGCGTAAAGGCTTGGGATAACGTTTTCCCCGATTTTGAAACGTATACGCTCAATCAAAATTATCGCAACACCAATCAAATCGTGGATTTCGTGGCGTCCAATTTGCGTTTGGATATGGAATCTATCGGGTTTGACGGTCCGCCCGTTACCTACGTTTCAGCAAGGGAAATCAACGGCTTTTTTAAAAACAAAAAGGGATTAAAAGCGATTATTTGCGCGGCGGAGAGGAAGGAAGAATTGATGCGCAAGGCGTATAATGATTTATCGTTAAAAGGCACGCTTTCGCGTACGAAAATCAATATTATGACGGTGTACGAAAGTAAGGGTTTAGAGTTTTCTTCTGTTGCCGTATTGCCCGACGGACTTTCCTCAAGCGAACAATATATTGCCTATACGAGGGCGTTAAAGGATTTGGCTATCATTGGAAAACGCAAGTGACGGCGGTGTTTGCGCGGAAATGAAGATTGTGGAAAAAATTTACATTCAAACGTTTGAAAAAATTGAAAAAAAGTGTTATAATAGGATAAAATGGTAGATTTTGACGTATTTTTCCCAAAAAATTGTGGAAAACTTTACGTCAAAAAAGCGCATTTAACGAGATAGACGGATTATTACGGAGTAAGCAGATGGCAAAAGATGTGAAAAACGAAGCAAATTCGAAAGACGCGTACAGCGCGAAAAACCTGGAAGTATTAGAAGGGCTTGACGCCGTTCGTATGCGCCCCGGTATGTATATCGGTTCGACGGGCATTAAAGGGTTGCACCATATTCTTTGGGAAATCGTGGACAACGCAATCGACGAGGCGGCAAACGGTTTTGCTGACAAAGTGAAGGTGACCTTACACACGGACGGCAGCGCTTCCGTTGAAGATAACGGGCGCGGTATCCCCACCGATATTCACCCCAAAGAAAAAGTGTCGGGTGTACAGCTCGTTTTCACGAAGTTACACGCCGGCGGTAAATTTGGGCAAGGCAATTACGAATATTCAGGCGGCTTGCACGGCGTAGGCGCTTCCGTTACCAACGCCCTTTCCGAGTGGTTGAAGGTAGAGGTTTACCGCAACAAACGCATATATAAAATGAGTTTCTCTTCCCATTTCGGGACGGGAAAAAATAAAAATAAAGTTATTTCTGGCGACCCTGACGGCCCTTTGGAAGATACGGGTATCCGCACCAACCGTCAAGGTTCGTTTATCCGTTTCAAACCGGACGCGCGCGTGTTCTCGGAAACGGAATTCGATTTGGAAACGGTCGAAGAAAGATTAAATCAACTCGCGTTTTTGAACCGCGGCGTGGAAATCACTATCGTGGACGAGCGTATCACGATGGCGGAAGCGAAACGTAACCGCGCGTTGTGGGCAAGCGAGAACGATAATGAAGAGGAAACGGATGAGGAAGGCGGAGTGGTTGAAACTACGCAAGACGACGAAGAACAAGCTTCGCTGTTCGATTTCGACGACAAAGGACAAGCTTCCCTTTTTGATACGGTGGACGAACTTGCTTTGGAAAGCGAGCCGTATCGTATGGTATTTAAATACGACGGCGGTATTTCCGATTACGTAAAATCGCTTACCGACGGGGAGAAGAAACTGTATTCAGCGCCGATATATTACAAAGCGACGAAAAACGATATTCAGGTAGAATTTGCAATTCAGCATACGGGCGCGTACAGGGAAAAGATGTTCTCCTTCGTCAACAATATCCCCACCCCCGAAGGCGGTTATCACGAAATGGGCTTCCGTTCGGGCTTGACGAGGGTGTTAAACGAATATGCAAGGGCGAACGGCTTTTTGAAGGATAAGGACGCGAATTTCCAAGGCGACGATTTCAGCGAGGGGCTTTCCGTCGTATTGTCCGTTAAAATGGCAAGCGTACAGTTCGAAGGACAAACGAAAACGAAACTTGGCAACACCGAGGCTCGCCCTGCGGTAGAAGCGACCGTTATCGAAGGGTTTAACGAGTTCAAAAATATCCGTGGCTATAAAAAGACCATGGAAGAAATTATTAAAAAAGCGCAAGGCGCTGCAAAATCGAGAATCGCCGCGAAAACGGCGAAAGAAAACGCCCGTGAAAAGAATAAAATCGACGGGTTGACCTTGATAGGCAAATTGGCGGCTTGCTCGGGAAGAAAACCCGAACTCAACGAAATGTTTATCGTAGAGGGGGATTCGGCAGGCGGCACGGCAAAACAAGCGCGCGTAAGACAATATCAATCGATTTTACCGCTTCGCGGTAAACCGCTTAACGTCGAAAAGAAAAAGCTGGCGCAAATTTTGGAAAACGAAGAAATCCGTACGATGATAAGCGCGATAGGCGCAGGTATCGACCCTGATTTCAAGTTGGATAAAATCAATTATCATAAAGTCATTATCCTTTCGGATGCCGACCAAGACGGTATGCACATCCGTTGTATTTTGTTGACGTTTTTCTTCCGCTATATGCGTCCGCTCGTCAATGCGGGGCACGTATATATCGGTATGCCGCCCTTATATAAAGTGTATAAAGGCGACAAGGTAGAATACGCGTACGACGATAAGGAACTCAACGAAAAGATAGAAAAAATCGGGAAAGGCTATCAATTACAACGTTATAAAGGGCTTGGCGAAATGAGTGCCGACCAGCTTTGGGAAACGACGATGAACCCTGCCACCCGAAACTTAACGCAAGTCACCGTAGAAGACGCTGCAAAAGCGGAAAAGATGATTACGACGCTGATGGGCGATAAGGTGGACGGCAGAAAAGAGTTTTTGGCGAAATACGCAAACTTCAATAAACGCGACACGTTTATTGAGAAGATAGAAAAAACGAAGAAGAAGGAGAGCGGCGATGGCGAAGAGTAAGAAAGAACCGGAAATCATTGAACCTACCGGGCAGTTATACGTTGAACCGCTTGAAAAAGTATTGCATACGTCTATGTTGCCGTATGCGGAATTCGTTATTTTGGATAGAGCGTTGCCGCGTGTAGAGGACGGCTTAAAGCCCGTACAAAGACGTATTTTATATACGATGAGCGAAATGGGCTTAACCCCCGATAAACCGCATAAAAAGAGCGCGCGTATCGTCGGCGACTGTATGGGTAAATTCCATCCCCACGGCGACAGTTCGGTGTACGACGCAATGGTTCGTATGGCGCAAGATTTCAATATGGGGAAAACGCTTGTTGACGGGCACGGAAACTTCGGCTCGGTGGACGGTGACCCTGCTGCGGCTATGCGTTATACAGAAGCGCGTATGCAGCCGCTTGCGTTAGAACTTTTACGTGATATCGATAAAGAAACCGTCAGTTTTTCGTTGAACTTTGACGATAGCTTAAAAGAACCCGACGTTTTGCCCGGTAGATTCCCCAACCTGCTTGTAAACGGCGCTTCCGGTATTGCCGTAGGCTTGGCAACGAATATCCCTACGCATAACCTCGAAGAAGTTATCAACGGCGTAGTGGCGTATATTGACAACCCTGCCATTTCGCTTGAGGAAATGATGGCGTATATTCCTTGTCCCGACTTCCCTACGGGCGGAATTATTATTGCCAACGAACTAATTCAAGCGTATAAGACGGGACGCGGTAAAATTACGCTTCGCGCAAAAATTACGGCGGAAAAAGCGGATAACGGCAAGACGAATTTGATTATTACCGAATTGCCTTATCAGGTAAATAAAGCGCAACTGCTTCGTAAAATCGTTGATTTAAGAGAAGAGAAGAAGGAAGAACTCGCAGGGCTTGATTACGTTGCGGACGAATCGGATAGAACGGGCATGCGTGCGTTGATTCGCTTAAAGAAAGACGCCGACGTAAATTCGATTTTAAAATGTTTATATAAATATACCGATTTGGAAGTAACGTTCGGTATCAATATGGTCGTGATTGCAGACGGCAAACCGCAGCAACTCGGCTTGATGGAAATTATCCGTCATTACGTTAAATATCAACAACAAGTAGTAAAACGCAGAACGCTGTTCGAATTAAAGCAGGCGCAAAGCCGTTGTCACGTGTTGGAAGGCTTAATTATCGCCGTACAAAACATCGACGAAGTGATTGCCATTATTAAAAAAGCGGAAAGCACGTCGGACGCAAGAACAAAGCTTATGGAACGCTTTGAAATCAGCGAAATCCAAGCGCAGGCAATTCTCGATTTGCGTTTGGCGCGTTTGACAAAACTGGAAATTTTTAAACTCGAACAAGAATTGAAAGAGTTGAAAAAGCTTATTAAAAAACTTACGGCGATTTCCAAGAGTGGTGATTTGCAGTTGCAAGTCGTTAAAGAAGAAATTACGGAAATTAAGAACGCATATCCCACGCCGAGAAAATCAAGATTGGTATTTACGCGTGAGGAGGCGGACGAAACCGTGTCCGCCGCACCTGAAAAGAAGACGGGTGTAAAATGCACGCTGGTTTATACGGCGGACGATAAGTTTAAGGTGTTGACGGGCAAAGCGGTAGAAGCGCTCGATAAACCGTTGGAGGGTAAGTTTAAACCGCATTTAATTGCGCTCCACACGTTAAAAACGGTTACGGATAAGCGTATTTTTGCCTTTACCAATTACGGCAACTGTCATAAACTCGATATCTTTGACGAAGAGCTCGATTGCAAGCTTACCGACGAGGGCGTCGCGTTAAAGGAATTGTCAAACGAAGCGGAAACGGGTGAAAAAGTGGTTGCGCTCTTTGCCGTGGACGAACATTTACCTTACGGTAATTTGTTGTTCTTCACGAAGAAGGGTATGATTAAGAAATCGGAGTGGAGCGAATACGAAAACCGTAAAAACGTTTTCCAAGCGGTAAAACTCAACGAAGACGACGAACTGCTTGCCGTAGAAGAGGACACGGGCGACGACGATACGATTATTATCGTGACGAAAGAGGGCGTTTGCCTTAACGCAATGAAGGACGATATTCCCACGCAGGGCAGAGTTTCCACGGGCGTACGCGGTATTATGCTCCGTGACGGCGACAGCGTCGTTTTGATGAAACAAATCAACGGCGAAGGCGAAATTGTTATCGCCACGGACGAAGGGAAATTCAAAAGGGTTATCTCCTCGCAAATTGAGCCGTCCAAACGCTATCGCAAAGGAAATATCATCGTAGGGCTTCGCGAAGGGGCAAGCGTACTTTCCGCAAGTTACGTCACCGTGCCGTATATGTTGGCGGTTATCGAGAAAAATAAATCGGTATCCGAACTGTCAAGCGAAGACGTATTTATTACGGTGCAAAGCGCGCGTGCGAAGAAAATTGCGCGCTATGCGGAAGATTCCGTAGAAAGAGTTATTCCTTTGCCTTATAAAAAGGGCGAATAACGGAAAATAAGGGTATAATCACAAAACTTTCGACATAATATATTCCGTAAACGTTTTGCGGAGGTCGGTGGTTTGTGGGATTATATTGAAAAAAGAGTGTTACAATGCGCAGAATATATCGTAGAAACGGGTTGTACCGTTCGTGCGTGTTCTGCGCATTTTTCCATTAGTAAATCAACGGTACATAAGGACGTTTCCGAACGTTTGAAATACATAGACGAGGGTTTGTTTGAAGAAGTTCGTGAAATTCTCAATCGAAATTTAAGCGAACGTCATATTCGCGGTGGGCTCGCAACAAAAGAAAAATACCAAAAGCCAAGAGGATAAAAGATAGGAAGGACGTTTGTTCCTTCCTGTTTTTTTTATTTTAAAATAATACTTTTCCGTTGTAACGCTTGAAAAAAAACAAATAATATGGTATGATTATGTAAATCAATACTGTGGAGAACGGTTATGAAAAAGATAGCGGTAATAGGATTGGGGATAATCGGCGGCTCGATTTGCGGCGCGTTAACAAAAGCGGGATATCAAGTGGACGGTTTTGGTAGAGGCCGTGCGTCCATTGAGTATGCTTTAAAAGCAGGATATATTCAAAACGAAGGAAAAAATCTTGCCGATTACGACGTTGTTTTTATTGCCGTGCCGCCGCAACCGACAATAGAATATTTGGATAAAGGAACTTTTAAAGACGGAGCGCTCGTTGCGGATATTTGCGGTGTAAAGGAAATGATTGAAAATACCGTTTACGCAAAGAAACGCAATTATCGCTACGTAGGTTTACATCCAATGGCGGGCAAAGAAACTTCTGGTATTGCTTCTGCTTCGGCTGACTTGTTCCAAAAAGCGAATTTAATTATTACGATAGCCGCGCAAACGAACGTTGCCGACGTGGCGGAAATAAAAACGTACGCTAAGGCTATGGGGTTTGGTAAAATTGTAGAATGTAGCGCTGCGGAACACGATAAAAAAATAGCGCTTACCTCCCAGCTTGCGCATATCGTTTCTAACGCGTACGTAAAAAGTCCCCAAGTAAAGGGTTACGAAGGGTTTACCGGCGGCAGTTTTCAAGATATGACGCGTATTGCAGGGGTAGACGAAACCGTTTGGACGCCGTTATACGCTTGTAATCGTGAAAATATCGTTGCGGAACTTAGCGGTTTAATCGATAATCTTGCCGTGTATTTAGACGCATTAAAAACTTGTGACGACGAAAAATTGGCACAGGCTTTAAAAGAGGGTAGGTTGATTCGAGAAACGATAAAACGGAACAATGAATAATCAAAAAATCGGGAAATTGCCCGATTTTTTTGATTATTTTACAAAATAAAAAGAATTTTGTCGATAACAGTTTACTTTTTGTACGATATTTGATATAATAATGTCGAAAAAGCACGAAAAAGGAGAGTTTATGCAAACGTGTCGCGTTACGATAGCTACCACGATTGACGGAAAAACGACGGAAATCGTTCGCGAGGGCAAGATGTCGTTGCAAGAAGGTATTGCGCGGATAATTTACACGGAAGAAAATGCGGAAATTACGCTCGTTTTTAATAATAGAGAAGTTTGTATTGAGCGCGTGGGTGATTATACAATGCGTTTGCGTATGAAAAAAGGAGAAATCTGCGACGGCGAAATTGGGATATCAGGTTCAACGGGACGTGTACAAACGCAGGTGACAAGGTTGGCGTATTCGCTAAAGAACGATTCGTTTATGCTTTCGTTGCATTACGATTTGTTGCTTGGCGACGCAATACAAAAAACTAAAATTCGATTGTTTGCGAAATAAAGTTTGGATATAAAGGGGATAGGAAATGAAAATCGAATATTTTGGGCACTCTTGTTTTAGAATTATATCCAATAAAGGCACTTGTGTGGTTACCGACCCGTACGAGGGGGTTGGCTACGATTTACCGCAAGGCGTTTTAACCGATATTGTCACCGTTAGCCACGCGCATTTTGACCATAATAACGTGCACGCTTTGCGTGGGGCGAGAATTGTCATAACAAAACCGGAAAGATACGTTTTTGATGACGTTATCATTGAAGGATTTGTTTGCAATCACGACGAAAACGAAGGCAAATTGCGTGGAAAAAACGTTGTTTTCACTTTGCAGACGGACGGGATAAAAATCTGCCATTTGGGAGATTTAGGGGAACGTTGTTCTAAAACGTTGTTGGAAAAGATTGGAAAACCCGACGTTATATTGATTCCCGTTGGCGGTACGTATACGATAGATGCGTTACAGGCAAAAGAGTACGTAGACGCAATTCAGCCTAAAATTGTTATTCCTATGCATTATAAGCCGAAGGACGGTGCGTTGGATATCACGGATGAAAAACCGTTTTTAACGCTTTTTGACGCAGTTATCGCCACGCCCAAAAACGAGGCGATTGACGTACGAGATTACGTCATAGACGGGACGCGCATATTGTTTATGGAGAGAAAAGAAAATGCTTGAAAACGAAAAACAATTTAAGACGGCCATGATTGCTTATTTATCTTCTTCGGAAGTAGGAACGGGTGATTTGCGCGCTTATGCCAGAATTATCGGCGTTAAACGGCCTACGACGAAAAAGAATAACGAATTGATTGAAGAAATTACGGCTATTTTATTGGGGGAATTAGAACCGATTGAAATTTCCCATAAAGGCGCGCCCGTAAAAAACGATTTTGTAAAACCGACGGTGCTTGATGCAATCAATCGGCTTTGTAAAGATTATCATATTTTTGATAAATACGAGAAGAAACAGGCGAAAGACGATAATATTTTGCCGAGCTTATTTCCTAAGGTCTATGACCCAACAAAGCTCGTTTTACACGACAGTAGCCTTGAAAGTATAGAAAGCGTCGTCTTTAACGGACAGCTTACCTATTTTAACAACGTGTATTATCTTTTCCCCGTTGATTGCAGAAACGGTATGAAAATTCTTGTCCCTGATAGATTGGTGGAAAGTTACGCGCTTCGTGAGGGGGACGTCGTTACGTGTCACGTTGTAAGAGGCGAAAAAATGTTGGTCGCCACAAGTGTGGTGACGGTGAACGGGTTGGTGGTAAATTCTTTTTCTCGTACGAACTTTGACGAGGCGTTGCCGTGTTATCCCGTAGACGATATTGAGTTCGCGGAAGAAAACTCTTCCTTGGCAATAAAATATTTCCGTTGGGTGACACCGATTAAGAAAGGCCAACGCGCGTGTATTATTGCGCCGCCGAAAGCGGGAAAAAGTCATTTGTTGTACGAGCTTGCGTTTGCAATGCAACAAAAAGACGAAAAAGCGCCCATCTTCGTATTGCTTGTCGACCAATCCCCTGAGGCGGTAGGAAAATTCCGTCGGGTATTCAAAGAGGGTAGATTGGTATATACGACGTATGAAGACGACGCCGAGCAACAAGTTTTTGCCGCAGAGTTTTTATTAAAAAGAGTAAAACGTTACGTGGAAAAAGGCGATAACGTTGTGCTTTTTGTGGATTCGCTTACCGCGCTTGCAAAAGCGTACAACGATACGGACGCATCCATTGGCGGCAAAACGTTGATTGGCGGTATGGAAAGTAAATCATTACAATACGTCAAACGTTTTTTAGGGGCGGCAAGAAATATGGAAACGGGCGGTTCGTTGACGATTATAGGCACGGCGGAAACAAATACCGGTAACCCCGTGGACGAGTTGATTTGCGCAGAATTGACAGGCGTTGCTAATTTGGAAATTCGTCTTTCCGGAGAATTGGCGTCGAAACGAATTTATCCTGCGATTGACGCATTGAAAACGAAAGCAGGGGAAGGAATTTTGGCAACGAAAGAAGATGAGTTGCTTCGTACGAACTATTTGCCGAAATACGGCAACGAGGCATTTTTGTCTTTGTTAGAGAAAACGAACACCAAAGAAAATTTATTGGAATTGTTAAAAAAATAAGCAAAAACGGGGATAAGTGCCCGCCTTTTTGTGGATAAATACCTGTAAATCAACGGAAGTATTTTATTTTTCTATACTTCCGTTTTTCTTTTTTATATAAATTTACAATAAAATCAAGGGTTTTAGGCAAATTTTTGCTATTTTGCCGTTGTTTAACTATAATATTTTTTTATACCATATTTTGTGTTCACTTGCTTGACTTTACCACAAGATATGGTATAATATTAAGGTACGAATAATTCGAAAAACACAAGATATAGTATTAAGGCTTGTGAAAGATACACACAATAATATTTAGAGATAAATAAAGATAAGGCGTTTTTGTGGATAAAACGTTGGGGAGGATAGGCATGAAAGAAATGAAAATCATTAAAAGAAGCGGTCAAGAAGTTGTATTCGATAAAGACAAGATTATCGCGGCTGTATTTAAGGCAAACAAGGAAGTGCCTGCGGTAGCGCGTTTGTCTGATAGTGAAATTTATGCTATTGCCGATTCCGTCGCAGAAGAATGCGAAAATATGGTTCGTTCTGCCCACGTTGAAGAAGTCCAAGATATGGTCGAAAACCATTTGATGGAATCTAAGGCGTACGTTTTGGCGCGTAAATATATCACGTATCGTTACACGCGTGAACTCGTTCGTAAGTCGAATACTACGGACGCGCAAATTCTTTCGCTTATCGAGTGTAATAACGAAGAAGTAAAACAGGAAAATTCCAATAAAAATCCTACGGTTAACAGCGTTCAACGCGATTATATGGCAGGGGAAGTGTCCAAAGACCTTACCCGTCGTATTCTTTTGCCCGACGATATCGTTGCCGCGCACGACCAAGGCTTAATTCATTTCCACGACGCCGATTATTTTGCGCAACATATGCACAATTGCGACCTTGTGAATTTGGAAGATATGTTACAAAACGGAACGGTTATTTCCGGTACGTTAATTGAAAAGCCGCACTCTTTTTCTACGGCGTGCAATATTGCCACGCAAATTATTGCGCAGGTTGCGTCCAATCAATACGGCGGACAAAGCATTTCTTTGACGCATTTAGCGCCGTTTGTAGATATCAGCCGTAAAAAAATTCGCAAGGAAGTCGCAGAAGAACTTGCGCATCTTGGCGTGGATGAAGAAAATATCAATGCTATTGCCGAAAAACGCTTATTAGATGAAATTAAGCGTGGTATTCAAACGATTCAATATCAAGTAGTTACGTTGCTTACGACCAACGGACAAGCGCCGTTTGTGACGGTGTTTATGTATTTGAACGAGGCGAGAAATGAGCAGGAAAAAGCTGACCTTGCTTTAATTATTGAAGAAACGTTAAAACAGCGTATTAAGGGCGTTAAAAATGAATCGGGCGTATGGATTACGCCTGCTTTCCCCAAGCTGATTTACGTGCTTGAGCCGGATAATATCACGGAAGACCAACCGTATTTCTATCTCACGGAACTCGCGGCGAAATGTACGGCGAAACGTATGGTGCCCGATTATATTTCCGAAAAGAAGATGTTAGAATTCAAGATTGACAAAAACGGCGAAGGTCATTGCTTTACGTGTATGGGTTGCCGCAGCTTTTTGACGCCGTACGTGGACGAAAACGGTAAACCGAAATATTACGGTAGATTTAATCAAGGCGTCGTTACGATTAACCTTGTTGACGTGGCTTTGTCTTCGGGCGGGGATATGGATAAATTCTGGGAAATCTTTGATGAAAGATTGCACCTTTGTTATCGCGCGCTTATGCACCGTCATACCCGTCTTTTGGGTACGCTTTCCGACGCTGCGCCTATCCTTTGGCAATACGGCGCTTTGGCAAGATTGAAAAAGGGCGAACCGATTGATAAACTCTTGTTTGGTGGGTATTCTACGATTTCGCTTGGTTACGCAGGGCTGTACGAGTGTGTAAAATATATGACGGGCAAATCGCATACGTCGGACGATGCGAAGCCGTTTGCGTTATCCGTAATGCAACATATGAACGATAAGTGTAAAGAGTGGAAGGAAAAAGAGAATATTGATTTCTCGTTGTACGGTACGCCGCTGGAAAGCACGACGTATAAGTTCTCGAAATGTTTGCAAAAACGTTTTGGCATTATCGAAGGGGTTACGGATAAAAACTATATCACCAACAGTTATCACGTACACGTTTCCGAGCCTATTGACGCGTTTACTAAGTTGAAATTTGAAAGCGCGTTCCAACAGCTTTCTCCCGGTGGCGCAATTTCGTACGTAGAAGTGCCTAATATGCAAAATAATATTCCCGCGGTGCTTTCCGTAATGAAATTCATTTACGATAATATTATGTATGCAGAATTGAACACGAAGAGCGATTATTGTCAAGTTTGCGGTTATGATGGAGAAATTCAAATTCAAACGGACGAAGCAGGCAAATTGATTTGGGAATGTCCTTGCTGTAAAAATCGCGACCAATCGAAGATGAACGTGGCGCGTCGTACGTGTGGATATATCGGTACGCAATATTGGAATCAAGGCAGAACGCAAGAAATTAAGGATAGAGTATTGCACTTATAATGAATTACGCAACGATAAAATGGACGGATATAGCCAATGGGGAAGGCGTGCGCATTTCTCTGTTTGTTTCAGGGTGTACGCATCGTTGTAAAAATTGCTTTAATGAAATCGCTTGGGATTTTTCTTATGGGCAACCGTTTGACGAAGCGATTCAAAATGAAATTATATCCAATCTCGATTCTACGTTCATCGCAGGGATTTCGCTTTTGGGTGGAGAGCCGTTAGAACCGCAAAATCAAGAAGCGTTGTATCCGTTTATTAAACGGATAAAAGAGCTTTATCCTAAAAAGACGATATGGTGTTATACAGGCTTCGTTTTAGATGAAAAAAGCGGCGATTTACGGGAGAAACATAAAAATACCGATTGTACCAAAGCTTTAATTGGGCTTTTTGACGTGCTGGTAGATGGGCCGTACGTAGAAGCGTTGCATAATATTCGCTTGAAATTTCGTGGTTCGTCTAATCAAAGAGTGATTGACGTACAAAAAACGTTACAAACAGGCGAGTGCGTTTTGTATATGGAATAAGAATATTATAATTATCCGCTGCATACTGTATTGTATGTCGGCGGATTTTTTTAAAAAAAGAACGATAGCTATCACGGCAGGGGTTGCGGTATTCTGTGTGATAATAGGGATATGTTTATACGCGAGATATTTGGATAGAGCCACGGTAGAGGCGTTTTCACAAAATTATTATTTTTTAGTATCCGATTCCACACACGTTGAGGCAAGTACGCATCAAATCGTATTAAACGGTGGGGCGGGATATTCGATGTACGAAAATGGACGGCAGTATATTGCCTTTGCCAGCTATTTAACGGCGACGGAAGCGGAAAACGTACAAAAAAACATACAAGACGAAACACAAATAATAACGCTTTCTGCGAAAAATTTATATTTTAAGAAACGGAAAGATAAGAAAAACAAGAAAAAAATAGTGGGTGCGTTTCAAACGTTATCCAATTGTATTACAGTGCTTAATCAAGAAATCGTCCGTTTAGAAACGGGCGCTACGCAAGAATCTTGCAAACGTATTTTAAAAATATTAGAGAAACAGTTTCGATATATGTCAAAAACGTACGACGGCGTGTTTCCTTCGTGCGCCGCCGTATGCCAAAAAGCGGTGACGGATTTGGTGGAGATTGGCAATGAAACGGTATATACGTCTTCGTTGCGAAGTTTGCAGTGTGAATTATGTTGTTCGTATATCCGCTTGGCTAAAGAATTTTCGCTATAAAAATAAATTTTCTCAAAAAGTAGATTTTTTTTAAAAAAAGCAAGAAAAACGCTTGCTTTTTTCTTTTTGATTAGGTATAATGAATAAGCTGTCGTTAAGAAGTAAAACGATGCTACTGTGGCTCAGTTGGTAGAGCAGCTGATTCGTAATCAGCAGGTCGCCGGTTCAAGTCCGGCCAGTAGCTCCACAAAAAAGAGATTGGATTTTTACCAATCTCTTTTTTTGTTGTATACCGAATTCTGGACGGACTTGAGGGTGGGAGCCGTGAGTGGGAACGAACGCTTTGCCCGATATGGCAACTATTACAAAAAACTGTGACGGCAAAGGCGACAATTAATAATTGTCGAGCGGGGCGTCTCCGCTAAAGGAACAAGTCCGGCCAGTAGCTCCAAAAAAACAACTACCGATGTCGGTAGTTGTTTTTTTTATTCTATTGACAAAATATATGGTAAATGGTATAATATACATTAGAAAAATATGGAAACAAATACTATGTATTTGTACGGAGGAAAAATGTTAGACCCGTTGTTTCAGTTAGAAACGTTGTTAGATTTATTATTATCCGTCGTACTTGGTTTTCTCATCGGTTTTGAAAGGAAATTGCGATATAAAGAAGCAGGCATACGTACGCATACAATCGTATGCGTTGGGGCGGCGTTAATGATGATTGTTTCTAAATACGCTTTTGGTGAGGGCGCAGATACGGCGCGCGTAGCGGCGCAAATCGTCGCGGGCGTCGGTTTTTTAGGCGCTGGTATTATCGTTTACAAAAAGAACGAAGTTCACGGATTGACAACGGCGGCTGGCGTATGGGCGACGGCTGGCGTAGGTATGGCGTGCGGTGGCAAATTATATATAATTGCAGTCGGCGCAACGGCAATTCTTGTTCTTGCGCAATGCATTTTCCATATGAATTTTCGTATTTTTCACTCTAAAAAGAATTATTCTATTAAGATAGAGTTTGTTCAAGTTGAAAATGAGAATTTGAAGGTTAAAGAGATTTTTGGCGTGACTCGGTTTAACCGTTTAATCATCAAGCGTACGGAAAATAAAGTAATTTACCAAGCAATGTTGAATACGGATATTGAATTTTCTTCTGTAAAATTAAATGAAATTATGGCAGATAATCCGTTTATATCTTCTATTGAACGTTGTGATAACGATTAAATAAAGTTTTTACCTGCCGTTAAACGAAAAAAAGCCTTGACAAAGTCAAAGGTTTGCGCCAAACAACAAAAAACGCCTTGACAAAGTCAAAGCGTTTGGGGAGAGGAGACGCGATTTCGTGCGCAACCTACGGTTTTGGTGGGAAACGCTGCGCTGTCGTTTGAGCCAAACAACAAAAAACGCCTTGACAAAGTCAAAGCGTTTGGGGAGAGGTGACGCGATTTCGTGCGCAACCTACGGTTTTGGTGGGAAACGCTGCGCTGTCGTTTGAGCTAAACAACAAAAAACGCCTTAACAAAGTCAAAGCGTTTGGGGAGAGGTGGCGCGATTTCGTGCGCGACCTACGGTTTTGGTGGGAAACGCTGCGCTGTCGTTTGAGCTAAACAACAAAAAACGCCTTGACAAAGTCAAAGCGTTTTTGGCAGAGGAGACGCGATTCGAACACGCAACCGGCGGTTTTGGAGACCGCTGCTCTACCGTTGAGCCACTCCTCTAGACAACGAAGCTATTATATAACAAAAAAAACGATTTGTCAAATATTTTTAACGGTTTGTAAAAGGAATTTTATCAAAAAGAAAAAACAATACCCAAAAAGAGGGAAAAAATGAAAAAACAAGTAACGTTATATACGGATGGCGCGTGTTCTGGGAACCCTGGGATAGGCGGTTATGCTGGGATTTTAATATACGGTTCAGCAAAAAAAGAATATAGCGCGGGCGAGCAAGAAACGACGAATAATCGTATGGAAGTAAAGGCGGTTATCGAAGGATTAAAACAGTTAAAGTATCCTTGCATTGTTGACGTGTACAGCGATTCGGCATACACTGTCAATGCCTTTCAAGAAGGTTGGATATACGCTTGGAAAAACGCAAATTGGAAAAAAGCAGATAAAAAGGCGGTACAAAACGTCGATTTATGGGAAGAACTGTATGCGCTTACGAAAACGCACGAGGTTCGTTTTCATAAGGTAGCAGGGCACGCGGATAACGAATTGAATAATCGCTGCGACGAATTAGCGCGCGCGGCGATTGCGCAGCTGAGAAAATCCTTGCCTGTGGAAGACGTAAAAAATGTTTTTGAAACAGTAGACGAAGAATAAATTTTATACGATTATATTTTTAAGAATTGCCTATATTGTATATAGGGAAACGAAGTAGATATGGAAGAAAATAATCAAGAAAAGCATAAGAAAAATATCCCGATATTTTTTCTTGTTTATATCCTTTTAACAGCGACGTGTATCGTATTTTCTATATTGACGATACATCAATCACGCGTACCGTTTTTACAAAAGAACAAGACGTTATTTTGTGTGATTGCGTCGCTTTTATTTGTTGCGCTTTGTTCGTTTTCCGTTTGGTTTATTCTATCCCATAAAGAAACGTTGGCAAAAACAGCCGTCAGCACGTTTGTTTTTTTGCTTTTTTGTTTGGTTTTAATTTACGTATTACAGATAACGGGCTTTTTTGAGATTGTAAAAGATGAAGCCGCTTTTCAAAGCTATTTGGAAAAATCGGGCGGTTGGATGCCGATTGTTTATATCGTTTTTCAGTATTTACAAGTTGTCTTATTGCCGATTCCCAGCGTCGTCAGCACGCTTGCTGGCGTAGCGTTATTTGGGCCGTTATGGACGTTGTTATATAGTTTTATAGGTATATGGCTTGGCTCGGTTACTGCGTTTTGGGTAGGGAGAAGGCTTGGCTATAAAGCAGTTGCGTGGATGGTGGGAGAAGAAACGCTGCAAAAATGGCAAAAGAAATTAAAAAGGAAAGATACGTTTATATTAACCGTTATGTTCTTTTTGCCAATGTTCCCCGACGACTTGTTTTGCTTTATTTCGGGGTTATCAACAATGAAAACCCGATTCTTTTTGATTATGATTACGCTTTCGCGTATCGTGTCGATTAGCGCCACTTGCTTTTCTTTACACTTAATTCCTTTGAATACGTGGTGGGGGCTTTTGCTTTGGGGAGTGCTTATCGCAATCTTTTTAACGGCGTTTATTCTAATCTATAAAAACTTGGATAAAATTCAAGATTGGTTTGCCAAAAAATTCAAAAAAAAGAAATCGGACGACGAGAAAGAAGAGTAAAGTATATTAACGTAAGCTTTTTATGAAATTTTTTTACAGATACTTGCTTTTTTTTGTAATATATTGTATAATTGTAACAGGTGGAAAATTGGCGAAATTTGTTAAAATAATTCGTCAAAACACACGGAGGATATAATATGGATAAAATAAAATTACTCCAAGAAAGAAAAGAAAAAATCGCGAAGAACGGACAAGAAATTCGTGAACGTATTCAGGCGATTTTTGACGAGGAAAGTTTTGTGGAAACGGCGGCGTTTAGCTTTTCCAAAAACGCATTTTACGGAGAAGACGAGGCTGGCGAAGGCGTTGTGACAGGTTTTGCGACAATAGAAGGATACCCCTTTTACGTTGTTGCGCAAAATTTTAAAGCTTTCGACGGTGGCATTTCCAAAGCGAATTGCGATAAAATAGCCAATTGTTTGGATGCGGCAGAAAAGAATAATACGCCCGTCGTATATCTTTTGAATACGCGCGGGGTACAGATTGGCGAAGGCGTTACCGTTTTAGAAGGTCTTTCGAAACTTTTATTAAGAAGTACGCAGTTGAAATGCGTTGTTCCGCAATACGTTATCGTTGACGGCGAAGTGTACGGTTCGGCGGCAATGCTCGCGGCGATTGCCGATTTTGCGTTCTTTTTGGATAAAAAGAGTGTGCTTTCTATCAATAGTCCGTTTGTATTATCGGCGAAAGCTGGTAAAAATTTGCCCAAGGAAGAAGTTGGCGGCGTAAAAGCGTTGTCCAAAACGGGTATTCCTGCCTTTGAGGTGACGGATTTGGCGAAAGTACGTGAAACGATTGCGCAAATTAGCGAGTTGATTTCTATTCCTTGTATCGACGCAGAATTAAACGATAGCGCTCCGATATTAAATCAAAAAGTAACGGCGGAAAATCTTCTTACCGTTTTCGAATCGCCTTTGGAGATTTGGAAGAGCTATGAGGCAGACGTAAAAACGGTGCTTGGCCGTGTTGGTGGCATCGCCGTTGCTGCCGTAATATTCGACGGTGGCGAAAATGGGGTGGAACTCAATGCTGATAAACTTGCAAAAATTCGTAATTTTGCGGAATTTGCTTGTGATTATAGGTTGCCGTTCGTTACGTTTACCGACGTGAAAGGCATATGTCCTTGTATGTGCGCAAATAATAGCCGAGTTATGAAAGAAGCGGCGGAATATCTGGATGTTCTTGATGCGATTGATACGGCAAAAATTTCCGTTATTTATAAAAAAGCAATCGGGCTTGGTTATTCCTTGTTTGCGGCAAAATCGGTTGGTTTTGATTATACGTGTGCTTTTGCAAACGCGCAAATTTCTTTGTTTGACAGCGTACAAGGCGCTGAAATAGAGTTTAAGGACGTAAAGGCGGATAAAGATACGTTGCAGGCAAGATACGCGGATGAAAACGCTGACCCGATAAATGCGGCGAAAGATGGATACGTCGATGCGATTATCGAGCCGCAGTTTGTAAAACAGTATTTAATAGCTGCTTTGCAAATGCTTGCAAGATAAGGAGAAGAATATATGTTGTTGAATTTATTGGCTGATGCAACAAAAACACGTACAGTATCCATTGGTGAATCTGCGTTATATGCGTTACTGGGATTTTTAGTTGTTTTCGTTGGGATAACGTTGTTGATTTTTGTCGTTTGGTTAGTAGGTAAAATCATCAATAAGGTTTCTAACGTACAAAGCAATTTAAAAAATGAAAAAGCAGCGGAAGTACAAAAGCCTAATACGGCAATTGCTATGGATAGTGAAGAAATATCCGAAGAAACCGTAGCGGCGATAACGGCAGCTATAATGGCATATTATCAAGAACAACAATCTAAATGCGAATTTACGGTAAAAAGAATTAAGAAAGTGTAAGGAGAAAGAAAGATGCGTAAATTTATTATTACTTTAAATGGTAAAACCTATGAAGCGGAAGTGGAAGAAGTTGGCGTAGGCGCGGCGACGACGCCTGTCGTTACGACGGTACAAGCAGCGCCGCAAACGAGTGCGCCTGCCCCTAAGAAGGCGGTTGCAAACGGTGAAAAAGTGCTTTCTCCGTTCCCTGGCCTTATTAAAAACTTGCTCGTTGCCGACGGAGCGACGGTAAAAAAGGACCAACCTATTCTTGTATTGGAAGCAATGAAAATGGACAACGACATCACCGCGCCTTGCGACGGCGTCGTTTCCTTCCAAGTAGCCAAAGGCGCAAACGTAGAATCGGATGCCGTGCTTGCGGTTATCGGTTAATGAGAGAAGTAGGGAGTTTCTATGATGCTAAATAATATCCTTGCCAATATCGGCGAAATGTTCATAAATTTATGGAATTCGCTGGGTTTGAATAAAGGGGATTGGCCGAATTACGTCATGATACTGATATCATTTATTTTAATGTATCTTGCTATCGTGAAGAAGTTCGAACCACTCTTGCTTTTGCCTATTGCCTTTGGTATGTTTATCATAAACCTGCCGGGTGCGCACGACGTCGTTTGGGGTATTCAACCCGAGGGCGTTGTTTATGACGACGTACAAAACAAAGGCTTGCTTTGGTATTTGTTCTATGGTGTAGATAAAGTAATTTATCCGCCGCTTATCTTCTTGGGGATTGGCGCAATGACGGACTTTGGTCCGTTGATTTCCAATCCTAAGAGTATGCTCCTTGGTGCAGCGGCGCAGCTTGGTGTGTTTTTAACCTTGATTGCGGCAACTTGTATTGGCTTTAACTTGGCTGCAGCGGCGTCTATTGCTATCATTGGCGGCGCAGACGGCCCGACAGCTATTTACGTTACGCAAAAAATGTCGCAATGGGCGCAATTTAATGGTTCTAATACCGATTTGCTTTCTGCGATTGCCGTGGCGGCGTATTCGTATATGGCATTGATTCCCATTATTCAAAAGCCGTTGATGAAATTGATAGTTCCTAAAAAGGAACGTATGATTAAGATGAAGCCGCTTCGTACGGTCAGCAAAGTAGAGAAGATTATTTTCCCGATAGTGGTAACGCTCGTCGTTGGTATATTGTTGCCTGACGCCGTGCCTCTTTTGGGTATGTTAATGCTTGGTAACTTATTAAAAGAAAGCGGTGTTTGCGAC
Organism: Clostridiales bacterium; assembly: GCA_015055655.1. Lineage (GTDB taxonomy): Bacteria > Bacillota > Clostridia > Christensenellales > Borkfalkiaceae > Scatosoma. Next base: position 64,115 of record SVHW01000001.1, read on the forward strand.
AGACTTTCTTCGCAAGCGCAAAACGGGCTTATGAATACGGTTACGATTTTCCTCGGCATTTCCGTTGGTTGTAAAGCGTACGGCGCGACGTTCTTGCAATGGCAAACCTTAGGTATTATTGGTCTTGGCTTGGTTGCGTTCAGCTGCGGTACGATAGGCGGTTTGCTTATGGGCAGACTTATGTGCAAGCTTTCTGGTGGCAAAATCAATCCATTGATAGGCAGCGCGGGTGTTTCCGCCGTGCCGATGGCGGCGCGTATATCGGAAGACGTTGGTAGAGAATCAGACCCTAGCAATCACTTGTTAATGCACGCAATGGGGCCGAACGTGGCCGGGGTTATCGGCTCAGCAATCGCTGCCGGTTTCTTAATTGCAATCGTTTAAGTATAACCTTTGAGGTAAAATAGTATGGATTTTAAATTTGAAAATAAAAAAATAATGCTCACGGAAACGATTTTGCGTGACGCGCACCAATCACAAGCCGCAACGCGTATGCGTATTGATGAAATGTTGCCCGTGTTAGAGCAACTTGACGATATCGGCTATTATTCGATAGAAGCGTGGGGCGGCGCTACGTTCGATTCCTGCCTTCGTTTCTTGAACGAAGACCCTTGGGAACGTTTGCGTACGTTAAAATCGCACTTAAAAACGCCGATTCAAATGTTGCTTCGTGGACAAAATTTGCTTGGTTATCGCCATTATGCCGACGACGTAGTGGAGAAATTCGTTGCAAAATCGGTAGAAAACGGCGTTGGTGTCGTGCGTGTATTTGACGCCTTGAACGACCCTAGAAATTTGGAAGTTTCGATGAAAGCGATTAAAAAATACGGCGGTATTTGCGAGGCAACCATTTGTTATACCAGCGCAGTAGTTGACGGAAAAGAAATTTTCACGGACGAATATTTCGTAAAACTTGGTAAGCAATTAGAAGAAATGGGCGCAGATAATATCTGTTTGAAAGATATGGCAAACTTGTTATTGCCTTTGCGCGCGTACGAGCTTGTTAAGGCTTTAAAAGCGAATTTAAAACCTACCACCAAGTTGCATTTGCATACGCACAATACGACGGGTACGGGCGATATGATGTATCTTATGGCGATTATGGCAGGTGTTGATATCGTTGACACGGCGCTTTCTCCGCTTGGTAACGGCACTTCGCAACCTGCTACTGAACCGCTTGTTGCGACGCTTAAAGATACGCCGTACGATACGGGTATTGACATCAACAAATTATTGCCTATTGTAAAACACTTCAAGACGGTTGAAAAACGCTTAAAAGACGATAAAATTCTTACTGAAAAATCTAAGGGAATCGACGTAAATACGCTGTTGTATCAAGTTCCCGGCGGTATGCTTTCCAACCTTATCAATCAGCTTGAAAAGGCTGGCAAAATCGATAAATTGACCGATTGTTTGGCGGAAGTGCCTAACGTTAGAAGAGATTGCGGGTATCCTCCTTTGGTTACGCCTTCCTCGCAAATCGTTGGTACGCAAGCCGTTATGAATATCGTAATGAACGAAAGATACAAAATGGTTACCAAAGAAACCAAAGATTTGTTTGCTGGCAAATACGGCAGCTTGCCTATGCCTATCAACGAAGACGTTGCTAAAAAGGTGCTTGCAGGCGCAGAAAGAATTACTTGTCGTCCCGCAGATTTGTTAGAACCTGAATACGAAGCAATCAAACAAAAGGTAATCGACCTTGGCTACTATGAAAAAGAAGAAGACGTTCTTTCCTACGCGGTATTTGAACAAGTAGCGGAAAATTTCTTCAAGTGGCGCGACGCACAAAAGAAAGGCGTTGATAAAGATTTGGCAAAATCGGGCGTCTATCCCGTATAACGACAAAAAACAAAACGTGAAACAATTATCGTGAAACAAGAGCAACCACAACGGCGAAATCCGTTTGGTTGCTCTTTCAAAAATCTTTGAATAATAAACCTTTCGTGAAACAATTATCGTGAAACATTATTTAAGGTATTTTTCGCTGAGGGATTATTCAATGGAAAAAGTAGGGGATTTTATTTTGAAAAACGTTATTATCATCGGTGGCGGCGCATCTGGGCTAATGGCGGCGTATGCCGCGGCGAGCAACGGACACAACGTAACCGTTATTGAAAAAAACGAAAAGTTGGGTAAAAAAATTTATATCACGGGAAAAGGGCGTTGTAATTTTACCAACGATTCTTCCCCCGAAGACTTCTTGCAAAACGTTGTTCGCGGAGAAAAATTCTTGCGAGGTGTATTGTATGCCTTTCCGCCGCAAAAAACGGTAAATTTCTTTGAAAATCACGGTTTATCGGTCAAAATTGAGCGTGGAAACCGTGTTTTTCCCGTATCCGACCACGCAAGCGACGTAACAAAAACGTTGGAAAAAGCCTGTAAAAACGTTGGTGTTTCGATACGTTTAAATGAAAAGGTAGAAAAAATTATCAAAGAAGAATATACTATGCCAGACATAGGTATTATGTCACGCGTAGTAGAGGTATGTACAAATCAAGGAAAGTATCCCTGTGATTATGCTATCGTTGCAACGGGTGGTATCAGTTATCCGTCTACGGGTTCTACGGGGGACGGATACGTATTTGCAAGGGCGTTTGGGCATACGATTGTTGATACGAAAAGCGCGCTTTGCGGCATCAATTTACAAGGCGATGATTATCAAAGTTTACAGGGTTTGGCGTTAAAAAACGTGGGTTTTTCTGTAAAAAACGGTGAAAAAACGGTATTTTCAGAGTTTGGCGAGGCGTTATTTACACATTTTGGCGTATCAGGCCCGGTTGTTCTTTCGGCGTCTTCCGTAATCAACCGTTTGCCATTGCCTTCGTTGACGATATTCTTCGATTTGAAGCCTGCTTTGGACGAACAAACGCTCGATAAACGTATTTTAAGAGATTTTGATAAGTATAAAAATAAACAAATTTCCAATGCGCTTTGCGATTTATTGCCTCAAAAATTGATTTCATTAGTAGTTAAAAGAGCGAATATTGACGAGAGAAAAAACGTCAACGTTCTTACGAAAGAAGAGCGACTTCGTCTTAATAAGACGATAAAAAATTTATCTTTCAAGATAAACAGTTTGCGGGGCGTAGAGGAAGCCATTGTTACAAGCGGTGGCGTTACGCTTGCGGAAGTGAATCCAAAGACGATGGAGAGTAAGTTGATTCAAGGATTAAAATTCTGTGGTGAAGTATTAGACATAGATGCGTTTACGGGCGGTTTTAATATGCAAATCGCCTTTTCAACGGGCTTTGCTGCTGGAAATACGATAAAATAACCGTTTTTTTTGCGGATAAACTTGACGAATAGTTCGTTTTAATGTATAATTATATTTGTTGTAACAATTTTAGGAGAAAAAAATGACGATAATTCGTGGTGCGACGACTATTGAAAAGGATTGCAAAGAAGAAATTTCTTCCGCGGTAAAGAATTTGCTCGACGAAATTTTTTCTTTAAATAAACTTGCAAAAAACGAAGTGAAAGGACTGTTGTTTTCTTTAACGACGGATATTCACGCATACCACCCGGCAAAAGCGGCGAGAGAGTGCGGTTACGATTTTGCGCCTTTATTTGCGGCGATAGAGCCGGAAATTATTGGCGGTTTACAACTTTGTATTCGTTTAATGCTGTTTACAGAATTGGAAAATGATAGAAACGTAAAGCACGTTTATCAAAAGGGGGCAAAGGTATTGAGAAAAGATATTTCGGAAATATTCAATATAGCGTTGGACGGTCCTGCGGGCAGCGGAAAGAGTACCGTCGCAAAAAGTCTTGCAAAAGATTATAATATTTTGTACTTAGATACAGGCGCTATGTATCGCGCTTGTGCATTAAAAGCCCTGCGTTTAGGGGTTGACACGAAAGACGGAGAGGCTGTTAAGGCAATTTTACCGGAATTGGACGTAAAAGTGGAATATAAGGACGGCGCGCAGCGTACGCTACTTGGAGAGGAGGACGTTTCTCAAAAAATTCGAGAAAACGCCGTTTCTATGGCAGCGTCGAATATTTCCGCGCATCCGGTAATTCGTGTAAAAATGGTGGAAATGCAACGAGAAATTGCCAAAAAAATGTCGTGCGTGCTTGACGGAAGGGATATCGGTTCGACGGTATTACCTGACGCAAAATTCAAGTTCTTTATTACGGCGGATAGTAAAGTTCGCGCAGAAAGAAGGTATAAGGAACTTTTAGCGCGCGGTGAAGAGGTGGATTTCGAAAAATTACACGCGGAAATCGTTGCCAGAGATAAACAGGATAGCGAAAGGGAGTTTTCGCCGCTGGTTTGCGCAAAAGACGCAATCGTAATAGATACGTCGACGATGGACGTAGCGGAAGTATTGGCTGCGATTAAAGGACATATTCAATCAAAAATTTAAAGGCGAATTATGGAAGAAAAAGAAGAAAAACAAAAGCAGAAAAAGGTTGCTAAAAAGCGTGAAATTACGGTAAAAGCCAATAAAAAAGGCAGACATATTATGCATTTTATGAACTTTTTGCGTATTTTGGTCTTGCCGATTTATTGGTTGTTAAAGCCTTGCCGTTTTTATGGGAATCGAAAAGTGAAAGACGGGGCTGCGGTGTACGTATCTAACCACCGCGTTATGTTTGATATTGCTTATCCTGCGATGACGACGTGGGAGGGGTTGCATTTCGTTCCCAAGAAATCTTTGACGACAAAACCGATTGTACGCGGTCTTATCCGCATTTTAAAGGCAATTCCCGTCAACCGCGACGGCAACGACGTGCGCGCGTTGTTAGACTGCTTTAAATGCTTAAAAAACGGTGAAAAAGTGGTCGTTTTTCCCGAAGGGAAAAGAAATAAAACGGACGAAATTATGTTGCCCTTTAAAGGCGGCGCTGCGGTGATGGCGATTCGTACGAAGAGCCCCATTATTCCCATCGTCGTCTATTCGAAACCGCGCTTTTTCCGCTGTACGCATATTTTGATAGACGACCCGTTTGAGCTTTCAGAGTATTACGATAGGAAATTAACGGAAGAAGAGATTGCGGAAGCAGACGACAAATTGCGCGAACATATGTTGCAAATGCATAGAGCGCATACGGAATATTTACAAGCGAAAAAGAGAAAGAAAAAGGAAAAGAAGGCGTAATCAATGGATATCATCGTCGCAAAAAACGGCGGTTTTTGTCGCGGGGTTCAAAAAGCGGTGGATACTGCCTTGACCGTTCCGCCCGAAAATACGTATATATACGGAGAAATTATTCATAATCCCGACGTTGTGAAAACGATTACCGACCGAGGGATTAAAACGGTTGATAATCTTGACGACGTACCGACGGGGGCTCGTTTAATTATCCGTTCTCACGGCGTAGGGGAAAAAGTGTATGTAGATTGCGCGCGGCGAGATATACAAATCATCGATTGCACTTGCGAATTCGTAAAGCGTACGCAAAAAATTATACGCGAAGAATATTCGAAAGGGAAGACGATTATTATCGTTGGCGAGCCTACGCATCCGGAAGTTATCGGGTTAAACGGATGGTGTAACGATACGGCGTACGTATTCACTTCGGATACGGATGATTTTTCGATTTTGCCGAACAATGACTGCTGTATCGTGGCGCAAACGACCTATTCACAGGAAAAATTTGATAAAATTATTAAAAATCTTAACGATAAACGCCAAAAAACAGTTGAGATTTTTGAAACAATTTGCTATACTACTATAGGACGGCAAAACGAAGCAAGCGAACTTGCGAAACAATGCGACGCAGTATTGGTTATCGGGGGCTTGAACAGCAGCAACACCAATAAGCTTTACGATATTTGCTCGAAGCATTGCGCCAACGTATTTCGTTTGGGGAGCGCTGCCGATTTCGAATATAAAAAGATTAAAAGATTTAAAAAGGTAGGTATTGTTACGGGTGCCAGCACCCCTAACGGGCAAACTCAGGAGGTTCTCTTAAAAATGGAAATGGAAACAGAAGCAAAAGCAACGATGGCGGAAGTCGTTGCGAATATGGACAATCAACAACGTTTTAAAAAAGGACAGTTGATTACGGCTACAATCTCGTCGGCAGACGAAAAGGGTGTTGAAGTGCTGCTCCCCAACACCAAGAAAGAAGTGCTGCTTGACAAAGACCAAGTTGATTGCGAAGTGTATAACAAAGACGACTTTGCAGGTAAAATTGGTGAAGAGATTGAATTGATGGTTGTAGCGGTAACGCCGCGCGTCGTTCTTTCGCAAAAACAAATTAAACAAGTGAAGGAAGAAGAAGCGATGCTCGCTGACGTAACGTCCGGTAAAGATTTCGAAGTTGAATGTACTGGCTTCAACAAGGGCGGCTTAACGGCTCAACTTGGTTCTTATACGGTATTCGTTCCTGCGCGTGAAATTCGTCCGGGATTCGTTAAAGAATTGGATAAATACGTAGGCAAAAAATTGCGTCTTCGTCTTATCGAATTAAAAACGGAAAGAAGAAAAGAAATTATTGCGTCTCAACGCGTGATTATGGAAGAAGAAAGAGCAGCTAGAGAAGCGGCAAAAGCAGCAAAAGAAGCTGAATTCTTTGCAAATATCCACGTTGACGACGTAGTGGAAGGTAAAGTTGAAAGAGCGACTGCCTTTGGCGCGTTCGTATCCGTAAACGGTTTCGACTGCCTTGCGCACATCTCCGATTTGTCTTGGACGGGTGCAAAAGCTGTTACCGAAGTTTTGGAAATCGGCAAGAAATACCAATTCAAAGTTCTTAAAATCGACGAAGAAACGAAGAAGGTTTCCATTGGTTATAAACAATTGCAACCCCAACCTTGGGACATCGCTGCTGAAAAGTATGCAGAAGGCGATGTTATCCACGGTAAGGTTGTAAGAATCGTTCCTTTCGGTGCGTTTGTGGAAGTTGAAAAAGGCATTGACGGTCTTGTTCACGTATCGCAAATTTCTCACGAATTCCTTGAAAATCCCACGACGGTTCTTTCCATCGGTCAAGAAATCGACGCGAAGATTTTAAAATTAGATTGCGCAGAAAAGAAGATGAACCTTTCCATCAAAGCGCTTGAACCGAAGCCTGAAAACCTTGAAAGAAAAGAAAAACCTCAAAAAGAAGAGGGTGAAGGCAAAGAAAAAACGAGAAAGCCCAGAGCTGCAAAACCCGTTGATGAAGTTACGGAATGGAGCGAAGAAGGTATTTCCAGCGTTTCTATTGCTGATTTATTGAATAAATAATTGCTCTTTCAAAAAATTAAACATATCGATATCCTCACGTTTATGCGTGAGGATATTTTTTTGTCTTTTTTACGTTCTAAGCGGACAAGCAAATACGTATATTATACAGATGTTGGATTTTCTTCCTGAAAACGTAAAAGAAGCGTTAACGCATTTAAACGTTAAATACGTATACGAAATTCGCTTGCGCGCTAATGCGCCTACAAGGATAAATTATCGCGGCGAATTTCTTTGTTTGACTGCTTTTGGGGTAAGCGACCGCACGGAATTTGGCATTATTTGCGACGCTATGGATATCGCCGATTGCATATATCGAGCTGGAAAATACTCCGTGTATTCCGTAGAGGAGCAAATCAAACGCGGATATATAACGGCGGCAAACGGTGAAAGAATCGGGCTTGCAGGGGAATACGTGTTTGAAAGTGGACAACCGTTGACGATTCGTAATATTACCTCCGTTTGTATAAGAATACCGCACGAAATTATCGGCTGTGGTCAAGAAATATACGCGTGTTGTTTAGAAGACAAATTAACGAACGTTTTGATAGCCTCGCCACCGGGGTTGGGAAAAACCACGATTTTACGGGATTTAGCAAGATTGATTAGCGAAAAAACACGTAAAAACGTATTGATATGCGACGAGCGTGGGGAAATTTCTTGCGGAAGACTTGGAGAAACCAGCGACGTTATAAAATTCGCCGATAAGCAAACGGCGTTTGAGGCAGGAATACGGGCAATGCGCCCAGACGTCATTATCACCGACGAGTTACATACAAACGATTGTCAGGCAATAGAAAAGGCCTATGCGGCAGGCGTAAACGTAGTAGCATCCGCGCATTTTAATCAAATTGAACGGGTGAAAAAGGATTTTTTTAGTTTGTTTGATTACGTCGTTATATTAAATCAAGAAAAAATAGGTGAAATTGCTGCAATATATGATAAAGAAGGAAGACGTATATGATAGCAAAATTTTTTTTGGGAATAGCAATCGTTGCATTTACGACGTTTTGCGGATATTTACTTGGAAACAAATATCGTAAACGTAAATTATTTTTTACGCAATGGACTTTATTTAACGAACGCTTTCTCAATGAAATTTCTTATTATCGCAATCCTTTACAAGACTTTTTTGTTAAATATTCCTATAAAGGTGAATTTGAATATCTATTACAACGTTTTTTAGAGTGTGTAAAGGATAGACAATCTTTAAAGAACAATTTGATATATGAAACGGATTTTAATTTTATCAAAGCCGATGAAAAAGTTTTCATTGAAGATTATTTCGCTATGCTTGGGAAGGGGGACAGCTCTTCACAAAAAAATCACTTTTCCACCTACAAAAACTCTTTGTTCGAGCTTGAAAAACAAGCAACGGAAACGTGCAAAAAGTACGTAGATTTATACATAAAACTTGGATTTTTATTCGGTTTGTTTATATTGATACTAATATTATAAAAAAGACGGGGACGGTTTTATGGATATAAGCATACTCTTTAAAATAGCTGCAATTGGAATTATAATTACCGTAATTTGCCAAGTACTAAAAAAATCGGATAGAGACGATATTGCAACGCTTGTCAGCATCGTTGGGCTTGTCATCGTGTTGGCGGTTGTCGTCAGTATGGTTGGGGATTTATTTACGGAAATAAAAACGATTTTTGGGCTATGAGGAGGGGTAAGATATGGAATTGATAAAGATTCTTGGTGTGGCTTTTGTGACGTCGGTTACGGCGATATTGCTTCGAAGTACGAAACCGGAACTCTCTTTTGCGGTTACAATTACCGGTATTATCGTTATTTTACTATTTTTAATCGACGCCTTAAAAGGAACGATTGCCATTTTTGCTTCTATATCTCAAACCACGGGTATGAATAACGGTTTACTAAAAATTCTTTTAAAAATCGTGGGCGTGGGATATATAACGGAGTTTGGCGCTGGGGTATTGAACGATTTTGGCTCGCCGTCGATAGCAGACAAAGTGACGTTGGGAGGAAAAATAGCTATTGTTGTATTATCTTTACCTATATTGGAAAGTTTGTTACAACTTGTGCGCGGCTTTTTAAATCTCGTATGAAAACCTTGATAAATCCAAAAAAAAATCACTCGTTAAAAAGAGCGATAAGATATATTTTTTATATACAATTATTCATTGTCTTTTTTGCCTTGTTTTTTGGCGTAACCTTCATTGGCGCTATGGCTGACGACGGGCAAGCAGAAGGGAAAGCAAAGCTGAACGAAAGCGTAAAAGAATTGTTGACGGAGTTGGATTTAAAGGAATTGGAAAACTACGTGGACGAGCTGGGGAACTTTACCGATAAAAGCGTTTCCGAACGATTATTGGCGTATATAGAAGGCGAAAAATTCGATTATGCAAGCTTTGGAAAAGGCTTATTAAAAGTTTTATTTGAAAAAATTATACAGGTTTTGCCTGCCTTTACCACGATTGCCGCTATCGCGCTGCTTTCAGGTTTAATTTCTACGTTGCGAAGTGGGGCAATTGGCGGTAGTTCGGCGGAAATGATTTTTATGATAAGTTACGTTACCGCGCTTGTTCCGTTACTAAGCGTGTTAATCGAGTGTTTTCAAGTATCTACGACGAGTTTATCGTCAATGAGCCGACAAATGGGGATAGTGTTTCCAATTATGTTAACGTTAATGGCGTCAAGCGGTGGGGCGGTTTCCGTATCCGTATGTCGTCCAGCCGTTGCGTTTTTCTCAACGACCATCGTTTCGGTGTTGTCTAACGTCGTGCTGCCGTTGACGATTATGATTATAGCGTTTTCAATCGCAGGTAATTTTACGGCGGAATTAAAAATCAACAAATTTAGCGCTTTTTTTAAAAGTATCAATAAATGGATAATCGGGGTATGCGTTTCCGTTTTCGGGATATTTTTTACGTTGCAGGGGATTACCGCCGCAACGACGGACGGCGTCGTACGTCGCGCGGCGAAATACGCGATAGGCAATGGCGTGCCGATTGTAGGCGGCTTTTTGTCCGGCGGATTCGATTTAGCGGTAGCCGGCAGTGTTTTAATTAAAAATTCCCTAGGAAGTATGAGTATATTTCTTATGGTTTCCATCTTATTCGAGCCGCTTGTTTTATTGATTGCCGTAAACGTTTTGTTACGTTTTACGGCGGCAATCACGCAACCGTTTGGGGATAGCAGAATATCCGATTTCTTAGGGGAAACCGCAGAAAATCTGCATTATTGCACGGCAGCGTTATTATTTACGGCATTTTTGTATTTTTTGTGCATTTTATTGTTGGTAACTTCTACGGAGGCTTTATTTTGAACGGTTACATCGTAAGCATAATCGGCACGGTTTTGGTGTGTTCGGTGTTGACGGCGGTATTGCCACAAGGAAAAACAACGGGGGTAATCAAGGGGATGGCGCGTTTAGCTTGCGTTGTTGCGATTATTGCGCCAATTCCAAAATATCTTGGTAAGTGGACGTCTTTCGACGTAAATCACGAAAAAAATCCAACGCAAGCGGATATAAATTTTTCTCAACAAGTCATACAAACGGACGATACCTTCATAAAGTATTATTGTGAAATGAGAATACGGAATACGGAGGCTGCATTAAAAAGTGAAATAGAAAATCAGTTTCCTATAGAAGTTGAAACGAATATCGATTGGCGTTTCACAGAGGAAAAAACGGTGGATAGCGACCAAATTCAAATCGTAAGTATCACGGTTAAATTATTAAATTCTTGCAATCAAGAAACAATAGAGGCGTTAACAAAATATTTGACGAAAAATTATTGTAGCGAGGTTATCATTGAGTAATTTGGAAAGGAATAATTCACCGCCCAAAAGGAAAAGGCTAAAAATTGGCAAATGCAAAGACGTCTTAATTATTGTAGGGTTGGCAATCGTTTTAATCGTGGCAATTTGGCGAATTTTTTACACGAACGACGAACCTCTTGAATCTGTCGCCGTAATGAGTGAAAGCGAACGAAAGGTCAGCCGTATATTGGCTGAAATAGACGGCGTAGGCGACGCGGAAGTGATGATTTATGAAACGGAAGAGGGAACGCAAAGCGTTGTGGTAGTGTGTACGGGCGCAAAAAATTTACGCGTGATTATGGACGTTAGAGAAGCGGTATCCGCGGCGCTTGGCACACGAGAAAAAGATGTAAAAGTTTATTTAAAAAAAGAGTAAAAGGAGATAAATTATGTCGAACAAAAAGAAAGTAGTTTTAATGTCGTCGTTGGTGTTGTTGTTGGCGGTAACCGCCGTGTTTAATTTCGTGTTTGCGAATACGCGCAGCACTCCCACTTCGGCGGATAACGAGGTTACCGCGTCTAATTATTTTACGACGTATCGTGCAGAACGCACTACGACGCGAAATGAAGAATTGATGCAATTGGATAGCGTTATTGCGTTGTACGACGAAGGGGACGAGAAATACGAAGAAGCAACGGAAATGAAGATGGAAATCGTATCGGCAATGGAACAAGAATTGGTGCTTGAAAATATGGTTCGTTCGCTCGGTTTTTCGGATGCAGTAGTATCCGTATCCGTGGATTCCGATAACGTAAACGTATTCATCAATTCTGACGAATTGAATTACGATACGGCGCTTTCTATCTACAATATGATGAAAAATGAAACGGGCGTCGTGGCTGGAAACATTATCATTATGCCGGTTTACGCGGAAAGCTAAAAAAAGAGAGAAAAATATTGTCAAAACAGTAGAAAAATTCAAAAAGATATGTTATAATGTAGGTAACAGAAAAAAAGGAGTTCTTTTTGAATGCGTAACATCAAATTAAACACGAACAACGATACGAGTGGGAAAATCATTTACAACTCAGGAATCGTTTACAATATCGTCTTATTGGCTATTGGGGAAGTGGAAGGCGCGGCGCCGTTGCCCGGCAAAAGAAACGGCATTTCCCTTTATTTGGAAAAGGACGGAATTTACGTCGACGTGTCCGTCGTAGTAAAATACGGCTATCATATTCCCGAGCTTGCGTATCGTATTCAACAATCGATTAAGCAGAGCGTAGAAAATATGACGCGTTATAAAGTTGCCGAAGTAAACGTTCATATTTGCGACGTGAAATTTGAAGAAACGTTGCCTGTTGAAACGGCACAGGAAGAAACTGAGGAAAATTAAAAAATATCGATTACCCTTCCCGAAAGAGAAGGGTTTTCGTCATAAATTCAACAAATTAAACAACGGAGAAACTTATGAGAAATGCGGCGCGGGAAGCGGCTTTAAATATTATTTTTGCGCAACAATTTAACACCGATTGTTTTGATGCCCTGAAAAAGAAAGTGTTCAAACAATTTAAACTGGAAAAAGAAGAAGATGCTCGTTTTGCCGACGATTTGATTGCTACGGTAGAAAAAAATCGTACGGAATTGATTGCGGGTATTGAAGATGCTTGTCACCACTATAAAGAAAATCGCATCAACCCAATGGATAAGAGCATTTTGTTGATTGCTATGGCGGAAATACGCTATTTTAATGAAATTCCACCCGTTGTGTCTGTATCTGAAGCGACGGGATTAGCAAAAAAATATTCCACGGAAAAGAGTGCCGATTTCGTTAACGGCGTTCTTTCAGGGGTTATCAATACCAAATAAATATCATACATTGGAGGACATTATGGATATTATCGATGGAAAAGCGTATTCAGCGAAACTGCGTGCAGCTTTAAAAGAAAAAGTGGAAAAATCGGCAATTAAGCCCGGACTTGCCGTGGTGCTTGTTGGATGCGACCCCGCTTCGCAAATTTACGTACGAAACAAAATTAAGGCGTGTGAAGAAGTAGGGGTTCGTTCCTATTCTTACGTTTTACCTGAAACGGCAACGCAAGAAGAAGTAGAAAACTTATTGGACAAGCTTGCCGCTGACGAACAAGTTAACGGTATTTTATTGCAACTTCCTTTGCCTAAGGGCTTAGATGCAGAATCCGCCATGGCTCGTATTCCCGTAGAGAAAGACGTTGACGGTTTTTCCGCCGAAAATATCGGCTTGTTGTGCTTGCACAAAGAAGATTTGGTAGCTTGCACGCCGCTTGGCGTTATGAAATTGCTGGAAAACGAGGGCGTAGATTTATGTGGTAAAAACGCCGTCGTATTGGGCAGAAGCGATACCGTGGGTAAGCCTATGGCAATGCTTTTGCTTAACGCTAACGCTACGGTTACCGTTTGCCACAGTAAAACGAAAAACTTAAAAGATATTTGCAAAAACGCGGATATCTTGGTTGCTGCCATCGGCAGACCGAAATTTGTCACGGCGGATATGGTAAAAGAAGGGGCAATCGTCATCGATATTGGTATCAACCGTGACGAAAACGGTAAAATTTGCGGCGACGTTGATTTTGAAAACGTAAAAGATAAAGTTTCAAAAATCACGCCCGTTCCCGGTGGCGTTGGCCCGATGACGATTACAATGTTAATGTATAACGCTTGCAAGGCGGCGTTTAAGGAGTAAAGAAGGTTGAACGATTTTCATCTTTGTTATCAAAACTATTTAGACGAATTTGAAAAATATTTAAATCAATACGTTGAAAAACTCAAAACGAAACCCGAAATTTTAGGGGAGAGTATGGCGTATAGCTTACTTGGCGGCGGCAAAAGAATCCGCCCCGTGATAATGCTTGCTTGCGCAGACGTTCTTTCCATACCGCACGAAGACGTTTTGCCGTTTGCGCTTGCGTTGGAAATGATTCATACCTATTCGTTGATACACGACGATTTGCCCGCTATGGATAACGACGATTTCCGTAGAGGCAAACCTTCTTGTCATAAAGCCTTTGGCGAAGCGAACGCAATTTTGGCAGGGGACGCTTTATTAAACGAAGCCTATTCCATTTGCTTTTCACAATGCGCAAAAGGGGAACAATACGTAGCGGCAGGGAAATTGCTCAACGAGTATGCAGGCGCGTTTGGTATGATTGCAGGACAATCTGCCGATATTCTTTTTACCAACCAAAAAAACGACGTATCCGAAGAGGAGTTACGCTTTGTATACGAACATAAAACGGGGAAATTATTGCTTGCGCCCGTCGTTATCCCTAATATTTTAGCAGCAAACAGAAATTATTTATCGTTTGAATATTTTGGCAAACAATTGGGTTTGTTATTTCAAATGACGGACGATATTTTAGACGTTACGGGGAATTTTGAAGAGCTTGGTAAATCAATCGGTAAAGACGAAAACGTCAATAAACTTACTTGCGTACGTTTATACGGTTTACAAAACGCTAAAATCCGCGCCGACTTATGCGCGCAAGAGTGTCACGCCGTTTTAGAAGGGATGGACGGCGACACGGAATTTTTACACCAATTAGTAGATTTCGTTTTGGTACGCACAAAATAAACAAAAGAAGGAGTGCCTATGTTAAAGGATTTATCTCCCGAACAAGTAAAAAAATATACGAAAAGCGAACTTAACGTACTTTGCGATAAACTCCGTTTAACAATTTATGATACGGTAATGCAATGCGGGGGGCATCTCGCCTCAAATTTAGGCTCGGTAGAATCTACCGTTGCGCTCTTTTACGTATTTGATTTTCCGCAAGATAAAATCGTATTTGACGTTGGACACCAATGCTACGCCTATAAGCTTTTATCAGGACGCGCGGAAAACTTTTCAACGCTGCGTCAGGCAGGTGGTATTTCCGGTTTTCCTAAACGCAACGAAAGTGAATATGATTGTTACGATACGGGACATGCTGGTACGTCGGTTTCTGCGGCGATAGGTCTTGCCAAAGCATATGCATTAAAAGGGGAAAAACGCAACGTTATTGCTTATATCGGCGACGGTTCGTTTAATAACGGACTCGTTTATGAAGCGTTGAATAGTTTAAAGATATTCAATACAAACGTTTTAATTATCTTAAACGATAACGATATGTCCATTTCTCCAACCGTTGGCGGAATGCACGATATGCTTACGCAAATCAAAGATAAACAAAAAGCAGAGAATATCCGCCTTTTAGAGAGTTTTGGTTTAACGTATATGGGTGTAAAGAACGGCAACGACGTGGAAGAAATGGTCGACGCATTGACGGAAGCAAAACAACTTATGCAAAACGGCTCCGTATTGTTGCATATTGCCACGAAAAAGGGGAAAGGCTACGAATTTAGCGAAGAACATCCTACGAACACGCACGGCGTTCCGCCCGTTGGTTCACCCAAGGAAAAAGAATATTCGGAAATATTAGGGGAAACGCTTTGCGAGCTTGCGGAAACGAATACGGATATGGCCGTTGTTTCCGCCGCAATGAAAGAAGCTTTAGGTTTAGAAGAATTTTTCAAAAAATTCCCTGAAAGGGCGTTTGACGTAGGGATTTGCGAAGAAAACGCGTCTGTGCTTTGCGCGGCAATGGCGCTGGGCGGATTAAAGACGTATTACGCGATATATTCAACGTTTTTACAACGTGCGTTTGATGAAATCATCCACGATGTTTGCGCGCAAGACGCTGCGGTTACGTTTTGTATTGATAGGGCAGGCATTTCAGGGGCTGACGGTGAAACGCATCAAGGCGTTTTCGATTTATCTTACTTATCCTTAATCCCCAATCTTGCCATAGCCGTGCCTAAAGACACGGAAGAATTAAAATCTTTCTTGCGATTTAGCGCCACTTATTCGCATCCGCTTGCAATTCGCTATCCTCGTTCCGGCAAAGTTCTTTTTGATTCAAACGATACCAAAATCGAGCTTGGAAAATGGGAATATTTACGTCAACATCCTATTGCAAACGCAACAATTATCGCCGCGGGGGAACGCAGCCTTATTATTGCAATGAAAATCAGCCAAAATCTGGCGGAAAAAGGGATGAAAATTGACGTTGTTAATGCGCGTTTTGTTAAACCGTTAGATATTGAGTTACTGCAAAATTTACAAACCGAACACATTGTAACCATTGAAGATAACGTATTTTTAGGCGGTTTAGGTTCATTGATTAACGGACAGCTTATTGCAATGAATAAACCTTGTAAAATAAAGAATTTTGCTTATCGTGACGAATTTATCCCACAAGGCAAAGTAGGGCAATTACAATGCGAATACGGGGTTAGCTGTACGGATATTGAAAACTATCTTTTAAACGTTTATGAGAGCAGATAAGTTTTTTGCAGAAAAATTTAATTCTCGGACGAAAGCTGCGGAAGCTATTGAAAAAGGGTTAATTCTTGTCAACGGCAAAACTATCAAACCCAAAGACGACATAAAAGAGACGGATGAAGTTTTATTTATAGAACCAAAACAACAATTCGTTTCCAACGGTGGATACAAGCTTGCAAGAGCAATCGAAGTTTTTGATATTTCTTGTAAGGAAAAGATTTTTGTGGACCTTGGTGCAAGCACGGGCGGATTTACCGATTGCTTATTGCAAAACGGAGCAAAAAAAGTATATGCGGTGGACGTTGGAGAAAGTCTATTACACGATTCGCTTTTGCAAAATACAAAAATCGTACAGATGAATAACACCAACGCTCGATATTTAACGAAAAACGATTTTAACGACGCGATAGACGGCGTAGTCACCGACGTCAGTTTTATCTCTTTGCGATTGATTTTTCCTACGATTAAAAATATATTGAAGGATAACGGCGAAGCCGTTGTTTTGGTAAAGCCGCAATTTGAATGTGAAAATAAAAATATTGGAAAAAGTGGCATCGTTCATCCTTCCGCGCACGCAAAAATCGTTAAAAAGGTGTTAGGCTACGCCACGGAAAACGGCTTGTATCCGTTAGGGATTACCAATGCGCCGATACGTAAAGGGAAAAACGTTGAATACGTACTGTGGTTAAAACCGAATTATCAAGATGCAGCAAGCGTATCTTATATCGTAAACGAAGTAAAAAATATAGTATCTAACGAAATAACGGAAAAAAATACGAAAGAGAATAGCCTTGGGGGAAATAACGATGAAAATCGGGGTACTTGGCAATAAAAACAAAGTAAAAGACGAAAAAACCGTTGCGGAAATCATAGGTTTTTTGGAAGAAGTCGGTTATCAAACCGTACGTTTTTTTACACCGTCGGAAATTGACGGAGTAGACGTTTTAATCGTGCTTGGCGGAGATGGAGCTATTTTACACTCTGCGGTTATCGCTGCGCGAAAAAACATCAAAATTATTGGCATCAATTACGGCAATCTCGGCTTTTTAACCGAATATGAAAAAGATGAAAGAGCGAGAATTAAAGAGCTCCTTTCTCAATTGGAAAAAGGAAATTGCCGAATTTTAAAACGTAGCCTTTTGCAGGTAGAAGTTTTAGGACAAACCTTTTATGCGCTCAATGAAATCGCGCTTCAGCGCGATAACGGTTTACACGCGAAGAAAAGCTCTCAAATATTACGCTTACAAGTGGATACGAGAGAGGGCTCGGACGTGATTGCCGGCGACGGATTATTGTTCTGTACACCAACGGGCTCGACGGCGTATTCGCTTTCCGCTGGCGGCGCAATTTTGACGCCGGAAGTTCCCGTATATATGATGACGCCGATTTGCGCTTTCTCTATGCGTACAAGGCCAATCGTATTTGCTGACTGTGAAGAAATCACTGTAAAAATCGTTAGAGGGAAATCTATCGTACTTTGTGATGGAGTCGCCATTGCGCAATTCCCGGAAAATACGGAAATTCGAATTAAAAAAGCGCCTTTTACGGCAGATTTTCCCGTTAGAGAGGGTTCGGATTTCTTCGCCAAGGTTCGCAATAAATTAAACGCTTAAAGACACGATACGGAAAATAAGAGGGAAGAAAAATGTTACGTTCAGCTAGACACGCAAAAATTTTAGAAATTATTACGCATAAGGAAATTGAAACGCAGGAAGAGCTTTGTGCGGAGCTCAACGCATTAAATCTTGTCGTAACGCAAGCGACAATTTCGCGTGATATTCGCGATTTACATTTATTCAAAGTTGCAGGTATTGAAAAGAAATACCGTTATGCGTATATCAACGACGGAGAAAACGAAATTTCTCCTAAAATGAAGAGTTTATTTCGCGATTGCGTAGTATTTGTACGCGCAGCAAAAAATCTTGTCGTTGTAAAAACGTTGGCAGGTAACGGCGCAAACGCTGGCGCGGTTGTCGATAAACTGAATTATGAGGGAATCGTAGGCTCGGTTGCAGGGGACGATACGCTGTTAATCGTTTGTGAAACGGACGACGCGGCAATTGCTGTCGTTGAAAAAATCAAAGAATTTTTGAAATAATCGGTAAAAAGGCAAAACGACGATATGTTATCCAGGTTAACGATAAAAAACGTTGCGTTAATTGAAAACGCTGATATAACGTTTGGCAACGGGCTGAACGTGCTTTCGGGCGAAACGGGTGCTGGTAAATCAGTAATACTTGATTCTATCAACTTTGTTTTGGGTGCGAAAGCGGATAGGAGTATGATACGCTTTGGGGAAACGGAGTGTTTCGTTAAAGCGGAGTTTATCGTACCTGAAAACGCGCGCGCGGTGCAAGTGTTACGTGAAATGGATATTGACAGCGACGGGGAAATCGTCATATCAAGAAAGTTTGCCGATACGGGCAAAAATGCAGTAAAAATCAATGGAAACACCGTAACTACGACGATGCTTCGACAAGTTACTGATTCTCTAGTGGACGTACACGGACAAAGTGAACACTTCTTTCTGTTAAAAGAAAGCAATCAATTAAAAACGTTGGACAACGTCGTTGGGGCAGAATTGGTAGAAAAAAAATCCGCTTTAACCGAATTATTAAAGAAGAAGAAGGATATTTTATCGCAAATTGCTTTGCTTGGCGGCGATGAACAAGAACGCACCCGTCGATTAGACGTATTGTCTTTTCAAATCAACGAAATCACTTCCGTTGATATTCAAGAAAACGAAGAAGAAGAACTTCTCACAAAACGCAATAAAATCAATAATCTGGAAAAAATTATTCTTTCCGTTCGTGACGCTATGAGCGTCGTTTCGGGGGAATTGGGCGTATTAGACGGATTACGTACGGCAAAACGTTCAATCAGCGCAATATCCAATTTAGACGCAAGTTATGAAGACATTTGCGATAAATTAGACGGCATTGCCAGTGATTGCGAAGACGTAGCCGATACGCTGTATGATATGAGTGAAGAGCTGTATTTCGACGAAAACGAAGCGGAAGAAGTAGAGAATAGATTAGACGCAATCCGTTCGTTAAAGCGCAAATATGGCGCAAATAAAAAGGAAATAGACGCGTATTTAGAAAAAATCCAAGCGGAATTTGATTTATTATCCGATTGCGAAGGGCAATACGCCGTTTTAACGGCAGAGAAAGAGAAAACGGATAAGAAAATATACGCCGTTTGCAGAGAAATGACTGCGTTGCGTAAAACGCACGGCGACGCTTTTTGCCAACGCGTTACGGACGAATTAAAGACGCTAAATATTGCCAGCGCACAATTCTCTATCCAGTTTACGCCTTACGAAAATACGGACGTAGATAGAGCGAATAGCAGCGGTTTGGATTCCATTTGTTTCTTGTTCTCAGCAAACGCAGGCGAACCGTTAAAACCGCTTGGGAAAATTATCAGCGGTGGTGAAATGAGTCGTTTTATGCTTGCCATTAAAACGCAGCTTTCCAACGTAAATGAAATTTCCACCTACATTTTTGACGAAATTGATGCTGGTATCAGCGGAAAAACAGCCAAAGTCGTGGGAGAAAAATTGGCGAAAATCGCAAAAAACACGCAAATCATTGCCGTATCTCATTTGGCGCAAATTGCCGTGATGAGCGACGACGAATTTTTAATTGAAAAACGGGAAGAAAACGGCAAAACGTTAACAAACGTTTTTGCTTTAACGGAAACGACCAAGCTGCAAGAAATCGTGCGCTTGCTTGGCGGTAATGATAACGACGAATACGCAAACAAACACGCCCAAGAACTTCTTTCTTCGGCAAAAAACTATAAAAACACACTTTAAAATTCATTTAAACGAATAAAAACGCTCAATTTGCGCAAAGTAACCTATAAACGGGGGGAATTATGCGTAAATTGAGTTTTTTTGTTATTGGAGTGATTTCCTGCGCATTTTTTGTCGGTAGTAATATCAATAATAAGGATATTACAGCAAAGGCGGAGGAATCGCCAACGGTATATATCGGCGGTATGACGGCAGGTTTTACCTTAAAATCAGGCGGAGTACAAGTCGTTGGATTAAGTGAAGTAAAAACGGACAATGGTTTACGCTCTCCTTCGTTAAACGCGGGGCTTCGTACGGGGGATAAAATCATTAAAGTTAACGATATCGCGATTGATAGCATTGAAATGTTGAATAAAGCGGTTGAAAAAAGCAAAGGGAAAGAAATCTCCATTACGCTTGAACGAAATAACGAAACCATCAATATTTCTTTGTCGCCTGTTAAAGATAAGACGTCAAATCAATATAAAATAGGTATTTTGGCGCGTGATAGTGTTTCAGGAATTGGCACGGTGACGTACGTCGATAAAACGAATAACCGATTTGGCGCGTTAGGTCACTCTGTCGTAGGAGAAAATAAACAAGAACTAAAGATTGCCGAATCTTACATTTATTCTTGTAGCATCGTAGGTGTCAGTAAAGGGGTTCGAGGGAAAGCAGGCGAGCTTCGAGGTATGTTTTTAAACGATAAAACGCTTGGAAAAGCGGAAAAATTATGTCATTGCGGCATTTATGGCACGATTTCCAGCGATTTTCCTACTGATAATTTAAAACGTACGGTTATCGATTCAAAAAGTGTTGCGCCCGGAAAAGCTTTTATTTATTCTACGATAAACGGTACGCAGCCGCAACGTTACGATATAGAAATCGTAAAAGTAGATAAAAACAACAAGGAAAATAAAAATTATGTTATCAAAATAACCGATTCTGCCTTAATCGAACAAACCGGTGGCATCGTACAAGGGATGAGCGGTAGTCCAATTATACAAAATAATAAACTAGTGGGCGCAATTACACACGTTTTTGTCAATGACCCTACGCGAGGATATGGCATTGATATTGAAACTATGGCGAAAGAATAAATTTTACTATGCGTCACATAATTATTATGTTTGACGTAGTAATGAGATTGTATTAAAAGGGGGAAATAACGTGAAAAAGACCAAAATTGCCGCCTTTTTGGCGGTTGGCTTGTGTTTAGGGATGGTAGGTGGACAAATACAAGAAAAGCACGCAGCTGCGCACGTAAATGATAAATATATAGCCGCGAAAGCAATAGAAACGTCAAATACTCTGCCGACGGATTTAAAAATAAGAGCGAAATCGGCATATTTAATGGATTTTTATTCGGGAACGCCCGTTTATTCGCAAAATGAAAAAGAGCATTTGCCCATTGCAAGTATGTGTAAAATTATGACGCTTATTTTGACGTTTGACGCGATTCACGCTGGGACATTGGAGATAGACGAGGAAGTTATTGTCAGCGAAAAAGCGGCGTCGATGGGTGGTTCGCAAGTGTTTTTAGAGGCAAATGCAAAATATAAAGTTCGTGAATTGATTAAAAGTATCGTCGTATGCTCTGCAAATGATAGTTGCGTCGCGCTTGCGGAACGAATTTGCGGTAGTGAAAGCGTTTTTACAGATAAAATGAATCAAAAAGCCAAAGAAATTGGCGCAAACGATACGCTTTTCGCAAATTGCACAGGGCTTCCCAAAGAACCGCAGTATTCTTGCGCAAAAGACGTGGGAATTATGTTAAAGGAATTATTAAAAAACGAAGAATATTTTCAATTTGGCAAGGTTTGGATGGATAAATTTGCGCATCCAGAAGGTAGATATACTGAAATTACAAATACGAATAAATTGGTTCGGTTTTACGAAGGCTGTGACGGCGGAAAAACGGGATTTACCAATCAAGCCGGTTTTTGTCTTGCCGCCACGGCAAAACGTGGGGATTTACGGGTGATTTCCGTGATAATTGGGGCTGAAAACAGCGTAAATCGATTTGAAGACACAAAAACTTTATTTAATTATGCTTTTGCCAATTATTGTTTAACGCCTATCGTAGAAGCAAACGTCGTTATCGATAAACAACTTTATGTCAATGGCGGCAAAGAAAAAGCGATAAACGTGTATCCGGAACGCAATGCGTATATTTTTAGTAAACGAGGCGAAAAACCTATTGTTACAATTGAAACCGTACTTGAAAAAGCGACTGCGCCAATCAAAAAAGGAACAAAAGTGGGGGAAATACAAATATTTAAAGACGGCGTGGAAATTGATAGAATCAATTTATTGGCTGAAAAGGATATTTCCAAAGCCAATTTCTTCGATAGATTACAAGACGTTGCGCAAGATTGGAATAAACGTTAAACGATAATAATTTTTAAATTGTATCCGTTTTTGCAAAATTTATTGCAAAAACGGATTTTATTCGTGAAAAACGGCTCTCGTTTCTTGCAATTTCTCGAGAAATTTGATACAATAAATACGTACTTTTATTTCAAGGAAATAAAACCGCTATGAACGAAAGAGAAACGTTAAAAATCAACGCAAAAGGGCATTTAGAAATCGGTGGGGCAGATTGTGTAGAACTTGCCCAAGATTTTGGTACGCCTTTGTACGTCTTTGACGAAGCGTATATCCGCAAAATGATGCGTATTTATAAAGACACGCTTGCAACGCACTACGAGGGAAAAGGATTGGTATTATATGCGTCAAAAGCTTTTTCCTGTCAAGCGATTTATCGCATAGCCGACGAAGAAAATATCGGTATTGACGTTGTTTCGGGCGGAGAATTATATACGGCGTTACAAGCAGGTTTCCCAGCAGAAAAAATTTATATGCACGGGAATAACAAGCTTCCGTATGAAATCGGCGAGGCGTTAGATGCAAAAATTGGTTGTATCGTAGCCGACGCATATTCCGAATTGGATAAAATCGACGCCGAAGCGCAAAAACGTGGAATCATTCAAAAGGTTCTTCTCCGTATCAATCCCGGAATTGAAGCGCATACGCACGCTTTTGTACAAACGGCAACTACGGATAGTAAGTTTGGATTTTCCATTGCTGACGGTACGGCGGAAAACGCCACTAAATACGCTATGCAAAAGAAAAATTTGCATTTAGCGGGATATCATTGTCACATTGGCTCTCAAATTTTTGAAAAACAGTCGTTTGTACTTGCCGTTGAAAAATGTATGACGTTCGCAGCAAAAATGCGAGATGCTCTTCATTTTAAATTAGAAACGTTGAATCTTGGCGGTGGTTTTGGGATTTGGTATACCGATGAAGACCGTAAAATCCCTGCCGAAGGCTATGCAGAATATTTAGAAGCGTTACTTGCAGCCGTGAAAGAAAAAGCCGTAGAGTACAAACTGGACCTTCCGTTTTTGCTTATTGAACCCGGTAGGTCTATCGTTGGAGAGGCAGGCGTTACGTTATATACGGTGGGGGCGATTAAAGAAATCCCTTCCGTAAAAAAATACGTTGCCATCGACGGCGGTATGTTTGACAATCCCAGATACGCCTTATATCAATCGAAATATACACCCATACTTGCCAATAGAGCAAACGAAGAACCGACGGAAATCGTATCTATTGCAGGAAAATGTTGTGAAAGCGGTGATATTATTGCTGTAAACGTTTCGCTGCCACAAGCGCGCGAAGGGGATATTCTTGCCGTACTTTCTACAGGGGCGTACAATTATTCAATGGCAATGAATTATAATAGAAATAAAATTCCGCCTTGTATTTTAGTCAACGACGGGAAAGCGGAATATATCGTACGGCCGCAAACCTACGAAGATATCAATCGCAATGACGTTATTCCCACAAGATTATTAAAAAAAGAAAATCAATAATTCTTGAGGTCATACGAAAAATTTTTAATATTTCGCTAAGGAGATAGTATTTTGGATAAAGAAAAGCTGACGACGGATTCAGTAAAAAACTTCGAAACGGACGTTGATTATACCACGGTCTTGGATAATTTCGAAGGTCCGCTGGACTTATTATTATATCTAATCAAAGAAGAAAAAATCGAAATAAAAGACGTTTTCGTATCACAAGTCACCGAGCAATTCCTTTCATATATGAAAGGTTTGCCGTATTTGGACGTAGATAAGGCAAGCGAATATTTGAATATTGCCGCAACGATTATCGATATCAAGGCAAGAAGCCTTGTTCCGCCTCCCGACGACGGATTTATTGACGATGACTGGAACGATAACGACCCCGAGCAAGAACTTATCCGCGCTCTTGAAGAATATCAAATGATAAAAGAAGAGGCTGATAAGCTGAAAGAGAGGGAAACGGTAGGGTATATTTTCAAAGCGCCTGATAAAGAATTTGCCGCCGTACAAGTCCAATATAATGATATGACGTTGGACGGGTTGATGCAAGCCTTTACAAAAATGATGTTGCGCTTAGAAAGTCAACGTCGCAGCGCGCCGCCTCCTCGTGAAATCCCTAAAGACGTATTTACCGTCCGCGATAAAATTAAATTTATTCGCGAAAAAATGTCAGAAAAAGAGGACACGGCGTTTGAAGAATTGTTTGATGAAAACGCAAACGTACCTGAAATAGTAACGACGTTCCAGGCGTTGTTGGAACTGTTAAAACATCAATTTATCATAGTGGAGCAAGAAGAACTCTTTTCAACCATTACGATTAAGAAAAATCCCAATAGAAGCGAGGATGAAGAAATTGGAGAAATTGACGAATATAATTGAGGCTATATTATTTGCTTCGGGGGACGCCGTTCCCATCGATTTGTTGCGTGAAAAATTAGAAGTTGGCAAACGTCATATGGACGAAGCAATTAAGAGTTTGGAAAAGAAATACGCAGGGGATTGCGGTATTCGATTATTGCATTTTAACCATAAATTGCAATTTGCAACCAATCCGGATTTTAAAGACCCTGTCTCGTTGGTGCTGACGCCAATTCGCGAAAAGGAATTTACCCGCACGATTTTAGAATGCGCGGCTATTATTGCGTACAAGCAGCCGATTACGCGTACGGAATTGGAAACGATTCGTGGCGTTAACAGCGATTATGCAATTCAAACGCTGATGAACTTAGAGATGATTTATCCCAGCGGCAGACGCGAAACAGCAGGTAAACCCGTTGAATATTCCACAACGGATAATTTCTTAAAACGCTTTAAATTAAAATCCCTTTCCGAATTGCCTGATTATCAGGAATTGATGCAAAGAATTGCTGCATTGAACGCAATTAACGAGCCTGAAAGCAATTATTTATATGAAAAAGACGTTTACGACCCTGAGAACGACCCTGAATATTTCAACGAAAACGTGGGGGAAGAAGAGCTTACTCAGCCCGAACAAAAGACGGAAGGTTTTGAATTGCCTGATTTCTTAAAAGACATCGAAGACGGTATTATTAAAATCCAATAAATCTAACGATACATATTTATTTTGCAGCTTGCGCATATTGAACATATGGGCAAGCTGCTTTTATTTTTAACGATTTTTTTCGTGATTTTGCTGGTATTGTGTTTACCAATTTATTTAGAATTGGATGCGCATTACGATATGAACCGTAAAAAATTTGCCTTTGCCGTTTATTTATATAAAAAAATTAAAATTATCGGTGGCTACGTCGGCATCTATCCTGGTGGGATTGCTTTACATCTCTCTAAAAAACGAGCCAAATTAATCCCATATAAACAATTGAATAGCGAAAGAAAACGTTTTTCATTTATGCGTACCTTTCACTTAATTGCTTTTACGTTAACCACCGAAACGGGCGTAGAATACTTTTTCCCCGTTTCTATTGCTCACACCTATCTACGTGCCTATTTTTTTGGAATAGGAGGGAATCGACGAAATATTGAGAATAATTTTTGGTTGACGGATGGGGACGTTTTACGAATATCGGTAAATAGTGTAATCTATTTCAATATTTTTATGCTTTTAATCAAACTAATACGATTTTTAAAGGAGAAAACACAAATATTATGGCGGAAAAAAATCAAAAAATCCATAACTTAATCGACGCGTCGTTGCATAATTTAGACGGGCTTGCGGACGTAAATACCATTATAGGAAATCCCATTATTACGGCAAGTGGATTTCAAGTAATACCCTTTTCAAAAGTGACTATGGGGAATTTATCCGGCGGTGGCGAA
Source organism: Clostridiales bacterium (assembly GCA_015055655.1). Lineage (GTDB taxonomy): Bacteria > Bacillota > Clostridia > Christensenellales > Borkfalkiaceae > Scatosoma. Next base: position 90,360 of record SVHW01000001.1, read on the forward strand.
TACGGAGATATTAAAGTTATCAAAGAAACCGATGCGATGCCGTTTGCCGGCGGTAGTGGCGCAGTTGTAAGTATGAAACCTATGGGCTTTTTAATTGACGACGGGAAAGATTGCAGGATTATCCGTATCAGCGAAGAACCGGTAGATAATTTGATAGAAAGGGCGTCTGATATTTTACGCGAAATTATGACCAAAAAACAATGAAACGCTTATATTTTCGCCCGTTGATAATAATATTAGCTATTCTTTTTTTATTTAGCGGCACGCTTGTGTATAGTTATCCACGGTTAACGGCGGTCGCGTATCAGCCAACCCAACGATATTCAAAAGCGGAATGTGTGATAGAGTTAAATTCTCGTCGAGTTTTATACGAAGAAAACGGCGATGTACGTTTACCAATGGCTAGCACCACGAAAATAGTCACTTGTATCACCGTTTTAGAGATTTGTAACGATATAAAATCCACGTTTCCCATCCCGCAAGAAGCCGTTGGGGTTGAAGGTTCGTCGGTGTATTTACAAGCGCAAGAAATCTACTCCGTAGAAGATTTATTGTATGGTTTAATGTTACGTTCTGGAAACGATTGCGCCACGGCGCTTGCTTTGTTTTGTAGCGGCAGTATAGCCAATTTTGCAGCGGAAATGAATAAAATTGCGCAAAAAGCAGGGGCTTTGCATTCGAATTTTGAAAATCCTCACGGCTTACCGCATAAAAATCATTATACGACGGCAAGAGATTTAAGCTATATTACGGCCTATGCGATGCAAAATCCCACCTTTCGTAAAATTGTCGGGGCGCAAAATTATCCGTCGCGTGGCTGGAAAAATAAAAATAAATTACTTTTCTCTTACGAATCATGTATAGGGGTAAAAACGGGCTACACAAAAGAAGCAGGCCGATGCCTGGTTGCAGCCGCCAAACAAGAGAATATGTGTGTAATTTCTTGCGTATTAAATTGCCCATCGATGTACGAGCGTTCTAAAAAACTTTTGCAAGATTCTTTGTCTTCCTATCAATATGAGAAAATTATAGACGCAAGTGTGCCGTTAAATATTGAGGGAAGTACTATACGGGGAATCGCTGACAAAGATTATTATTATCCGTTGTTGAAAGAGGAGAAGGGATTGATTGAAATTCGCACGTATGCGCACGAAAACATGCGTATAGAAAATCGGGAAATCGTCGGTAAATTTGAAATATATCTGGCAAAACGGTTGCTTTTTTCAGGAAATTTATATAAACTATAAGTGTTATTTCTAAAAAAAGTAGGTCACCAATGAGAATCAATAAATATTTAGCAGATAAAGGGATTGCCAGCCGTCGTCACGCCGATGAAATGGTAGAAGCCGGTCGCGTTAAGATTAACGGTTGTATAGCGACGCTTGGCGCAAACGTGGAAGAAAAAGACGTTGTATTGGTTGATGACGTCCCCGTTTCCCGTGAAGAAAAAACGGAAAAATATTACCTTATGAATAAACCGAAAGGGGTTATGTGTACCGTTGCCGACGATAGAGGCAGAAAAACGGTAATGCAGTTTCTTCCACCTGACGCCGGTAGAGTTTTCCCCGTCGGTAGGCTGGACTACGAAACGGAAGGATTGTTACTATTGACAAACGACGGCGATTTAGCGTTCCGCCTTACCCATCCCACCAGCGAAGTTCCCAAAACGTATATGGCTCGTATCGAAGGCACGATGACGGAAAAGGACCTTAACCGAATCCGTTCGGGTATTGAATTAGACGGCGTGTTAACTAAGAAATGCAAAGCGCACATCGTCGAAACCAACAAAGCTTATACGAAAGTGCATATTACCATTACGGAAGGCAGAAACCGTCAAGTACGGCGCATGTTTGAAGCGATTGGCAGAAACGTTGAGTTTTTAAAACGTATCAGTATTGGAAATTTAAAACTAACGGGTTTAGATAGAGGCGAAGTCCGTAAATTAACGGAAAATGAAATTGCTTATTTAAAAGGAATATAAAAATAGCCCCCAATTTGCATATTGCAAATTGGGGGCGCATTATTTACGTTTTAAGCGCGATAATTACGCATTAATCCAACTACTTTTCCTAAAATGGAAACTTGTTCAGGCTCAAAAATCATATCTTGTAAACGTTCATTTTCGGGGTGTAAAACGATTTTTCCGTTTTTAATAAAGAAACGTTTCACCGTTGCACCTTCGTCTTCGTTTACAAACGCGACAACGATTTCACCGTTTTCGGCCGTTTGTTGACGTCGTACGATAATTTTATCGCCGTCCATAATTCCTGCGTCAATCATAGACGTGCCTTGTACGCGTAACATAAACAAATCGTCGCCACGGAATTCTCCAACGGGGAAGGTATAATAATCTTCATAATTTTCATAAGCGAAAATAGGTTGTCCGGCCGTAACCACACCAAGCAGGGGAACGTTGATACCAGAACCTTTCCCAATCGTCACAGCGCGTTTTTTATTGTCGGTTTTATTCAAATAGCCTTTATTTTGCAATTTTTCAATGTAGCTGTGTACCGTTGCCGTTGATTTTATGCCACATTCCTTCCCGATTTCACGGACGGAAGGGGTGTAACCGTTTTCTTCGGTAAATTTACGGATATAGTCCATTACTCGGTTGAGTTTTTCTTCGCTTACCATAAACGCGCTCCTTTTTCATTTGTATACTATCATTATAACACACATTTTTATAAAAAGCAAACAAATGTTTACAAAAAATAGTTGATTTTCAAAAAAAATATGTTATAATATTAGTATAAGTTTTTTAGGCGGTACGATTATGAAGGAATCTAAATTTAAAACAGAGTGCGTATTATACGATAGGGAGTGTATCGGTTGTATGGAATGCGAAACTTGCGACCTTGACCCCAATAAGGTGTGCGATAATTGCGGGAAATGTATCGATATGCAAGACGTTGCCTCTATAAAGATTGATAAAATATATATGAACCCCGAAGATTATAAAGAATAAAAACATAAAAGCTGTTGGTTATCCCAACAGCTTTATTTTTTAATAAATTTTTGAAAAGAATCAACGTAACGCATAGGAATCGTTGCAGATACAATTATTCCGTCGTCCGTATACTCCGTTTTTCTTTCAATAAGATATTCTTTTACTTGTGAATAATCGTTGATATGGGTATAGGGGACAAATAACTCGCATACGAGGTATTCGTTTGTAAAATGCTGGAAGATTTCTCTTTGTAATTGTTCCAAGCCCAAGCCGTTCTTCGCCGAAATCGCAACGCTTCCAAAAGGAAACGCCTCTGTTGTTTTGCAATTTTCACTCTTATTCATTACGACGAGATAAGGGGCGGAAAATTGCATATCGTCAAGCGTTTGCAACGTAGTTTGCAGTTGCATATCATATTCGCCCATTGCGTCGCATACGATTAACGCCAAATCACAATGAATTGCGCTTTCCAACGTCGATTTAAAGGCCTCTATTAAGTGATGGGGCAAATCTTGCAAAAAACCAACCGTATCTACCAATAAAAAATCCACCCCGTTAATAGAAAAACTGCGTGAAGTAGGGTCTAACGTTGCAAAAAGCTCGTTTTTTACATAAGTTTCTGCGCCGGTTAACGCGTTGAGAAGGGTAGATTTTCCCGTATTGGTATATCCAACGAGGGCAATCGTCTTTACTTCGTCTTTTTTTCTTCTGGTAGTCAATTGAAAACGTCGTTTTTCCGTTTCTTTCAATCGAGTTTCTAAATAATGCAATCTTCCGCGAATATATCTTCTATCCGTTTCTAATTGGGTTTCGCCCGGTCCACGCGTACCAACGCCACCGCCAAGACGAGATAATGCAGCGCCTTTTCCCTTTAATCGTGGATATAAATATTTTAACTGCGCTAATTCTACCTGTAATTTTCCTTCGCTTGTTTTTGCGTTTTTTGCAAAAATGTCTAATATGAGCGTCGTTCTGTCAATAACTTTTCTATCATCTAACGCTGCGGAAATATTCAACGTTTGGGAAGGGGATAATTCGCCGTTAAATAAAATCGTGACGTTGTCTAAACCGTCCAAACGTTCTTTTAATTCCGTTAATTTACCCGTCCCAATAAAAGTTGCAGGATTGATTTCGTGGATATTTTGATAGATTGTACCTGCATATAAAGCGCCTGCGCTTTCAATCAAAGATACGGCTTCTGCTTGCAAAACACGGTATTTTTGCGCATTTTCCTTGGTTATGGGCTGAATTATATATATTTTTTCCAATTCTTTTTGAATAGTATCGTACATACGAAATTATTCTTCCTCAAAAGGGGAATCTTTACGCAATTTTACAGCGTTAGCAACCCTACGACGGTTCTCTTCCGTGATTGCCGCATAGTGTTTTTTCGTCGTATTTACGTCACGATGGCCTAAAACGTCTGCTACAACGTAAATATCGTTCGTTTCATTGTATAATCTCGTGCCGTAAGTACTACGTAATTTATGCGGTGTAATCTTCTTTAAAGGGGAAACGATTTTACTGTATTTTTTAACAAGCAATTCCACGGTGCGGACGTTAATACGCTTATATTGCATAGATAAGAAAAAGGCTTTTTCCGTTGCGGGAACTTTGCTATCGTTCGATTTTTCCGCAATATACTCCTGCAAAGCGTACTTCACTTCGTCTGAAAAGTATAAAATAGCTTGATTGCCGCCTTTTCGAGTGACTAAAAAGGAATTTTCTGAAAAATCAAAACTGTCGTTATCTAAACCAACCAACTCGCTAATACGTATACCCGTGCCTAAAAAGAGGGTTAATATTGCCGTATCGCGAATTTTTGTCTTATTATGATAACCAACGGCGTGTTTGGTAAGCCCGTTTCCCGTTTCCGCAACGTTAATCAGCTCGGATACTTCACCAGCGTCCAAACGGATAATTTCCTTATCGTGTAACTTTGGCGTGGGAACTTTTGCCGAATTATCTACGTCAATTAAGCCTTTATTGAAAAAATACTTAAAAAGGGCACGTACGGCAGAAAGTTTTCGCGCTTTAGCGCGCTCGTCGCAAGAAAGATATTTCCCTCGAAATTGATAGTGGGATAAATAGCTTAAAAATAACTCGATATCGTTATGTTTAATCGCTTCTAAATGCTCCAACGACAATTCGGTTGGCTGATGGTTTTTATAACGTTTTTTACAAAGAAAATCGAAAAAGATACGCAAATCATATGCGTATTTTAACCGAGTTTGACAACTTGTGCGGCTTTCAATCCCCAAGAAATAATCTTCACAAAAAGGGGGCAGCTCTTCCAAAAGCTCAGCAAGTCTATCAATATCTTGAATATTACGTGTCGTATAGTAGTTTTCGTTTTTCATAACCATATTGTAACCGATTATAAGGTAAAAAGTCAATTATTTATCGTGATTTTCCGAAAAGTTGCAAGGAATTTCTCAATATCTTTTCGCCTTTTTATATGAAAACGACAAATTTCCCAAATATATAGGGAAACCGACGGATAATTAGGGGAAATCACCCGTAAAGATGTATATCTTCTCTTATCTTCCCGCAAAAAACAATAAAAACCCCTTAAAATTAAGGGATTATTATAGAAAATGGGGCATTTTTTTAATATCCTACATTTCCTTCCGTTCGGTAGGGAACAAACACAACTATTCGTAAAATGCAGCTTTTACGAAATCTTAACCATAAAAACCGAAGAGGAAAGAGGTTTTTTATTCAAAAAACAAAATTTATTGAAACGACGTTTTTATTTTGTTCTTATTTTTTTAATAATTTCGAATTGATAAATATACCGTACTCGTACGGTTTTATTTCAACTTCTTTATCAAATTTTGTATTGGTAATCAATTCAGTTGCCGAATTTGGCAATTCCAAAATATAACGCTTGGACGAATTATTTACATAAACGTAAATTTCACCGTGTTCATTTTTGCGTTCGTAAAACAATAATCCGTCTTCTACGCGTATTTCTCTAAAATCGCCGTCTTTAAAAATGTCACGGTATTCTTTACGAACGTTCCCCAATTTTTGATAAAACGCCAATAAATCTTCATTGATATGATTCCAATCAAAACAACGACGGCAAAACGGGTCAATATGCCCTTCTAAACCGTTTTCATCTCCGTAGTACACGCAAGGCACGCCTGGTAACGTAAACTGCAAAACGGCTGCCATTTTTAATTTTTTAATCGCTTTTTGTTTTGCTTTTGGTGATAAATACGCGCAGGAACTGGACATTTCTTCTTTATTATGACAATAAATACCGCCTAAAACGGTTAAAATACGCGCTGTATCGTGCGTTCCCAGAATATTCATCAAACAATCAAGCGTTTGTTTGGGATAGTGATTGATTAAAACACGTACGGTATGCAATAAATTGCCCGCATTGCCCGATTGAACGTAACCGATAATTGCTTCTTTCAAAGGATAATTCATTACACTATCCAATTCGTGGCCCTGTAAATACTCACGGCGTTTCGAATACGCCACTTTATTAGAGGCATCTTCCCAAACTTCCCCGATGATAATTGCGTCAGGATTGCTTTCTTTTACCGATTTACGCAGTTTTTGTAAGAAAAAATCAGGTAATTCGTCGGCAACGTCTAAACGATAACCGCCGATACCAAACCCCAACCATTTCTTTAAAACACCGCCTTCCCCAAAAATAAAGCGCTGATAATCTTCAGAATTTTCATTGATTTCAGGTAAAATATCGATTCCCCACCAACTTTCGTAATCATACGGATAATGTTGGAAGGAATACCAAGAATAATACGGCGAAGACTTAGATTGGTATGCGCCTACGGAAGAATAATGCCCGTATTTATTGAAATATACGCTATCATCGCCCGTATGATTGAATACACCGTCTAAAATAATACGAATTCCCTTTTTTTGCGCTGCGTTTATAAGGTCTTGAAAGTCTTTTTCCGTCCCTAAAAATGGGTCTATATGCATATAATCAGACGTATCATAGCGGTGATTGGACGCCGCTTCAAATATGGGATTTAAATAAATTACGGATACGCCTAACTGCTCTAAATAAGGCAATTTGCTTTCAATTCCTTTCAAATTACCGCCAAAAAAGTCGTTATTTAACACTTTTCCATATTCATTGGGACGAAAATACGGTTCTTCCCCCCAATTTCTTTCTACACGACTATTTATGTCTGGCATAGTTCCCTTTTTGCAGAATCTATCAGGAAAGATTTGATACATTACGCCACCTTTAAACCAATCCGGCGTTTTGTAATCTTTAGAATAGGTTGTAAGCATAAAACTATGCGGACGTTCGGAAAAATATCCCGTTTCCTGTTCACCGCAAGAAATAAATCCTGCGCCTTTTATAGAAAAATGGTAAAAATACAAACCAGGCTCAGGCGCTTCAAAGGCAATAGACCAGCCGAAAGCCGTTTTTTGCATTGGATAGTATTCAGGTAATTCGCCGTCTTTACAGAAAACGAAAAAAGCGTCGAGCTGAGGCTTTTGACACTCCTCTTCGCTCGGCGTATGCAATGCGTCTGTTGGAATACGATTTCCCCACCCGTGCGGATGGTCATTTTTCAATGAAAAGACGTTAAACTGCAATTCTTCTCCAGTTTTTACCGCGCCTGTAAGGTTTTTACAAGCCGTATCTAACGGATTGAAGTAAACGTACATTGACATTATTAAATCTTCCTTCTTCAAGCAAAAAGCCGTAAATTTAGTTTACGGCTTTTTGCCAAAGTTAATACATTATAATTAAGTGTAACTATTGAATTAGTGTAAGGCCTTCAAATCCCAAATATTTTCCGCGTATTCTTTAATACTTCTATCCGCAGCAAAGAATCCAGCAGCCGCAATATTACGAAGTGCCTTTTGATTCCACAAACGTTTATCCGTTTCGTATAATTTAGACATTTCTTGTTGCGTTTTTACATAGGAGTGATAATCAGCCATACACATATACGGGTCAGCAATTGGCGAACCGGTAAGCAAGTAGCTGGCAATATCACCAAAGGATTCGCCGTTAAAGCCTACGATTAACGCTTCAACTACACGACGGAGCATCGGTTCGTTGTTATAATATACGCTTGCAGAGTATCCGTTTCTCCAAATTTCGGAAACTTCGTCCGCTTTTAAGCCGAAGATATAAATATTATCTTTACCAACTTTTTCCGCCATTTCAACGTTTGCGCCGTCTAAAGTACCGATAGTCAACGCGCCGTTAATCATGAATTTCATGTTACCAGTACCGCTTGCTTCTTTACCGGCAAGGGAAATTTGTTCAGAAATTTCAGAGGCAGGCATCAATTTCTCCGACATCGATACATTGTAATCTTCCAAATAAATAACGTTTAATTTTGCGGAAATCTTCGGGTTTTTACGGATTTCTTCGGAAATATAGCAAATCAATTTAATAATTTTCTTTGCCATATAATATCCAGCCGCTGCTTTTGCCGCAAAAATATACGTTTTCGGTTGCATCGGCGCGTCGGGATTTTCTTTCAAAATTAAATAGTCGTTAATAATATGCAATACGTTTAAAAGTTGACGTTTATATTCGTGCAAACGCTTTGCCTGTACGTCAAAAATAGAATCCGGATTGATAATTACGCCTTGTTTTTTATAGGCAAAATCCGCAAATTGCTTTTTCTTAATCGCCTTGATTTCGTCTAAACGTTTTAATACGCTGTCATCGTTTTCAAACTTCTTGAATTCCGCAAGTTTTGCCGCGTTCTTTGCGTAACCTTCGCCAATGCAGTCGTTTAAGAGCGAGCAAAGTTCAGGGTTGGATTGATTCAACCAACGTCTATGCGCAATACCGTTCGTAACGTTCGTGAATTTTTCCGGCGTATAATCGTAGAAATCTTTAAAGATGCTTTCCTTGATAATATCGCTGTGCAAAGCGGAAACGCCGTTAACGTGATGCGAACCGAGCACGGAAAGGTTTGCCATTTTAACAGTGTTATAGGAAATAACAGCCATACGGGAAATCTTATCCCAATCGCCGGGGAATTTTTTCCACAAATCTTCACAGAAACGACGGTTAATTTCCTTCAATATCATATAAATACGAGGCAATCTTCTTGCAATAAGGTCTTCGGGCCACGTTTCCAAAGCTTCCGCTAAGACGGTGTGGTTCGTATAAGCGCATACCTTCGTCGTGATATCCCAAGCTTCATCCCAACTCATGCCGTTTTCATCGATGAGCAATCTCATAAGTTCGGGTACGGTCAACGCAGGATGCGTATCGTTAAGGTGAATTGCCGCCATCTTCGGCAATAATTTCAACGAACCGTATCTTCTCTTATGGTCAGCAAGAATATTTTGCAACGACGCGGAGACAAGGAAATATTGTTGCTTCAAGCGCAACGATTTACCTTCCACGTGGTTATCTGCAGGATACAATACCTTAGAAATAAGCTCTGCTTCGTTATCTTCCTTCATTACGGTATTATAATCACCTTGCGAGAAGAGTTTCATATCGAAGTTTTGTACGCTACGCGCTTTCCAAAGACGAAGCACGGAAACCGCTTTGCTATCATACCCGGAAACCATCATATCGTATGCAACGGCTTGCACTTCTTTGGCGTCACGGTAAATAATTTCCATACCGTTATCCGTCCATTTTTCTTCGATATATCCGTCGAATTTTACCGTAAACGTCTTATCACTTCTTTGCGTCAGCCAAACTTCGCCGCCGGGAAGCCACACGTCGGGAAGTTCCGTTTGCCAACCGTCAACGATTTTTTGTTTGAACAAACCGTAATCGTAGCGGATGGAATATCCCATTGCAGGATAATCGCCCGTAGCCAGCGCGTCCATAAAACAAGCAGCAAGTCTACCAAGACCGCCGTTACCAAGCCCTGCGTCCGGTTCTAATTCATACAAATCTTCCAACGTCGTGTCGTATTCTTTTAATGCTTCTTCAAAAACTTCGCCTACGCCAAGATTGTACAAGCTGTTTTTCAACGAACGCCCCATAAGGAATTCCATACACATATAGTATACTCTCTTTCCTTTTGCAGCTTTGGTTGTCGTATGGAACTTATGTCTTTTTTCAAGCATAATGTCCCTAACGCTCATAACGACAGCTTTATAAAGCTGTTCTTTACGAGCTTCCGAAGGCGCAACACCGAAATAACGGGAAAGTTTCCCTTGAATCAACTCTTTCGCTTGTTGCTGAGTGAATTGTTCTTTTTTCATATTCTATCTCCTATAAAAATTTTCCTTTTGTGTTTATCTAATCAAAGCTATGCTTTGGTTATTTCAAAGTATCGTACGTCGATTGATATAATTGTTTATATTCTTCCGCGGAACGTTGCCAAGAGAAATCCGTCGTGGCTGCTTTTTTCATTAATGCTTTCCAAGCTTCCGTATTTTTATACGTCTCGATAGCTTCGTGTACGACGTATAACATATCGTAAGCGTTACAAGAAGCAAACGTAAATCCGTTTCCGCCTGCCCCATAGGGTTTAATGCTATCGTAAAGCCCGCCCGTTTCTCTTACTACGGGTATGGTAGCGTAACGGGAAGCTATCATTTGCGAAAGACCGCAAGGCTCGCTGATAGAAGGCATTAAGAAGATGTCCGCGCCAGAATAAATTTTTCTGGATAAATCGTTGTTAAAGGCAATATTTGCCGATACTTTTCCTTCGTATCTATGGCCAATATCTTTAAAGAATTCTTCGTACGCAAAATCCCCCGTGCCTAATAAAACAAATTGAATTTCTTCGTGTAAGATATCTTCAATAGCTGTTCTAACTAAATCCAAACCTTTATGCGAAACCAATCTCGAAATCATTGCAATGATAGGTACGTCTTTTACGGGTAAACCTAACATCTTTTGCAATTCCGTTTTACAAATCTTTTTATTATCTAAATCATCCGCCGAGAAATTCGCGAACAACGCGGCGTCGTTTTCGGGATTATACGAATTCACGTCAATACCGTTCAAAATCCCCGTCAACTTAAAGGCGTTTTTACAAATAATATCTTGCAATCCGTGTGCGTACTGCGCCGTTTTAATTTCATTTGCATACGTAGGGCTAACCGTAGAGAAACGTTCGCTGCACTCGATAGCGCCTTTCATAAGATTGATACAGCCCTCGTATTCAAGCAAATAACGGTAAGATTCGTCAATACCAAACAAATCGCCAAGAATATCCAAAGAATATTTGCCTTGATATTCAATGTTATGAATCGTAAACAAGGAACGAATAAATTGATATTCGAAGCGCTTACAATAAATCGTTTTCAAATAAATGGCAGCAAGAGCCGCTTGCCAATCGTGACAATGCATTACGTCGGGATAGAAATTGATGAACGGCATAATTTCCAATACGCTACGGGAGAAGAACGCAAAGCGTTCACCGTCGTCGTAATATCCGTAACAACCGGGGCGTTTGAAATAATATTCGTTATCAATAAAATAATAGGTTACCCCATTTTCTTCGCAAGTAAATACGCCGCAGTATTGATTTCTCCAACCAAGCGGAACGTAAAGATTGCCCATATAAGAAAGTTTTCTGCGTTGTTCCGGTTTAATATCAGAATATAACGGTAAAACAACGCGAATATCGTATTTTGCGTCTTTGGCAAGTGCTTGCGGCAAAGAACCGATTACGTCGGCAAGCCCACCCGTAGCGATAAACGGTCTTGCTTCGGATGCAACGAATAATATCTTTCTTTTCACCGCCAATTTAGGTTCTGCGGTTTTTGTCTGTTTTACAGGCGTTTTTGTTTCTTTAGGTTCCAATACTTTGATGGTCTTTTTTGCGGTTTTTTCAGCCATTATAAAACTCCTTATTGATGTTATCACAGCAACGTCGTATCCGCAAAATGCGGATACGGCGTCGTTACGGTTAAATTATAATCTTGTTCCCTTGGGAATATAGTACGGAAGCGAATCGCAGCCGCCAAGCGTCTTTTTGTCGCTGACAACTACGTTTTTATCCGTAATTACACAGTCAAGCGTTGTATTTTGACCAATGATGTTGTCTTGCATAACGATAGAATTACGTACTACCGCGCCTTTCGCTACCTTAACGCCACGGAAAAGAATTGAGTTTTCCACGACGCCTTCAATTTCACAACCGTCGGAAATCAAAGAATTTTTAACAATAGCATCTTCACCGTACTTGGAAGGCGCACTATCACGAACTTTCGTATAAATATCTCTATCCCCGAACAATTCGTCGCGAACGGATTTATTAAGAAGTTCCATATTGTGCTTATAATAAGCGGACATGGAATCGATGCCTGCGTAATAATTCTTATATTCGTATGCGTAAATTTTTAAGCTGTTTAACTGTTTTGCAAGAATATCGCCTTCGAAACTGGTAAACCCGTGCGTTACGGAATCTTCAACGAGATTGAGCAAGAATTGGCGATTTACAACCATTACGTTGATATACGCGTTTACTTTTTCGCCTTTTGCAACGTGCGGAGAAAGTTTAATTTCGGTAACGCGGCCTTCGTTGTCAGCGGCTACGGTCATAAAATCAGACTTTCTTTCAATTTCACGCTTGTGCGTAACAATCGTAATGTCTGCATTTTTGCTTTCGTGATAATCTACGATATCTGCAACGTCAAATTTTGCAATGCCGTCGCAATCCATAAGCACAACGTAGTTTTCACTGCGGTGATTTAAGAAACCTTGCAAACTGTTCAAAGCTTCCAATCTCGTCGTATATAATTTATCGTGTTTTTCCGAGAAAGGAGGTAAAAGAATAATACCACCGTCTTTTCTTGCCAAATCCCAATCTTTACCGCTACCGATATGGTCGATAAGCGAACGATAGTTGTTGCTCGTCATAAGCCCCACCGTCGTAATACCGGAATTTACCATATTGGAAAGCGCAAAATCTACGATACGATATCTACCGCCGTAGGGAATAGAAGCCATTGTTCTTCTACGAACGAGTTCAGGCACGTTTTCTTCGTGCATATTTGAAAAAATAACGCCGATTGCTGATATTGCCATAATCTTTCTCCTCCTTACGCCATAATATCTTTTTCGTGTTTTTGACCTTCGCTTACAGTTACACCGTCGGCAACCGTTAAGCCTCTGCCTAAAACAACAATTTCTGCATTAGGGTCTTTCTCGACACCAATTTTTGCATTTTTACCTACGGTAACTTCTTCGTCGATAATTGAGTAAGAAACAACCGCGCCCTCTTTTACGACGCTATTTGCAAGCAAAATAGCATCTTTAACAACAGCGCCCTTTTCAACGACAACGTTGCTGCCAAGTACGGAATTTTCTACAACACCGTCAATTTCGCAACCAAGAGCAATCATCGAATTTTTTACAACGCCGTTTGCACCGATATGTTCGGGCGGAGCAAGTGGATTACGAGAGTGAATTTTCCAAGCTTTATCACCAACGTCAAACTCGGGGTCTGTGCCAAGCAAGTCCATATTTGCCTGCCACAACGAAGCCACGGTACCAACGTCTTTCCAATAACCTTGGAAACGATAAGATTGCATCTTCTCCCCTGCATTGAGCATTGCGGGCAAAACGTCTTTACCAAAGTCTTTAGAAGAATTCGGATTTGCGTCGTCCGCCTCCAAATATTTAAAAAGCTTTTCAGCTTTGAAAATATAAATACCCATCGAGGCAAGCGTGCTCTTGGGCACTTTCGGTTTTTCCTCGAATTGATAGATAGACCCGTCAGGGTTGGTATTTAAAATACCAAAACGCGAAGCTTCGCTTAAAGGAACTTCAATTGCCGCAATCGTACAATCTGCATTGGTATCTTTATGTTCCTGTAACATAGCAGCGTAATCCATCTTGTAAATGTGGTCGCCTGAAAGAATTAAAACGTATTCAGGATTGTACATTTTCATAAAGTGCAGATTTTGATAAATAGCGTTTGCCGTACCTGCATACCAAGAAGAACTTGTTTTGGCTTGATAAGGCGACAAAATATGTACGCCGCCGTAGGTTCTGTCTAAATCCCACGGTTGTCCGTTACCAATATACTCGTTGAGTATAAGTGGCTGATACTGCGTTAAAACGCCGACGGTATCAATACCAGAGTTGATGCAGTTGGAAAGCGGAAAATCAATAATACGATATTTCGCGCCAAACGCAACGGCAGGTTTTGCAATATTCGTGGTGAGAGCGTATAATCTACTGCCCTGTCCACCAGCCAAGAGCATTGCAACACATTCCTTCTTTCTTTGCATAGAGAACCCCCTTTATGGTGTAATAAATATTTTAATTAACGTATGCCGCTAAAAAGAGCAATCTTTAAATTGGCAAACATATTTTAACAAATGAACATTTTCTTTTGCGTTTTTTCCGTGTATATAGAATCTCAACACGATTTATCAAAAACGTAAACAATAATATAAATATTATTATGTTATATTCTACAACATTTTTTTAATATTTTCAAGAGAATTTCAAAAGTTTTTTTAATATTTTTCTATATTTTTTTGATTTTTTTCGCGATAGAAAATTTTTCACGTAATCAACCAACTTTTTATCGTTTTTTTGCACTTTTTGACGTTCCATTTTTTAAAACTATGGCACGCATAATAATTATGCTATGCGTAACAATATACATATGCGTGACATAAATTATATAAAATAATAAAAAAATCCCCTACTTTTTACAGCAAGGGAATACCTTTATATATGACGTAATAAATAATGTTTCACGAGATTTGTTTCACGACAATTCACATTTATCTATTTCATTTTTAATCGCTCTTTTTAAATCGTCTTGCGTACCGTCATTTGAAATAATGTGCAGTTTTGAAGAATGGTCGTATTTGTTTTCGTTAAGTTTATCGTAATCGAATTGTGAAAGAATTTTTGCAACGGCGTCCGTTTTACTCACTCCATCGCGTTTCATAACGGCAGCAATCCTATCTTCTTTATTGCGATTGACAACAAAAATATCATTAAAGAGGCTTTCATATCCCCCCTCAAACAAAAGAGGTACTTCTGCAAATACAATATTATCCGCGCAATTTTCCATATCTTTGATGAGTTTATCGATAATTAACGGATGCGCAAGTTCGTTTAAACGTTTTCTCGCTTGCTCATTGGAAAATATAAGCATACTTAACGCCTTTTTATCTATAACGCCGTTTACAACGACGCCATCAAAAGTACGTTCAATCATTTCAATATATGCTTTTTCTTTTATAATTTCCCGATAAATATCGTCGCAAGAAAAAACGGAATATCCTAAATCACGCAAATACTTACACACTTCCGTTTTGCCGCTACCAATCCCACCGGTGATTGCAATATACTTCTTCATTATATATCCTCATCAAAAGTTTCACATATTTAGTTTCATAGTTTCAATTGTGAAACAAGTTTTGTGAAACTTTATTTTGTTTCATACCAAGATTTGCCGCTTGCAATATCGACGGTAAGCGGAACAAGCAAAGACACCGCTGTTTCCATTTTTTCCTTTAACAAAGCTGCAACTTCTTCCGCTTCATTTTCCGGACAATCAATAACCAATTCGTCGTGCACTTGCAAAACCAATCTCGCTTTATATCCTTTTTGTTTAATCTCTTCCGCAACGTGAATCATTGCAAGTTTTATTATTTCCGCGCTAGAACCTTGCAACGGCATATTCATCGCAGCGCGTTCCCCAAAAGAGCGCACGTTAAAATTGGAAGATTTTATTTCATTGATAACCCTTCTTCTACCAAAGAGCGTTTCCACATAGCCGTTATCCCTTGCCGTTTGCACGTTTTTTTGCATATATTCCTTCACGTCGGAATAACTTTCAAAGTACTTATTGATATATTCTTGCGCTTTTTTAGGCGTAATCGATAAATCTTTTGAAAGGCCAAATGCGCTTATGCCGTAAATAATACCAAAATTAACCGCTTTTGCGCTTCTTCGTTGCGACGAGGATACTTTCTCCAACGGCGTATCAAATACCTGCGACGCCGTCAATGCGTGAATATCTTTCCCTTCGCAATAGGCAGCAATCAATTCTTTACAGCCGGAAAAATGCGCCAATAATCGCAATTCTATCTGCGAATAATCTGCGTCAATTAACACGTTCCCAGGGCTTGCCTTGAACAGTTTTCTAAGCTCCCTACCCTCCTCCGTACGGATAGGAATATTTTGTAAATTGGGGTTTGCGCTCGATAATCTACCCGTCGACGTAAAGCTTTGGTTATACGTCGTATGCACTTTGCCGTTGACAAGCAGCGGTTTGAACCCTTCTACGTACGTAGAATTGAGCTTTTGTATCTTTCTGTAGCGCAAGATTAACCGAACGATTTCATACTCGTCCGCATATTTTTCCAATTCTTCCGCCGTAGTTTTATATTTCCCGTCTTTTTTCTTTTTATCGCCGCCAATCTTTAACTTTTCAAATAAAATCTTGCCGAGTTGTTGTGTTGAATTTACGTTAAACGATTCCCCTGCCAACGCATGAATTTCCTTCGTGATAACCGCCAATTCAGCGTTAAATTTATTTGCCGTTTGATATAACGCCTCTTCGTCAACGCATACGCCTTCCTTTTCCATACCGAACAACACTTTGATAAGCGGCAATTCAATATTTTTATAAATATTTTTCTCCGTATCCGTTAGGCGATTAGAATACAACTCGCATAATAAGGCAACGCCGCAGGCAGGGAATTTATCGTCAACGTCGTTTTCATTAAGCGCATACGTAAGCCCAGACGAATTGCCCAGCCCATCAACGATACACTTTAAAACGGAAACGTCGTCGTAAGTTGCTAAAAAGGGCGAATTTACAACGGAAACGGTATGCATAATATCTTTTACGTTATATGCGATTATATGCATATTCTCCGCGATTAAACGTGTAAAAACGGGCGCCAATTCCCAATCAAAAAAGCCTGCGTCTAATAAGTCTTGTTTTATAGGCAAAACGTATTCTACAACACGTTCACGTAAAGCAAACGCCTCGTCTAAAAAGATAAAGCGAATCTCTTTATCCGTTGCATTGCAAGCCAACACATTGCTTTGTCTTCCATCAATAATGGATACGATTTCCTCTACGGAAGCAGGATAAACGTCTACACACTCTATTTTCTTTGTTTGAACCGTCTTGGCATCCTCAAGCACCGCTGAATCGTTCTCGTTGAATATATCAGCCGTCAACAAAGAACGGAACTCCAATTCCGAAAACTTCTCTTTAACCTTTTGCGAAAACGGCATTTTTAATAAACACTCGTTAAGTTCAACGTTCAACGGAGCGTTTGTATCAATCGTTGCAAGCTGTTTGGAAAAATACGCGTTGTCCTTTCCATTTTCCAATTTCGTGCGCAACGCGCCCGTAATTTCATCAATGTGCGCGTACACGCCGTCGATATCAAAAAAGCGTTCTAACAGTGATAACGCCGATTTATCGCCAACCCCAGCCACTCCTGGGATATTGTCCGATTTATCACCCATAAGCGCCTTGTAATCAATAATTTGTGAAGGCGTTATGCCGATTTCGTCTTTAAAATTTTGAAGAGAGAGCTCTAAAATATCACTAACGCCCTTTCGCGTATAACAAACGTTTGTCGTTTCATCTACCAATTGATACGCGTCACGGTCACCCGTGTAAACGTACGTTTGCATATTAAATTTTTTTGCCATAGTACCGAGCAAATCGTCTGCTTCATAACCGGCAAGCTCTAATATTTTTACGTTCATCAACGTTAAAACTTCTTTTAAAATAGGCATTTGTATCGCCAATTCTTCCGGCATTGACTTTCTTCCCGCCTTATAGTCAGCGTATAATTTATGACGGAACGTCGGCGCGTGCAAATCAAAAGCAACGGCAAAATGCGTAGGTTTTTTATCGGCAATAATTTTCAACATCAATTTGATAAACCCAAATACCCCGTTCGTCGGCGTGCCGCTTTTTGTCGTAAATACGGGAGTTGCATAAAACGCGCGATTGATTAAACTGTTGCCGTCAATAAGAACCAATTTTTCCATACTATATCACCTATTTTTTTGCTTACTATTATTTTACCACGAAATAGAAAAAATCGCAAGAGAATATAAAATATTTTTTGACGGCGTTTTTACAACGAATACACTGTCTTTTATTCTATCGCCCCTTGGCTTGTCCATACTCGAAAAGAATTTTCGCTTCCTACACTCAACACCAAAAAAGACACACCCATAAAGGATGTAGTGCCGCTGGTATGCGCAAGCGCATTGCGGCGTCGCTCACCTGCCGTTCACAATATTAATTTTACACGCGTTCGCTCCTTGCCCGGAGTCGAAAAGAATTTTCGCTTCCTGCACTCAACACCAAAAAAAGACACACCCATAAAGGATGTAGTGCCGCTGGTATGCGCAAGCGCATTGCGGCGTCGCTCACCTGCCGTTCGCAATATTAAATTTTTACGCGTTCGCTCCTTGCCCGGAGTCGAAAAGAATTTTCGCTTCCTACACTCAACACCAAAAAAGACACACCCATAAAGGATGTGTCTTTTTTTGGTGCCGCTGGTCGGAGTCGAACCGACACGAGGTCACCCTCGACAGATTTTGAGTCTGTTGCGTCTGCCAGTTTCACCACAGCGGCATCTTTTAACTGAAAGCTTTATCATTATACTGGATTGCGATAAAAAAAGCAAGCGTTTACAAGGGTGTTTTTATAAAATTTTTTAATCTTTTTTTATTATTCGTTAGAAAGTTTCTCTTTCGCTAACACATATGCGCCATATACACCGGCTCTATTGCCAAGTTGCGCCCCCACAACTTTTAAAGGAACGATATCCATAGCAATATACGAACGTTCGTCTACGGCTTTTCTTAACGGCTGGAATAACGTTTCCCCTTCGTTTGCAACGCCACCGCCAAGCACGATGGCTTCTGGACGTAAAATATTGACAAGGTCGGCAATACCTTCCGATACGTATCCAACGTATTCTTCAACGACACGTTTCGCCGTTTCGTCGCCGTTACGCATCGCAACAAAAACCGTTCTTCCATCAACGTTTTCCAGTTTTCCGTCCACCAAATCCCATAAAGAACTTTGCGGATTGTCAACCATTGCGTGACGGGTTTGTGAGATTAAAGCCGTTGCCGAAGCGTATTTTTCATAGCAACCACGACGCCCACAAGCACAAGGTATGCCACCTTTTCGTATGGTAATATGTCCAAGTTCCGCCCCAGCGCTTTTATAGCCCTCAATCAGTTTTCCGTCGAATACAATACCGCCACCAACACCCGTGCCAAGCGTTAAAAGAATACTGCTTTGATATTGCGACGTCGCCCCGAATTTCGCTTCTCCAAGCGCGGCAGCGTTTGCGTCATTAAGTATAAATACTTTTTTGCCTGTTAATAATGACAGTTCCTTAGCAAGAGGCGCGTTTTGCCAAGAATAATTACTCCAACGCAACACCATCCCTGCGTTGCTATCAACAACACCCGGCGCGCCAACGCCAATTGCCACTACCGACGAAAAATCCACGTCGCCGATTTCCGTTAATCTGCGCGCCAAGCGCGCCAATACAAGCACGGTGCCCTCAAATCCGTCGTTTTTATCCGTTTTCGCCTTATCCGTGCAAAGGAGTTCTCCGTCAATCGTAAATAACGCACCTTTTGCGCTCATACCGCCTAAATCAATACCGATAATATATTTTTCCACGAACTATTCTCCTTTATTTATTCTTTTATTATAGCGCCATTTTCCACTATAAAACGCTTGTTGGCGATTCGTAATGCGGAAGGACGATGGGATACGATAACACACGTCTTATTTTCCAATTTAGCAATATTATCAATAATTTGGCTTTCTGTTTGTTCGTCCAAAGCAGAAGTTGCCTCATCAAAAAGCAATATAGGACGATTGGATACAATAGCCCGCGCTATCGCCAAACGCTGTAATTGCCCTTCGGATAACCCTTCCCCTTTTTCCAACAAAACGGTTTGTAATCCTTGCGGTAAATCGTATACAAACTCTGCACACGCGATTTGAATAGCTTCCCTCACACACGTATCGTTTTTATCACTTTCATCCGCAAAGAAGGTCAAATTATCGTACACCGCACCAGAAAAGAGGAAATTGCCTTGCGGCACGTATGCAAACAATTCTCTATGCGCCGCAGTCACCTCAACACGTCCGTTTTCCGTAGTGAGATATATCTTTCCGTCGTTGGGTTGGAAAATACCTAAAAATAACTTAAATAACGTGCTTTTACCTGAACCCGAAGCGCCCGTAATACAAACTACGTCCCCTTTTTCAATATCCATATTTGCATTGGAAAAAACTTTATCTTCACCATATTGAAAAGACACGTTTTCAACGCCAATGGACGAGATATCCGTATATGGTATTACATTTATACACGACGTAGCGGAGTCGTCTTTTTTTAATTCGTACAACTGCGAAATTCTTTCCCCGCTGGTTAATTGCGTATAACGCGCCGGTAAAATGGTAGTAAACGCGGAAAGCGGATGTTGAAATTGCATCAACAATAAAACCACAGACAGCATCACGCCGTAATTTGTATTGCCTTTAAAAATACTAAAACCACACCAAACGATGGCAAAAATCAACCCGAAATTACTTAAAAAAGCAAAGACGGCGTGCATACAAGAATTTAAAGCGCTGCGTTTTAACTTTGCGCGATAATGTTTTTCCGTCAAAAGGCTATTTTCTGTCGCAGATTTTTCCTCCGCATTATACGCCTTAATCGTCACCAACGAAGAAAGTCCTTCTTGCATATACGCGCGCGAACGACCATCCATCTCCAACACGTCTTTTTGACGCTTTTTGATTTGACGACGGAAAAGCACGGCTATACCGCTAAACACCACCCCACAAGCAATATAAATCACCGTGAAAATAACGTCCGTTGTCAATAGCGCAAGGATTGCCCCTACGCATTGCGTTAACATCGCGGCAAGCGAAGGAAGAAGCCACACTTGCGTCGTTGCGATTTCTTGTAAATCGGTCGTAATTCTATTTAATAATTCCCCGCTGTGATAACCTTGAATTTGCGCGTAATCAGAGCGAAGAATATTCTCGTAAACTTGATTGCGTAAATCGCGCACAATTTTTGCGCGCGTTTTATCAGAGAAAAATCTACCCAGAGCTTGCAACGTAATACGTAAACACAATAAACCCAAAAGTATCCCAACGTACAACATTAAACCACGCTCGTTTCCCGAAGCCGCGTCGTCGATTAAAAACCGAGTGATATACGCAAAAGCAAGCGTAGAAAAAGAAGAAAACACCGCAAGGCAAGCCAAAAGAGCGATAGCAACTCTATACGGCCGCATCGCACGTTTCAACCAATTTTTCGCCTGTTGTGTTTCCATTTTCAATGCCATTGCTCCACTTTAGTTATTTTTATGGCTTATCAATTTATTTTTAACGCGATGCCAAAAATAACGAAATTTATATCGTTTTACACGTTTTTTGGCATAACGAAGATATTTTTTATCCGTGCAGAAAAATCGTTTATCTTTGTGATAAAATTCCGTCAATATACCGATAACGTCCTTCTCATCAACGATTTCTTCATAATAACAATTATCGCCACGGATTAAGTAGCCGTCGTCCAAAACGGAAATAACACGGTGCAAAATATATTTATCTCCACGCCGATACAACGCAACGTCTAAAGGTTTTAAAGGCTCGGTTTTGGGACGTACGACGATAGTATCCCTTCCACCCAGCAGCAACGGTTGCATACTGTCCGTTGTCGTCACGCCGACGTATACGCCTTTTTCGCGCAATACCTCTTCAATTGTCAATATTTTGCTTTCCATTGCCGATTATTTTTCCGTCATTTGATTCTCTTCCAAGGTGCGTAAAAACCTAGATACGGCGCTTTTTGCCACAACCTTATCCACGGCATACGTTGCGCACATTGCCTCTACACCCTCGTCAAGCGTATGTTCTTGCGTATAAAAATTCCAAAGGAACGCGCCGGTGTCGTTTAACGTTATCATTGCTTTAAATTCCTTTGCTCTCTCGCCAACGGGAACAACTACGTTTTCACCACCGACGCTACGCATTACGAATCCGCTTTTAATTTTCATATTTACCTCGTTTCTATTAAACATAAAGTTCGCCTGTTAAAGCGTTAAAAGATAATTGCATCGCTTCCGTTGATATCGTACAACGCAACAAAAACGACGGTATCTTCTTTACTAACGCGTCGGCAAAGCCCAAAGTGTTAAAGGTTTGTTTTTCTTGAATGGGGTGTAATATTTGCGGAAACAACCGCCGCGCGGCTTCTTTTACGCTCAAACGCCGAATATCATTTTCTTGCGCTTGTTCTAAAAAGCACAACCCACGTAAAGGCGCTTTGCCTTTATATCCAAGCGCTTCTTTCCCCATCCAAGGCGTTCCATATACAATCATTTCGCCGTTTGTATAATGCAAAATCGGTTTATCGCCGTTCAGCATTTTAACCCCGTCAATACCTTGCAACCAAAGCTTTGTATGCGTCGATTTGCCCGTTCCGCTTCGTCCTAAAAACGCGTATGCATTCCCTTTGTATTCCAATACGGCAGCGTGTAATAAAAAGCGGTCTTTCAACGTCATTTTTCGGCAAATATCGCTGTATATACACGTATTTTCAATATATCCGTCGGTAAAATTAGGATTCCGTTGCTTTTCCGCTAAAAATTCTTCCTGTGACGCAACGGCAACGATATCCGCAGGGGCAGATTGGTCGTCTGCTAAATACTCGCGACAAAACGTATCGGCAAAATCGTATTTATTTCGTATATCTACCCGTAACCCTGCAATATCGTATATCATACCCGTTTCCTTACACGCTGAGTTTCCCCGTTTCTCCAAGAAGATTTGCGTGTTTTGCTAAAATTGGCTCAATTTCGTTATCAATAAATTCGCAAACCTGCGAAGGCGCTCTACCAATAAATTTCTTGGCGTCTAAAATATCGTCTAATGAATCCCAAACAGCCTTGAACATATCATCTTTCTTAATCAAATCGATAAGATTATTTTCTCCGCCTTCCACTTTCACGTTTCTGCCTGCTTCCATAGACAATACGCGGATACGTTCGTGCAGTTCTTGTCTACTACCGCCTGCTTTTACACAAGCCATAATGATATTTTCCGTTGCCATAAACGGAAGTTCTGCGGTGATATGCTTTGCAATAACCTTTTCGTACACAACGAGGTTATCCGCCACGTTCATATAGATATTCAAAATCGCGTCTACCGTTAAAAACGCCTGCGCGTTAACGATACGTCTGTTTGCCGAATCGTCCAACGTACGTTCAAACCATTGCGTCGAAGCGGTAATCGCGCTGTTCATAGGCAAAGAAAGCATATATCTTGCCAACGCGCCGATACGTTCGCTGCGCATCGGGTTGCGTTTGTACGCCATCGCGGAAGAACCGATTTGTTTCTTTTCAAACGGCTCTTCAATTTCCTTCATATTTTGTAAAATACGAATATCGTTGGAAAATTTGTACGCGCTTTGCGCGATTTGCGACAAAACGGACAAAATATTATAATCGAGTTTACGAGGATACGTCTGTCCGGTCACGCCGTAAACTTTTTCATAACCAAGCTTTGCAACGACGCGTTTTTCGAGTTCTTTCACTTTCTTTTCGTCGCCGTCAAAAAGTTCTAAAAAGCTCGCTTGCGTACCCGTCGTGCCTTTTACCCCACGAAGTTTGATATGCGATTTAAGGCACGTCAAATTCTCGTAATCCATTTCCAAATCTTGCAGCCAAAGCGTTGCGCGTTTGCCCACCGTCGTAAGTTGCGCAGGTTGTAAATGCGTAAAGCCAAGCGTCGGCACGTCTTTATACTTCAATGCAAAATTTTTCAATTTTTCCATAACGTTGACGAGCTTTTTAAGGATAATATCCAACGCATCGTCAAGCATAATCGCCTCAGCGTTGCAATCCACGAAACAGCTGGTTGCGCCAAGGTGAATAATCGGCATCGCTTTCTTCGCATATGCGCCGTACGCGTGAACGTGCGCCATAACGTCGTGACGAAGTTCTTTTTCGAATTGCGCCGCGAGTTCGTAATCGATATCTTCGGCGTATTGTTTTAATTCGTCAACCTGTTCTTGAGTGATATTTAATCCAAGCTCCATTTCCGCTTCCGCAAGAGCCACCCAAAGTTTTCTCCAAAGCTTAAAACGCTTTTCATCGGAAAAAGCGTGTTGCATTTCTTTACTACCGTAACGGGTAGAAAGCGGATTGATATACAAACTGTAATCTGCCATAAGTTTCCCCTTTTATGCTTTTACGGGCTCGGGATATTCCTCACCGAACGTTTCCACCGTAACCTTTTTCATCTTTTGTTCTTCGTAAGGTCTATCCGACCAATCCGTCTTCGTTTCCGCAATGGAATCTACCGTATCCATACCTTCAATTACTTTGCCAAACGCCGCGTATTGCCCGTCGAGATAATCCGCCTCGTCGTGCATCACGAAAAACTGCGAACCAGCCGAATCGGGATGTTGCGCGCGCGCCATAGACAGCACGCCGCGCACGTGGGAAATATCGTTTTGCTTAAACCCGTTGATGGCAAATTCCCCTTTAATGCGATACCCAGGCCCGCCAGTACCCGTGCCGTTAGGGTCGCCGCCCTGAATCATAAACCCTGCGATAACGCGATGAAAAATCAACCCGTCGTAATAACCTTTTTTCACCAACGAGATAAAGTTATTGACTGTGTTAGGCGCTTTTTCAGGATATAATTCCGCTTTAAAAGTTTTGCCGTTTTCCATTTCAAATGTAACGATAGGATTGCTCATAAAAATCATATTCTCCTTTTATTCCACGTATTTTTCCACTTTCACGTTTGCTTCGTCAAAAAGTTGCATAGAAAACTCGTCGGGATATCCCTCTTTATAAACCACGCGAGAAATCCCTGCGTTGATGATAATTTTCGCGCAAATTACACACGGCTGATGCGTACAATAAAGCGTAGCGCCGTTAATATTGATGCCGTATTTTGCCGCTTGAATTACGGCGTTTTGCTCTGCGTGTACGGCGTAACAAAGTTCGTGCCGCGTGCCGCTGGGGATATTGAGTTTACGACGTAAACACTCGCCTTTTTCTTCGCAGCTTTTAATACCTGCAGGCGCGCCGTTATAACCCGTCGCCATTACGCGTTTGTCCTTGACGATAACCGCACCGACGTGACGGTTTTCCTGATAACAGCTAGACCAAGTAGCCACCGTTTCCGTAAGTTGCATAAAACGTTTATCCCATTTATCCATCATAGCCATAAAAACACTCCTTTTTGACCTATTCAACCAAGTTTCATTATAACACACTTTTTGTCGAAAATCAATGCTTTCCAAAGGAATTTTTTCCTAACTTTCGTTAGGAATAAAATTTTTTACCAAAAATTCCCTCTTTTGTGTTTGACAATCGGCAAAAATAGTTTATAATATAACCGTATAAAAAATTACGGCGTAGCTTTACGCCAAAAGTAACGGAGGCAACTATGAATATCAAACCTTTATTCGACAAAGTAGTCGTGGAAAGCGTAACGGTAGAAGAAAAGACGAAAAGCGGCTTTTTTCTCCCCTCGTCCGCGCAAGAAAAACCGCAAACCTGCCAAGTGGTAGCGGTTGGCCCTGGTGGCATTATTGACGGCAAGGAAGTAAAAATGCAAGTAAAAGTAGGCGACAAAGTGCTTTGCTCTAACTATGCAGGCTCGAACTTTAAAGTAGACGGCAAAGAATTTACGATTATCAAACAAAGCGATATTCTCGCTATCGTAGAAGACTAATAATATCGGTTTAAGGAGTATAAAAAATGGCGAAACAAATCAAATACGGCGAAGACGCCAGAAAAGCATTGGAAACGGGTGTTAACGTACTTGCTGACACCGTAAAAATCACGCTTGGCCCGAAAGGCAGAAACGTAGTTCTCGACAAAAAATTCGGTTCTCCTCTTATCACCAACGACGGCGTAACGATTGCGAAGGAAATCGAACTCAACGACCCGTTTGAAAATATGGGCGCGCAGCTTGTAAAAGAAGTATCTACCAAGACCAACGACGTAGCAGGCGACGGCACGACGACGGCGGTAGTTTTGGCGCAAGCGATTGTACGCGAAGGCTTGAAAAACCTCGCGGCTGGCGCAAACCCTATCATCTTAAAAGAAGGCATCAAAAAAGCGGTTGACACGACGGTAAACCACCTTAAATCTATCTCCAAAGCGGTGGAAAGCAACAAAGCCATCGAACAAACGGCGTCCATTTCCGCAGGCAATAAAGAAGTTGGCGCGTTGATTGCCAAAGCGATGGAAATCGTGGGCAAAGACGGCGTTATCACCGTAGAAGAAGGCAAATCGATGAACACCGAACTTAATACCGTAGAAGGTATGCAGTTTGATAGAGGTTACGCTTCCGCGTATATGGTGACGAATACCGATAAAATGGAAGCTACGCTTGAAAACCCCTATATCCTTATCACGGATAAGAAAATTTCTTCCTTGCAAGAAATTTTGCCCGTTATCGAACCCCTCGCGCAACAAGGCGCAAAACTTTTGATTATCGCTGAAGACGTAGAAGGTGACGCACTTGCCGCGCTTATCGTCAACAAACTGAAAGGCGTGTTCAATTCCGTAGCGGTGAAAGCCCCTGGCTTTGGCGACAGAAGAAAAGAAATGCTCCGCGATATCGCTATCCTTACGGGCGGCGAAGTGATTTCTTCCGATTTGGGCATCGATTTTAAGGACGTCACGCCCGATATGCTTGGTAGAGCGCAAAGCGTACGCGTAGATAAAGAAAACACCACGATTGTGGGCGGCGCAGGCGACGCAAACGAAATCAAACAACGCATCCTCTCTATCAAAGCGCAAATCGTGGAAACGAAATCGGATTACGATAGAGAGAAATTGCAAGAACGCCTTGCAAAACTTGCAGGCGGCGTAGCCGTTATCTCCGTTGGCGCGGCAACCGAAGTGGAAATGAAGGAAAAGAAACTCCGCATTGACGACGCCCTCGCGGCAACGAGAGCAGCCGTAGAAGAAGGCTACGTCCCCGGCGGCGGCAGCGCGCTTCTTTCCGCAGTCCCTGCCGTGAAGAAATTGGTGGCAAGCTTGAACGGCGACGAAAAGACGGGCGCAACGATTGTATTGAAAGCGTTGGAAGAACCGATTAGACAAATCGCGAAAAACGCAGGCCTTGACGGCTCGGTTATCGTAGATAAAGTGCTTTCTTCCAAGAAAACCAATTTCGGTTTTGACGCGCTGAACAATAAATATTGCGATATGGTAGAAGCAGGCATTATCGACCCGACGAAGGTAACCCGTTCCGTGTTGCAAAACGCGGCGTCCGTTGCCTCCACCCTCCTTACGACGGAAAGCGTTGTAACGGATATCCCCACCCCTCCCGCTCCTATGGCTCCCGCAGGCGGCGACATGGGCGGCATGTATTGATTGAACGTTAAATAGACAAACACCTTGCGAAAATTTCGCAAGGTGTTTTCTTTTATCTTTTAAGTTGTTATTCGCCTGTATATCCCCAAACGACGTTTGCGGAACTACCATAACCTTTCCAATAACTATCCCAACCGCTGGGCTGGCTTTCCGCCTCACAATATATTGTTGTTAATTTGGTGCAACCACCGAACGCCACATAGCCAATGCTCGTTACGCTGTCGGGAATTATGATTTCCGTTAAGCTGTCACAAGAAGAGAACGCATAATCACCAATGCTCGTTACGCCGTCGGGGATTACCATACTTCCCATACGGGCGCACCCGTCAAACGCCATACTCACAATTATTTTCGCATCCTCATGGATTTGATAACTGCTGTAATTATCGTTTACCGTCTCTATCAACGCATAATAAGGATTATCTTCGTTTCCTAAATATTTACAATTGCCATACGTATTATAGTTTAATTTATTACAATAAGAGAACGCCTCATAGCCAATACTCGTTACGCTGTCAGGAATAACTACGGACGTAATATTGTCTTTTTCATAAAAGGCTTCTGCATAAATATTTTTAACGGGTAAATCGCCATACGTATCAGCAATAATCACTTTCGTTGCCGTGCCTTCGTAACCGATTACTTCTGCGTACGCGCCGTCGGCGGAGATATCGTACAACAACCCTTCCGTATCACCAACAGGCGCGTCGCAAACCGTGCAATATCCGCTGTCGTCCGTCGTATGTTCACCGCTATCTTTCGTCGCGTCACAATCTTTACAATCTATCCAATGGAAGGATTTATTCGTTGTATATTCCGTTTCCCAATGGTGGCTGGAAACGGGTGTATAATTTTCCGTTTCCACTTTGCCGCATATTTTACACGTTTTCGTATCGTATCCTTGCGAAATACAGGTAGGCTCCGTTGTTACGATTTCCCAATCGTGGTCGTCATAATCGCCGTTTTTCCACTCGATTACGTTACAATCTTCGCAAATACGATAGAACATACGTTGTTCACAAGGCACGTCGCCGTCCGTGAAAACTTGCCAATCGCCAAAAGTATGGTCGTTTAATCCCTTCAACCAAGTAAGGAAATCTTCTTCCGTGCCTTCGTTTCCTTCCTCTAACCAAATTTCGTAAGCCGATTTTCCGTCCAAGCCGTCTTCGCCTTTGTCGCCTTGGTCGCCCTTGTCGCCTTTTAAGAACGCCAAAAAGTCTGCTTCCGTGCCTTCGTTTCCTGCCCCCAACCAAATTTCGTAGGCAGATTTCCCGTTGTCGCCCTTGTCGCCTTGGTCACCTTTTTCGCCAGGTTCGCCACAGCCAACCAAGCCAAACGTCGCCACGCCAAGCGTCAACGTCGCCAAAGATATCAACCATTTCTTTTTCATAATAAGTACCACTCCTTTTCACAAAAAAATGTCGCCCGCAAAACGAACGACATCCGTAAAAATGTTCCTTTCGCTTTGCTGCGACACAACTACAAAAATATTTAAGCACCATTTTTATAACGCGAAAAGGTACACTTCTACCAAAGAAGTATACATAGCACTTAAATATTCGGTTATGTCGCAATCTTATTTTACCATAAGGCTACAATTTTTGCAAGCATTTTGAAGAAATAAAAACAACTCTTCTTCGCAATTGAAGAAAAGTTGTTTTATTATTTATACCATACTTTCTAATATCAATTTATCGGCGACAAGCGCCATAAACTCGCTATTCGTTGGTTTTTCCGTGCCGAGATATATCCTTGCCCCGAAAATAGCGTTTATCGCTTCAATACGCCCTCTGTTCCACGCCACTTCTATTGCGTGACGGATTGCCCTTTCCACTTTGCTTGCCGACGTGGAAAAACGTTTTGCAATAGAGGGATACAGTTCTCTCGTTACTCTATTGATAAGCCCAGGGCGTTCCATCATCATCTTTATCCCTTCACGCAAATAACCATAGCCTTTAATATGCGGCGGAATACCGATAGATATAAATATTTCACTTATCTTTTCATCTACCGTCACCGCTTGACGTTTGGCTATTCCACTATCTTTATGTATCGGCTTTTCCTTTAACTGTTCCCGAAGGCGTTCAATTGCCGTTTCCGCAGAAAACGGTTTCACTAAATAATACGACGCGCCCTCACGCATAGCGCGCTCTATTAAATCGTCGTTTGCTACGCCCGTCGCTATTATCTTCACGTCCGCCCACGTCTTCTTCGCCGCACGGATAACCGCGCACCCGTCCGTGCCTTTTAAAAACATACTGACGAGGATTACGTCCGGCTTATTGCTTAACAACGCCTTTATCCCTGCATCTCCGTCCTCTCCCGCGTGCAATAATTGAAAGTCTTTGCTCTCCCTTATGACGCTCACCAATTGCTCCAATGTTCCTTGATTCGAATCTAATAAAATTACTGAATTCGACCGCATAATAAAAATCGCTCCTTTTATAGTTTTTTTTCGCCAATTTTCCCTTGGTGAAATGTATTATACTACAAAATTTGCGATTTGTAAATAGATTTTGTACAATATTTAAAAATTATTTTTCAATATTTTGCATATTTTTGTACAATATTGTAAAATAATCGAGAAATTAGTCGATTTTGCGTACATTGATAGGAAATTAGGTGGTTTCGTCAATATATTCGTCGTACGTCACCTGTCTATCGTACACTTTGGTATCCTTAATTTCAATGATACGGTTTGCAACGGTGTTCATCAATTCTTGGTCGTGCGAGGTTAACAGCATACAGCCCTTATAATTGCTCAACCCGTTGTTCAGCGCGGTGATAGATTCCAAATCAAGGTGGTTGGTCGGTTCGTCAAAGATAAGGAAGTTGCTGCCTTCCAGCATCATTTTTGCCAACATACAACGCACTTTTTCGCCACCTGATAAAACGTGCGCTTTTTTCAACGCTTCTTCGCCGGAAAAAAGCATACGGCCAAGCCAACCGCGCAGATATTCTTCGTAATGGTCGGAAGAATATTGCGAAAGCCACTCTACAAGGTTCAAATCGCAACCGTTGAAATATTCGTTATTATTTTGCGGGAAATAGGAAACGGAAATCGTTTTGCCCCATTTTACCGTACCGCTATCCGGTTGTTCTTTGCCCGTTAAAATATCATAGAGCATCGTAAGCGTTGTGCTCTTATCCGCGACAATACCGATTTTTTCGTTTCTTTGAACTGTAAAAGAGAGATTTTTGAAATACCCCTCTTTGCACAAATCTTCGACGATAAGGATATCGTTGCCGATTTCTTTTTCAAATTTGAAATCGATATACGGGTACTTACGAAGAGAGGGCTTGAAATCGTTAATCGTGAGTTTTTCAAGTTCTTTCTTTCTAGACGTAGCTTGACGGGATTTGGACGCGTTTGCCGCAAAACGCGCAATAAATTCCTGCAATTCTTTGGCGCGTTGTTCCGCTTTTTTGTTTTGTTCTTTTTGCTGACGGGCAAGAAGCTGGCTCGTTTGATACCAGAAATCGTAGTTACCGACGTACATATTGATTTTGCCGAAATCTACGTCGCAGATGTTGGTGCAAACTTTATTTAAAAAGTGTCTGTTGTGCGAAACGATAATAATGGTATTTTCAAAATCCATAAGATAGTTTTCCAGCCATCTCACCGTCTTAATATCAAGGTTGTTCGTCGGTTCGTCCAATAAAAGCACGTCCGGGTCGCCAAACAACGCTTGGGCAAGCAATACGCGCACCTTTTGTTTTGCGTCAAGTTCATTCATTAACGCGTAATGTAAGCTTTCGTCGATTTCAAGCGCGTTGAGCAATTGGCTTGCTTGATATTCTGCGTCGTAACCGTTCATTTCCGCAAATTCGCTTTCTAATTCGGCGGCTTTCACCCCGTCTTCTTCCGTGAAATCAGGTTTTGCATACAAGGCGTCTTTTTCGTCCATAACCTCGATTAAACGTTTATAACCGAGCATAACGGTACGAAGTACCGTTTCGTTGTCGTACATATTTTGGTTTTGTTGCAAAACGGACATACGCTCGTTTTTATCTAAAGAAACAAAACCTTTCTGCGGCTCGATTTCGCCGGAAAGCACTTTTAAAAACGTAGATTTGCCTGCGCCGTTTGCGCCAATAATGCCGTAACAGTTCCCTTTGGTAAACTTCAAATTAACGTCTTCAAAGAGTTTTTTGCTGCCGTATTGCAAAGAAACGCCCGTTACCTGTAACATATTTCACCTCATAAATTTTCTTTCAAGAAAATTATACCATATAAAATATTTTTAATCAATCGTTTGCGCCGTATAAATAAAGAAAAAGTCCCTTAAAAGGGACTTTTCTATCAATATTTTTCTTATTTAACAAGCGCTTCAATCGCACCTGCAACGTCTGCTACCGTGATAAGTTTTTCAACGTCTTCATCGGGAATCATAACCCCGTATTCGTCTTCCAAACGGCTTAAAAGTTCTACAACGTCTAAGGAATCCGCGCCTAAATCGTCTACGATTTTTGCATCTGCCGTCACTTTTTCAACAGGCATATTCAGCGCTTCTGCAAGCATTTCTTGAATTTTTTCTAACATATTAAGTGTTCTCCTTTCGTTAAAAAGTTTTATACCTGTATTGTAATATATTCTATAAAAAATGTCAAGTAAAATTATTACAATTTACGTATTATTTCTTTTTCATCGTCAGCGCAATACGGTTTTTCTTCACGTCTACGTCTTTAATACGTACTTGCACCACTTGTCCTACTTTCAACGCTTCCGACGGGTGACGGATGTATTTATCCGTAATTTCCGAGATATGCACCAACCCGTCTTGGTGGACGCCAATATCGATAAACGCGCCGAAATCAACCACGTTTCTCACCGTGCCCGTCAGTTCCATACCCGCCTTTAAGTCGGCAATGCTCAACAAGTCCTTTCGTAAAATCGGCGAAGGTAAGCTATCACGGATATCTCTGCCCGGTTTCATAAGTTCGGTAACGATATCGGCAAGCGTCGCCCTATCCAAATCCGTTTCTTTTGCGGCTTTTTCTTCGCCGTAAGCTTTTATTTTTTGACGTAAATCGTCAATTCTTCTTGCGCGCACGTCTTCTTTGGTATACGAAAATAAGCTTAATAATTTCTCCGCTTTTTCATAACTTTCCGGGTGTACAGCCGTATTGTCAAACACGTTTTTCCCATCGTCAATACGCAAAAAGCCCGCGCACTGGGTATATGCTTTTTCCCCTAATTTAGGCACTTTTAAAAGTTGCTTACGAGATTGGAATTTCCCGTTTGCTTCGCGATACGCCACGATGTTTTTCGCCACGGCAGAATTCAATCCTGCAACGTATTTTAAAAGCGATACGCTTGCCGTATTCAAATCAACACCAACGCTGTTTACGCAATCTTCCAATACCCCCGAAAGCGCGCCGTCTAAACGCTTTTCGTTCATATCGTGTTGATACTGCCCTACGCCAATGGATTTAGGGTCAATTTTGATAAGTTCGGCAAGAGGGTCTTGTAATCGACGCGCAATTGATACCGCGCTTCTTGCCGTAACGTCGTAATCGGGGAATTCTTCCGCGCCGAGCGCGCTTGCCGAATAGACGCTTGCCCCCGCCTCGTTGACGATAACGTACGCAACGTCTTTGCCCGTTTCCGCTTTGATTTCTTTAATCAGTTCTACGATAAAAATTTCGCTCTCTTTGCTCGCCGTGCCGTTGCCGCAGGAAATCACTTCCACGCCCCATTTTGCAATCAGCTTTTTCAAAACGAGTTTTGCTTCTTCCGTTCTGTTTTGCGGTGGCGTAGGAAATACTACCGTTTTATCCAGCACTTTTCCCGTGCCGTCCACTACGCAAATTTTACACCCTGTTCTATACGCAGGGTCCCACCCAAGCGTAACTTTGTTTTTAACAGGCGGCTGCATTAACAGAGGTTTTAAATTCAACTCAAACGTCTTTATCGCCTGTTCGCTTGCTTCTTCAAACAGTTGTGCGCGTATCTCTCTTTCCACAGACGGCGCAATCAATCTATCGTACCCGTCTTCTGCCGCCTCTCTAACGATTTGAGAGCTTTCTCCACCGTCTTTTATGAAATTTGCAGCCGTAATTCGCTTGGCAAAATCAGCGTCTACGACAACGGATACTTTTAAAAACTCTTCTTTTTCGCCGCGATTGAGCGCAAGTACGCGATGACCTTTGATTTCGCTGACAGGCTCGCTATACGACGCGTACATACCGTACGTTTTCTTTTCGTCAAGTTCTTCCTTCCCCTTGGCGTAACAAGCGGTGATTTCGCCGTGGCGGAAATAAAAATTACGCAATTTCTTTCTCGTGGCCGCATCATCGGAAATAATTTCCGCGATAATGTCCCTTGCACCGTCAATTGCGTCTTTCGCCGAGCCCACCTCACCGCCTACGTACGATTCTGCCGCTTTGGCAACGTTCAACCCTTTATCCTGCGCCAAAATAGCGTCGGCAAGCGGTTGTAACCCCTTTGCTATTGCTACGGAGGCGCGCGTTTTTCTCTTTTGCTTATACGGACGGTAAATATCTTCCACTTCCGTCAAAGTAACAGCCGCGCCAAGAGCCAAACGGATTTCGTCCGTCATCTTGCCCTGTTCCGTAATCGAGCCTGACACTTCTTCTTTACGTTTTTCAAGATTTCGAAGATACGTAAGCCTGTCCGACAATGCGCGAAGCACTTGGTCGTCACAAGCGCCCGTCATTTCTTTACGGTAACGCGCGATAAACGGAACGGTATTCCCTTCGTCCAACAGCGAGACAATATTTTGGGTGTGCGTGGGGTGTAAATTGAATTCTTGTGTAATCGTTTGTAAAATATCCATAAAATCTACCTTACGTTATTCTTTATTTTTAAGGAACGTAAAATCTCCTTTTGTTCTTTATTTAATCGATAACTTTCTATCGCTTTTTGAATCGCTTTGTTATGCGTTTTTGGCGACAAGGCTTTTTCTTTTAAAAATTCGACGCCGACGTCAAAATGTTTTATCACTATTTCCGCTGTCAACCAAGCAACTGCCATATGTAAATAATACTCGTCCGTAGGTGTTTTTCGCGCATACTCCATTGCCGTTTCCAAATATTCTTCGTCCATATAATAAGACAACATCGTCACCAATACGTATCTTTTAGCGTATAGATTGTCCAACGCATAAACGCGTTGTAATTTTTGCAAAAAATCGTCCTTGTTTTCAAGGATACATTTCGCTTTAAAACAATCGCACGTCGCCCAATTATCCACCCGTAAAAGGCACTGCTCCAACCATAAAACAAACTGCTCGTATGGCAACGACGACACTATCGCAAGTTTAATAAAGGTAACCTCGTAATATTCGTCGGGAAAAGCCATTAACGAGTGTATTTCGCCACGGTATTCTTTGGCAATTTTTCGAAGCAAGGGTGTGCGAACTCCTAATATGGTCTGGCGCGTAAAAATCAGTTTCCTTTGAAAAACAGCAAATTTTTCATCCTTTACGCTATGTAGTTTCTCTAAAAGTTCAAAATACTTCATCAAGCGCTTTTCTCCACGTTTCTTCGTCGTATCTGGGGTTTGCAGGACTTGTCGAAGGCATTTTCAAATACGGAATAGGCAAATCTTCGTAGCGCTGAAGGAATAAAGCGTACGCAAGCGAACCGTTCAAAAAAATTCTTTCTAATTTTGCGGTGCTTATTATCTCGCTTAAATTTGCAATTTCAGCATTTTTTATCGTTGCATCTGCCGAGCCCTCGATTTCGCAAGACGTTGCTATATCCCATAACGCAATTTTATTACGCAATAAAAAATCTTTTTTGTCTTCAACCGTTGCAGGTATTTCCTCCTGAAAATAACCGCACAACATCTTCCAAAAACGGTTTTGTTTATGTCCGTAATAAAAGGAGATTTCACGGCTTTTTACCGACGGAAAGCTACCCAAAATCAACACTCTACTCTCTTCGTTGTAAATTGGTGGAAAACCAAATTTTCTTTGCAACATCGTTATTTTACGAACGCCTCGTCAGTATTTCCCACCAACGATACCGCCTTATTATTTTCGTCAAACATAATCTCAATCGCCGCCAATGCGTCTTTTAACGTAAGCGTATTGATAATATCCAGTTTCTTCTCAAAATCAAATATTTTATTGAAATTCAGCATATATTTTCCGTACAAAAGCATTTGAGAATTACTGTTTTCATTGCTAAAAAACAAACTGGATTTCATTTGTTCGCGGCTGCGCAAAAATTCTTCTTGCGTAATGCCGTTTTTCTTTAAATCCGCAACGACGGCGTTGATAGCGTCGTACGCTTGCTGTTTTTGGGTAGGATTAACCCCCGCGTAAATAATTTGCGCACCGCAATCATTGTAGGGCGACGCATAGGAATATACAGAATACGCAAGCCCGCGTTTTTCACGCACTTCTTGAAATAAGCGCGAACTCATTGACCCGCCAAGCACACCGTTTACAACGGATACGGCGTTTTCCATATCGCTGCCCCTTTGCGGCGAAGGATAGGCAATGCCGATATGCATTTGTTCAATCGGTTTCTTTTTAACAAGGCTCTTTTTTTCCGCGTTCAAAATAGGCGTACGTTTTTCAAACGCACCTTTATCCAACCCGCCAAAATACGTTTCGACGAGCGTTTGCGCCGTCACTTTATCAATTGCCCCTGCAAAAGATATAACGATATTCTCAGGGCAATAACGCGCACGTTTGTAACGCAACATATCTTCGACGGTAAACCCTTTTACGTTTTTAACCGAACCAAGGATATTTCTACCGTAATTTTCTTCGCCGTAAAACGCTTTTGCGAGCAAATCCATACATAAATCTTCAGGAGAATCCTCGTTCATTGCAATCTCTTCACAAACAACGTTTTTTTCGCGTTCCATCTCTTCATCGGGGAAGGTAGAATTCAAAAACAAATCGGAAAGAATCTCAAAACACTCCGCCGTATGGTCGGACGTACACTTGGAATAATAACACGTCAAATCTTTGCCGGTAAAAGCGTTTACCTGCGCGCCCAATCTATCAAACGCATCGGATACCTCGAAGGCATTGCGTTTTCTCGTGCCCTTAAATTGCATATGCTCGATAAAATGTGAAATGCCATCTTCCTTGTCCGTTTCCGCGCTTGCGCCCGTTCCAACGAGTATCCCCATCGTCACCGACATTAACCCTTGCATTTGTTTTACAACTAAGCGAAGCCCGTTTTCATATCGTTTTTCAAATACCATATTTTTGTCCTTCCGTTAACTATTTGTTTTTTGCTGTAAATTTTTTGAAACTGTAACCGCCATAAGCGATTGCGATTGGTAATAAGTTAAAATATCGTCTAAGACCTTTACCGTGTGCTCCATTGGATGCATCAAAACGAATTCCCCTCCGCGAATATCTTTGGTTGCGCGGCGATAAATCGTTTTTGCATCTTTATCGCGCCAATCAATCGTATCTCTTGACCATAAAATCGTTTTCATCCCCAACGCTTTACACGCAGAAAGGGTGTCGTTGGAATATGCGCCACTCGGCGGAGCAAACAGCGTAATTTTTTCTCCGATTGCCAACGAGATAAAGCGGTTACAAGAGTCAATTTCCCGTTCATTTTCTTTCGCGTTTAATTTTGAGTGGTCTTTATGAAAATATCCGTGATTGCCAATTTCGTGCCCGCGCGCGTGAATATCTTTCAAACATTGCGCGTTATCGTCCGCCCAACAACCGCCTATAAAAAAGGTGGCTTTTGCGTTGTGGTTTTGCAAAATTTCTAAAATTTGATAAACTTCTTCCGTTCCCCAATAAACGTTAAACATCAACGAAACGTTATTTGATTCCGTTGCGCCAAAGCGATAAATTTCCGCTGCTTCAACGTCCGTTTTCACGGAATCTTCCGTTGCAAATATCGTAAAAGCGCCAATAGATAATACCATCAGCCCTAACACTACGTTAGAAAGTACGTTCATCTTCCAATTTCCGCTGCGGCGACGTACGGGGATTTTTTTTTGCATATTTACCTCAAAAAAAAGATTTCGTAATATCCTATTTCTTTTTTTTGAATTTTATACGCTTTCTCTATTTTATTTTGACGATTGTAACGCCCGTTTCTCCTTCACCGTATTTCCCAAAACGGAATTCTTCCACGTTTTTATGTCCACGTAAAAAATCGTGTATTCCGGCACGCAATTTTCCCGTCCCAACACCGTGAACGATACGCACTTCTTCTAAATTAGCAATCACAGCGGCGTCAATAAACGCCTCTACGTCCGGCAACGCTTCGTGCACCGTCATACCAATAACGTTAATTTCCAGCGTCGGGGATTTCTTAGGGATTAGCGTTTTTCTCACCTCTACCGCATCGTTGTTATTCTTTTCCCAAAGCTTTTTCTTCCCTTTTACAGTTTGCGCCTTTTCTTCGCCAATTACAATCGACAAATCAGAAAATTTACTGCGTATGCGAATATTTCCGCACAAAATTTCCGCTTCCTTCTTTTCAGGACGCGTCTTTTGCACAACGCCTTCTTGATTGATATTTTTAACGTAAACCTTCGCGCCAACGTATATATCTTTTTCCGTCGCTAAAACGTATTGTGGACGAATCAATTCTTCGCTTTCCGTATCAAACACTTTATCGCCCAACTTATTTTTCAACGTTCTTGCTTGAATCAAATCCGCTTCCGTAACCGTTTGCTTGGCAAAAATCGCCTCGATTTCCGCCAATAATTCTTCTGCTTGCGAAGCGCGCTCGTTGATAATACGCCTTGCCTCCGCCCGCGCTGATACTTGCAATTTATCCCTTTCTTTTTGCAATTTTTCTTGGTCTTTTTGCAATTGCGCAAGCTTTTCTTTCCACTCGTCTTTTAGACGATTACTCTCGTGCAATGCGTTTTCCGCCTCAATACGGCTTTCCTCTGCGCTACGGACGATATTTTCAAATTTTTGCGCGCCAACGGATAAATTGGATAACGCTTCGTTTAAAATACTTTCCTTTAACCCTAATCGCCGTGAAATGCCCAGCGCGTTGCTTGACCCAGGCAAACCGATGCGCATCACGTATAACGGTTGCAACGTATTTGCATCGAATTCCATACAAGCGTTTTCAATGCCGCTTGCAGAAAAAGCAAATTCTTTCAGCGAAGTATAGTGCGTCGTAATGACGCCTGCCGCGCCCGTTTTTAAAAGATAAGAGATTATTGCTTTCGCCAACGCTTGCCCTTCATCAGGGTCCGTTCCACCACCGAGTTCGTCTATCAGGACAAGACTCTTTTCGTTGACGTTGTTAACGATATGAATAATATTGGTAATATGCGAAGAAAAAGTAGAAAGACTTTCTTCAATGCTTTGCGCGTCCCCAATATCGCAATAGATTTCGTCAAACACCGATAGTACCGCGCGTTTCGCAGGCACGAATAAACCACACATTGCCATCAACGAAAATAAGCCCACCATTTTTAATGAAACGGTTTTCCCGCCCGTATTAGGGCCGCTGATTAGCAGAAAACGATATTCTTTCCCTAACGCCAAACTGACGGGAACGACTTTCTTTCTATCAATTAAAGGATGTCTGCCTTTTTCAATAAAGATTTCCCCTTTATCGTTGATTTCAGGTTTTACACAAGAAAGCTTATACGCATATTCCGCACGGGCATATGCAGCGTCCATTTCTTCTAAAACGGAAATATCCGTTATCAATTCTTCTGCAATACATCCGGCTCGTCTTGATAATTCTCCTAAAATACGTTCCACTTCTTCCTTTTCGTCTAGCATAAGCGAACGGAGTTCGTTGTTCATTTCCAACACTTCTTCCGGCTCGATAAAAAAGGTTGCTCCACTTGCCGAACGGTCGTGTATGAACCCTTTAATATTACGTTTATATTCTGCGCGTACGGGCAATACGTAACGATTATCACGCATCGTCACGATTCCGTCTTGTAAGTATTTGCCTTCACTACCCGATAAATACTCGGATAACCTTACGCGAATTCTTTCATTAAGCAAACGAATTTCTTTGCGCAGCATATACAGTTTATCGCTTGCATAATCACTTACTTCCGTATCGTTGAGGATTTTCGTATGAATATCTTCTTCTAAATTTTCGTCATAATACAGCGCGTCAACGAGATTTCTTATTGAAATCACTTCCTCGTCGTTCACGTTTACCACACTCGTACGCGCTATTCTTGCACTTCGCAATAACGCGCCAATTTTTAAAAATTCCGCACAAGAAAGCGCCGACCCCTTTTTTGCCCGTCCAATCTCGTCGGTAAAAGGCGGAAAATACTCAATTTTTGCTACGCCGTGAGTAAAGAGTAAGGCGACGCATTCTTCCGTGATTTTTAGCTGTTTTTTCGCTTCTTTTACGTCGTTCATCGGTTGTGTTTGCAATAAAAAAGCCTTACCTCCGTCCAAAACGGCGTAATTAGCAACCAACGCGAGTATTTTATTCAATTCCGTACTTTCAATTGCTCTTTGGTTCATTGCTTAACCCTTATAATACGCCCCTTTTTGCGTGTCCGGACGTATAGTTGCGATAAATCTTTTTTTGTAATAATTCGTTACATACTGCTTGCGCAGCGCTACCCTTATCTTCCTGTAAAGACACTTCCGCCAATTTCCCTACGCCAAATACTCCTACGCCGATTAAATCTGCACAGTTAAATACTTCAAATCGACAATTACCGTTTGCCGATACGTAACGGCGTACAGGAAAAACCCTGTTCTGTTCGTCAGTAAGCGTATAGATTTCCTTTTTATCGCATAAGCCACACGTCTTTCCAAACGGACAATAACAAAGGTCCATAACTTTGATATTTCCACTTGAGAGCATAAAAGCGTGCATTCCCGTAAGCGAACGGATTTCATTGTCGTTAAGCTCTTTAGAAACCGCGTAATAGGAAGCGTTGTCCAAGCGTAAAAATTGCGCAACCGCCACCGAATTTGTTAAATTCCAACCCGTGCCCGCAAATATTTTGCAATCGTTTTTTTGCGCGAATATCGCTCCGGCAAAATTTTCCGCATAAACCCCATCGAAATGAATTTCTTGGTGTATTTCACGTAACCGTTCTTCATCCTCGGCAGTGAAATACGCAGGATAATATAAAAATTTCTCAAAATCCCCGTTGATAAACGACTTTGGTAACGGCGCAGAATAATCGTTTGGTTTATATATTGCCACGTCGCATTTTACGCCCGTAAAATCATTAGAGATGATTGCCGTTTTTTCATTTTCACCATTTATGTCGTATTTTATCGGTGCAAATACAGGCATCTTTCGGTTTCCCTTGGCAACATTTTCGGCAATTTCCATATACACTTTTCTGCGAAAAGCGTTCAATTCGGATTTTGGAACAAATATTTCCCCTTCAACAACCACGTCGTCGAAAATAACGTTTATAGGCAAGCCGTCCGTCTTCTCAAAACATCGAACAACTTCTTCCACGCTTAACGGATGCGTTTTTGCCTCCTCTAAATTACCGTCGCCGACAATCGATACGCCTGCCCCTTCCGCTATCGGTCGTTCACCTTGCTTAAAATACAAATACAAATGCAATACGCCTTGTTTTTTGCTTGAAAGCACACGTTCGTTCACCGCCGTATCCGTCGTAATAAAAACCCCATCTCCGTTTTTAAGACGAGTTTTTGAAGAAATGACAAAGCCTCTATTTTCTCTTTTTATGAAAATAGCGCCTCCCACTTCTTTCCCTTCGCGTAAAATTTTGAAAGCGTCGCCTTCTAAAGGCTGCATATTGCTTTCTACAAAATATTTCCCGTTAACGACTTTTACTACGCCTACTTTTTCCCCAATATGTCCTTGTACCGCAGTGGAAAGTAACCGCTTATCTTGTCCAAACGCCAGCCCTTTCGTATAATTACCTCGATTAAACGTTCTTTTAAGGTCCGACAAAGCGACGGCTTTTTCTCCGCCTTGTAGCAACGTATTATAATAGCGAACAGCCGCGCCAACATATTCCGCGCGACGAAGCCTTCCTTCTATCTTAAAAGACGTAACGCCTGCGTCTATGTATTTTCGTATATCCTCTCCAACGCATAAATCGGATAATGACAGCGCGTAATTTTTTTCCGTGTTGCCGTTTCTATTATATGCGTACAGCTTTCTGCAAGGCTGTTTACATCTACCGCGATTGCCGCTATTTCCGCCGGCAAAAGAGGAAAAATAACATTGACCTGAAAAACAAGTGCAAAGCGCCCCTTGGACAAAAACCTCCGTTTCAATTATCTTCGTAATTTTCTGTATTTCAGTAAAAGGCGTTTCTCTTGCCAAAATAACCCTCGAAAAACCGCACTCTTTTGCAAATATTGCGCCGTTTTCATTACAAACGCCGGCTTGCGTACTGGCGTGTAAAACAATTTCTGGATAACGCGACTTAATTTCTTTTCCAAGCAATAAATCTTGCATAATAATTGCGTCTACGCCACACGCCCAAACGGAAAGAAGCGTTTTAATAAACTCGTCCAATTCACTTTCCTTTACCAACGTATTCATCGCAACGTACACCTTTACTCCGCAAAAATGCGCCCTTTTAACTACGTCAAAAAGCGCCGCTTCGTCAAAGTTATCAGCGCTTTGACGTGCGGAAAAGGAACTGTAACCTAAATATATGGCGTTTGCGCCGTTGTCTATCGCGGCGTTTGCGCATTGCGTATTGCCGGCAGGTGCAAGAATTTCTATCATCGTAATTATTTCGTAATTGTTTATTCTTCGTAATATCCGTATTTTTCTATCACGTACGCAACGGCATCCTCGTTATTACTATACGGTAACGCCGTCGCAATTTGTTTTAATTCCGGTTGCGCGTTGGCAACAGCCAAACCCAGCCCTGCTTTTTCCAGCATCGGCATATCGTTCCATTGGTCGCCAATCGCAATCGTATTCTCTAACGGTATATGAAAACGTTCTGCTAAAAACGCTAACGCCGTACCTTTTGAATACGCGGCATTGCATATTTCAATTAAAAAGTTTGCGCTTTTCGTCACGACGCAATTTGGAAATTGAAAAGATGAAATTTTTTCAATCAACGCATTACTTTCTTTCGAATCCACCATCATTAAAAATTTAAACGATTGCATTTCCGTTTCTTCTATATATTTCCAAAGCGGTTTATCTAAAATACGTTTCGCTTTTATTCCAACCGCTTCTTCGTATTTACGCAACGGCTCGTCGTCCATATTCGAATAATACTCGTATAAATCATAAGCGTGCGTATGTAACCCCATTTCTTCCATTTTTTTGCAGATTTGAACGGATAACGCATTGGACATCCTGCCTTGCAGCAACGTTTCCCCGCTGCTTATATCAAGAATAACCGAGCCTTGTCCGCAACAAAGCAATCCTTTTAATCCTAAAGCGCGCGCTTTAGGTAAAATTGCGCTGGGCATACGTCCCGTGCAAATAACAAACGTCCCCCCGTCGGCAATAAATTGTTCAATCGTCCTTTTCGTACGCTCACTCACCGTGCCGTCACGCCTTGCTAACGTGCCGTCAAAATCGGAAACGATTAAAGGATACCGCAACTTTTTCATTTATATTTTTTCCTTAAAATAAACTCTTATTTTTTCCGCAAGTTCTTTACCGATGCCCTCGACGGTACAAAGCTCTTCTACACTCGCGTTCATAATTTTATCAATCGTACCAAATTGAGCCATTAAAGCTGTTTGCTTTTTCTTTCCAACGCCCTCAATCTCTTCTAACACGGACGCTAAATTGCGTTTGGAGTGCAAACTTCTAAAATACGTTATGGCAAAACGGTGCGCCTCGTCGCGCAAACGCTGTAACATTTTCAACGCGTAATCACGTCTATCTATTTTTACGCTGAACGCAGAAAACAGCGTAAATATCTCCTCTTCCTTTTCCGCCAACGCAATTAAATCTATATCGTGAATACCAAACTCGTCAAACACCTCTTTAACCGCTGAAAGTTGTCCTTTGCCACCGTCGATGACAATTAAATCCGGTTTGGGAAAACGTTCCGCTTCTTCCGTAGCCAATTTCGCCAATCGACGACGCATCATTTCTTGATGCGACGCGTAATCGTTTGCCCCTTCCACCGTCTTAATCTTAAAACGGCGATAACTGCTCCGTTCTGCTTCGCCGTCGATAAATACGACCATAGAACCAACTTTATCTACACCGCTAATGTTAGAAATATCGTAACACTCCATCCGTTTAGGGTATTTTGAGAGCCCAAGCAAATCCTGCAAACGCGCGCAGGCGTTTTTCGTCATATCGTTCTTATGACGAATTTTATCAATCGATTTTGAAAGATATTCGTCAGCGTTTTTCTCCGCCATATCCAGCAATTGCTTTTTCACCCCTGCTTTGGCAACGGTAATCGTAACTTTTTTACTGAATTTTTCTAAAAAATAATTTTCTAGCAATTCTTTTTCGCAAAAATCTTGCGTGATAATCTCTTGTGGTAATTCGTGCGTGGAATAAAATTGAATTATAAACGCCGTAAGCGCGTCGCTTTCCGTAAACGAGCAATCTTCCAACGCAAAATTGCTGCCGCCCTGCATAATTCCGCTACGCGTCACCAACACATTGACGGAGGAATACAAATAATTTGTTTTTAAGGCGATAATATCTGCGTTGATTGCTCGGTTCAGCGACGTAATTCGCTTTAACTTTAACTTCGATAGCATTTGTAACTTTTCACGGTACTCCATAGCAAGTTCAAATTCTTCGTTCTCGGCGAATTTTGTCATTTTTTCACGTAAAATTTCTTCAGCTTCCTCGTAATTTCCGTCTAAAAAAGCGACTGCTTTTTTTACGCGTTCCGCATATTCCGCTTTACTGCACATATGTCCACAAGGCGCAAGACAGCGATGTAAATGATACGCCAAACACGGCTTTTTTGCTTTTGCCCCCACCACCGTCGAACAGGTACGGACGTTATAAACCGATTCAACGACGTCCAAAATATCACCACAACGCACTCCGCCCATAAAAGGACCGAAATATTTTCCGTCTTTTTTGATTTTTCGCGTAATACATACACGCGGAAATTCCTCTTTCGTGATTTTTATATAAGGGTACGTCTTATCGTCTTTTAAAAGAATATTGTATTTGGGTTTGTATTTTTTAATAAGTGTATTCTCTAACGCTAACGCGTCTATTTCCGTCTTCGTAATAATGTAGGAAAAATCGGCGATATTTTCCACCATTGCAGCCACTTTTTCCGGTTTGGCTGACGAGTGAAAATATTGGCGCACGCGATTTTTTAAAACGCGCGCTTTCCCAACGTAAATCACCACCCCGTCTTTATCGAGCATAATATATACGCCCGGATTATCGGGAAGTAATTTTAATTTTTCTTGTAATTCGCTCATATCCCACCAATTTTTAAGCCGAAAACGGCGGAAATACTCCCACCGTGAATTTTAAGCGCAATAGCCTATCATTATTATATACTAATTTACGTTTTTTTGCAAGAGAATCACGTAAAAAATACCGTTTAGCAACCTAAAAACTCGATGC
Organism: Clostridiales bacterium; assembly: GCA_015055655.1. Classification (GTDB taxonomy): domain Bacteria; phylum Bacillota; class Clostridia; order Christensenellales; family Borkfalkiaceae; genus Scatosoma. Next base: position 135,095 of record SVHW01000001.1, read on the forward strand.
CTTTTAATAAAACGTCGTTAATCGAATCGTCTGTAAGACTGTAAAAGACGATTTTCCCTTGCCGAACACATTTAACCATACCGGCGCTTTTTAAATATCGCAATTGATGAGAAACGGTCGTTTGGTTGATTTCTAATATCCTTGACAGGTCGGTAACGCACAGTTCGCTAATTGCCAACGCTGATAAAATTTTTACTCTCGTATAATCGGAAAAGACGGAAAAAAAGCACACGACGCCTTCCAAGATATCCCCTTGCGGTACGTAATCTTCGATAAGTCCACGTGTGCGTTTATCCAAAAGTAACGTTTGCTGCATATATCGCCTCCACATATGTTTTTATGGAAATATGATAACGTATATACAAGCGTTAGCTTTTGTTATATTTTGTCATTGTTTTTCCTTTCTTGTCAAAGGAATTATGAAATGCCTTTCACCGTGTATCCTGCTTCTTCAATCGCCTTATTAAGCGTTTCGTTGGAAACGTCCGTTTTAACCACGGCTCTTTTTTTCTTTAAATTTACCTCTATAACTTCCACCCCGTCAAGCGACTGCAAAGCCTTGGTTACGTGCGCAACGCAATGTTGGCACATCATCCCTTCAATTTTTATCGTTTTTTCCATATCTATTTCCCTCGTTTTTTTCTCTTTTTTCTTATGAAATCGCGTCAATCGCAACGCATTTGTTACAACGAAAAGCGAACTTAAACTCATACACGCCGCACCAATCATAGGATTTAACGTAAACCCAATGAAAGAAAATACACCCGCGGCGATAGGTATCGCCACAACGTTATAGAAAAACGCCCAAAAAAGATTTTGGTGAATATTTTTCACCGTGGATTTACTTAAATCAATCATCGTATTGACAAGCGTTAAATCCCCTCTGGAAAGGACCACGTCCGCGCTATCAATGGCAACGTCCGTTCCGTTACCCATTGCCACGCCGACGTCAGCCGCCTTTAACGCTGGGCTGTCGTTAATTCCGTCGCCAACCATCGCGACAAATCCGCCCACGGCACGAACGCGTTCTACCGCCTCTGCTTTATCTTTGGGCAACGCTTCCGCAAAATATTCTTCAACCCCTGCCTGCTTGGCAATGGCTTTTGCCACGTTTTCGTTATCGCCTGTTAACATTGCTACACGAATACCGCGTTCTTTTAATTCCGCAACCGCCAACGCGCTCTCATCCTTTAATGTATCCGCCAAGGCAAACACGGCAAGAAGTTCTTTCTCGTCTGCCAAAAAAACGACCGTTTTCCCTTGTTTTGAATACTCTTTTTCCCATTTTATCGTTTGTTTATCCGCCGTTTTTCCCAACAAACGTCGATTGCCCATACGATACTTCTTTCCTGCAAATTCCGCGATAGCGCCCTTGCCGGTTTCATACAAGTAATTTTCTACGGAGATACTTCCTTTTTTATTTCCGTTTTCCTCTGCGTAATTTTTAATACACTCGGCGATTGGATGATTAGAATGATTTTCTATCGCATAAGCCAACTGTAAAATCGCCATCGTTTCGCCTTGCAAACACACGAAATCGGTTACTTTGGGTTGTCCAACCGTCAACGTCGCCGTTTTATCAAGCAAAACGCAATTGACATCTTTTGCTTTTTGCAACGCCTCGGCGTCTTTATATAAAATCCCTAAAGACATCCCTCGTCCCGTCGCAGCCATAATTGCCACGGGCGTGGCTAAACCCAACGAGCAAGGGCAGGAAATCACAAGAACGCTAATGGCGAAATTCGCTGCCGTCGCCAAATCAGCCATAACAAACCAAACCACAAATGTCACAATCGCAATTAACGTTACGATAGGCACAAAAATCCCCGCAATCTTATCCGCGGCTTTTTGTATCGGCGCTTTGCTTGCGCCTGCGTCTTTCACCATTTTTACAATTTGCGAAAGTGTTGTATCCGCCCCAACTTTTTCCGCCAAAACTTTGATATAACCGCTTTTTACGATATCTGCGCCTGTAACAACGTCGCCTTCTTGCGCTTCTATCGGCATACTTTCCCCGGTAATTGCCGCGCGGTCGATATATGCGTGCCCTTCGATAATTTTACCGTCAACGGGCACGTATTCTCCCTGCTTTACCACCAATACGTCACCAATTTCCAGCGCGGAAAAAGCAATTTTCTCTTGCGCGCCATTTTTTTCCACCGTAACGACGCTTGGCATCAATTGAATGAGTTTTTCAATTTCGTCGCCCGTTTTTCTTTTCGAGCGCTCTTCCAACCATTTCCCCAGCGTCACCAATACCAAAATCATTGCCGCTGATTCGTAAAACATATGCACGCCGAAATCTCTTTTTGCGTATAACAAAATCGTATAGACGAAACTGTACAAAAATGAAATACCGGAGCCCAGCCCTACCAAAGTATCCATATTGGGGGATTTTTTTACAAGCGCTTTTGCCCCACTTGAAAAAAACTTAAAATTGACCGCAATCACGGCTATGGACAAAAGCATTTGAAGCGTTACGTTAACCACCTCAGGCGGTTGCGGCAGCCCAATCATAGCACCCATAGAAAAATACATCAACGGCAACAAAAAAGACAAGGAAATAAAAAATCTTTTTCTCAATTTATTAGGCTGCGGTTTTCTTTCTTTTAAGACGTTTTCGTCGTATTTTTCCACGCCGTAACCAAGCTTTATAACCTCGTCAAATATCTCTTGGCGCGTTATCACGGTTTCGTCGTATTCTACCGTCATACACTCGCCCATTAAAGATACGTCTGCGCTATTGACGCCATTAAGTTTTTTTACCGTTCTCTCTATCCCTGCCGAACAGGCAGAACAAGTCATACCACTAACGGAAAATTTCTCCTTCATTACGCGTTCCCTTTCTTAATTTCTTTATAATTATAATATAATTATAACAAATATTTCTTTTGTTGTCAAGCAAATAAAATTCTTAACCTTGGTTTATTTCCGTTTTATAATAACGCAAAAAGACGGGTGCTTTACGCAACCCGCCTGCTTGTTTACTTTTGCATAGACGAATTATTTTTGAGCTTCTTCTTTTTCTACAACTACTTCTTTGCCGTTGTAATAGCCGCAGTTTTTGCATACGTTATGCGACTGCATCAATTCGTGACAATGAGGGCATTCCACAAGCGTAGCTGCGGTTGCCTTGTAGTTAGCAAATCTCTTGTTCGTTCTGCTCTTAGATTGTTTACTCTTAGGTACTGCCATATTAACACCTCAATGTTTTTTCTATTTTTTATCGTTTGCAGATTCGGAATTATAACCGATACTCTCGCAATCGTCACCGCAAGAAAGAACAAACGGCATACTTGCCATTATTGCCTCGTTTACGGCTTTTTGCAAATCAACAATTCCGTTGGAATAGGAATAATCCTCGCTGTCAACCTTTGGTTCAAACAACGCGTCCAACTCTCCCTCCACCTCGGTTTTCGCTTCCTTTAAGCATCTCGAGCATTGCCCTTCCAAAAGATACGAAACCGTGCCGTGAATTTCCAAGGCGTCGTCTTCAAACAATTCGTAAAAGAAACGCACGACAACCGGTGAAGCAAACTTCACAAACGGAATCTCAATCAATTCTTGTGGAGCGTCATATAAATATTCCAGCTCCCCTACGTACTTTTTTTGTACGTTAAGCTTTCTTATATCGATAATCATCATAAAACCAGCCTTTCAAGTATAGTATATTTCAACAGCTTTGTCAACTTTTTTTTCGATGAAATTTTCGATTTTTTACAACTTTTATCGTCTTTTATTAACCAAGCTGTGTTTGTAACGCCGTAATTGCAACCGCCGCGACGATATCCTCGCTTTTACAACCTCTGGAAAGGTCGTTAATCGGTTTCGCAAAACCTTGACAAATCGGGCCTACCGCCATAAAACCGCCAAGGCGTTCTGCAATTTTATACCCAATGTTACCTGCTTGCAAATCAGGGAAAATGAATACGTTTGCGTGACCAGCCACTTCCGAATTGGGCGCTTTTAACGCTGCAACAGAAGGAACGATTGCCGCATCGAATTGCATTTCACCGTCCAATTTCAAATCGGGAGCTTTTTCTTTCGCTATTTTCACTGCCTCTGCCACCGCAGTTACGTTATCGTGCTTTGCGCTTCCAAACGTGGAGAAGGAAAGCATAGCAACTTTGGGCTCGATTCCAGCGATTGCTTTTGCGGAATTTGCCGTAGCAATTGCGCAATCTGCAAGCCCCTCACTCGAATACGTAGGGTTCAAACCGCAATCGGCGAACACCACAAGCCCGTCAGGACAATATTGATTGCCTTGAGGCGGACAAATCATAAGGTTAAAACTGGAAACGGAAGAAACGCCTTTTGCCGTTTTGATAATTTGCAAACCGGGGCGAAGAGTATTCGCCGTTGAGTGACACGCGCCCGAAACAAGCCCGTCAACGTCGCCCATTTTTAACATCATCGCGCCAAAATACGTGCCGTCCGTCAGCAATTTTGCAGCTTGTTCGCTCGTCATACCTTTGGACGCGCGAAGTTCGCAAAGTTTTGCATTATAAGCAGGCAACTTTTCAGACGTAAGCGGATTAACGATTTCTACCCCCGTCAAATCCACGTCAGGGTTCGCCTTTTTAATTTCCACTTCGTCACCAAGCAATACGATTTTCGCAATCCCTTCTTTCGTGGCGTCTGCAGCCGCTTTTACAACTCGTTTGTCTTCCCCTTCGCAAAGTACAATCGTTTTTTGTAATGCTTTTGCTTTGCTCTTGATTTCGTCCAATATATTCTTCATAATTTACCTCTTAAAACGCTTTATTTCTTTATTCGTTTCGTGTATAATATTGATAGTGGCGTTTAACCGCTACTAAATATTATATCACACATTTCGTTTAATGTAAAGGGAAACGGGAAAATAAAATGAAGATTTGCGCGATTATTTGCGAATACAACCCATTTCATAACGGACATCTTTTCCAGCTAAACGCCGCAAAAGAACGTTCCAACGCCGACGCCGTCGTTTGCTTTATGAGTGGCAGTTTTGTACAACGCGGCGAAGCTGCGATTATGGATAAATACACCCGCGCAAAACACGCCGTTTTAGCAGGCGCAGATGCCGTTATCGAACTGCCCACCGTTTTCTCTACTGCAAACGCAGAGCTCTTTGCCAAAGGCGCGACGCATTTATTAACGTCCATACCCGACGTAAAATACCTTTGTTTTGGCGCAGAAAATGCTGATAAACTCGCTTTTGTTTCCGCCGCAAGATATCTTAACGACGAACCGGAAGACGTTTCCAGCGCAATAAAAAATTTAATGGATACAGGGATAAGTTACGCGAAAGCAAGGGCGCAAGCTTTTGCAGGGTTTATCCCAATAAATCTCCTTTCCTCGCCCAATAATATTTTAGGCATTGAATACACGAAATCCCTTTTAGAAAAAGGTAGCGACGTAGATATTTTGCCTATACAACGTATAGGCAGCGGCTATTCTACCCCTGAATTAGAAAACGACTTTTCTTCCGCTACCGCGATAAGAAACGCCATTTTTAACGGTGAAAATATCGAAAAAAACATACCCGATTTCGTCCGTAAAGACTTACCTGAAAAACTCGAAAATTGCCTAGATAATATAGAGAAATACGCCGTTTTGGTAAAAAATAAAGAAGATATTTCGCGCGTATGCGATTGCAACGAAGGTTTAGAAAACGCCTTTAAAAAAGCCGCATTAGAAAGTAAAACACTCGTAGAAAATCTCACCTCGACGCGTTATACCTCCTCGCGTATCCGCAGAATCGCCTTACAAAATCTATTAAACATCGAAAAATCGTTGATTCGCGGTTGCCTCGCCTCCCCGTTATATTTGCGTCTATTAGCCGTAAATAAAGAACGCAGCGACGTGTTGTCCTCCCTCTCGCAAAGCCCTTTCCCTATCATTTCACGCGCGCACGATGAAAACGTTTTATCAGGCGTAGCGAAAGCTTGTTTTGAAAAGGACGTCTTTGCTGAAAACGTACGCAACGTTTTATATAAAACGACTGCTCAAGAAAAAAATATTTTTATTTAAGCTTAAAACCCAAGCAAAAAAGAACACTCTATCGAGTGTTCTTTTTTTTGGAGCTACTAGGCGGATTTGTAAGGAGCAACGCGACGGAATAGCGAGCCTGCGAGCGTCAGCCCGACCTCGTCCGTATAATTATTTAGGAGGTCGGCAATTCACCCCACAACAACAAAAAAGAACACCATTACTTGGTGTTCTTTTTTTTTGGAGCTACTAGGCGGATTTGAACCGCCGACCTCGTCCTTACCAAGGACGCGCTCTACCAACTGAGCCATAGCAGCGCTGAAACATTACTATGACATTATAGTTAAATTTAATAGAAAAGTCAAGCCAAAAAACGTGTATTTTGAAAAAAATTCCTCTTTTACGTAGTTTTTATAACTTAATTTTTTCAATCGACGAGAAGGCTTCTGCAATCAGCCCTTCAACGTCTAATTTTGCTTCTTCTCTTTGAATCTCGTCAAGTTTAGGGCGAATTGCAGGGAAATCGGGCAAGAATACCGTACAACAATCTTCAAACGGCAAAATAGAAGTTTCATACGCGCCCATTTTTACCGATTTATCAATGATTTCATTTTTATCAAACCCTACGAGTGGACGAAGCACGGGCAACGTTTCCACAACCGAATTGGACGAAGTCATCCCCTCAATCGTTTGGCTGGCGACTTGTCCCAAGCTTTCACCTGTAATTAAGCATTGCGCGCCCATTTTCAACGCGTGTCTTTCGGCTATTCGATACATAAAACGGCGAAGAAGCGTAATCATCAGTTGCGGTTTGCATTTTTCGTGTATCGCCTCTTGAATATGCGTTACACTGATGGTGTACAAATGCGTTCCGCAGGTGTATTCCGCTAAAATTTTCGCCAAATCCACCACTTTCTCTTTCGCTTGCATATTCGTATAGGGATAGCTGTGGAAATGTAAACAATCGATTTTCATGCCGCGTTTTGCCATCATATACCCTGCCACGGGGCTGTCGATACCCCCTGAAAGGAGCAATAATCCTTTTCCTGCCGTGCCTACGGGCATACCGTTTGCCGCCTCAATATAATCCCCAAAAACAAGGGCTTTTCCGTGTTCTCTTATATCCACGCGAACGGTAAAATCGGGCGTATGTACGTCCACTTTCAAGCCGTGGTATTGCGATAATATCATACCACCCAACGTTTTACTGATTTCCACGGAGGTAAGCGGATATTTTTTATCCCCTCTATGCGACTCCACCTTAAAAGTGCCGTTTTCACGGCATATATTTTTTGCCGCTGCGAATATAGAATCTAAATCGGAATCCGTTTCATACGCCAAACTGATGGTGTGCGCGCCAAATACCTTTTTAAGCTTTTCAATAATCTCTTCTGCTTCGTAGTCTTCGAAATCAGTTACGAGATAGCGTCCGCTTTGTTTAATAAGCGTACAGGAAAAATCTTTAATCGCGCGCGCTAAATTCGTTTCAAAAGCGCGTTCGAAAAAGCCTCTATTTTTCCCTTTCAACCATATTTCCGCATATCGTATAATCAATACCTTTTTCATAATTCACCTTACTGCATACGGCGCTTTAATTCGCGCCCGGTTTCGTTTAATATTTCAACCGCTTTATCTATCTCTTCTTCCGTCGTTAAAGAAGAAAAACTCAAACGTAACACGCCGTCCGCTGTCTTTTCATCATATCCGCACGCCAAAACCACCTTGCTATACCGCGTTTTTGCATTAGACGAACAAGCCGAACCCGTACCAACGATAAGCCCTTTATCGTCAAGCATATGCAACAACACTTCGCCACGCAACCCAACGGCCGATACGCTTAATATGTACGGCGTCCCGTCAAGCCCCGACAAACGAACGAAAATTTCTTTATCCAACCCTTGCCATAATTTTTCACGATAGATAGATAAGCGTTGATAATCCTCTTTTAACGCGGCAAACTTTTCCTCAGCCGCATATTGAAATTGTTTTATCCCAAAAACGTTTTCCGTTCCGCTACGCTTACCTGATTCTTGTCCACCGCCAATTAAATAAGGCGGCAACACCAAAGACTTTCTTTTAATTAAACCGCCAACACCTTTCAATCCGCCGATTTTGTGCGCGCTTACCGAATACAAATCGATTTCTTTACACAATTTGAAAGGAATTTTTCCGTACGCTTGCACGCCGTCGCTATGAAAAATAACGCGCGGATTTTTCGCCTTTACCTTTTTAGCAATCGCGTTGACGTCGTTTATCGCGCCAATTTCGTTATTCACGTGCATAACGGAAACGAAACTCGTTTTCTCGTCAATAAGCTCTAACAATTTCTCAACGTCCACCCTTCCGTCTTTTTGTAAAGGAGCAATCCGCGTTTGCACCACGCCGCGATTTTTTAATTCTGCAAAAGCCGCCAGCACCGCAGAGTGTTCCCCTGCCGTAGTCACCGCGTTACCACGTTTTGCAAATGAGAAAATGGCTTGATTATCCGCTTCCGTTCCACAGGAAGTAAACACCCACTCGAACGCGTTTTCATCGGCAACCTTACAAAGCAAAGCGGAGCGTGCTTTTTTCAGCTCGCTCTGCAATGCATATCCCTCTTTATATAAAGCAGACGGATTATAAAATTGTTCCATAGCAAACGATTCCGCTTTTCGAAAGGCCGCTTCGCTAGGCTTAGTCGTTGCCGCGTTATCCAAATATATCATCATTACGCTTTTTGTTTTTTCTCTTGCATTACGTAATCGTTTTCCAATACGTTACGGTTGGGTACAAATCTTAAAATATTCATTAACAATACTTCACGCGCTTCTAATACGTATATCTTTTTACCACCGGCATTTAGCAAGATATACATAAAAAATTTACCTTCGTCGGGCACTTTATTCGGCGTAAGACGAACAATTTTTGCGTCGGGAGAAGCGCTTAATCTGGCAAACGACGCATTATCCACGTCACCAATTTGTAAAATTTCGTCGCATTGAATACGGTCTATCAATTTTCTTTTATTTCCACCGATAATTTTTGCAATACGTAAATCACCGGAAACGAAAATATAATCGTAATTGACGTTCACCCTATTCTTCAACACCGTAAAGAATACCCAAAACGCCGCGAATAATAACGCAATTCCTAAAAAGATTAAAAAATTCGACCAAATATACATAAATCCTTCTGCGTTTTCTTCACTTGGGTTACAACTATTGGGAATCCATAAGATTGCGATAATGAAGCAAACCACCCAGATGAATAAAGCAACAAACGAAATTACGTTAAGAATTTTATAAATCTTTTGTCCTTTTTCGTCGTTATGATTGATTGCGCTTTCTTCGTATAAAACGTCCATTAAGTTCTCCTATTTTAAATTTCCAAAGTCCCTTCGTAAACAGTTTTTACGCTACCCATCAATTCAACGGTATCGTCAGAATGATAATTTACCGTTAAATCTCCACCGCGAAGTTTTACCGTTACGTTGGTATCTTTTTCACAATATCCAGCCAGCACCGCTGCAACAACCGCCGCGCATGCACCCGTGCCGCACGCCCACGTTTCACCCGAACCGCGTTCCCATACGCGCATTTTTAACGTCACTTTATTGACGACACGCACGAATTCCGTGTTGATGCCTTCGGGGAAATATTCACAATTTTCAAATTCCGGCCCAATAGCAGCCACATTGACAGCGTCAACTTTATCGCTAAAAATGACGCAATGCGGGTTGCCCACGTTGACAAGCGTAACTTTATAATCCAAACCGCCTACGTTTATCGTCTTACCAACGATTTGTTCTTCATCCCAAACGCAAGGAATTTTCTTGCCCGCAAGTTCCGCTTTGCCTAAAATCACACTCGCGGAATTTACTTTTCCGCTGAAAGGATACACTTTTACGTCGCAAACAACGCCGTTAGCCGTTTCAATACGCATATCGTTTTTGCGCACTATTCCCTTTTCGTAAAGGTATTTACCAACAAAACGCACAGCGTTGCCGCCCATAGGAGCTTCTTTACCGTCACAGTTGAAAATACGCATTTTCGCGTCAGCCACGGAAGAATTTTCAATCAAAACGATACCGTCACCGCCAATGCCGTAGTGTGGAATTACGTAGTTAACTGCAATCGATTCGGGACAGGTAATTTTGCCGTCACGATTATCAAATACAATATAATCGTTGCCGCAAGATTGCATTTTCGTAAAGTTTAATTTCAATTTTTCCGTACGGAGCGCGTTGATGTCAACGAGCTCGGTATTATTTTCCGTAAACTTACTTGCAATTATATCAGCAAGCGCGTTTGCCGTATCCAACGCCGTAAGAACGGTTATGCCAAGCAAGATTGCGTGATGATGCAACTTGATAAAATCGTTAATCGATTCCATATCCGTTTTGCCTGTATATACGACGTAATCGATTTTACCCTCGTCCATAAGCTTGATAACCGTATCAGTTGCGGAAAGTCTATCCACCACCGTGCAGTTAAAGCCAAGGTCGTTGATAACCTTTGCCGTACCTTTCGTTGCGTACATGGTACAGCCCAAATCGCCGAATTTTTTGGCAATCGTAAGCAAATCCAACTTATCTTGGTCGTTTATCGTCATATACACGCCCACGGGACGACGTTTAGACGGATGGCACATCTTAAAGCCCGCCGAAACAAGGCCTTTAAACATTGCCTCTTCTATTGTTTTACCGATACCAAGCACTTCGCCCGTCGATTTCATTTGCGGACCAAGTTGCGAGTTTACGTCGTTGAGCTTTTCAAAGCTGAACACGGGCACTTTTACCGCAACGTACGGCGAAGAAGGATACAAGCCCGTGCCGTAACCGAGTTTCTTCAATTTTGCGCCGACGATAATCTTTGTAGCGAGTTCTACCATCGGCACGCCCGTTACTTTGGAAATATACGGAACGGTACGCGAAGCACGAGGGTTCACCTCAATCACGTACAATTGTCCGCGGTAAATTAAATATTGAATATTGATAAGACCTTTCGTCTTTAATTCCAATGCGAGTTGCGTAGATACCTCGATAATCTTTTCGAGCATTGCGTCGTCAAGATTATACGGAGGATATACCGCAATCGAGTCGCCCGAGTGAATACCCGTACGTTCGATATGTTGCATAATCCCGGGGATAAGCACGTCTTTGCCGTCGGAAATTGCGTCAACTTCAAGCTCCGTACCCATCAAATACTTATCGCAAAGCACGGGGTTTTCGATACCTTGCGCCAAAATTACGTCCATATAACGGCATACGTCTTCTTGCGTAAACGCAATCGTCATATTTTGTCCGCCGATTACGTAGGAAGGACGGAGCAATACGGGATATTCGAGTTTTTCCGCCGCAGCAAGCGCTTCTTCCTTCGTCATAACCGTCAACGCGCGAGGACGAGGAATCGCGTATTTATCCAAAAGTGCCTCAAAACGTTCTCTATCTTCCGCCCTATCAACGCTGTCTGCCGACGTGCCGAGGATACGGATACCGTGCGTATCGAAATAGGAACAAAGATTGATTGCAGTTTGACCACCGAACGTGATAATAACGCCGTAAGGCTTTTCCACGTCTAATACGTGTTGTACGTCTTCGGGAGTAAGCGGTTCGAAATACAATCTGTCCGCCGTATCAAAGTCGGTGGAAACCGTTTCGGGGTTGTTATTGATAATCGCCACTTCATAGCCAAGTTCTTTCAACGTCCAAACGCAATGTACGGACGAATAGTCGAATTCAATACCCTGACCGATACGAATAGGTCCAGAACCGATAACTACGATACGTTTTTTATTGCTCTTATCCACGAAAGGTTTCGCCTCATCGTGTTCGTGCGGGTCGAACGTGGAATAGAAATACGGCGTCTTGGCAGGGAATTCCGCTGCGCAGGTATCAACCATTTTATACGCCACTTTCTTGCGATACGGCACTTTTTGTCCGCTGATTGCCGTAATATCTTTATCAAGATACCCCAAACGTTTCCCTTCTTCGTATAAAGAACGGGTGAGCTTTTGCGTAGCCAACGCCTCTTCATAACGAATCAAGTTCATAAACTTGTTCAAGAACCATCTATCAATTTTCGTGATATTGAATACTTCGTCAACGGTCACGCCCTTTTTCAAAGCCGCATACACGGCAAAAATGCGTTCGTCCGTTTGTTCGGAAAGCTTTGCATACAATTCTTCCTTCGTCCAGTCCACAAACTTCTTATAATTCATCGTGCTGGTAGAAATTTCTGCGCCGCGCACCGCTTTCATTATCGCCATTTCAAACGACGTACCGATAGACATAACCTCGCCCGTCGCTTTCATACGCGTACCCAGCTCGCGTTTTGCATACAAGAACTTGTCAAACGGCCATTTGGGCATTTTTACAACCAAATAGTCGATAGTCGGTTCAAAGCAAGCATACGTATTGCCGGTAACGTCGTTTACAATTTCGTCAAGCGTATAGCCAAGCGCAATTTTCGACGTCACTTTCGCAATCGGGAAGCCCGTAGCCTTAGACGCAAGCGCGGAAGAACGGCTAACACGAGGGTTAACTTCAATAACCGAATATTCAAAAGAATCGGGGTTTAATGCGAATTGTACATTACATCCACCCTCGATACCGAGTTCGGTAATAATCGAAAGCGCTGCCGTACGAAGCATAGAATATTCTTTATTCGAAAGCGTCACCGCAGGGGCAACTACGATAGAGTCCCCCGTATGAATACCTACAGGGTCAACGTTTTCCATCGAGCAAACGGTAAGACAGTTACCCATACAATCGCGAATAACTTCAAACTCGATTTCCTTCCAGCCTGCAATATATTTTTCAATCAAAACTTGCGTAATCGGCGAAAGCATCAAACCGTTATGCGAAATCAAACGGAGTTCCTCTTCGTTATAAGCAACGCCGCCACCTGCGCCGCCAAGCGTATAGGCAGGACGAATAATTACGGGATACCCCAATCTATTGGCAATATCCACACACTCTTCAACCGTATAAGCGATATCGGAAGGAACGCAAGGCTGATTGATTTTTTCCATCGTTTCCTTGAAAAGTTCTCTATCTTCCGAACGGTCGATTGCGGAAAGCGTCGTACCGATAAGTTTTACGCCGTGTTGGTCAAGGAAGCCCGATTTTGCAAGCTTGCAACCCATCGTAAGCCCAGTTTGCCCGCCAAGCGAAGCCAATAAGCTGTCAGGTTTTTCCTTGATGATGATACGTTTTAAACTCTCTTCCGTTAACGGTTCGAGATAAATCTCATCGGCAAGCGCCTTATCCGTCATTATCGTTGCGGGGTTAGAGTTACAAAGAACGACGTTAATCCCCTCGCTTTTCATAACGCGACAAGCTTGCGCGCCTGCATAGTCGAATTCAGCAGCTTGTCCAATAACAATAGGACCGGAACCGATTACAAGAACCTTTTTAATATCACTTCTCTTAGGCATTTTCGTTCTCCTTTTTCATAAGCGCAAAGAATTTTTTATACAAGGGATTTTCAGGATTGCCAATGCTGCACGCCTCTGGCGCAAATTGCACCGTAAACGCGTTGTATTCGTCGTAATCAATACCCTCACAAGAGCCGTCGTTTACGTTAACGAATTTTACAAACCCTTCTTTTATCGTATCTTTCACCACTTCATAACCGTGGTTTTGCGTGGAAATATATACTTTACCGCATTTCGTACATTTTACGGGTTGATTTCCGCCACGATGTCCGTATTTTTGTTTCTTAACCGACGCACCCATAGCAAGCGCAAATAACTGATGCCCAAGCCCCAGCCCAAGCACGGGTACTTTCCCGATAATCTTCTTGATTTCTTCAATAACGGCCGTGTTTTCATTGGGATTGCCAGGGCCGTCCGAAAGAATTACGCCGTGCGCGCCCGTGGCTAAAACTTCTTCCGCGGAAGCATTGGCAGGCATAACGATTACGTTCCAGTTTTGCGCAAGCAAATTGTTAATCGTGCTGCGTTTTGCCCCAAAATCCCAAAGAGCCACGCTACAAGTTGCGTTTTCCGCGACAAAAAATGCCTTTTGACCATTGGAAACCGTCTTTACAGCGTCTTTCGTTTCGTATGCCGCTATCGCTTTTATACAATCTTCAGCGATAGGCTTTTGCGAGATTTTCGCGTTCATTGCGCCTTCTTCACGCAAAATTTTCGTAAGCTCGCGCGTGTCGACACCGTAAACCCCGATAACGCCTTGTTCTTTTAAATAGTCGTCCAGCGTACCCTCACAACGGAAATTCGAAGGCGTTTCACACACTTCGCGTACGACGTATGCGGAAACCCAAGCCTTTTTGCTTTCCGCATCTTGAGGCATCACGCCGTAATTTCCTATCAACGGAAAGGTTTGTACGACGATTTGCCCAAAATTATTCGGGTCTGTAAGCGTCTCGACATATCCTACCATACCCGTCGAAAAAACCAATTCCCCAACAACCTCTCCGTCTGCGCCAAAGCGATAACCTTCGAACACTTTACCGTTTGCCAACGTCAAATACACTTTCTTCTTTTTCATAAGCAATCCCTTAATATAAAAATTTTTTATTTCCTAAAATTATTATCTAAAAGCTCGAAAAAAAAGACTGATTTTGAAATCAGTCCCTTTTTAACGAAATCGATACAATTTGAAAAATGGAAAAACGAACGCCCCCGTTCAAATCCATTGCCGATTGAGCGGGATTATACAATTTTACCTCGTTCTTTTTCAACATTTTTTCGTTCACCTAACAATTTTTATTATTATAGCACACCGAATTTTCCCTGTCAACCTTTCAACGGCTTTTTACGGGAACTTTTTTTGATTTTTTTCGTCAAATTTTTATATCGGTTGTTTTACATATTGCTCGCGCGCGTTAACTATGCAAAAAAACCGTACGCAGACGCGCAATAATTGCCGTTCGACAAACGGATAATTATCTCCAAATCTCCGCCCAAAAGGACCTCTTTTTCCTTCTCCGCATTTACCGGCAAAAGCGTTTCTTCTTCAAATATTACCAACTCTCCCTTTCGAGATTGTAAGGTGATACGAATCCCTTCAAAGGAAACCGTATCTTCCGTCCCTAAAAGCGCATACAATAACCGCTGCGCATCCAATTTTTTTCCGTCGCTCGCATTTTTGATTCCACCATAGGAAACCGTACGTAAAGCAAGACGTTTTGCCGCGTTTTTCGATTGCGCGCCAATAATCTTCACTAAAAAGCCCTTCCCGTTTTCTATTTCCACGGCTTTTTTACAAATCTTATCCGCGACCGACGAAAGCGCGTAAACGAATTTTTGATAATCGCTGTTGTTTTCAGCAATCGTCCAATTATTTGCCGTACCGCTAGCCAACATACATACGCAGTCATTGGGCGAAACCAATTTATCGCCAAGCATATTAAAATACTCGTTCGTCACGTTTTTTAACGCCTTTTGCAACATTTTAGGGGCAATACTAACGTCCGTCGTCAAAACGACGCAGTTTGTCCCTACGCCGCCTTTAAGCGAATTAAAGTGAAAATATGCGCCGATTGTACACACTATATCGCCAAGTTGAAAGGAAAACGCCAAACCATTATTTTCAGGATTATTTTTAAAAACTTCCGCAAGAATTCTCGTTTCCTGCCGTTTTTCATTGGTAAATAAATCCAATGTATCAATACCGCGTTGATAAGTCGCTAAATCCGCTTTTCCGCCCAAATCACCCGTACTGATATGTACAATTTCCTTACGGTCGATTTTTAACTTATTTGCCAGCAATCTACTAACCTTTTCCGCCAAATCTGCCGCGTCTGCGCCGTAACCGTTTGCCACGCCGCCGTTGAATAAAATCGCACTAGACATACTTGCGTCTACGTGTTTTTTTGATAAAGCAACGCAAGCGCCGACGTTTCCTCCGTCGTAACCGATATACGCCGTAGAATAACGCTTTGGCGCGTAAAGCAAAGCTAAATCCGCCGTTTCATTACCGTCACGCATAAAACCGCAACGCGCGGCGCATATTTGAAAGCCTTGCGGCGCGCATACGCCGCCGTCGATTGCAATCAGTTCTTTATTCACCCCGTTTTTGCGCATCAATACGTCTCCCAAAATATATTATGCAAATACAACTTCCGCTAAAATTACAGTTTCGTTTCGTTCGTTTTTGCCTTGTATTAAATACTCGTTTTCAGCAACGTCTTTACGATAAAAACGCAACGTTTCTCCCTCTTTGCATTGTTTTACGTAGGATATAGAAAATCTCGAAATCCTTTTATTTTTCAACGTTTCAATCGAGAATACGTTCATACAATAATCTGCGTATCGCGTATTGTTCACGTGCATATTGTGGTCGTATTCCGAGTACGCAATCGTTATCGTAAACTGCGGCCGCAACCCCTCCGTTTCAAAAGAAGAAATCTTCCAGCGCACGTTCGGCAACACCTTGTCCGTATTATATGCGGCGTAATCCTGATTGTCTATTGTTTTCGAGGGCAATATTTTGCCCGTTTCTCTGTCCAATAAACACCATCTTGAAACTGCGTTTGCCGTAATTGCGTTTTGCGCGTCAAAAAATCTATATTGTCTTTCAAAGGTAACGAACCCTGGTTGCAACGGCCAAGTTTGTGCCTTAACGATTTCCCCAACTCGTATGGGACGTATAAATTCGCAACACGTATTGGTAACGATAAAAGCGCAATTTTTTTCACGGACGTATTTATATCCAAAGCCAAGTTCTTCCGCGCTGGCACAAGCCACTTCTTCTAAGTACGCCAAAGCCGTGGAAACCTTTAATTCTTCCTTAAAATCCGCGTCGCAATATTTAATTTGAAACTCTTGAGTATAACGGTATTTTTCCATAACGAAAGTATTATAAGACTTTTTTATAAAAAAGTCAACTATGCCCGTCAAAAAAGCGAAAAAAAAGTAGGAAACCGCCTATTTTTTTATCCATACAGTTGACAGGATTTTCTATTTGTGATATAATACTATGTGTACAAATGAAAACGTGTACACCCCTTGAAAATACAAGGTGTTCTACCTGATATAACTCTACTAGACATAGGAGAAAACGATGGACGAAAGAGAAAAAATGCTGGAAGCAAACAACACCATCACGGGCGGTGAAGAGCAAAATCTTGGCATCAGCGCCGACCTTATCCGTGGCCATATCAACACGATTATTTTACGCAGCCTTTACGACGGCGATAAATACGGCTACGATATTATCAGTGAAATCAAAAAGAAAAGCGGCGGTTTATACGTTATTAAAGAGCCAACGTTATACAGCGCTTTAAAACGCTTGGAAAGCCTTAACTACGTCGAATCCTACTACGGCGATTATTCCAACGGCGGCAGAAGAAAATACTTCTCCCTCACCGACGACGGCAGACGTTTCACCGAAAAGAACCTTTCCGAGTGGGAATATTCCAGAACGATTATCGATAGCTTGATTTCCGACGGAAACGCGCATTACGATTTCTCCTTTATCACCGATAAACAAACGGAGCTTACGGAATTAAAACGTGCGCTCGCCGCGCGTGAAAACGCTTTGGAAGAAGAAAAAATCGCGTTAAACGGTTTGAAAAACGAGCTGCAACGTGAAAGAGCCTTGCTTGCAACGCAAAGCTCCTCTATCGTTTCGCAAAAGAACGACTTCTTGGAGTTAAAGGAAAAGGTAGAATCTCAAGCCCAAGAATTGCAAGAAAAAGAAGCGGCTCTTTTGGAAAAAGAAGCGGAAATCGCCGCAAAGGAATCGTTACTTGCCCAAAAAGAGGCAGAAATCGAACAAGCAAAAGCCTCGTTAGATTTGCAAAACAATGAAATTGTTACGTTAAAATCCTTACTGGAAGCACAAACCAACGCTTTTGCAGAAAAAGAATGTGAACTTGCCGACGCGCAAAACGTGCTTTCCGTATTACAAGACGAAAACGCACAATTAAAAGAATTGGCAACCACCGCCCAAGGCGTTGACGAAGCGCAGTTGGAAGAAGCGAAATCACAACTTGCAGCGGCGCAAGCGCAATTACAAGAAAAACAAACGCTAATCACCTCGTTAAACAACGCAATTTCTTCGCAAGAAAGCACCATTGCCTCGTTGAAAAACGAACAAGAAACGAAAGCTACTGAATTTTATAATCGTAACCTTGAACTTCGCGCTCAACAAGCGCAAATTGAAGCCAATAAAGAAAAATTGGAAATCGAAAAACGCAATATTGAAGAAAGCGCGACGCAATATCGTAACGAATATGAAACTTGGCAAGCGGAAAAAGCCGCTTTTGCTGAACAGAAAAACGCTTTGGACGCGGAACGTGCAGAGCTGAAAAATCAATTAGACATCGTCCAAGTTGAACGAGATACCCTTCGTGCGGATAACGCTGCCTTAGAAGAAAGCAAAGCGAAGCTTGAAGCGGAAAAAGCAGAATTGAACGCCCTGCGCGAAAATCTGCAAAACGCGCGCAGCGAAATCGACAAGAAAACGTATGAAATCGCTCAATTAGAGTATCGTTTAGACGAACAACGTCAAAAAATCGACGACGAACAATCTGTTACCGCAGCGACGGAAGAAGAGATTGTTAAAAAGACGGAAGATTTAGAAAAACGAGAAGAAGAATTTATATCCAACACGCAAAAATTACAAGACGAATTAGCCCTTTTGCAACAGCAACAAAAAGAATTGGCGGCAAGGCAATCCGTTTATAATCAACAACAATTAGATTATATCACGAGGAAAAACGCCCTCGCCGCGCAACAATTCGATTTTGCCGATAAATTAAGCGCCTACAATGCGCAAGTAAAACTGTTCAACGAAAATCTGGAAAAACTCGAAGCGGAAAAAACCGCTTTCCAAACGGAAGAACAACTTTATAACGAACGCGTGCGCGCTTTTGAAACGGAAAAAGCAGAGTTCGAAAAAAAGAAAATCAAATTTGAGCAAGACCAAGAAAACGCGGAAAGAACGAGAAGAGAATTGCAACAACGCGCAGCAGACGAACAAGCGGCGTTGCAACGCAAAATCGGCGAATTGCAAGAACGTGAATTAGAACTCTCACAAAGAGAAAACAGCCTGAACGCTGCCGCAAGAGAATTACAAAACCGTCAATACGCATACCAAAATGCCCCTTACGGCTATTCCCAACCGCAGCAATCCGCGCCCGTATCCCCTATTCTTTCAGCGGAAAACAATACCGTTGATTTGCGTGAAAGAGCGCAAGCCGAAGGTATTAAATTGAATATCGTCGGCAATATGAACGGCGTTACGAGCCTCGAAAATAAAGAAACAAAACAAACGTCTAATAGCGGTATTTATAACGTTGGTAAAACTTTATATAGAGCAGCCTTTATCATCTTTTGCATTATGACGTTTGAAAGCCTGCTCGTCTTCTTCTTAAAGGATAAACTTGGCATTTCTATTGCCTTTCCTATCGTTGGGTTTAGCGTAGGTTTCCTGCTCTTTATTTCTTGCGCCATTATGAACGCTTGTAATTTCCGTCCAAGAGTAAGACGTAAAAAACACGCGCCCTATCTATTGACAGCCGCCATTATCTTTGTAATCGGCGTCATTATCACGACGATGATAGCAGTCTATTGTAAAGCGGAAATGTCCAACCCCGCCCACCTGTTATCCTATATCGTCTTCCCCATCGTCTATTTATTGAATATTTTCTTCTTTGCGGTATTCTTCCGCTTGCTTTCGATAAAAGACAGCAAGGAAAAACATTAAAGAAAACCAAAATGCAAAAGCACCCCCTAAGGGGTGCTTTTTTGGTGGATGCGAGAGCGTTTTGATGCATAGCATCAAGGCAGCGCTACGCTCGCACGAACCGCGGAGGTTCTCGCCTATTTCGCGCAACGCAAAAGCACCCATCGCGGGGTGCTTTTTTGGTGGACGCAAGAGCGTTTTGATGCATAGCATCAAGGCAGCGCTACGCTCGCACGAACCGCGGAGATTCTCGCCAATTTCGCGCAACGCAAAAGCACCCCTCGCGGGGTGCTTTTTTGGTGGACGCGAGAGGGCTCGAACCTCCGACCTCTACCATGTCAAGGTAGCGCTCTAACCAACTGAGCTACGCCTCCAAATACTTACCTTGAAATTATAACAAATAAATATTTTTCCGTCAATCATTTTTATCATAATTCAATAAAAAAATAAAGGTTTGCAAAAATATTTTGCAAACCTTTATACTACTTGTTAATCTTACGCTTTCATTGCTTCTTCGATAGCAACCGCACAAGCAACCGTCATACCAACCATCGGGTTGTTACCAGCACCGATAAGACCCATCATTTCTACGTGCGCAGGAACGGAAGACGAACCAGCAAATTGCGCGTCAGAGTGCATTCTGCCCATCGTATCCGTCATGCCGTAGGAAGCAGGGCCTGCCGCCATATTGTCGGGGTGCAACGTTCTACCCGTACCGCCACCGGAAGCAACGGAGAAATATTTCACGCCGTTTTCGTTACACCACTTTTTGTACGTGCCTGCAACGGGGTGTTGGAAACGCGTAGGGTTCGTGGAGTTACCCGTGATGGAAACGCCTACATTTTCAAGCTTCATAATAGCAACGCCTTCGGATACGGAATCCGCGCCGTAGCATTTAACCTTCGCTCTATCGCCGTCAGAGAACGCTTTTTCGTAAACAACTTTCACCGTTTCGGTAGCGTGGTCGAATTCCGTTTCCACAAACGTGAAACCGTTGATTCTCGAAATGATATATGCTGCGTCTTTACCAAGACCGTTCAAAACAACGCGAAGCGGTTGTTTTCTTACTTTATTTGCGTTGAGCGCAATAGAAATAGCGCCTTCTGCCGCTGCGAACGATTCGTGACCGGCAAGGAAGCAGAAGCATTCCGTTTCATCGGACAAAAGCATTGCACCGAGGTTGCCGTGGCCAAGACCTACTTGACGGTTTTGCGCAACCGAACCGGGGATACAGAAAGCTTGCAAACCGATACCGATAGCAGCAGCTGCGTCGCTTGCTTTCGTACAACCTTTCTTGATAGCGATTGCCGAGCCTACGGTGTACGCCCAAACTGCGTTTTCGAAGCAAATGGGTTGTCCTGCACGTACGATTTTATCGCAATCTACACCTTTGGCAAGGCAGATATCTCTACATTCTTCTACGGAGTTGATACCGTATTCTTTCAAAACAGCATTGATTTTATCAATTCTTCTTTCATAACCTTCGAATAAAGCCATTTTGTTTGTCCTCCTTACTCTTTACGAGGGTCGATGAACTTCACCGCGCCCTGTTCTGCGCTAAATCTACCGTAATGTCCCATAGATTTTGCGTAAGCTTCGTTAGGCTCCATACCTTTCTTAATAAAGTCCGTCATTTTGCCAAGCGAAACGAATTCGTAACCGATAACTTCGTTATTTGCGTCGAGCGCAAGACGAGTAACGTAACCTTCCGCCATTTCGAGGTATCTAACGCCCTTTTGAAGCGTAGAGTACATCGTACCTACTTGCGAACGGTGACCTTTACCCAAGTCTTCCAACCCAGCACCGATAGAAAGACCGTCATCGGAGAAAGCGGATTGCGAACGGCCGTAAACGATTTGCAAGAAGAGTTCTCTCATTGCCGTATTGATAGCGTCGCAAACAAGGTCGGTATTCAGCGCTTCCAAAGGCGTTTTACCGGGCAAAATTTCCGCAGCCATTGCCGCAGAGTGCGTCATACCCGAACAACCAATCGTTTCAACGAGCGCCTCTTGAATAATACCTTGCTTAATATTCAAGCTAAGCTTACAAGCGCCTTGTTGAGGCGCGCACCAACCGATACCGTGCGTAAAGCCGCTGATATCTTTAATTTCTTTCGCGTGAATCCACTTGCCTTCTTCGGGAATAGCAGCGTTTTCGTGACGAGCAACGCCTGCGCCTTTCGCAACGCAGAACATTTGCGCAACATCTTGAGATATTGTCATTGTGAAATTCCTCCAAATTTTTTCCTAATTTAACCGTTTAAACGATTCGTTTACACGCGCGTAAACAATCGCGCGCATAAACGAATTTTCCGTATAAACTAAATACAGTATAACATATTTTCAAAATTATTTCAAGTGCACAAAGGCTGTTTTTTCCCTTTTTTTCCTTTTTTCTATGAAAAATTCAATATAGAACGCATAATAGAACGCATAAAAAACACTCTTCAACCTAAAAAATCGTCCGCGGAAAGATTGCGCCTTAATTTTTCAATCGCGTGTTTTTCAATCCTCGATATATACGAACGGGAAATTTTCAACACTTTTGCCACCTCTCTTTGCGGCAATGGAATACCACCCTTTAATGCATATCGCAAACATATAATCATATACTCTCTTTCCGTTAAAACACGTTGAATTTCTTTTAAAAGCTTTTCACGTTGAACGTTACGCTCCACTTCCTCAAATACGCAATCCTCTTTTTCAAACAGCAAATCCATCAACGTAAGCTCGTTTCCGTCCTTATCCATGCCGACAGGGTCGGATAAAGAAAGCGTATTTTTATGTTTTTTATTGGCGCGTATCAACATCAAAATTTCGTTTTCAATACATCTTGCCGTATAAGTAGCCAACGTCGTTCCGTGTCCGGGTTGATAACTGCCAATCGCCTTTATCAACCCAATACTCCCCACCGATATTAAATCGTCCGTTTCCGCTGCGCCAGCGTATTTTTTTACGATATGCGCCACCAAACGCATATTATGTTTTACCAAAATCTCTTTCGCTTGTTTATCTCCTTTTTTAACCAAATCTAAATAATAATCTTCTTCCTCTTTCGATAACGGTTTCGCAAAAGAATTCTTTGCGCCAATTGCGCCCGTAAAAAAAACAATCTTGCCTAAAATTCGCCATAAAAATTCTAAAAGCATACGCCACCCTCCATGTCACATCGTCTTTTTATCGTATGAATTCTAGAGTTTGTACTATGCAAAAATCGAAACGAAAAATAAGTATGCCTAACATAATACCTATGTTAAACATAGCAAAAAGCCGAAAAAACAATCTTTTTTAACATTTTTTGGGCTATTTTTGGGTATTATGCGTGTCATAATACCTATGCGTGACATACTATACGCGCAGTTTTGTAGTTTTTCTCGTGTATTTTATATAGTTGCAATAAAAAACAGCAAAAATCAGGCAAAATGCCTGATTTTTGCTGTAAATTAAACAATTTGAGCCTGTCTGTAAGCCGAGTTCTGTCGTGTACGGTCATTTATCTAGGCTTGCCGTCACCGACAAGCTCGAGCGATATTCACGGTATCCGTCGGACGGACAGCCCTATATGACGGAAACCCAATCTTGCAGCGGGTGGGGTTTACATTGCATACCTTGTTACCAAGATATCGGTGAGCTCTTACCTCGCCTTTCCATCCTTACAACGCAAAGCGTTGCGGTTTATTTCTGTTGCACTTTCCTTAAAGTCACCTTCACCTGACGTTATCAGGCACCCTGTCCTGTGCTGCTCGGACTTTCCTCATCGTCTAAAAGACGCCGCGACCGTATAACAAACTCAAATTGTATTTATATTATACCACTTAATTTCAAAAAAATCACGCATTTCTCTTGCTTTTTTATGAAAAATATAGTAAAATTTATGTTAGATTTTATTTTTTACACTTTGTGTAAAAAGCATCGGAGAAAAGTATGAAAAGAACAAAAATTATTTGCACTATCGGCCCCGCCAGCTCCTCCAAGAAAACAATCGCTGCCATGACAGACGTTGGATGCGACGTAATCCGTCTTAATTTTTCCCACGGCACGCACGAGGACTACGCGGAAAAAATAAAGTTGATTAAGGAAGTCCGTGAAGAAAAGCACGTTCCACTTCCCATCTTATTAGATACCAAAGGCCCTGAATTCCGTATCAAAACATTTAAAGATGGTAAAATCACCTTAAACGAAGGCGACAAATTCACCTTTACCACGGACAACGTTGAAGGCGACAATACGCGCGTATCCGTTTCTTATGCCGATATATGCAAAGAAATGCTCGTTGGCGATAAAATCCTTTTAAACAACGGGCTTATCGTTTTTCGCGTTATTGACGTCGTTCCTCCCAACGTGCATTGCGTTGTAGAAATCGGCGGCGTTCTTTCCAATAGAAAATCTATGTATTTCCCCGATAAAGAATTACACCTCGACTTCTTGTCCGAGCAAGACAAAGCCGATATCCTTTTCGGTATTCAACAAGACGTTGATTTTATCGCCCTTTCCTTCGTTTCCAAGGCACAAGACGTATTGGATACCAAAGAATTTTTAACGGAAAACGGCGGCAAGCACATTGACGTCATCGCAAAAATTGAAAACCGCGCAGGGGTTAATAATCTTTTGGAAATTATGAACGTTTGCGACGGCATTATGGTTGCTCGTGGCGATTTGGGCGTGGAAATCCCTTACGAGGAATTGCCTGATATTCAAAAGTACATCATCAATCAATGCCGTATTCACGGAAAACGAGTTATTACCGCCACGGAAATGTTAGAATCTATGATTCATAACCCCCGTCCCACGCGTGCGGAAATTTCCGACGTAGCCAACGCCGTATACGACGGTACGTCTGCCGTTATGCTCTCTGGCGAAACTGCCGCCGGCGAATTCCCCGTTGAATCGGTGAGCGCAATGGCAAAAATACTTATGCGCGCAGAAACGCGTATGGATTATATCCAAACCATTGAAAATTTCGCCATAAAAAACCCTTCCGAGGCGCTTTCCCACTCCGCGGCAACCCTTGCAAAAGATTTAGACGCCAAAGCTATCGTTGTTTGTACGCGTACGGGCGGTACGGCGCGTATGGTTTCTCGTTTTAGACCAAATATCAATATTTTAGGCTTGACGACGGATATTCACGCATATAGACAACTCGCTTTAAGTTGGGGCGTTTTACCCGCTATGGCGGACGAATATTCTTCCATTGATATCTTATTCTATTTCGCAAAGCAAGCGGCAATTAAAAGCGGCTTGGCGAAAAAAGGCGATACGATTGTTATTACGGGCGGTACACCGAACGGCAAAAGCGGCAACTCAAATTTAATTAACGTAGAAACAATTTAATTTTATATCAAAAAGCACCCCGTTGGCATACCGCCAACGGGGTGCTTTTATTATACTCAGTTCAAAATATTATTCTTCGTTATTTGCAAGGGTTGTCGCCAACAAACACGCCAAATACCGTTGCAAAAATCAGTAATACACCCGCCGCGATATATAATAAACTCTTTTTACTCATAAGCTACCTATTTATACGAAATTTGTGCCTTTACGGTTTCAGCCATATATAGGCAAGAAGAACAACAATGGCAAACGCAGAAATGATACAAAGAAACATCGGCAAATACGCAGCAAACGCACCGCGTACCATTGCCCAATATTCCTTTCTAGAAAGCTTTATTCGCTCTCCTTTTCCTTTCTTTTTGCGGGGATTATACCAGCTAAACCCCTCAACGTTCATATCCGCAAACGTCGTTTCCGTATCCAACGGTTGTTCCTCTCGATTTGCGTTTTCTTCCGTTTGAGGTTGTGCTTTTTGACAATCCTCGTCCGCTGTAACTTGCGATTTGTTTTCTTGTTCGTCCATATATCACCACAAAGCCTTTAAACCGCTTTATTTTGTGTTTTTTCGCATAACACGACGCAACGTGATTGTTGATTCAATAAATCAATCTTACGCTTCCTCAGCCGCGTCTACCGCTTGCTCTGCCTTTGCAGCCTGCTCTGCGTCAAACTTTGCAAGTTCTTCCTCCGTATCATATAAATGACAAGCGCAGAAATGTCCTTCTTCCACCTCTCTATACGTAGGTACAACCGATTTGCAAATCTCCATACATTTTTCGCAGCGCGTATGGAATTTACAGCCCTTAGGCGGGTTAACGGGCGAAGGAATATCGCCTTTTAATACGACTCTGTTCATTTTCACGTGCGGATTGGGCACGGGAACTGCCGAGAAAAGCGCCTTTGTGTAAGGGTGCAACGTGTTATTAAAAATACGTTCTTTGGTGCCGTATTCTACCATACTACCCAAATACATTACACCAACTTCGTCCGAGATATGTTTAACCACCGACAAGTCGTGCGAAATGAATATGTACGTTAACCCCAATTCCTTTTGCAAATCTTTCAACATATTGATAATTTGCGCTTGAATTGACACGTCGAGAGCCGAAACAGGTTCGTCACAAATAACAAGCTCGGGTTTAAGAGCCAACGCCCTTGCAATACATATACGTTGCCTTTGTCCGCCCGAAAACTCGTGAGGGTATCTGTCAAAATAATGGGGCTGTAAGCCGCACATTTTCATTACGTCTAATACGTATTGACGATAATTCGATTTTGTAACCAAACCGTGTTCTAAGGCAGCCTCACCGATAATCTCACCCACCGTAAGACGGGGCGAAAGGCTTGCGTACGGGTCTTGGAATATCATTTGCATATTGGGACGAAGTTTATCAAACTCACGGTTCTTAATCTTAGAAACCTCTTGTCCGTTAAACCAAATCTCACCGCCAGTTACGTCATAAAGACGTAAAATAGTGCGCCCCATCGTCGTTTTACCGCAACCGGATTCCCCAACGATACCCAACGTTTTTCCTTTCTTCACCTTAAAGGATACGTTATCAACCGCCTTTAACCACGCAGTAGGTTTCCCAAAAAAGGTTGTACCTACAACGAAATGTTTTTTAAGGTCACGTACTTCCAAAAGCACGTCGTCATTAAAAGAAACCTGTTCTTCTTGTTCAAGGGAGATTTGCTTTATTTCTTCACTCATTGTTCATCCCCCTCCTTATATAAGTAGCAAGAAACGCTGTGCGTATCAGAAACTTTAACAAGTTTAGGATACTCGCCCGCGCATTCCTTCTTACAGCTTTCACAACGGTCACGGAAATAGCAATAATTGGGCATATCGATAGGATTAGGCACGAAACCGGGGATACAATACAACGATTCCACATCCCCGTCTACCGTCGGTTTGCTCTTTTGTAAACCAATCGTATACGGATGCATAGGTCTATCGAAAATATCTTCCGCCGTACCCATTTCAATAATTTTACCCGCATACATTACTACGACGTAATCCGCCATCTCGGCAACCACGCCTAAGTCGTGCGTAATAAGCATAATCGAGCCGTTGATTTTCCCTTTGATTTCACGCAACAAATCGAGAATTTGCGCCTGAATCGTAACGTCGAGCGCCGTCGTAGGCTCGTCTGCAATAATCAAACGGGGATTGCAAAGCAAAGACATAGCAATCATTACACGTTGACGCATACCGCCGGAAAGTTCGTGCGGATATTTCTTATACACGCCTACAGGGTCAGCAATACCAACGAGCTCCAACATTTCAATACTGCGCTGTTTTGCGGCTGCTTTAGAAATCCCTTTAATATGCAAAAACGCAACTTCATCTAATTGATTCCCAATCGTAAACACAGGGTTCAACGACGTCATCGGTTCTTGGAAAATCATTGCGATTTCGCGGCCACGAATAGAACGCATAGCGTCGATAGGCATTTTTGCGATATCGTACACCTTTTCTTCCATTTCGTAAAGATATCCGCCAAGTTCGTTTCTCTTATGGATAGGTTTACCTTTGGCATCTTTCTTCAAAACCTCTTCGCCGTCAACCATCTCCGTTTCATAAACAGGAATTTTTCTACCGAGTTTATCCAAACGAAAAGCGTTCGTGCGAAAACGGATAGAACCGCTAACAATTTGCCCACTCGGGCCTTGTACTAAACGCATCGTAGAAAGGGACGTAACGCTCTTCCCACAACCGGATTCCCCTACGACAGCCACAGTCGAGCCGGAAGGGATAGAAAACGTAACGCCGTTTACCGCTTTTACAACGCCCGTATCCGTAAAGAAGTAGGTATGTAAATCGTCAAATTCGATAATATTATTATCGTCTTTCATTTCGGTAAGGTATTCCGCTTCGGGAATCTTACGTTTTTTTGCTTTTTCAAACTGTTTGGTTATTTTAATATTTTCTTTGGATATTCTACGCGATTCTTTCGCGCTAATATAATGCGATTTCTTTTCAGCAGACATGTTATCACCTCTTCATCTTCGGGTCAAACGCGTCGCGAAGACCGTCGCCTACAAAGTTAAACGCCAAAATAGCCAACGTAATACATACACCGGCAGGAACCCAAACGTTCCAAGGCGCGTCGTTGTTTACCGTATTGATAAGCGCGCCCCACGTAGGCGTACCCAAAGGCGCACCTAAGTTCAAATAACCGAGCGTCGCTTCCGTAAGGATAATACTACCAAGCCCAAGCGTCATCGACACGATAAGCTGCGGCAATACGTTCGGCAATAAATGTTTGAATAATTTTCGCCGTGTGGAAAGCCCAGAGCACTTGGCAGCCAACATGAATTCTTGCTCACGCAAGGATAAAATTTGTCCACGCACAAGCCGCGCCGTACCCGTCCAACCGATAAGCGATAAAATCGCCATCATTACGTATAGTTTGCCTAACCCGTTCAGCCATTCCCAACCGGGATTGTTGGACGTTTCCGTCAAAAGCACGGATAAAATCAACATAATCGGCAAGGTAGGAATACAGCTTAATATATCAACGATACGCATTATCAGGTTGTCCACCCAGCCGCCAAAATAGCCTGCCAAACCACCCAATAAAACGCCCAATATCGTCTCCAAAATAACTACTATAAAACCGATAGTCAAGGAAACTCTACCGCCAAGCATCAGTTGTGTAAATACGTCGTAGCCTTCGTCCGTCGTACCAAGTAAGTGCGACGTGGAAAAGCCCGTCCCTGCAAGCGTTTCATTTACCTTTTCCGTGATAATGAAACCTTTAATCGTTTCCCCGTCTTCATTGATTGTTTCAAACGCCTCGGGATAATAGGTGACAACCGCTTTATTATCTACCACCTGTCCCATATTATCCACGCCTTTATACGGCGAGAACATCGGCCCGAAGAAGGAGAAAAGGAACAACACTAAAAGCGTAATTAACCCCACCATTGATAAACGGGAACGGAAAAATCGCTTCGCAACCATACGTCCGGGCGAAAGAACTTTTACTCTATCGCCAAGATTTTCGCCGCGCAAATCTTCCTGCGTTGTTTCCTCCATATTGGTGTTTTCGGGCAATTCCGTATCAAGATTTTTCACTTCTTTATCCATAACTGCCCTCCTTATTTTAATTTGACGCGAGGGTCAACCACAGCGTACATTAAATCAGTAAGCAAAATGCCTACTACGGTTAAAACGGCTATAAACATATTATACGTCATAATAAACGTAATATCGAGATTATTAAAAGCGTTCCACGCAGCCAAACCGATACCGGGCAAACCGAATACCTGTTCCGTAATCATTGAACCGCCAAAAAGCCCGGGCAAAATACCTGCAAGCGTCGTAACAAGAGGAATCATAGTATTACGGAAAACGTGTTTATAAACGACTTTCTTTTCAGAAAGACCTTTTGCACGCGCCGTACGGATGTAGTCTGCATTGAGCACTTCTAACGTGTTCGTACGCGTGTAACGCATCATCGAACCAACGCTGAGAATAACCAATACGAACAACGGCAATACCAAATGGTACGCATAGTCTAAAAATCTTTCAAAACCGAACAACGTTTTCGTTGCGCTCTTGATACCGCTTGCCTCAAACCAACCAAGTT
The DNA here is from genome assembly GCA_015055655.1 of Clostridiales bacterium. GTDB lineage: Bacteria > Bacillota > Clostridia > Christensenellales > Borkfalkiaceae > Scatosoma. The sequence continues at coordinate 164,626 of SVHW01000001.1, forward strand.
TTACAGCAAAGACCTCAATCATAATATTGCCAAAGAAGAACGACGGGAAGGATATACCTATCATCGTCAACACCGTTGCCGCATAGTCAAGTTTTCCATATTGATTGCACGCGCATTTGATACCAAGCGGAATCGCTATTACCAGCTGCAAAATAAGCGACAAGAAAGATATGATGAAGGAAATACCCATATCTCTAAAAATAACGTCCGCTACGTTGTCGCCGGTAAGCGTTCTACCGAAATCGCCTTGTACAAATCTCCACAGCCAACCGAAATACCCTTTGATTATCCCCCCGAACGAATTATCGTCGAGCCCGTAATGCGCAAGCAATTGCACTTTCAGTCTCTCAGCTTCTTCGGCGGGGAGTTTAGGGTCGATTTGTCTATAAATAGCGTCTTGTGGCATTAAACGTACAAGGAAATACAAAATCAGTGATACGCCGAATAATATCAATAATGAAATTAGCAATCTCTTTATTATGTATTTAACCATTTTACTTCTTCACTTTGTTTTATTTACAAATCAATTTTACGTTATTAAAGGAAATTCACTTCCCAAATTCTATCTAACAAACCAGAGTTTGTCGAAGGATTTTGGTTAAGCGTTTTTTCGTCGATAAGATTCTTGTCGTATACGAACAAGTCTTCTCTTTGATATACGGGAAGTTCTACCGCAAGTTCCATCAACAAATCCAACGCTTCCGTATAGATTTCAAAACGTTTGCTTTCTACAATCGTTTCTCTACCTTCGTCAATCTTTACACTCATTTCATCAATAATTTGACGTTCTTGGAAATATTTGCCGGAATTTATGTTGCTTTGTTTATAAATCTCGTCATAGCCCCAGTTCTTCGTGCTGGTTGCCGTACTGTCTTTATGATATACTTGGTACATATCAGGGTCGATAGGCGAAGACCAAGCTGCCGCCCATACTTGCAATTCACCATTGGAAAGCTTCGTCAACGCTTGAGGGTCCGTTCTTACCGTGATATCAAAACCGCAACGTCTTAAAATACTTGCCGACGCTTGGAACATTGCATGTGCAGGGTGGTCGGACGAACCGCCAGCAATCGTGAACGTATAGTCCAACTTTTCGCCGTCGCTGTTCTCAAAAATGCCGTCGCCGTTTCTATCTGCATAACCGCATCTCGTCAACTCCGTTTTAATCGCCGCAACCGCTGCATCTTCGTCGTCAATACCCGTTACGTCTACGTCGTTCAAATCGCCATAGTACGTCAAATCACCGATTTTATCTTTACCGCCGTCGTAAGCCGTAAGTATCGGTTTCCCGTTCATATCAGGTTCGCCATCGTCATTGAGCGCAGGATAATATAAAGACGTCAACGACATCGAACGGTAAATCTTGCTGGAAAGGTTACCGTAATACAATTCGGGTTTGCTCAAATCCATCGTCTTCATAATGATACGGCGAATATTGATATCAGGCACGAATTTTGCGTTGATACCTACGTAACCGTAACCGTTCGTTCTATAGTGTTTTTGATTAAGTTTATTGGTGTAATCGTTAAGTTTTTCAATGTTCTTCGCGGAAGCGTTGGGCGTACCGAAATGTACCGTACCTGCCGCAAGCGCGTTCATAAGTTGCGCCGAACCGATTACTTGATAACGAAGATATTTAATTTTTGCGTTTTCAATTTCTTTGCCTACCGTTTCAAAATAAGGGTTACGCTTATAATATACGACGTTATGTTTCCAGAAGGTATTTTTCGTTACCGCGCCAGAATCGTATTCGTTACAAGCCATATACGCGCCTGCACCTACGGGCACACCCGTTTTTTCAGGCGTTTGTAATACGCTATCAAAGAAATCTTTTTCACCAAACGCTACGCCGAAATTCGTCTCGCGGTTCGCTTTTTTATAATAGTCGTCGTATTTACCGCCAACAACGTTGTCGCCGTCACCGTAATAATGCATAGGCGCTACTGCAAAGGAGAAGTTGTAAATCGCCTTCGGGTCAACGTTATCAATAACGATTTTTAATACGTCGTGGCCATTTGCGTCCAATTTGCTGCCCATCTTGCCGCCGCTGAAAGAGGTCGTATGATAGGTAGAAATACCGCTGATGTTCTTTACGGGCATACCGTCGGGAGAGTTTTTCAACTCTTCATAATACGCGTCCAAAAGTTGCGAAGCAATTTCTTCACGAAGCTTATCGCCCGTCGCCCAATATTTAAGCACGTCGTCGTCCATCAAAGACGTATCTTCGTTGACGTAGGACTTGTACACCGTATCGATTGCCTTTTGACGCATCGCCTCAAAATATTCGTCCGAGCCTTTTTCAAGCCCCGTAAGCGCAGCTTCCATTTCTGCTTTATACGTTTCACCAAGGTCGTTATCGCTTGCGTCTTTCTTATCCAACGTCGTAATGTACTTACCGTTTTTGTCCTTCATCGCTTGGTATGTACCGTTGCTTGCCATTTCGTATTCGATAGTTACAAGCCCTGCGTTGAAATAATACACCTGCCAATCTTCCGTAAAGGTATATTCGTTTTCATAGCTTTCCAAAGAGCCGAAGTTCGTCGTCCAATCCGATTCCACTTCTTCTTTGAAAAGTTTCTTTGCAAGCGCAAAGTCCGCGTCTATCATATCTTGGTCTTGCGATAAATAGCCGGAATTATTATCCACGCCGCAGTATTTTTCCAATACGTATTGAATACGCATATCCGCAATAGGATAATAACCTTTCTTTTGGTTGGTATTATTATCAGAGCTTGCCGCAGGGTTTTGCGTACGGTATTGTTGAAGCCCTTGAATCTTCGTCGAATAAATCGTCGCAGAACCCAAATACAACGGGTCAAGATACACGTACAAATTGAAAAGTACGTCGTCAATCGTCAAATCGTTACCATCGCTGTATTTGATGCCGTTTTTAATAACGAATTCGTATTCCGTTCTCTTCGCTTTCGAACCGCTGGTGGTTACGTTGCCCGTGCCTTGTTCCGCAGTATCGTACATCGTCACTTTATAATCCAAAGCAACCGTAGCTTCGTTTTCACCGCAGGCAATTTCCCCTTTTTCGTTCAACGTGAGCATACTAAGCTGTGTTTGCGCCGCAATCGTTACGTCCGTTGCGCTCGTCGCATAAAAAGGATTAAATTTACCGTCCAACGCGTCCGTGCTTAATACCAACGGTTGCGTTTCAGGGTTGTTTTTTTGCGCGCCGTTTCCGCCGCCACCGCCACTAGGTTCGTCGCCACACGCCACGAGAGAAAGCGCCGTTAAGGACGCCAATGCAAGGCAAGTAGCTCGTCTAAACATTTTCTTCATAATATATCCTCCGATTTTTTTCCTAAATTAATTGATTATAACTGTTGTCCATTTTTAAGCACGACAAGCGAAGCGTTTTGGTCTAAGGTTACGTCTAAACCGTTATCCCAATTTTCCTGGTCGGTTTCTCCCGTTCCAAAGAATACGTGCTCTTTATGCCACTCGTCAAACTTCAACATATTATTTACTTTTGCATTATCGTTGAGTGTTATATCCAACGTAACAGTTCCTTTAAAACGCACGTTATTTAACTTTGCCCCGTCTGCGATAGACGAACTAAAGATATACGCCTCTACATACGAATTTTCAAGCGCTTCAAATTTGAACGTAAAATTTTCAAATATTACGTTTTCAATTTTTGCATCTTTGGAAATCTCACCAAGGAAGGCGCTCTTTCCGCTGTTCGTGCTTAACTTTCCACCGTTAATAGTAAGGTTTTTAATCGTATACCCGTTGCCTTGGAAATTAGCATAGAAATTAGACGTTGCCGTCATCGTCACGTTGGTACAATCAATATCGTTTGCCAAATAATACTGTCTGGTATCTTTAAAGGAAAGCATAGTTTGAATATCCGTCGCTTTCCGCAAAATCTGCCAATCGCCTTTGATGTATTTCAAATATATATCCGTATTAGCGTCCGTTTTTACAAGCGGCCATTCTACTTCCGTCGTGCACTCGGCATCCATATAATACGCAAAACCCGTATATCCCGTAGCCGTAGGCATATCGTCTTCATCTGCCTCGAATTCCCCTTCGCTGTCAAACGAGTGGATTTTCAAAACTTCGCCGTTTTGTATTACTTTATCTTCCTTTTTCTCTTCAATGATAAAAGGTGCGTCAGCGGTAATTTCATCGCAAACCAAATGTACGTAGACGGAAATTTCACGTTCCCATTTCGCATATAAAACGATATCGACGTTGCTGAGTTGTTGCGAGAAATCAAACGGCTCTTCTTTCAAAACGACGTTGCCGTTTTCGTCAGGACCAGATTCCGCCTCGAACCAACCTATAAAATCGTAACCACCTCTTATCGGCATATCAATCGCATTGATTTTAGGTTTATCCGGTGTAAGGTTTAACGCCTTGCTTCCGTTGGTGTAATACAGCGTTTGTTTTGTTTTACCCGTATTTTTTCCAAATTCGGCAGGATTTTCCAAACAATAAGTTACACTTACGTCCAAATTATGTTCCGCACGATGTTCGTCAAGCGTTTTAGGTCCACACCCCACCAATAAAAGCAGAGATGCTACCACAGCCAAAAACGCGATTAATTTCCACTTAAAACGTTTTCTCATTACGTACATCCTTTTAAGTTAATCTTTTCGATTGGTCATAATCCCCCAATTTCGATTATGACACAATTATTATTGTATCGTAATTTCAAACTTTTGTCAATCGTTCTTTTATCAAATCTATAAATTTATTACCTTATTTTATAAATTATTTCCTTATAATATATAAGCGTCCACGCCGACTGCGTGAACGCTTTTAATAAATTTCCTTATTTTGTCATTTTCTCTTGTTTGACTTTATGGTCGATTACGTGACGGGACGCAAGTTCATCTCTTACCTCGTCAAGCGTAATTCCGTTTTCCACCATCATTACCATTACGTGATAAGCAAGGTCTGCAATCTCATATATCGTTTCCTTCTTATCTTGCGCTTTCGCCGCGATGATAACTTCCGTACACTCTTCGCCAATCTTTTTTAAGATTTTATCCAACCCCTTTTCAAAAAGATACGTCGTATAAGAGCCTTGCGGTTTTTCTTCTTTTCTGCCAATCAACAACTCGTACAACCCACGCAAACTAAATTCGTGTTTTTCTTCGTTGATATATACGGGTTGGAAAAAACAGCTTTCTGCGCCCGTATGGCACGCAGGTCCGTCCTTTTCCACCTTAATAACAAGCGCGTCTTTATCACAATCCGCAGTGATTGACGTAACGTGTTGATAATTTCCACTCGTTTCCCCTTTCAACCAAAGCGTTTGACGGCTTCTGCTCCAAAAACAAGTACAACCCTTTTCCAAGGTGATTTGCAAACTTTCTCTGTTCATATACGCAAGCGTCAATACTTCCCCTGATTTTGCGTCTACTACAATTGCGGGAATAAGCCCGTTGACATCAAATTTTAATTCTTCTACGTTTACCATCTTTTTTCTCCATATTCTTATAAGCGAACGGTGATACCGTTGGCTTTTAACGTTTGTTTTAAATCGGGAATTGCTATTTCACCGAAATGGAACACCGACGCCGCCAAACCTGCGTCCACCGTCGGGACTTGCTGAAACAATTCAACAAAATGATTTTTTGAACCTGCACCACCCGAAGCGATGACAGGAACGTCAACTGCGTTGCACACAAGCTGTAAAAGTTCGATATCAAAACCGTTCTTTACCCCGTCGGTATCCATTGAATTGACAACGACTTCGCCAGCGCCTTCACCAACGCAGCGCACTATCCAGGGAATAGCGTCCATCCCCGTATCTTCTCTGCCACCTTTTGCAAAGACGTGGAATTTGCCGTTAACGCGCTTGATATCCGCAGAAATAACTACGCATTGGTTCCCATATTTTTTCGCCGCTTCTTGAATTAACAACGGATTGGATATCGCGCCGGAATTTACGCTTACTTTATCAGCGCCACAAGAAAGCACCCTTTCAAAATCCGCCGTGGAACGGATACCACCGCCAACCGTCAGCGGAATAAATACGTTTTTTGCAACTTCCGTTAACACGTCGGTAAACAGTTTTCTCCCTTCTGCCGAAGCGGTAATATCGTAAAAAACCAGTTCGTCTGCGCCGTTGTCCGAATAAAATTTAGCCAAATCAATCGGCGAAGCAACGTCTTTTAATTTTTCAAAATTAACGCCCTTTACCACTTTGCCGTCTTTCACGTCTAAGCAAGGGATAATACGCTTGGTAATCATCTCGCCACCTCTATCGCCTCTTTTAAGTTAATTGCGCCGATATAATACGCCTTGCCAATGATTGCGCCGTAAACACCGTTCGAGGCGAGTTTTTTAACGTCTTCCGTAGAAGATACCCCACCCGAAGCGATAATTTGCAAATCATACTTATCCGTCAACTCTTTATACAAGCCGTGGTTTGCGCCTTTCATCGCGCCGTCTTTAGAAACGTCCGTACAAATTACGGTTTTAACGCCCAACGATTGCATCTTTTCCAAAAAAGAATACACGTCGTATTGCGATTTTTCCAACCAACCTTTTATAGCCACTTTGCCGTCTGCAATATCCGCGCCCACGGCTATCTTTTCCCCGTATTTAGAAACAGCTTCTTTTAAAAACGCCTCGTCGGTAACGGCAGCCGTGCCTAAAATAACGCGACTTGCCCCTGCAGCAACGTATTTTTCTATTGTATCCATCGTGCGGATACCACCGCCAATTTCTACAAACAAGCCCGTTTCGTCAACGATTTTACGCACGATATCCATATGCGTAGGAATCCCCAATTTTGCGCCCGCCAAATCAACCACGTGGATTTGTTTGGCGCCTTCTTCCTTAAACGCGCGCGCAACCTCAACGGGATTTTCATTGTATACCGTCATTTGCGCATAATCGCCTTTGTACAAGCGTACTGCCTTGTTGTCATACAAATCAATTGCAGGAAAAATCTTCATCTCTTAATCCTTTTGTTCTATAAACGCCCGTAAAATACGTAATCCCACTTCGCCGCTTTTTTCGGGATGGAATTGGCAGCCCAGCACGTTATCCTTTCCTATCGCCGCCGTTAATTCCTTATCGTATTCCGTCGTGGCAATTACGTCTTGACAATCCGTCGCGTGGTACGAGTGCACAAAGTATGCGTGGTCGCCTTCCTTAAGATACTTAAATAAAAAATGTTCTTTGGGAAAATGCAACCCGTTCCAACCAATATGCGGAATTTTCAAATCGGGCGCAACGTAACCTTTGATTGGCGTTACGTTACCTGCTATTAAGCCAAGCCCTTCGTGACAGCCGTACTCAAAACTCTTATCCAACAGCAGTTGCATACCCAAACAAATGCCCATCATATATTTACCGGATTTTGCCTGCGCCTTTACAACGTCTCCCAAACCCGTTTCACGAAGTTTTTTCGCCGCATCCTCAAACGCGCCTACGCCGGGCAATATAATTTTCCGCGCATTTTCTATTACGCTTTTTTCCGACGTGACCGTTACGTCCGCGCCTATTTTTTTGAAGGACGAGCAAAGAGAAAATAAATTCCCTACCCCGTAATCCACAATGGCAATCATAAAAACTCCTTATAAAATCCCTTTCGTCGAGGGAATTTGATGCGCCCTATTCATATCGATAGCCGTCGCCATAGCCAACGCGCGCGCCACCGCTTTAAACGTGCCTTCTATAATATGGTGCGCGTTTTTACCAGCGAGTTGTTTCACGTGCAACGTGATTTTAGCTTCACGAACAAACGCAAGCCAAAATTCTTCACACAGCTCGCAATCAAAATCACCCACTTTTTCAAAGGCAAATTGCAAATCTATCGCCGCAAAATCTCTCCCAGACAAATCAACTGCTGCCATAATCAACGTTTCGTCCATAGGCAACACGATATCACCATAACGCGTAACGCCGCGTTTTTCGCCAACCGCCTCTGCAAAAGCCTTCCCTAACGCAATACCAATATCTTCCGTCGTATGGTGATAATCTACCTCCACGTCACCCTTGCAACGCACCGTTAAATCGTAATTGGCGTGTTTTGCAAATAACGTAAGCATATGGTCGAGAAAACCGCAACCGCTGTCAATCTCGCTCTTGCCCTCGCCATCTAAATTTAATCGTAATAAAATATCCGTTTCACCCGTTTTTCTAACGATTTCACTTACTCTTCTCATTTTCCTTCTCCTTTAATATCTGTTCCACACAGAAAAGAAACGCTTCCATTTGCTTCTTCGTACCAATCGTTACGCGGTTAAACTCACTAATACGTTCCCCGTTAAAATGTCTAACGAGCACGCCTTTTTCTTTCAATTTTTCGTATAACTCCTTTCCGCCAATCTTTCTCGATTTAATAAATAAGAAATTCGTTTTTGAGTTTAACACCGTAAACCCAAGCCTCGTCAATCTATCCGCAGTAAAAGCACGAGTGTTGCAAATTTCTTTGCATTTCTTATCGAAATACGCCTGCTGACATAACGCTTCGCGCCCTGCTTCCATCGTCATACGATTGACGTTATACGGATTGGTAGAATACTTTATTGCGTTTAAATCGGCAAGCAATTGTTCGTTTGCAAAGCCAAACCCTAGCCGTGCCCCTGCCAAGCTTCTTGATTTTGAAAAAGTTTGCGTAACCAAAAGATTATCGTATTTTTCAATCAAATCTACGCAACTTTCCCCACCAAAATCTACGTACGCCTCGTCGATAACCACTACGTTATTGGGATTGGAACGAATTATTTCCTCAATTTCCGGCTTGGAAAGCGCCAAGCCAGTTGGCGCATTAGGGTTTGCAATAAATACCGTAGCGTTAACGCCGCAGTAATCGCGATAGTCTATCGAAAAATCGTCCTTTAACGGAATCGTCCTATAAGGAACGCCGTGTAAATCCGCAAAAACGGAATAAAAACCGTAGGTAATATCCGCAAATACCGCAGGCGTATCTTTATCGCAAAACGCCATAAACGCGAAATTTAAAATCTCGTCCGAACCGTTCGTTGGCAGAATTTGCGTCTTTTTCACGCCGTAAATTTGCGCGGCTTTCTCCACGAGCGCGCCACACGTCGGGTCAGAATACAAATTGCATTTCAACGACTGTTCACGCACCGCTTTTACAACCGATTTCGGCGGCGGAAAAGGCGATTCATTGGTATTCAGTTTTATATATCGCATATCCTTGGGTTGTTCCCCGGGTATGTATGGCTGAAGCGCCGTGTATTTTTTACTGAAAAAACGACTCATTATTTATCTTCCTTAAAACGTATCGTCGCGCTATTTGCGTGTGCCTGCAATCCTTCTCGGTTTGCGAACACCGAGATTTTATCCGCCACTTCGCAAAGCGCTTCTTTCGTGTAGTACGTAAATTGGGATTTCTTTACAAAATCGTCCACCGATAACGGTGAAGAAAACCGTGCCGTTCCGCTAGTGGGCAAAGTGTGGTTAGGACCGGCAAAATAATCCCCCAACGCCTCGGGACAATATTTACCCATAAAAATCGAACCGGCGTGTTTTACTTTATCCAAATAATCAAACGGGTTATCTACGCACAATTCTAAATGCTCCGGCGCAATTTCGTTTGCAATATCAATCGCGGCAAGCAAGTTATCCGCAACGATAATTTTGCCATTATCGTCTATAGATTTTCTCGCAATTTCGCTGCGCAATAACGTAGGGATTTGTTCTTCCAAAGCCTTGGATACGGCAACCGCAAAATCCATACTGTCCGTAACGAGTACCGCGCTTGCCATCTTATCGTGCTCTGCTTGCGAAAGTAAATCTGCCGCAATATATTTAGGATTATTGGTAGCGTCTGCCACCACCAAAATTTCGCTTGGTCCTGCTATCATATCTATGGACACAGCGCCGAACACCTGTTTTTTCGCCTCAGCCACAAACGCATTGCCGGGGCCTACGATTTTATCAACTTTGGGCACGCTTTCCGTGCCGTACGCCAAAGCAGCAATCGCTTGCGCGCCACCAATTTTAAAAATTCTATCCACGCCAGCCACTTTTGCCGCCGTTAAAATATCAGGATTGACGTCACCCGTTTTTGTGGGAGTTACCATTACGATTTCACCACAACCCGCAATTTTTGCAGGAATCGCGTCCATCAGCACGGTAGAAGGATACGCTGCCGTACCGCCGGGAACGTATAACCCAACCTTCTCTATCGGCGTAATTTTTTGTCCAATAACCACGCCGTTCTTTTTTTCAATTTTAAAACCGTCGCGAACTTGTTTGGCGTGGAACGCACGGATATTGTCTGCCGCTTCTTCCAAAATAGCCACAAACGACGCATCCGCGTTTTTATACGCCTCTTCAATTTCCGTCTTTGATACTTCCAGCGAATTTAACGTGACGCCGTCAAATTTTTCAGCGTAAGCTTTTAACGCCTTATCACCATTGTTCTTTACGTCCGCCAAGATATCTGCAACGATGCCCTCTACGTTCACCGTAGGCGTAACTCTTGCAAAAATCTCTTCGGGCGAAACTTCGCCGTATCTATAAATTTTAATCATATCAACACCTGTTAATCGATTAGTTTTTTAACTTCTTCCGCCAATTTTTCTATTTCTTTCGTCTTAAACTTAAAGCTCGATTTATTGGCAATCAGCCTTGCGCTGATAGGGAACACCTTTTCTACCACTTCCAAATCGTTTTCTTTTAACGTCGTGCCCGTTTCAACTATATCCACAATTACGTCGGAAAGCCCTAAAATCGGCGCGAGTTCTATTGAACCGTTCAATTTAATAACGTCAATATCTCTACCTTTTTTTGCATAAAACGCTTTTGCGCAACGCACGAACTTGGTTGCCACTTTCAACGTCGTTTCACCGTCGTCGTGAAAGCCTTTCTTTGCCGCAACCGCCATCGAACACACGCCCGTTTTTAAATCAAGCAACTCGTATACGTCGGGGGAATATTCGGTTAAAATATCTTTTCCACACACCCCGATATCCGCCGCGCCGCGTTCGACGTAAATGGACACGTCGGAAGGCTTTACCCAAAAATAGCGCACCCCTTTTTCAGGGTTTTCAAAAATCAGTTTTCTATTATTCTCTTTAATGGAAGGACAGTCGTACCCCGCCTTTTCAAACGTTGCGTACACCTTTTCCCCTAATCTACCTTTGGGAAGGGCTATGTTTATCATACGTTCGCTCCTCCTTTACGTAAATCTAACAGCTTATCATAACGGACTTTATCCGCCGCTTTCCTTACGTTAACGCTTTTCCCGCTTTCCGTTATGGAAAGCACTTGTTTAGAAAGCGTTTCCATATCCGTCTGCTCGTCGTATAAAACGAGCACGTCTACGTCGTACGCAGGTTTTTGTTTTTTAAACCCTTGTAATAAATCAAGGTAAACGGCAAAGCCGATTGCACCCGATTTTCTATGCATACGCGTCATCAATTTATTGTATTGACCACCGGAAAGCACACCCTCGCAAATACCGTCGACAAAACCTTTAAATACGATACCGTTATAGTATTTCATATCGTTGACAACGGAAAAATCCAAACGAATTTTATCGCCGTAGCCGCTACCGTTTAATAACGCGCAAAGCATTTTTAATTCTTCAAACGATTCCTTTGCTCGTTCACTCGTGCAAAGCGGCGCAAGCACAGAAAGCGTTTCGTTGATATTTCCATAAGCGCGAATAATCGTCAATAATTTTTCTTTATTTTGTCCGTCCACGCTGTATTTATCGCAAAGCGCAGCCGCTTCGTGTAAATTTTTCTCTGCGAGCAACGGCATTACTTCACGCTGAAACGCACTATCACAAGCAAATTCTTCTAACGTAGCAGACAAAATACCCAAATGCGAGACGTCTAAGACAAACTCGGGAGAAATCTTCTCCAAACTCTTTGCCGCAAGAAGAAGCGTTTCAAAAACTTCGTAAACGCCGATTTCGCCAATGCACTCTAACCCCACCTGCGGAATCTCTTTAAATTGTTTCGTTTCCCCAGAAATGCGGTATACGTTTTCGTGATAATATACCTTTTGTTTTCCGTTTTCGTCACTGCTGTTTTTAATAATAGACAGCGTAACGTCCGGTTTTAACGCGAGCAATTTTCCATCCGTATCATTAAAGGTGATAACGCCGTCGCCAACGAGAAAATCTTTATTTGCTACGTATAAATCATACGCTTCAAATTTGCTCATTTTATACGGCAAATATCCGTATTGACGATACAAAGAGCGCAAAGCGTAAGCTATGCGTTCCTCTTCTTTTAAAATCGTTTCGGACATTGTCTTTTCTCCTTTTTCACTTAAATCTTATGAATAAATATACCACTACGGAGCTTCGGTTCGAACCACGTAGATTTCGGCGGCATAATTTCACCGGCGTCTGCCACTGCAATCAACTCGTCAAGCGTCGTAGGATACATCGCAATCGCTGCCGCCATATCCTTCTTACAGCGTTCTTCCAAGTATTCTAAACCACGAATACCGCCCACGAAATCAATCCGCTTATCCGTACGAGGGTCGTGAATACCTAACACAGCCGATAAAAGTTCTTTTTGTAATATTGCGCAATCTAACCGCATAGACGGTTTATCCGCATTGCAAACGTCATTTTTAAATTCGACGCAATACCAATTTCCACCGACGTATAAACCTACCTCGTGCGTCTTTTGGGGACGATAAGCGCCCACCCCCGTATATTTGGTTACCTTTCCCAAAGCCTTTTCAACCGCTTGTAAAAATTCCGTTTCCGTTCTACCGCCCAAATCTTTTAAAAGACGGTTATAATCAAAAATCTTCAAGCTATCCGCAGGAAAAATAACCGAGAGGAAGAAATTAAATTCTTCCGTGCCGTCGTACTCGCCTTTTGCCTCTCTGCGTTTCACCCCGGCTTTTACGGCAGACGCCGCACGATGATGTCCGTCGGCGATATATAACGCGTCGAGCGCGCTAAACGCAGTTTCGATTTTTTCATCCACGTCAACCCCGTCGCTGTCCCAAACGGTGTGTTGAATACCGTCGTCGGCAACGAAATCGTACAACGGTTTTTTTGCCGTTTGTTCCGCGATAAGTTTATCCAACGTTTCACTTGCCTTATACGCCAGAAAAATAGGCCCTGTCTGCGCCGAACAAGTATCCACGTGGCGAATTCTATCCAACTCCTTATCAGCGCGCGTCAATTCGTGTTTCTTGATTCTGCCTTGCATATAATCGTCAATGGACGCGCAACCAACGATACCTGTTTGCGCTCTACCGTCCATAATTTGTCGATAGAAATAATATTTCTTTCTATCGTCCGTGATATACACGCCGTCATCCTCAAACTTTTTCAAATTTTCCGCTGCTTTCGCATATACTTGCGCGTCGTATAAGTCAATAGATTTATCCAAGTCGATTTCCGCTTTATCGATATGCAAAAAGGAATAGGGTTTGCCTTGCACTTCTACCCTTGCCTCGTCGCTGGACATTACGTCATAGGGCAACGCGGCGCATTGCTTTGCATATTCGGTTGTCGGGCGAAGCGCCGCAAAAGGTTTTACCGTTATCATAATTTTCTCCAAATCGTTCGCTTAGAACGTAAATTCTCTTACGCCGAATACCCCTTCAACCGCGCTAATTTTCGCAAGAGCCTCTTCACTCGCCACCGAATTTGCCTCGACAATCGTATATGCCACATCGCCTTTCGAGCCGCTAGCCATACTTTCAATGTTGATGCCTTCCGCCGAGAACGCTGCCGTTACCTGCGTGAGAATATTAGGCACGTTGTCGTGCATAATGCACACGCGTGGGTACAAAGAGTGCGCAACGCTAACCGAAGGGAAGTTAACGCTGTTACGAATATTACCGCACGTCAAGAATTCATCCAATTCCTGCGCAGCCATCACAGCGCAATGGTCTTCCGATTCCACCGTAGAAGCGCCCAAGTGAGGAATTGCAACAATTCCCTCTACGCCAACCGTTTCTTCCGTGGGGAAATCGGTTACGTAACGGGCAATCTTCTTATCCGCAATTGCTTTTTTCACGTCTTCCGCATTAACGAGGTCTGCTCTTGCAAGGTTGATGATACGTACGCCGTCTTTCATCGTTGCAATCGATTTTTCGCAAATCATATTTTTCGTTTGCGGCGTTGCAGGTACGTGCAACGTGATATAGTCGCAAGATTTAAAAATTTCCGCGTAATCTGCCGCTTGACGAACGGAAGGAGCAAGACTCCACGCCGCTTTCGCCGTAATATACGGGTCGTAACCAAGTACGTTCATACCCAGCGAAATAGCCGCGTTTGCCACCATACCGCCGATTGCGCCTAAGCCAACAACACCGAGCGTTTTTCCAGCCAATTCGTGTCCGACAAATGCGCCCTTGCCTGCCTCTACCAGCTTTGCAACACCCGTTTCGCCAGCCAACGTTTCTGCCCATTTAATACCGCCTACGATATCACGAGAAGCTAAAATCAACGCAGCAATCGCAAGTTCTTTCACCGCGTTTGCATTTGCACCGGGCGTATTGAAAACGACGATACCCTCTTTCGTGCATTTATCAACGGGGATATTATTTACCCCTGCGCCACAGCGCGCAATGGCACGTAAATTGGGGGAAAACGGCATATCGTGTAACGCAGCCGAACGCACCATAATAGCGTCTTCGTTTTCCAATTTATCGCTCACTTCATATTTCGTCGTCGAAAGGACGTCCGTACCTACTTTGGCAATTTTATTCATCAACTTGATTTTCAACATAATACTTCACCTGTTTATTGATTTTTTATTTTTTAGGATTGTTTTCCGCAAATTCTTTCATAAACGCCACGAGTTTTTCAACGCCTTCTTTGGGCATTGCGTTATAAATCGAAGCGCGCATACCGCCAACCGAACGGTGACCTTTTAAGTTTACAAGCCCACATTTCGCAGCTTCGCTTGCAAATTTCTTATCCAAATCCGCGTCACCCGTCACAAACGTTACGTTCATCATCGAACGGCTCTCTTTCTCAACGGGCGCTTGATAATACTCTTGCGAATCCAAATAGTCATACAAAAGCTTTGCCTTCGCCTCGTTCATTTCCTTCATTTTTTGCAAACCGCCAAGTTCCAAAATCCACTCGTAAACAAGTTTTGCAATATAAATACACCAACAAGGGGGCGTATTGTACATCGAATCGTTATCCGCCATCAATTTATAATCGAGCATCGAGGGCGTTTGTTCCTTAGCGTTACCAAGCAAATCCTCTCTCACTATTACAACCGTCAAACCGGCCGCCGACATATTCTTTTGCGCACCTGCGTAAATAACGCCGAATTTGGAAACGTCAAAAGGT
This sequence comes from Clostridiales bacterium, assembly GCA_015055655.1. Lineage (GTDB taxonomy): Bacteria > Bacillota > Clostridia > Christensenellales > Borkfalkiaceae > Scatosoma. Next base: position 179,864 of record SVHW01000001.1, read on the forward strand.
TCGCTTAAAATGCAAGAAGACATATCCGCAATCAAAGGGATATCCCCCGTATCGGGAATATACGAGAACTTCGTACCGTAAATCGTGTTGTTAAAACAAATATGTACGTAATCCGCGTCAGGACGGAAAGAAGCTTTATCCGTTTTAGGCACGAACGTGAAATTCGCGTCCTTGCTAGACGCCGCCGCAACCACGTCGCCGTATTTTTGCGCCTCTTTATACGCTTTCGTAGAGAATTGCCCAGAAAGAATATAATCCGCTTTACCACTCTTGGCAAGGAAGTTCAAAGGCACGGCTGCAAACTGCGTAGAAGCGCCGCCTTGCAAAAACAACACTTTATAGTTGTCGGGAATTTCCATAACTTTACGAAGAAGCGTTTCCGCCTCGCCGATAATCTTTTCATACACGGGCGAACGATGGCTCATTTCCATAACGGACATACCGCTATCTTGATAATTAAGCATTTCTGCCGCCGCTTTCTCAAGCACCGAAACGGGTAACATCGAAGGCCCTGCCGAAAAATTGTAAACTCTTTCCATTTTTACTTACTCCTTAAACAAAAAAATCGAATTGAATTACTATTTTAATCAAAAAAATTGATTATACCTATTGTATCACAATTTTTATAAAAATTGCAAGGATTTTAAGGGTGATTATTTCATTATTTATAAATAAAATTACACTTTTCGACGTATTTTTCCGTAAAAACAACGTCTGCGAAAAAAAACAGGACGGCTTTCTCAGCCGTCCAATAAATATCTATCCGCTTTATTCCACTTCCAACATAATCCGTATAATTTCTTTATCCGTTTCTCGCATACCTTTATGCGCCAAGCGCGAAACGGAATTTATCGTCTTTTCAACCCCCGATTTTACAATGCCGTCACCGGCGTAAAATTCATTGCCGTTGTAATACATATTCAGCCCAAGAAGTCCACTTTCCACAGCCGTGGCAATCTTTGCCGCGCAACTCGCTTTTGCCCCGTCGCAAATTATCCCGGAATCTATCGCGAGCGCATTGACGAGCGTATGCTCAATTTCATCCTTTCCACCGCCAAGTAAATACGCAACGCCACAAGCCGCGCCTGCGCCCGCTGACACAACGCCGCAGTACGCCGACAACGTGCCGATACCCGATTTCAAATGAATCGTAATCAAATTCGACACGCAAAGCGCGCGATACAATTTTTCCTTGGACATATGTAACCCTTTCGCGTAAACGATTACGGGAACGGAAGCCGTGATACCTTGATTGCCGCTTCCAGAATTGATAATAACGGGCAACTCGCAACCGTTCATACGGGCGTCGCTTGCTGCCGCCGCGTACGCTTTCGCCGTGATTTTTATATCCGGTTGATACGAGCGAAGAAGTACTTTCCCTACGTTCGCGCCGTAATTATTTTTTAAGCCTTCTTCTGCGATTGCCATATTGTACTGAATTTGTCTTTCCAACGTTTCTTTAACGTCTTCGACGTTAACCATATTGGCAAAAGCCACGATATCTTCCACGTTTAACACGCTTCTATCCGTCTTTTTCCCTTCGTCAGCAAGCTCTTTTTGAAATAAAGTAACGCCGTCTTTTTGTACGCATACCACGTTCGTATGCGTGTCTGCAATACGCACGTAAACCGTATGATTTTTTGAAAAAAGCGTTACGCCAATGTCAAAAATACGCGCATCGTCAGGCGTAACCACTTCCAACGGAAACGAATCGCGAAATGCGGCTATTTTTTCGTTATCCTCGCCCGCCACGTTAGACAAAACCTCTAAACGCGCGTCAGCGTCACCTACCGCCATACCCGCCGCAAAAGCCGACTTGATACCACGCATACCACCCGTATGCGGCACAACGACGCTTTTTGCGTTTTTTACAATATTACCGCTAACTTCCAGCTTGCCTTTCAACGGCGTTTCCCCCAGCGTTGCGCGCGCTTTTGCCGCCGCGTACGCAATAGAAATCGGCTCGGTACACCCCATCGCTGGCACAAGTTCTTCTTTTAATATCGCAATAAATTGTTCGTATTTTTCTTTTGTCAACATATCGTTTCCCTTTGCGTTTCTCAATCAAAATGGAAAGAAAGGCGCAAACGCCTCTCTTTCGTGTTGTTGTAATGCTTTTTATTCTTCTACGCGGATAACTGCTTCCACCGTACCAATCCCCGACGCGTTAATCTTCGACGCCGCGTTTTTCGCCGCGTTTTCTTTCGTTTTATGCGTAATGACTACTAAAGGCACTCTTTCGCCGTCTTCCGCGCCACTCTTTTGTGTGATTTGTACGATAGAAATACCGCATTTGCCGAAAATACCCGTAATTTTCGCCAACACACCCGCCTTATCTTCCACGGAAAGACGAATATAATACGCGCTTTCGAAATCGGAAACAAATTTCACGTTATTTTCAGCCGTTGCGTTATTTTTAAACGTAGAATATTTTATATCCGTATGCGTAGCCGCATAAATTACGTCGCTGACAACCGCGCTTGCCGTAGGCAACGCGCCTGCGCCGCGGCCGTAGAGCATAACGTCGTCCACCGCGTCTCCCGTTAAATAGACAGCGTTAAACGAATCGTTCACACTTGCCAAAGGATGTGTGCTGGGAATAAACGTGGGATGCACGCGCACCTCAATCCCCTTATCGGTATTTTTGCCGATGGCAAGAAGTTTGAGCGTATAACCAAATTCTCTACCGTAAGCAATATCCTTCACGTTAACCGCAGAAATACCTTCGCGGAAAATTTTCGTGTACGGAATTTTCGTATGGAACGCCATCGACGATAAAATAGAAAGCTTGTACATCGAATCGTAACCGTCTACGTCTGCCGTCGGGTTTGCTTCCGCATAACCGAGCTTTTGCGCTTCTTTTAACACTTCGGCATAATCCGCACCCTCGTACGTCATCTTCGTCAAAATATAGTTCGTCGTACCGTTCACTATACCCATCATACTTTGAATATGGTTTGCCTGTACGCCGTCCAAAAGCGTACGAATAATAGGCACGCCGCCAACGCAGCTTGCTTCGTAATACAATCCGCAATGATTGTGTTTTGCAATTTTTTCAAGTTCGTGCGAGAACTTACAAATCAATTCCTTATTCGACGTAACTACCGTCTTCGCCGCACGGAGCGCCGCCGTAACGAACGTCTTCGCTACACCGATACCGCCTATCGTTTCCACAACGATGTCTACGTTAGGGTCAGCCAAAACTTCTTCAATATTTTTAGCAATCGCTTCTTGCGGCACACCCAACGCTTTTAATCTTTCCAAATTAAGGTCAAGGACCTTCTCCACGGAAATATCAACCTGCTGCGTTTTTAAATAAAAATCGCGATGTTCTACAAGCGTTTGATACGTACCGCCACCAACTACGCCAAGTCCTAAAATCGCAACGCCAACTCTCTTAACCATTTTACTCTCCTTATGCAAATTTCTTGCTTTCTATTAAAATGTTCAACGCATACACGGTATCCCGTTATTTATCCTGCGTATTTAATTGATATAAATATTTTAACCCTTTCAAGGTAAGCAATTTATCCACGACGTCAATGCACTCGATTTCTTTGGAAATAATCGTGCTAAATCCGCCCGTTGCTATTGTTTTTACCTTGGAAGTTTTTAATTCTTTCTTTATCTTTTTGACGATATACTCAACCAAACCGGCAAAGCCAAACACAATCCCTGCCTGCATATTCGTCACCGTATTTTTTGCAATCACAGACGGCGGCGCTTCTATTTCCACGCGAGGCAGCTTCGCCGTACCGTTAACCAGCGAATCTAACGACCCTTTAATCCCCGGCGCAATAACTCCGCCGATAAATTCGTTTTTCTCGCTGATAATATTAAACGTCGTTGCCGTACCGAAATCAATCACAATCATTGGAGTATTTTCGCCGTACTCTACGATGGCGGAAACGCAATTGACAATTCTATCCGCGCCCACCTCTCTGGCGTCGTCACAACGGATATTTAGCCCCGATTTTAATCCAGGAGCAATATGCAACGGCTGGATATTTAAATACAGCGCGCACATTTTCTCCACCGTGTAATCCAGCGAAGGCACTACCGACGACATAATTCCGCCCGTAATGTCTTTAGGTTCTACCCCTTGCGAAACGAGCATGCCCGTAAGCTGTTCCCCGTACTCGTCCGAAGTCTTTTTCAAATCGGTTGCCACACGGAAAGAGAATTTTAAATCGTCTTTCTCATAGATAGCGTATTTAATATTCGTATTGCCGATATCTATACAAATAATCATTTACTTTCTCCCTTTTATCGCCTTTCGAACGGCAATCGCCAAAATCGGCGTCAAAATCACCGCGCAAACCAATTCAATCGGGAAATTGATTGTTATACACATTTTTATCCAATCCGCAACGCCAAAACCGCCGTCTTTACTTGCAGGGAAAAACAACGAAAGACACGCGATAACCAATATCGTATTGGTCAATATCCCAACCGCAGCGCCCGTTGCAAGTGGTAAGGTATTATTAACGAACGTCTTGCTGGATTGCGACGTCCATCTCTTAACGAGTTTATAAACGCCATAAGCCGCAGGCCCAACGAATAATCGAGGCAAAATGGAAATCCACGGCATTAAAAAATACGGATTACCTATAAACAAAGCGCACAACAAAGACGTAACGCCAAAAATTGCCGAAAACAAAAACGAACGTTTAAAATCCCAAGAAAGACACAACGTCATCAATATCCCAAGAGATAAAAACGCAGGTGGCGTATAAGCAAAAATCTTAAAAATCGCCGACTCAATAAACAAAACCACTACCATCACGGCAGCCATCACACCCAATAACGCAACGGTGTGCGCAGAAGAATTTTTTCTTCCCATAATAAACCTCCATCGAGTTCTTTTTAAGATACCCGTAGATTAAAAATAAGTATTTACGCCCATTTACGGTAGAATCGGCAAAGCCGTATTCTCCAAGCGCATACAGTTATTATATCGCATTTTTATAATTTAATCAACAAAATGGACGCCGCTTTTCGTCATTTTCTTGTTTTTTCATCAGCTTTTTCACACAAAAGCCGTAAAAATAGAATATTATGTATTATAAAGATAAAACCGCAGGCATTTACGATATAAAATCGATTTACATATCCCCTGCGGCATAACACAGGAGGTTTTTATGAATTGTTGTTTATCGGGGAACACCACCCTTTGGATTCTCATTGCGTTGCTCGTCCTTGGTTCGAAGGACGGCATCTTCTGCTCGAACGTATTTAGCGGCTGCGGTTTACCTATCCTTATTGCGCTCCTCTTCTGTTTGTACAAAAACGGAACGCTTTCCGCGATTTTAACGCCGCCTTGCAACTGTAGCTGCGGTTGCTCGAACGGCTGTCGTTAATCTTCTTTTTCTCCTTTACTTTTATCTCTTGCCCATATAGGCAAAACGGGGAGTCGTTTACACGATTTCCCCGTTTTTATTTTATTCGTTTAAAAAATACGCCTGCAACGCTATTATCGTTTTTGCATCCTTTATTTCGCCGTTTTTAAGCATTTCTTTTACTTTGGTTAAAGGTATCCAAACCGTGTCTACAAATTCTCCCTCGTCGGGATGCGTCTGCGTTTTTACGCCGTTATACGCGCGATAAACGTATATTTTTTCGTTCGTATACCCAGGGGTGGGATAAGCCACGTATAATAATTCTAATTTCTCAACTTTTATCCCCGTTTCCTCTTCCAATTCCCTTTGCGCCGCCAACATCGGGTTTTCCCCGTCGTTTAATTTGCCTGCAGGAATTTCGTAGATACTCTCCCCGTAAGCATAGCGATATTGCCGTACAAAAAGCGCTTTCCCGTCTTCCACGTATAACGCGCAAGCGCCACCGCTGTGTTCGATAATTTCTCTAATGCAAGGCTTTCCATCGGGAAGAAGAGCGTCGTCTTTACGCAACGTGAGTATTTTCCCTTTATAAATATAATTCTTTTTCACCGTCTTTTCAATATAATCCATTTTTCGCTCCTTTAAAAAGGACAAAATCAACAAGGTTTTGACAAATTTGTTATCATTATAACACAAAAATTAAAAAAGGTAAATTTTTTTCGCAAAACATCTTGCTTTTTTCTAAAATATTATGTATAATATACCCACTCTCGAAAATTCGATAAGAATTTCGACAACTATAACCCGATTGAAAGTCGCACGGGGAATTATGCGACTTTTTTCCGTCTTATCCCCCTTTTTTCGGGTATCACGACGTAAAAGGAGCTTCTACAAATGCAAATTCAAGGTGAAACGTCCGTCAATAAGTTAATCGTGCTTTTCGTTTTCGATAAAATGGAAAGCGCGCTTTCTCAACGTACGATTATAGAAATGTGTACGGCGGGCAATAATTGGTTAAATTATATGGATTGCATAGAACTCCTTCCCCGCCTTTTGGACGATGGTTTCCTTTGCAGAATTTCTTCCCCCGACGAAGAACCCTTGTACACCATCACCAGCGACGGTAGAGAAAGTTTAAGCAATTTCTACATCAATATTCCTAAAAGTATTCGCGAAGAGATTTCATCTTTTATTAAAAAGAACAGCGGTAAATTGCGTAACCGTCAAGAGTGTAAAGCCGATTATTATCAAAACGTAGACGGTACGTACACGGTATATTTAAAAATACTTGCCCCCGTGCAACCGATGGTAGAACTCAAATTCGTCGTTCCCGATAAAAAAACGGCACAAAATATCTATAAAAACTGGGAATGCAAAGCATCTGAACTCTATTCCGCTATATACGACACGCTAGTGGATTGATTTCAATAAACACAATAACATAGTATAGGAGGTTTTTATTATGTTTACTTACTCCCCTACGGGCACTTGTTCCAGACAAATTCTTTTCGACGTAGATAGCGAAAATAAAATACACAACGTACGTTTTATCGGTGGTTGCAGCGGTAACCTTCAAGGTATCGCACGCCTCGTCGAAGGAAAAGATATCAATGAAATTGAAGCACTTTTGCAAGGCGTTCGTTGCAAAGGCAACACGTCTTGTCCCGACCAGCTTTCTAAAGCGATTGCCGCATACAAGGCGCAAAAATCGGGGAATTAAATACTTTTAATGAAACAAGCCTCGCGGAATACCCCGCGAGGCTTGTTTTTTATTGTATTTAGTGTTTGAAATGTCTTTCCCCAACGAAAATCATCGCAATGCCTGCCGCATCGCAAGCATCAATGGAAAGTTGGTCTTTAATGCTGCCGCCAGGTTGCACGATAGCCGTGATACCTGCCTTAACACACTCTTCTACGCAATCAGGGAACGGGAAGAACGCGTCGCTTGCCATTACCGAACCCTTCACTTCTTCGCCAGCGTGTTCAATCGCTTGTTGAGCCGCCCAAATACGGTTGGTTTGTCCCATACCGATACCCGTCGTTCTATCCGCTTTGCCGACAACGATAGCGTTAGATTTCGTATGTTTTACAACCTTCCAGTTGAAAAGCAACGCCTTCATTTCTTCTTCCGTCGGCGCGCGTTTCGTCACCACTTTAAGGTTTTCTTCCGCAAACAACGTATTGTCGTAATCTTGGATAAGCAAACCGCCGTACACTTTCTTCATATCGTACGCCGTATCTTCTCTATGCGCTTTAATATCGGGCAATTCCAAAAGACGAATATTCTTTTTCGCTTTCAAAATTTCCAATGCGCCGTCGGCATATCCTTCCGCAATAACGATTTCAATGAAAATTTTATTGATTTCCGTAGCCGTAGCCTCGTCAACAATGCCGTTGATAGCTAAAATACCGCCGAATACGGATACAGGGTCGCTTTCATACGCTTTTACGTACGCTTCGTGAATCGTTGCGCCCGTACCAACGCCGCAAGGATTTGCGTGTTTGCAAGCCACTACGCACGGTTGGTCTCCAAATTCTTTTACGAGTTCAAGAGCGCCGTTTGCGTCGTTGATGTTGTTATAAGAAAGTTCTTTACCCCAGAGCTGTTTCGCCTTGGAAAGCGAACCTGCACGGATAAATTCTTCGCTGTAATAGGACGCACCTTGGTGAGGGTTTTCGCCGTAACGCATATCTTGCGCCTTTTCGTATGCAAACGTAATGCTGTCAGGATAACGGATACCAAGCTGTTGCGCCAAATAGTTGGAAATCATGCTGTCGTACACCGCCGTATGCGCAAATACTTTATATTGCAAATATTTCTTCGTGTCAAGCGTAATTTCCCCCGCTTCGAGTTCGGAAAGGACTCTTTCATAATCTTTGGGGTCAACGACAACGGCTACGTCTTGATAGTTCTTTGCTGCAGCACGAATCATCGTAGGGCCACCGATATCGATGTTTTCCACCGCGTCTTCAAAAAGCACGCCGGGTTTGGAAATCGTCGCTTTAAACGGATAAAGGTTTACCGCAACGATATCAATCGTATTGATATTCAATTTATCAAGTTGCGCCATATGTTCAGGATTGGAACGCATAGCCAAAAGCCCCGCGTGTACGATGGGGTGCAACGTTTTAACACGTCCGTCCAAACATTCGGGGAAACCCGTCAATTCGCTGATACCGATTACGGGAAGACCGGCGTCTTTTAACGCTTTTGCCGTGCCGCCCGTCGAAATAATTTCGAAATCACACGCAATCAAACGTTTGCAAAAATCCACAATGCCCGTTTTATCGGATACGCTTACAAGTGCTCTTTTCTTCATAATGTATATACCTCTGTTATTTTTTTGCCGTTTTTGAATCAAACTGTTATTATGATTATATTATACGTTTTATTAGTAGCTTATATTTTATCCATCAACTTCTACGCCTTTTTATTGGTAAAAACGTTACGCGATAAAGACCGCGAAAACGAAATAACCAAGCAGGCAGCACCCCTTTCCACCCAAGCGGAAAGTCCTAAAAAAGAAGAGCGTAACCTTGGGAAATTGATAATTGCAGGGTTATTAGGAGGCGCAATCACAATATACGTTTGTATGTTTATCTTTAAATGGCGTCGAAGCGAAATGCTTCTTATGATACTGATGCCGTTGTTAGGAGTGTTAAACGTATATTTGTGGATACTACTCTTTCGCTCTGGTTTTCATTTCTTTATTATAAGATAATAATATTATAGCATATATAATTAAAATATGGAAACAAATTAAGGCAAGATGTTAAAATTTTTTTTATCGCGTGAAAAAATAACATTTTTTTGTGATTTTTTTTAAAAATAAAAATAAATGAAAATTTTTGCGAAAATTTTGGAAAAAGTTGCGAAAAGTGTTTGACAATTTAATTTAATAATGCTATTATATACAAGCGTTGTCGCAACGGCGCCGAAGTTAGGTAACTGCGGGTGTAGTTCAATGGTAGAATTCCAGCCTTCCAAGCTGGCCGCGTGGGTCCGATTCCCATCACCCGCTCCAATTTCTACCATGGCGTATCGTATGCGCCTGTAGCTCAGTTGGATAGAGCAACGGCCTTCTAAGCCGTGTGTCAGGAGTTCGAATCTCTTCAGGCGCACCAATTAAATGGCGGGTGTAGCTCAGTTGGTTAGAGCGCCAGATTGTGGCCCTGGAGGTCGTGAGTTCGATTCTCGTCGCCCGCCCCACCATTTTTTATCACATTGGGGTGTCGCCAAGTGGTTAAGGCACCGGATTTTGATTCCGGCATTCGTAGGTTCAAATCCTGCCACCCCAGCCAATTTTTTGGCACAAAACTTCATAGGTCACGTGGCCCATTAGCTCAGTCGGTAGAGCACCTGATTTTTAATCAGGGTGTCCGGAGTTCGAGTCTCCGATGGACCACCAACGTGGATGATTAGCTCAGTTGGTAGAGCAACTGACTCTTAATCAGTGGGCCCAGGGTTCGAGTCCCTGATCGTCCACCAGCAAAAGAACACCCCTTGTGGGTGTTCTTTTGCTGTGGAAACATCATAGCGAGAAACCTGCGAATTATCCAGGGTTCGCGCGAGCGAGCAATAACGATAATTTTCATTTTTTACGTTATAGTTGGTTGCGAGCGAAGCTTTGAGCGTAGCGAAAGCCCCCTGATCGTCCACCAGCAAAAGAACACCCCTTGTGGGTGTTCTTTTGCTGTGGAAACATCATAGCGAGAAACCTGTGAATTATCCAGGGTTCGCGCGAGCGAGCAATAACGATAATGTACATTTTTTACGTTATAGTTGGTTGCGAGCGAAGCTTTGAGCGCAGCGAAAGCCCCCTGATCGTCCACCAGCAAAAGAACACCCCTTGTGGGTGTTCTTTTGCTGTGGAAACATCATAGCGAGAAACCTGCGAATTATCCAGGGTTCGCGCGAGCGAGCAATAACGATAATGTCCATTTTTACGTTATAGTTGGTTGCGAGCGAAGCTTTGAGCGTAGCGAAAGCCCCCTATCGTCCACCAGCAAAAGAACACCCCTTGTGGGTGTTCTTTTGCTGTGGAAACATCATAGCGAGAAACCTGCGAATTATCCAGGGTTCGCGCGAGGGAGCAATAACGACAACATCCATTTTTTACGTTATAGTTGGTTGCGAGCGAAGCTTTGAGCGTAGCGAAAGCCCCCTATCGTCCACCAAGAAAAAAAGAGTATGGATGCGCTCCATACTCTTTTTTTTATTATTTTGTGCCAAAAATTCTATCGCCGGCATCGCCAAGCCCAGGCAAGATATAACCGTGTTCGTTCAAACATCTATCCAACATAGAAACGAAGACGCTTACGTCGGGATGCGCCTTGGCAAGTTTTTCAACCCCTTCTGGCGCGGCAATAATCGCCAAGAACTTAATGTTTTTGCAACCACGTTTTTTCAACTGCGCAACCGCGTCGCAAGCGCTACCGCCCGTTGCAAGCATGGGGTCTACCACCATAACAACTTTTTCATCGATATTGGCAGGTAATTTGCAATAATATTCCTCAGGCTCTAACGTTTCTTCGTTGCGGCACATACCGATATGTCCTACTTTTGCCGCAGGGAATAAGGATAAAATTCCGTCTACCATGCCAAGCCCCGCACGCAAAATCGGCACGATTGCAATAGAATTTTCTTTTACTATCGTTTGTTTCGTCTTTTCCAAAGGCGTTTCCACCTCAATTTCTTGCGTAGGTACATCCTTGAAACTTTCATACGCCATTAACATAGCGATTTCTTTAATTACGTCACGGAAAGTTTTCGTATCCGTGTTTTTGTCGCGAATAATCGCCAGCTTATGTCTAATAAGCGGATGATCTAAAATATGAACGTTTTTAAATTGATTCATTACAACGTCCCCTTTTTATTTTTCTTCTACTTCAGCTACAGCAGCTTCTTCTTCCACGTCTTTCGACACTTCCGCCTTTTCTTCCGTTTTTGTTGCTTCTGCTTTCACCGATTTTTTCGTCATAAGATTAACCAAGATTCCTAAAATCAACGCGCACGCAATGGAAGTAATGGTTACTTTACCAATCTCAACAACCATACCGCCAACACCTGCAATCAAAATGACGGACACCGTAAACAAGTTTGCATTTTCGTTCAAATCCACCTTTTGAATCATCTTCAAGCCAGATACCGCTATAAAGCCATAAAGGGAAATGCATACGCCACCCATTACACAGGAAGGAATCGTAGCAAGGAAGGTTACAAAAGGAGCGAAGAATGCTGCAATGATGCAAATAATTGCAGCATAGACAATGGTAATAACGGAAGCATTACGAGAAATCGCCACGCAACCAACAGATTCGCCATACGTTGTATTAGGGCAACCACCAAAGAACGCCCCTACCATAGAGCCGATTCCATCGCCAAGCAACGTTCTATGCAAACCAGGATCTTTCGTAAGATCTTGACCGATAATAGACGAAATATTCTTATGGTCAGCAAGATGTTCTGCAAATACAACGAACGCCACGGGTACGTACGCCACAAGCACTGTCACAAAATACGAACCAAAATCTTTTGCGTCACTAAAGCCCTTAAAGGCTTCAATAAACGTAAATTGGGGCACCCACTGCATATCTTTGAACAAACCAAAATTGATAAGTTGAAGCGCGGGTTTATCCGCCAATAAACCAATAACGGTAAAGAAGGTAGCCGCCAAATAACCAGCCAAAATACCAATAATGAACGGAATCATTTTCATCATCTTCTTACCGTAAACCGAGCAGAAGATAACCGTAGCAAGCGTAATCAAACCACAAAGCATTGCCAAATACGGGCTAGCTACGGGCACGTCGTTTACAAGAACGCTACCTTTAAAAAGGTCCCCGATTGCATTTCCCGAAAGCGAAAGACCTATAATTGCAACAGTCGGCCCAATAACCGATGCAGGCATGATTTTATCAATCCATTTAACGCCTGCATATTTTACGATAACCGCAATAACCACGTAAACAAGACCAGCCAAGATAGCGCCGATAAGAATGCCAAGATAACCTACCGATGCGCTAGCCGCGCCACCAAACGCCGCAAACATGGAACCAATAAACGCGAACGAAGAACCAAGGAAAACAGGGCTCTTAAATTTTGTAAACAACAAGTAAACAATAGTGCCTACCCCAGCGCCCAAAAGAGCTGCTGATTGACTCATCCCATTGCCAATAATTGCAGGCACTGCAATCGTCGCCGCAAGGATAGCGAGCACTTGTTGGAAGGCCAATACCAACGTTTTCCAAACGCCGGGATTGTCTTTTACCCCATAAACAAGGTTTGTGTTTTTCATTTGTATTCCTCCAATACAATTTTATTATAAAGAAAACTTCTTTATTTTCATAATTATATCACACAAAAACTAAAATTGCAATATCCTTTTTTATTTTTATAAATTTTTTGCAACCTCAACAATATAGTTTCCCCGACAATTTTGCCTGCAACCAATCCTCCCACGACATTACGCGTGTACCACACATTGCCGCCGCTGCAAAACACGTTACGTTCCCCTCGAAATAGATTCCCCAATCAATAATAATTTCGTGATACGGATAATCATCTCTTATATTGCCTGTATAGCCGTGTTCTTCCAACCATTTCAACTTCTCTTTTCTTTCCTCTTTGTTGCCTACGTTTACCAAATACTGCATAAAAACACCTCTTTATTTTTTATTCCACAAAGAGGCAAAAAAGAAAACCCATCGAAAAGACGGGTTTTGCGCGCGTATTACCCATCCTCCAAGCTTTAGCACCTTGCCCAACGGGTAGGTTGCTGTGTAGTCAACGGGCTTGTCCCTCGTACACTCTTTATGGTGTCTTAATTATAACCGAATACAATTCATTTGTCAAGCATTTTTACTGTTGCGGCACAACTGCGTAAAAACACAAATCTTCCTCGCCAACGTTGATAAGAGTGTGTTCGCTACCCTTAGGGCAATGATGACAATCGCCCGCCGATAAATATTCTTCCACGCCGTCACAAACCGCTTTGCCTGTGCCGGATAAAATAAAAATCGTTTCCGACGTAGGCACGTGTCTATGCAAACCGATAGACGAGCCTTTTGCAAGTTTCCCACGCAAAATCTTATTCTTTTCATCTACGAACATATTGGCAATTAACGCGCCGTCGCCGCCGTAGAAATTTTGCAGCTCCTTTTCCTGTATTGCATCAAATTTTATAAGCATTTTTCTCTCTCCTTTTCCAACGACTGTTTCCAATCCTTCACTTCTTCTTCCGTCGCCTTACACAAAATCCTCTTCGTATTATTCGTATCACAAGGCGCATCGTCATCGCCGCAAAAACGAACGCTATCTACGTACACGATTTGTCTGGTGTTTCTTCTACCCATATATACCCAAACGTAATCGCCCGCCTTTGTCGTCTTGGAAACGTCCACGTACCAATAATTGCAGCCTTTATATCCTTGTGGACTGACACCGACGCATAAATACTTTCCCTTCTTCTTTTCAAAACGCGCAAACGCTGCGTAATATTCTTCCCGTAAGCTTGCCGCAAAACGCGCAATTTCTTCACGATGTAATATTATGGAATACACACCGCCTAAAAAAGAAGTAGCCGAACGCATTAAAATCCGCAAGACCATTGCGCAATCGTGTCTGCGACGTTCTTCACGAGAAACTTCTTTGCCATTTTCCGTATACGGATAAAAATCTACGGCAAGCCCCACGTTTTCAAACGATAAACTTCTTTCTTTTCCATAACCGCCTGCTAGGAAACGAAACATTGAAAATATCCAATTTTCCAATTCTTCACGTAAAAATTTTTTATCAGTGTTTTGATAAGAAACGTATTCGTTATGAATCCGTATTTCCGTTTGAGCGTACGTATCTTTCGCAAAAACGCCTAAAGGCAACACGGAAAAGGAGAATTCCGTCCCATTTTGTTCTAACGCCGCCATATTACATATTCTCCTCTACTCGTTCAAGATAAAAACTAACGGGACGAAACCCATCGTTACAAGAAATCATTGCCGAATAGGGATTTTTCATCCAACCGTCGAAGAAATTACCCTCGCCGTGCGCAAGCTTTTTCACGAACGGTGCAACGCTATCCCACGCGCTTTCGCAAAATCCTTCAGGGCGTTCCCCAAAAGAGAAAAAAGTCTGCCCAATACGAATATCACAGGTATGTTCTATCGGGTTTTCAAATTTTTCCATCAATTCTTTATATTCTGTTTGCATCATTGCCGTAATCTTAATTTTATACATACGTTCATTATAGTATATAAGCTATTTATTGTCAAGATTTCATTGAATTTTTTTCTTGTAAAAGTGGAATACTTTTGAAAAAAGGAGCAATGATAATGAAAACAACAATGGACGGAAACGCGGCGGCAAGTTACGTGTCATACGCCTTTTCAGAATTGGCAATTATTTACCCGATAACCCCTTCCACTCCTATGGCGGAACTCGCCGACGAGCAAGCAACAAAAAACGCGCCCAACCTCTTTGGGGGCGTACCGAAAGTGGTACAAATGCAATCGGAAAGCGGCGTTGCCGGGGCTTTACACGGCGCGCTTACCTGCGGCGCGCTTGCCACCACCTATACGTGTAGCCAAGGCTTGCTGCTGATGCAACCGAATATGTATAAAATTGCGGGCGAATTATTGCCCACGGTAATCCACGTCAGCGCAAGAGCGCTCTCCACACACGCACTTAGCATCTTCGGCGACCACCAAGACGTGATGGCTTGCAGACAAACGGGATTTGCCTTTCTTTGTTCATCTTCCGTGCAAGAAGTAATGGACTTCGCGCTTATCGCGCATTTAGCCACCTTGCGCTCCAGCGTACCTTTCGTTCATTTTTTTGACGGTTTTCGAACCTCGCACGAAATAACGAGCATTGATAAAATAGAATACGATGAAATGCGCTCTTTATTAAACGAAGACGATATCTCCCGTTTCCGTTCTCGCGCGCTCAGTTCAAAGCAGCCGACACAACGCGGTACGGCGCAAAACGGAGATATCTATTTCCAAAACAGAGAGGCCTCCAATCCGTACTATCTCGCCACCCCAAGCATCGTACAAGATACGATGGATAAGGTCGCTACCGTTACGGGAAGAACGTACCGTTTATTTGATTACGTTGGCGCGCCCGACGCCGAACGCGTCGTCGTTATTATGGGCAGCGGCGCGTCCGTTATGGAAGAAACGGCAGAACGTATGCAAGCAAACGACGAAAAGGTAGGCGTGATTAAAGTACGTTTATACCGACCTTTTTGCGTCAATGCCTTTATCGAGGCTCTACCCAAAAGCTGTAAAAAAATCGCCGTTTTGGATAGAACAAAAGAAAGCGGCAGCGTAGGTGAACCATTATACGTAGACGTGTGCGCCGCCTTAGCGGAAAAAGGACGCTCCGATATCCGCGTTGTTGGAGGAAGATACGGATTAAGCTCTAAAGATTTCACCCCTTCAATGTGTTACGCCGTTTTTGAAAATTTGAAACAAGCACAACCTAAAAATCATTTTACGGTTGGCATTGACGACGACGTAACGCATACTTCTTTGGATTGTTCTAAAAGAATCCACTTGGATTTTCAAAACGGAATCGCCTGTAAATTTTACGGATTAGGCTCTGACGGAACGGTAGGTTCAAATAAAAATTCGATAAAAATCATCGGCAATCACACCGAACTTTTCGTGCAAGGATACTTTTGCTACGATTCACGAAAATCCGGCGGTTCAACCGTATCCCATGTTCGTTTTTCAAACAAACCGATACGCGCGTCCTATCTCATAGACAACGCCGATTTCGTCGCGTGTCATAACCCCTCTTATCTTTCCCGATTTGATATGCTATCCGATTGTAAAGACAACGGCGTTTTCTTATTAAATTGCCCGTGTAAAAATCAAGAGGAGTTAGAAAACTTTTTACCTAACAAGGTCAAAAGACAAATCGCAAAAAAACGTTTACGCTGTTTTATTATAGACGCTACAAAAATCGCCAACGACGTGGGATTAAACGGTAGAACGGGCACGATTATGCAAGCAGCGTTCTTTCTATTAAACCCCACTTTGTTGCCTTATGCGCTCGCAAAAAAATATTTAATTGAAGAAGTGACTAAATTATTTGCCAAAAAAGGCGACAGCGTGGTACAGATGAACGTTTGCGCAATTGAACGTACGGAAAACGCTGTGTGGGAAACGTGCTATCCTGCCACTTGGAGAAATTTGTCCGATGAAAAATCGACGTCTACAAAAACGACAAACTATTTCGACGATTTTATTCAACCCGTCTTATCTTTGCGTGGCGATACGTTACCCGTTTCCGCTTTTTCGCCTGACGGTCACGTAAAAACCGGGACGACAAAATTAGAAAAACACGGCGTCCCTTTCGAGTTACCGCGTTGGATTGGCGAAAATTGTATTCAATGCAATCAATGTTCCTTTTCCTGTCCTCACGCCTGCATCCGTCCTATCCTTATTAACGATAACGCTCTTTCTCCGCAATCCTTTATAACCGTTCCCGCAAAAGGCATAGAAAACACCCGTTTCCGCATCCAAGTCTCCCCACGAGATTGTATGGGTTGCGGCGTTTGCGCCAACGTATGTCCAGCAAAAGAAAAAGCGCTGATAATGCAGCCCAACAATGAACTACTGCCCCAAGAAGACGAAAATTGGAACTACGCGCAAAACGTTCCTCAAAGACTTACCCTGCCCTTTTCACGAAACAGCGTTAAAGGAAGCCAATTTTATCCGCCGTTATTCGAATTCTCTTACGCTTGTTCGGGTTGCGGTGAAACGGCGTATATTAAACTGTTAACGCAGCTGTTTGGCGAACGGATGCTCATCGCCAACGCCACGGGTTGTTCCTCTATTTACGGCGGTTCTGCCCCCACTTGCCCTTATACGACAAATAGCGACGGACACGGACCTGCTTGGGCAAATTCATTATTTGAAGACAACGCAGAATTCGGCTTAGGTATGCGTCTTGCCCACGACGTTAAAAAAGACGAATCTCAATCCGTATGGATAATTGGCGGAGACGGCTGGGCGTACGATATAGGTTTTGGCGGCTTGGACCACGTACTTTCTACGTCTTCTAATGTCAACGTACTCGTCCTTGACTCGGAAGTATATTCCAACACGGGCGGACAACGTTCCAAAGCCACCCCACTTGGCGCTGTTACGCGGTTTGCAAGTAGCGGAAAAAGAAACAAGAAAAAAGATTTGGGATTAATGGCAATGACCTACGGCCACGTTTACGTCGCGCAAGTCGCTTTAGGCGCGAATCGACAACACTTGATAAACGCATTTACGGAAGCGGAAGCGTACGACGGGCCATCGCTTATTATTGCTTATTCACCTTGTATTTCACACGGCTTTACTATGCGTAAAAGTGTTGAAGAAGAAAAACTCGCCGTTGATACGGGGCATTGGTTATTATATCGATATAATCCTTTGCTAAAAAAAGAAAATAAAAATCCGTTTCATTTAGACAGCCCTGCACCAAAGAAAAAATTGATAGAATTATACGAACGCGAAGGCCGTTTTTCCCTTTTACAAAAAACGAATCCTATCGCGGCACAAAAATTATTGCAAGACGCTGAAAACGCAATAAAAGAAAAATACGAGTTTTATCAAAAATTATCCAGCTTATTACAACCATAACGAAAAAACAGCCGCATTTAACGGCTGTTTTTTATTGTATTTTATAGTTATTTCTATCCTCTAATTTGTATTTATTCCCGTCAGCCGTCACGATGCCAGATTGCATCAACAACGCCAAAATCTCCTTTACGTCTATCGAAGGCAAACGGAGCGCCGAAGAAATCTCTCCTACCGTCGCGTTTATACGATTGGTTAGAAATTCAATGATTGCGCGGTGTTCTTCTTCTCCCAAGCTTGCTTTTCCCGCTTTAGATTTTATGGAATTTTTCTTTCGAATATTATATTCAAACGGTAAAATTACGCTAACACGATTCAAGCGCGCGTTTTCCCGTATGACGGGTACTCCACGCCCGTTTCTGCCCCATAACGACAAGATGTTTGGAATACCGCTACCAATACCGTTTCCATGCCCCACGTATTGAAACAACCGCAATATTCCAACGTTTCTGGGATTAGAAACACCGCCAATTTTTGCCTTTTCAACCTGCACACGAAACCCACCCGGGTTGGAAAATTCTATTTCCGTTTTTTTGCAAGTTATATATACGCCGCTTTTTGCTTGATAATCCGCGTTCACCAAACAATTGATTAACGCTTCCGTAGCCGCCTCCACCGCCTTTTCGTCCAAATCGTTTAATCGCTGCGCGAGACGAGAGTTCGTGATTGTAAAAAAGGAAAATACGTTTTTGTTCGTTTCTTTATCAACGTTTGATTTTGCTCGTTCATCAAAACGTAAATGAAAATTGGGATAATATTCTTTAATTTTATCCACTTTGCCAAACATCAATAACCCTGCGCCCGTCGGCCGCAATATCCCTTGCGCGTCTTTCGCTATTATCCCCAATTTCTCTAAAAACGTTTGCTTGTCAAAGGATGCAAGCGCGCTATAAGGTTTGTTATTAAATAATTCCAATCGATACGCCTCCACGGAAGCCTCGTCCAAAAAATCAAACGTCGCGCTTGCAAGCGGTTGCATATCACGCGTCTTAGCTTTCGATTGCGTTATCATTTCCCGAACGGTAGTCTCCGGGCATCGATAATCCCCTTCGCCGTTACGTTGATAACTACCCAGATACGGGTCTGTACCAATATATATTGGTCTATCTTGTTTCGATGCGCGCGGCACGGTAATCGCAATAAATCGGCTGTCGTCTTCTCCAATAATTTTAACGTGTTTTTTTGTTAAAATATTTGCGCTTACCTTATTCGTATCGTTAATAATCTTCCAAAATTCTTCCAATAGCTGTTCTGGATTTTGCAATTTTACTGGATGTAGGCTTTTGTCTTTTTCTTCCCGAACGCCCAATAAGATAATACCGCCAAGCGTATTTGCAAAAGCCGAATACGTTTCCCAAATGCTTTTCGGCAATCCACCCAGCGCCTTTTTGGCTTCTATACGATTGTTTTCACGGTAGTTTTCCACCTTTTTTAAATCAATCATTATATCACCTCTTATACATATTATAACGAAAATTCAAATTTTGTCAATAGGCAAAAACGCAACCTTGCTACACGAACGTTTAATTCTTCCGCGCGATGCACGTATCTCGTTCGTCGCGCGCACACCCGATAACACGGGAACTCTCGCTCTTGCGCTCATACAAAAACACAGCACACCGTTTTGATGTGCTGTGTTTTTGGCTGGGGCGAAGTGATTCGAACACCCGAATGACGGAGTCAGAGTCCGTTGCCTTACCGCTTGGCGACGCCCCAAAATAATATATTTACTTGCGTTATTTTATCAAACTTTCCACCTTTTGGCAAGCGTTTTTATGCGCATTTTTCAAAATTCGAAAAAAAAAGCAAACAACCTCTTTTTTTCGACGCGGAGAACCTTTTATTATTAAATCAATCAATTTACGGAGAATAACGTATGCTTCTTTCTCAATTGGTAGGGAAAACACTCATTATGGAAAAAACGCCGCGCGGCGTATGCCGTGGCGTAAGCATTTCTCAAAAAAACAAAACCCTTAAATATCTATTATGTTCAAGCGAAAAAGACGCCTTTAACCACACGAATTTCGTATTACCTATCGATGCGTTAGCGTCTTTTTCCGAAAGCGCATTATTTTTATCAAAGTTACGCCCTGTTTTACCAAAATCAAGCATACAAATATCCACGGGTATGCCTATTTATAACGCCTCAGGCGATTTTTTAGGCACATTAAAAGACGTGGAATTTCAAAACCAAACAGCTATCCGTCTAATTACCGACTCTGATATTTCACACCCGTTTACTGAGGTTGGCGCGCTTTCCGACGCTATTATTTTGCGAAAAGCACAACCGTATCCGTTAGGACAAATTATTCCACATAAAAACGTTTTAATAACGAGAAAAATTTTACGCGGCGCGGTTGAAAAACAATCTTTAATAAAACTTACGTTATCCTTACCCCCCTTTTCTATGCGTTAAACACCGTATTTTGCCGCCAATTTTAAAACGCGAGAAAATGCTTCACTTATCAACCGTACGTCTTCGTTGATAAACGTATCTCTCTTTATAAACAACGCAAAAATATTAGATAATTCGTCCACCTCAGCGCGTTCGGTAACCGATAAATTTTCTCCACGTAATTTTGCCAAAAGTCTACGCGCGTAAGTAAAACGTAACGTTATCTCCTCCCCGTTTTCTTGTTCCGCCAATTGCGGTTCGTCGTTTATTGCAGTATGCAATCTTGCCCGAATAAACGTGTTATCCTTTTGAGGCAACGTATATTGCATTTGCCTAGCCTGATTTTCTTTACGAAGCCTTTTGCGTTTTATGCGCTGCGCCAAACGCCACGCAAAATAGAAAACCGATTGCAAACAACCAAACGTTACGATTAACAAAGATATAAACGGAATACTATCTATTGCAATATTGTTCGTATACGCTAAAAAAGACAACACGCCGCCTGCAATTATCAACGCAAACGAAACGGAAACAGTCCCGCTTTTTAATAAACAAGACAAAACGCAACCAATTATCATTAACGCAATAGAAGACAAAAGAACAATCAGCAACCGTTTATCCTCTAACAAAACCCAAGAATAAATAAAACAAACGTATTTTTGCAACATAAAAACCTCCTTTGCGCATTAACTATGCCCTAAAAGGAGGTTTTTATTTTTTCTTTTCGTGTCGAAATGTCGGCGTTTTTGACCGTTAATCAAAATCGACCTGAAATCCCTTATAAATATTAACGATGCTACAACGGATTTTTTCCATAGGCATTTTCAAAATTTTAGCCGTCGCTTGTCTATATAAATCAAGTTGCAATGCGTAACGTTCTTTTAAGGCTTCCGCGTCTTTTTTGGAATATTTGTAATCAATAATCCACGCCCCGTCGTCGTCAATCGCAAGTAAGTCGATTGCCCCTTGGAAAATCATCTCCTCCTCGTTATCAAGCGATAACAACTCTTTATCCGCGCTCTTTTTACGCGCATACGTATCACTTATCGGCAACGCAACCAAAAACTGTCTTTCTTTGTACAGCCTTTTTCCAGCCAAACGGTAAAACACCGGGTTAGATAAAATATTCACCAAGCTATCCGCAGATAAATACTCTGTTTCTATCGGCAAACGTTTTTCCTTAAACAACTGCAACGCCTTTTCAACCACGCCGACGAGCTCTTCTTTTGAAATAGGTTCACCACGCTCATTAAAAAGCAAGGCAAAATCGAAATTCTCTAAAAAAGCGTGATACGCAATGCCTGCCTCAACGCCGGTTTTCCCGCCGTCTTCCTCTATTATTTCCAAAACGCGCTCTTCCGCCGTTTCTGCCGTATAATCACCGTCGTCCATCAATTGCGTTGCGGAACTTTTCACCGATAGATTTTCACAACCTTTGTGCGTATATTGCCAAGTAAACGCCTTGATGATTTTTTGCGCCAGCGCCTCGTTAGGACGAAATGCAAAAGCCTGCCTATCCGCCTTAGGAACGTCAAAAATCTCGTCCGTCACCAAATACTTGTCCCAAACGGAAAAATCGGTAAAATCCGCAAAAGAACGGGCATAGCATACGTCTTGCGCAACGGAAGGTTTACTGCAAAGCAAATGCAACCCGTATTTCGCACGAGTTAACGCCACGTAATACAAGTTCAATTCATCCGCGACGCTGTTTTTCTCTTGTTTATTTTCGCATAAACGCCGTAATAACGTACCCCGTTTCGTCATTTTTTCTTCGTCGAATGCCCTAGGCGCAATGCCATACTTCTCGTCGATTAAAAACTCGTCGTGGTCCGCCCCGTGGAAGAGCACGTTTAAATCGTCAATAATAACGACGGGATATTCTAATCCCTTAGAAGAGTGCATTGTCAGCACCTTTACCGAGTCTTCCCCACCGTTTTCACTATATTCAATGCAATACTCCAAATCGCGCAAACGAAGCAAAAATGCGTGTACCGAAAGCGGCTCCGTATCGTTCGTTTCTTCGATAAAACGATGAATTCGTCGAATACTTGCCGCGCCGTTTTCTCTTGTCAGCAACCGCGCTTCCATACTCGTATCCGTTAAAATCTTCGTAATAATTTCCCCTGCGTTCATTACGCAAGCCAAAACGCGCAATTCCCGCAAATATTGGTAAAAACGACGCAATCTATGCGAAAGTTCTTCTTCCCGTTCGTTCGCGTATCGCAAACACGCATTTCTAAAATATCTCTCTTCGGGATACGCCAAGCGAATTTGCGCCAAATCGTCCGCCGTTAAATTGCCCATCGTAGACAGCAACGCGCTGCAAAGCGGTATATCTTGACGCGAATTATCAATTAAAGAAAGAATATCTATCAGCGTCTTAATTTCGCTAAAATCGCAAATATTGACGGCAGAAGACGCCGTTATTGGTATTCCTTCTGCAGCAAGAGCAGCAACCGTTTTGCCAATTCCACCGTTCTTTTTTCGTGCCAAAACGGCAATATCCGAATAACGAACAGGCACGTATTCCTCTTTGTCCGCGTCATACCATTTTTGCGTACGTTCCCAATCGATAATATGCCGAATCGTTTTCGCGAGCGAACTGTCTTCTTCCTCTTTACGCTTTGCATTGGCTTTTACAGAATAAACGCCCCGCGCGCTTTTTGCTTCTTTCTCTTCCTTTGCAAGAAGATGTATTTGCACTCTACCATCACCCAACGCATACCTACCGCCACGATTCATATAGGAATCGCGCGCATAATCTACGCTGGAAGTACGTGGCGTCATTGCCAAAGAAAATTGTGTATTCACAGCATCGAGCACCGCGTCACAACTACGGAAATTACTGCTCATATACAGGCTTTCCCCTTCCCCATTTGCAAACAGCCGTTGTTTTTCTACAAAGAAGCGAGAATTACTGCCACGGAAGCCGTAAATGGATTGTTTAACGTCACCTACGAGAAAGAGATTTTCTCCACCGATACGAGAAATGAGTTCTTCTTGGACGGGGTTGACGTCTTGATATTCGTCCACGAATACGTAACGATATTTTTCCCGTAATTCTTTTCTTATTTCCTCGTCCGTAAGAAGGTTCAACGAAATATGTTCCAAATCGTTATAATCGAGAACCCCGTGTTCCCGTTTTAATTCGGTGTATTTTTCGTCAAAAGCCAACAGCAATTTTGCAATCGCGCACGCCGTTTTTCCCGAGCGTATCAACGCATTTAATTCTTCCTCTTTCGAAGCGGTTTTTGAAAATTCGTCGTCGTATATTTTCGCCGTCTTGTCCTTTAAATCCGCCAAACGTTCGATATGCGCTTTCTTTTCCGGCGAATCCTTTTTGCTGGACGATTTTTTAGGAAAAACGGGTTTTTGTAACGCGCAAGCGGAAAAATACGTTTCCGCATTGATTATTGCCTCCAACGCTTTACCAAGTTCGGTACATAAAGCCAATTGCGGCGGTGATTGTATCGTTTCAAAATACGCCCGTTCTTCTTCTACTCTCTCCAAATAATACGCTGCTTTCTCTTTTACAAACGCAAGTAAATCAGCGCTGATTTGATTAAACAACGTTTCGTCGTAATCACCCGCGTTTTCTAAAAAGAAACGATAATCCGCCCGATTACGTAATTTATCATATACGGAAAGCAAATTTTTCCGCAAGGTGTTATCGCTCTTTTTCCGCCAATATACAGATAGAAGGTGTGTAAAAGCCTCGTCTTTTTCTGCGTAACCTTGTTCGAAGACGTCATCAATCGCCTCGTTTTTCAACGCCGTTCCGTCAGCGTCGTCGCTTCCAATGACTCGGAAGGCGTTATCCACCCCCGCCTTATAAAAATGGGTACGAATCAGCCTTGCGCAAAAGGAGTGTATCGTAGAAATATCCGCCGTGGATACTTCGTCTAATTGTTGTTTCAACTCCGCGCGGCGGTTGGCACTCACGTTCGGCTCGTTAATCGCCGAAACAAGCGCCTTCCTTAATTTTTCTTTCATCTGCGAGGCAGCTTTTTTTGTAAAAGTTACGGCAAGAATTTCGTTTACCCGTCCTCCCGAACGAATAAAACGAATAATTTTTTCTATCATTACCGTCGTCTTCCCGCTGCCTGCCGATGCAGACACTATCGTCTTCCCGTCCGTTTCTATTGCGCGAAGTTGTTCGGCGGTGAATTTGCCTTGTTTCTTTTCTTCCACGACTTATTCCCCCTCCTTGATAACTCTTGCTATTTCCGCAATAGATTTCGGCTCGATACTATCTTCCGTTCTTTGTGCGCCTTGGCCACGGTTAAAACCGCACAACCCACCGTACTTACAATAATCACAGCTACCTTTATACGGCGTGGGCGCAATAAACCCTTCCTTCAATTCTTTACAGCCCTGTCTTGCAACCAATACGGAATAATCCAAAAAGTCGCGGAAGGTTTGTTCGTCCATTACGCGTTTACTTCTGTTATTATTAAGCGACGCAGGGAAATATTCGCTTTGTTCTCCTTCCTGCAACGTCTTATCCCCACAAAGCAACGCTTCCGTTTCCCCGTTGAGAAAACCTTTCATTTGAAAACGTTTTTCCGTCGTTTCCGTATAATCAATGGACGCAGGGAAATAAAAGACGCCGGCAGGTATGCGTTCACCTTGAATTGCAGACATATACAGTTGCATTTGCAGTTTTCTGCCCGTATAATACGACACCGCTTTATCGTCAATAGAACCTGTTTTGTAATCGATAACGCGAACGTATTTTTCCGTAGAATCCACCCTATCCACCTTTCCGTGATAATCGGGCGTGGAAATATCCATTTCCGTTTGTTCTACGACGTACGCAGAATTTTTAATTTGTCGAAATGCCGCCACGGCAACGTCCGTGGCTTCTTTTAATAATTTTTCAGAGAAAACCGCACCGGAAGCCCTCTCCTCTTGCATTGCGTATAACGGGCTTTGCAATAATTTACGCGCTTCTTGCATCGCAAACGAACGCATCTCTTCTTCCGTAGCAATTTCTTTGGACGCCTTCGCCGTAGCTTCTAAAAGCGCGTGTACAAAATTGCCCGTATCCAACGCCAATACAGCCGTTTCTTCACGCTGTTTAAGTTTTAATCCTCTTTCCACGAAATTACGGAACGGGCAAGCAAAATACCCTTCCAACGCCGTAGGCGAGATTTTGCCGTTGCGGAAAAATAACGCTTCGCCGCATTTTACGTCCACAACTTCTTTATTCTCCGCCAAATAATCGTCCTTTTCCGTCACGGAAAGTTTATCAAGCGCGGTATATACAGAAGAATATTTTTCCGTGGATTTGCTGCGTTTTTCCTCGTAATTACGCTTTTCCGTCAACAATTGCCTAATAGCAGGCGCAGGCGCGGCGCAACGGTAGACAAAATCCTCTTCCGTATCCGTCTTGCGGCGCGCGATAGCATGTCCGTCCTCGCCGCAAAAATACTCGTCCACGTAACGGAAAATCTCGCTGAGCGCAGGCTCGCTTCCGTCCGCTGAAAGCGGATAAGTCAAATGCAATTCCCGCAAAAACGTACATAAATTCAGCCCTACGTTTTCACGAGTACGTTTGTTCACTTCCGCTACCGTCGGTTCAAGCAGCGTCTTCACGTTTGCCAAGCGTTCGATTTCTTTATCCGAAACGATTGCCGTATCTCCTGCGGCGTAAGGCACGTCTTCCGTCATACCCAACGCAAAAAGGTTCGCCACTTTTTCAATGCGACTTTGCGCCACGTCCCCCACGAAAACCGCGTCTAATTTCAAAGGTATTAAGGATATTTCCGTTGCGTCTAACCCGTCTTGTAACACCGCGGCAAATTCCGCCACCGTCATTTCCTTATCGCCCGTCAACTGTTCCGCCTCAGCGAGCAACGCGTCCAATGCGCCCTCAATTTGCGCAAAATACGCCTTTTGCGCCACGTCGGCAAAACTTTCTTTTAATTGCGAAAGCCTTTCTTGCGCGTCAAAATCCGCCAAAATTCCTCTAACCGCGTGACAGTATTCCCGTCCGCTTGCGCGTGTTTTTATCCGTTGCGTTGCTTTCAATAAACGCTCTCTTCCGTCGCATAACGCGCTGAGTTCAAATAATTCCCTCACCGCTTCGCTATCTTTAATTTCACGTTTTGCCCCACCGCGATAATTGGCAAATTTTAACAAATAATTCCTGTACTCGTCACTCTCGCCAAAAAATACGTTTTGCGCAAGCGATTGTACGGATACGGGAGAATAACGTTCTTTGACGACGCGGAAACAATCCAATAAAAACGTAGCCAACGGGTGCGATTTTAACGAGCGCTTCTCGTCGGTAAAATACGGAATACAGTATTCGCCAAAGGCGCGTCGTAAAGGTAAAGAATAGCTGCAAATATCGGGCACAAGCACCGCGATATCGCGGTAATGCACGTCGCTGTTTTGCGACGTAACACGGCGAATTTGAGCAGCGACGTATTCTGCCTCCGCCATTTTATCTGCGCCCTCGAATATACGAATAGCGTTCGTGCGCAGTTTTTCCCCAACGTTTTTATCGGGGTTAAACAAGCCTTTTCGTAAAATTTCCGCCTCGCCGTCCAACGCTCGTCCAAGCTGTAAAACGCGCGTTTTTCCAAACTCGTTGCATACTTTCACAAAGGTGTCGGCGGCGTGATTTGCGTATAAATCCTCTTCTCCAAAACAAAATACGCCCACGACGTTTTTTGCACGACGGCACACCGCGCGGATAATCTCTTGGGCTTGTGGTGTGAACGCCGTATACCCAAGAAAAAACACGTTGGCTTTTTGCAACGTTTCGTCTTGTAAAATACGCGTCGGCAGCAAGGATAAATATCTGCTTTCATCAAATAACCCACATTCTTGTAAAAACGACAAATAGCCCTCGTATATCAACGCCAAATCCGCCATTTTCTTTTTTAATACGTCGTCGGGCAACAATGAAAGACTTTCGCGTATCGTTTCCGGCGTAATTTGCGACGCGGAAAATTGGGCTAACGTTTCATAAATGCACTTTGCATTATTCCCCGCGGAATACGCCGTTGTAAAACATTGCAAACGCTCTTCACGTTGCAAACGCGTCATCACGTCGCCAACAATCATTACCGAGCCTTGTTTACTGATAGAACGCTCGTCCGAGCGTAAAAACCTTGCAAAGGTGCTGACGTTCGTTTGAAAAGTACCGCCTGTTTCACGCAAAACGGCCCGTTCGGCAATCAGCGTCAATCTATCTTCACAAAAAACGAGATTATAATCGCCCGTTTGTTCAAAAGCGGAAACGTATTTTGCCATTTCTTCCATACATTCCGATAAAGTAAACGTTTTTATTGCGGTAAACATACGCCCCTCCTTCCACCAAATCAAGCGGTGATTTTTCTTTCTTTTTCTATTATAACATATTCTTGGGACAAATTTCAGCTTTTTTTATAAGAATTTTTAAGAAATCTCGATTTTGTTTTTACAAATCGCAATTTATGTGCTATAATAATAGCAATAAAACTTTTTACGCGGCTTTCGCGTAATAAAAAGGAAGGATATGAAAAGAAAAATCTTTTTAGCCGTCACGATGGCTATGACAACCGTATTTTTAGCGTCTTGCTCTGCGTGTGAAGCTTGCTCCGGGAACACGAAGGTTTCCTTTAAGGATTACTATTTAAGCGACGCTAATCACGCCGTAAGCGAAGTAAATGAAACGCTTTCCTACGACGTCGTTCACGAAGGGAACAATTCGTATAACGGATACAAAATAAATTACGCTAACGGAACGTATACTACGACGTTGACGAAAAATAAAGACAATAAGGATACCCCTTTTAACGAGAGCGAAACGTACACTCTCGTAAGTAAATTCTCTATTGACGTCACGTACGAATTTAACGGAACTTCTGTGGAATTTACGGATACGACCAACGCATCGGTGATTTTCTACGCCGCAAAAAATTCGTTGCAACCGTTATCTTCTCAAAAAACCGTTTACAGCCACTCTCCCTCGCAAAATACCCCCAGCAAAATAGAAGATTGTTATACGGAATATCACCAAACAATCACCACCGAATACAACGATGCGTGCACGGGCGGAAAAACAACCGTTGTCAATCATAAATTCCCCAATTCGCAGCCGGACGTACAAAACTTTGAAATTGAAGACGCCGATAAATACACCTATTTGGATAACGAGCAATTATTATTCGCTTTGCGCTGTATGACGCCTACCACCTCGGGAAAGGTGCAAATTTATTCTCCTTTCGTCAAATCCGTTCAAACGATTAAAACCGTTTTCGGTTCTGCAAACACCTCGCAATTTCATTTGAAATTGAACGGAGCAACGGAAAAGCAAACGTACGAAATCTCCTATCTTCCCGTAAACGTTGATTTGGAAGCCAAACACAACGGCGCCACGCAAGAAGTTTGGATAGCGGAAACGTTAAACATCACGAATAACGAGTATAGAAACGTTATGTTGCAATATACGACCCCGTTACCCTTTAATTTAGGGAAATTACAATATAAATTAGTTTCCGCGAATTTCACAAAATAACGACAAGAAAAAACCTCGGCAACATAGCCGAGGTTTTTTATTAGAACGTTTCTTTCGTATGTCTATGGAAGAAGGCGGAACAATCGTCCAACCATTTGGACGTACGCAATAAATGCGCCCCCTTGGGATTGATTTCTTCGTCGCACGTGGATAAACCGTGTACGCCGTCTGCATATATATGCATTTCAAAATCCACGCCTTTTTCGGATAACGCTTGCCCATAACGGATGGCATTATCTACGGGCACCGCTTGGTCCTTTGCCGTTGCCCAAATAAAGGCAGGCGGCGTTGTTTCCGTCACCGCTTCATTTAAATTTAACGTGCGCATAAGTTCTTTACGAGCCTCTTCCGTATATCCGTAAAGCAAATTATCAAACGATTCTGCGTGTCCGTTCACGGAAGAAATAACGGGATAACCAAGCCCTACTGCCGTAGGTTTGCAATCAAGGTCCTTTCCCGCTTTTGCAGGTATGGAAGCATATTCCACAGCAAAATTCCCCGTCAAATGTCCACCCGCGGAAAATCCAACGACAAACACTTCGTCTTTATTCACGTGGAGTTCGTCCGCGTGTTTTTTTATATAATCAACAGCTGCGCCAAGTTCGATAAGCTGTTCGGGATAAGAATAACCGTTTTCGCCACCGCAAACGTATCTTAATACAAACGTTTGGAAACCTCGCGCGGAAAAAGCCACCGCTACGGGTTCGCCTTCACGTTGGCTTACCATACCGTAAGCGCCACCGGGAACAACGACGAGCGCAGGACGTTTCCACTCTCCCATCGGCCCATCAAAAGGATAATCCATTACGTGACAATCCAATTCGCCGCCCTGTAAACCGTATTCTTTTTGTAAATCAACCGTAAAAGCCTTCATTTTCTTCTCCTCGTTAGTTATCAATTAAAAAATTCGTTATAAATTGCGCTGATACAAGCACCGCAGTCTGCATTTTCTACGCCGACGATAATATTCATCTCGCTGGAACCTTGGTCAATCATTATCACGTTGATGCCAGCCTCGGAAAGCGCCTTAAATAATCGCGCAGACGTACCGACGTTTTTTGCCATGCCGTGCCCTACCGTTGCAACAAGCGCAATGTTTTCGTGCACGTAAATTTTATCCGGATGAACAAGCGTTTTGATTTCGTCAACAACTTCTTGCAAGACGCCGTTTTTCAAATATTCGTTATCAATAACCAACGACATCGTATCGATACCCGAAGGCAAATGTTCAAACGAAATGCCACGCTTGCCAATAACGGACAACACTTTACCAACAAACCCAACTTCGCTGTTCATCATCGATTTTTCCAACGATATCGCCGTGAAATCTTTTTTCCCTGCGATACCCGTAACGACGTTATCGCGGATGTCACGCGTTGACATCTTCACGATATACGTGCCCTCATCCGTAGGGCGGAAAGTATTACAAATACGGATGGGAATCCCTGCGTTTCTTACAGGGAAAATCGCCTCGCTATGTAATACGTTTGCACCCATATACGAAAGTTCTCGAAGTTCGTGATAAGAAAGTTCGGGAATACATTTCGGCGAATTCACAATGCGAGGGTCACACGCGTAAAAACCGCTGACGTCCGTCCAATTTTCATAAAGCGACGCCATAACGCCACGCGCCACGATAGAGCCGGAAATATCTCCGCCGCCACGTGAAAACGTCTTAACCTTACCGTCAGCGCCCAATCCGTAAAAACCGGGAATTACTGCCCTATCGTACTGTTTAAGCACCTTGGCAGCCAAATCAAACGTTTCTTCACAAAGCGTACCGTCTGCATTAAAGCGTACGAACTCCGTTGCGTCTACGAAGGCAACACCCAACACCGCCGCCATAATTTTTGCGGCAAGATATTCGCCACGCGAAGCGCAATAATCGCGGCCTGCGCCTTGCAAAATCGACTTTTCAATCTCATCCAAGGCCTCTTTCATCCCCAACGCCTTGCCCACTTCCGCTTCAATGCTCGTGAAACGATTGCGAATTTTGTTAAACGTTTCTTCAAAGGCAACCGTATTGCCTTCGTCCGCTTCGTCCGAACACTTGTACAAAAGGTCCGTCACTTTAATATCGCCGCCAAAACGCTTACCGGGTGCAGACACCACGACGTATTTGCGTTCACTATCCGCCTCGACGATTTTCGCCGCCGTTAAAATAACGTTTCCGTCCGCCATAGACGTTCCGCCGAATTTACATACTTTGATACCCATAACTACTCCTTATAAAAAGCAACCGCTTTTTACGTATCTTTTCTCACTTTTCCCGCTATGATTATAAAATATTTATTAAAACCACTACAACCGTAGCAAGCACCAACGAAATTGCTTTTATCCAAAATTTAGAGAAAAATACTTTTTTCAAAAATTGTCCAAATTTCATCTTATACCTCCACGTTGTTTCTTATCCGTCAAAGGCATTTCTTGCCAATAATAATCTTTTAATGCGTCCACAAGCATATCGTAATCGGCATATCGAGTTACGTTCCCTTGTTTAACGATAGAGATAATACCCGTTTCTTCGGACACCACCAACGAAATAACGTTTGCCGCTTCCGTAATGCCGATTGCCGCGCGATGACGCGTGCCGTATTCTTTGGGATAACTGGTTTTTTGCGTCAACGGCAAAAAGCAACCTGCCGCTTGAATTTTATGCCCGTGTATTATCGTTGCCCCGTCGTGTAAAGGCGCTTTGGGGAAGAAAATCCCTTCAATCAGTTGCGTAGATATTTCCGCATCGATAACGACGCCGCTTTGCAATACTTGTTTAGGCAAACTACCTTTGGAAAGCACGATTAACGCGCCCACGTTATTTTTGGACATATTTTGCAACGCCTTGATAACGTTCGTGATACAACGTTCGGTATCCGCATGCGAACGGATATCCGTATTGCTGTTCACCTTCTCAGGGTGACTAACTTTGGTGGTATGCACGTCCCAAAGCGTCTTTTTTACTTCCACGTTGAATAAAATCAACATAAACGCCGAAATCAGCACTACGAACGCCAAATAGAAAGTGCCGTTAATTAGCTCTTCTCCTAAAACGTTATCCGCAAATACCGTTATTGCGCCCCCGACTATTAAAATAACCCAATAGCCGAACATCAACTTCGTGGCATCGTTTTCCCTTAAAATTTTTGAAACAAAATAAATCGTCAAAAAAAAGAATACGATTTCTACGGCATACATAACTTTGAAATTATTAAAGAAATTAAAAAATCCTTCAACAAATTCGGAAAGTCTTCCTGCCGTCGCTAAAAGCCCCGTCACCACAGTCCCCTCCTTTTTCCTATACTTTACTTTTTTAAAGTAAAAACGTTGCTGTTATTATTATATAAGATTTTTTTTGAAAAATAAAGCAAAATTATCTATTTTTTGCACTCTTTTTCTCAATTCCCGAAAAACAACCTCGTCGTCACCGTTTTCCACGCCGAAGGGAAGGTAATTTTTCCGCATTTTGAATCGGATATCGCCGAATATACCGCGTCGTAAATGGATAACAATTTGTCGCCAAATTTTGCCGCTTCTTCCCTTTTCTTCTTCGCTGCGTATTCCTTTATCCCAAGCGCCGCCGCAACTTCCTTATCTCCACCTTTGATTAACGACGTTTCGTACAACGTTCTAAAATACGAAGCAAGCGAGGAGAGCAACGATAACTCGTTATATCCTTTCGTCATCAAATCGTTGGCAATCTTCATATATGCGCCTAGGTTTTTTCGATAAATGGTATTTGCCAGCTCGTACATCTTATATTCCGCGTCGGGATATACCAATAAATCAACGGTTTCGTCCGTCAATTTATCCAATCCCTTTGCCTGACAATAACAAAGCAATTTTTCTATTTCTCCTGCGATACGCGACATATCTTGTACGCAGTACGCAGAAATTTTTGCGCACGTAACGCCGTCTGCAAACACACCCTCTCTCTTGCAAGTGATACGTATCCACTTTTCTATCGTTTCCTCGTCGGCCTTTCCGCAATCCACGTGCGTGACGTTAGGCTTTTTGGCAAGCGCCGCGCTCCCCGTTTTGGGTTTTGCGCCGTTTACGATAACCAACATACCGCCCTGCGGAGGATTCTCAAACAACGGTTTTAAATACTGTTCGTACTCTTTTTCCGTAGGGTAGAATTCCGTAACGCGCACCATACGTTTTTCACTGATAAACGGAAAACTGTTCCACGCGTCAACGAGTTCTTTTATCCCGTCCCCTTTCAGCGCCGTCCCGTCGAAAGCCGCAAAATCCAGCGTAGTTTCTTGAACGTAGCGAGTTTTCAACAATTCCTCGCCTTTTCCACGAAAATAGGCGTCTTCACCCTCGAACAGGTATATCGTTTGCGCGCCCTGTTCGTCTGTGAATTTTTTGAAATCAATATATTTCAAAATCTTCGCCTCCTTCGTTTTTCTTATCGCTACTATTATATCACTTATTTCTATAAAAAGCAAGAACTTGCGCTTTTATTTTCTTCTATACGTTTGCCAAAATAAAAATAACTATACCAACCGTTAAAAATAGCGAAGAAATCGTTGCCATTATCCATTTGGGCAGATTCCACTTTCCGCTGCAAAACGATAAAGAAACGTAATAGGCAACCATCGCCCAAACGGGGAATACGGAAATGGAAAAAGCCGCAAACGAATAGGCTTCAAACGGTAAAAATAACGCCGACCATACCACGTTGGGCAAATACAAAACGACACCGCACCAAGCCGTAGGCAAAATGCACGCTAAAAACACGAAAATCAACAGCGCTGAAAACAACGCGCCGATTAAAGGCACAAACATAACGTTAAGCAGCAAGGACCATACGGAAATCTGCTTAAAGGCAGCTATTTGTATTGGAAGCGTCGCAAGTTGCGCCGATACGGTAACGGATAAAAAAGAAACGACGGCGCGGACAACGCGTTGACGTACGTTTAACGGATGCGTATCCTCTTCTAAAACAAACGCTTTTTTCGGTTTTCTAAATACTTTATGCGTAATGAAATCGCCCGTGAAGTACATCACTTTGGAAATAGGGCGCGACAATAAAACAATGCCCACACACGCCGCAAAAGACAACTGAAACCCTACGGTAAAAAGTGAAACGGGAGAGAGCAATAACACCACGATTGCCGCCACGGAAACCGTTTCCAACGTATCACTTCCCAAGCCTACCAATTTTGCAAAATACAGCAATAGACACATTACCGTAGCCCTGATAACGGAAGCGGAAAATCCACATATTCCGCCGTAAAACACCAACACGAAAGCCACCAATATAAAACGTACCGTTTTAGGCGTAAGACGCAATTTCGTTTTGCTGATTATCCAAAGACAAAACGCATATAACGCACCGACGTGTAACCCGGACACAGCAAAAATATGCGCTATTCCGCCACGGCGGATATTACGCAACAGTCCCTCTTCTATAAAAGTAGTATTTCCCGTTAACGTCGCTATCGTTACGGCGGCAGGCGTTTCGTCCATGCCTTGTACAACTACCTTTTCCAAACGATTACGTATCTCTAAAAAAACGTTAAAATCGTCGCCAACCACCACGCACTTAGCCGTGTTCATAGTATAACGAACGTCCTCGTCGATAACGTAACCACGAAAGCCATACTCGCCCAGCAAATCTACGTTCGTCTGCACCGTGCCGAGCATTAGCGTTTCCTTGGACAATGATAACCCCTCATAAGCAGCGTCCGGCACGTACACGATAATTTTCCCTTCTACCTCGTCGCCGTCGACAGACAAATTATCCAAAACGACAGCGTGGCTTTTCCCGTCCGTTTTCTTCTCTATTACTCTGCCAACAACAACGCGTTCACCGTAATAAACGTTTGTCGATTGAAAATCTTTTACTTGCAAAGAAAAACTAACCGCGCCCAAAGTAAAACTTATCAAAAGCAACGCCGCCGACACGCATATTCTTTTCCATTGCTTGCGTGTAAAGGAAAGAAAACAAAGCAATCCAATCAGCGGAAGAATACAAACCGCCAACCAAAACGGCGCTTCGTAAACAACGTGCGCATATGCGCATACAATTCCTAAACATAAAAAGAGAGCGCAAAACAAAAGGGTACGGAAATTGATAACTCTCTTTCCCCTATTTTCCCTTTTGTTTTGCGCTGAATTCTCTTGCATTTCTTCTTTTGTTTATAGGCGTTACGCCAAGGATATCCTATCGGAAACGGAACGCACAAAAACGCCCTTCTCTTCCCCTAAACTTACGCAGTCGTTAATATACGCAGCCAACTTATCGTTTGCCTTCGCAATACGCAAAACGCTGGCGACTATCACCACGATTTCGTCCATATATAACGCCACTTTATCTTCTAACGCGCTGCGCACTATCGCCACGATTTCATACGGCGTATAATCGTACTCGTATTTTCGAAGCGGCTCGCCCGATTCCACGCGATAACGGTCAAAGCCCACGCACTTGTCTGTTTTACGATAGAAATCTGCACCCAAGATACGCTCGTACTTAAATCCGCAAAGCGCAATAAGCGCTTGCATACGTGCCTCAACTTTTACACCGTATTTTATAATCCCCAAACTGGTTAAACAGCGTCTTATCAAAAACTCGTAAGAAATCGGTTCTTCCGCGGTAACAATCGCCTTCAAACGCGCAATAATTTCCTTATCGTTTTCTCCAGACGTAACGTAATTGGCGTTTTCCGTAAGCGGTTCTAACACCGCCGCTTTATACGCTTTTTTTGCGCGGTTGAGTTCTGTTCCACCCTTTTTATCCGCACCCGTCAATTTATCCAAAACGTCCTTGATTTTTTTGATTTCACGCTTGGGATTATTATAATAATTTACCGCATAAACGCGCATCACGTTCCAATTGTTCCGTTTCAACGTTTGCAATTGCAATACGTTTCTATCCTTGATAGAGAAACGGTTTGGCGTATCGCACATAATCGCCAAGATAAATCTCTGCCTATTCTTCGGGTCGACCACCGCCACGTCAATCTTAAACCCGGACGCCCCGACGTCATAACGGCACTCGTACCCGTAAGCAGAAAGTTCCTTAGCGATATACTTGCCGATACCCGTTTTTTGACGCGTAAGGTCGGTGGAAGAAATAGCCAAATTCGTCCTGCCCTTTTCCGCAAAATCGAGGAAGGCTTTTAGACCGGCAACCCCCTTAGAATTCGTTTTTGATAAATCAATCATCGCCCCCGTCATCGAAGAGAATATCACCATTTCTTCCCTGGCACGGGATACAGCAACGTTCAATCTGCGCCAACCGCCTGCCTGATTTAACGGCCCGAAGTTAAGGGAAATTCTACCCAGCTTATCCGGCCCATAGCATACGGAGAATAAAATCACGTCGCGTTCGTCGCCCTGCACGTTTTCCAAATTCTTAACGAACAGCGGCTCTTCCCTATCGTACGCCTCTCTCTCCAACCGTTTTTCAGCAATTTCTGCCGCAAGTTTTCTCTCAATATAATCCTTTTGCACGTTACTGAACGTAACGATACCGATACTGGATTTTTGTAATTTCGGGTCTGTCAAACGACGGAGTACTTCTTTAACGAGCGCGTCGCCTTCCGCTTTGTTTTTCTTGGAAAAGCCTCTATCGTATATACCTTCTTCCACGAATTCGAAGCGTACTTTACTGTTAAGCGAATCGGGCGAAGGGAAGGTACACAACCTATTTTCGTAATACATAACGTTGGAAAACGCAATCAAGCTTTCGTGTTTGCTACGATAATGCCACGTCAAGTGCCGTTGCGGCATATTGACGGCAAGGCAATCGTCAAGGACGCTTTCCATATCCTCGCTTTCCAAATTCTCTTCGTCTACGTAATTCGTTTGGAAGAACGTCGTCGGGGGAAGCTGGCGAGGGTCACCTACGACGATAGCCGCTTTGCCGCGCGCAAGCGACGAAATTGCTTCCGCCGTCGGGATTTGCGACGCTTCGTCGAAAATAACCAAATCAAACAAGCCGTTTTGCGGTTGTAAATACTGCGAAACGGTGATAGGGCTCATTAACATACAAGGCGCTATCGTGCCCAATAATTCGGGAATTTCCTCAAAAAGTTTACGCAACCCCATACCGCGCAAATTCGACTTAGCCAAGCGATTAAAATTCGCCACTTCGATGCTCAAACTCCCTTCCGTCGATTGCGTAGGCAAACGGGAAATCAGCTTTGCACGAATCGCTTCTTTGGTGAGGCGAGAAAATTCTTCCATCGTAAGCCGCAAACTTTCCGTTTTCTCTTCACAAACGGCGGCGGAGAACTGCGCCAAAACAGGGTCAAGCGGGATATTCGTTTGTAAGAAATTTTTATAGATATTTTTCTCAAAGCTATTGACGATATTTTCGCCCGTTACGTTGCCGCTTTCCAACGCCGCGGTGATAAAGGTAAGCCCTGCTTCGTCCAACGCCTGCGTCGTCTTTTTATACATACACCAAGGCGCTAACATATCGATATTTTCAATCAGCGCGCCTGCTTTGGAGGTGTAATATTCCAATACGTCCTCTTCGGGAATTTTGGACTGTTCCCCCATTGTCGCCACGTGAAAACTTTCTTCCGCGCGACGGAAGCTTTCTATCGAATAAATCAACCCGTCCAATACCGGCGCAGAATAACCGCTGGCCGCGCGAATACACATACTGTTAAAGCTGTCCGGATTGTAATCCATAAACACGGACGAGCACGCCTCGTGCAAAGCGTATAATTCTTTTAAGAAATTTTTACGCGCGTCGAAGAAATCCACTCTGCCAAAGGCATAGGTGAAATACTGCGACAAGTTGGTGGACGTGCGAATACAATGCATCGCCTCGTGAATTGTGTATAACGTTTCTAAATCCTGTAAGATATCCTCTTTTGATACGGTTTGTAAAGAAAATTTCAACAGCTTTTTAACGATATTACGGATTGTTTTATCCGTTTCAAAATCTTTATCGCCCGCATCTAACCATTTGCCAAGCGTCACGTATTCGTCCTCAACGTCAACCAGCTTTTTATATCGTTTAAAATATTTCTCCAACGCCGTATCCAAACGCCTATTTGCATTAAAAAAAGCAAAAAACTGTTCGTCGTCCGTCTTAAAATATTTATTCAACGCGCCGCTTTGTAAACGATTGGCAATATCGTACAGCGTGTCTAATTTCTTTCTCGTCATCGTGCTGACGTTTTGGCGGTATAATTCCAAGAAGAGCGCAAGATAGTTCTTTAAATGCTTAATTTCAGCAATCACTACTTCGCTGGCGCAATATACGTGGTCGCGTACCACGGGCGAATATTCCGCAAGATTTACGTTTGCAAAAGGAGAATTATGCACGCCGCCACACTCCTTAGCGGCAGCAGCAGCTTCCAACATCATCCTCTCGTACGTGTCGATTTTTTCCTTCGTTAAACCGTCGTAAAAACTACTCTCGATATTCATAATATCGGGCGCAGATTTGTTTTTTAAGCATACGAGCAAGGCTTCGTACACGGATAATCCCAAACGACGCTTTTTATGCAACGCTATCATCGGTTGCGATAAGTCCTCTTTCAACTGCGAAATTGCACGGGATTTTTCCGTAAGGCGCACCTTTTCCGTTTCCCCTGCCATGGAAAGCGTCGTCGTTAATTTTTGCAATACTTCCGTTTTATTCGTCTTATTGGAGTGCAATTCTAAACAAAAATCACCTAACCCCAAACTGTCCAAACGTTTTTTAACCACAGAAAGCGCCGCTTGTTTTTCTGCAACGAAAAGCACGCGTTTTCCGTCGTTGAGCGCGTTGGCAATAATATTGGTAATCGTCTGGGATTTGCCCGTCCCTGGAGGGCCGTGTAAAACGAAGCTTTTGCCCGTTTGTGACAGCGCAATAGCCTCCCATTGAGAAGCGTCTGCAGGCAACGGCGTAAGCGTTGTTTCCGGTTTTGCGTCGTCTTCTTTTAACCTCTTATCATCGCTGCCGAATACCACCGCGTTTTGTAAAAAAGCGGATACCAGTTCGTTTTTCGAGAATTCGCCCATGTTTTGGCGAAGGTCGTACCACATTTGGTAGCGCGCAAACGAGAAAGCGGCAAGATAGGCGTCGTCGTATACCTCCCATTTTCGCATATTCATCGTTTCCATACGAACCATTGCGAGAATTTCGGATATCTTCAACCCGTGCGTAGCGCCTTCCAAACCGCGCAAATCTATGTTGTATTCTTGCTTTAAATATTCAAGCAACGTCGAGTTGACGGAAACGTCTTCTCCATCAAGGGAAATTGAATATCCCACCCCACCTTTGCTCTTTTTTATCGTAACGGGCTGTAAAACGAGTGGCGCGTAATGTTCTGCGCCGTCCTCGCGCGTATACCAACGCAAAAAACCAAGCGCGATATATAAAATTTTCGTGCCGGATTCTTCATACGCCTCTTTATTTTTCCGTACCAGCCTACTTACGTTTTCCGTCAAAGTAGCCTCGTCCGAATAACTGCGTATAATCCCAGAGCGAGCCTCTATCGCAATCAATTCTTTTAATTTCCCTGCGTGTTTAGAAATGCCGTATTTAGGCCCTTTTTTCGCGATTTCCGCGCCGTCAAACGTTGCAGGCGCAATCGACGTATCCCCATTTTGGGAAAGCGCGTCTAAAAACTCGTCCAAATCCCCCACGCAAAGGTGTTCTACGCTCTTTGTCGGGGAAAAATTCAAAAGCGTATTTTTCATAGACAAATCCAGCAATCGGCGTTCCCATTGCTTATCTTTTGTCTGTTCCTTATCCAATTTTAATTTTTGTGTGTTCGTTAAATCGGTTGGCAAAGCGTCGGGCGACGCAGCTTTTTCCGAAAGAACTTCATAGCCCTTCAAACTCCTTGCGCGCATAGGCAAAGGCAACACGTTAGAAATGCGACAACGGAGAATATCGATATATCTATCGTAATAACGCCCGTCTAAAAGCTTTTGTCTAAAATGCGATTCCGACGTCGTATACGCCGCGTTTTTATCCGCGAACAAGTCTTCTACGTCGAAACAGCTGAGATTGTTAATGCCGTCCGATACGTACGCTTCCAGACGCATCGTATCGTCGGAAACGGTATCCATAAAACAGCTATCATATAACCATACGCCGCAAGTGATTTCTTTTTCCCCAAGCACAAGCAACGGATGCAAACCCAAATGTTCGAAACACGAGCAGGCAAACAGCGCCATTTCCAAAGAGCTCGCTTTTTTCTCCGACAAAATCTTTACGCCGGCACCTGCCTCGACAGGATAAGCAATATCCGCCGATTTTTTTTCAATCGATACACGGCGGATAGAAGCATACACCGCTGCCACCATACGGCGCACCGCGTTTTTATCGTTTCCAACGTAACCGCCCACCTCAAAGTCAACGTTCCACTTACGCATTTGCTCTAAAGCGTCCATACGTATTTTCGCGCAATCGCCAAGACGGGGACGCACAAACGCAGCAAGCTGTTCCGTATCCCCCTCCGTGCCTTGCCAATAATCAAACGGAAGCGCCGTCAACGTCCACTCTGCCGAGCAAAGCACTTTTTTATCCTTTCGCAACGTTGCCGTTATCTTTTCTTGCTTAATTTCCTCGATGCTTGCAAAGTACAGCGGTGAAAGCAAACCTTCCGTTTCCACGTTAATAACGCTCTCAAACGGAATCTCTGCAAAAGTCTTTTCGTAAGGAATCAACATCCCGTTTTCGTTTTCCAACGTCAACGTAAGATTTTGAACAGCCTCGTCCGCGCCGTTGCGTATTTGTAACGACGGAAATAATCTTCTTTGCATAAAATAATCCGCATACGAAACGTACTTCGCTATATCCCCGCGAAGTTGCAACCACTCTTCCCATTTTTTTGCTTTTTGCGCCATATTTACACCCTACACGTATTATGCTTTTTATCCAAAACCGCATAATAACTCATTATTCCCTTTAATTATACACCTTAACCCTTTAAAATGCAAGTGCAAAAACGATTTTTTCACATTTTTTTTACAAAGTAAAAAAGGGTTTCGATGCAAACACCGAAACCCTTAATTTTAATCCTCTAAATATTGCGACACGGCATAGGATAATCTATCGATAACGTCCTCCAAATCCCCAAACAACATACAGCCTGCCGCCCGAATATGTCCTCCACCGCCGAACGTACCTGCTATTTTATTGGCGTCCGCGTACGTTTTCGTACGCAAGGAAATTTTATACTGCCGATAATTTACTTCCATAATCGACGCAGCCACTTCTACGCTATCCACGTTCAACGGAAAATCAACGAAACCCTCCGTCATCCCGTTATCCGCCTCGCATTGTTTCATCGCCTCGCGCGTAATCGTAATCAACGCAAATCTATCGTCGAAGAAAAACCGCATACCACTCATCGTTTTTGCGTGTAACTTTGCGCGCGCTTTCGTTTGCTTTTTAAACAAGTTGTAATTGTAATAGTGGATATCCGCGCCTGCCGCCACAAGCCTTGCCGCAAGAGAAAGCGTTTCTTCCGTCACGTCGTCGTGCGCAAAATTCCCAGAATCGGTCAATAACCCCAACAGCAAATATTCCGCCGTTTTTTTATCAATTGATACACCCAGGTATTCGATGAGTTTTGCTACGTTCATACAATTTGCCGCGCACTCTCTAACGAAATTATACTTCGCGTATTTTGTATTCGAAATATGGTGGTCTACGTTAATCGTGTCTTTTTGTCTGTTCGCTTTAACAAACTCGTCCGCAAGCGCGCCTAAGCGTTGTTCGTCGCTGCAATCGAGCGTAATCAACAAATCGTATTCCTTTGTTGGCGCTTTTTTTACCGTTTGCAATCCGTCGACGAAAAGCAAATTGGACGGCAATTCCGTTTCCGTACACACCTCGTTTTCAATACCCAAAGCCTCTAAAGCACGCGACAATGCCAACGCGCTGCCAAGCGCGTCCCCATCGGGACGCATATGCGTCAATATTGCCACCTTTTTGGCTTTTTTTAATCGATTTGCTATCTGTTGTAAGGTTTCCATAATCTTATCCTTTTGACAACGAAAAACGCAACGTGACAATCGCACGGTGCGTATTTTCGCTTTATTCTTCTTCGTCTTCCGCCGCTGGCGTAGAATAGGTAATTTGTTTAAAAAGTTCGTCCATTTTTGCCCCGTAAGACATACTGCCGTCCATGCGGAAAGTGAGCGCAGGCACAGTACGCATACGCATCACTTGGGCAAGTTCTCTACGGATAAACCCTGCGCTTTCTTGCAAAAGAGCAAACGACCGCTTCGTTTCCGCCTCGTTCGTGCCGTAAATACTAACGTAAACGTACGCCGTTTTTAAATCGGGCGCAACGTCCACCTCCGTCACCGAAATAAGCCCTTTAAGTTCAGGCTTGCGGTCTTTTACTTTACGCAAAATACCGCTGATTTCTTTTTGATATTCGCCGTTTAAGCGCGAAGTTCTCGATACTTTCATTACGCCTTAATTTCCTCCGTAACGTAGCACTCGATAATATCCCCGATGCGAATTTCGTTAAAGCCGTCGATAGCACAACCGCACTCGTAACCGTAATTTACTTCCTTCACGTCGTCTTTGAAACGTTTAAGTTGTTTTACGCCGCCTTCACAAATCATAATGTCTTCACGGTAAATACGCAATTTACCACCGCGTACAATCTTACCGTCAATAACGTAGCAACCCGCAATCGTGCCAACGCCCGTGATATTAAACGTTTGACGCACTTCACATTTACCCGTAAGCACTTCTTTGAGTTTAGGCGCAAGCATACCTTTGAGCGCCGCTTCCATATCGTCCAACAGCTCGTAAATAATACGATAACTTCTCACGTCCACCTTCGACGTTTCCGCAAGCTTCTTCGCTTTCGTATCTGGACGAACGTTGAACCCGATGATGATTGCGTTTGCGCTGTCTGCAAGCATTACGTCGCCCTCGTTGATAGCGCCCGCCGCCGCGTGAATAACCTTTACGCGTACTTCTTCGTTCGTAAGCTTTTCAAGCGATTGTTTTACCGCTTCCACACTACCTTGTACGTCGCCTTTTACAATAAGGTTAAGGTTCTTCATTTTGCCTTCTTCCACCTGCGCAAATACGTCGTCAAGCGTTACACGGCTTTGTTCTTTTATCATACTTTCGCGTTGTTTGTTCTTTCTTTCTTCTTGTACTTGTTTCATCAACGCTTGGTCAACGACCATTATGCTATCGCCTGCATTAGGAACTTCTTCCATACCGAGAATAGACACCGCCATCGAAGGACCTGCCGATTTTACCGCTCTGCCCCTATCGTCAAACATTGCGCGGACTCTGCCCATCGTCGTGCCGGAAAGAATATTATCACCCGTTTTTAACGTACCCGCTTGTACGATAATGCTTGCAACAGGACCTTTGCCTTTGTCAAGCTTAGCCTCGATAATCGTACCTTTCGCAGGACGGTCGGGGTTGGCTTTAAGTTCTTGCATTTCCGCCACGAGATTTACCGATTCCAACAACTCGTCAATGCCCATGCCCGTCTTTGCGGAAACGGGAATAACCATCGTTTCGCCACCCCATTCTTCGGGAACGAGTTCGTGTTCGATGAGTTCTTGTTTTACTCTATCGGGGTTAATCTCGTATTTATCCATTTTATTCATCGCGACGATAATAGGAACGTTTGCCGCTTTTGCGTGGTTAATCGCCTCTACCGTTTGCGGCATAATGCCGTCGTCTGCCGCCACGACGAGAATAACTACGTCCGTGACTTGCGCACCGCGAGCACGCATCGCCGTAAACGCCGCGTGGCCGGGGGTATCAATAAAGGTAATTTGTTTGCCTTTTGCCGTAACCGTGTATGCACCGATACTTTGCGTAATACCGCCTGCTTCACCGCTGGTAACGCTGGTTTCACGGATTTTATCAAGCAACGACGTTTTACCGTGGTCAACGTGTCCCATGACCGTAACGACAGGAGCACGCGTAATAAGCTTGCTTTCGTCTTCTACAGCCGCCGTATCCATCAGCACTTCTTCTGCCGTCTTTTCCGGCTTATATTCGAGGTCGATTTCCATATCCGCTGCTAAAAGCGCCGCGTTTTCATAGTCAATCGAATCGTTAATGCCTTTCATAATGCCTGCCTTAAACAAGCGTTTGGTAATTTCCACCGCCGAAACGCCAAGTTTTTCAGACAAGACTTTCAAAGGAATATCTTGCGTCGTCACGACTGCGTGCTCAATTTTAATCGTTTGGATTTCTTGACGTTTTTGCTTTTTGGGCGAACGAACCTTTCTATACCCAGACTTATCCTCGTCAAAATCCTCCACCGTCATACCTTGTTGTTTAGCAAGGGCGCGCTTAGAAAGCGTTTTCTTTTCCGTATACGTTTTTTCAAACGTCTTTTTCTTTGCCGCAGCCGAATAAGCCTTATTATCTCTCGTAGGCATCGCAGGCGCGTCCATAGGCGCGCTGATTTTTACGGAAGGTCTTGTAGATTGCGCAGGGCGCGAAGGAGCTCCACTCGTCGGGCGCATCGGTCTATCCGTTTGAGGACGCGCGCCGGGGCGATAGGTAGAGCCGTATTGCGCCGTTTCCGCACCGGGTT
The DNA here is from genome assembly GCA_015055655.1 of Clostridiales bacterium. Lineage (GTDB taxonomy): Bacteria > Bacillota > Clostridia > Christensenellales > Borkfalkiaceae > Scatosoma. The sequence continues at coordinate 224,243 of SVHW01000001.1, forward strand.
TAGCCACGTATTCGCCTTGCACTTGTCCGTTTCTAAAATAGCGAGGTGCGCGCGGCCCTGCAGGCGTCTTAGGCGCAACAAACGTCTTCGTCTCCGTCTTTTCTTCCGTTTGCGCTTCTTCTACGGGCGCAACATTTTCTTCCACGACGGGTTCTTCGACCGCCGTTTCCGTCTTTTTTGTTTTCTTTTTCGGTTTTTCTTCTACCGTTTCGGGTTCGTTGGCAACCTGTTTCGCCGCTTCTTCTGCCGCAATGCGAGCCGCCTCTTCTGCCGCCGCGCGTGCTTCCGCCTCCGCCCTAGCCGCAGCCTCCGCCGCTTCGCGTTCTGCCTTTTCAGCCTCTAACGCCGACAGGTTTTTTAAAATCTCCGAAAGATTTTTCTCCGTGGACGAAAGACGTTTCAACAAACCGCCAAGCTGTTCGTCTTCCAATAACTTCGAAATGTTCTCCACGTTTTCATATTTTTTCGCCATAAGCTTAATTGGTTCCTCCCGAATATAATTTAAATTGAGGCTCGTTTTCAGCAACGGAAAGTATTGCTGAGGCGAGATTTTGGTCTTTTATGGATACCGCTTTTACGCCACCTTTGTGTAAAAGCGCGCCCAACGCGTTGTCTTCGACAACGAGCAACGGACAACGTAATCTTTCCCTGGCTTTTTGTATTTCTTTTTGCGAGTTATCGCCCAAGGCGTTGTCAATGATAAGCAACCAACTTTTTCTCTGCTTTGCAATTTCATCGACGCCAAACACGATTTGTCTGGCGCGCACGCAAAAGCCAAGATAAGTTTCTATCTTATTTTTCACTGGCAGCCTCCACGCCTTGATATACCGCTTGGTCAACGTCCGTGGCAAACGCCTTATGCAACAGCTTTTTATCGTTTAATTTTTTCAAGCACGCTTCGTCGTTACAAATATACGCCCCTCTACCCGCCGCTTTGCCGGTAGGGTCGGCTGAAATTTCACCATCGGCAGTTTTCACCACCCTAGTCATTTCCTTTTTCGGTTTCATTTGACGGCAAGCAATACACATCCTCATAGGTACGGACTTTGTTTTCGCCATAATTACGCTCCGTTCGCTTATTCTTATTCTTCTTCCGTTTCTTCGCTTTCCATTTGCGCCAAAAGTTCTTGCGCTTCAGGCGAAGACGCGCTCTTCACGTCGATTTTCCAACCGGTGAGTCTTGCCGCCAAACGCGCGTTTTGCCCATCTCTACCGATAGCAAGCGACAATTTTTCGTCGGGAACGATAGCGATTGCGCTACGCTCACCCTTTGCCGTAACGGAAATAACCGTTGCCGGAGAAAGCGCCTTATAGATAAACGCCAAGGGGTCTTCGTTCCATACGATAATATCAATTTTTTCACCGCCGAGTTCTTCCACGACAGCGTTGACACGCGCACCGCGGTTACCTACGCAAGCGCCCACCGCGTCCACGTGCGAATCGTTGGATACGATAGCCATCTTCGTACGGTGTCCTGCCTCACGAGCAATTTCTTTAATCTCTACCAAACCTTGTGCAATCTCAGGCACTTGTTCTTCAAAGAGTTTCTTAACCAAACCGGGCGCGCTGCGCGAAACAACGATTTGCGAGGTTTTACCGCTGTTTTTAACGCGTTTTACGAACACCTTAATTCTGTCGCCGATGTTGTATCTTTCGGAAGCAACCCTATCTTGGGGAGGCATAACGCCTTCAATTTTCTTTTCGCCAAGTTCAACGTACACGTTTCTCTCGTCAATTTTACGGATAACGCCCTCCATCAATTCGCCTTCCTTATCAGAGAAAGCGGACAGCGTGTTGTCGCGTTCTGCTTCGTGCAATTTTTGCAAGATAACCTGTCTTGCGGTTTGCGCGGCAATACGCCCGAAATCTTTGGGAATAAAGATACGTTCAATCGTATCGCCCACTTGATAATTCGGGTTCAACGCTTGCGCGTCTTCCAAGGACACTTCCTTGTCCTTATCCACCACTTCTTCTACAACGTAGCGGGTAGCCTTAAATTCGATAGTGCCTTTTTCCGCGTCCAAATTAACGGTGACGTCAGCGCCGCCGTCGTATTGCTTTTTGTAAGCAGACGCAAGCGCGTTTTGCAGCGTTTCAATAAACGCTTCTTCGCTAATCCCCTTTTCTCTTACCAAATCGGTAAGCGCCGCAAAAAACTCCTTGTTTTCCATAATGTAATTTCTCCTGTTTTTATTTCAAGATTATATTTTTTCGTGATTGATTATAACAAACCGTCAAAATCGATAGCCCTGCAAATTTTTGCAATTTTGGCAATTTCCAATTTTAACGTTTCTTTCCCTTCTTCTATTTCGATACAGTTCCCGTCGTAGGAAACGAGTTTTGCCTCGAAAAACTTCTTGCCCTTCAACGGGGCAAACAATTTAACCTCTACCTTTTCACCCAAACATTTTTCGTAATCGCGCGCCGTTTTCAAAGGTCTATCGAGCCCGGGCGACGAAACGTTAAGCGTATAAGGCAAGCCAAAGGTCGGGTCGATTTCATCAAGCGGTTCGTCGATAGCGCGATGAAATTTTTCACACGTATTCAAATCCACGCCGCCCTCAATATCAATGTACACCGTAAGGGCAGGTTCTTTGCCTTGTTTAAACTCGATTTCCACGATTTCAATGCCCATTTCGTCGGCAATCGGTTGCAAAGCATTTTGTATCTCTTCCATCGCTTTTACTTTCATCTTTACCCCTATATAATGCGATTGAGAGTGGCTCTCACCACTCTCAATACTCATTACTGAATTATTAAGTATCTATATTATACCATTATGTTTTGCAAAATGCAAGCATTTTACACAAATTTTTGAAAGAGATTTTTATTATACTTCCCACGCTGTAGGCACTGCTTTTACAGCCAACCCTTTATGTCCGCCAAAAATCAGCAAAGCAGAGGTGCTTTATGCAAATAGAAGAAAAAACGGAGAGCCAAGCGACTCTCCGTTTTCTATATTTTCTTTTTATAATCACATCGGCAATTTACCGCGTTTTTTAATAAGCTCGACAAAAATCTTCGCAGTCACGCACGCATCGTCGAACGCACGGTGATGATTGAACGTAAACCCGTAATAATCCGCCACCGAATTCAATTTATAATTGGGCAACAAACCGCGAAGCTGTTCTTGCGCAAGGTTTATCGTATCGTATTGCTTATTATCGAACATATATCCGTTTTGTTCACCGTAATATTCAATAAAACGATAATCAAACGGAATATTATGCCCTACCAGGTACGCGCCGTCAACAAATTTAAAGAAATCGGCAATCACCTGTTCTATTTCAGGCGCGCCCACTAAATCGGCGTCCGTAATCCCCGTTAAATCGATTATTTCTTTGGAAAGCCGTTCTTTACACGCCACGAAGGAAGAGAATTTTTCCGATAACTCCCCATTGACAATCTTAACCGCGCCGATTTCAATAATTTTATCCATACGCCCCATAGCAGGGTTATTATTCAGCCCCGTCGTTTCCAAATCGAATACGACAAAGGTGTTATTCGTTAAATCGTCCGGTTTCTCAAAGCTATCAAAAAAGCCCACTTGTTCGAAATCGACGTACGGCTGAGGCTGTACGGCGTGATAGAATTTCGGCACGGGTTTGCTTTTTCTCGGCGTAGGCGTGAAATCTGTCGGTTGAAAACCGTAATTCAGTTTATTCGCCTTAAAGCCGATATGTCCGTTATATTCCTCGTTTTCACCCGTGATTACCACGCTGTCGCCAACTTTGATAGCACGAACTTTTTCCAGCGTTGCTTTTTTAGGAAAGTACGTGGTGCGAAGCGCACCCGTGCCGTCCGTTACGGAAATCGAAAAACGGGATTTCTCTATATCTTCGTTGGTTTTCTCGTTACGCTTGGTGTAAAATTTCTCCTCTATATACGTAACCGTTCCGCAAACGCTGAATTGTCCTTCCATTTTTAAATGGTCCGCAACGTACACCGCCGTTTTCGGCGTTTCGTCCACACCGTCCAATTTCACAAAATCCATAATCGGGAAACGGCGAATTTCTACGACTTCCGCTTCTTCCGTTTCAGGAATTTCGTCTAACAGTTCTTCTTTGGGTAATTCTTTTTCCACGATGCGCACGTTGCCGTAAAAACTACCGCAATACACGCTTTGTAAATATGCGCTGACGGTATCTAAAATATTCGACGAAGTAAACAACGTTTGTTCCCCCGAGGCGATATCAAAATAGAAATGTGCCCCTGAAGAGAGCATCTCTACACCGATATGTTCTTGCGTTAAAAAAGCCGCTGCCGCAGGGAATTTCATACATACGTAATCGTATATCTTCGCCCGTACCGTTTCTTTATCAGGAGTACGTTTGATGATTTTCACCTTCGTTTTTAATCCGTCGGGCACGTACTTTTGCGTAATAATTTCCGCCATATGCAGGTCTTGTTCGTTATACGCCTTATCGGTAATCAACGAAAATTCCGCGCTTCTATCCCTTTTGGAAACGGTGATACCGTACAAAATTGCGTTTTTCAACCCGTACGTTTGACGTATCTCCGCCAAATATTCCTCAACTTTATTCATCTAACAGTTTCCTTATCTCTTTGAAAAATTCTTCTTCAGCGCAATCAACCGTCACCTTTTTATACGGCTCACCTTTGCTAAAAATCAAACAATAACCGTTGCCACCGGCTATCCCCAAATCGGCGTCTTTCGCCTCGCCCGGTCCGTTTACCACGCATCCCATCACGGCAATTTTCGTTTTTTTTGTATACGGACGGACAAAGTCCGTCACTTTTTCGGCAAGCGACATACTCTCCCAAGCGCATCTACCACACGTAGGACAGGAAACCACCTCCACGTAATCTTCGTCCAAACCGCACGCGCGAAGCACGTTTTTTGCCGCAAAAATCTCTTTCACGGGGTCGTCCGTCAACGATACGCGTATCGTATCACCGATACCGTCAAGCAATAAACTGCCTATTCCCACCGCGCTTTTCACTACGCCCATCTCCGTAGTACCCGCTTCCGTAACGCCTACGTGCAAGGGGTAATCGGTTTTTTGCGACAACAACCTATACGCCTTTACCGTCAACGGCACGGAAGAAGCCTTTACCGATATTGCAATATCCGCAACGCCAAACTTTTCTAAAAGCCCTACGTTATACAGCGCGCTTTCCACCAACGAAAATTCGTTTTTTCCGTATTTCTCCAAAAAGTTCTTTTCAATACTACCCGTATTTGCACCGACACGGACGGGGACGTTATGCGCTTTAATACAATCCGCAACGTATTGAATTTCCTTTTCACCGCCTATATTCCCCGGATTGATACGTACTTTATCCGCGCCGTTTTCTATTGCCATAACCGCAAGTTTGGGAGAAAAATGAATATCTGCCACCAGCGGCAACGAAATTCTCTCTTTTACGGCGCGCAACGCAAGCGCGTCTGCCTCGTCGAGTATCGCCACGCGCACAATATCGCAGCCAACCTTTTTCAGCGACGTTATCTGCGCCACAGCCCTTTCAACGTCCGCGGTTTTTATCGTTGTCATTGATTGAATTTTTATCCGTTCTCCACCGCCGATTACGACGCCCCCAACGGATATTTTTTTCGTGTTAATTCCCATTTTTTTCCTTTTTATCCGCTTTCATCATTTGCTTAAGCTCGGTCATAAACGAAGATAAATCTTTAAAAGAGCGATATACGGACGCATAGCGCACGTACGCCACTTCGTCCACCTTCTTCAAACGTTCCATTACCATTTCGCCGATAGTTTTCGTCGTAATTTCGCTTTCCATACTGTTATACACTTGTTTAGAAATATCGGCAACCATTTCATCGATTACCGACATCGGCACGGGACGTTTTTCGCACGATTTAATAATACCGTTTCGCACCTTTTCCGCATTGAACGATTGACGTGTGCCGTTATTTTTAACCACCAAAATAGGCGTTACTTCTATCGTTTCGTACGTCGTAAATCTTCTGCCGCAACCCGTGCATTCTCTACGACGACGTATCGTCCTATCGTCGTCGGCTGAACGAGAATCGATTACCTTGCTATCCGTGCAATCACAATACAAACATTTCATACGCGTTTCCCCTTTTACTTCTTCTTGCCTTTCCGTTTGCGGATTTCCATAACTTCTTTTTCATAACCGTTATTCTTCGGCGTATAATACACTTTTTCTTTTAAGGAATCGGGCAAATATTGTTGCTCTACGTATCCCCCGTAATTATGCGGATATTTATACGCTTTGCTGTTTGCCTTATCTTCTTTGCTGCCATACGAATTATCTTTCAAATACGCAGGCACGGCGTCGTCGCGCACTTCTCTTGCGTCCGCTTTCGCCGCGTACATAGCTTCTACCACCGAATTGCTCTTTTCCGCCTCGCAAACGTAAATAATCGCTTCCGAAAGCGGTATCATCGCCTCGGGATACCCTATCTTTTCTAAGGCGTACATCGCCGACGTGGCTATCTGTAACGCCCTCGGGTCAGCCATACCCACGTCTTCTGCCGAGTGCACGACCAAACGACGTGCCACGAGCATCGGGTCGCAACCGCCTTCAATTAAACGCATCGCATAATATAACGCCGCGTTGGCGTCACTGCCGCGGAGCGATTTACAAAACGCAGAAAGAAAATCGTAATAACTGTCTTCATTGTACGAAAGCGCTTTCCTTTGAATAGACTGTTCCGCATCAGACAGCGTGATATGCACTTGCCCTTCGCCGTTCGGCTCGCTCGTCAACGCCGCCAACTCTAGCGCGTTATACGCCGTACGCAAATCTCCTGCCGCCGTACGCGCTATATGCGTCAAGGCGTCGTCGTCCGCCAAAATATTTTGCTTGCCTAAACCTTTGTGCCTATTTTTTAGCGCGTTTTTCAATGCGCCGATTATATCGTCGTTGGTCAAATGCTTAAACTCGAATACTCTACATCTTGAAACGATAGCAGGCGTCATCGCCGCATACGGATTCTCCGTCGTAGAACCGATAAAAATAATCGTCCCTTGTTCGATTGCGGGAAGCAGCGAATCGCTTTGCGTTTTGCTGAAACGGTGACACTCGTCAAGCAATAAATACGTGCGCTTATTAAACATTTTAAGATTATCTCTCGCCGTTTCCACCGCTTTTTTTACGTCCGCCACCCCTGCGTTAACGGCGTTGAGTTTGATAAATTCGCCGTTGGTACGAAGCGCAATAATATTGGCAAGCGTCGTCTTTCCGCAACCAGGAGGCCCCCAAAAAATACAGCTCCCCAGCCTATCCGTCGCTATCGCGCGTCGCAAAAGCGAGCCTTCCGCTACGATATGCTTTTGCCCGATAAATTCGTCCAGCGAGTTGGCACGCATACGCTCCGCCAACGGCCTCGCCGTTTCTTCGTTGTTGTTAAAATCGAATAAATCCATATTTACCCTTATCTTTCGTCTTTTGACGGCTTTTACTTTTCATCGTTACGGCTGTACGCGCCAAGCAATTTACACTCTAAAGTTTGTTCTTTAATTGCCGCCAACATATTTTGTACCTGCGGCGAGCCAATGCTGCAATCCGCTTCAATAAAGAACCGATAATCCCCCACTCTATCCTTCACGGGACGGCTCTCGATTTTCGTCATATTGATGCCGTACTGCGCAATTACTTGCAACAACTCTAAAAGACTACCCGGTCTATGCGGACAAACGGTGGAGAAAAATACCCTTTCACTTTCCTTCGGCAACACCGTTGCCCCTTTTTTTATCAATAAGAAGTGCGTGTAATTATTCTTTTCGTCTGCAATGCTTTCTTCGCTCATTACAAAGCCGCCACGAAGATTTGCCGCGTGCGCGCCTGCTATCGCCGCGCTCTTCCCGGATTCGTCTTCCATAGCGCGGGAAATGCCAAACGCCGTCGATTCCACGTCACGTAAAGACGCAAACGGAATTTCTCTCGTTAAAAACGCCGCGCATTGGTCGAGCGCTTGACGGTGCGAATATACTCTGCCAATGTCCGCAAGCTTTACGCCCTGTTTATAAATAAGACGATGGTCAACGCGAAGCACCGTTTCCTTTACAGCATATAAATCCTGCGCGTCTTGCAAAAGGTCGAGATTTTGTAAGATACCGCCCTGCAAACTGTTTTCAATAGGAACAGCCGCCGCGTCCACCCTACCTGCTGACACCGCCGCAAAAACCTCGGGAAAGTTGCGAAACGGAATACATTCGTCCCAATCGTTAACCTTGTATTCGCCCGTCGATTCCGTCGCCAAAAATGCCTGCGCCGCCAAATGTGAATAACTGCCTTCCGGCCCTAAAAATGCTATCTTCATATCGTACTACTCCAATGTAAAAATCGTTATACTTGCTCTGCCAAATCCAAAAGCAATCTTTCCGTATCTTCCCAGCCAAGGCACGGGTCCGTAATAGATTTACCAAAAATTTCGTCGTGTTTTTGCGTGCCTTCCACCAAGAAGCTTTCAATCATAAACCCTTTGACGATTTTCTTAAAATCAGCGTCAAAACGACGATTTTGCATCACTTCCTCCGCAATACGGATTTGCTGACGGAATTTCTTTCCAGAATTGGAGTGATTGCAATCGATAACGATGGCGGGATTTTGCAATCCGTCGTACATTTGCGCAAGTTGCATCACCGTTTCGTAATGGAAATTGGGTACGTCCGCGCCAGAACCGTCCACCCCGCCGCGCAAAATCGCGTGCGCGTACGGATTCCCCGAAGAACTTACTTGGTAATTGCGGTATTTGAAAATTTGCGGGCTTTGCGCCGCGAAAATAGAGTTGACGAGCGCGATAATATTCCCACTCATAGGATTTTTTAAGCCAACGGGACAATCGATACCGCTTGCCACCTGTCTATGAAGTTGGTCTTCCACGCTACGCGCGCCAACGGCGTGATAGGAAAGCAAATCTTCGACGTAAGGAGTATTTTCAGGATAGAGCATCTCGTCCGCTGAAGTTAAGCCCGATTCGTTTATTGCCGCAAGGTGCAACGCGCGGATACTTCTTATGCCTCGCGCAATATCTGCCGCCCCCTCAGGGTCGGGCTGTAAAAACATGCCTTTATACCCAACGCCTTTCGTACGCGGTTTGTTCGTATATACGCGCGGCACGATAACCAATTTTTCTTTTACTTTTTCGTTGAGTTTACCAAGCCGCGAAATATATTCCAGCGTAGGCGCAGGCTCGTGCGCGGAACAAGGGCCAACGATTACGAGCATTTTCTCGCTCTTGCCGGAAATTACCGCGCGAATTTCCTCGTCTCTTTCCTTTTTGATTTTTTTGTGCTGCGCCGTCATAGGCGATTCAGCAATGAATTCTTCCGGTTCGGGAATAAAATACTGCTTTTCCAACATAACCTTCTTTCTCCTTCCTATGTCTTTTTCTTATTTCATTTGTTGAATATATTCTTTAACCTCTTCGCTCACGTAATCGTCGATAGGCGTTGAGAATCGCAAGCTGTTGCGCACCATAGACGAGCTAACGTGCAATAATTCTTGACGGCAAGGCAAATATACCGCCACAAAATTCTCGTCCAATTTTTTACTTGCGTAATAATTCGCGTTTTCAAAATCCAAATCCACGCCGTTACGGATACCACGCACGTAAAACGGCGTATTTTCCGCTTTCAGCAATTCCGTCACCGTGCCGTCGAACGTTACGATACGGATACGCTTGTCGTTAGGAAACATCAATTTCCACATTTCTTCCCGTTGTTGTAAGGTAAAATACGGTTGTTTTTGGGGATTAACAAGCAACGCTATCACCACTTCGTCAAACAATTTTAAACTGTCCTCTACCGTGGCTTTATGCCCCAAAGTAGGTGGGTCGAACGTCCCGGCGAAAACGCATTTCTTTTTTTCTTTCATCATACACCTTTTATTTTGAACGGAAAAAAGTTAAAAACGCTTTTCCGTACTTTCTTTCGTCATATTTTTCTAAACCGTCAATCTCGCCGACGAACGGACAATCCCGTTCATACACAGCCACTCCTTTTGAAGAAAGCAATCCTCGTTTTGCAATTTTATCCAAGGCAATTTTTCCAAAATCTTGTTTGTACGGAGGGTCGATAAAGATAACGTCAAACGTACCCTGCACCGTGTCTAAACAAGTTTCGTAATCGTAATTTTTTACGCTGATTTGCGCACTTTCGTCGATTTTTAAGGCGCGCAAATTTTTTTTAATAATTGCCACACTATCTTTGGAAACGTCGTTAAAAACCACTTCCCTTGCGCCACGTGACAACGCCTCTATCCCCAGCGAACCACTCCCTCCAAACAAATCTAACACACGCGCGCCAATCACTTGAAACGCCAAGATATTAAATAACGCTTCTTTTGCCCTATCGGAAGTCGGGCGAACGTCCGTGCCCGAAAATTCCGTCAAAATTCTACTTCTGTATTTACCGCCGACTACTCTCATAATCACCTACAACGCTTATTTCCGTTTCTTGGGTTTCGTCCCAGGCAAAGCCCCGTAATTGATTTTTTTCTCTCGATTGGCTTGCGCCGCTTCGCTGGCTTCCGCAATGGCTTGTTTCCGTAAATTTTTCGCGCGCTTTGCATACGCACCCACGATATACATCACCCCTACGACAACGATAGGAATCAACGCGAAAAGACAACCGAAATAATAGCTTATCCGCGCGCTACCATACGTAGCGATAATCGTAGCGTTGCTAAGGAAAAAGGGCATTAACGATAACCCTGATAAGAATAAGGATACTATGACTAACAACGCAAAACCCGTGCTTGCGCCCTGTCCCGTTTCTTTATCAAAAATAATATCGTATAACATCGCGTCTACTTTCTCTTGATTTGCCCCGAAAAACAAACCTGACGTAAGCGGAATAAGCGCTATAATCCCACCGATGACAAACCCTTTCCAAACGCGATACTCTTTCGCTTCTACGTGTTTGGACATTTTCATATCCTTTTCCGACATACGTTTTACGTTGCCCGTAACGAGCATTTCGTAGCCGTTTCCACCGCCGATAAACGCCATGGCCGCCGCATACGCTATCCCCGCCGCAAGACAAATAACCGTCCAAGCAACTTTGCCGTTAGACCATCTGAGTTCCGTCACTTCTCCACGCATCGCTACGAGTACAAGCACCGCACCTGCGCACGCAAACATCAAACAGCTGGGCAACGCCCCTTTTACCAGTTCCCAAATATATCTACCTATTTTTTTCCATTTCTTTTTCATTTCCGTCATCGTTTTTTCTCCGTTTTCACTCTTTTGCAAAATTCTCTATATAAATGATTTGTTTATCCGTTACGACACAATGCATCAGCTTGTCCGTTGGCTGGGTAGGAACGGCGTCTTGGATTTGAAAATCAAACCCGTAGGCAATCCTTTTCACGTCGGGATATTTTTCGAAATATCTATCGTAATATCCGCCGCCGTATCCCAAACGGTTTCCCTGTGTATCCACCGCCAAAAAAGGCACGATTGCAAAATGTATCTCTCCTTCAAACGGCGTCCCTATCGGTTCTCTTATCCGCAAATCGGATACCGTGAAGTCGTCACCGAAGGCAACCGCCTGCATCTCTTTCCCCTCAACCCTGGGGCAATACACTTGATAACCCCGTTCCAATAAAGTTTCTATCAACGTATCCGTGGGGGCTTCCGACGAATAGGATAAATAACAAAAAACGTTTTTTTCGTCGTTTACTCCGTCTTTCTTTAATTTTTCTATCGCAAGCAATGCGTTTTGTACGAGCAGCGTTTCTTTAACGTCACGATTTTCATTATTCGCCCGACGTTGTTTCATCCGCGCCCGCATTTCTCTTTTTCGTTCTTCTATACTCTTGTTTACTCGTTCTTCTGCAAAACGTAACATCGTCATACACCATTTCCGCGCGTCGTGTTGCCGCGCAAAGTACTTCATACGAAATCGTGCCCGTCCGCCTCGCCGTTTGCGCGGCGTTTCGCATTATAGGCAACCATTTCCCTTTTTTCGCCACCCGTTTTTGCAAACAAGCGTCCATACAAAGATTGTTTACAAGAAAGTTTTCTCCGCAAAACCCGTTTGCTTTTTTTCTTAAAAACCCGTCGCCGTACCCAACGCGCACCACGGCAAGCGGCGTGCCTTTCTCTACGCTCGCTTTTCCGTACCCTACGCCGCCGTTTTGATAAATCCGCGATGCGGAAACTTCCGCAAAAACAGTCATCGCGCGACGTAACGCCAACGCTTTTTTCACTCTTGGAGATATTTTCGCTCCGTCCGGATAGTACCCGTACAACCCAATCCCTATCCTCGTCATATCGAAAACAAAATCTTGTCCAAGCATTGCCCCGTACGTGGCGCTTAAATGGCAAATCACGTCTGGGAAGTATTCCTTTACAATCGCTTGCATTTTGACGAATCGTACGCGCTGCGCTCTTGCGCTCTTTTCCGTATAATCGTAAATATGAGAATATACCCCAACGACGTTTATTCGTCTTTTGCCGAATAAATAGCGACAGGCTTTCAACAGCTCCGTTTCGTCAATGCCGTAACGGTTCATCCCCGTATTTATTTTCAAATGTACGCGAGCCGTCAACGCGTTTTTTTCGCATACCCTCGCCAACAGTTTTGCCGTAGATAAATCTCCTACCGTCAAAATAAAACCGTTTTTTATCGCCAGCACCGCGTCCGTTTCCTTAACGGGCGGAGATAAAATAAGTACGTCTTTCCCACAAGCCGCAATACGTATCGCCAAAGCCTCGTCCAATAACGAAACGGCAAAGCAGCTGGCAACGGATTGTAAGGCGTTGACCACCTCTTCCGCGCCGTGTCCGTAAGCGTTTGCTTTTACCACGGCGCAAATCGGTTTTTTCGTCCACGATATAAAGCTTTTTGCATTGCTTTTAATATTTTCCAAATCAATTTTCGCTATTACTTTTCGCATTTTTTATTGTATGCGCCGCAACAGCGAAAATTGCCGTTAATCTTCTTTATAAATTACCCTATGACAGTTATCGCACTCGATACCGTGCCCCAAACGGCTTTGCGCCGCAATAGGCGGTTCCATACCGCAAAACCAACATCGTCCCGCGTTGAGCTCGCCCACAATGGGGAACATTTTCTCCTTGCGTTTCGCTTGATATTTTGCCAACATCTCCTCGGGAATATCTTGTCCAATCGTTTTCAACTGTTTTTCGATTGCCGCGCGTTCCGCCGCCTTGGATTCCTTTAATTCTTTGTACTTATTCGCCGCGTCTTCATATTGCTTTTGCGCAGAAATAACCTGTTTTTTCAATTTTTGATATTCTTCGTCCGTCGCTTTGATATTCGCCGTCAAAACGTTGATATCCGCGCGAATCTTTTTTAACTGTTCGAAGATTTTTTGCGCTTCTTTCTTATAAAAGCTGATGTCAGCGCCGCCTTTCACCATTTCTTCCAAATTATCAAATTCCCCAAGCGTCGCTTCTACTTGCGCGTATCTTGCCGCAAGCGTATCCGCTTCCGCGCGCAAAGCTTGCGCTTTTACTTCCAAGGAATCCAAACGTTCCGGCGCGCTTTTTAAAAACTTTTGCAGTTTTACGTACGTCTTTCTTTCTTCGCTTTCCCCTAAAACTTTTTCAAGTTCGTAAAGTTTTGCGTCCGCCGATTGATACTTTAAAATAGCTTGTAATTGTGACATATATAACTCCTCCCGTCAAAGCAATTCGCCGTCCGTGTGATACACGCACGGTATATCTAATTGCCGACGGATTTTTTCATAATATTTTTTAAAACCGTAATTTTCCGAAGCGTAATGTGGCAATACGACGACAGCCAGCCCACTTTCTAACGCCAACCCGATAAGGTGATGCTTAAAATCCGACGATACGATTACGTCCGCGTTTTGACGTTTTGCAAAAGCAATCGCCTCCTCGTCCACCCCCGCGCCGCAAAAGCTCGCCACACGGGAAATCCGTTTATCGCAGTCCCCATAGAAAATCGTTTTATCCGTAGAAAATTCCTTGGAAACGTTTTCTTGAAACGTCTTTAATCCACACGGCTGTACGGTATAAACCCTGCCGTAGCCACCCGTGGAAAGCGGATGCATAATCCGTTGGTTTTCCACCGTTTTCGTGTTGGTAGCAATACAAATCCCGTCGCGTAAACTTTCGTCCACGCCCCCTTGCGCCCCGTCAAGATTGAGATGCATCGCTATTATCGACACGCCGTTTTTAATACAGCGTATAAGTTTATTGCCAAGCGGCGAATCCACGCAAATATCGCCAATCTTTCCGTAAATAGCCGGATGATGCGTAATTATCAAATTGGCGTTTGTCGATATCGCTTTCTCGATTGCCGCAAAAGATAAATCCAAAGAAAATACCACGCTTTGAATATCCTCACCGCAATCCACAAGCACGCCGCTGTTATCGTACGCGCCGTATTTTTCGCAATACTCGTCGCTTAAACGTTTCGGCGAAATACCGTCCGCCACAGCGTAAATCTCACTTAATTTCACCACTCAACACCCCTTGTAAGCGTTTTTTTCGTTGTTCTAATTGTTTGCGGCTCTCCTCTTGTAAAGAAGGTTGCGCAAGATATTTTTCCACGTTGGATAGTTGCTTTCGCGTGCGCGCGAGGAACGCCTCTGGTCTTGACAACAAATTTTCCTTGCCGAATTCAAATTCCGCGTCCGTGTACGTTTGCGTTTTTCCCGCTATACGCTTGCCGACGATAACGTCGTAAAATTTCCCGTCAAAAAACGTATAATCTCTATCGATATACCCACCGTTTTCCACCAAATACCTGCGCAACTTCTCGCTGTCGTGCATCGGTTGAAAAACGAATTTTTCAGGAAGAAATCCATACTTTTTATCTGCCAATATGCTGACGATTTCGCTGCCACCCATGCCAGCTATCAATACCGTTTCCGTCGATTTGGGAACGCCGTAAAACCCGTCGCCAAGCACGCCTTTTGCCTTCCCTGCGCCAACGTAATCGGCAAGCAACGTTTCCGCTTTTGCCAAGCTTCCTTTGCTTACGTCTGAAAAAATAACGTTATCGCATAAACCGTTCTTCAATACGTATTCGCTACAATATCCGTGGTCGCACCCGACGTCCGCAAACGAATCGCAAACCTCCAAGTGCGAACAAAGCGTGTCTATCCGTTTACCGTATCCCATTAGTCTAAATAGTCTTTTAATTTTTTGCTACGGGAAGGATGACGGAGTTTACGAAGCGCTTTTGCCTCGATTTGACGGATACGTTCACGCGTAACGTTGAACACTCTGCCCACTTCTTCCAGCGTACGCGATTTGCCGTCGTCGATACCGTAACGAAGACGGAGCACTTTTTGTTCTCTCGGCGTCAGCGTATCAAGTACGTTTAAAAGTTGCTCTTTCAGCATTGTAAACGCCACCGAGTCGCTAGGCGTCGTCGTCTTTTCGTCCTCGATAAAATCGCCAAGGTGGCTATCTTCCTCTTCACCGATAGGCGTTTCCAAAGAAACGGGGTCTTGCGCGATTTTGATAATCTCGTGAACGCGTTCTTCCGTGACGCCCATCTTTTCCGCAATTTCCGCAGGCGTCGGTTCTCTGCCCAACTCTTGCAATAACAATCTTTGCACTCTCGTCAATTTGTTAATCGTTTCTACCATATGCACGGGAATACGAATCGTGCGGGCTTGGTCGGCAATGGCGCGCGTAATCGATTGACGAATCCACCACGTTGCGTACGTAGAGAATTTGAATCCCTTTTGGTAATCAAATTTTTCCACCGCCTTCATTAACCCCAAATTCCCTTCTTGAATTAAATCCAAAAAGAGCATACCGCGTCCCACGTAACGCTTTGCAATGGAAACGACCAAACGCAGGTTTGCTTCCGAAAGACGTTTTTTAGCCGCCTCATCGTTTTCCTGCATACGTTTTGCCAATTCCACTTCCTCTTCCGCGGAAAGAAGAGGCACTCTACCGATATCTTTGAGATACATTTTTACGGGGTCGTCCAAGCCGATGTCGGAAAGCGCCTGTTCAAACAGTTCTTGGTCACGCTTGTCCTCATCGACGATTTGAATCCCCGCTTCGCCAAGCGTTTTGTATATCAAATCGATTTGCGTGGGATTAACGTCGTGCTTTTCCGTAATATCGCAAAGTTGGTTTGTCGTGATATTCCCTTTCTTGCCATACGTTACAATGATGTTTTCCAAAAGTTCGCTAAGTTGTTGTTCGGATATATTCACCCTTTTATCCTCCGTTTATATCAAAACGGTTGCCCGTTTTTTATTTCCTTTTTAATTGATTTCTTCGTTTCATTTTATCGGAGAGCTGTTGCGCAATCATCTTGCGTTTCTCCTCGTCCGTTTCTTTTCCGTACTGTGCGTTTAGTTCTGCAATCTCTCTTTCTACCACGAATTTTTCTATCGCCTTTACGCTATCTTCAAAAAAGCGTTTTGCGACTTCTCCTTCCAGCTTATCTTCGTAGTTTAAATCCAATATTTGATTGAGTTCCGCGCTGCTCTCTTCCAAGATTTCAAACAATTCACTCGGCCGAATCCGTTCCCCGTTTTGTTCTCGCTCCAAAATATACTGGGCGACAACGATATGCGTTTCATCGGATAACGGCAAGCTTTGAATATCGTATTGTTTGGCGTACGGTTCGGAAAAGAGTTTCGCCGCCAAAATAAAGCGTATCGCTTTCGTTAACTTATCCGCGCCAGAATCCGTTTCGGATATCTTTTCCTTGGGCGCAATAATTTCCAGCTGTTTCACGCCGCTTTGCATATCCCGTTCGAGCGCGTGATAGGAAACGCCCGTCTTTTCACGCAATTTCTTTAACAAATCCTCTTTCACCGCTTCGCTTTCCACCGCAGAAACCACCTGCAACGCTTCGGCAATAAACCGACGTTTATCTTCCGTTTTGGTGATATCGTATTTCCTTTCCAACGCGTGGATTTTATAATCGACAAGCGGCAACGCCGCGTCCAAACATTTTTGATACGCCGCAGCGCCTTGTTTTACGACGTCGTCCGGGTCTAACCCGTCGGGCATAGGCACTACGCGTACGTTCAGCGCTTCGTCTTTTAAAATTTCCAAACCGCGCAAATCGGCGTTTTGTCCTGCGAAATCGCCGTCGTAGCTAATCAGCACGGTGTCTGCGTATCTCTTCACCAACCTTGCCTGTTCGGTGGTGAGCGACGTGCCCATTGACGCCACAACGTTTTCAAAACCCGCTTGATAGAGAGATATCGTGTCCATATACCCTTCTACCATTATCACTTCTTTTATCGGTTGCTTTCGTTTTAGCTTTTTTAAAAGGTTGATATTATACAGCGTTTTTCGTTTATTAAACAGCAACGTTTCCCGCGTGTTTTTATATTTTGCAAAATCGGATTTTTCCAACAATCTTCCCCCAAACGCCACCACTTCGTCAAAGGCGTTTATTATCGGGAATATCAACCTTCCTGCCTCGAAATCCACCAACTTGCCGTTTTTCGTTTCCCCTAACGCGCCGCTATCTATTAAATCTTGTCTGGAATACCCTTTCCCTGCCAAATAATCGGGCAACGAGAAAAAATCCAACGACGCGCCTAAGCCAAATTTTTTTACGGTGCTCGGCGAGAGTTTTCGATTGGCGATATATTGCAAATGCGCTTCCGCACGCGAATCACCGCTATATAAATTGCTTAGATAGAATTTCGCGCAATCCAGCATAATTGCTGCCATCGTATCCCGCTTTTTCTTCATCTCTATCGCTTTTTCCGTATCAAAATTGCTTTCGGGGACGGTCATCTTTGCACGCGCAGCCAGTATCCGCACCGCGCCCATAAAATCCGTCGATTCAATTTCTTGTACGAAACGCACTACGTCGCCTGATACGCCACAACCAAAACAATGATAAAACTGTTCCGCTTGGTTGACGGCAAACGAAGGCGTACGCTCGTGATGAAAAGGGCAACACGCCCAATGCGTACCTCCTTTTCTATCCAGCGATACGTAACTGCCAATCACCTCGACGACGTCGTTTTTTTGTTTTAGTTCCTGCATAAAGCGCGGGTCAAACCCTTTGCTCACGTAACGATACCCCCTAATGAAAATGTCGAAGGGATAAACAAATGCTCGAATACGCTAATGGCGTATCTATCCGTCATCCCCGATAAATAGTCGCATACAACCCTTTCTTTACCGTCCTTTTCTAAAAGACGTAAATACGATTGCGGTAATTTTTCCACGTGTTTCATAAAATAATCGAACATCTGCGTCAACATCCGTTCCGAACGTTCTTGAATAGAAACGTTCGCCAGCTCGTACACTCTTTCAAACATAAACGAGCGCAATTCGTTAATAGCGTCCATCATTTCGTCGGACATACGTACGTACGGTTTCAAATACGACGTCGTATAAATATCGCTGATTGCCGTATTGATACGCGTCTTCGTTTCGTTGCCAAGCAACTGCACCGCGCGTTTAGGCAAATCGTCGGGTTGCAAAATCCCTGCGCGAATTGCGTCTTCGATGTCGTGATTGACGTACGCAATTCTATCCGCAAGGGAAACGGCTTGTCCTTCTAACGTCGACGGCTTTCCCGAACTTTTATGATGCAAAATCCCGTCCAAAACCTCTTGCGTTAAGTTTAAGCCACGCCCTTGTTTTTCAATGCAGTCCACCACGCGCACCGATTGTTCGTTGTGATAAAAACCGTCTGTCGCGAGTTTGGCAAGCACCCTTTCCCCCACGTGACCAAACGGAGTGTGCCCCAAATCGTGCCCCAGTGCAATCGCTTCCGCCAAATCCTCGTTCAACGCCAAAGAACGAGCAAGCGAACGCGCAATCTGCGATACGTCAAGCGTATGCGTTAAACGCGTAATGTAATGGTCGCCTTCGGGCGCAAAAAATACCTGCGTTTTATTTTTAAGCCTTTTGAAAGAATTACTGTAAATAATTCGGTCTCTATCCCTTTGAAAATCCGTGCGAAAAGTGCAGCGCGGTTCTTCCTTTGCTCTGCCTTTCGTTTCTGCGGATTTTTGCGCGTACGGAGATAAAAAACGTTCCTCTTGAGCGCAAATCCGTTCCCGTACCGTTGCGTATCCTTTTTCGTCCATAGATTTTCCCTCTTTTTCTTTTTCATATTATATATTCGACAAAAAAGTAAAATTTCCTTTTTTTCTATGAAAAAAAAGAAGATTTTTTGTTTTTTCCACAAAAAACCCTCTTTCCACGCTACAAATAACTACTTTTAGCCGGATAACGACGCCGTTTCTACCTCTCTTTCTTCTTCGTTTGCATACGTTAACGCTTGCCCGTACGTTTCTTCGTACTTCGCCTTATATAACGCAAACGTTTTCCGCATCATTTCTTCCGCGCCGACTTTTTCCCCTAACGCGCTATCGGGATAAACGGGCGGTAAAACGTGAAAAACGTGCCGTTGCACCGGATACCCGTCCGTATCCTTTTTCTCCGCGTCGTCCTGCATAGAAATAAACGTCGGCAAAATAGGCGCGTTTGCGCGATACGCCATTTTAAAAGCGCCTATCTTAAACGGGCGCGGTTTTCTATAATTCCACCACATCTCTTGTTCGGGATAAACGAGAATACTTTCCCCGCTTTTTAACAGCGTTTGCACCGACTTCATAAAATCCACCATCGTACGGCGATTGGACGAGAGAGGCAACGTATTGCAATGCCGAAAAAAGAAACCATATAACCCCTTAAAATTCGTGTAATTCCCCTCACGAATTACTTTAAATAAATATTTCTTCGGCAAATATTTTCGAACGCAATGAAAGACGATATAGTTATCCATTGGCGAAAAATGATTACACGTTATCACCGCACCCTTTTGTAAGACGGATAAGTACTCTTCGCCCGTTATTCCGTCGATTATCAAATCCCCTTTTTTTATCAGCCGCAAAAAATATTTATCCGCTATTCTATTGGCAATCCGCCGTTTAATTTTATTGGAAATCCTTTTGCAAAGATAATCTGCATCTTTGGGCAACAATTCTTTTGAAGGCAAATCCTCTTCAACGCTTGCGTCAAATTCCCCACGCCGTTCCGCCAGCTCAATCCGTGTTAACAGCGCTCTTTTGTCCGCCGAAATATTCGATAAATCCATACATACCCCCTACTTCTTTCGATTTTTGATACATACGCAAACGCGCCCCTACCGTACGTTCATAGTTATACGGGTTCTCCGCTTCCGCTTGCGCCAATCTTAATAGCCGCGCGCCACTTTCCTCGTCTTGTTTTGCCTGTTCTTTACTAAACGCCCTCTTCTTGTTGCATATCGTTTGATAAAAAGGAGTATCCTTTGCCGTATCCCAAAAATACCTTTCGTATAATACCCCGTCGTAATGCCAAGGTTTCATCGATAAATTGTAATGTATCAGCTTTGGCGCGCCAAATTTTACGTTTGACAACGGCATCGCGTTCCACTCCTTACCAAAATAATGTACTTTATCTTTGCAAATCAAATTTAAGCAATCTTGGTCGGGCGCAACCACGAAATCGTAACTGCGTAAAACGCGCATAAATAAATGGCAAAAATTGATATTGCGAAGCTTTTCCAACTGCATGACGATTACGCCGGAATTAAAATACTTTCTTGCCTCAATCCCCAAGGCATACTTCGTATACGCCGCAAAAGCAGGCGTGGCAGAAACGATAGGGTCGGCAACTGCGCCAATATAATTCCCCCCAAGCGGTATATCGTATAACTTGGCGATATCCGTCAAAAGCACCGTATCGCAATCTAAATATACCGCCTTATCGTACTTAGGGAAAAGCTGCGGAATAAACAAGCGAAAATAAATCGCGCTCGTGTAATAATCGCGGCAATGAATCATATGCTGTATTTCACATATCTGTGGAGTTACGTCGTGAAATTGCAAAGAAATATTCCCCTTTGCCAAATCCATAATTTTATTTGCATTATCGCCCAGCGCGCCCGTATATAACACGTGTATTGCGTACTTACGGTTGACGTCCGCGTGCTTTATCAAAGACGTCAACGTAACCCCTAAAAAGGGCAAATAGTTTTCGTCTGCGGCAAAAAATACAGGCACTTCCTTTTGTTGTATAATAGAATTTTTCATGATTTTTTCTTTCCCTTTTGATAACGTTTTTATACAGTCAACGGGCATTTCGCTCGTCTGTAATATCAGTTTATCGCATTTTTTCAAAAAAGAAAACCTACTCGTTGACGGGGCAACTCTACCCTATCGCGGCATACGTTCTACCAAAAGAAAAAGAAATTCTATCCCATCGCGATACAGACTCTACCAAAAGAAAAAGGAGCTCTACTCACAGTAGAACTCCTCAAAAAATAGCCTTTTTTGCCGTATTTTTGTCAGTTTTCAAGCAAAATCGTGACAGGGCCGTCGTTGTGTTGTTCGATTTGCATATCTGCGCCGAAGACGCCTTTTTTCACGGGAATCCCGTACGAGGCGAGTTCTTTCAAAGCGTATTCGTATAACGGCTCTGCTTTTTCAGGCCGTTCTGCGAGGGTAAAAGAAGGGCGATTGCCGTGCGAGGCGTCGCCGTACAAAGTGAACTGTGAAACAAGCAATACCTCGCCGCCCACGTCTTTCACCGACAAATTCATCTTCCCGTTTTCATCTTCAAAAATGCGCAAAGCGGATACTTTTTTCATTAAATACGCAGCTTCTTTCTCCGTATCCCCCGTCTTTATCCCTAAAAACACCGTTAACCCAAAAGGGATTTCCGCAACGCGCGTCCCTTCTACCGTCAGCGTAGTGCGCTTTACTCTTTGTACAACTGCTCTCATATACCCTTCCCCGTCAAAAAAGTACAACGAAATGCAGGATAATAATATCCTGCATTTCCTTGGTTGTGTTTATCAAATTCAATTAAACGCGGCTCATGTATTCGCCCGTTCTCGTATCGATACGAATCGTTTCGCCTTCTTCTACGAACATAGGCACTTGAATCGTTGCGCCCGTTTCTACCTTTGCGTTTTTCATTACGTTGGTAGCCGTATTGCCCTTTACACCCGGTTCAGCTTCGATAACTTTAAGTTCAACAAAGTTTTCAGGTTCTACCGAGAACGCTTTGCCGTAAAGGAATTTCACCGTAACCATATCGTTTTCTTTGATATATTTAAGCGCGTCTTCTACTTGGTCGTAAGAAAGCATTTCTTGGTTGTATTCTTCGTCCATAAATACGTAGAATTCACCGTCGAAATAAGAATACGTCATCTTCTTCGTTTCTACCTGTGCCGTTTCAAGCTTTGCCGTAGGGTTGAACGTTTCGTTAGATAAAACTTGTCCCGTAACTACGTTTTTCAACGTACATCTAACGAACGCCGCGCCCTTACCGGGTTTTACGTGTTGGAAGTCGGTAACGGTGTAAACACCGCTTTTGTATTCAAAAGTAACGCCTTTACGAATATCGCCTGCCAAAATTTGTGCCATACAATTTTTCTCCTTATATGCTTATATAATTTTTCTTTTTTATAAAATGATAAGATTTTTGTCCGTTTTCGACATAAAACTCTTCACTTTTCCATCTTTTAACGTCACGGTGTCTTCAATGCGAATCCCATATTCGCCTGCTTTATACACCCCAGGCTCGTCCGAGAAAACCATCGCGTCTTCCAAGACTTTATCACTCTTGGGGCTCACCGCAGGTTTTTCGTGAACGTTTAAGCCGATACCGTGCCCTAACGAGTGAGTAAACAGTTCCCCATACCCGTGTTCTTTCAAATAATCTCTTGCGATTGCGTCAGCCTGTTTGCCCGTCATACCCGACATAATTTTCTCTTGCGCGAGTTCATGCGCGCGCAATACGTGTTGATACGCAACCTTAAAATCTTCGTGCTTGCCGTCGTCGCCAAATAAAAACGTACGCGTAATATCCGAACAGTATCCGTCCACTTTGCAACCGAAATCAATCAGTATCTCGTCCCCAAAACGGAGTTTCGTATCTCCCGTTTCGTGATGCGGCACGGCTGCGTGTGCGCCAAAAGCCACTATCGTTTCAAAGGATAAGCCTTGCGCGCCCATTTTTCTCATTGTGTATTCAAGCAAAGCCGCAACTTCCGTTTCCGTCATGCCCTCTTTTATTTGGGGCAGCAACGCGTTAAACGCGTCTTCCGCTATTTCGCACGCTTTTGCAATACGGGAAAGTTCCCAATCGTTTTTCTTCTCCATAAGCGTCGCCAAACGCGCGTCCGCGTCCACAAGCGTAACGCCGATTTCGTTTAGCTGTAAAAATTCTGCATAGGAGGTTTCTTGGAAGGATATCGCAAGCGTTTTATAGCCGCCAAGAATATCCTTTTTCGTTTTTCCTTTCCAAAGCGTAGGCGTCACTTCCGTGCCTTGAAAGAGCTTTTCCGCCGCTTCTATATAACGAGCATCCGTATACAGCGTAACGCCGTCTTTATCTATGACCACCGCGCCGTCTTCAGGGGCAAACCCCACAGCGTAACGCATTAAATAACCGCAATTTACGTATAACGCTTCTGCGTCAGCTTGCAATTCCGCGAATATCTTTTTGCCGTTCGTTTGTATCATAGTTTCCTCTCACCTATTATTTTAGCAAAAATTTCCGCGTTCGTCAAGTATACGGCGATAAATAAACAAAAAAATCCCTTATCTTTACAAAACCTTTTCGCCTTTTTTATAAGCTTTGATAAATCCGTTTCATTTCCGCAGCTTCTTCCGCCTGTTTACCGTCGGATTCGCTGATAATATACGGTTCTAACGAAAGTTCTTTCAACGCTATGGCAAGCGGTAAAAATTCCGGGCCGTACACCTCGTCGTCAAACGTCAAATGCTTCACTTCGCCTTTTGCGGAAAACATAATCTTGGAAAAATGCACGTGGAAATTTTTCATACGCTCAAAGCCCAGCTCGGAAATCATATATTGCAAGCGTTGACGATAATCTTCCACCGTTTTAAGAGAGCCTTGCTCTCTTGCGTTGATGTGCCCAAAATCCACGCACGGAACGTAAAACGGAGCAACTTTGCAAAATTGCGTTATTTCTTCTACCGTGCCAATTTGCGCCAATTTCCCCATCGTTTCCGGACAAAACAGCATATCTTCCATACCGTTGAGCGCAATATATTCCGCAAGAATTTTTAAGCGTTCTTCCGTTTTTTCCACCGCTTCAAAGCGAGTCGCTTTGCCTTGCACCGCAGGGTGAAACACAATTCTTTTTCCTCCCATAAGCTTACAAGCGCGCGCGCTGTCGAGCACGTATCCGTACGATTTTGCCGCCATTTCGTCGTCAGGGTTTGCGAAATTGATAAAGTAGGGCGCGTGCACGGAAATTTCCACGTCTTCTGCGGCAAACGCTTCGCCGATGGATACCGCTTTTGCCTCCGTCATACGCACGCCGCGGCCAAAGGAATACTCGAAGCAATCCAGCCCCCTATTTTTGACGAATTTCGCCGCTTGTTCGGTATGCGCGTAACCTTCCGCATAAAAGCTTTCGCAGTTGCCACTCGGGCCGAATTTAATCATTATCCCTTACCTCCGCCAAATCTTTTTTGAGCTGCGCAATCAACGCTTCCGCGTTTTGAAACTTCGTTATATCGCGAAGAAACCGCGTGAATTCCAGTTTCAATTCCCTGCCGTACAAATCGCCGTGAAAGCCGTCAAAATACGTTTCCGTCAATTCTCTTTTCTCGCCAAACGTCGGACGCGCGCCGTAATTGGTAATTCCTTTATACGTTATGCCGTCAATCGTGCTCCGCGTTGCGTAAACCCCTTTTTTTAAGGAAAATTTATCGCTTGGATAGACAATATTTGCCGTAGGAAAACCCAACGTCTTTCCAACTTGTCTATCCCGTATGACTACCCCCGACAAAAAGAAACGCTCGCCCAACAGTTCGTTCGCCGTAGAAACGTCGCCTTGTGATAAACAACGTTTTATCGTGGTCGAGCTTATTTTCTCGCCGTTTCTTTGCAAAAGCTCTACGATTTCAACAGGCACTTGGGTGGCGCATTTTAACGTTTCAGGCGTGCCAGCCGCCCCTTTACCAAAGCGAAAATCGTCCCCACAAATAAAAGCTTTCGGGGCAAACTTTTCCTCTAATAATCGCGCAAAGCTTTCAGGAGAATAATCTTTTATTTCCTCGAAAGGCAACGTAAGCACGAAATCGACACCCGCTGCTGAAAAAATATCCAGCCGTTCTTTTTCCGTAAACAGGCTGTTCCCTGTTTTTCCGCCGATAATCGTCATCGCGCCTATCGGCAACGCATACTTTTTCGCGCGTTCCACCAACGTTTTATGTCCAACGTGCAAGCCGTCAAAACCACCCAGCAGCAGAACGCAACCGCTTTCTATATTCGATTGTCCGTTTTGCCGTAAGTTCGTCAACATAATTTCGTCTTTGCCTTTGCTTTGCCGCCTTTCACCTCAGCAAGCCCGTAAAAAATGTCCTCTTTATAAATTTTATACAATCCGTCGGGCTCGTCTACGTCTATCAATACACCGTTAAAAAAGCGTTCTTCCTTCTTACCCGTCAAACCAAGCGTAGGATACGGCAACGTCGTTTCCGTGGGAATTACGTATTTCTCCAATTCTTCCACGGGCAAATCCTTTTCCAAAAGAGAAAACGGAATTGCCTGCCCAATCTCAAAAAAACCACTTTTCGTACGGCGCAAAGCGCTCATTACAGCGTTCGTCCCCAACTTTTGCGCAATATCCCTTGCCAAAGAACGGATATACGTTCCGCCACCGCAATTGATTTTTATACGGAACGTGCCTTTCTCCTCCGCCTCACCAAGCATTTCCATACCGAAAATACGCACTTTTTTAGCGGGCAATTCGAAATCGACGCCTGCGCGCGCCAAATCATAACCGCGTTGTCCGTTGACGTTTTTCGCGCTGTATTTTGGCGGCACTTGCATAATATCCCCGAAAAACGTAGGTAATACGCCTGCAATTTCTTCCGCCGTGGGAATATCGCCGCCGTACGTCAACATACCCGTACTATCCAAAGTATCGGAAGTTACGCCGAAAGTGAACTCGGCGATATATTCCTTTTCCTTTTCAAGAAAATAATCGAACAATCTGGCTGCGTTGCCTATACCTACGGGTAATACGCCGCTTGCCAAGGGGTCTAACGTACCCATATGCCCACACGGCGTACCCGTCAGCCATTTGCATTTGTTCACGACCGTTCCCGACGTGATACCACTCGGTTTATCCACGTTGAAAAATCCAAGTTTTTGTATTTTACCCGTTCTTTTCACGTTTCCACCGCTTAACGAAGCTCGACACCAAGCTTGAATTTAAGATTGCCTAAAATTTTCTTTACAAAATTATCAAGCGTTTCAGGAGTAAACGCCTTTTCCGTTTGACTATCCGGCGTAAACGTAAGCGTAAACGCCATACTCTTCTTGCCTTCCGGCACTTGTCCTCCGCGATACACGTCGAAAAGCTTGGCTTCCGTAACGTATTTACAAGAGTGCATAAGCACCTCTTCGATTTGTCCACAGGTAAGCGTTTCGTCGGCAATGAGCGCCAAATCACGTTTTACCGCAGGGAATTTAGGCAAGTTTTTATAACGTACGCTATCGTCCATTTCCGTGGCAAGCGCCGACAAATCCAACTCGCCGAGATATACTTTTTTATCCAACCCCAAATCGTTAGCAATCGCAGGGTCAAGTTCGCCAAAACAGCCCACGACCACGCCGTTCAAAAGCACTTTTGCTGACACGCCAGGATGCAGATACGATTTTTCCGCACGTTCGTACGTAAACGTCAAATGGAAAATTTCAGCGATACGTTCTATCGCGCCTTTCATATCGAAGAAATCGTTATTTCCGCCCCAAATACCAAGGACGAGATGTTTGTTTTCGGTGGGTTGTTCGCTTGCCGCCGTGTTGTTGGGCGTATAGGTGTTTGCCACTTCAAACTGTCTGCCCTCGTCGTTGCCTCGACGGATATTACGTACGGCATTGCCCAGCATAGACGGAGCAAGGAACGTGCGCATCAGCGAAAGTTCTTCACTGATGGGATTGAGAATTTTCACCGCGTTTCTTTCCGCTGCGTCTTCGGGCAATTTCATTAACTCGAAATCCTTAGGCGAATAGAAGGAATAGTTATACGCTTCCGAAAAGCCTTGCGTGCGCAAGAGGTTTTTCAAGTGCAATTCTTTCTTCTGCTCGTCCGTCAAACCGCCACCTGTAACCTGCGCTTTATCAAGGAAGGTGGGCGTGATATGTTCGTAACCGTACATACGGATAATTTCTTCCGCTAGATCGGGATATCCGTCGATATCGTCGCGATATCCGGGGATTTCCACCGTCAGCGTATCGCCGTTTAAAACGGGCTTAAAATTCAATCTCGTCAAAATGTTGACGATTTCCTCGTTGGGCACTACGATACCCAAAAGTGCGTTAATTTTCGCTACGCTCGCCGTCATTTTGCGCGGGGTAAGCGAAACGTTACAAACGTCGCGACGCATATCCGTTACCTTGCCGCAACCAAGCTGTTCAATCAAGTGCAAGGCTCTCGCCATACCAAAACCGTTGGTGTATGCGTCCACGCCCTTTTCAAAACGGGAAGAGGAATCGGACGATTGCCCCAAGGCGCGCGAAGTTTTACGCACGTTATCGCGCGCAAATTTCGCCGATTCGAAAAAGACGTTTTTCGTCGTTTCTTTAATTTCACTATTTAAGCCGCCCATAATCCCCGCAAGCGCAACGGGTTTCTTCCCGTCGCAAATCACGAGGTTTTCGCTGCTAAGCGTAAATTCCTTTTCGTCGAGCGTCGTAATTTTTTCTCCGTTTTCCGCACGACGGACGATTATCTTATTCTCCCCGATATCGTCCGCGTCGAACGCGTGCATGGGTTGCCCCATTTCCAATAAAACGAAGTTCGTAATATCAACAATAGGCGAAATGGAACGAATCCCAGAAAGCGCCAAACGTTTCCGCATCCAAGCAGGAGAAACGCCGCCTTGAACGTTTTCAACGTAATGCCCTACGTATCTGGGACATAAGTCGGGCGCGAGCACTTCCACGTCGATGCTCTTTGCGCTCGTTTCTTTTTCCGTATAAGAATAATCGGGTTCTTTAAAAGGTTTTTGGATAACAGCCGCCACTTCGCGCGCAATGCCCACGATACATTGACAATCGGGGCGGTTTGCCGTAACGGAAATATCGAAAATCCAATCGTCTAACCCAACGACTTTTCTAATATCCTCCCCGATAGGCGTATCTTTATCTAAATCCAACAGCCCGTTGACTTCCGCGCCGGGATAGAAATCGTCGTTGATACCCAGCTCTTCCCCAGAACAAAGCATACCAAACGATTCTACGCCGCGCAGTTTTCCTTTTTTGATTTTCTTCACCGCGTCGGGATTTTTCTCCAATACCGCAGGGTTGCTTTCCACCACCGTCGAGCCGTCCAACGCGCAAGGCGTTTTCATCCCCACGTACACGTTCGGCGCACCCGTAACGATTTGCAAATCCCTGCCGTATTCTTCCCCGCAATCCACCACGCAAATTTGCATATGGTCGCTGTCGGGATGGGGCGTCAGCGCTTTTACTTCGCCTACGACAACACGGCTGATTTTGTCGCCAAGATAAGACAATTCTTCTACTTCAAAACCACAGGAAAAGAGCTTTTCAGCAAGTTCCTCTGCGGTCATATTGATATCTACGTAATCTTTTAACCAACTGAAAGGTGCTTTCATCGTCTTCTCTCCTTAATCTTCAAATTGTTCTAAAAACCGCGTATCGTTTTCAAACAACGTTTTGATATTGTTGATGCCGTATTTCAGCATTGCGATACGTTCGATACCCATACCAAACGCAAAACCCGTATATTCGTCAGGGTCAACGTTACAGTTTTCCAAAACGCGTCTATTGACCATGCCTGCGCCAAGCACTTCTATCCAACCCGTGCCCTTGCAAAGACGACAACCCTTGCCGCCGCATTCCGAACAGCTTAAATCCACCTCTACACTCGGTTCGGTAAACGGGAAATAGGACGGGCGTAAGCGTACTTTCGTCGAATCGGTAAACATTTTCTTCGCAAACTCCGCAAGCATACCTTGCAAATCGCAAAGCGTGATGCCTTTATCTACGACCAGCCCTTCCATTTGGTGGAACATAGGCGAGTGCGTAGCGTCGTCGTCCGAACGGAATACCCTGCCCGGCGACAAAATTTTAATGGGCGGCGTTTCCTTTTCCATTACGCGGATTTGCCCTGCCGACGTTTGCGTACGAAGGAGCAAATTATCCGCAAGATAGAAGGTGTCTTGCATATCCCTTGCAGGGTGGTCTTTAGGGGTATTCAATGCCGTGAAATTGTAATAATCCGTTTCGATTTCCGGCCCTTCAAACACCTTAAATCCCATACCGGCAAAAATATCGATAAGTTCGTTCTTTACCAGCGTAATGGGGTGCAATGCCCCTGCCTTATACTTTTTACCCGGCATAGAAATATCAATACGTTCTTTCGCGTACTTTTCTTCCATTTCCATTTTACGTACAACGAGCGCGCGCGCCTCGAATTTTTCTTCCATACCTTGCTTAAATTCGTTGACGATTTTACCAAAAGCCGGTCGGTCCTCTTTTGCTAAATCTTTCATCCCACTCATAATGCCTTTCAGCTCCGTTTGGAAGCGAACTTTCAGTTCGTATAAGGCCCTACCCGTTTGCGTTTGTTCCATTGCGGTTTCTATCTCTTTCCGCAACGCTTCAATTTTTTCTTTCATTATAAACTCCTTAAAAGTTATGTAGCTATAAAAAACGCCCTGCACGCTTATAAAGCGTGCAGGGCGAATAAACTCCGCTGTACCACCTGCGTTCACGCGAAATACTATTCGCGCCTTATTTACACGCCGTTACGCCGCGCTTACGTTTCTCCCTACCCCCCGAAATGGGCTCAAAAGAACAGCTCCCAAGTGAAATGGTCGTCTTTCCGTTTCCCCACGCCTTTCAGCCTACGGGCATGGTCTCTTTGGAAAACGTAACGAAATACGCCTACTTTTTCATCGCCTTTATTTGTATTTGCGTATCCTTTTTAAGAATACTCGTTTCGTTTTAATTTATGTTTGTTTTAACAAATCGCGAATTTCTTCCAACAATTTGGTATTTGCCATTGCTTTTTCTTCCGCAATGCGCGCTTCTTCCGCCGCTTTTGCCGCTGCTTCTGCTGCCGCCGCTTCTTCCGCCGCTTTCTTTTCCGCTACGCGTTCAGCATAAATTGCCAAAGCGTCGTCCCAAGAACAACCATTTTCTTTGCGGATTTTCTTCACTTCTTTCTTAATCGATTTCGCATCTTCGCCAAACGCGTCTTCCTTCGCTTTTGCAATTCTGTTCATCGTGCGTACAATCATAAACAGAACGAACGCAATCAACAAGAAGTTGATAATTGCGCTGATAAACGCACCCCAATCGATATAGATGGATTTCGTAAGGTCAATTACTCCATCCGTATAAACGGGGTCGCCTAAGAACGTAACTGCATTTTCCAAACCGTTATCCCCAACAAAGAGCGCGATAATCCAGTTGATAATCGGTTTGAGGATAAAATTGCTCAATCCGTTTACGATAGCGGTAAACGCGCCGCCTATAATAACACCGACAGCCATGTCCAACACGTTGCCACGCGTGATGAACTTCTTAAATTCGCCAAAAAAGTTCTTAATACGTTTCATAACAAAGTACTTCCTTTGTTTTATTTCTTCTATTATACAATAGAAAAGAAGATATTGTCAAGAATTTTTACAGGAAAAAAGAAGGCTTTCGCCCTCTTTTCGTACTGTTTTTTATTTTATTGTTCTCTCTCAACGTCTTTTAATAAATCTTTCACGAAAAATAAATCTTCACACGTTTGTTCTATTAAAAGCAGCAACCTTTTTCTTATCTCTCGTTTTTCCGCGCGTTCCGCCGCAAAAACGTATACCTGCAATAATGTTTTTTGCATTAAATAAGCGTCGGTAATACTGTCTTTTTCATTGAGCGTGATTTCTCTTTTTTCAAGTTTCATCGTCTTCCTCCGCTTTTTCTCCCTTTTTTTTATTCTTCTTGTCCCCGTATAATAACGTCTGCAACGAAATTTTTTGTTCCTCGTGCCTACACGCCAATTGCTCCATCGCCTTTGCAAGCGACGTATCCGTTAACAGGCGAGAATATATCCTCGCTTTTTTCTCCGCAATATTTACAACGGAAAGCGCGCTTTTTAAAGCGTCTTCTTCTGTTTGCGTCGTCGTATCGTCCATAAAAAAACCTCCCCGTATCTTACACAAAGTTTGCGTGTCGCGGGAAGGTTTTATACCCTTTATTCCGTTTTATTCCTTGTTTTTTTTGCGTAATCGCATATCTCTTGCAATAGGCAATTTTCACAATCGGGCTTGCGAGAGTGGCAAATTTTTCTGCCGTGCCAAATCAACCAATGATGCGCCTTCGACCAATCTTCTTTAGGTATCGCTTTTTGCAGCCCTTCTTCCACTTTCAACGGCGTATTGCCTTTTGCAAGCCCCAAACGGTTGCTCACGCGAAAAACGTGTGTATCCACGGCGATAGCGTCGCCTCCGAACGCCACCGAATACACGACGTTTGCCGTCTTTTTTCCAACGCCTGCAAGCGAAGTGAGTTCCTCTATCGTATCGGGCACTTCGCCGCCGTGTTTTTCTAAAATATCTTTCGACGCAGACAAGATGTGTTCCGCTTTCATACGATAAAATCCGCAAGAAAAAATATAGCTTTCCAATTCTTTTTGAGAAAGCGTTATCATCTTTTGCGGCGTATTATACTGTTCAAAAAGCACCGCTGTTACCTTATTAACACGCTCGTCCGTGCATTGTGCCGACAACACCACCGCCACCAGCAACTCGTACGGAGAAGTATACCGCAACGCAGGTTTTGCGTCTTTATAGCGTTCCCCTAATAAATCCAACGCCTTTTTCTTGTCCACTACTTTCATAATTACAGTATAGCATACTTTTTCCCGTTTTGCAATCGCCTTGCATAAAAAAACGAGAGCTGTTTTTCGCCCCCGTTCTTTTCGTCAAATTCTATACGGAAAAACCGTTACTTTCCCATTGACAAAATCCATTTTATAAAAGCCTTTAAACGTCGAATAACCGTTTGTCTTTACCAATGCTTGCGCCCTCGTATAATAACGCGCGTCGAATTTTACGCATAATCCGCAACCGATTTTCGCCTCCTTGGGCGTGGGCATCGTCGTCGCCGGTACGCCGTAATAATTGAGTCTTTGTCCGTAGTCAAGGCTTTGCGCCCGCGAACGGAACACCGCCAACAGTATCATATGTCATACGCTCCTTTTTTGGGGAATACTATATTTTATGAATCCCGTCAAAAAAGAGGTGCTATAATGATATATTTTGACAACGCCGCCACGGGCGGCAGAAAACCCGACGTCGTTCTCTCCGCGGTTACCGCCGCCACAAAAGTATGCGCTAACCCCGGTAGAAGCGGACATAAACTCTCCTTGTCCTGCGCAAAATTGGTGCAGGATTGTCGTAACGAATTAAACGGCGTTTTTCAAGGCTACGGCTATGAACGGGTTGTCTTTACGAAAAATTGTACGGAAGCGTTAAATATCGCGTTATTTGGCACGCTGCGCCAAGGCGACCACGTTATCGTAAGCTGTATGGAACACAACTCCGTTTTACGGCCTTTGGAAAAATTAAAAAAGGACGGCGTGATTCATTACGACGTTTGCCCCTTGCGTGGAAACAAGGAAAACGCCACGCTCGACTTACAATCGTTGCGCGCGCTTATTCAGCCGAATACCCGTCTCGTCGCCATATCCACCGCCTCTAACGTCAACGGGCTTATCCCCAATCTATCCGCCGTGAAAGCCGCTATACCGCAACACGTTTTATTGCTTTGCGACGGCGCGCAGGGCGCAGGACATTTCCCCTTGCGTATGCAAGAGTTCGGCATCGATTTTCTCACCATTGCGGGACATAAAGGGTTACACGCTTTACAAGGCAGCGGCGCGTTGCTCTTTTCCAATCGCATAGACCCTACCCCCTTGCTCTACGGCGGAACCGGCTCTTTAAGTGTTTCATTGGATATGCCCGATTTTTATCCCGACGGATTGGAAGCAGGCACTCTTGCTTTTCCCGCCGTACTATCTTTATTGGAAGGCGTACGCTATACGCAGGCGCATTTATCCACGATACAAAACCGTTTACGCGCGCTGACGGAATATTTACTGCGCGGATTACGACGCCTTGAACACTACCAAACCTATTCCATCGCAAACGACTGCGGCATCGTAGCTATAAAACACGCTTTTTTGCAATCGGAATTTATCGCCGACTGCCTTTCTTCCGTTTACGATATCGCCGTACGCGGCGGATTGCATTGCGCGCCGCTGATGCACGAAGCGTTAGGAACGTTGGACGACGGACTGGTGCGCGTTTCCTTTTCTCATTATAACACGGAAAAGGAAATTGATACTCTGTTATTTGCCTTGCAAGACCTGCAAAGACGCTAAATATTCTTTAATTTTTCCACGACACCGCGCAAGCGTTTGCGCTGAATACTATCCAACATCGGTGAAAACGTTTGATAAAACGCCTCTATCTCTTCGTTGGAAAGCGTACCCGCGCGTTTACTTTTTTCCGCTTCTATAAGAATACTACGCATCATATCGGCGTTGCTTTTGCCGTGATACGCCGCCGCGATTTTTTTCGTCAATTCTTCCGCGCTTGCCGCCGTTTCGTTGTTTTCCGTTCCACCCGTAAACTCTTTAAAACTTTTCATACACACCTCCGCTTTTACTGTTATATCCTATTCCCGATAACAATTTTTCGTGACCGAACGCATATAATACGATATGGAAATCTGCATTTTAATCTTGTTATACTATCTCGCTCAAAACCCAGATTTTACGGAAAGCGTAAAACCAATTATGAGTAAACTGAAAGACTCCGAACGTATGCTTGCCTTTTTAAACGATTTGTCTAAGTTTACGCAAACGTTCAGCAGTGCGCAACCGCCAATAAATAACGAGAAAGGCGAACGCCCTCCAAAGCAGGAAACAAACTGTAATAAAGACGAAAAAAATTCGCAATCCCCTACAACGGGAATCGCGAACGAATTCATTGAACAATTGTTAGAAAACTATTTCCAAAAAAACGTCAAATAACGGAAAACCCACCGTTTACGGGAATATCTACCCCGGTAACGTACTCGTTTTCGTCCAAGAAAAGCACTGCTTTCACGACGTCTTCACAAATCCCGATGCGTCCCATCGGGATTTCCTCCTTCATTGCGGCAATTTCCTCTTCCGTAAAATGCGCGTTCATAGGCGTATCGATTACCCCGGGTGACACGGCGTTCACACGAATTCCCGAATAACCAAGTTCTTTGGCGAGCGCTTTCGTAAACCCTAAAAGCGCCGCTTTAGACGCTGAATACACGCTTTCACAGCTACCGCCGACTTCCCCCCAAACGGAAGAAATATTAACGATTAAACCGCTTTTCTGCGCTATCATACCTTTCGCCGCTTCACGAGAACAAAGAAACGCGCCGCCCATATTCACGTCGAATACACGGCGATACTCCGCAAAGGACACGTCTTGCAGCTGTTTGATAAGAGAAACCCCCGCGTTATTGACAAGCACGTCCACTTTGCCGACGTTTTGAAACAACGCCGTCACCGCTTCTTCATCGGCTACGTCCACTCGATACGTTTCTAACCCAAATCGCTTCGCCTCTGCCGCGCTGTTTTCGTCTTTGGAATACGTAACGCATACGCGACAACCCTTATATTTGTAAGCCTTGGCTATTGCAAAACCAATACCGCGTACGCCACCCGTTATTAAGACCGTTTTCATCTTTTTATCCTTTTATTTTTTGATATTTTTTACTATCTCAAGCGCAATCGTTTCAGGATTTTTACCATCGACGTCTATCGTATAATCCGCAACCCGTTCGTAAATATCCGCCCGCGCGCAAAGCAATTTTTCTATACGTTTTTCTACGTCTTCCCCTTTTAATAACGGACGGGAATCATCCAATCGTAAACGCTGTACAAGCGTTTCTTTTTTTGCCCGCAGATATACTATTTTTCCAACGCTTTTCAATAATTCGACGTTCGCTTTTCGCAAAACCAAACCGCCGCCCACGGATAAAATCACCTCATCTTTCTCACAAAGCGATTGCACCGTTTCCGTTTCCAACGCGCGAAAATATTCCTCGCCGTATTTATCGAAGATATCCGTAATTTTACCATACTTTTCTTCGATAACGGCGTCCGTGTCTACGCATTGCATATCGGTAATATCTGCAAGTTTTTTGCCGACGGTGGTTTTCCCTGCCCCCATCATACCGCACAAGGTAAGTATCATAATTCCCTCAATTTAATTGCGTTTTCAACCCTACGATAGCCGCCAAATAACTGCCTGCGCCAAAACCGCAAACCGTACCTTTACATACCTCGGAAATCACGCTGACGTTACGGAAATCTTCACGGGCGTGAACGTTGGAAATATGCACCTCCGCCACGGGCACGTCAATAGCCGCAATCGCGTCGCGCAGGGCATAACTATAATGCGTAAACGCCCCCGCATTTAGCAAAATCCCATCAAACTTTTTGCCCTCGTTCGCTTCGTGTAATTTATTCACCAGTTCGCCTTCGATATTGCTTTGATAAAATTCCGCCTCGTCGCCGTTTTCCTCGCAATACGCCGCTATGCGCGCGTTGAGTTCTTCTAAGGTAGCCGTACCGTACACGCCCTTTTCACGTTTGCCTGTAAGGTTAAGATTTACCCCGTTAATAATTAAAAATTTCATAACTTGCCTCCGCAAATATTCTTTTGTTTATTCTCCGTACACTCGTACGTATTTTTGATACAATGCCTCTGCCTCGTCGCGCATCGGGGTTTTATCTAAATACAAACAATCCGCAAAATACGCCTGATAAAACAGCATAGACGCACCGTTACAGATTGACAACCCTTGCCCTTCCGCAAGCTGTAAAAACTGCGATTTTTTCGGCGTATAAATTAAATCTACCGCCGCCTCCGCGCCTTGAAACGCCGCGCCCGTTACAGGGGATTGTCCTTCCGTATCGTGCATACCTACCCCCGTGCAATTCACGAGAATATCAAACCCACCGCTTTCGGGATTGTCCGCCGCACTCACGCCAAGTTGTTGACAGGTTTCCTCTAATTTTTCGCGCCGACGAGCATATACGTACACCTTTGCACCGACGTTTTTCAACGCCACAGCAGAACTCCTCCCTGCGCCGCCTGCACCTAAAACGAGCACTTTTTTCTCTTTAACGTTTATCCCTGCCCCGTCTAACATTTGCAAAAAGCCAACGCCGTCGGTATTATATCCTTTGCGCGTAGCGCAAACCACGGTATTTACCGCGCCGCACGCAAACGCGTCGCCATAGACGCCGTCCAAATATTCAAATATATCTCTCTTATATGGAATCGTCACGTTGAACCCGTCGAAATCGCCAAGCAATCTGCGCATAGCGATATCAAAACCGTCGGGAGAAACGGAAAAACGTTCGTAAAGACACTCTATTCCCCATTGTCCCAAAATAAAGTTATGGATTCTTTCGCTATTCGATTTAGAAACGTCTTTCCCAATCAATCCAAGACGTAGCGTTTGTTTTTTTTGCATCGTATTTTTCGTCCTTATGCGCGAACGCCAAGTTTTTCAAAAAAATCAGGGAAGGATATGGCGCAACAATCAGGGCGCAAAATATATCCGCCGTTTTCGCTGGCAATCAACCCTACCGCCGCCGTCATCGCAATGCGGTGGTCTAAATAACTATCCACGTTGCCGCCAACAAGTTTTTTCTTTCCACGGATAACAAATCCGTCTTCCAATTCTTCACAATCTCCGCCCAGATTTTGGATAAGTTCCGCCGTCGTACGTATTCTGTCACTTTCCTTTACACGCAATTCTTTTGCGCCCGTGATACGGCTTTCCCCGTCCGCATACGCGCACAACAGCGCAACGAGGGGTAACTCGTCAATCATAGACGGCACTTCTTCCGCCGTTAAAGTAATTCCGCGCATCAAAGAGCGTTCCACCAAAATATCCGCGGTTTCTTCACCGCCGGACACTCGTTTATTCAACAGCGAATACTTGACACCCAATTTATCAAATGCAGTTAAAATGCCCGTGCGCGTAGGATTTATACCTACGTTTTTGCACAGCGTTTTTCCTTTTAATGCGCCAAGCGCCATAAAATACGCCGCCGAAGAAATATCGCTTGGTACGCGTACGTCCACACAAGACAACTCGCTTTTCGAAACGGAAACTTTATTCCCTTCCACGCAGACGTTCGCGCCCATCGCCGCAAGCAAACGCTCGGTATGGTCACGAGATTTTACAGGTTCGGTAACGCTTGTTTTTCCACTTGCGGAAATTCCCGCAAGCAGTATCGCGCTTTTTACCTGCGCAGAAGCAATTTGCAAAGCAATATCCGCGCCGTGCAAAACCGACGGCGCAATTTCCACGGGCGCACGCCCGTCCGTCGTGCGAATATTTGCGCCCAGCAAAGACAACGGTTGCGCCACTCGATTCATAGGACGGGAAGAAAGCGACGCATCTCCAACGAGGGTAACGTCAATCCCTTTTCCTGCCGCAAACCCCGTCAAAAGGCGAATCGTCGTGCCGGAGTTGCCACAATCAAGACGCATACCGCGACGAAAATTGGGCGTACCCTGCACGCGAAGCGTCGTTCCGTCAATATCGATTTGTGCCCCAAGCGCGCGCATACAACGGCAGGTAGATACGCAATCCTCACCCATCAGCGCGTTGGTAATCACCGCTTCGCCTTCCGCGCCACCGTTAAACATAATAGCGCGATGCGTAATAGATTTATCCCCCGGTAAATCGAATTCTCCTTCAAACGTATTTCTCGATTGTATGAATAACATACTCAAACCTTCTTTTATAAACTTTTAACCGCCGTTTCTAACGCCGTAACGTAGCTATCAAACGGCAACGTAAACGTCGTCCAAACGCCCTTGGACTTTGCCACCGACATATTGACCTTGTCGTTGCTATCGTTTTTCTTATCCGTTTTTGCCTTTTCCGCATACTGCTTGACGTTTGAAAAATCAGGCGTGGACGTCGGCAAAATTGCAAGCGCCTTTTTCACAATCGCCAACAAGCTTTCCCCGTATTCCTTGTCGCATACGCCGTACGTTATCGCCGCTTGCGTTTCAAAAAACATACCGTATAATACGCTTTCTCCGTGCGAAAGCCCCGTGGAAAGTTCGATGGCGTGCCCCGTTGTATGTCCAACGTTTAAAGAGCGACGCTCTCCCGATTCTTTTTCGTCCATTTCCACTACTTTCACCTTATAGCGGATACACTTTTCTATCAAGCCTTGCAAAAAAGACGTTTCCGTATAATCGTTTTGCTTTGTAAGCATATCGAATATCTCTTTATCAAGCGCGGCGTATTTTACAATTTCACCAATACCGCACTTTACCTCGCGCATTGGCAACGTTTGCAAAAACGACGGCGCAACCAATACTTCGCAAGGCTGATAAAACGCCCCTACGAGATTTTTTACGCCACCCAAATCCACCGCCGTTTTTCCGCCGACGCTGCTATCCACTTGCGCCAATAACGTCGTGGGGATTTGCACGCAGGAAATCCCACGCATATACAACGCCGCCGCCAAGCCACCAATATCACCTACGACGCCGCCGCCAACGGCAAACAAACGGGACGTTCGCAATAGCCCAGCGCGGCTCATCGCTTCTAAAATGCTTTGCAGGGAAAAGAAATTTTTATTTTCTTCCCCAGCCGAAAGCACGAAAATTTCTACGCCGTCAAAATAGCGTTTGAAAAAATCGGGGTACAGCTCGTATACGTTGGTGTCGGTTATCACGAAGTTCTTTTGCCCTTGCAACAACTGGGGCAACCGAGCCGTTATTGCCTCGTCCCCCACGAAAATCGTCCCCGTCGTCGTTTGCGTTTTTAATTGAATCGTTTCCATTTTGTATCCTTACTTACGGCAAAAGTTGATATCTTTGTGCCATTTCTTCCATCGTATCGCCGCCCAATCGCGCCGCCACGACGTCTGCAATCACTTGCGCCACCACCGCTTCGGCAATAATTTCCAAAGCAAAAATAGCGCAAACGTCGCTGCGTTCCGATGCCGCTTTCGTCTTTTCCTTCGTATTATAATCCACCGTTTGCAAGCCTTGCATCAACGTGGGTATCGGTTTCATTGCCACCCGTAAAACGATTTCTTCGCCGTTGGACATACCGCCTTCGATGCCGCCCGCGCGATTGGTAACACGATAAAAGCCCTTCCCTTCGTCATAATAAATTTCGTCGTGAACGTTTTTCCCGCTATCGCGTGCCGCGTCAAAACCCAAACCGATTTCCACGCCTTTCACCGCTTGAATACTCATTAACCCTTGCGCGAGTTTCGCGTCCAATTTTTCCGCGTACGTCATTACGCTACCAAAACCGCTTTTTAAGCCTTTCACGCGTATCTCTACGATACCCCCAGCCGTATCGCCGTCTTTTTTTAATTGCGCAATCTTTTCCTCCGCTTGTTGTATCGCGGTTTCGTCTATCATCCCCACGGACGTCGTCTTTGCCTTTTGTAAATCCTCAAACGCGTAATCGCCGTTATCTTGCACGCCGCAAATTTCTTGTACGTAACCGCCGATTTCTATGCCGAGCGCAGACAAATATTGTTTATATACGCCGCCAGCCGCCACGCGAATCGCCGTTTCTCGCGCCGAAGCGCGTTCTAAAACGTTGCGCGCGTCCGTTTGACGGAATTTGATAACCCCTGTCAAATCCGCATGGCCGGGACGTACTTTCGTCAACGCCTTTTGCGACATTGCCGCCTCGTCACACTCGCCATCTGCCATACTCTTTGACCAATTTTCATAATCCTTGTTATATATGCAAAGCGTAACGGGGCTGCCCAGCGTTTCGCCGTTTCTTACCCCCGTCAAAATCTCCGCGCAATCCTTTTCAATTTTTTGCCGTCCGCCACGGCCAAAACCGCTTTGTCTTAACGCAAGCAGCCGATTGATTTGTTCTAAATCTACTTTTAAATGAGCAGGCAAGCCTTCAATAATTGCCAAAAGCGCCTTGCCGTGCGATTCCCCTGCCGTTGTCAATTTCATAATTATCTCCTCTATCGTACGTAAACGCTATATAACCGTGGAGAAAACGTATTCCCCACCAGCGAAGTCAAACGTAACGCTGCTGCCGTTTTGTATATTCCCAAGCAAAAGTTCCTCGGAGAACTTATCCTCTATGTGACGGCGAATCGTCCGCTTTAAAGGTCTTGCGCCGTACTGCGGTTCGTATCCTTCTTTTACGAGCTCTTCCAATGCTGCCGTCGTCACCGTCAACGTAATGCCGCGCTGTTCTAATAAACG
The DNA here is from genome assembly GCA_015055655.1 of Clostridiales bacterium. Lineage (GTDB taxonomy): Bacteria > Bacillota > Clostridia > Christensenellales > Borkfalkiaceae > Scatosoma. The sequence continues at coordinate 264,485 of SVHW01000001.1, forward strand.
TTTGGAAAGCGATTGCACCATTTTCCCTGCAATTTGCATACAGTCGTTTTCCGTCAAGCGGTGGAATACGATAACGTCATCCAAACGGTTTAAAAATTCCGGTTTAAACCGTTCTTTTAACGTTTGCGTGATATTTTCCTTCATCGATTCGTATTGCTTTTCATCCGCGCCATTTTGCGCGCGGTCTTCACTGCCAAACCCATATACGCCAGTACGCGTTTCAATTTTTTCCGCCGCGCCGGCGTTGGAAGTGAGAATAATCACCGCGTTTTTAAAACTGACCGTTCTTCCCTTGCTATCCGTCAATCGCCCGTCGTCCAAAATCTGTAACAACAAATTAAAAACGTCGGGATGCGCCTTTTCGATTTCGTCAAACAATATTACACAATACGGTTTCGTACGTACTTTATCCGTCAATTGCCCCGTTTGCGAATCTTCATATCCCACGTAGCCCGGAGGCGCGCCTATGATTTTCGAAACCGATTGCTTTTCCATATACTCGCTCATATCCAAGCGAATCATTTGCTCTTCCGAGCCGAAAAGATTTTCCGCCAAAGCTTTACAAAGGTCGGTTTTACCCACGCCCGTAGGCCCTACGAAAATAAACGAGCCGATGGGGCGCGACGGGTCTTTCAACCCTGCCCTCGCGCGACGAATCGCTTTCGAAACCGCGCTTACCGCTTCTTTTTGTCCAACGATACGTTTGTGCAAATCCGCTTCCAAACGCATCAGTTTTTCCCCTTCTTCTTGCGTGACTTTCAACAGGGGAATACGCATACGCGCGCTGACGATTGCCGCCACTTGTTCTCTACCAATAGCCAGCCTTCCATCAGGCAAACGCAAAGGCGCTTGCGCTTGGCGAAGCGCCGCCGCTTTTTCTTCCGCGTCGCGTTTTCTTTCAAACGCCGCCGTCGCTAAGGCGTATTCGCCTTGACGTTCGTGCATTAAACGTTCTTCTTCGCAAACGTGAATTTCGTATTCCAACTCTTCCAGCTCTGCGCCGCCGCCCTTTTGGATACGTACGCGCGCCGCCGCTTCGTCGACGATATCTATCGCCTTATCGGGCAAAAATCTATCGGTGATATATCTTGACGATAACTGCACCGCCGCCTTTATCGCCTCGTCCGTAATCACGATGCCGTGATGTTCTTCGTATTTTGCGCGCAAACCTTTGAGTATCGCCACCGTGTCTTCTTGCGACGGCTCGTCCACTTGTACGGGCGTAAAACGACGTTCTAACGCGCTATCCTTTTCAATATATTTGCGATATTCTTCAATCGTCGTTGCGCCAATAACCTGTAAATCGCCACGCGCAAGCATAGGCTTTAAGATATTCGCCGCGTCCATACCGTTTTCCGAAGACGCGCCTGCCCCAACGAGCGTATGTATCTCGTCAATGAACAAAATCACGTCGCCGTCTTGCAATACCGCCCCTATCATATCTTTTAAGCGTTCCTCAAAATCGCCGCGATATCTTGCCCCAGCCAGCATCCCCGGCAAATCCACCGATAACAGTTTTTTGTTATACAGCTGTTCGGGCACGTTACCGCTGACGATAAGCTGCGATAATCCTTCAATAATCGCGCTTTTCCCAACGCCCGGTTCGCCTACCAATACGGGATTATTTTTCAATCTTCTTGAAAGCACTTGAATTACTTTTTCAATTTCTTTCTTCCTGCCGATAACTGGGTCCATTTTTCCACGTTTTGCCCGTTCCGTCATATCCGTGCCGTATGCGGAAAGTTTTTCCACCGCTTCGTTCTTTCTCTTGTTTTTATCGTAAGCGTTACCCCTTTCCAACGTAGCAGCGGAATTCTCCTTCGTTTCTTCCCGCTTTTCTTCTTTCTTTAATAAATCGTCAAAAGATACGTTTGCTTGCTCAAACGGAGCGTAATTTTTTCTCGCTCTGTTTTCATACATCGCAGCGCGTATTTTGTCCCTTGACGCCAAGCGAACGTCTTCTACGTCCGTAAACAAATACAAAATCCGCGTTGCCCAACTGCCTGCGTCTTCTAATATCGCATATAGCATATGCGCCGTGCCAGCCGCCAAGCCGTCTTCTTCCGCAAGCAATACCGCCCTATCGTACATCTTTTGCGTACGCGGGGTTAATCCGTCGTATTTGGACGTTTTATCGAGTTTTTTCAAAAACACTTCTTCGTATTGTTCTTTTGTAACTCCGCAAGAAACCAACGCCTGATACGCCGCGCAATCGGGCATAAGTAAAAACGCGTAAACGAAATGTTCGCTCCCAACGTAGCGCACTTCGTTTTTCACAGCGATGTCGTTTACCAGACGAAACGCCTTTTGTAAATTGTCCGTAGCTTTGGAAAGTGGATACATAGTTTCTACCTTTTCTTTTGCTTATTTATCAATCTTCAATCTGCCCGTAAAACGAGTTCCGGCAATACTTTGTGTACGATATCCGCGCGCATCACGTTGCAATCTGCTTCGCTGGCGTCTTGTAAACCGTTCTCCAAACGGAAAGACGCAGGACGCATATCCGCCAAGAAATCGTTAAAATCTTGCATATCCCTTGCGCGGAAAAAACCGAGCGCTAAGCCTAATTTCACCTTGACAATTCCCGACATCAATTCTTTTTGCGTAAGCACCGCGCAATTGGTCAGCGTGCCGTACGCGCGAAGACAAGCGTCTTTCAGCGGCAATTCTTTTTGTTTGAGCATACGTTCTCTTGCGCGAATTTCCAAATCGCAAAGTGTCATCGTCATACGCACCATTTGGTCTAATATTTCTTCTTCCGACGTACCAAGCGTGCGCTCGTTACTCACTTGATAATTATACCCTTCCGCCGCCGTACCTTCGCCAAATACGCCGCGGACGGTCAATCCGCCTGCCTTTAACTGCGGAATAAATTTCTCCAATTCCTTGCTCCACGCAAGTCCGGGCAAAAACATCATAACGGAAGCGCGCATACCCGTCCCAAGATTGCTGGGACAAGCCGTCAAATACCCCAACTTTTTGTCGTATGCAAATCCCAAAGAACTGCCCAAGCCGTCGTCTATGCCGTTGATACTTTCGTACGCCTTATATAAATCAAACCCTTTATGAATACATTGCTGACGGAGATGGTCTTCTTCGTTTACCATCACGGATATCGATTTGTCGGGGGAAATAAACGCCGCGCTGATGCCCTTCCTTTGAATAAGCGCCGGGCTAATCAAATGCTGTTCTTGCAATAAAATCGATTCCTCTTCGCTAAGCGTAGCTATGTCGTTCTTTTGGAAATTGTCCAATTCCGCCAACGACTGTTCGACTAAATACACCACTTCTTTGGCAAGTTTGGTATTCAGCTTTTGCGGAAAAGGATATGCGGCAAGATTCCGCGCAAGACGAATTCGGGTGGAAGTTACGATTGTTTGGATAAAGGTCGGCTGTGCCATATCGGTTCTCCCCCTTTTTGCGCGCGCAGTTCGTCTATCTTCTCTTCGTAAACCGCCGCGCCTTTATCGTCGTTTGCCAAATAATGTTTATTTGCCATAATATCCAATTCGTTGCATCTTCTCTCAATCCTTTCTTCTGCCGTCGAATACGCCTGTTTACCGCGATGTTTCTCCCCGCCTTGCATTTTCGTCACCACAGGAAATACTGCGTGCGCCAACGCCTCGTAACAATTTGCGCAACCGACCAAACTCGTCTTTTTAAATTGCGCCACCGTCGTGCCACAGTACGGACACGCGGAAAGCGTCGTTTCCGTTTCCACGCAAACAAAATCGTTATGGTAGCACTCCAAACAATAATACACCGTTTGACGCATACCGTTTTTAATCAGCTCGTACGTCTTCGTCGCCTGATTTTTTTTGCACTTTGCGCATAACATAAAAACTCGCTTTTCCCCTTTTATCCTTCGTTTTCTTCTTCCGCAGCCACGGAAGGAACGCCGTTATCTTGATTGCCTTTCTTGCTCTTCGTTGCTTTGCGTCTATCCCTTGTAAATGACGAACGGAAAAACGCCCACAAAACCTCCAACGCCTGTAACGGCGCACCCAACAAGAACAACAGCCATAACCTACCGCCGGCCTTCTCCATCACGCATATCGTCAAATAGATAGCCGTAATAAATACCCATATAAACGTCGTTATGGAGAAAAATTGCAACAACCGATATTTCCAAATGCTTGCGTAAACGATTATCACAACGGCGTTTACCGCAGCCGCATACACAAACGCCACCCACCAAGCGCCACCCGGTTTCCACATTGCCATAGACACGAAAAAGTAGGTAGCCAAAAGCCACACGATACCGCTGGAAAGCAACATAATTAACACGTGAAAACCGCAGCGACGTTGCTTCTTTTCCCGTATCTTCTCTTCCGCTTCTTCGCCCACCAAATCGTTGAGCGTTACGCCGTATAAATGCGCAAGTTGTAACAAAACGTACACGTCGGGAACACCGTTGCCTTGCTCCCACTTCGAAACGGACTTGTCAGAATAATTGATTTTCTCTGCGAGTTCGGCTTGCGTGAGCCCTGCCTCTTTCCTATAATACGCTAAATTTTGTGCGATTTTTTTATTGATTTCGTTATAATTTTCCATACTATCATAATAACACTTTTTTTACCTTTCGTCAAGCGTGTTCGCCATATCGATTTATTTTTATATATAAAAATACCCTTTTTTTTCCGTCTACCCGTTTTATTATACGTTTTTCGACGTTTTTTGCTATGCAAAAACACTCCCGCAAAAACGGGAGTGTTTCATCGTATTCTATTTTTAACGATTATACGTTATCTTCGCTATGCACCACGTAACTCAAATGGTCGCCCACACGTTCGAGATTGCATACGAGATTGATAAACACCGTGTTATTTTCCGGACGGCATTTTCCTTGGCTTAAACGGGTGATATGTTCAGCCACAAGTTCTCTGCGCATATTGTCTATCTTGTCTTCAAGTTCGTCCGATTGCATCATTAAATCCGTGCGGTTTTCCAGCCCAATTTGTTTCACGAGGACGTACTGTTCGTGCAACATATCGTGCATCTCAGCAAGTTTCTCGTTGATACCTTCGGAGAAAACAAGGTTTTCTTTTACTTCTCTACGCGTATATTTCGTCAAGTTGTCTGCAAGTTCTGCCACACGGTTGATATCGCCGATATTGTTATGTAACGCACGCACCGCCTTTTCGTCGTCAAACGAAACGCTGCTTGCTGAAACACGCACCAAATAATCGCTGATTTCTTCGCTGAGTTTTAAGATTTGGTCATTGTTATCGTGAACTTTATCAATCGCCCCCAAATCCTTATCAATAAAGCCGTTGAAACCGATACGTAAACTTTCCATCGCCATATCCGCCATACGGAAACTTTCTTTTCTCAGCTGTTCCACCGCGACGGTAGGCGTTGCAAGGAAACGCTTATCCATATACACGAATTCCCAAGGCTCTTTTTCCTTATGTCCTTTTTCACGTACGATAAGCGTAGACGCCTTCACCAGCAATTTCGTAAACGGCAAGAACAAAAGCGTACACGTCACATTAAAGAAGGTATGGAACATAGCGATTTGCGTTGCGGGATTTGCAAACCATTTCACGAAAGTTACTTGATAGAAATCGCTACCTACAACCCCTTTCGACCAAATCAAGAGCAGCGTCATAAACAACAACGTACCCAGCACGTTAAACGTCAAGTGAATAATACTCGCTCGACGCGCGTTCACCGACGTACCGATAGAAGAAATAAGCGCCGTTACGCACGAACCGATGTTCGAGCCGAGTATCACGTACAACACCGCGTTACCGCCGTCCACGCCGCCAATAAACAAACCGACGTCTGCCATACCGATAATAACCGTCGTTACTGCGCTGGACGAGTTCAAAAGCGCCGTAAATACGACACCGAAAAGGAGCAATATCACGGGATTTGTCAATCTCGAAAGCAAATCTTGCACTTCTTGGATTTCCGTATATACCTTCATCGAGCTCGACATAATATCCAACCCAAAGAATACCAACCCAAGCCCTGCAAGAGCCAAACCGACCGCTTTTATTTTGTCCTTTTTGAAGAACATTTCCATCATAACGCCGACAAACAGCAGAGAAATAAAGATAATGGAAATATCGAACGCCGAACCGCCAGACGAGCCAAGCGCGGCAATTTGCGCCGTAATCGTCGTACCGATATTCGCACCCATAATCATCGTTGCCGCCTGATAAAGCGTCATAATGCCTGCGTTTACGAAACCGACGACCATGACCGTCGTAACGCCGGAACTTTGTACCACCGCCGTTGCACCTGCGCCGATACCCACGCCGACAAACTTATTGTTCGACGTTTTATTGAACAGCTTTTTCAACCCGTTCCCTGCGATTTTTTCCATATTTTCGCTGAGCAATTTAAACCCAATCAAGAATGCACCGCACGCCGCCAACATCATTACGATATTCGAAACGTGTTGCATCGCGCCGATACTGCTAAGCGGTTTTAACGCGCCGCTTAAAAACGCCCAATTTAGCATATTCCCTCCGGTTTGCCGTGGTTACGGCAACTTTTTCTTTGGTTATATTCTTCGTTTTTTTAGATAATTTTATTATATATGATTCCAAAAAAAAAGTCACTCAAATGGCAGGCGTTTTTACAATTTTTTTGACGGAATTGAAAAAAATTTATAAAAAAAGAGCCAAGCGGCCCTTTCCATTTTATCGATTAACGCAACGCATCTCCCACAAGCACGCTTGTCAGTTTTTCACCGTTGACGACAAGATACGCATATACCGCGTTTTCGCCCGATAAGCGCATCGCTCCCGGATTGATAAGCGTCACACCGTTTATTTCGCTAATACGCGGCGTATGCGTATGCCCGTATAACGCCACGCTACAATCCTTTTCCCGCGCCCTTTCCGCAAGCCTATCCAAACCGTTTTTCACACCGTATTTATGTCCGTGCGTATAAAATATACGCAATTTCTCCACCTCTAAAACGCCCTCTGTTGGATACGCAGGCAAAAAATCACAATTCCCTGCGCAAAAATACGCTTTTTCAGGGTAGTCTTTTCGCAATTCGCGAATATCCCCCACACCGTCGCCAAGATGAATAAAATAATCGTTTTCCGTCACCAAAGGGCGCAATTTCTCCACGCCTTTTACGTTGCCGTGAGAATCGGCAAGCACTATTATCGTCTTCATTTTTATTCCATTTTCGCAAGCAACGCTTGCAACGCGCGAAATCTATGCGAAACGGAATTTTTTTCTTCCGCGCTCGCTATACCAAACGATTTTTGCAAATCGTCGCTGAAAAATATCGGGTCGTATCCAAACCCACCGTTGCCGTCTTCTTTCCATAAAATAGAACCGTACGTATTGCCTTCCGCCATCACTTCTTTCCCGTCGGGATAAACGAGAGCGACAGCGCAAGTGAAATGCGCTTTTCTGTTTTCTTTTCCTTCTAAATTTTTAAGAAGCAGTTGTCTGTTACCTTTATCGTCGCCGTGTTTACCGCAATATCTTGCGCTGAAAATCCCAGGCGCGCCGTTTAACGCGTCCACGCAAATACCGCTATCGTCGGCAAGTACGGGCAGCCCCAACGCCTTAGACGCCGCGTGCGCCTTTATTAAGGCGTTTTCCATAAACGTTTTCCCCGTTTCTTCCACGTCTTCGTCAAAGCCCATTTGTTTTTGGGATAACACTTTGTAATCGTTAAAAATCTCCGCTATCTCTTGCAATTTATGCGCGTTTCCCGTCGCAATAATCAGCGTCCCGTTTTCCTTTTGCATTGTTTTTACCCTCAACCAATATGATTTTCTTATTTTCCCCGTGGCAAGTATGGATTGAAAAGATGCTAAGCTATCGCCGCCCAAGCGTCCTTTCTACCTTTTAGTATCCCTTACTCCACCACGAAGGCAAACGTAAATTCTCCCACCGTGTTCACTTTACAACGTATATAATACGTCTTCCACATTTCCACTTCGATATGCGTGGCGTCTATCCCTTCCATTACGTACTTGTTTGTTCCTATTTCGAAAGTATTTCCATCTACGTTTTTCGTATCAGTAAACGCCAACACGCCGTCTGCTTGCGTTTCGTACGCAAAATAAATATACGCGTCTAAGCTGTTCGCCGTCAATTTCACGTTGCACGTGCCCGTTAACACGTACGGGTCGTCCACCGTCCCTGCGCCGTATAATTGCGCGTATTCTATCTCTTCTTCGGGTGGCTGTACCTCTCCGCCATCCTCGTTGTCGCCCTCACCCGTATTATCGCCGTTACCACCATCCGTTCCGCCCGTATTCACGATTTCCTCTTTCGTGCTTTCGTCAATCTCACCGCAAACACACTCTTTCCAAGTATATTCACCGTCACCGCCGTCCACGTCGTAAACGTGGTTGCCTAACGCGCCGTACGGCAAAGAACAAATATCGCATACCGCTTGATTTTCACAGGTGGCTACGCCGCCGCTATGCTCTCCAAACTCCCCATAGGTTACGCCGCATACATCACAAACCGCCTTTACAAGACACGTGGCTTCACCACCCTCGTGCGTAGAAACGCTGTTTTGGTCTACTTCGCCGCAAGCGCACTCTTTCCAATGCGTCGTATCGTCCTTTCCGTCAACGGTATAAACGTGGTCTTCCTTTTCCCCGTATGGTGTTTCACATACTTCACAAATCGCGAGCTCTTCACACGTCGCCACGCCGCCGCAATGCAATACGTTTCCATCGTTAGATATCTCTCCGCACTCGCAAGAATACCAATGATACGTATCGTTATTATTGAGCACCGTATATTCGTGCGCTCCATAATCCCCAAAGACAACGCCGCAACTTTCGCAAGTTTGCTGCTCTTGGCAACTGGTATCATTATCGTAATGCAACGCTTTGGTTTCTTCGTCTACTGCACCGCAAACGCACTCTTTCCAATGATACGTTTCATCGTAATTGTCTATCGTATACTCGTGCGCCAACGTTTCCCCGTACGCCTCGCCGCAACCGTCGCAAATCGCTTTTTCCGTACAAGTCGCCTCGCCGCCCGTATGCGCCGTTTTCGTTTCTTCTATTTTTCCACAAGAACACTCTTTCCAATGATACGTTTCGTCGTAATTCTCCACGTCGTACGTATGCGCAGCGACGTCACCGTACGCCGCGCCACACGTTTGACACACCGCCTTTTCCGTGCAAGTGGCCGTGCCGCCGTTATGCAGCGTTATCCCCTGCTTCTCACCACAAGTCGTGCAAACCTGCCAATGCGAATTCTCGTCCGTACACCACGCGTCTTGATAAACGTGTTCGTGTTTCACTTTATCACAACCCACAATAAAAAGACAAGACAGGGCGATGCTTGTCATAAGTATGTACCAATATTTTTTCATACGTATTATCCTTTTTTTGCCACGTAACCTTGTAGCTTATTCGGTTACCCAATCATAAACAAAAAACCGCCTATGCAAAACAAAAAACGGCGCTGTTTTCCGTAAAAACGCCGCTTATCGTTATTTTACAAGTTCGCCTTGATAGTGTATAATGCCACCGATATCCACCACGTTGCCATAGCCCATATAGCGAAGCGCCTCTACCGCTTGCGCGCTACGCACGCCGCTGCGGCAATACACGTACAACAAGGTATTCTTCCCCGGGACGCACTCAATCACCTCTTCAATTTCTTGCAAAGGCACGTTTATCGCGCCGGGAATATATCCCGACGCAAATTCACTTTCCGTGCGCACGTCTAAAAGTACCGCGCCCGTAGTATTTCTACGGAACGCCCTTACTCCCTCGTCTATATCCATTTTCTTTTCAAATTGATAAAACGACATCGTTTTTCCTCCAACGAGCGCATTATACGCTCCGTTTTGTCTTTCGTTGATACTTGTTTGAAGACGTTAGCCCATCATAATCTCGGAAATAACCGCCAACACTTTATCGTGACAGCCACCGCACCCCGTCGAACAATGCGTAATGCGTTGTACGTCCGCAAATACTTCTAATACGTCTTCCATTTTGTTATGATTGGAAAGCGCTTTCTCGATGTCCGTATAGCTTACCTGTTTGCAATTGCAAATAATATAGTTTTCCATAGTATATATACTCCTTTAAAATTATTCTTCTTTCGTAAATTGGTCTTTCCCTACGCCGCAAAGTTCACACTCGAACCCGTCGGGCAACTCCTCGAATTTCGTGCCTGCCACAATTCCCTTTTCAGGCAAACCGATTTCCTCGTCGTATACCCAACCGCAAACGTCACACACATATTTGCTCATATTTCCCTCCTATTGTTTACAAAGTTCTTCTGCCAGCGCGGCTATTTGTTCTTCGTTTTCTTTCGTCATCGACGAAAGAATTTTTACCGTAGCCTCCGCGTATTGCAAATTTTTGCATTTTTCCAGCATAGATTTCATTACTCGCGTCGCCATAGGCGCCCAACTGCCGTTTTCGATAAACGCCACCGTTTTGTTTTGGAAATTTCGCTCGGTTATATCTAAAATAAAATTCCGCATAAACGGGAAAATCTCCCCGTTATACGTCGTCGTTGCCAATACGATTTTCCCATAGCGGAACGCGTCTTCCACCGCTTCCGCGCTATCCGTACGCGCCAAATCGGTAACCACTACTTTATCGCAACCGTTCTCTTGTAAGCATTTCGCCAATTTCTCCACGGCGCGTTTCGTGTTTCCGTACACGGACGTGTACGCGATAAACACACCGTCCGTTTCCGTTTGGTATTTAGACCAAGTATCGTACAAGCCCAAATAATACGGCAAATCGTCTTCCAAAACAGGGCCGTGCAACGGACAAATCGTCTTTATCTCTTTCCCAGCAAGTTTCTTTAACAGGTTTTGCACCTGTACGCCGTATTTTCCAACGATACCAAAATAATAACGCCTTGCCTCGCACGCCCAGTCCTCTTGACAGTCTAACGCGCCAAACTTTCCAAACCCGTCCGCTGAAAACAGCGTTTTATCCGTTGTATCGTACGTCACGATAACCTCCGGCCAATGCACCATAGGCGCGGCAAAAAACACCAACTCGTGTTTCCCCAAACAAAGGGTATCCCCTTCGCCCACCACCGTTTGCCTATCTGCAAAATCCGTTCCAAAATAATTTTTCATCATCGCAAACGCTTTCGCCGAAGCCACGATTTTTGCCGTAGGGTATTTTTCAGCAAAAGCAAAAACGTTTGACGAGTGGTCCGGCTCCATATGTTGTACGATTAAATAATCAGGCGTCTTTCCTTGCAGCGCGTCGGCAACGTTTTGTAACCATTGCGCCCCAAAGGCTTTATCCACCGTGTCCATAACGGCAATTTTCTCATCAAGGATTACGTAAGAATTATACGACATACCGTTAGGCACAACGTACAGCCCTTCGAATAAATCGATTTCGTGGTCGTTCACGCCCACGTATCGAACGTCCTTAGCAATCTTCATACGAGCCTCCGTTAATAATATGTTTCCTTACTTTGTAATTATAGCAAAAAAAACTGATTTTTTCAAGAGTTTTTCAAAAATTTATAACGGTTATCTTACACTTTTTCATTTATAATGAAAAAACGCGTTCTTACGCAAAAAAAGAAACGCGGTGCGTTTCTTTTTCGTCTTATAATACTTTCGATAAAAATTCTTGCAATCTGGGATTTTTCGGGTTTTCAAAAAACTCCTTCGGTTCGTTTTCTTCTTTAATAACCCCTTCGTCTATAAAGATAACCCTATTGGCAATTTCCTTAGCAAAGCCCATTTCGTGCGTAACGATTACCATCGTCAGCCCGTCGTCTGCCAGCGTCTTCATCAACTCCAATACTTCGCCTACCATTTCAGGGTCGAGTGCGGACGTGGGTTCGTCAAAAAGCAGCACCTTAGGATTCATATTCAACGCACGCGCAATGGCAATACGTTGTTTTTGTCCACCCGACAACGTAGACGGATACACGTCTCTTTTGTCCAGCAACCCAATTCTGTCCAACAACGCTTCCGCATCGATTATCGCCTGCTCTTTCGTCTTTAATTTTAACTCTACCGGCACGAGTATCATATTCCCCAATACGGTAAGATTGTTAAACAGGTTAAAATGTTGGAATACCATTCCCATTTTCGCCCTGCCACGGTTGATATCCAGCGAGTATTCTTTTTCAAACGCTTTACGCGCCTTTTTATCTTCCATGCCCTCGTGTAAAGACGGGTCAACGGCGGTGAGAAGCTGTCCTTCCAGCCATACCTCCCCCTTTTCGGGAATTTCTAAAAGATTCATACAACGCAAAAGCGTCGATTTACCCGAGCCCGACGGCCCGACGATAACCACCTTTTCCCCCGCTTTAATATCCAAGGAAACGCCGTTTAATACGTGCAAATCACCAAAACTTTTATATACGTTTTTAACGTTTATCACCGCTACGCAACCTCCTTTCAATCAATTTAATAACGAAAGTAAGCAAATATACGATAGCAAGATAGAACAATGCCGCCACCGTCATCGGTGCCAAGAAATTGGCAAGCTTATCGCCGCCGCCGAGAATTTTAGCCACCAACGTCAAATCGTACAAGCCCCCAACCATCGACACAATGGAAGTTTCTTTGATGAGCGCAATGATTTCGTTGCCGATAGCAGGAATTACGTTTTTGATTGCTTGCGGAATAATGATTTTCCACATCGTTTTAGAATACGGCAAGCCAAGCGCGCGTCCTGCTTCCATTTGCCCTACGTCTACGGATAAAATCCCTGCGCGAATCGACTCGGATACGTACGCGCCCGAATTGATACCAAAGGCAAGTATCGCTACTATCTCCATAGGGAAACCGCGTATCGCAAAAATTACGAACGCCATTATGAATAATTGCAACGCCATCGGCGTCCCGCGGAATATGGTGGTGTAAATATCACACACCACGTTTAAACCTTTCATTATCGGTTTTTTGGAAGGAATAATTTTTACGATAGCCACCAACGTACCCAAGATAATGCCGATAACCGTTGCGCCAAAGGATATCAATAACGTACAGCCCAATCCTTTGAACAGCATACTTAAATATTCGCTGGAAGAGAAAATTTTTCCTATATTCTCAAAAAAACCTGCATTTAAATTAAAAAGCATATTGCTCCTTTGCAAAAGAAACCGCAATGCCGTTGCGGTTTCTTCGCTGTATTGATGTCGTGATTAGTTAAGCCCAAGGTGTTGCGAAACAAGCGCGTTAATGCCTTCTTCCCCAAGTTCCGCAAGCACTTCGTTGATTGCGTTCAACAATTCCGTATTGCCTTTCGTTACACAAATTGCGTATTCTTCTTCCGTTGCCGTATCTGCGTCGTAATAGAGCGCTTTGCAAACGTATTTATCGTTTGCGTTACAGATATATTGCGCAGGTAATTCGTCTACGACAACAACGTCAATGTGGTTTGCGCCAATCGCGTCTACTGCAAGTTGCGCCGTATCGTAAGGAATACAGCTACCCGTCGTACCGTCCAATTCACCGCCGTCGATTTCCCCGTCTGCATAAAGGTGTCCCGTCGTATCGCGTTGTACGCCGATTTTTAAATTCATCAAATCCGACCAATATACGCAAGGCGTACCGTCCGTTGCCGTTTTCGCTTCAAAAGAGGTATTCCCTTCTTTGTAGATTACGTATTGTACGGACGTATAATACGGGTTGGAAAAATCCACCTTATCCGCGCGTTCTTCCGTGATAGTGATACCTGCCGCGCCGCAATCATACTTTTTGCCGCTGGCAACGTTATCGATAATTACGTCGAAATCGGTGTTTTCAAACTTAACTTTTTTACCAAGTTTTTCACCAACCTTATTCATAATATCTACGTCAACGCCTTTAATTTCGTCGCCAACGTAATATTCGAACGGAGCGAAAAACGCGTTCGTATCTACGTAAATCGTGTTTTTGTCACAAGCGCCAAGCGAAACTGCTGCGCCAACCGTAAGCATACCTGCCATCAAAGTTGTAAGAAATTTTTTCATAATCTTCTTCCTTTATATAAATTCTTTATATATAATTATACACGGAAAAATTTTTTAGTCAATCGTTTTTACGTTCAAAATGGGAGCATATTTATTTTATTATCTTTTTCTTTATTATTTAATAGCCACAACGAGGTATCCTATCGCAATCGATATATCCAAAAACAACTTTTTCAACCTTGCTCGTTCACGCGTAAGGAGCGTAGCGTCGGACTATCGAGCCTGCGAGCGTCAGCGCTGATAATTCAGCGGTTCTCTCGATTAGCGTAACGCAAAAAAAGGACACACCCGTCGGTGTGTCCTTTTTTTGGTGGAGTAAGAGCACCTAAATCGAACCCTTTCTATGATATATAAGGCGTAATCACAATTTCCTACCGTTCCGTTTTTATAGGTTTTGCAAAGCGCCCATTATCGTACTAATTGGCTATTGCAAACGCTCCTACCATAGTCAATGGCTTATCGCGAAAAAAACAACTTAACTGCTTGAATTGCTCATTATATACGTTTGTTTCCGTAGATGAAGAAGAAATAAAGCGTATATTCCATATCCTTTTATTGTCGCACAAGGAAAGAATATTTGCATTAAACCGCTTGACGTAAGGCGTATTTCCTTGCAAGCATATTAAGTAAATTTTACTTTTAGGGAGAGCGGATTGAATGAGCTTTATAATTTGATTATATTGCTTAATTGCATCAATATTGTTTTCGTCTTCTTCTCCCAATGCTATAAAAATTGTTGCAGGACTTATAGCTATAATGCAATCTTGAACGATTTCAAGCGCTTCACTCGTCGTTAATCCTGCTATACTTCGATTGTATATAGCATTCTCAAAATGATATTTGTTAATTAACTCATACAAAGGGAAATTTGCCATATACGTAGAGCCGAATACAACGATTTCCCCTTTTAACATAAGGTCGTTAATGCCTATCATACCATTTGCCGATAATTTCACATTTTCTTTCATTGTATCCCTCCCTTTTCAAGAATTTTCTTCTCATTTTTTCGGTTGATAAAAAATAGCACCAAATCAACCAAAACAACCATTAAATTGAAGCAATAGATAATTAACACGTAAGTCAGTTGGTTGTTTACGATTTTACCTATAATACCTGAAATGTAGCCTATAATGATTGCAATAATGAACACAATGCTTTTACCTTGCGTGGACTTAGATTTTATGCTCTTATATACGGATATAGGCCACGATAATCCAAA
>SVHW01000013.1 GCA_015055655.1 Clostridiales bacterium
AGACACGCACAGAATGGCTGAAGCGAACAAAGCATTCGCGCATTTCAGATTCTAAAAGAGGTAGTATATGGCAAGAGAATTCGATTTACTCCACACCAGAAACTTTGGTATTATGGCGCACATCGACGCAGGTAAAACGACGACGACCGAGCGTATCCTTTTCTATACGGGTAAAACGCACAAAATCGGTGACACGCACGAAGGTACTGCGGTTATGGACTGGATGGCGCAAGAACAAGAACGTGGTATCACTATTACGTCTGCCGCGACGACTTGTATCTGGAAAGAACATCGTTTCAACATCATCGATACGCCGGGCCACGTAGACTTCACGGTAGAAGTTGAACGTTCCCTTCGCGTACTCGACGGTGCTGTTGCTACGTTCTGTGCAAAAGGCGGTGTAGAACCGCAATCGGAAACGGTATGGAGACAAGCAGATAACTACAAAGTTCCCCGTATCGCATACGTTAATAAAATGGATATCAACGGCGCGGACTATTTCCGCGTAGAAAAGATGATTCGTGAAAGATTGGGCGCTAACCCTGTTCCTATCGAATTGCCTATCGGCAAGGAAGAAACGTTCAAGGGTATCGTTGACCTTATCAAAATGGAAGCCGAAGTTTACTACGACGACCTTGGTAAGGATTTCCGTAAGGAACCCATTCCCGCGGATATGGTGGATATCGCAAACGAATACCGTGCAAAACTCGTTGAAGAAGCGGCTTCCGCTAGCGACGAGCTTATGGAAAAATACTTCGAAGAAGGGGATTTAAGCGAAGAAGATATCATTGCAGGTCTTCGTACGCGTTGCTTGCAAATGGAAGCTATCCCTATGCTTTGCGGTTCTTCCTATAAGAACAAAGGTGTTCAATTCTTGCTTGACGCAGTTATCAATTTCCTTCCCAGCCCTCTCGACGTAGCGCACGTAAAAGGCGTTAACCCTGAAACGGACGAAGAAGAAATTAGAAGAACGTCGGATGACGAACCTTTCGCAGGGCTCGCATTCAAAATTGCAACCGACCCGTTCGTAGGTTCGCTTGCATATTTCCGCGCTTATTCGGGCGTGCTTTCCGCTGGTTCTTACGTGTATAACTCCACGAAGGAAAAGAAGGAAAGAGTAGGTCGTTTGGTGCAAATGCACTCCAACGAAAGAAAGGATATCCCTGAAATTTGTTCGGGTGACATCTGCGCAATCGTTGGTTTGAAATACACGACGACGGGCGACACGCTTTGCGATGAAAAGCATCCCATTATTCTTGAAAAAATGGTGTTCCCTGAACCCGTTATTCAACTTTCCCTTGAACCCAAGACGAAAGCTGGTCAAGAAAAGATGACGATGGCACTTATTAAACTTGCCGAAGAAGACCCTACGTTCAAAACGTATACCGACCAAGAAACGGGTCAAACGATTATCGCAGGTATGGGTGAATTGCACCTTGATATCATCGTAGATAGATTGCTTCGTGAATTCAAAGTAGAAGCAAACGTAGGCGCTCCCCAAGTAGCTTACCGTGAAACGTTCAGAAAAGAAGTGGAAGCGGAAGGTATGTATAAGCGTCAATCGGGTGGTAAAGGTCAATACGGTCATTGTAAGCTTCGTCTTATTCCCCAAGAACCGGGCGCTGGCTATGCGTTTGAAGACCAAACGGTTGGCGGTTCGATTCCTAAGGAATATATCCCTGCAATCGATAAGGGTATCCAAGAAGCTGCAAAGAACGGTTTCCTTGCAGGCTACGAAATCGTGGACTTCAAGATTGTCGTTTACGATGGTTCCTACCACGAAGTCGACTCGTCCGAAATGGCGTTCAAAATCGCTGGTTCGATGGGCTTCAAAAACGGTATGGAAAAAGCAGGCGCAGTCCTTCTCGAACCGATTATGAAAGTGCAAATCATCACGCCGGAAGATTACTTTGGCGACTTGATGGGCAACGTTTCTGGCCGTCGTGGTACGATTCTTGGTACGGACGATAGAAACGGTGCGAAGATTATCGACGCGGAAATTCCTCTTTCTGAAATGTTCGGTTATGCAACGGAACTTCGTTCCAGAACGCAAGGTCGTGGTCAATTCACGATGCAGTTCGACCATTACAGCGAAGTACCTTCCAGCATTTCGAAGGAAATTATCGAAAAACGCGGTAAAAAGGACTAATAAAAGAAAAATAGTATTTCCCGTCGAAAATAGGCGGGAAATACGAGAAATTTATCAAAAACTTTACAAAAATAGCCGTAAAACATTTGATAAATTTTGGGAATTACGATATAATAGAATTGTCCAAATATGGGACAAGATATTTTATCGTTTGTCATTTGTAAAAATGATAGGTAGCTGCGTCCAAATCGGATAGGTTATCATTTTTAAATAAAAAAATATTATAAGATAAATCGGAGGATTTAAAAAATGGCTAAAGCTAAATTCGAAAGAAGCAAACCCCACGTTAACATTGGTACGATTGGCCACGTTGACCACGGTAAAACGACTTTGACCGCAGCTATCACGATGGTTATGGCAGCTCGCGGCGGTGCGCAAAAGATGAAGTATGACGAAATCGATAAAGCACCTGAAGAAAGAGCACGTGGTATTACAATTAATACCGCACACGTTGAATATCAAACGGACGCACGTCACTACGCTCACGTAGACTGCCCGGGCCACGCTGACTATGTTAAAAACATGATTACGGGTGCTGCGCAAATGGACGGTGCTATCCTTGTTTGCGCTGCTACGGACGGTCCTATGCCCCAAACGCGTGAACACATCCTTCTTGCTCGTCAAGTAGGCGTTCCTTACATCGTTGTATTTATGAACAAGTGCGACCTTGTTGACGACGAAGAACTTCTTGAACTCGTTGAAATGGACATCAGAGATTTGTTGTCTTCCTACGATTTCCCCGGCGACGATATCCCCGTTATCCGTGGTTCCGCATTGAAGGCACTCGAAGTTGCATCTTCCGACAAGCCCGCTGCTGAAATCATCGCTGACCCCGCTGTTAAACCCGTTCTTGACCTTATGGACGCTGTTGACAGCTATATCCCTACGCCTGCTCGTGAAGATTCCAAACCCTTCCTTCTTCCTGTAGAAGACGTATTCACGATTTCTGGTCGTGGTACGGTTGCTACCGGTCGTGTAGAACGTGGTGTAGCTCACGTAGGTGACCCTGCGGAAGTTGTTGGTTTGGTTGACAAACCCGTTGGCACGGTTCTTACCGGTCTTGAAATGTTCCACAAGATGCTTGACGAAGCGCAAGCTGGTGACAACGTAGGTGCGTTGCTTCGTGGTATCAACAGAACGGATATCCAAAAAGGTCAAGTTATCGCTAAACCCGGCACGGTTAAGACGGGTACGGAATTCCTTGCTCAAGTATACGTTTTGACGAAAGATGAAGGTGGTCGTCACACGGCGTTCTTCAACCACTACAGACCTCAATTCTTCGTACGTACGACGGACGTTACGGGTATGATTGAACTTCCTGAAGGCGTTGAAATGGTTATGCCTGGCGACAACATCGAAATGAAAGTTGTTCTTATTAAGCCCGTTGCTTTGGAAGAAGGTCTTCGTTTCGCTATCCGTGAAGGCGGCAGAACGGTTGGTTCCGGCGTTATCGCGAAAATTCTTAAATAATAGGTTTTTAATCGCATAGATTATATTAAGGAACGGCTTATTCGTTGCGGATAAGCCGTTTTTCTTGAATAGGAACGAATAATACGTATTGAGGCTGGTTTATTATGAAACGTACGCAATTCGACTTTATAGCTTATATGACGCCGCCCCCTGAAAACCCTCGGGGCGATGGTAGAAACGATGTTTCTATCGATTGTCAAACTGACGAACATTACCAAAATATCGTAAAATGCGGTTTTAACGGCGTTTCTGCGATATATGAATTGGAAATGGATGAATACCAAAAAGCATTGGATTTTTGCGATAAATACGGATTGACAATGCTTGTGCGTGACCAAAAATCTTTGGAACAGTTTGTTATCAAAGACCTTTGTATAACGGAAAAAACGGTAGAAGAATTTCTTGCGGAACAGGGCGATGAAATGCAAGCGCGTTTGGACGCTTATGCTAAACACCCGTCCTTCGCGGGTATTCTTGCCGCTGACGAACCGCACTCTGGAAAGTATCCTGCGATTAAGAAGTTGCAAGATTGGTTTGCAGAAAGATATCCGGGTAAAGAGTTTGAGGTAAACTTATTGCCCGATTATGCCTCTGCAGAGCAGCTTTTTAACGATAAAAACGCGAAATATCCGTATCAAAAGTATTTAGACGATTTCGTTGATATCGTTCAACCGGAGTATTTGAGTTACGACCATTACGCGCTCATTGTGGACCACAGCGCAAAAGACAAAATGTATCTTCGTCCTTCCTATTTGAAGAACTTAGAACAGTTTGCGAAAGCTGCACAACGTACCGGTAAAGAATTCAAAGTCTTTTTGTTGACGCTTGGGCATTGGGATTTTAGAACGGTTGCTACATATGCGGATATTGCTTGGCAGGTGTATACTTCTATGGCGTATGGCGCTTCCGGCGCGCAAACGTTCACGTATTGGACGACGTTGGAATACGAGCCGTATAACAACAAATCGCACGTAACGACGGCGTTGGTTGGACAAAATGGCGAGCTTTTACCTGCGTGGTATGCAATGCAAGAAACGATTGCCGAAGTTCGTGCATTTGAAAAAGCTTATTTTAACTATTCTTGGGAAAAATGCGTTTATTTCTTAAAGGGTTTCTCTAACCCGATGACCAAGAACTTGGATAAGAACAAGGACGAGTGTTTGAAGAAAGCAAAGACGTCGGCTGACGTCATCGTCGGTTGTTTCAAGAACGATGCAAGCAAGGCGTATTTGATTTCGAATCTTACGGACCCGAAGGACAACGTAACAGCAAAAACGACGTTGTGTTTTGATAAAGATTACGACGTAGTCGTTTGGCAAGCGGGTAAAAAGACGGTAGAAAAGACGCAAAAGAAGAAGTTAAACATACAGCTTCGTTCCGGTGAAGGTATTTTCGTGGAAATAAAATAAAAACAATGGCGGTTATCTTTAAGATAACCGCTTTTCCATTGTGAAATCGAGGGAAAAACGCAGAAATTCTTGCAAAAAAAGCTGTAATATGCTATAATGAAGAAAAGTCGTATAAGAGGCGTAAAAACGTGCAAAATTCAGTAAAAAACAATCGAATCAAAAGGATAATCGTTTGGATAACGATTGTCGTTTTTTGCGCGTTTATGGCGGTTTTAGAGTGGATTCCCATACCTTTCGTGAAAGACGTTTGGCGAAATGCGATTTATAATAAAATTCTGCAACAAGCCTGCGGCTTGACGGCTGCCATTGTATTTCTATGTTTTTTACGTATCCGTTTATTTGGAAAAATACATAATTGGCTGTATTTATTGCCTTGTATTGTCGTGGCGGTGAATAATTTCCAATGGTGGTCGTATTTTTCAGGGTATCAGCAGTTGGTTCGACAAAACGTTGCGGATATAACGTTGTTTGCGACGTACTGCCTTCTTGTTGGATTGTTTGAAGAATTTGTCTTCCGTGGTATCTTATTTTCTGCATTGGCGAGTGTTTTTCCTAAAAACAAGAAGGGATTGCTAACAACCTTCGTGTTTTCTTCCTGTATCTTTGGGTTAACGCACTTGCTCAACGGAAACGTTTTACAAGCGTTATATTCCATATTAACGGGCGGTTTATTTGCTTTTGTTTTAATCAAAACGCAAAATTTGCTTTGTTGTGGCGTAATCCACGGTTTATATAACTTTTGTGGGCTTTTAATGGATAAAGCAAGCAATTTAGGTCTTGGCAACGGCGTGAAGCTGTTCAATTGGGGAACAATCTTAACGATGGGTAGTGTGGTTGTGTTGATGATTGTATTCGTCGTCTATTCCCTGATAAAACACGCGGAAACGGAAAGAAAAACGCTGTATCAACGCCTTTCCGTAAAGGATGACGATAATATCGGCGAAAATTAAGCGTAATACGCAAATAATCAGTAAAAAAACGGTAAAAATAACATAAAAAAGGCGAAAATCCCTGTGTATACAAGGATTTTCGCCTTTTTTTGACTATATACTATCCTATAGGGCGGATAGCTGTAAGCATACCTCAAAACAGGCTATTATGTCACACATAATACCTATGTCACACATAATTACCCCTAAAAATGCGGTACTATGTCTATCATAATACCTATGTTTGGCATAGGTATCGAAATAAAAATATCCCCGAACGGCCGTTAAGGCGTTGGGGATACGGTTAAAGTTTATTTAATGGTGTTCCACATACGGTTTGCGCGTTCGTTCGTTTCTTTATCGAAATATTTCATTACCACGAGTCTATCAATGGTGGAAACGTCAGGATATTGTGCAAATAATTGTCTGGTGGTTTGTTCTTTTGTGGTAAGAAGTTGATGGTCTTCGCCGAAGAAATAGGAGAGGTCGTACAAAGTGGTATCTTCCTCGTCTTCGCTTGCGCCGTACGTTTCTTGTACGTATTCATATACTTCTTCGCCGCCGACGCAGCTGGTATAGCCGATATAATACATATTGCGTATGACGTTTTGCGGAATAGAAAGGAAATTGATAAATGCGGTAGCCGCGTCAACGTTTTTGCTATCTTTCATCAACACCCAGCCGTCGAAGAAAAGATTTGACGCGGCGTCGGGGATGCAATATTCAAGATAGATAGGTTCGTCGTTGATTTCTTCGCTTTCGCCGACGTCCAACGTATATACGGCGTCGCCACTCCATTGATACGAAATATCAAATCTACCCGTTACAACGTCCAATTTTCCTTCGTCCGTTTCTAAACCGTACACGTTTTGCCGTAAAGATTTTAAGATATTTTGTACGTTTTTCATCGTATTTTCGCTGGTGTCGTTCATCATAGTGGAAAGGGCGATTTTGTACTCGCTCAGCGTTATTTCTCCGCTTTCCAGTTTATTTTTCAACGCCAACATTGCTTGTTCGTGGTAAATGCCCAATCCAGCGAAATAGGAATCTCTAACGTTATCTTTCGCCGTGATTTTTCGTTCGTATTTTTTATTTGTGAAAATGTTCCAGCTTTTTACGTCTTCTTTGTCAACGGTTTGTGGGTTGTAGACAAAGCCGGTAGAACCCCACATATATCCTGCGGTGTATTCTGCCCATTTACTACCGTCGTTCATTGTGCCGTTTTCAAATACGTCTTTGATATACGGTGACACGTATTTCGCGTAATAATTATGCTCAATATCCGTGTCGTAAAAGGTAGAGGGGAGTTTTTGTATATAGCCTTCTTCCGCCAATTTCATTATCATATATTCGGAAGGGCATAACAAATCGTACGAATCACCCATCTTAATTTTATTATACATCGTTTCATTGTCTTGCAAAGGGATATATTTTACGGTAACCTCTTTGCCGTACGTTTCTTTATACCACGTTTCAAATTCTTCGTAAAGGGGCGCACCTTCTCCAAAATAACTATCTTCGCCGCCTTCGCAGATATATTCGTCCCAGCTGGCGATACGCAATACGTTTTCGCCGTCGTTTTCGCCGCAAGCGCTAAGCGGAAGCGTTGAGAACGCGATACAAGCAAACAGGGCGAAAGGAATCACTTTTTTCAAACGTTTCATCTCTTTTTGCTCCTTGTTTTTCTATAAGCGAGTACGTTGGAGAGAATAACTACGAGTACGATAATCAAAAAGATTATCGCCGTAAAAGCCCAATACGCCGCCTTAATTTTTGCGCCCATAATATTATTTTTGTCCAGCCCGTAGATATGCGTGCTGATGGTTGTAAAGGAATCGGGTTTTGTGTACGCCGCTATGACGTAATCGTCCAAAGAAAGAGTGATAGAGAGCAGGAAACCGGTTAAAATCCCCGGCAAAATCTGCGGTATAATGACGGAAAACAATGCTTTTCTCGGTGTTGCGCCCAAATCGAGCGCCGCTTCGTATAAATTGTTGTCCATTTGTTTGAGTTTCGGGATAATCGAGAGCACGACGAAAGGTGTGCATAAGAGCATTTGTCCCAAAATCAAAGGGATATACGTGGATTTATCGAGCCCTATAAAGGACACGAGCAAGGCAAAAGAAATAGCCGTCACGACGTCCGCGTTAATCACGGGGATGCGGTTGAGCGCGTTCAGCGTTGCGCTTGTACGTTTTTTAGCGTAGAATAAACCGATTGCCCCAAACGTACCAAGTAAGGTTGATAAAAAGGCAACGACGACGGCAAGCAGCATTGTTTGACCTACGACGCGGATGGGTTCGTTTTCAAAATTGAAGAAATAGGCGTAATGTTCCCAACCGAACCCCGTCCAATTTTGGATATAATCGCTTTGATTAAAGCTGTTGACGGTTAAAAAGAGAATAGGGAAATATATAAACAGCAATATTAAGCCGACGAACGACCATTTTGCAATTCCTTTCAAAGTTTTTACCATAACGAAGCACCTCTCGCGACAGATTGGTCGTCTTCTTTGAAGCCGCCCGTCAACCAAGTAACTAAAAACATAAACAGCAATAATAGCAACGCGATAAAAGAACCGTCGTGCCATAAATCACCTGTGAAATAGTCGTCAATGAGTTTGCCGACGATTTTCACGTTTCTCGACGTCAGGTAATTGGAAACGACGTAGTTTGTCATAGACGGCAAAAATACCATAGACGCGCCGCTGATAATCCCTGCTTTGGAGAGGGGAAGCGTCACTTTAATAAACGCTTTTGCTGGGGTAGCGCCGAGGTCTTTTGCTGCCTCTAAATAACTTTTGTCAATTTTAATCAACGTCGTATAAATAGGCAAAATCATAAACGGCAGGAAATCGTATACCATACCGATAATGGTGTTTACGATATTCCACGCGTTGGATTTGTTGTAAATACCAAGCCACACGAACAATTCTTTCAATGCGTTGATACGTAAAACGAAGTTAAC
This sequence comes from Clostridiales bacterium, assembly GCA_015055655.1. Lineage (GTDB taxonomy): Bacteria > Bacillota > Clostridia > Christensenellales > Borkfalkiaceae > Scatosoma. The sequence continues at coordinate 8,925 of SVHW01000013.1, forward strand.
CCACATAGGCACGATAAATAACAGCAAAAGGCAGGATTTATTTTTTAATTTGCAATTTGCAATGATATATGCGATGGGGTAGGCGATAAGAAGACAAATAATCGTGCTCATCACAGAGATAAAGAAGCTACGCATAATCGTTTTGAAATTATACGAGGAGAAAAATCCTTTCAATCCTTCGCCGTTTTCGTTAAAGAATACTTTTAAATATTCGAACGTGAACTTGCCCTCGTCGTTGGTAAACGCGTAATACAGCACGATAAACAGAGGGACAACGACGAATACGAGTAAAAATAACCCGTAGGGAATCGCCAGCATCTTCCTCGAAAAACGGGGGCGGAATTTGGCTTTTGTCATTGTTGTATGCCCTCCTTTACCTTTAACGAAAGTTTGATTTTATCTTTCGGGATACTCAGGCTGACAAGGTCGTTTTCGTTCCACAAATCCTCGCAGGCAAGCACGTAATCTTCTTCGTTTTCCGTACGTACGATATAACGATAATATTCGCTCTTGTAAATCAGGGATATGATATTGCCTTGTGCGCCGCCTTCGTCGAGGTTGTCGCTCATAGTGATGTCGTGCAAACCTACCTCAACGTTTACTTCCGTATCCGTCAAATCAAGTTTTTCACCCTTGGCGGTGATTAAATATCCTTCTTCGTCTAAATAACTGCCGGGATAAAGCTGCGTAACGTCGCAATCAAATTCTCCGTCGCCGAATTCTACGGTGTTGCGTTTGGTAATAACGCCGTTAAAACGGTTAACGCGGAATACTTTTTTCATAACGTGTATCCCATCTGGTTTAATTGCCAAGCTGACGTGTTGACCGATTTCAGGCGCAACGGTGCTTTGGATTTCTATTTCGTATCTGCCGCTTTGGACGAGGATTTGATAATGCATACCCTTGAAAATGACGGAAGTAACCTTACCTTTTAAAGGGGAGGCGTCTGCGGGCAGGATTTCGATATCCTCGGGGCGAACGACGACGTCTACCGGCTCGTCTTTTTCAAAACCGCCGTCAAGGCACGCAAACGATTTTCCGCAAAAGCGCACTTGCCCGTCTTTGGGCATAACGCCGGAGAAAATGTTGCTTTCCCCGATAAAGTCGGCAACGAAAGTGTTGTTGGGTTCGTTGTAAACGTTTTCAGGAGTACCGATTTGTTGAATTACGCCGTCTGCAATAACAACGATGGTGTCCGACATTGTCAGCGCTTCTTCTTGGTCGTGCGTTACGTAGATAAAGGTAATGCCAAGTTTTTTATGCATAGCCTTTAATTCCAGCTGCATTTCTTTACGCATTTTTAAATCGAGCGCGCCAAGCGGTTCGTCAAGAAGTAGAATTTCAGGCTCGTTGACGATGGCGCGCGCAATAGCGATACGCTGTTGTTGCCCACCTGAAAGGGTGGCGATAGAACGTTTTTCAAAGCCGCTTAAATCGACGATTTCCAGCGCTTTTTTAACTTTTTCCGCAATAATATTCTTGGGGATTTTCTCAAAACGAACTTTTTTATTTCCCTTCTTATCAAGATACGTCGTTTCTACGCGTTTTTGTTTTAACCCAAAGGCTACGTTTTCAAAGACGTTGAGATGGGGGAACAGCGCGTATTTTTGGAATACGGTATTGACGGGACGCTTGTTCGGGGGAAGGTTGCTGATGTCTTCGCCGTTTAATAAAATCTTACCGCTGGTAGGCATATCAAATCCGGCAATCATACGTAAAGTGGTCGTTTTTCCGCAACCTGACGGGCCAAGGAAGGTTACAAATTCACCCTTGCGCACGTATAAATTCATATTTTCTACGACGGTGACGCCGTCAAATTGTTTGCACACGTCGATAAGTTCGATAATTTTTTGTTCGTTTTGTTTTTTATTCATAATCGTTCTCCCAAAGCAAGTTGGTATTGCGTAAAATTAAAAATTAGGTGGGGTGGAAACCCAAAGGAATTTCGCCGTAGATTTTCCTTTGTTGATGATGGAGTGGGGCTTGTTTGCCGGATAATAAAACGCCTCGCCTTTTTTGCAGGTATAACGTTTATTCCCCAAAACGATGGAAAGTTTTCCTTCTAAAACGTAGCCGAATTCTTCACCCTCGTGCGGAATATCGCCTGCGGTAGATACGCCTTCGGCAAGTTCGATTAAAACGGGCTCCATCATATTTTTTTGCGCGTTGGGGATAAGCCAATGCCATTTTACCCCGTCGGAATCCTTTTCAAAAAATTCTTCCTTGGTAAAAACGACTTTTTCTTCCGCCTCTTCTCGAAAGAATTCGGAGAGATTGCTGCCAAGCGCGGATAAAATATCCGTCAACGTTGCAATAGAGGGGCTGTTCAATTCGTTTTCCAGTTGTGAAATATACCCTTTCGTCAATTCGCAACGATTTGCCAATTCTTCTTGCGTTAGCCCTAGTTGGTTTCGCATTTGTTTTATTTTCTCGCCAAGATTCATAGTTGCGCCCCCAAAAATACCTAAAAATGCGTCAAAGTTTAGTATTTGTAAACTTTTTACTTGGTAAAAGTGTTTTTAAATTCAAGTTTGTTAAAAATAAACCCAAAGTTTAGCAAAAATAAACTTTTTACGAACAATATTATAAAATACGCGCGCGCGTATGTCAATCGTTTGAAAGGCGTTTTAATAATATTTTTTGCAAAAAATAGAACATTTTTTTCAGGCGATAAAAAAACCTTTGCAAAATAGGCAAAGGTGGAGGAGGGGAGTTTTTCTTAAAACACGAAAAAGAGGTCTACCCTAAGGGCAGACCTTCATACAATAATATGATTTTCGTTTTTCGATTAGTTCAAAGCAGCGAGTTTTTTGGCGAGCTTTGCCTTTTTGTTGTTTGCGTTGTTCTTATGGATAACGCCTTTGGTAACCGCGGAATCGATTGCGGAAACAGTTTCGGGATAAAGCTTCGTTGCTTCTTCCTTGTTTCCTGCATTTACGGCTTCGAGGAATTTTTTAACTTGCGTTTTCAAAGCGGATTTAATCGCTTTGTTTTGCATCGTTTTCTTTTCGATAACCAAAACTCTTTTCTTTGCGGATTTAATATTAGGCATAAGTAATTCTCCTTGTATTTCCGATATTTTTTCTTGCACCAATTCAATTGCGTAGATTATTTTAGCATAATTTCACGGGAAAGTAAACTGTTTTTAGGGTGAAAAAGCGGAAAAAAGCTAAAAAATAAATTTTTTTTCTTTGCGGAGTATAAAAAATGCGAATTCCTTACGGTGGCGTTGCTTTTTTTGATAGCGGTATTGGCGGCATTACTGTTTTTGCGGAGTGCAGAAAGCGTATTAAAGATGAGATATTTTATTATTATGGTGACAACGTTCACGCTCCATACGGCAATCGTTCTGCGGAGGAGATTTATTCCTACGTAGACGCCGCGTTCGCGCGGTTTCGCCGTTTGCGGGTGAAAGGCGTCGTGCTTGCGTGTAATACCGCCACCGCCGTATGCGTCGAACGTTTGCGGGCAAAATACGATTTTCCAATTATCGGGACGGAGCCGGCGGTATTGCCTGCGGCAAAGCTGGGCGGAGAGGTTCTCGTCTTGGCGACGAAAGCTACGACGCAAAGCGAACGTTTTCAAGGTTTATGTCGCTTGGCGACGTTGCGCTATCCTAACGCGAGATTATCCATCGTTGCTTGTCCAGATTTGGCTGGGGCGATTGAGAATAATATCTTGACGGGACGGCACGATTTTTCGCAGTATTTACCTGCGGCAAGTCCCAACGCAATCGTGCTTGGCTGCACCCATTATATCTATATTAAAGACGTTGTTGCGCGCCATTACAATTGCCCTGTTTTTGACGGCAACGAGGGGATAGCAAAACGCCTTGCTTTCACGCTTAGGCAAGCGAAAAAAGACGATTTTTCCATAAATGGTAGGGATGGGCAACCACTCGTGACTACCGCGCGACCACCGCAAAATTGCTTTCTTGGAAGCGAAAAAAAGCGAAATTTGCTCGTTTTCGAACATATGTTCGCAAAATAAGCAAATTGTGTGGTTAAAAATCCCAAAAAAATTAAAAAAATTGGAAAAATTTTGCTCAAAAGTGTTGACAAGTGGTTAAAAGTGGGTGTATAATAATATCACGCATATATTTAAGCGTCAAACTTTACGAAGGAGGTAATACGGAAAATGTTCAAAGGCGTATTCGAACACCAGTTAGACGATAAAAACAGATTGCGTATTCCCTCGAAATTCAAAAAAGAGCTGACGGGGGAACACGGCGAAAAGACGTACAGTTTTTTCCGCGGTATGAACCGTTGTATTTGCGTAATGAGTGACGACCTGCTCGACGATACGATTAGCAGTTTATCGGAAGAGGGCATTTCGGAATCGAGTGAAGCTTCGACGTTATTTTTCGGGAATATTTTTTCTGCGGAAGAAGACGGACAAGGTAGGGTGACGCTTCCGTCGGCGCTCAAAAAAATGGCAGGTATCCAAAAGAACGTTGTAACGCTTGGTAGAGGTAAACGTTTGGAAATTTGGGCGGCTGAAAAATACTATGCGTATATTGAAGGCGTTGATTACGACGCGGAATTGAAGAAATTGGGGATTTAAAGGATGTTGGAGTTTTCGCATAAACCCGTTATGCTGGAAGAATGTATGCAAGGGCTGAACCTTAAAGAGGGCGGCGTTTGGTTTGACGGCACGGTTGGCGGCGGCGGACATTCTTACGAAATTTTAAAAAGAACGTCGCCTAGCGGTAAATTGATTGCAACCGATTTGGATGACGAGGCGATTGCGGCTGCGACGAAACGCTTACAGCCGTTTGCGGGAAGATTTCAAATATTTAAATCGAACTATAAAGATTACGAACGCGTATTCGATATGGCGGAGATTGAAAAGATTGACGGAGCGATTCTCGATTTTGGTATTTCATCTCACCAAATCGACGATGAGGAAAGAGGATTTTCTTATCGGAACGCTTCTGCGCCGTTGGATATGCGTATGGATAGAAGCGCGCCACTTACGGCGGAAACGATTTTGAATACGTATTCCGAAGACAAGCTCGCGCGTATATTAAAGATGTACGGAGAAGAAACGTTTGCAAGACAAATTGCCAGAGGGGTGGTAAAAGCCCGTCAAAGCAAGCCCTTGAAAACGTCAGGGGAATTTGCGGAAATTATTCGCAATAATATTCCTGCAAAATTCCGTTACGGCGCACCGTGCGAAAGAAAGAGTTTTCAAGCGCTTCGTATCGAAGTCAACGGTGAATTGGACGGGTTATACGAATTGACGTTATCGCTCACGAGAAGGTTAAAACCCGGTGGACGAATTGCAATTCTCACCTTTCAATCGTTGGAAGATAGGATAGTAAAAGAAGCGTTTAGATATTTAGAAAATCCTTGTAGATGTCCTTCCAGTTTTCCTACGTGCGTATGCGGTAAGAAACCGGAAATAAGGATAATTACGAAAAAGCCGATTACGGCTTGCGAGGAAGAACTTAGCGACAATTCGAGAAGCAAATGCGCAAAACTGCGCATTGCGGAAAAATTATAAAACGAATCCTTGATAAAGGGATAAGAAATACGGAGGCAAACAATGGCATTTACGGCAGAACTTGAAAAAGTACAGACGACGAACGCGCAAAAAATCGCAGAAGAACATAACGCGATGATTAAAGAACGCTACCGCAGATTACAAGACGCGGAAGCGGAACAGTTTGCTACGCCTTCGCAAAGCCGTTACGAGCAAGAAACGCCTCGCGCGTCCGTGTTTGCGCCCGAAGCGCCCGCATTTGTCAACGCGCCTGCCGTAGAACAAACGCCGCAAGTGACGGAATTCGTGTCTGCGCGCGCGGAAACGCCCGTGTTCACGATGGAAAAATTTAATAATATGCAAGCGGAAGCGGCAATCCCTACGATGACGCCCGCGCCCGTTGCTCCTATGAACGTGGAAGTATATACGCCCACGCAGGCGGCGGTGGAAAGCGAGGGGCAATTTGCTCTTTCGCCTTTTGCGAAGAAGATTTTGTTGGCTTTTGCTGCAACGACGACGGTGTTGCTTTCGATTATCGGTATCAATACGGGTATAATTAAGCGCAATAACATACGTTTGAAAAATTTAAAAGAACAAGAAGAAACGCTCGTTTCGGAAAATGAAGATTTGCAACAACGTATTGAAGCGGCTACCAGCGAAGAAACGATTATTCAATACGCATTAGAACAAGGTATGATAAGGGGCTGATACAGTCCTTAACGCATAATTCAAGAAGATTACTCGGAAAAGGGTAATCTTCTTTCTTTTTTTGTGGTTATCATTTTAGCAACTGTATAATAAAATATTGTATAGTGAAGTGCGGAGGTAACGATGAAGAAGAAACAGCGCCGTAACGCGAAAGATTTTTCCGTGTCCGTATTGCAAAAACGTTTGATTGCCGTGGGTTGCGCTTTGGCAATTTTATTTTGTTTTTTAATGGGACGCTTTTTTTACGTGCAGGTTGTTTGGCAGGGGGAATTGAATTATCGCGCTCTTGACCAATGGACAAGGGAACTCCCCATCGTTGCCGAACGGGGTAAGATTACGGATAGAAACGGCGTAGTGTTGGCAGATAACCGCGCCGCGTATACCGTTTTTGCCCGTTCCAATGCCGTAAAAGATAAAGAAAATACGGCAACGACGCTTGCGCAAGTGCTTGGATTAGACGTGCAAAAAACGTATGAGAAGCTGACGAAAAAAAAGGCTTCGGAAATCACGGTGGCGAAAAAAGTGGATAAGCAAAGCATTAACGCGCTTTCTTCGTTGACGTTAGACGGAGTGTATTATTCTCGGGACAACGTTCGTAATTATCCCAAAGGCGACGCGCTTTGTCAAGTGATTGGTTTTACGTCTGTGGATAACGTAGGCACGACGGGGATAGAGAAATATTACGAGGAGTATTTATCGGGAAAAAACGGCGAATTGTTGCACGAAACGGATTTGGTCGGGATAGAGATAGAAGGCAGCGTCGCCACGTACCTGCCTGCCGAAAACGGGTATAATTTGCAGTTGACGATAGATTATGGGATACAGGAAATCGTAGAAAGCGCGTTGGAAAAAGTAATCTATAATTCTTCGCCCGTTTCCGCCGAGTGCGTCGTATTGGACGTTACGAATTTTGAGATTTTAGCAATGGCAAATTTTCCGTCGTACGATTTAAATGACGTGCCGCGAAACGACGTCGACGCATTGAATAAGATGTCGAGAAATACTTTGGTTAGCGACGTTTACGAACCTGGCTCGACTTTTAAAATAATCACGTCTGCGGCGAACGTGGAAGAGTATTTGCAGGGGAATAAAAACGCCTATTCGCCAAACTACGTGTTTTCCAGCTCACGGACGAGAACCGTGGACGGGACGAGGGTAAAATGCTGGAACAATCACGCAAACGGGAAACACGCCAATCAAACGTTAGCGGAGGCGCTAAACAATAGCTGTAATCCTTGTTTTACGGATATGGCGTTAGGGTTGGGGACGGAGAAATTTTACGATTATTTAGAGGCGTTTGGTTTTGGAAAAAAGACGGGGATAGATTATGGGGGCGAAGCGTACGGGTTATTGATGCCGGAAAAGGCGGTGCGCAATTGCGATTTGGCGCGTATCGGTTTTGGGCAAACGATAGCCGTATCGGGCTTACAGCTTGCCTGCGCGACGGCGGCGGCTGTCAACGGGGGATATTATTATACGCCGCACCTCGTAAAGCGGATTTACGCGGAGGACGGATATGAGGTATTCAGGGCGGAAACAACGCTTAAAAACCGTACGGTCAGCGAGAAAACCTCGTCGATTATTGCAGGGATGTTAGAGGGGGTAGTTACGCAAGGCAGCGGCAAAAAAGCAGGGATAGACGGATACCGTATCGGTGGCAAAACGGGTACGGCGCAAAAATTCGAGAACGGGCATATTGCCGCAGGGAAATACGTATCCTCGTTCGTTGGGTTTTATCCCGTGGATAATCCCAAATATTTAACGCTCGTAATCGTTGACGAACCGCAAGGCGCGTATTACGGTTCGGTCGTGGCGGCGCCGTGTGCTGGGGAGATATTTCAAGGGATTTTTTCCTTGAAAAATATTCCGCCAAACGGCGCATAAATAAAAACGATTTTACAAGATAAATAGACGATTGTACAGTAAAATTTATAATTATAGCTATTGACAAACCAAAGAAAGTATATTATAATAAAGCTGCTAAGCGTTAAAAAACGATGGCAAAAATATGAAAACGAGGATAAAAAAATATGTGGAGAAAAGACGTATTTGCTTGCGTGGACGGTAAGATGACCTTTGGTGGATACATCGGGGAATTGGAAAAGTATCTTGTGGATAAACATATTACCGATGGAGAAATTTGGAAATTGTTTGTCAACCAATTCCGTTGTAAGACGGATAACGATTGGCGTTGGCGCGGCGAATATTGGGGGAAGGCAATGCGTGGCGCGGCGATGTTGTATCGCGCGACGAAAGACCCTGCTATTTATGACGCAATGAAGGCGACGATAGAGGATTTGCTTTCTACGCAAGAAGAAAACGGCAGAATTTCCACCTACCCCGTTGGTATGGAATTCCAAGGCTGGGATATGTGGGCAAGAAAATACATAATTTTAGGCAACTTGTATTTTTATGAAATTTGCGAAGACGAAGCGTTTAAAGAAAAACTGCTTGCGGCTTTGGTAAAGCACGCTGATTATATCGTGGCGCACGTTGGTGACGGCGATGGGCAAATTCCCATTTTGAAAACGTCGGATGCTTGGGGCACGATGAACTCTTGCTCCAACCTCGAACCGTTCGTAAAGCTTTACAAAATCACGAAAAACCTTAAATATCTTGATTTTGCAAAATATATCGTCAGCACGGGGCTTTGCGACGGCGCAGATTTGATTGAACTTAGCTTAAAAGGCGTGCCTCCCCATAAGTATGCGCATCCTAAAGCGTATGAAATGATGAGTTGTTTCCAAGGTCTGTTGGAATTGTACACGGTTACGAACAATCCCAAGCAATTGGAAGCGGTGGTTAAATTTGCCGACTTGGTGTATGATAACGAAATCACGATTATCGGTACGGCAGGGTACGAGGGCGAGTTTTTCAGCCACAGCGCGCCCGGCCAAACGGAATATTCCGAAAAAGAAGTATTGGAAACGTGCGTTACGGCGGTTTGGATGAACCTTTGTTTCCGCTTATTAGAACTTACCGGTGACGCTAAGTATGCCGATTGGTTAGAATGCGCTGCGCTTAATGCAATGAACGGCAGCGTCAATAATAAAAATCAGTTGTCCGTTCGTTCGGAAAACTGGGACCCTCGCTACGTGGACGCAACGCTCCCGCCTGAACAATGGCCCAAATATAACGGAAAACGTCAAATTTTGCCGTTTGACAGTTACAGCCCGCTTGTCAACGCGCGTAGAGGGCAGTTGATTGCAGGGTTCAATATTATGGAAGACGAGCAAACGTACGGCTGCTGTGCTTGTATCGGCGTGGCAGGTATTGCAATGGAAGAATTGTTTGCCGTAATGAAGACGGATAAAGGATACGCCGTTAACCTTTACGAAGACGTAACGGTAGACGCGGAAGGTTGCCGCTTGAAAATGACGCGCGATAAGAAAACGTTCGCCGTGAAAATCGCGGTGACGGCGGATAAAGAAGTGGAACTCTTGTTGCGTGTTCCTAAATGGACGAACGGTTATCAAGTGCTTGTGGACGGCGTGGAAGTTCCCGTAGAAGAAAAGTACGGTTACGTTTCGGTATCCTTGCAAAACGGCGTCGTAGAAATTCTTTTCAACGCCAGCGTAAGGATGTTGAAATTAAACGGAAAAATTGCGTTCAAGAAAGGCCCTTACGTGCTCGCGCGTGACCAAAAATTGGGCGAAGATATTGCAAAACCTATCGAATTTGCTGAAAAAATTACAGTAAAAGCGTTTGAAAATAGCGTATTTGATTGTGATTACGCTTATAAATTACAAACGAAGGACGGGGACGTTTCCCTTTGCGATTATGCGCACGTCGGTAAGGAATACGACAGTGAAGATTGCAATATCAGCGTTTGGTTAGAACAAAAATAATCATAAAAACATTAAAAAACAGCGTCGAGTTTTCGGCGCTGTTTTCTTTGTGGAAAAGTTTGTTATTTGCTATTGACAAACGATATAAGTTGTGTTACAATTATTTTAGTATATTATGTTATAATATATAGTTTTTTTCGCGTACGCGCGGGTGAGAAACGTTGTGTTTTGAATTTGTGCGTAGATGAAAGGGGAAATAATCGACTGTCTTTTGCGTCGAAGTATAGGAGAACAAGATGAAAAAGAAGTTCTTTACAAAATTGTTGGCTGCGATGGCTGTTGCGTTTACGGCAACCGCCTTGGTAAACGTCGAAAGTGTGAACGTGACGACTTCGGCCGCTACGTTAAACGATTTCACGACGAACGTGTCGGTGGAAACGTCGGGGGATACCAACGTAGTAACAGGTTTTTCTGCGGGCAATTATATCGCTACGAATGCGTCGTATTCGTTTTCGGACAGCGAGGTTTTGGTCTTTGAAACGACGTTTGAAGCCAACACCGCCTTTACCACGTCGAATACCGATTCTAACGTAATTCGTTTTTCGTTTATCTACGGTGAAGATTCCGTAGAGACGTTATCTGGCGAGGATAGCAAATTTGAAGGACATTCCGTCATTGGCGCAAGTTATACGGCATACGCAGAGGGGGCGATGACGAAATCGGAAATCGCAGGTACGAATACGGGTTGGTGTGCGTTGCCAAATCCCGGTACTTTAACCTATTACGTGCACGCTGACGGCGCTATGGACGTATTTGTAAACGGCGCTCGTTCCGCGTATATTGCCGCGTCAAAGGCAGCCTCTAACTTGCAATCGGCAATGCCTGGTACGTACGACGCAACGACGGCGGCGGCGCGCGTGGCGGATAGAAACGGTTATTTAGGTTGGACGTTTTCCGGTTCTTCTTCGATAGATTTCTCCTATTCTTCGATGAAAGTTGGTTCTACGGCGGAATTTGCGGTGGGCGACGGCGTGCCTGGTTCCGTAACGTGGCTGGCAGAATGCGCCCAAAGCGGGACGACGAGGACGAGCACGCTTCTTAACGACTGCGATGACGCGGCTGGATACTGGTTGACTTGTTATGGCAACGGCGCAACAACGTTGAACACGGATGCGACGTATATCAAACAGGGTAGCTCGTCCATCAAAGTTGTAACGAACGGTTGGAATGGTCCAATTGCAGTATATTTGCGTGATTATGCAAATGGCAACCAAATACTTTCTTGGGAGCAAGTACAACAATACGAATCTTTAGAGTTTGATATCTATAACGCGGAAAGCAGCAACGTAAACTTGTTTATGTATAGCGTAGCGGCGGCGTCTCTTGCTCCTGGTTGGAATGCTGTCTCCATTCCTATGGCGACAATTATTGACCAGTATAATCAAACGCTTGCAGATGGAAACGTTACTTTTAAGCAATACATAGACGGACAATTCATCTTTTGGACGCCTGAGGCCTATACGCTCTATTTCGATAACGTACGCGGCGTTAAGAAGGTTGAGGTTGACGTCAGTGAAGATAGTGGTAGCTCGACGGGCGGCGTAGTTGGTACGCCTACGGAATCGGGCAAGATACTCAATAGATGCGACGTAAATGCAAACTATTGGATTAACGCAGTAGGCGGTACGGTAACGGTAGATTACGGTACGTACACGGAAGGAGGCTCGTCTTTCAAGGTTGTTACTGCGGCTAATTATGCGCAAACGGCTTTGTATTTCCGTGATTACGACGACGGCGACAGAGTGTTGACGTGGGAAGAAGTGCAAGCGTTCGAATATATTTATATGGATATTTACAACGCAGAAACGTCTACCGTTAGCTTGTGGCTGTACAACTGCTTGGGCGCGGCGCTTGAACCCGGTTGGAACCACGTTAAGATTCCTATGACGACGATTCAAGAACAGTATGCACAAAGCGCAGTGCAATATAACGGTGGTGAATTCTTCGTTGCAACGGGCGCGCAATACACGCTGTTCTTCGATAACATTCAAGGCCTTGGCGGCAACACGGGTGGCGATAGCGGCAATACGGGCGGCGATAGCGGCAATACGGGTGACGTCAACAACGAAATGCCCGAGGCAATCGAAGGGGATGTATTGCACGGGTGCGAATCGGCAGAGGGGGCTACCTTATCTTGGGCTGGTTTAGAAAATGTATCCGTGTCAACGTCGCACGTACAACAAGGCAATTATTCGATAAAGGGTACGACGATTTCCAGTTGGTCTACGTGGTTGTTTTATTTGAAGAGAAACGGCGCGATACCTACGCTTGAGAGATTGGCGGAATACGATTATATTTGCTTGACGGTATATATCGAAAATCCCGGTACGTTTTATATGATGGGCGTAGAAATTCAATCTCTCGTTCCAGGATACAATACGGTAAAAATCAGCGGTGCAAAATTTAAAGAAATTGCCGATTCTTGGACGGAAGGATTATTTGGTTACGACGAGCTTTCGGGATACGTACATTTCAATATTCAAACGCAGCTTGGTACAAATATATGGGTGGATAATATCGTCGGCACGCCGGGTAGTACGGCTGGTTGCGCGTATACGAAATTTGACGACGCTACTGTGGACTCTAATTGGACGCTGACGAACGAAACGGTAGCGGTGGCAAACGGCGCGCTTGCATTTAGCAATGCAACGGATGCGGCGGCAATCGTTTCAGCGAAAACGTATGAAAACTTCGTTTTAGAATACGATATACGTCCTACGACGATTGTATCTCCGGAAGTAGACCCCGATTCAGGGTGGATGCCCGTGGTGTTGTTTGGGATTGGAGATAACACGCTGTATTGGAATAATAAGTTTGTTTACGTGAATAAGCGTGGGGAATATCATACGCTTAATCTCGGTGAGGCTAATGGGACGCTCGACGTACATAATTGCGTCGCAAATCAAACGACGCACGTAAAGGTGGTCGCGCAAGACGGCGTAGTGACGATTACGTTCAGCGCAAACGGACAATCGTCGACGATTAACGTTGGCAGTGGATTGGATACGAATGGTAAGGTTGGTATTCCTGCTTTGGGTGGTTCGTCCTTTACCATTGACAATCTCGTACTCATCAATTCCGATATGTTTGCCGATTACGTTGTTGAGAAGAAAACGATTCCCAACAGCTCTATTCAAGCAAGCCCGGAAGAAATCCTTACGGGAGATTTGTTAGAAAAGTTGGGAGATACGACGGATAAAGAAATATCTTTCCAATCGTTGACGGAAGGTTTCCAAATTAACCCTATTACGGGTAGATGGTCGTATTCTACGGGTACGGTTAACGGTACGTATTCGTTGAAATACGTAATTACGATTAACGACCTTGTATTTGAAGAGTGGGTATATCCGCTTGGCGAGAGAGGCCGATATACTATCGAAGGGGAAATTTCCGTATCGCTAATCGGCGGAACGGACCCTGACGCAGGAACGGGCGGCGGCGCAGGTGATACAAGTAAGCTGCCAGAAGTCGTTGGGGATAGCCAAAAAACACATCCGTTAGGGGTTGTGCAAAACGTATCGTTTGTAGTGGATACGAAATCGTTAGATATTATTATCATAACGTATAACAATGAAAACGTAATGACGAAAGCGTATACGGTTACGGACGACGCAAACGGCAAAAAAGTAACGTTTGGCGGCAACTTTATGGCGCTTTTGCCTGCGGGGAATAATACGTTCTCTATTATTACGGAAAAGGGAACGGTAGAGGTTGTTGTCAACGTCGTTTCCGTGACGCCGCCGACAATTTCCGGCGCAAACAGCGTAACGATGAAACAATACGAAACAACGGACGCTTCTTATACGTTGCAGACAAATAATTTAGAAATTCTTTCCGTTACGCGTAGTGGGGCAAGCAAAGCTCTTAACGCGCAAGCGTATACGTACGCGAATAATACGTTGACGTTGAAAAAGGAGTACTTGTCAACTTTATCGGTAGGTACGCATACGTTCACCGTGCAAACGGCGGGTGGTAACGCGACGGTAAAGGTAACGATTACGGCTGTCGCTGCGCCTAGCGTAAGCGGTGTTGCAGAAAAAGATTTTACGGTGGGTATCAGCGAAGATATTACGTTTACCGTTGATTGCGGTGGAGAATCTGTCACGCAAGTTATCCGTAACAACGCCACGAAGGCGTTAAATGGCAATGCGTATTCCTTTAACGCGAGCAGTAACGCTTTAACGTTGAAAAAAGCGTATCTTTCCACGTTGCCCATCGGTGAACACGCGTTTTACGTTTCTACGCGTGGGGGCGAGGCTGTCGTCACCGTGAACGTCATTGACGCTACTGCGCCGACGATTTCTGGCGCAACGAATAAAACGGTAACGGTAGGTGGCGTCACCAACGCTACGTATTCTATCAGTACTAACGGGCAGGCGATTATCGCAATTCAGCGTAATGGCGCGGCAAAAGGACTTTCCAACACGGCTTATACGTATAACAACGGCACGCTGACGCTTGTCGGTGGTTACGTTTCTTTGTTGCCGGCTGCGTTGCATACGTTTACGCTGGAAACGCTTGGCGGTACGGTGCAATTTAGCCTCACGGTAGAAAAAATTACGCTTTCTGCTCCTGTAGTAACGCTTGACGGCAACGAGGCGAGATGGTCGGCGATAGACGGCGTTGTTGGTTATACGTACACCATCAATAATGGTAATGAAACGACGACAAATGGGCTTTCCGTAACGCTTAAAGACGGAGATACTTTACGGGTGAAAGCAATCGGCGATAACGTAACGACGGAGGATAGCTCTTGGTCTAACGCAGTTACGTTTACCGCAATTACGCTTTCTACGCCTGTAGTAACGCTTGACGGCAACGTGGCAAGCTGGGAAGCAGTAGAAAACGCGACGGGTTACGTATACGAAATAGACGGCGTAGAAACGGAAACGAGCGAACGTTCCGTAACGCTTACGGACGGACAATCGATAAAAGTAAAGGCAATTACCACCAACGTATTGTATAAGGAAAGCGCTTGGTCTAATGCGGTCACGTTTACAAAGTCTACGCTTTCTGCGCCTGTGGTAACGCTTAACGACAACGTAGCAAGCTGGACGGCGATAGACGGCGCTACGCAATATACGTATATTATAAATAATGATAATGAAAAGACAACAAATGCACTTTCGGTAATTCTCAACGACGGCGACGTTTTCAAAGTAAAA
>SVHW01000014.1 GCA_015055655.1 Clostridiales bacterium
CAACAACGGCTCTAACTTGTTTTTTGTTATCTCTTTGCTGACTTGCTTTCAAGGTTACTTTTTCAAGTACTTCTTGTTTTTGAAATTAACGGAAATTACTTATTTGCTTGTTGTCACAAATTTTTTTTCTCATTTCTTTCTTATTCTGTTTTTAATCTACTTTGCACCGAACAATTCAGTTCGATGGCTGCCCTTTTTGGCGACAGCTTGTATATAATACCACAAACCTTTTTCCATTGTCAAGCATTTTTTCACGGTTTTTTTAACTTTTTTTGACTTTTTTTAGCTTTTTCACCGTTTTTTTTGCTTTCAACCGAACAGCTTGCTTATATTACCATTTTATTTTTCCAAAGTCAACTGTTTTTTATTCGTTTTTTTGAAAATTTTGGAAAATATTTCAAATTTCGTCAAAAGCAATATTATTTAAGCTTTTACAAGCGTCAACGTGATTTTCTCGCCGTTGATATCCACTTCTTTGGCGTACCCATCCGCCTCGCCTTCCACAACGGAAACAGCCAAAACGTCGTCGGCAAACTTGCCCGCCGCCAAAACGGATTGCACTTTTCCTTCCGCTTTATAATAGATAGCGATTCTATCGGTAATCTCGAAATCAGCCTCTTTTCGCATCGTTTGCACTTTGGAAACGATTTCTCTTTCGATACCTTCTACAATGAGTTCTTCCGTGAGCGCGGTATTCAGCGCAACGGTTACCCCTTTATCGCTGGCGGAAATAAAGCCTGCTTTGCTTTCCGTAAAAATCTGCAAATCTTCTTCTTTTAAAACGACTTCGTTATCGCTAGGCAAAACGAATTCGCCGCCGCCTCTTACGGCGTCCACCACTTCTTTTGCGTTGCAGTTTGCTAAGAACGCGGAAATTGCACCAAGTTTCTTGCCGTATTTAGGGCCAAGCGTTTTGAGTTGCGGTTTGAGTTTATAAGAGATAAATTCGTCTGCGTCTTCCGCCGTCCTATACTGCTTAATATTCAGTTCGTCCAAAGCAATCGCTTTCAGTCCCTCGTCAAGCGTTTCCGCCGACGCCGTAACCACGTACATTTCGGAAAGCGGCTGACGGTTTTTCACGTTGCCCGTGTTTCTTGCAGCTCTACCAAGGTTGACGATATCGAGCACGGTATCCATACCCTTTTCCAAGTTTTCGTCCACGAACGATTTTTCGTAAACGGGGAAATCGCAAAGGTGTACCGATTTGGGCGCGTCTTTAAAGAAGTTGGGTACGAGGTTGAGATACATCTCTTCCGCGATAAACGGCGTGTAAGGCGCGGTGAGTTTTGCAAACGTGACGAGCACGTGCCAAAGCACGGTGTACGCAGCCGCCTTGTCTTCCGTCATTTCGCTGCCCCAATATCTATCTCTACCACGACGCACGTACCAGTTGGAAAGAATATCCGAGAAGTCTTGTAACGCGCGCGCGCTATCAGTAATATTATATACAGCCAAATTTTTATCAACCGTATCGACAAGGGTGTTCAACTTGGACAAAATCCATTTATCCATCAACGAAAGCTTGCACTTCTTCAAATCGTATTCCGCAGGATTATAATTATCAATATCGGCGTACAAGCAGAAGAATGCGTACGTATTCCAAAGCGTACCCATATACTTTCTTTGCGCTTCGCTTACCGCTTCGGGATAGAAACGGGAAGGCAGCCAAGGCGCAGACGACGTATAGAAATACCAACGCACGGCATCCGCCCCTTGTTTATCGAGCACCGACCAAGGGTCTACGACGTTGCCTTTATGCTTGCTCATCTTGATGCCGTTTTTGTCGTTGACGTGGCCGAGCACGATACAGTTTCTAAACGGCGCTTTATCAAAGAGCAACGTGGAAATCACGAGCAGGGTATAGAACCAGCCGCGCGTTTGGTCCACCGCTTCGGAAATGAAATCGGCAGGGAAAGTCTGTTCGAACAAGTCCTTGTTTTCAAACGGATAATGGTATTGCGCGAAAGGCATCGAACCCGAATCGAACCAACAGTCGATTACTTCGGGCGTACGTTTCATTTTGCCGCCGCACTTTGCGCACTTGCACGTCAAATCGTCTAAATACGGGCGGTGTAATTCGATATCTTTTGCCGCGCCGCATTTTTCCACAAGCTCTTCACGCGAACCGATAACCTCAATTTCGCCGCAATCGGGACATACCCAAACGGGCAAGGGCGTACCCCAATACCTATCTCTCGACAAGCCCCAATCGATGACGTTTTCAAGGAAGTTACCCATACGCCCTTCTTTGATGGTGTCGGGCATCCAGTTTACCGAACGGTTTGCCGCAATCAATCTATCCTTAATCGCCGTAACTTTGATAAACCAACTGGAACGCGCGTAATAGATAAGCGCCGTATCGCAACGCCAACAGAAGGGATAACTGTGCGTTACTTCCAAAGGTTTCAAAAGCAAACCGCGGTTTTTCAAATCTTTAATTACGAGCGGGTCAGCCGCTTGCGCGCCAATACCCGTCAACTCTCCGCAACCAGCGGGGAATTTGCCCTCTTCGTTGATAAGCTGTACCACGGGCAAGTTGTATCTTCTGCCCACCTTATAGTCGTCTTCACCAAACGCAGGCGCAATGTGTACGACGCCCGTACCGTCCGAAAGGGTTACGTACGTATCGCACGTTACGTAATACGCCTTTTCACGGAAATTGAATACTTGTTTGCCATAAGGATACAACGGTTCGTATTCGGTATATTCGTAATCCTTACCCTTTTTCGTGGAAAGAACGTCATAGCCCTCTTCACCGAGCACCGATTGCAAAAGCCCTTGCGCAAGCACGTATCTTTCACCGCTTTCTTGCATTTGTACTTCCACGTAATCGTAATCGGGATGCATACAAAGCGCTACGTTGGAAGGAAGCGTCCAAGGCGTCGTCGTCCAAGCGAGAATATATTTATTTTCTTCGCCCACCACCTTGAATTTCACGAACGCCGTCGTTTGCTTGACGTCCTTGTATCCTTGCGCAACCTCGTGCGAAGAAAGCGCCGTGCCGCAACGGGGGCAATAGGGCACGATTTTGTGTCCTTTATACAAAAGCCCTTTCTTGTGGATTTCTTTTAATGCCCACCACTCCGATTCGATATAATCGTCGTGATAGGTGACGTAGGGATTGTCCATATCGCACCAATAACCAACGCGGTCGGACATCTTCTTCCACTCGTTAGAATATTGCCAAACGGACTGTTTGCACTCTTTAATAAACGGCTCGATACCGTAGCTTTCAATGCCCGTTTTGCTTTCCAAACCAAGCTTTTTCTCCACTTCGAGTTCCACGGGAAGGCCGTGCGTATCCCAGCCCGCTTTTCTCAAAACGTGCTTGCCTTTCATCGTCTTATAACGGGGCACGATGTCCTTCATAACGCGCGTCAAAATATGCCCGATATGCGGTTTACCGTTCGCCGTAGGAGGGCCGTCGTAGAAGGAAAATTCTTCGTTTCCTTCCGTTTGTTTCATACTTTCTTCAAACACCTTGTTCTCGTTCCAATATTCGACGATAGCCTTTTCTCTTTCGACGAAGTTGAGCGAAGTGTCCACTTTCTTGTACATAGACATACTATTTTCTCCTTTTGTTAAAGGTTATTTCCTAAAAAAATAAACCGTCGCGTCTTGGAAAAAACACAACGGCTTTATAAACCACCAAAACAAACTATCATTTGCCGCACGGGATAACGGTGTGCGAAACCGTATTAAGCTACTGCCCCCATAAAAAGAGTTTCGCCCAATCAGCTGACGGGGTGATATTTCTTGCGCTCGTCTTCTTCCTTTCACCAAAACGGAATTTCTCTGTGCGACGGAAAAGCAAAAACGGTTGTCCCCTTTTAACGCCTTTTCTTATTCGATTGATTTTATTATAACGATTTTTTCAACGTTTGTAAAGCGATTTTTATCCGTTTTACAACAAAACTTCTCTATTCGTGCCGTAGAAAATATCCGCCTTGCCAGAAAGCTTTTTACAAATCCTTTCAAACGTTTCCCAGCTGATATATTCCGCGTCCATTTCGTACGAGTGTCCCCAAATATACAAAAGCTGCTCTTCGTCCGTTTCTAGCGCTAAAAATCTATCCACGATTTCCTCGAAACAATCTTCGATATAGTACACCGTCGGGTGAAAGCGAAACAAATTGCTTTGCAAATCGAACGCGTGCGTGGACGTAATCGTCCTTGCGTACTTGACGCCCGTATGTTTGCGGATAATTTCCGCCACCCTTTCGTCATTGTTCTCGCCGCCGCAAGGATACGCCATACCTACCACCTCGTATCCGCAAAGCGCAGATAACCGTTTTCTATCCTCTTCCACCTGACGGACGATTTCCCCCTCGTCTAATGCAGGCAAAAACGGGTGCGTAAGCGTATGCACGGCAATCTCGTGCCCTTCGTACAGTTCTTTCACCGTTTCAGGCGACACTTTGTCGTGACGGATTGTATTGCCGTTTCTCTCCAGCTCCCCCGCCTGTCCAAGCAAATCGGAATTGATATTGAACGTAGCTTTCAAACCGTACTTATTCAATATTTCTATCAGGCGAATATCTTGCGTTACGCCGTCGTCAAAACTGAACGTAATCGCTTTTTTCTTGTGATTCCACATCGTTTATCAGGGAGAAACGCGGTTAATATCTCTGGGGAACATCGTCGCTTCGCGTACGTTCTTCGCGCCGAGAAGGTGCATCGTAAGACGCTCTAACCCGATACCAAGCCCACCGTGCGGAGGCGCACCGTATTTATGGAGCATTAAATACGTAGCAAATTCTTCGGGGTTCATACCCAGTTTTTGCATTTTTGCCACTTGTTCGTGATAATCGTGCACACGTTGACCGCCCGACGTGATTTCCAAGCCTCTAAACAACAAGTCGAAAGAAAGCGTGTATTCGGGGTCTTCAGGGTCGTCCATCGTATAGAAAGGACGCTTTTTCGAAGGGTAATGCGTGATGAAAATGAAATCGGAATTGAATTGCTTTTTCGCGTACTTGCCAAGAAGCTGTTCTTCTTCCGGGTCAAAATCCTTCATATCCGTCGGCTGATATTTGAATTTCTTCATAATGATTTCCTTCGCTTCCATAAATTTCAGCGTAGGAATTTCCGTGATTTCGGGCACTTCGATGTGCAATAAATCCACTTCGTTTTTGTACTCCGTTTTCAAGAGATTCATAATATATTTCAGCGCGCCCGTTTCCATATTCATAATGTCTTCGAAGCTGTCGATAAAGCCCATTTCGAAGTCCATTGAAATATATTCGTTAAGGTGACGGCTGGTGTCGTGATGTTCCGCACGGAATACGGGCGCAATCTCAAACACTCTTTCGTACACGGCAACCAAAGCCTGCTTATACAGCTGCGGCGATTGCGCAAGATAAACTTGCTTTCCAAAATAATCGAGCTTGAATACGTTGGTGCCGCCCTCTGCGCCGGCAAAGTTGATTTTCGGGGAACGGATTTCCGTAAAGCCTTGCCCCATCAAAAATTCTCTAAACCCACGCGCAATACCCTCTTGCAACTTGAAAATAGCGCGTTCCTTAGGGTTACGCATCGTCACGGGACGATAATCAAGGTTGGTGGATAAATCGCAATTGACTTGCTTTTTCGTGATAACCACGGGCGGAATATCCGCAGGGTGGGATAACAATTCGATGTTATGGATTTGCAATTCGTAACGCTTGCTGCCGTCTTTTTGTACGCCGGCAACGATTTTACCCGTGATTTTTGCCGCGCATTCTTCCTTGACGTCTTCACTCATACGATAGGAAGAAAATTCTTCCGCGTACACGCATTGAATCGTTTCCCTTGCCGTACGCAAAATAACGAACGCGAAATCGGACATCATACGAATATTATGAATCGTCCCCTTAACGGTAACGATTTCGTTTTCGTGTTTCTCAAAATCCGCATACGATACGGTGTTGTTGATAATTTCACCCGTAATAGCCATAAAAATTACCTCTTTTGAAAAATTTCTTATCTATTCTATTTTAATACGATTGACAAAAAAAATCAAGAAAATTATAATAGATTTACAGTAAATTTTCTGCCGTTTTTAAGAAACGGAGAAAAAAAGGAGTTCTCGTATGCGCGTACTCGCCATCAACGATATATCCTGCGTGGGAAAATGCTCCCTTACGGTATCATTGCCCGTCATCTCGGCGTGCGGAATCACTTGCGACGTGTTGCCCACGGCGCTGTTATCCACGCACACGGGTGGCTTTGAAGGGTATTCCTTTTTAGACTTAACGGGCGAATTTTCTAAAATTTTACGACAATGGAAAACGCTGGGCTTGCGCTTTGACTGCATTTACAGCGGATACCTTGGCAGTATAGAACAAATCGATTGGGTGGCGCAAATTAAAAAGGAGTTTTTAACGGAAAACGGCGTTTTCGTCGTTGACCCCGTGATGGGCGACGGCGGCAAACTGTATAAAGGGTTCAACGCCGATTACGTGACGAAAATGCGCGCGCTGTGTCAGCAAGCCGATTATATTTTGCCCAACCTCACCGAAGCGTGTTATTTGGCGGATATCCCCTACCCTACGACGGATACCAAGACGCTGCTTTCTGCCTTAAAAACGCTTTGCCCCCGTCCTATCGTAACGGGCGTTATGGAAAACAATACGATTTCCGTATGCTATTTGGACGAAAACGGCGTAGAAAAACGCTATTCTTCCCAAAACGTAGCAGGCTTTTTCCACGGCGCGGGCGACGTGTTCTCTTCCGCCTTCGTTGGGGCGATACTCAAAGGCAAAACGGAAGAAACAGCGATACGACTCGCCACAGATTTTACGACGGCGTCTATCCGCCGTAGCGCAAACGAAGTGGAAGATAAACGTTACGGGCTGAATTTCGAGGCGGAAATTTTCGAATTTTTGAAAAAATTGAACGCCTGATTTTTCCTTATTTTTCCGCTTGACAAAGGCGACTTAATACTATATAATAGTATTACGGTCTGCGGTGTTCGGAGTTTGGCATAAAACGGAACCCACAATGATGAAAAGGGAGCAAGTTATTCGTTGCGATAGACAAGGTCTGTTATACGGAAAGTTCGATGCGCAAAGATGCGGCACCCACCTGCGAGAAGCGGGTTCATCTTTTTGTCAAGCTGCGGCACAGGCGGATTGTAAAAATGAAAATAAACGCGGACGTTTTCGTCCGCGTTTTTATTATTGTAAATAGGGTTTGATTACGTTTGCCCACACTTCAAAAGCCGCCGCATTTAAGTGGATGCCGTCGTCGCTGTATTTTTCAATGAGCATATTATTCTCATCGGCAAATAAAGAAAACAAATCAATGTACGTCATATTTGGGATACTATTAACCATATTTTCAATTTGTGGATTTAATTCCATCATAGTCGTTATGGTTTTTTCCACGTCGATTTCCGTGTACGTTTCCAACGTTAAATTGGGCGGAACCATAGACATACAATACACTTGGGCGTCGGGTAATTTGGTGGAAATCTCGTTTAAGATTGCTTGGTAATTTTCAAGAATTTTGCTCTTTTCTACCCTGCCGTTAACGTCGTTCTCCCCGATTAGCAATACGATTTTCGACGGTTTTATGTCAAACAAAGAAACTTGCAATCTGTTCAACACACCCCCTGTCGTATCCCCTGCAATGCCACGGTTATACGTCGCCAAATCAAGTTCCGCAAAGTAATCGTCTAGCGGAAACAATTCCGTAATTGAATCCCCGATAAACACAATTTGTCCTTTGGAATAATGGAAATTTTCAAGCGCATAAGCCGCGCATTTTTCTTCGTAATGCTTTTTGTTTTCGTTCTTGTCTTCCTTAATTTTTTTACCTAAAAAGAAACCAAGGATGCCTACCGCCACAGCCAATAGCACAATCACGCTAACGTATATAAAATGCAGTGTTTTACTTTTTTTCATACGTTTTGCTCCTTCGGCTTTATTATGCAAAATCATTACGGCGAGATTGCCGTAATGATTTTTATTTTTTCTAATTCTTCTTTTCCTTATTATTTAATACGCGCGTGCGTAGATAATTACGTGCTCTGCTTTTTTGCCGCAGATTGCGCACGTTTCCGCGCTTTCCCCTTCGGCAAACACGCGCGCCGTTGCGCCCGTTTCTTCCTTTATCTTGTCTTCGCAATCGCGACAGCCGCACCAGCCCGCTTTGACGAAATTGCCCGTTTCTACACCCGACAAAATGCCTTGCATATCGTCTGCGTAAACGATTCGGCTATCTCTACGCTTGCGCGCCGCTTCCAGCATATCTTTTTGCACCGATTTCAACAGTTCTTTCACGCTGTCCGCCGCGTTTTCCAAAGCGTATTCCGCCTTTTCGCACGTGTCGCGTCTTGCACATATCATTTTGCCCGCCTCGATGTCGCGAGGACCAAGCTCGATACGGACGGGAACGCCTTTCATTTCCCACTCGTTAAACTTCCAACCGGGGCTATTATCCGTGGCGTCAAGCGTTACGCGCACACCTGCGTTTTCCAATTCCGTTTTCAACGCCTCACACGCCTCGATAACGCCGGGTTTTCTTGCCGCAATAGGCACGATAACGCATTGGATAGGCGCGATAACAGGCGGAAATACCAAACCTCTTTCGTCGCCGTGCGTCATAATAATCGCACCGATTAAGCGCGTGGATACGCCAAACGACGTCGTGTACGCCGTTTGCAAACTGCCTTCCGCGCCCAAATATTTGATGTCGAACGCCTTGGCAAAATTTTGCCCCATATAGTGCGACGTACCCGATTGCAAGCTTTTGCCGTCGCGCATCATCGCCTCCATCGTGTACGTGGCTACCGCGCCTGCAAAACGTTCTTTTTCCGTCTTTCTGCCCGTTATCACGGGGATTGCAAGGCACGTTTCCATAAATTCTTTATACAAATCGAGCATTGCAAGCGTGAACGATTCCGCTTCCTCTGCCGTTACGTGCGCCGTGTGCCCTTCGTGCCACAAAAATTCGCTCGTTCTCAAAAAAGGACGGGTGGTTTTTTCCCAACGCATTACGTTGCACCATTGATTGACCTTCAACGGCAAATCACGATACGATTGCACCCATTTGGACATCATCGTGCCGATAATCGTTTCCGACGTGGGACGGATGGCAAGCGGTTCGGCAAGTTCTTCACCGCCGCCAATCGTTACTACCGCCACTTCGGGCGCAAAGCCTTCTACGTGTTCCGCCTCTTTCGTGAAATAACTCATCGGGATAAGCAACGGGAAATACGCGTTTTCAACGCCGTGCTTTGCAAAGCGCGCATTGAGTTCCTTTTGGATATTTTCCCAAATTGCATACGCGTAAGGACGGATGACCATCGTGCCCTTGACAGGGCCGTAATCGACCATTTTCGTCTTTAACACTACGTCCGTATACCATTGCGGAAAATCAGCGTTGATATCCGCAATTTGTTCTACAAATTGATTCTCTTTTGCCATACTACTATACCTCTGCCCGATTTCCCTCGGGCTTTCTCAACTTTTTTCACTCTCCCCGATAATAGTAAACCTTGAAAAACGGTTTACTCGCCTTTCGTATACGTCTTAAATTTGCGGAGTTGGAAAACTTTATCGCAAGCAGGGCAACGGTGGTAAGGAGAAACGTCTCTCGCCATCAACGCCTTTCCGCAAGAAGGACAATATACTTTGTATTTTCTATGCGGATTCATTTCCAAATCCTCTACCGTCGTTTCCGTCGGTTCTTTCGGTTCTTTTTCCTCTTTCAATTCTATCGCTTCCGCTGCAGCCGTTGCAGGAGAAGGCATCGGCAACAAGTATTGCGGCGCAGGCATAGGCATAATCGGTTGTTGCATTACGCCGCCTTGGGGATAGCCGTAGAAAATAGGCACGAATATCGGTTGTTGTGCGTTTTGCGCAGGCGCGCTTGCCGCAGGATAAGGATACGGTTGCGGCATTTGTACCTGAATGGGCCAACCGTAAGGCGCTTGCGGTTGTTCGTCTTCTTCCTCTTCTTCCTCGCCGGGAACGGGGTCTTCATCCGTTTCTTCTTCCACGCGTTTTTTATCTCTCGCACGGAAAATAGAATCGAACAGACAGCCCACAAAGGCAATTACCGCCGCCCAAAGCATAGGCATATTCCACGTCGCTTTTGCGCCGTCGGGCAAACCGATACCCACGAACGGGAAAGCGATTAACGCGCCGCAAAGTACCGTAAGGATACCTGCGAAAATAGCAAAGTTCTTCATACCGATACCGTGGTTGCAATCGCGGTTATATTCGGTGGACGCAGACGCGTGACGAATCATTACCATCAAACAAATCAGCGCGGCAAGTTCTGCGTATACGGGAATCGTGTCTATATGAATTAAATACAATTTATTCTCTTCGACGATGATTTCGCGCAACATATTATAAAGCCCTGCGGAGAAACCGCTTGCTTGCGCAAGGAAATATGCAATTCCCCCAATGAAAGCGACCTGTAACAGGTTACGGACAAAGTAAATGAATACGCCGTGGTCGCGTTTCTTTTCGATAATTTTCGCACCCGTCGTAAACAAGGGCACCGTGCCTTGCAACGAACCAATGACGAAACGTACAAGCAACGCCGCGCCAAGCGTGATATATCCCGCAAGCACGGGTTGAGGCGCAACCAAAACCGTACTGCGAATCGTGAGCCACGCAAACAATACGTTGCAAATTAACAACGCCGCAAACGAACTGGTAAAACGCTTACCAATGGCGTCCATAGCGTACATATTGCGATTAAAACCGTTTATGTAACTCGCTCTTTTTTTGCACAGCCAATTCAATTTTGACAAAGCGCGCAAAACGTTGACGTATAATATGAGCAGCATTATAAAATAGGTTAAAAGCTGCGCCAATAACATAATATACGTGGGCGATTGGAATAACATATCAAACCCTAAATCAAACAACGCCCGCATCTTGTTATAACAAAGCACTACGGGGATATCGTTGCCTTGATAAACGTACACGCCTTGCAACAACGGATATACCGTCGCAACTACCGCAAGGGCAATCGTCGCGAACAAATATACGAACCCGACGAATTTCGCGCGCGAGTGTACCTCGCCTACGCGTCTTTTTAACAATCCCGCTTTCGATTGAATACGCTTCATAAATTATCTCTCCTTTTTCTACCTTTTTTAGTCGCGATAGTTTGGACTATACGGCGGAACTTGAATATATACGGGGGGCAAAATTTGCGGCTGAATCGCAATCGGTTCTTGCTCCTCTACTACACCGTTTTCCAAATACGTCATCGCATCCACTTCGTCGGGGTTTTTCCCTTTCGATTTCGGGAATTTTCTCAAACAAATTTCTATAATGAACGCCACGAACGCAATGCCGGCAATCGCCATCAAATCCCAATTTACGGGTTCTTTGTAATATACCGCAACGAAAATTGCCGCGCCAAGCATTACTATAAAGGTGCAAAGCGATAACCATAAGAAACTCTTACGGCCACGCATTTCTCTGCCGCTGGGTTCGAATTCCGTCGTGCCAAGCGCGTATCTTATCATACTCATAATATACGCCAACACTAAGAAACTCAAGATAGGCAACACGAGCGATAAGGGTTCTGCCAACAACTCGCTTCCCTTGCCGTCCAAAAGCTTTTCTATGCAAGCGGTGATAGCGCCGTTCGAACGCAGGAAGAAGAACATAATCCCTGCCGTTGCAATGATTTGCAAACAGTTGCGTACGAAAACGGAGAACGTGCCCACTTCGCGTTTTTCTTCAATGATTTCGTTATCTACCGTGAAAAGGCTGGTATTGCCTGCCAATAAACCGCAAAGGAAATGGAAGAACAAGCCTGCGCCTAAAATTATCGTCCCATACAACCAGTTGAAACGGAATTCCACGGCAAGCACGGCGATAAGGAAGTGAATCGACACCACCGCCCTAAACGTGGACGAAAACGCCTTTTCTATATCGTCCATTGCGTACATATTACGGTTGAAACCGTACAGTTTGCTTGCCTTTCTCTTAAACAACCAACCAAAATGGCAAAGCGCGCTGATAAGATTAATCAGCATCACCAACAGCATAATGGAATACAACGTAGCAATCGTCAACGGGATTGCGTTGTCCACCAACACGCCTAACAAATCGCCGTCGCTGCCAAACGCCGAGAACGGTTCCCAAAAATGGAAAATGTTCAGCGCAAAACCGCGAATAGCAATCGGTTGAAAGTACACCGAGCTTATCAGCGCTATTATGCCGATAAGATAGAGTACGCCAACCCATTTTGCTCTTTCTTGCATTTTCTTAATGCAATGCTTGATATGTAAATACTTTTTGGGGGCTTTTTTCTGTTTCGTTGAAGCCATAACCCACCTCCGTTTTATATCTCCAATTTTCTGTGCCTTTCATTACGCGTAAGCGCGCGCAATAAATAAAATAATACTATGCAGTTATTATAACGCAACACGCGCGCATTGTCAATACGCGCAAGTGAAATAATCACAAGAATATCACAAAACTTTATTTATTCTTTGCCCTTTTCTTGCCAAAATGCGCCTCGTATGCGCGAATACATTTATCGATGATTTCCATCGCCTCGTCTCTATGACAAATTTCCTTCACCGTCGTATGTTGATGTTCGAGCGATTTGTACACCTCGAAAAAGTGCATCATTTCCTCGAAGATATGTTTGGGCAATTCCTGTATATCGTAATAATCCTTATACGTAGGGTCGTTACAAGGGACGGCGATAATCTTTTCGTCTAACGAACCGCCGTCTATCATCTTAATTACCCCGATGGGATAACAGGTGACGAGCGTCGTGGGATAAATTGTTTCACCGCAAAGCACCAATACGTCCAACGGGTCCCCGTCTTCCGCCAACGTGCGTGGAATAAAACCGTAATTTGCGGGATACACCGTCGACGTGTATAATACCCTATCCAAATGCAACAAGCCGGTCTCTTTATCCAACTCGTATTTCGCCTTACAGCCTTGGGGAATTTCAATAAATGCTTCAAATCGTTTTGTCGTTACGCGTTCTTGCGCGACGTCGTGCCAAACGTTCATATTTCTCTCCTAAAATTCAAAAATAAAATATTTTTTGCTTACCGTATTATTTTAACATATTTTATCGTTTTAAGCAAGAATATAACGGGCGTTTTTTTCTTTTTTTTGCCTGTTTTTGCATTTTTTTCTTATAAGAAAAGAAGCCGCGCCAAAGCGACGAAACAGACTTTTATCAAAAAACGAAACGTTATAGACGGCTAAAGCGCGTTTTAGAAGAAAAAACAAGCTACCAGGTACGCGTTGAAATTGCTTTTCGTATAAAAATCCCCCGCCTATTCCCGTCTTTTGCAATGAACGCGATTTTTATTCGTTAAGGCCTATTCTTTACCCTTCGTTTTCCGTCAATCACTTTTATTTTTTGCTTCCGTTTAATAAAGCCGTTTGGGGCATTTCCCCAGCCATTTTCATCCTTTGTTGCTCGCGTGAACTCGTGGTAATTCACAAAACCAAGCGGCTTGCCACGACGCCAAAAAAGGACGGCCAAACGGTCGATAATATATTAAAAAAAACGGCGCAGAAGACGACATTACTCGCTTCGCTCGTAGCTTCGCAACAAACCGTTTTTTGCGGTTTTTTCTACCCATTTTTCATCCTTTGTTGCTCGCGTGAACTCGTGGTAATTCACAAAACCAAGCGGCTCGCCACGACGCCAAAAAAGGACGACCAAACGGTCGATAATATATTAAAAAAAACGGCGCAGAAGACGACATTACTCGCTTCGCTCGTAGCTTCGCAACAAACCGTTTTTTGCGGTTTTTTCTACCCATTTTTCATCCTTTGTTGCTCGCGTGAACTCGTGGTAATTCACAAAACCAAGCGACTCGCCACGGCGCCAAAAAAGGACGACCAATCGGTCGATAATATATTAAAAAAACGGCGCAGAAGACGACATTACTCGCTTCGCTCGTAGCTTCGCAACAAACCGTTTTTTGTGGTTTTTTCTACCCATTTTTATCCTTTGTTGCTCGCGTGAACTCGTGATAATTCACGAAACCAAGCGGCTCGCCACGACACCAAAAAAGGACGACCAAACGGTCGTCCTTTTTTGGCGCAGAAGACGAGATTTGAACTCGTGCCACCAGTTAAGATGCTACTCCCTTAGCAGGGGAGCCCCTTGAGCCACTTGGGTACTTCTGCATAGCTCAACTTTCTTCAAAAGCTATATAACTATATCACATTTTTTTCGCCTTGTCAAAGCTTTTTGCCGTAAAAAAGAAAAAAACTTTTCGAATTTTCCACTCGCCCCGCTTTTTCCCCACCTCAACCGCACAATTTTATATGAGAATATAAAAAATGTCCTTTCAAATACTTGCTTTTTTCTTCTAAATCGGTTACAATAGTATCGTCGTTACATACGGCAAAAAATATTTGAGGTGCGTTATGAACGTTATTATTACTGAAAACTACGAAGAAATGAGCAAAAAGGCTGCCGAAATTATTATCGACATCGTTAAAAACAACCCCAACGCAATTTTGGGGCTTGCTACCGGTTCTAGCCCTATCGGCACTTACCAAAATATTATCAAAGACCACAAGGAAAACGGCACGTCCTACAAAAACGTAAAAACCGTTAACCTTGACGAATACGTTGGCCTTACCAAAGACCACGACCAAAGCTATGCTTACTTTATGCGTACCAACCTTTTCGATTCTATCGATATCGACCAAAACAATACCAACCTCCCCTGCGGCAGCGCGGCGGATACGCAAAAGGAATGCGACCGCTATAACGCACTCCTTGAAACGATGAAACAAGACGTACAAGTGCTTGGGCTCGGTTCGAACGGACACATCGGTTTCAACGAACCCAACACCCCCTTCGAATCGGTTACCCACCTCGTTGACCTTACGGAAAATACCATTAAAGACAACTCCCGTTTGTTCGCTTCTATCGACGAAGTTCCTCGTCAAGCGCTTTCTATGGGTATTAAAAATATTATGCAAGCAAAGTCTATCCTTATGGTCGTTTCCGGTAAAAACAAGGCGGAAGCTGTGAAAGGTATGGTGAAAGGCGAGGTTACCCCTGCCCTCCCCGCGTCCGTTTTACAACTTCACCCCTTCGTAACGATTGTTTGCGATAAGGACGCTGCAAGCCTTCTTTAATTGTTTAACAATTATACGATTTATCCTTTCCGCATTTTGGGAACGCCCAAAATGCGGATTTTTTTATTTTTTCCTCGCTTGATTGATAAAAAAGCGTCGATTTTTCGAGAAAATACTTGCTTTTTTCTCGCGCGTGTGATAAAATTAGTGTAGCGTATTATGGCGTACCATCAACTTTTCCACAAAAAATACCCCTGAATACGCAAACGTTACCATTGGTTAAAATTAAGTTTTAGGAGATAAAAAAAATGAAAAAAATGAAGAAAATCGGCGCGCTTTTGGCGGCTGGCATCCTTTCGCTTGGCGTAGGCGCTTTCGCTGCGTGCGGCGACGATAACAACAACGACGACAACGGCGCGGCAAAAGACGCATACACTATCACCGTAAAAGACGCAAACGGCAACGCCATCGAAGGTATTCGTATCGGCGTATGCACCTACGACAAAACCACCCAACAAAAAGGCATGTGCTTAGCGCCCGAAGCAACGGACGCCAACGGCAAAGTCGTATTCGATAAAAACGACAACGTAACGGAAGGCGTTTACGCGCTGAACACCGATTTATTCTCCGCGCAATACGAAACGCAAGAAACGTACGTATTTGAAGCGTACGGTGAATATACGGTTATCCTTATCGAAAAATAATCTATACGAAAACTCATTTCTATAAAAGGATTTTTATGAAAAAACTTAAAAAACTACTGCTACTCACTCTCGCTTGTCTTACCGTATTTACGGTAGGCGCGTTTACCGCTTGCGGCGACGACGATACGCCGGATAACGGCAACGGCACGCAACAAGGCGGCGAAAACAACGGAGAGAATAACGGCGAAAACAACGGCGACGGCAACGAAGACGATGAAACCCCTATTGCATACGTGTACAAAGTACGCGCGCAATCGGAAGGCGGATTTGGCTTGAAAGACGTCAACGTGGCGCTCTACGACGGCGAAACGAAAATCGCGTCCGTAAACACCAACGGCGATGGCAACGCTTTGTTCACCGAAGAACACGTTTCCAAACTCGGCGCGTACCGCATTGAGGTAACCAACGTACCTAAGGGTTGGCGTGTAAAAGACGAAGACGTCGTTTACCAAACGTCCAGCGTATCCGGTTCCAACGTCAATATCAATTTTTCCGCTTCGCTTATTACCAACGAGGCTACCCCCTCCACCAAAATGTACCGTCTTGGTGACGTTATGTACGATTTTGAATTGACCGATTGTATGGGGAAAAAGCACAAGCTTTCCGAAACGCTGCAAGCCAAGAAAATGGTGCTTATCAATTTCTGGGCTTCGTGGTGCGGACCTTGCGCGTCGGAATTCCCCGCGATGGAAGAAGCGTATAACTTATACGCGGACGAGGTGGAGATTTTTGCCGTATCCATAGATTCCGGCGACGACCAAAACGTCGTTAGAGGATACGACTTTGCTTTCCCCGCAGCAGGACAACCTGACGGCGGCGTGATAACTTCGCATTTTAGCACCGGTGGCGGTATCCCTATGTCCGTCGTTATCGATAGATACGGCGTTGTGTCATATATCCATACGGGAAGTATGGTTGCTCGCAGCGATTTCACCAATCTTTTCGATAAATTCGTTGGTAACGACTACGTACAAACCGTCCTTTCCTCTAACAGCGGCGAAGACGGCGGCGTGGAAGATTTAGAGTGGGCAAAACCCGACGTTTCCAACCCCAACCTCGAAGACGTGCAAGCGGCTTTCTCGGGTGCAGACGGCAATTTCAAGTACGCTTGGGAAGAAGACCCGTACGCTTGGCCTTGGCAAATCGGTGAGGACGACAACGGCAAATACCTCGCCGCTGCTAACAAACAAATCGAATATTCGTACGCTATTTTGAATATTGATTTCACCGCGCAAGCGGATACGGCGCTCGCTTTTGATTACTCGATTAGCAGCGAAAAGAACGCCGACCATCTCTACGTTATGTTAGACGGCACGATTATCCACGCGCTTTCGGGTATACAAAGCAATTGGCAAACCTGTTATGCTTACGTGTTTACGCAAGCGCAAGCAGGCGAGCACAAGCTGTCGCTTGTGTTTATGAAAGACGCTTCCATTTCAGGCGACGACGACGTATTCGTTCGCAATCTCCGTTTTGAAAGCGTAAACGCCCTTCCTACCGAGGGTTTGGATTTGAATATCGTACGCCACGCGGCAACCGAGTGGAATAACCCTGCAGATATCTCGGGGGGTGCGAAAACGACGAAATACGAAAAATACGCCAACGTGAAATTGGGCGCGGACGGATACTATCACGTTATTCCCGACAACGCCGCGGCGGATTACGTAGTCAACCTTGACACCGACCCTCTGCTGTTTGCCGATATTATGAACGGCACGCGTTGGAATAAATACGATTTATGGCAACTTGCGTATAATAACTTGCTCGTTTTCGAAGGCTTTAACTTGGAAGAAGCCGTAGAAAGCTTTGCTTGGGCAGCCAACGAATCGAGCAACGGTTTCGTTCCCGTTACCCCTGCCTTAAAAGATTTATTAAACATTATTACGCAATTGCAAGACGTTGTAGGCGAAGCGAAAGACAATGAAGATTCCGCAACGCGCGTCAACTATTTCGACGCAAGCAAACACTTGGCGTACCACGAAAACGAGTGGTTGGAATTCTGTTTATATTACGACCATTACGGCGACACGCCGCAAATAGGCGACCCTACGAGAGGGATTACCTTCGAAGGCGCGATTGAAATTTTTGAAGGCGTGAACCATATCGATTGTTTCAAGTCTATGGTGCCCATAGGTATTAAACACAAGTTCACCCCCACCAAATCGGGCGTGTACCACTTCTATTCCACCGTAGCCCCTGAAAACTTCGACACGGCAGAAAGCTTTAACCCGCAAATGTGGCTTGTGGATAGCGATAAAAAGACCTTCCTTGCGGAAAACGAGGATTTCTTAATCCACCACACGGGCAACCCTGAAAACTTCGATATCAAATACTATTTGGAAGCGGGAGAAACGTATTATTGCCTGTTCGCGTTCTTCCTCAACGCAACGGGTAAATTCGATATGAATATCGACTATCTCGGCGCGTATTATGAAAACTTAACAAACTGCGCCGTAGGCCCTTATACGATGAATATGATAACGAGCGAAGCGTACGTACCCGGCGCGAAAAACGTCGCGTACGACGAATCCAAAGACGTGTATCGCGTAACGGACAAGAACGGCGTATTCCTTGGCGATATCTACGAAGGCTTGGACGATAGAGTGTATTGGGATTTAACGAACGTTACCTTCCTCTTCCCCAACAATTCTTTAAAATCCTATATCGAATCCTATACCAAATACGAAGAAACGAAACGTCTGTTCTATCTTCCCGACGAAAATGGTGACGAGAAAGATTATTCTTCGTATATGAGTACGGTTCTTTTTATGGCAACACTCAATAACGGGGAATTGAACGGTAAAATTGCCGTCAATGCGGAATTGATGCATATTATGCTGGAACTCACCAAAAAGCACGACGGTTTCGGCGGTGTGGAAGATTCTTGGCAAATGATGTGCTATTACTATCAACCTCTGGGACAACAATAAGCGGAGAATATTATGAAACTTTGGAAAAAATGTACTCTTTCTTTGCTTGCGATTGCGTTAAGCGTGCCCTGCGCCCTTTTCACCGCTTGCGGTGACGACAACGGCGACAACAACGGCGATAATAACGGCAACGGCGGCAACGAACACAGCTGCGTTTACGACCAACAAGTGGTTAGCGATACTTACAAAGCAAACGGCGCCACCTGCGAACAAAAAGCTACCTATTATTATTCCTGTACGTGCGGTGCAAAAGGCACGGACACCTTTGAAAACGGTGACTTTGCAGCGTGCGCAGATAATAATAGCGACCATAAATGCGACGTTTGCGACGACACACTCAGCGAACACACGGGCGGCACGGCAACGGAAACGGAACGGGCGATTTGTACCGTTTGCGGACAGCCTTACGGCGAATTGAAACAGCCAGAAGACGGCGAACACGTCTGCAATTTCAACCAACAAGTTGTTAGCGATACTTATAAAGCAAACGGCGCCACCTGCGAACAAAAAGCTACCTATTATTATTCCTGTACGTGCGGCGCAAAAGGCACGGACACCTTTGAAAACGGTGACTTTGCAGCGTGCGCAGATAATAATAGCGACCATAAATGCGACGTTTGCGACGATACGCTCAGCGAACACACGGGCGGCACGGCAACGGAAACAGAACGGGCGATTTGTACCGTTTGCGGACAGCCTTACGGCGAATTGAAACAGCCAGAAGACACGCCCAACCCCGATTTAACGCAATTAAGCGCCCCCGTCCTTACGATGGACGCAAACGTAGCCCGTTGGGGAGAAATTGCCAATGCGTCGGGATATCTTTACAAACGCAACGAAAACGGCAAGGAAAAAGAAACGGACGGCTTGTACGTAACCCTTTTGGACGGACAAACGTTGTACGTTAAAGCGCTTGGCGACGGCGTGACGTACGAGGATAGCGACTGGGCGGAAATTACCTATACGTACACCGACCCGTACGTTGCCCCTCCTGCGTGGGATAGAAGACCTACGCTTAGCACGTTTACGTCGGGCAACGGCGGCGAATTCTCCCGTTTTGAAGGCAGCGAAGGTTACTATGAAATCGAACTGAAAGCAAACCAAACGCATTATTACTCTTTCTCGGTGCCGAGCGCAGGGCAATACGCCCTTGTCACCAACACCAAGAAGACGGGCTTAACGATTGAACGTTGCGACGCAAGCACGCAATACATCGCCCCCACCACCTACCCTGCGCAAACGTTAGATAACGGAACGTTGTATTCCTACGTGCATTGCTCCAATAAATATTTTAATTACGAGTGGCGCGCGACGTATAAAATCAGTTGCACGACAAACGGCTCGATAGTCATCCGTTTTGTCCGCGTGGGCGACGCATTGCAAGACCCTAAGCACAACGTAACGAACGTAACGGCGACTGAAATCGTCGGCAAAGCGCAAGATAAGACGCAGGCTTTCGTCGCGACGGAAGTGCCTTGGCTCGTTTCCGACGCCACCGAATATTTCTACGACGAAAATTGTGAAATGACGTTTATCGATTTAACGACGGGCGAAGAAAAAACGGCAAAAGGTTTCTACCGTTTGGGAACGGAGGCGAACCCCGGTGAAATTATCTACGTTGCTATCAATAAAGCGCCTTCCCGTTATTTAGGCGAAGCCTTCTCGACCATACAGTACAAAGGCGACAACCTCACTTTGTATGCGGATATGGACGTGGACGGCAATACCTATTCTAACAGCTACGTAAATTTCATTATGAACAACGGCGGCTTATTGGATAACGAAAACGGTGGCGTTCCCGTGGTGGGCGACCCGCAAATGCTTTGTTATATGAACGCTGCAAATAAGGACGGCTTGTTCCCTGTCAATCAGGAATTATTCGATTTCCTCAACGCATACGTTGCCCTTAATAAACCTATCTTAGACGAAGGCGTGACGGTTAACGAGAAAGATTATTGGCTTGCCCCTTGTTATTATTATATTGAAGAAGAACTCGGCTCGGAGAAAAATCCCATCGAATTGCAAATCGGTGAAAATACTATCGTTTTAAGCGCTATGACGAGTACGTATTACAAACTTGCCGTCAACAGCTCTACTGCCTACACCTTTAACGGCTCGACGGGCTTAATCGCCTTAATAAACGGCGTGAACTACGGTTACGGTGACAATCTTTTCCCTGCGACGATTGAAGTATCGATAGACGATTTGACAAACGAACTGCTTATCGATTGCAAGGCGTTTGACGCAGGCGAATACACGTTGACGATAACGGAAACCCCTATCATCGACGTGGAAGAGGAAGACGTCACGGAATAATTACTTACTTTGGTTTTAGGATTTTTATCAAAAATCTGCACGAAAATAAAAAAAATATTTATATATTTAGGAGGTATCTTTATGGCAAAAATGAAGAAGCTGGCGATTTTATCGTCCTCTCTTCTTGCAACGACCATGTTTGCTGCGTTTACTGCTTGTGAAGACCCTATAGTCTCTCACGAACACAAGATGGAAAAGCAATCCAGCGCAACGAAAACGTGGTACGCTTGTACGGTAGAGGGATGTGATTTCACCTGCGGCGAAGAGGCAATCGTTGCCCCTCACACGCACGACTTCGAGGTAAAGACAAGCACGGACGGCACGAAGACGTGGTACGAGTGTTCTTGCGGCGCGAAAACACCCGAAGTAGACGTCGTTGCTCCTCACACGCACGACTTCGAGGCAAAGACGAACACGGAAGGCACGAAGACGTGGTACGAATGTGACTGCGGCGCGAAAACGCCCGAAGAAGACGTCGTTGCCCCTCACACGCACGACTTCGAGGTAAAGACGAACACGGAAGGCACGAAGACGTGGTACGAATGTGACTGCGGCGCGAAAACGCCCGAAGAAGACGTCGTTGCTTCTCACACGCACGACTTCGAGGTGAAAACGAACACGGAAGGCACGAAGACGTGGTACGAATGTGACTGCGGCGCAAAAACGCCCGAAGAAGACGTCGTTGTTCCCCACGAACACAATTTCGAAAAACAATCCAACGAAACCAAGACCTGGTACGAATGCGATTGCGGCGAAAAAGTAGCGGAAGAAGACATCATTATCCCCCACGAATGTTCCTTTACGTTGGAAAAGGACGAAAACAACCACTGGTACGAATGTGAGTGCGGCGACAAGATTGGCGAAGCGCCTCATATTTGGAACGACGGCGAAGAAACGATTGCTCCCGAAGTAGGCGTTGCCGGCGAATACACCTACACCTGCGAAGTTTGCGGACAAACGGACACGGAAGAAGTCCCCGCATTGGAAGCAAATCCTCTTATCGCAGCAGAAGGTTCTTCCACGGTTGCTAACTACGGTTGGGCTTATATCACCGTTTCCTTGGAAGCAGGCGAATATGTAGTTCTTACCGACAACGAAGCAGTTACGCACGATCCCATCTCCGTTGCGGAAGCTGGTGACGTAGAACTTGCGTTCTTTGGGTTCTCCTTTGACCTCGACGGCGGCACGGATATGCCTTTCAACTATACAGTTAAGAAAGTTCCTGCCGTAACCCCCGACGTATCCAATATGGCAGGCGAAGTGGAAATCGTTACATATGCGTGGGTTAAAGTTTCGTTTAACGTTCCCGTAGCAGGCAAATATCTCATTAAGTCTGACAATGCAGTATTTGGCGCAACCCAATTTGACGGCGGTGAACCTTCTTACGTATTTGCCACAACTGCTGACAACGAAGAAGTGGTATTCTATGTGAAAGCATTGGACGAAAGCGAAGACACCGCAACTATTTCCTATTCCGTAGAAAACATTGTTGCGCAAAACGCGTATGAAATGATTGATACCGATGAAGACTGGACGCCCGATACCATTGTAAACGGCCCCATTACCATTACGCTTTACAAAGGTACGAGAACGGAAATTATCTTCAAGGCTGCTGAAACTGGTACGTACGTATTCAACACGTACGATAAAGACCTTGCTATTTATGCAACTGACAGCGCAGAGGATTATACGGTTCTTAACCAAAACCCTGACTGGACGTTGAATCAATCCTACACGTTTGAATATACCGAAGCTAACACGGAAAAATCTTTCTTCATTACCTCTTCGTCTAGCAATAACGTAACGATGATTTCGATTACGAAAGCAGACAGCACGAGTGGCGGCGAAGAAGACCCCGAAGAACCTATCGTTACCGAAGATGGTTCTCAAGCAAAACCTTATATTATTGATGAGAACGGTGAAGCTTATACGGATTTGACATTTACTGCTCATCCTATGATTATGGGACAATTCTATCCCATCTACTTCTCCTTTACCGCTCCTTCCAACGGTATTGTAGACATCTGCAATATTAATAATCCTGGCGTCGTTTCTGATGACAACGGTCAAGTAGATTATATTGAAGATACGACGTCCTTCAACGTTGTGGCTGGCATGACGTACATCATTGAAATCGGCACGCAAGACCTTGAAGGTAGCCCTATCTCTCCCGAGTTTATCTTTACGTCCATTGGCGGTGAAGAACCTGAAGAACCCACGGAAGACGGTAGCTTTAGCGCTCCTTTCATTGTTGACGCAGAAGGCGAAGCTTTCACCGACGTTGTTCTTCCCACCCATCCTATGACGGGCGCGGCTACCAACGCATACTTCACCTACACGGCTACGCAAAGCGGTTACGTTTCTATCTCTAACGTAAACAGCATCAACGGTTTCTATTCCGACGGT
>SVHW01000004.1 GCA_015055655.1 Clostridiales bacterium
TTTTCAGTCTGCTGCTCTACCGACTGAGCTACCAAGGCATATGTGGCGACCCAAAACGGGCTCGAACCGTCGACCTCCAGCGTGACAGGCTGGCGCTCTAACCAACTGAGCTATTGGGCCATAAAAGTCGCCTACACTCAAACAGTGCCTGTATATAATACCTTATTTAGAGATATTTGTCAAGCGTTTTTTTGCGTTTTTTTTAAAAAACTCAAACTTTTTTTTGGCGACTTTTTTTGCTGTTTATAAGCCTTATTTTTTGTACAGTTTTGCAAGCCCGCCTTCCGCTGTTTCGCGGTATGGACGACGCAAATCCTTGCCCGTTTCGTACATAGTTTGCACAACCAAGTCAAAGGAAATTTTACGGCTATCCGTCAAGAAATACGAAAGCGACGATGCGTTGATTGCGCGCATGGCGGCAACGGCGTTACGTTCGATACAAGGTATTTGCACAAGACCACAAATAGGATCACACGTCAAACCCAAATGGTGTTCCATAGCCACTTCCGCTGCATATTCAATTTGTCCTAACGTCAATTTCCGAAGCTCACTCAATGCCGCCGTAGCCATACAGCACGCGCTGCCGATTTCCGCTTGACAACCACACTCCGCGCCCGATATCGATGCGTTGGTTTTTATCAAGTTTCCTATCAAGCCGCCCGTAGCCAAGGCGCAAATAATTTCTTCGTCCGTATACCCCCAACGTTCCTGTGCGTAGTTCAAAACGGCGGGTAACACCCCGCAAGCCCCGCAAGTGGGCGCAGTAACGATCGTGCCGCCTGCGGCGTTTTCCTCGCTCACGGCGAACGCATACGAGCATACAATTCTGTTTTCACGGGTTTCCGCGCTTTCTTCGGGCGCTTGACCGCTGAACAAAATTTTCGCACGGCGTTCCACTTCCAACCCACCGGGTAAAACGCCCTCTGCATTAACCCCGCGAGCAATAGCCGCTTTCATCGTCGTCCAAACTTCTCTTAAATAGTCGCGAATTTCCGCGTCTTCACGAGCAAAGACGTAATCGTATAACCGCATACCGTTTTCCTCGCAATAACGCCGAATTTCGGTCAAGGAATTCAAATCATAGACTTCCGCCCCGTCCGTATCGTCCTTTCGCCCGTCTATACGGATTGCGCCGCCACCAACGCTATATACGCGCATATGCGCAATTGCACAACCGTTCCTTTCAGCCGTCAAATCCATGGTGTTAGGGTGTGGGGAAAAAGCGTCTTCGTCGCAAACTACTTTTACGTTCGGCAATACGCTTTTGATAACGTCTTCCGTGCCGTGTCCGTCGCCCGTTTTCGCAAGCGAACCGTACAGCGTAACCGTAAACGCGTCTGCCGTAGGATTTTCCGATAAAAACAATTTACAAGCCCGTTCCGGTCCTATCGTATGCGACGACGACGGACCTTTGCCTATTCTATATAATTCTCTCAATGATTTCATATTTCTCACCACGTTTATTATAGCACAAACTTTCCGTTTTGTAAACGATAAACGACAAAAAATACGCTTTTGTGTTAGCGAAACATTCTTTTTCGACAAATCATAATCTTTTATGACTTTTTGTTTAAATTTATAATTAACTTCATTGACAATTGTTGAAAAATTTGTTATGATAATATCATAAAGATAATATATTATACAGTAGGAATTTGTATGAACAAGAAAATTGCAATCACAACGGACAGTAGCAGCGGAATTCTGCCTAATGAATGTACGGGCAAGAACGTTTTCCTGTTGCCTCTGCCCTTTCTTATCAACGGCGAATGTTATTTTGAAAACGTCAATTTAACGCAAGACGTTTTTTATGAAAAACTTGCCGCTGGCGCAGACGTTTCCACGTCCCAGCCGAGCCTAGGCGAGCTCACCGAATTTTGGACGGACGTATTAAAATCGTACGACGAAATCGTGCATATCCCCCTTTCTTCGGGGCTTAGCCAATCCTGCGCCTCCGCAACAGCTCTTGCCAAAGATTTTAACGGAAAAGTACACGTCGTGAATAACCGCCGTGTATCCGTCACTTTAAAACAGAGCGTTTTCGATGCGGAAAAACTTGCAAACCAAGGCAAATCCGCCTTAGAAATCAAAGAATATTTGGAAGAAACGGCAGACGATTCTTCTATCTATATCGCCGTCGATACCATGAAATATTTAAAGAAAGGCGGTCGCGTTACGCCTGCTGCCGCTATGATCGGTACGATTTTGAAAATCAAACCCGTACTACAAATCCACGGCGACAAGCTGGATAAATACGCCTTGGCGCGTGGCAATGCAAAAGCCAAGGACGCTATGAAAGCAGCCATGAAAAAGGACGTAGAAACCAAGTTTGCAAAACTTGTCGAAAAGGGCGAACTCGCTTTATATATCGCACATTCTGCAAACGAATCGGAAGCCGTTACTTTCCAAGCGGAAATACAGGCGTTGTTCCCGAATATCCCCGTGACTATGTGCGAACCGCTTTCCCCCGTCATCTCCTGCCATATCGGTCCTGGTTCTTTGGCGGTTGCAGCGTCAAGATTTGTCAAATAAACGAAAGGATACACGAAACCCGTCGAAACCATTCGACGGGTTTTATTTTATCTCATTTGGGGTTAACCGCATATCATGAAACGCTTCTTGTGAAACTTCCCTATCCTTTTCGGGTAAACTTGGGGCTAACCGCATATCATGAAACTCCACGCGTGAAACCGTTAAACTTACCGCATTTTTCTCACGATTTTATCTTCAAACAATTCTTCAAATTCTTTTATCGTACCTTGTACAATCAAATCTTTTTGACAAATGCAATTAAGTAGCTTGTTTGGAAAATAAAAAATTATATCGTAAAACTCTCCATAATCTAAAATTACCTTTATATCATCTAACGTTCGACTCCCTGCACCTCGTCCTATTTCAGCATAAATTTCATTTTTTTCTATTCTTATCAAATAAGGAAGTTGACCCTTCCTATCCGACCAAGCTATTAGCAAGGTTAATGGAAGCAATAACAACACCACCAAAATAGAAAAAGTCCAAAACTCAAAAACTAAACCAATCAAAACACAAGGGATTCCTATTATGATAAATTCTGCTAATCCTGCAATCCAACCCATCTTTATCATTTTATTGTATATATATTTGAGCGTGTTTTTATTAACATATCCACTAAATACTATCATTTTCTTTCTCTCTACCATTTCTTAACAGTATTGTATTATAATTGTGTTGCTTTATAATCTCGTAAAACTTTTTTACGTTTTTTGATTTAAATTGTTCAAATTCTTGTTTTGGCGGAAGTTTTATTTTCCCTTCATACCAAGATAAAATCTTTTGCAATTTCTTATAATCCAACAAAACCAAAAAATAATTATTGTACACAAATTTTCTTTTTGTATAACAAAGTCTATTATCATACCAACAACCAATCACTAAACAAGGACATTCGTATGCTCCACGCCCCCTATGCTCGTGTATTGCGTATAAGATACTTATATCTTTTTTATAATATATCCGTTTTTCAAAAACGGTATTTAAGGCTATCTTGTCGTCTGAAATCTTTATAGAAGTATTAATCCCTTGGTCTAATAAAAACCAAACAATCGCCAAAATTATCACAACTACAATCCCTATTATCTTTTCCGCAATAGGAATATGCTTTTCACTAATAAGTGGAAAACATATCAAAAAAATTATCATGCCAATAGTTGCGATAATAAAAATATAAAGCCAAATTGTCAATCCAAGATTAATCTTTTTCTTCATAATACGCCTTTTCCATTTCTTAACAGTATTGTATCATAATTGATACTACTTGTCAAGAGTTTCAGAAAAAAACACCTGCGCATAAGCGTAGGTGTTTTTGTGTTGTTTTTTGATTAAACCAATTCGATGATTGCTTTTTCCGCTGCATCACCACGGCGTTCGCCGAGAAGGTAAATTCTCGTGTAGCCGCCGCCTTGACCAAGTTCTTCTTTACGAGCCGCGTATTTAGGCGCGATTTCGTTGAAGAGTTTGTCCATCAAGGGGTGTTGAACGTCAGCCGTTCTCGCCTTGTATTCGCTCTTCTTTTCGTTGAAAGCCTTGATTTCTTGCAAATCGTAGGTTTTCGCCATGATCGCGCGGCGAGCAGCAAGTTTCTTCGCACCGTCTTTTACGTTGGTAACGGTTACTTCCTTGCCTTTGCTGTCTTTCTTCGTTACTTCAAATTCGATGTTATCAGCGTACGTATTTACCGCTTTGGTGATAAGCTTTTCCACGTAAGGGCGAAGCTGTTTTGCCTTTGCAGCGGTCGTTTCAATTTTACCGTACCAAAGAAGTTGCGACGCAAGACCTCTCAAAAGCGCGTTTCTTTCTTTGGACGTTCTTCCCAATTTTCCGGGCATAATTTTAATCCTCCTGTTCTCTTAATGCAAGGCCGTAAGAATCCAACTTATTGATGACTTCGTCAAGCGACTTTCTACCAAGGTTTCTCACCTTTAACATGTCGTCTTCCGTCTTTTTCGTAAGGTCTTCGACCGTGTGAATGTTCGCTCTCTTCAAGCAGTTGTAAGAACGGACGGAAAGGTCCATATCTTCAATTACCATTTTGAGAATTTGTTGTTGTTTATCGTCTTCCGTCTTGACAAGGATATCCATACCTTTAATCGTTTCGCTCAAATTCACGAAGAGATTGATATGGTCCTGCATGATTTTCGCAGCCAAAGAAATGATTTCTTTGCCCGAGAACGTGCCGTCCGTCCATACTTCAAGCGTAAGTTTATCGTAGTCAACTGCTTGACCTACTCGCGTAGGTTCAACCGTGTAATTTACTCTTTGCACGGGCGTATAGATGGAGTCGATTGCGATATAATCGACTACGGGTTTTTTGTTCTCTTTTGCGGGCTTATATCCTCTGCCTCTGCCGATGGTGATTTCGACGTCTAATTTAGCGCCTTCGTCAATCGTGCAGATGTATTGATCCGCGTTGACAACGTCGATTTCCGCGTCTACGTTAAGGTCTTTACCCGTCAAAACGGCAGGACCTTCTTTGCAGATGTGGAGAACCTTTTCGTAATCCTTATCGATTACTTTCGTCTTGATTGCAAGCGCTTTTAAGTTAAGGATAATTTCCGTAACGTCTTCTTTAACGCCCGCAATTGCGGAAAATTCGTGCTTTACGCTGCCGTCAAGGAACTTAATCCCTTCTACCGCTGCGCCGGGCAAAGCGGCAAGAAGAATACGTCTAAGGCAGTTGCCAATGGTAAGACCGAAACCTTTCTCTAAAGGCTCGCATACGACCTTTGCATAAAAATCGTCGCTTTCGAGCACTTCGAGTTTGGGCATATCCATTTCGATCATTGTGTTACCTCCTGATTATTTAATTATTTGGAGTACAATTCGACAATCATATGTTCTGCGATCTGGCTGTCGATATCTTCTCTCGTGGGAAGAGCTAAAACCTTTCCTTCAAGCTTTTCTCTGTCGAACTCAACCCATTTTACAAGGCCGAGCGCTTTCGTTTCTTTAAGAGCGGTGAAATATTTGTTGCCCTTCTTGCTTTCTTTTACGCAAATCGTATCGCCGGGTTTTACAAGGAAAGAAGGAATGTTTACTCTTCTTCCGTTTACGTAGAACTGCGCGTGAGAAACTAATTGTCTTGCTTGCAAACGCGTCGTTGCGATACCCATTCTATAAATAACGTTGTCCAATCTTCTTTCCAAAAGAATGAGCATGTTTTCACCCGTAACGCCTTTCATACGGTCTGCCATATCGTAATAATGACGGAACTGCTTTTCGCTTACGTTATAGATGAATTTCGCTCTTTGCTTTTCGCGAAGCTGCAAGCCGTATTCACTGATTTTCTTGCCTTGTCTACCAGACGTTCTGATAGACTTCTTGAAGCAGCCTACTGCGGTAGGATCTAATTCAAGGAATCTGCATCTTTTTAATCTATGATATTTATTGATTGCCATAACTTTATCCTGCCTCCTGATTAAACTCTACGACGTTTCGGTGGTCTGCATCCGTTGTGGGGAATGGGCGAAACGTCCGTAATCATCGTGATTTCAAGTTCGCACGTGGAAAGCGCACGGATTGCGGATTCTCTACCTGCACCCGGGCCTTTCACGAAT
The DNA here is from genome assembly GCA_015055655.1 of Clostridiales bacterium. Taxonomy (GTDB): domain Bacteria; phylum Bacillota; class Clostridia; order Christensenellales; family Borkfalkiaceae; genus Scatosoma. Next base: position 6,093 of record SVHW01000004.1, read on the forward strand.
ACTTCTACGCTACGAAGTCCGTGTTCCTTGCCAACCTTTGCCGCCGTTTCCGCTGCCATTTGCGCTGCAAACGGCGTGCCTTTACGGCTACCTTTATAACCAAGTGCACCCGCGCTCGATTGCGCGATTGCGTTACCGTTCATATCCGTAACCGTTACGATCGTGTTGTTGAACGTGGATTGAATGTGAACTTGTCCTTTGTCTACTTTCTTAATTTCTTTGCGCTTACGGGAAACGACTTTTTTCTTCATTTCTGCCATTTTTCTATCGCCTCCTTACTTCTTCTTGCCTGCGATTGCGCGCGCAGGACCTTTACGCGTACGAGCATTTCTCTTCGTGCTTTGTCCGCGTACGGGCAAACCCTTTCTGTGGCGGATGCCTCTATAACATCCGATTTCCATAAGGCGTTTGATGTTAAGGGATACTTCACTGCGAAGCTCACCTTCTACTCTTAAATTGTGATCGATATATTCTCTCAACTTAGAAACGTCGTTTTCGTTGAGATCTTTTACTCTCGTGTCGGGATTGATGCCCGTATCAGCGAGAATCTTCTTGGAAGTGGTAAGACCGATACCATAAATGTAGGTAAGGCCGATTTCCACTCTCTTTTCTCTGGGTAAATCTACACCGGCAATACGTGCCATTGATTTGTGTCCTCCGTTTTTAATTTTTTTCTTTTTTCTTTATCGTCAACGTATACGTTTGGTTTGCAGTGGAAAATGCGCTCCAAGACGTATCGTATTATCTTCGCAGTTACCTGCCGCATAACACACTGGTTATGCCTGTCCGCGTATATACGCGCACACGCGCTTACACGCAACAAAACTGAGTTTCCGCAAAATGCTTACGGAAATTCAGCTCATCGTCGTTTTTTCAGGGAAAATTGCCAAATAGCACAACCGTTCCCAAAATACGGCATGTTATCATTATATCACACCGATAAAGGGTTTGTCAAGCGTTTTTTGGAAACTTTTTACAATATTTTTTAGCCCTGTCTTTGTTTGTGATTCTTGTTCTTCGAGCAGATTACCATTACTCTGCCGTTTCTCTTAATAACTTTGCACTTGTCGCACATAGGTTTTACAGAAGGTCTTACTTTCATTGTTCTTTCTCCTTTTGATTAAACTTATATTTCGTCGTTTATTACGACTTGCTACGCCACGTGATTCTACCTTTCGTCAAATCGTACGGGCTCATTTCCAATTTTACCGTATCGCCTTCAATGATTCTAATATAGTTCATTCTCAGCTTTCCGGAAATATACGCCGTGATGGTATGACCGTTGGAAAGTTGTACTTTGAACGTTGCGTTGGGCAACGCTTCCACTACTTTCCCTTCCGCTTCGATTACGTCGTCTTTGGACACAGAAATTTCCTCCGAATTTTTTTATCCGCAACGGTTTACCCGTCGCCGTTTTTTTTGCTTACAGCGTCAGAATTTCTACGCCGTCCTCGCGCACCACCAAAGTATTTTCGTAATGCGCTGCATACTTGCCGTCTACCGTTACCGCGCCCCAGCCGTCGTCGAGCAGTTTTACCCGCCACGAACCAAGCGCAATCATCGGTTCTACACAAATTACCGTACCTGCTTTGAGTCGCACACCCGTACCAAGTTTTCCGTAATTCGGAACGGACGGGTCTTCGTGCATTTCCTTGCCGATACCATGTCCCGTATACGAGCGAATAACGCCGTAGCCGTGCGCCTCGGCATGTTTTTGCACTTTCGCGCCGATATCAAAGAGTGGCGTTCCTGCACGCAAGCCCTCAATGCCTTTGAAGAAACATTCTTCCGTAACTTTGACGAGCTGTTCGATTTCAGGCGCTACCTTACCGATTTTAAACGTTCGGCAAGCGTCGCCGTGGTAACCGTTTTTATACGCACACAAGTCTACGCTCACGATATCGCCGTCTTTTAAAATGGTCTGTGAATCGGGAATACCGTGAACGACCATATCGTTGACCGATACGCACGCCGACGCGGGAAACCCGCCGTAACCAAGACAGGACGGATATGCGCCCGCGCTACGGATATACCGTTCTACGAGTTCGTCCACTTCCTTAGTGCTCATGCCAGCTTGTATCCGCGACCCTACGAATTCGAGCGTTTCTTTTACAATCTTGCACGGTTCGCGCATCAAATCTATTTCTTTTTCGCTTTTTACGTGAATCATTATAAAGACCTTATTTCAAAAGCGCGTCGAGCTTTGCCGATACTTTTTCGTACGTTGCCTCGGGCGTGGAATCGCTTACTACGTTGAAAAGCAAACCTTTCTTCGTATAATATGCAATCAACGGCTCCGTTTGCGCGCTGTACACTTCCAAGCGGCTTTGTACCGTTTCGGGATTGTCGTCCTTTCTTTGATACAACTCACCGCCGCAACGCGAACAGGTTGTTGCTCCGTTCAAACGGGATACGTGATAGCTTTCGCCACAATCCTTGCAAACGCGTCTACCGCACAACCGTTCCATAACGTCGCCGAAATCTACTTGGATATTGATAACCAAATCGATATTCGCGATTTTGTCAAGCGCTTCCGCCTGTGCAATCGTACGGGGAAAACCGTCGAGCATATAACCGTTTTTGCAATCTTCTCTTGCAATACGCTCTTCTACGATTTTACAAGTTACTTCATCGGGAACGAGCTGACCTTTATCGATAAACGATTTTGCAAGCACGCCGATAGGGGTTTGATTTTTGATGTTTTCTCTGAAAATGTCGCCCGTCGAGATATGAGGCAAACCGTATCCGTCCGAGATTTTCGTCGCCTGCGTGCCTTTACCAGCACCCGGCGCTCCGAGTAAAATGATGTTCATAACGCTACTCCTTTTTGAAAATCACTAAGTACTCTTGCGGTCTGCGTTCCGCTTGTACACGGAACGCGAGAGCCGTTATGCCTTATTTCAGGAATCCTTTGTAGTTTTTCATCATCAACTGCGCTTGCAGCTGTTTCTCAAATTCCATCGCTACCGATACGACGATGAGAATACCCGTCGTCGAGAATACGTTGACCAAATCAAGGTTTGCCCAACCGAATGCAAGCGTAGGAACAAACGCTACGAGCGAGAGATAAATAGCACCGAACAACGTGATACGGTTGGATATCTTTTTCAGATACGCTTCCGTCGCTTTACCAGGACGAATACCTTGGATAAAGCCACCGTTTTGTTGAATACTCTTGGATACGTCTTCGGGGTTGAATTGCATTTGCGCATAGAAGAACGAGAATGCAAAAATCAACAAGCAAAGTACCAAAGCGTACACGATCGATTGCGGCCATTCAGCCGAAGCCGACATCCATCTTGCCCACCAGTTCGCAAAACCCGAGTCGGGATTGATCATGCTGGCAATCATTTGCGGGAAGCTCAAAATCGAGAACGAGAAGATGAGAGGCATTACGCCACCGCCCGATATTCTGATAGGAATATTAGACGATTGACCGCCGTACATCTTTCTGCCTTTGATTTGTTTCGCGTATTGTACGGGAACTTTTCTTTCCGACAAATCTACGTAAACGATAGCAAAGAAGATAACCGCTGCCACCAAGACGAACGCAATCAAGCTCCAAAGCGCTTTCATGTCGCCGCCGAAGATTTCGGTGATTTCGTTCCAAATCGACATACCTGCCGTGGACAAAATACCCGTGAAAATAATCATCGACTGACCGTTGCCTACGCCATAGTCCGTAATTCTTTCACCAATCCACATAACGACGAACGCACCCGCCGTATACACGATGGTCATGAATACGCCCGCAACCCAAAGCTTACCGCCAAAGAGTTGCAATTCAATCGCGCCTTCGCTCTGACCGAAACTGATGATAATACCGATGGATTGAATAACGGCAAGAATAATCGTAGCAAAACGCGTATATTGCGCGATCTTTTTACGACCTTCCTCGCCTTGCTTGGAAAGACGTTCCAGCGCGGGAATACCAACGCTGAGAAGTTGCATGATAATGGACGCGTTAATGTACGGTCCGATACCGAGAGCAAACAACGTACCTTGCGCAAGCGCACCACCCGTGATGCTGCTCATCAGCGTCAAGAAATCGTTTTTCCCAACCGCGTCGGCAAAGTTGCCTCTGTCTAACCCGGGAACGGGGACAAAGCAGCCAAGGCGGAATACGAGAAGGAGCAAAAGCATCATATATACTTTGCGACGTATTTCCTTAACTTTTAATGCATTGATAAGTGTTTGTAACATGTTTTTCTCCGTCAATTAGTTTTCTAACGGGAATACAACGACGAAACGCCGATTTTATTCCCTACGGATACGCTTTCGCGTAAGGGGAGAAATAACGCGAATTACGGAAAACCGCTTTTTCGGCGATTTTCCGCGTTTCGGTTGAATCGATTAAAGGGTCTCCGCCGTACCCTTGGCAGCCTCGATGGCTTCCTTTGCGGATGCAGAGAACTTCGCCGCTTTCACGGTGAGGGCAACGTTAAGTTCGCCATTCCCCAACACTTTCAATCCGCAATTATTTTTCACGGCTTTTGCAAGACCGTTTTCCATAACGAAACCGTAGTCAACAACCGTTCCTGCGGGAAGTTGCGCAAGGTCTGCAAGGTTTACGATAACGTATACCTTTTTGCCGTTATGGTTGAACCCTCTCTTGGGTACGCGACGTGCGATAGGCATCTGACCGCCTTCAAACCCGGGACGTACGCCACCGCCCGAACGAGCCCATTGACCTTTGTGCCCTTTACCAGACGTTTTGCCCGTACCCGAACCGATACCGCGACCGAGTCTTTTCGACGCTTTTACTGCACCTTCTGCGGGTGCAAGAGTATCTATTCTCATAATAAATCTCCTTAAACGTTTTCTACTTTGACGAGATGCTTTACTTTCGCAATCATGCCCTGTACTGCAGGACAATCGTCAAGTTCTTTGCAAGAACGGATCTTTTTCAGCCCAAGCGCCGCAACCGTTGCTTTTACCGATTGTACTTGACCAATCGTGCTTTTTACAAGCGTTACTTTGATTTTAGCCATTTTTCTTTCCTCCGTTCTCTTAACTCAAAATTTCTTCTACGGTTTTGCCGCGAAGAGCTGCAACTTCTTCAACAGATTTGAGCTCTTTCAAACCTTCGATAGCTGCTTTTACGCAGTTGCCGGGGTTTTGCGTACCGTGAGATTTCGTTCTGATATTCTTTACGCCTACGGCTTCCATTACCGCACGAACAGGACCGCCCGCGATAACACCCGTACCTTCTTCAGCCGGCATCATCAAAACCGCGCCGCGGCCGAATTTACCGATTACTTGGTGGGGAATGGTACCGTTTACAATCGACACGGGAACCATGTTCTTTTTCGCTCTAAGCGTAGCCTTTTCGATTGCTTCGGGAACTTCTTTCGCTTTACCCGTTGCCACACCGATTTTGCCGTTGCCGTCGCCTACGATAACGAGCGCCGCAAAACGCATGTTCTTACCGCCCTTTACAACTTTCGTTACGCGGTTAACTTCAATGAGCTTTTTAACAAGACCGTCGTCTTCTGCTTGTCTTCTTTGAGGTCTTCTTTCTCTTTTTTCGTCTGCCATAATGCCCACTCCTTAGAATTTAAGTCCGGCTTCTCTTGCGCCGTCCGCAACCGCTTGTACGCGTCCCGTGTAAAGGTAGCCGCCTCTGTCGAATACAACTGCCTGTACGCCTTTTGCCATAGCTCTTTCTGCCGCAACCGCGCCGACTACTTTCGCCGCATCCGTCTTGTTCATGCCTGCAATCTTTTCTTTAACGGCTTTATCCATCGTGGATGCCGCTGCAATCGTAACGCCGCCTTTCGCGTCGCCCGCTCTGTCGTCGATTACCTGCACGTAGATGTGGTTAAGACTTCTGTATACGTTCATACGAGGCGTTTCAGCCGTACCCGTAATCGTCTTTCTTACGCGTGCGTGGCGTTTTTGTCTGACTGCATTTTTATCAATTTTCGTAATCATACTTTAACGCTCCTTATTTCTTACCTTTACCGGAAGTCTTACCTTCCTTATGTTCTACGTGTTCACCCTTATAGCGAATACCGTATCCGTGATAAGGTTCGGGCAGTCTAATTTTTCTGATGTTTGCCGCGATTTGACCAACAAGTTCTTTGTTGATACCGCAAACGTTCACTTCCGTAAGCGTGGGGCACTCAAATTTAATTCCTTCGGGTGCTACTACTTCTACGGGGTGAGAAAAACCTACGTTCAGAACAAGCTTGTTGCCCTGTACGGCTGCTTTCCAACCTACACCTTTTACTTCCAACGCTTTCACAAAGCCCGCCGTAACACCCGTAACCATACCGTTTACAAGTGCTCTGTAAAGACCGTGCTTTGCATTCGTGTCAGCCGTGTTGTCCAATGCTTTCAATACAAGGTTGCTACCTTCCATTTCCATGCCGACGTTGCCGACTACTTCTCTCGTCAACGTGCCTTTCGGACCTTTTACCGTCACGACGCTGTCTTTGAAATCTACCGTTACGCCCGCAGGGATTGCGATGGGCATTTTACCGATTCTCGACATATGCGCACCTCCTTACCAGACGTAGCAAAGGACTTCGCCGCCTACGTTGGCTGCCTTTGCTTTCTTACCGGTCATGATGCCCTTGTTGGTGGAAAGGATAACCGTTCCGAAACCACCGAGAACGCGGGGCATGTTCGCAACGCCTGCATACGTACGCAAGCCGGGCTTGGATACTCTTTGCAAACCGCTGATAACCGATTTCTTGTCGTTGTACTTAAGCGTAACCACGATTTTACCGTTATAACCGTCTTCTACGATTTTAACGTCTTTTACCCAACCTTCGTTTGCGAGAATTTCAGCAATAGCTTTCTTCTCGTTGGAAGCGGGAATTTCAACCGTTTCGTGTTTCGCCGTGATTGCGTTTCTAATTCTTGTAAGCATATCTGCGATAGGATCTGTCATTTCTTTTTACCTCCTATTACCAGCTCGATTTCTTAACGCCGGGAATTTCTCCCTTGTACGCAAGGTTACGGAAACAGATACGGCATACACCGTACTTTCTCAACACCGCGTGGGGTCTTCCGCAAATGCTGCATCTCGTGTAAGCTCTCGTCGAGAACTTAGGCGTCTTTTGCTGTTTATTGATCATTGACTTCTTTGCCATGTTCGTTTCTCCTTACTTCTTGAAAGGCATACCGAGCGCTCTCAAAAGCTCTCTTGCCTCTTCGTCCGTTTTCGCAGTGGTGACGATTGCTACGTCCATACCTCTGATTTTTTCCACTTGATCGTAGGTGATTTCGGGGAAAATCAGTTGTTCTTTTAAACCCACCGAGTAGTTGCCGCGTCCGTCAAACGCTTTATCCGAAACACCGCGGAAGTCGCGAAGTCTGGGAAGCGCGATCGATACGAACTTGTCATAGAAATTGTACATTCTTTCGCCGCGAAGGGTAACCTTGATACCAACGGTTTGTCCTTCTCTTACTTTGAAGTTAGCAACGGACTTTTTCGCTTTCGTCAAAATGGGTTGTTGACCGGAAATCATTTTGATTTCGTTTTCCGTCATTTGAATCGACTTAGCGTTGTCCTTGATGTCGCCAAGACCCGTGTTGATAACGATCTTAACGAGCTTGGGGCATTCCATTACGGATTTATATCCGTACTTCTTCATAAGGAAAGGTACGACTTCTTTTTCATACTTTTCTTTTACTCTGTTTTTATAAACTTTCTCTGCCATCTTTCTCTACCTCGTTAATCGTTTTCCTTGGTTTCGACTTCGGTTGCAGGAGCTTCAGCGGGTTTTGCCGCACGCTTTCTCGTTCTCTTCTTAGGCGCTTCTTCCGCAGCCGCTGCAGCTTTCGCCGCCGCTTTCTTGGAATATGCCTTGTCAAGAACTGCGCCGCAAGCGCAAACTCTTGCTTTCTTACCGTCTACCACCGAGTATTTCACTCTTACTGCCTTACCGCAAGCGGGGCATACGACTTTTACGTTGGATGCGTCGATAGGGCCGGGAACTTCTACGATTTTGCTCGTTTCGTTCGCCTTTCTTGCTTTTTCGTGTTTCTTTTGCACACGAACGCCCTCAACGACTACCGTATTTGCCTTAGGGGACGTGGCAAGGACTTTTCCCTGTACGCCTTTGTCTTTACCGGCAATTACAAGTACGTTATCATTTACTTTTACGTTCATTGTTTTAGTCCTCCTGACAAATTACAGAACTTCGGGAGCAAGGGAGATAATTTTCATATAGTCCTTATCTCTCAATTCTCTCGCAATCGGCCCAAAGATACGCGTACCCTTGGGTTGCTTTTGGTTGTCGATGATTACGGCTGCGTTTTCGTCGAATTTAACGTACGTGCCGTCTGCTCTTCTAATGCCTTTCGCGCTTCTTACGATTACGGCTTTAACAACGTCGCCTTTCTTAACCGCGCCACCGGGAGTAGCCGATTTTACGGACGCTACGATAACGTCGCCGATGTTGCCCGTCTTACGGAAGGAGCCGCCTAAAACTCTAATACACATCAACTCTTTTGCGCCGCTGTTATCCGCCGCTTTGAGTCTGCTTTGAGGTTGTATCATACTCTTCTACTCTCCTTAAATTATTTCGCCTTTTCGACGATTTCAGCAACGCGCCAGTTTTTGTCTTTGCTGAGCTTTCTCGTTTCAACGATACGTACCGTATCGCCTACGCCGCACTCGTTGTTTTCGTCGTGCGCTTTAATACGTTTACTCTTGGTAATCGTCTTTTTGTAAAGGGGGTGCTTGCTCTTATCGCTGATAAGAACGACAACCGTCTTGTCCATCTTATCGGATACGACAACGCCTACTCTTTCTTTTCTCAAATTTCTTTCCATAATTGTTGTCCTCCGTGTTATGCCTTCAATTCTCTCGCACGGATTTCCGTATTTACACGCGCGATATCTCTTTTGCAGGTTCTGATGGAAACGGGATTTTCAAGCTGACCGGACGCCAAACGGAAACGAAGATTGAAAAGTTCACTCTTGAGTTCCGCGAGCTTTTTAGCAAGCTCTTCGTTCGTCATTTCTTTAACTTCTTTCGCTTTCATTATTCTTCACCGCCTTCAGCCGTTTCAGCAGGAGCCGCTACGACTTCTTTCTTAACAAACTTACATTTTACGGGAAGCTTATGGGAAGCAAGACGCATAGCTTCTCTTGCCACTTCTTCGCTTACACCGGACATTTCGAACATTACGCGGCCGGGTTTAACAACGGCTACCCAATATTCAACCGAACCTTTACCGGAACCCATACGCGTTTCCGCAGGTTTCTTCGTAATAGGCTTGTGGGGGAAGATGTCAATCCATACTTTACCGCCACGTTTGATGAATCTCGTCATTGCGATACGGGCAGCTTCGATTTGGTTGGATTTAATCCAGCCAAGTTCTTCGGAAACGAGGCCGTATTCGCCGTAAGCGATTACGTTACCCTTCGTAGCCTTACCCTTCATCGTACCGCGATGTTGTCTACGTCTTTTTACTCTTTTGGGAATTAACATTACTGTTCGCCTCCTTCCGTTACGGGCTTCTTCGCAGCTTTAATCACTTCGCCTTTGTAAATCCAGCACTTAACGCCAATCATACCGAAGGTGGTGTGTGCTTCTGCAAAACCGTAATCGATGTCCGCGCGAAGCGTTTGAAGGGGAATAGAACCTTCGTGATAGCTTTCGCTTCTCGCAATTTCAGCGCCGTCAAGACGGCCGCTAACCATCATTTTAATACCTTTCGCGCCTGCTCTCATCGAACGGCCGATAGCTTGCTTCATACAACGACGGAAAGACATACGCTTTTCAAGTTGCGCAGCAACGCCTTCTGCAACGAGTTGCGCGTCACAATCGGGCTTTCTCACTTCCGTGATGTTGATGCTAACCGCTTTACCGTTCGTGATTTTTGCAAGTTCTTTCTTGATAACTTCTACTTCGCTGCCGCCCTTGCCGATGATAACGCCGGGACGTGCCGTGTAGATGGTAACAACGATTCTCGCAGCTGCTCTTTCGATAAGAATCTTGCTTACCGCTGCCGCATAGTACTTCTTCTTTAAGAACGTACGGATTACGTTGTCTTCTTTGAGGAATTTGGAGAATTCTTTCTTATCTGCATACCAGGTCGTATTCCAACCGTTGATAACGCCGACTCTTAAACCGTGAGGATTAACTTTCTGTCCCATTGTTATACTTCTCCTTCCAATTTCTTAACGTCCAAAATTACGGTGATGTGGCTCGTTCTCTTTAAGATTGCGTGGCCGCGTCCTTTCGATACGGGTTGCATTCTCTTCAAGCTTTGTCCACCGTCAGCAAAGCATTCTGCTACGAACAAATCGTTCTTGTCCATGCCCATGTTGTGTTCAGCGTTTGCCGCTGCGCTCATAAGCACTTTCTTTACAGCAAGCGCGCTGCCGTTTACGCTGTAATCAAGGATTGCTTTTGCTTCTTTATAGCTCTTTCCACGAATCAAAGCAAGTACCGTTCTTACTTTGTAAGGGGAAACTCTGATATATTTAGCGACTGCGTAAGGGCGCTTTTCTTTGTTAGCTGCAACCCTTTCCGTCTTCTTCTTCATATTCGTTGCCATTTATCTATTCTCCTTATTTACCCGGGGTAGTCGTTTTCGCGGTGTGACCGTGGAACGTTCTCGTGGGAGCAAACTCACCGAGTTTGCAGCCAATCATATCTTCGGTTACGTATACGGGTACGTGTTTACGACCGTCATATACCGCAATCGTGTGCCCAACGAAATCGGGGAAAATGGTAGATGCTCTCGACCAGGTCTTGATAACTTTCTTTTCGTTCGATTCGTTCATCGCTTGAATTCTGCTCAAAAGCTTCGCTTCGACGTAAGGTCCTTTCTTAACGCTTCTTGACATTTTTCAATCCTCCGATTAGTTAATTCTCTTAAGAATGAACTTGTTGGTTGCATTCTTCTTCTTTCTCGTCTTGTAACCAAGCGCGGGTTTGCCCCAAGGCGTCAACGGGCCAGCGTGGCCGATAGGAGACTTACCTTCACCACCGCCGTGAGGGTGGTCAACGGGGTTCATAACCGAACCGCGAACTTCCGGTCTCAAACCGAGATATCTTGCTTTACCTGCTTTACCCAAGGAAACGAGCTCGTGGTCTACGTTGCCAACTTGACCAATCGTCGCGCGGCATTTCGCAAGCACGTATCTCATTTCACCACTCGGCATACGAATCGTGGCGTATTTGCCTTCCATTGCCATGATTTGCGCGGAAATACCGGCGCTTCTTGCAATTTGGCCGCCCTTGCCGGGGGTAAGTTCAATGTTGTGTACCATCGTACCAACGGGAATATTTTCAAGGGGAAGCGTGTTACCAACTTTGATGTCAGCGTTTACACCACTCATAACCTTGTCCCCTACGTTAAGACCAACGGGAGCCAAGATATAGCTCTTCACGCCGTCTGCGTAAACCAAAAGAGCGATGTGCGCGCTTCTGTTAGGGTCATATTGAATGCTCTTAACCGTTGCGGGAATATCGTCTTTCACTCTCTTGAAGTCGATGATACGATATTTTCTTCTGTTGCCGCCGCCGATGTGTCTCGTCGTAATTCTACCGAGGTTGTTACGGCCACCGCTATGACGTTGGTCGTGGAGCAAGGATTTTTCGGGTTTATCTCCCGTCAAATCGTCGTTGGTCAGAACGGTTACGAAACGACGTCCTGCCGACGTAGGTTTATACGTTTTAATAGCCATTTTCTTCTTCCTCCTGCATTAGGTCAACGATTCGAAGAATTCGATAGCTTTGCTATCTTCCTTCAAAGTAACAACCGCTTTTTTACGGTCGGGGGTGTAACCTTCGTTTCTACCCATTCTCTTAAGCTTGCCTTTGCAGTTCAACGTGTTAACCGTAGCAACTTGAACGCCGAAAATCTTTTCAACAGCCAACTTAATTTGGGTTTTGTTCGCGTCTTTCTTTACGTAGAACGTGTATTTTTTGGATGCGATACCGTCGTAACCTTTTTCGGTAAGGACGGGCTTAATGATAATATCTTCAGCAAACATTACGCGTTCACCTCCTGGAATTTCTCAACCGCCGCTTTCGTCATAACCACAACCGCGTTCACAACCACTTCATAGGTGCTAAGTTGCGCAAGGGGCAACGTGGAAAGCTTGGGAAGGTTTGCAGCCGCGCGGATTACGTTTACGTCGTCGTTGTCCATAACCACAAGCGCCTTCTTCAAATTCAACGCTTTTGCGAAAGCCGCCATTTCCTTCGTCTTAGGCGCGGAAACTTTGAGTTCGTCAATAACGATGAATTCGCCGTCTGCAACTTTCTTGGAAAGCGCGGATAAGAGCGCTGCTCTCTTTGCTTTTTCGTTCATTTTCTTCGAGAAGTCGCGGGATTTAGGTGCGAACACAACGCCACCTTTAATCCATTGAGGTGCGCGGATAGAGCCTTGACGAGCACGACCCGTACCCTTTTGTCTCCAAGGTTTGATACCGCCGCCACGAACTTCCGTTCTCGTAAGAGTGGATTTCGTACCCTGTCTTTCGTTTGCAAGACGGGTAACGACTGCCTGATGAATCAGAGATTCTTTATATTCGACGCCGAATACGTTATCGTTGAGTTCGATTTCGCCGACTTCTGCGCCGCTCATGTTCAATACTTTAATAGCCGCCATTGTCTTTCACTCTCCTTATTTGCTCTTAACGCTGTCCGAAATGGTAACGATGCTGCCTTTCGGTCCGGGGATAGCGCCTTTGATGAGAATCGCGTTTCTTGCTACGTCAACCTTAACGATTTCAAGGTTTTGAATCGTAACGTTTTCCACACCGTACTGACCTGCGAGATGCTTATTCTTAAATACTCTCGACGGGGAGCTGATGGGACCCATAGAACCGGGTTCTCTGTGAACAGGGCCGGTACCGTGCGTCATCTTCAATCTGTGTTGATTCCAACGCTTGATAACACCCGTGAAACCGTGACCTTTCGTCACGCCCGATACGTCCACTTTGTCGCCTGCCGCAAAGACGTCTGCTTTCAGCTCTGCGCCAACGGCGAACGTTTCTGCATTTGCTACTCTGATTTCCTTCAAGACTTTGTGGGGTTTAACGCCCGCTTTCTTGAATTGGCCGAGCTCAGGCTTCGTAAGCGCCTTTTCGCTCGTTTCGATAAAGCCGAGCTTCAACGCAGCGTAGCCGTCGTTTTCAACCGTCTTCACCTGTACTACGGGGCAAGGACCTGCCTCCACTACCGTTACGGGAATCATTTTCCCGTCTTGCGCAAAAATCTGCGTCATGCCGACTTTGCGACCGATGATTGCTTTATTCATAGATAAAGTTCACTCCTTAAAATTTTTTATTTTCTCGAATACCTTTGAAAGTATTTCTCGGCAAATTTGGTAAGGCTCTTATTAGAGCTTGATTTTGATATCCACACCAGCGGGCAAATGGATAGATTCCAAAAGCTTCGCGTTGGGCGAATATACGTCGATGATTCTCTTATACGTTCTCATTTCGAATTGTTCACGAGAATCCTTATATTTGTGGGGAGAACGAAGAATCGTTACGATTTCTCTTTCCGTGGGAAGAGGAATAGGGCCGGAGATTTTAGCTCCGCTCTTTTTCATCGTTTCTACGATGCGGCTTGCCGCTTCGTCAACGAGTTCGTGGTCGTACGCCGCCAACTTAATTCTAATTTTTTGAACTGCCATTTTTGTTACTCCTTTTTGCTGTTTATACTAACTTTTTATTTGCTGTATCAACTCATCCGTGTGTATCGAGCACTTCCGCAAAATAAAAACACTCACTTTTCCCGAGCGTTTCCTTACGCAAAGCCTCGGTTAGTCGCAGGAATCGAGTTCCCACTTTTGTCAACGGAAATTATCTGTCGAGGGGGCTTTTCCCTTGAAATTTCAGTAACTTCCCGTATCAACCCATACACCGCATTTTTACACAGCCTACTTATAATATCAAACTTGTAAACCCCTTGTCAAGCATTTCAACAAACTTTTTTCAAAAATTTTTAACTTTTTTTGGAAATTTTGCATATTTTCTCTTTTACCGTAAAACTCCCCTATTTTCTGGGGATTATTGCCTATATTTTCCAATATTATACGCAAAAAAGAAAAAAAACGCTTCCGCTTATTATATTCACGCGCACGCGTGCGCGCGTAAAGAATTCCGCCCAAAAAACACGTTTTGGGCGGAATTTTAACTTTTTATAAGATTTCGTCAAACACGACGGCGTATTTATCGGCAAAGGAACGCATTTCCTTTTCATAGTCTTTCGAAAAAGAATCGTATACGGCAATCGTTTTCAACCCGGCTTCTTTCGCCGCAGACAGCGCTTTGACGTTATCGTCCACCATAAAACAATCGCTTGGTTGTACGCGCAAACGTTTCACAGCCTCTTTATAGATAAACGGCTCGGCTTTTTTCATCTCGAAATCGTCGGACGACCAAAGGTTATCGAAATACTTTTCCCAGCCCAATCGTTTAATACACGGGTCTAAAAACACGTGTGGACTCGCCGTTAACACACTCAAACTCGCCCCACGCGCCTTTAACGCCGCCAACGTCTTTTCCACCTCGGGTTTTGCCATCACCGCGTTGGCATACACCCCTTCCAAACGCTCCACGACGGTGTCGTATACCTCTTGCGGCAATTCGGTAAGCCCAAATTCTTTTACGTAATAATCGGCAATTCCTTTATATCCAAGCGGAATAATCGTTTTTACGATATCGTCGGGATAACGCGCGCCACGTTCGTCTAAATATTCCAGTAGCACTTTCACCGCAGGCGTCATCGAATCGACAAGCGTCCCGTCAAAATCAAAAATGTACGTTTCCTTCATCTTTCGTATCCTTATTTACCCGTCTTTTCCTTGTGTCTTGCCTTCGCGCGCAGTTCTGCGTCCAAAATCCGCTTTCTAATACGCAGCGATTTGGGCGTTACTTCCAAGAGTTCGTCGTCGGCAATAAATTCCAAGCATTCTTCCAAGCTCATTTTGGATACGGGAATAAGTGTCAACGCGTCGTCACTGCTGGACGAACGGGTATTCGTCAAATGCTTGGTTTTGCAAACGTTGACGTTGATATCGTCGGCAAGGTTGGTGTACCCAACGACCATACCTGCGTACACGGGCGTACCGGGCGTAATAAATAAGTTGCCGCGCCCCTGCGCGTTAAACAGCCCGTACGTCACCGCTTCGCCCGTTTCAAACGCCACAAGCGAGCCTGTATTTCTGCGCTGTAAATCCCCCTTGTACGGCTCGTACGCGTAGAAAATCGTGTTCATAATACCCTGTCCTTTGGTGTCCGTTAAGAACTCGCTCTTATACCCGAACAAACCACGGGAAGGAACGGAGAACTCCAAACGCATACGGCTACCGATAGCCGTCATTTGTAACAGCGTACCCTTTCTATTGCCCATTGCCGCAAAAACGGGCCCCGTCATATCCTCGGGGACGTCGGCAAGGAAACGTTCAATCGGCTCGTTGACTACGCCGTCGATTTCTTTATACAATACTTTGGGGGTAGACACTTGGAACTCATATCCTTCTCTACGCATCGTTTCAATCAATATGGAAAGATGCATTTCGCCTCTACCGCACACGCGGAAACTATCCGCGTATTCCGTGTCGGATACACGCAAAGAAACGTCGCGCAAAAGTTCTTTATACAATCTATCACGAAGCTGACGGGAAGTAACGAATTTTCCCTCTTTCCCCGCAAACGGGCTGTCGTTAACGGAAAACGTCATCTCAACCGTGGGGTCTTCAATTTTAACGAATTGCACGGGTTCTACGTTCGTCGGTTCGCATACCGTATCGCCGATATTCAGCCCGTCAATCCCCGAAAAAACGACGATATCGCCTGCTTGCGCCGTAGGCACAGGCACACGTTCCAACCCCTCAATTTGATAGAGGTTGGCAATTTTACAGTTGGTACGCACCTTGTTATCGTTATAATTGCAAATGGAAACGGGCTCGTTCGCACGGATAACGCCGCGTTCAATTTTCCCAATCCCGATACGTCCAACGAACTCGTTATAGTCAATACAAGAAACAAGAAGTTGCCCAGCGCCGTCCGTATCCACTTCCATAGGCGGAATCGTTTCCAAAATCGTATCGAACAAGGGATTAAGATTTTCTTCTTGTTTATCGGGCGTAAGCGACGCCGTGCCCTCTCTGCCGCAACAGTACACGATAGGGCTGTCAAGCTGTTCGTCCGTGGCGTCCAGCTCCATCATCAAAAGCTGCATTTCTTCCACAACTTCCGCAATACGCGCGTCAGGACGGTCCACTTTATTGATAACGATAATCGTCTTCAACCCCAAAGCGAGCGCCTTTTGCATAACGAAACGCGTTTGTGGCAAAGGCCCTTCCGCCGAGTCCACCAAAATCAACGCGCCGTTTACCATTTTGAGTACGCGCTCTACTTCGCCCGAGAAATCGGCGTGACCGGGCGTATCTACGATATTGATTTTAACGCCGTTATAGTGCGCCGACGTATTTTTTGCAAGAATCGTAATCCCACGTTCTCTTTCCAAATCCCCCGAGTCCATTACACGGTCTTGTACCTGTTGGTTATCGCGGAATACGCCCCCTTGCGCCAACATTTCGTTGACGAGCGTCGTTTTGCCGTGGTCTACGTGCGCGATAATCGCCACGTTTCTCAAATCGTTTCTAAGCATTGGTAACTCCTTTTCTCTATGCAAACTTTTCAACCCTACTATTTTAATACTTTTTTTCTCTCTTGACAAGGAAAATACGCCCGTCACAAAAAAATATTTTTTAAATATTTTCAAAAAAACCAAAAAAAATATCCGCAACTCCGTTTACTTAGGTTTGCGGATAGTTATCACAGCGGTTGCGCCGCCGTATTTTTATATTTCGTAAAACGAATCGTGTAACCGTTGTCCTCCATCGGCTCTCCCTCGTCCACGCAAACGAAGTTTTCCAATTCGTCAAGGTTAGGGAAGAACACTTCCGCGCCGCCTACAGCGTCCACTTTGGTAACGAGTACTTCGTCGCAGTACGGAAGCAGCTCTTTATACACCGCGCCGCCGCCAATGACGTAAACGTCGTCCGTTTCGTTACGTTTCTTCATTTCCGCTTTCAGCTCGTCATAGCTACGCACGAAAATGCAATCGTCGCGTACCTGCCCCCTCGAAAGCACGATATTCGTCCTGTTTTTTAAGGGGTTTCCGCCGGGGAAGGAACGCAGGGTATTGCCCCCCATAACGACGGTGTGGTTCAGCGTCGTCGCGCGGAAAAATTTCATATCTTTGGGCAGGGAAAACATCATATCGTTGCCTTTCCCTATCCCCCAATTTTTATCGGCGTGTACAATCGCTATTATCATATCGCCACCGGGATTTTTTTATCAAATTTTTCATACTCGTAGTCCACGAGCTTAAAGCTATCCACCGTGAAGTCGTAGAAATTCGTGATAGACGAATCAACGATAAGTTTCGGCGCTTTATGTTGAGGGTTTGCCAACACTTCTTTCACAAGCGGGATATGTCTATCGTAAATATGCGCATCGGCAATCACGTGTACGAGTTCGCCCACTTTCAAGCCCGAAACCTGCGCCATCATGTGCATTAAAATAGCGTATTGCACCACGTTCCAGTTGTTTGCGGTGAGCATATCGTTAGAACGTTGATTGAGTATCCCGTTGAGCGTATCTCCCGACACGTTGAACGTCATCGAATACGCGCAAGGGTATAACCCCATTTCGTGTAAATCTTGGAAATTGTAAATATTCGTCATAATGCGGCGGCTGGCAGGGTTGTTTTTCAAATCGAACAGCACTCTGTCCACTTGGTCGAACTCCCCTTCTTTATACTTGTGTTTAACGCCCAGTTGATAGCCGTACGCCTTGCCGATAGAGCCGTTTTCGTCTGCCCAACTGTCCCAAATATGAGAGTTTAAATCGTGGATATTATTGCTCTTTTTTTGCCAAATCCATAAAAGTTCGTCCACACACGATTTGAACGCCGTACGACGAATCGTAAGGATAGGGAATTCCTCTTGCAAATTATAACGGTTTACGATACCAAATTTCTTAACGGTATGCGCCTTCACGCCGTCCTCCCATTTAGGGCGAACGTCCAATTCGGTATCCCAATACCCGTTTTCCATAATATCCGTCATATTTTGCACAAAGATTTCGTCAGCTCTACTCATAAGCGCACCGCCTTGATTATTTTCGATAAGTATTATAACATATTCTCCCCGTTTCGTCAACGGTTACGGTATTTTTTTGGGAAATTTCCACGAAAAATATAAAATATTTTTTTCGTTTGTTTTTGTAAAAAGTTGACAAAAGAAAAAAAAACGGGTATTATATATACGTATGAAAAATTAAAGGTTAAGGAGAATTTGTTTTTATGAACAAGAAAACCGTAAAAGACATCGACGTAAAGGGCAAAAAAGTCCTTGTTAGATGCGATTTCAACGTACCTATGAAAGACGGCGTTATCACCGACGAAAACCGTATTATCGGCGCTCTTCCCACCATTAAATATTTGATGGAACAAGGCGCGAAAGTGGTACTCTGCTCGCACATGGGCAAACCCCACAATGTATTCGATGACAAGCTCGAACTCAACAAGAAGGAAAAAGCGAAGATTGCCGCCCTTCCCGAAAACGAACAAGCGGCTGCCACGGCAGAAGCTTTGGAAAAGGCGAAGAAAGACGTAAAGAAACTCACGCTTGCTCCCGTTGCGGCAAGATTGAACGAATTGCTCGACAATAAAGTTACGTTTGCAACCGACGTTATCGGCGACGACGCAAAAGCGAAAGTAGCCGCTTGCAAAGAAGGCTGCTGCGTGCTTTTGGAAAACCTTCGTTTCCATAAAGGCGAAGAAAAGAAATTCCCCGAATTTATGCAAGCGCTCGCTTCCTACTGCGAAGTATACGTCAACGACGCGTTCGGTACGGCGCACCGTTCCCACTCTTCTACGGCTGGTATCGTAGAAGAAGGTTTGGTTAAGACGGCGGCTTGCGGTTTCCTTATCGAAAAAGAACTTTCCGTAATGGCTGATACGCTTGAAAACCCCGCACACCCCTTCGTTGCTATCCTTGGCGGCGCAAAAGTTGCGGACAAGCTTAACGTTATTGCTAACCTTTTGGAAAAATGCGACACGCTCGTTATCGGCGGCGGTATGGCGTACACGTTTATCAAAGCGCAAGGCGGCAGCATCGGTAACTCGCTTGTAGACGACGAAAAGATTGCTTACTGCAACGAAATGCTTGAAAAGGCAAAATCTCTCGGCAAGCAAATCCTTCTTCCCGTTGATACGGTTGCGGCATACGCTTTCCCCAACCCTATCGACGCGCCTATCGAAACGACGGTTGTTCCTTCCAATGCAATCCCCGACGATATGATGGGGCTTGATATCGGTCCTGAAACGAAGAAACTCTTTGCTGACGTTGTTGCCAATGCAAAATCGGTTATTTGGAACGGCCCTATGGGCGTATTCGAAAACCCCATCCTTGCAGAAGGCACGAAAGCAGTTGCGCAATCGCTTGCTAACGCTTACGGCAAAGCAACGACGATTATCGGCGGCGGCGACTCGGCGGCGGCTGTACAAGTCCTTGGCTTCGCGGATAAGATGAGCCACATCTCCACGGGCGGCGGCGCTTCCCTCGAACTTTTCGAAGGCAAAGTGCTTCCCGGCATCGCTTGCTTAAACGACAAATAAGAAATGCACAAGGGCGAACGCGTTTCGCCCTTGAAACACGTAAAATAATCATACTTTAAGGAGTAATAGAACAATGAGAAAACCCATTATTGCAGGTAACTGGAAAATGAACAACACCGCTTCCCAAGGCGTAGCGCTTGTAAAGGCAATCGCTCCCCTCGTTACGGAAGCAAACTGCGACGTTGTCGTATGCGTACCCGCTATCGACATCCCCGCGGTTAGCGAAGCGTTGAAAGGCACGAACATTAAACTCGGCGCAGAAAACGTACACTTTGCGGAAAAAGGCGCTTATACGGGCGAAATCTCCGCGGCAATGCTTTTGGAATACGGCGTAGAATACGTCATCATCGGCCACAGCGAAAGAAGACAATACTTTGCTGAAACGGACGAAACGGTAAACAAGCGTACGCTTACCGCGCTCAACGCCGGCCTTACCCCCATCGTTTGCATTGGCGAATCTTTGGAAGAAAGAGAAACGGGCAAGACGGAAGAAGTGCTTGCTACGCAAATCCACGAAGGCCTTAAAAACATCGAAGACATCACGAAAATCGTTATCGCGTACGAACCCGTTTGGGCTATCGGCACGGGCAAGACGGCTACGGCTGAACAAGCCAACGAAACGATTGGTTTTATCCGTAAAACGGTTGGCGAAATGTTCTGCCCCTGCTGTGCAGATAAGCTTCGC
This sequence comes from Clostridiales bacterium, assembly GCA_015055655.1. Lineage (GTDB taxonomy): Bacteria > Bacillota > Clostridia > Christensenellales > Borkfalkiaceae > Scatosoma. The sequence continues at coordinate 26,396 of SVHW01000004.1, forward strand.
ATCCAATACGGCGGCAGCATGAACGCAGGCAACTGCAAAGAACTTATGGCGATGGAAGAAATCGACGGCGGACTTATCGGCGGCGCGTCCTTGAAAGCTCCCGATTTCGCTGCTATCGTAAACTTCGATAAATAATACGCGGCAAACAAACACAAACTCATGGGGACAGGTATTCGTCAAACGCGTACCTGCCCCCACTATTTCGAATTTTAGGAGATGTAAAATGAAAGTTCCTTACGCCATTATCATTATGGACGGCTATGGCATTAACCCTGCGACAAACGGCAACGCCATTATCGCAGACGGTAGCAAATACGTCAAAGAATTACAACAAAAATACCCCAGCGCGCAACTTGGCGCAAGCGGTATGTCCGTAGGTCTTCCCGACGGACAAATGGGCAACAGCGAAGTTGGCCACCTCAACATCGGCGCAGGTAGAATTGTTTATCAAGACTTGACAAAAATCACCAAAGATATTAGAAACGGCGAATTCTTCAAAAACGAAGAATTATTAAAAGCCATGCGTGCAGCGAAAGAAAACGGCAAAAAATTGCACCTTTTCGGGCTCGTTTCAACGGGCGGCGTGCATAGCCACACCGAACATTTATACGCTTTGGTAGAAATGGCAAAAAAAGAAGGCTTGGAAAACGTTTACGTGCACGCGTTCACGGACGGACGCGACGTAGCCCCCACTTCCGGCGCAAACTTCTTGAAAGAATTGCAAGATAAGATGGACGAGCTTTCGTTTGGTAAAATCGCTTCCGTTGCAGGCAGATATTACGCAATGGATAGAGATAACAACTGGGATAGAGAAGAAAAGGCGTACGATATGTTAACGAAAGGCACGGGCGTGCAATTTGAAGGCAGCGCAGAAGCAGCCGCAAACGCTTCGTATGCAAACGGCGTCACAGACGAATTTATTTTGCCCACCAACCTTACGGAAAACGGCAAGCCCGTTGCGTTGATTGAAAAGGGCGACAGCATTATTTGTTTCAACTTCCGCCCTGACAGAGCAAGACAAATTTCGCGTATGTTCTCGCAAGAGAACTTCCCCTTCGTAGACGCAAAAACGGGCGCAACGCTTGGTTTTGAAAGAAAGACGGGTTTCCTTGCCCCCTGCTACGTAGGTTTTGCGGTGTACGATTCCTCGTTTGAAAACGTCGGCGTGGCGTTCCCCCCCGACGAAATCACCAACACGTTGCCGCAATATATTTCCTCGCTCGGCTTAAAACAACTCCACATCGCGGAAACGGAAAAATACGCGCACGTAACCTTCTTCTTCAACGCGAAATTAGAAGCGCCCGTAGAAGGCGAAACGCGTATCGTTATCCCCTCCCCGAAGGTAGCCACCTACGATTTGCAACCGGAAATGAGCGCGTATCCCGTTGCTGATAAAGTATTGGAAGAATTGGATAAAGGCATTTACGACGTAGTAATTTTGAACTTTGCCAACTGCGATATGGTAGGCCACACGGGCATTATGGACGCAGCTGTGAAAGCGGTGCATACGGTTGACGAGTGTGTTAAGAAGGTAACGGATAAAATCCTTTCGATGGGCGGCAGCGCGCTTGTCACGGCAGACCACGGCAACGCCGACCAAATGATAGCCGACGACGGCAAATCCCCGTTCACCCAACATACGACCTTCCCCGTTCCCGTTATTCTCGTATCCGAAGAATATAAAGACGCAGAACTTTGCCAAGACGGCGTATTGGCAGATTTAGCGCCCACGCTTCTCGATATGATGAAACTTCCCAAACCGCAAGAAATGACGGGCAAAAGCTTAATCAAATAATCTTCAAATAACGGCGAAACCAACTTTTTCGCCGTTATTTTTCCTTTGGAAAAAGAATTTTTCAAAAATAAACGTCAAAAACAGTTGCGATATTTACGCAAGTATGTTATAATCAATGAGTATTTGTAGAAAAATAAAAAGGATAGATACACTATGTTGAATTTATTTAATATGTTAATTGAAGGTAAAGTGTATAAAGATGGCTTTGAAATCCCCCACAAAATTATACTTGGGGTGCTCATCGGCATTATGGTGCTTTCCGCATTGACGTCGCTTATTTGCATATTATTGCAACCGAGCAATTCAAGCGGTATCGACGCGCTTGGCGGTTCCAGCGAAACGTTCTTTGGTAAAAACAAAGGCAAATCGATTGAAGAAAAGATGAAGAAATGGACGTGGATAGCGTTGATTGTGCTTGCGGTTTGCGCAGTTGCTTTCTACGTAGTTGCGGACCTTGGCGTATTCTTCTCCAATCCCGCATAATTATTTGTCAACGTCGGCGGCTTTACATACGAAGCCGCCGTTTTTTTATCCTATTTAATCTACGTACAAGGGGGTGATTATTACGAGCGCAAAAGAACGGATTTTCGAACGCTTTTTAGACGGCGCACTCGCCAATAAAAACGTTGCTGAAATTTGCAAAATTTTATCGATACCCTATCGGGAACGCACACGCCTTATCCCGCTTTTAAACGAGCTTTGTGCCGAAGGAAAACTGTATAAAACGGAAAACGGCAAATACGGCACAATCGAGCAGTTGGGGTTGATTAAAGGCACGATTTCGGGCAACGAGCGCGGTTTTGGTTTTCTCGTCCCCGAAGATAAAGAAAGCTATCCAAACGATTATTTTATCCCGCGCAAATATATGCACGGCGCTTTTCACGGCGACGTCGCCCTCGTAGAGCAAATCTCTTGGTCGAGCGAACGGGAAACGGAACGTGACGAAGCAAGAGTGGTAAAAATTTTACAGCGCGGTTATCACACGATTGTAGGCGTATTTCGCAAAGACAAACGCGCAGGCTATCTGTATCCGGACGAAAAGAAATTTTCCGCGCCGATATATATCCCTTTGTCTTCCTGTCATCAAATCCGCAACGGTGTAAAAGCGGTGGCAAAAATCACCGAATACCCTCAAGGGAAAGCCCCGGGCGGTGAAATTATAGAAGTGCTGGGTGACGAAGAAGATTTCTTCGCAGAAGAACTTTCCATTATCCGTTCGTATAATCTTCGTGAAGAATTCCCCTCCGCCGTCGAAAAAGAAGCAGAAAAGCAACAAAAACGCGGCGTCACGGCAAGCGACTTGCAACGTCGTAAAGACTTTCGCGACAAACTCGTCGTTACGATAGACGGCGAAGACACGCGCGATATCGACGACGCCATTTCCTTGGAAAAAGTGGGCGAAAACTATCTTTTAAGCGTGCATATCGCCGACGTTTCCCATTACGTCCCCGCGCGCGGCGTACTCGACGACGAAGCGTTTGCCCGCGGAACGAGCGTTTATTTCCCCGACTGCGTTTTACCTATGCTCCCTCGCGCCCTTTCCAACGGCATTTGTTCTTTAAACGAGGGAGAAGACAGGCTCACCCTTTCTTGCTTGATGAAAATTGATAAGCAAGGCAGAGTTAAAGAAAGCGAAATCGTTGAAGGCGTTATCCGTTCCGCCCATAAAATGACGTATACGGAAATCACGAAAATCCTCGACGGCGATAAGGACGCGTGCGACAAATACCAAGACGTGCTGGATATGGTAAACCTTTTTGCCCAGCTCACCCGTATTTTGCAGGAAAAACGCAACAAAAAAGGCAGCGTCACCCTGGATGTAAAAGAAGCAAAAATTCTTTTTGATAAAGAAACGAACGAGATTACGATTCCCGATTACGAGCGCGCTTTTTCCTATCAAATTATCGAGGCTTTTATGGTGCTTGCCAATGAAACGGTGGCTGAATATATGCACTCGATAGAAGCGCCTTTCATCTACCGTATCCACGAAAAACCGAGCGAAGAAAAAGCAAGAACTTTCCGTGCGTTCGCGCAAGGTTTGGGCTTAACCGCGCGTTTCAACGCCGAAGACGTAAAGCCGTACGATTATCAAAATCTATTATTAAAAGCGCGCGATTTACCCTCCTATTCGGTACTAAACCGCGTAATGTTGCGCTCTATGCAAAAGGCAAGATATTCCCCTGAAAACGTAGGACATTTCGGGCTTGCAAGCGATTGTTATTGCCATTTCACTTCCCCTATTCGTCGTTATCCCGACCTTTGTATCCATCGCATCATCAAAGAAGTCGTCAACGGAAACTACGCGGAAGCCGTGGCAAAGTACGGCGGGTTTGTCGAACGCGCTGCCGAACAATCCTCGGATAGAGAACGTAAGGCAGCCGACGCCGAGCGCGACGTGGACGATTTGTATAAAACGATGTTTATGAGCGAACGTATCGGTGAAGAATACGAAGCGGTCATCTCAGGCGTAACCTCTTTTGGGTTGTTTGCCGAACTTCCCAACACCATCGAAGGCTTTATCCCGATAGAAAGCTTATACGGCACGTATAAATTTAACCCCGACAACTTTACTTTGACGGGCGGCGGCAAAAGCTATTCGTTGGGCGAAACGTTGCTGGTGAAAGTCGTGGACGTGGATTTCTACCGTCGCCGTACGGAATTTCGATTGCTTAAAAAATTAGACACTACGGGTGAAAATATATGAAAATTATCACAACCAACAAATCCGCCTCGTTTGAATATTTCATCGAAGAAAAATACGAAGCCGGTATCGAGCTGGAGGGTAACGAAGTGAAATCGTTACGGCTTGGCAACGTCAATATGAACGACAGTTTTTGTTTTCTCCGCGAAGGCGAGGCGTGCGTTAAAAATATGCATATCGCTTTATACGACAAATCGGACGCATTTTCCACAAAAAACACAAGACGGGATAGAAAACTGTTGCTCCATAAAGCGGAAATCGCCAAAATCGCAGGCAAAATCAATCGGCAAGGGTATACGCTCGTGCCGTTAAAACTGTATTTCAAAGGCTCGCTTGTCAAGATAGAAATCGCCCTTTGTAAAGGCAAACACACGTACGACAAAAAACAGGCAATCGCCGATAGAGACGTCAAACGCAGCGTCGATAGAGACATCAAAAACGCAGGATTTTAATGAATAAACACAAACCCGACTATCCCACAAGGTAGTCGGGTTTTTTTACAAATACACGCACGCACGTCCATTTTATAACGCGCAAGCGCGCGCAAAAGGCTTTTACAAAATCTTTACAAAACCTTTCCAAATCGTTTACAAGAAATTGATAATTTACAAACAATCCCCCTCTATAATACAATTACAAAATCAATCGACAGGAGTAAAAAATTATGGACAAAACCGAAATGAACGTTGTGGAAAACATCAAAATGCATTACATCGAAAAACAACCCACGCAGTTGGACGAGTTAAAATCGTTAGACAAACGGGTAAAGCGTCCCGCCAACATTTTCGCGTATACGTACGGAAGCGCCAGCTCGCTTGTACTTGGCACGGGCATGTGTCTTGCGATGAAGGTACTTGGCGCAGGCACGACGTTTGCCATGCCCCTTGGCATCGTCTTAGGCGTTATAGGGATTGGGCTCACCCTTTCTACCTATCCTATCTATAAACGCATCTTAAACAAGCGCAAAAAGAAATATTCCCAACAAATCCTCGACCTTTCCAATCGTATATTAAACGATTAAAAGAGGGAAAAAATATGGGAATTAAACAATTTTTTAAAAACGCCTTCAAAAATATGAAACAAAGCGCCAAAGAACAACACGAAGTTGATAAAGCCAATATAAACGCAGTAAAAGCGGAAAGTAAAGCCACTTTCGAAGAAAACCGTGGCCGCAATACGTATAAGAAGGCAAAAGAAAACGCAAAACAAAGCTGGAACGACGCACGTATGACGCCTGCGCAACGCAACGAAAAAGCGAAAATAGAACGTGAAAAGCAAATTATCGCGGCAAACGAAAGAATAGCCGCCGCCAACGCCCGCCACGAAAACGCAAAAATCGATAACAATTAAAAGCAAAGCCCGACGGAAAAATCCGTCGGGCTTTGCTTTCTGTTTTATTACAATGTTTTTTTATAGCAACGTCTACGTTTATGTTGGATATGGTCAAAGCGTTTCCACGTCGCTTGAATTGCGACGTTATCTTCCAAATTTAAATTGGTTTCCATATATTCAACGCCTTTTTCGTCAACCATACCGCCCAATATCGACAACATCCCTGCCGTCAATCCTGCCTTACGGTACTCGGGTAAAATCCCTACTAGCGCCATATCGATAACTTTCGGTTTCCTAATCGCCTTTAACAAACGGATAAGACATCCCGGCGTCAATCTGCCGCCGCTTTTTTGCACCGCTTTGCCAATTCCGGGCAGACATAACCCAAACGCCACCACCTTTTCGTTTTCGTCGCACATTACGCAAATAAATCGCTTATTCACCACCAATTTAAATTGCGCCACCATTTGTTCTGCCATTTCCTTCGTGAAAGGCACCGTGCCGTATAAATCTTTATAGCACTCGTCAATGCAAGCGAAAATCCCGTCTGCGTACTTTTTAATAAACGCGCCCTTGCGCATTTTTTCGCCGCCAATATGCAAGTTGTATTTCTCAAACGAACGATACAACAACGCGTCCAAACGCGCCTTATCATCAAGCAACCTAAAAAGACGATGTTCCACCCAGTCAACCGCTTTTTCATAGCCGTTCGACTCTATTAAGTTCGCGTAATACTCGTAATTATACTGTTCTTCAAAGGTCTGCTCTTGGTCGAACCCCTCAATCAACAATCCTTCCCTTTCCAAATCGCTATATCCAAGCGGCCCGACGATATCCGTCATCCCGTTTGCCTTTCCCCAGCTTTCCACGGCGTCAAATAACGCCTTTGCCGTTGCCTCGTCGTTTTCACAATCAAAACGGGTAAAACGCACCTGCTTCGTTTGATGAATATCGTTATATTGCCTTTGGATAATCCCTTGAATTCTCCCCACAGTTTTCCCGTCGCGTTGCGCAAGATAAAACACCGATTGACATGTTTTGCTGTACACGTTTTTATCGGTGAACATCTTCATTTCGTCCCCGTACAACGGTGGAACGAAATACGGATTTCCCTTATATAAACGCAACGGATATTGCACGAACTCCTTTCTTTGTTTCTTCGTGGTCACTTCAATAATGTTTAACATAGTATCTACTCTCTTTCGACATTTTTCGCTATTTTTATTGTAACACTTTTTAAGAAAAATGTCAAACGATGTAAAGATTTTGTTTGCACTTCGTATCGAGTATTTACCCGTCACAAGCACAGCTATTATCAACGCGCCGTAGAAAACCCCCTTCGCCGTGTTTCTATTAAATGATATTCCTTTCTTGGCGTAAAGGCGGCAACCGCCATGGCTTGCGAGGAAGCAAACGCAATCTCCCCCGATACGTCCGCTATCATGCAATTTCCTAACGAACAAAAAAATATCGGCACGCCGTAGCAATACGCGTTGGCGCGTAATAGCACCGTTTCTATCCCTTCCATCCGTCCAAACGGACAAACGATAAAATCACTCCCGCATACCGCAAGCGATTTCACGATTTCAGGAAAACGCAAATCGTCGGCAACCACCACTCCCATACGTCCTCCTTTTGTTTCGTACACACGCAAAGCCGCGCCGCTGTCGTATTTTCCGTCCACGGCGTTTAACATATCCGACACCCCTACCAGCCGTCCGTTATCCGCCACGACCACCGATTTACGGCGTAGCCCTTTCGTATCGGTGATACATCCGCACACCACCACTCCTTTTACCGTTTTTGACAAGCGCGCTATCTCCTCAAAAAAACTCGTTTCTCCTTTTAGCTCTTTTTCATAGCTAACTTCCTCTTGATAAAAATGTAAAATCGTCACTTCCGCCCCTTCGTCCGTCGGTACGTCCAAAAATTTCGGCGACGTATTGTCCGTGATAAATCGTATGCGCATCCTTTTCTCCCCCTTCACCATTATATACAAATAGCGTCGGGAAAAGTGACAAAAAAACGCTCCCGAAGCCCAACCGCTTCGGGAGCAAAATTTTCTTAGTTTTCTTCGCTGTATTTCTTTACGATATCCTTCATTTCGTCCATACGTTTCAGCATATCTTGCGCCAATACCACGTGCCGCATTGCACGGGCAAGATTTTGTTCGGGATAATGAATACGGAAATACTTATCCCCCTCTAAATAATCGGTTAAAAAGCGTACGCCGCACTCCGTCGTCATAGCAAGCGCGCCCATCGCCAAAGAATCCATTTCTGCCTGCGTAATCGCGCCTTTTACCTCGTGCACAAACCCTTTGGTAAACGCCTCGAACTTCTCCATATCCAGCTTCACTTTAGACAAATCCCTTTCGTCTTCTTTCGGCGAAGTAGAGGCCGCCATACGAATCGCATCTCCAAAATCAAACGCCACCAGCCCGGGCATAACAGTATCCAAATCAATTACCGTCAAACGCTCGTGCGTGTGCGAATCAAACAACACGTTGCTCGTCTTCGTATCGTTATGCGTTACACGCAACGGCAACACTCCTTGTTTTTGCAAACGGTACGGCTCGGTAGCCACGTCTTCCAACGCATAATACTGCTGTATTAACGCCTCCGCCTCACGCGCCCTACGCATTACGTCTTCGCTCACCGCTTTTCTCAGCGCGTCGTAACGCCGAATCGTATTATGGAAATGCGGAATTACGATATTCAGCTTTTCAATAGGATAATCGGCAAGATACATTTGGAATTCCCCAAACGCCCTGCCCGATTGCTCAATAAGGAACAAATCGTTGGTATCCAACGGCGAAATCGAACCGTCAATATAACGGCAACACCGCCAAAAACCACCGTCGGGCAATAGCGTATAATACTCCCCCGTTTCCGTCGTGGAATAATGCAATACAAAACGCTTTGCAGAAATCCCCGTCGCCTTTATTTTTGCGCGGATGTATTCCGTCACGGAAGAAATATTATCCATAACGGTATAAGGGTCCTTAAACACGTACGTATTTACGCGTTGCAAAATATAATCTTTAATTTCGCCGTCACGGAAATAGTACACACAATAGGTCGTATTGATATGTCCGCTGTTAATTTGCTCGTAATAACGATATTCTCCCTGCAAATTAAAGCGACGGCACACCTCTAAAATCTGTTGTTGTTCTTGAAACTTATCCACGAAAAGTAACTTCCCCTTATATACGTTATCGTTAAAAGCCAATTTGAATTATAACATATTTTAGGCAATTTGTCAATACTCTTTTTTCGTAAATCCACCCCTTTGCCCTGCCATTTTCCACAAATTCTTGAAAAAGTATAAAAAAATAAACGTTTACAAATACTTTTATTATGAAAAAACGCTTCGTATACTGCTGTTTCCTCGTCTACGCCTTGATAAATATTGCCTCGTGTAGCCACCCGTCGGCGCAAACCCCACCGTCCAATCCGTCCAATCGGCTATCGTTATTAAACGAAGCTACTTTTGGGGAAGAATTTGATTTTTCCCCGTTACCCACGACAAATCCCCAAACGGAGAGTTTTTGGGACGTCACAAACGTGGACGTTTCTCGCATTGACTTATCCAAACGCCTTATTGCATTTACGTTTGACGACGCCCCCTCCTCCACGCTTGAAAACGTCCTTGCCGTCTTTGCTTCGTTTAACGAATCCAATCCGGATTGTATCGCTACGGCGTCGCTTTTTTGCAATGGAAACCGTATGGATAGCAGCTCTTTATCCGCTTTATCCGCAGCCGTAACCTTGGGCTGGGAGCTGGGCAACCACACCTATTCCCATCCCGACGTAACGACAATTTCCCTTTCGCAATTCCAAACGGAAGTAAAAAACACGGAAAATTTATTGACGCAGATAGACGGCAAAAAAAGCCACCTTTTCCGCGCGCCGTACGGACGTATCAACGCAGAAATCAAACAAGCGGTTGACGTGCCGATTATCGATTGGACGATAGACACGCTCGATTGGACAAACGCAACCCCCGACGAAATTTACGACGTCGTCTTTCAACAGAAATTCGCAGGGGCAATCGTCCTTATGCACGACGGCTACCCCAACACCGTCACGGCGTTAAAACGCTTGTTGCCCGATTTAAAAAACGCAGGCTATCAGGTAACGAGCGTTTCACAAATGGCAAAAGCGCATCAATGCCCTCTAAAAAAGGGCGGCGCATATATTCGCGCAAGAAAACAGGGAAACGGTTAACCGTTTCCCTTTCTTTTACGCTTCTGTTATCGTAATATATAACACCTTTTTCGTTTTCGCCGTCACTTTTAATTTATCAGCAATTTCATATCCGCAAACGACGTACACTTCTCCGTTTTTGCCACTTGCAATCAGCGGCAAACAAGCGCGCGTTTTTACGGGTATTTTTTCTTCGTTGTAATATTTTTTCAGCGTTTTTCTTCCGCCGCCAAATTTTTCAATTTCGTCCCCTTCCTTTCGAAAGCGAAACGTAGCGTCTTTGGGTATCTTATTTGCGTCCACGCGCAGCACTTTCCCAACGTACGTGTCCTTTGTCGGTTCTTCTTGGGATACGTTCACCTTATACTTACCCCCGTCAAACCCATCCAAAGAGAAAGGTTGTTCTTCCGCCGTTTCGTCTATAACGTCGTCATTTTTCAAATAGAACAAAATGCCTTTTTCCGTCTTTTCCGCCACGACGCTTTGCGGCAGCGTAATGCACGCGCCCCTTTCGCTGTCTTGCAAATTATATACGCCGTCCAAATGCGCTTGCGTATAATTTTTCATAATTCCCAATCGTTTCATGGCAAGCAAGGACGCGCGAGAAAACAGCGGTCTTTCTTTGCTAAACGCAACGACGAACCCCTCTTCGTTTTGCGAAAGCAAGCTTACGCTTTGTCTGTATAAATACTCGTCGTCTTCCGCAACACGCGCGGAGAAGCGCGCGATATTTTCCGTCGCCCCGGGAATCACCATATCCAACGTAGGCAACACCCTTAAACGCAACGCGTTTCTCGTATACGCCGTATTTTGATTGCTCTTATCCTCTCTGTACGCCAATTTATGTTTTTTAACGTACGCAAAAATTCTTCTTTTCGACCACTCTAAAAACGGGCGAACGATGTCTTCTCTTTCCGCGTGCATTGCCGCAACGCCTGAAAGGGACGCGCCGCGCGCAAGCCGAAACAACACGGTTTCCGCCTCGTCCCTTGCGTGATGCGCCGTAGCAATACAGTCGGCTTTTCCTTCCATGCGTAACGATTGAAAACACTCGTAACGGAAATTCCTTGCAGCCGTCTCCAAACTCGTCTTTTCCGTTTGCGCTTTTTTCTTGCAATTTTCACGGAAGATATATAAAGGAATATCCCATTTCTTACACATCTTTTGCACGAAGCGCATATCCATTATGCTTTTCAGCCCGCGAATCCCGTGTTCGCAATGCACCGCAGAAAGCGTGTATCCGTACGTATCTTCTTGCGACTTCAAATAATGCAACAACGCCGTCGAATCCATACCGCCCGACGTTGCCACGCAAACCACTTTATTTTCCAATTCTTGCAAACTTTTCATATTTTCAGTATATCATACTCTGCAAAAATATGCAAGCTATTCTCGACAGAAAAAAACGGCTGAAAACGCCGTTTTTTCTTTTATTGCCCGTAATATGCGCGCAAGTACATTTCCCGTATTTCTTCTACCAGCGGATATCTTGGGTTCGCGCCCGTGCATTGGTCGTCAAAAGCGTCTATGCTCATTTTATCTAAACTCTCCAAAAACGCCTTTTCGCTGCCCTGCTCGCCAATCGCTTCCCGTATCGATTTCGGTATCCCAATCTCCTCTTTTAATCCTTGAATTCTCTCTATAAATTTTTCTAAAATCTCCTCGTCCGTGTTGCCGTCAATGCCGATACGTTTCGCCATTTCCACGTACTTTTCCAACGCTTGGGGATATGCGTACTGCGGAAACGTGCCCATTTTTTCAGGGGTTTTCGCCGCATTAAAACGTATCACTTCCACCAATAGCAATCCGTTGGATACCCCGTGTGGCAAATGCCAGTACGCGCCAAGCTTATGCGCCATAGAGTGGCAAACCCCTAAAAAGGCGTTGGCAAACGCAATCCCTGCCATCGTGGCGGCGTTTGCCACTTTTTCTCTCGCCTCAATATCTGCCCTTCCCAAACGATACGCCCTCGGTAGATACTCAAACAGAATTTTCACAGCCTCCATCGCCAATCCGTCCGTAAAATCGGACGCAGCAAGCGACGTAGCTGCCTCAATCGCGTGCGATAACGCATCAAATCCGGCATACGCCGTCAACCTCGGTGGAATATCCAACATCAGTTCCACGTCGCAAATCGCCATATTCGGCAATAACTGATAATCCGCAAGTGGATATTTCGCCCCCGTTTTCTCGTCCGTAATCACGGCAAACGGCGTCACTTCGCTGCCCGTCCCTGCCGTCGTAGGAATCGCCACGAACAACGCTTTTTCGCCCATTTTGGGAAACGCATATACCCGTTTTCGTATATCCATAAACCGCAAAGCCAATTCTTCAAATTTCACGTTGGGATGTTCGTACATCACCCACATAATTTTCGCTGCGTCCATTGGCGAACCGCCCCCCAAGGCAATAATGACGTCGGGCGCAAACGCCGCCATCCGTTTCGCCCCCTCTTTTGCGCAGGCGAGCGTCGGGTCTGCCATCACCTCGAAAAACTCCGTATGCGCAATCCCCATACGGTCCAATTCCCGCGTAATTTTATCCGCAACGCCGTGTTTATATAAATACTCGTCCGTGACGATAAACGCCTTGCGCTTGCGGTATTCTTCTTTCAATTCTCCCAGCGCCGTTCGCAAACAACCGCGCTTGAAATACACCTTTTGCGGTATACGTAACCATAACATATTTTCGCGCCGCTTCGCCACCGATTTGATATTCAACAATTCCTGTACGCCTACGTTCTCGCAAACGCTGTTTCCTCCCCAAGAACCGCATCCAAGCGTTAAAGACGGCGTCAAACGGAAATTATATAAATCCCCAATACCGCCTTGCGCCGCAGGAGTATTTAGCAAAATACGACAAGCCTTCATACGCGCGCAAAACGCGTCGAAACGCTGTTTTGCCCGTTGTTCGTCTATATAAATAGCTGCCGTATGCCCCAAGCCCCCTGCGTGTACTAACGCGTCGGCAATATCCGTCGCCTCCTCGAAATTTTCAGCCTTGTACATTGCTAAAACAGGTGAGAGTTTTTCTTTCGAGAAAGGCTCGTCTTCGCCAACCGATTGCACTTCTCCCACCAACGTTTTCGTGCTTTCAGGAACGGTTATCCCACAAAGCCCCGCTATTTTTTTCGCGCTTTGTCCAACGATTGCCGCGTTTAATCCCCCTTTGCCAAACATCAATTCACGCATTTTTTGCATTTCACTTTCCTGCAAAAAATACGCGCCTTGCGCTTGCAATTCTCTTTTTACCTCTGCGTATATCCCTTGTACTGCCACGATAGCTTGCTCAGATGCGCATATCACCCCGTTATCAAACGTTTTCGAGTGCAAAATCGACGCTACAGCGCCGCGAATTTCCGCCGTCTCGTCAATGACGGCAGGCGTATTCCCCGCACCTACGCCAACGGCAGGTTTCCCCGAAGAATACGCCGCCTTTACCATAGACGGTCCACCCGTTGCCAAAATAATATCCGCTTCTTGCATCAATCTTGCAGACGACTCCACCGAAGGCGATTCTATCCACGCAATAATCCCTTTCGGCGCGCCGGCCGCCACCGCCGCTTCCAGCACCGTTTTTGCCGCCGCTATCGTACAATTCTTCGCCCGTGGATGTGGGGACAAAATAAGCCCGTTCCGCGTTTTTAAGCAGAGCAGGGCTTTAAATACCGCCGTAGACGTAGGGTTTGTCGTCGGCACGATTGCCGCCGCCACCCCAATCGGTTCAGCGATGCGTACGTAACCGTTTGCCTCGTCGTCCTCGATTACGCCACAAGTTATTTCGTTTTTATAACGGTGATAAATATATTCGGACGCATAGTGGTTTTTCAAAACCTTATCTTCAAAAACCCCCATACCCGTTTCTTCTACCGCAAGTTTTGCAAGGCGCAACCTATCTGCGTTGGCAGCAAAGGCAGCCGCCTTAAAAATATCGTCCACTTGTTTTTGCGAATACGTAGCAAATTCCTTTTGCGCTTCTCTCACTTGTTGCAACAAAACGGCAAGCGTGTCTTGCTTCTCTTTTTTTTCTTCCAATTCTCCCCCTTTGCGCACCGCCGCAAAACGCGAGAAACGGAACGCCGTTATCGTCCGTTGCTTTTGTACAGTTGCCCGGCAAGCATTGCCAAAGAAGCAGCCAAATCCTCCGTTTTCAGTACGATATCTTTGGGGGCGCGTAAAGGCGCAGGCGCAAAATTCCATATAGCCTTCACTCCAGCCTCTACCAAGCGGTTTAACACCTCTTGCGCGGCGTGTTTAGGAACGGTGATAATTCCTATTTTCACCTGACTTTCTTTTACGAATTTTTCCAAATCGTCCAGATGATAAATAAGCTTTCCAGCGACGCTTTTCCCTACGATTTTTTTATCCACGTCAAACGCCGCAAGAACGTTAAGTCCGTTGCTTTTAAATCCCTCGTAACCAAGAAAGGCGCGTCCAAGCCCACCAGCCCCCACGACGATAGCGTCAGAAAGGTTGTCATATCCCAAAAATTTTTCAATATCGACAATCAAACGGCTGATTGCAAACCCCAAGCGCGGCCTTCCCGATTGGGAAGACACCAACGCCAAGTCTTTGCGAACAAGCACCGACGATACGGAAATATTTTGCGCAATCACGGTGGAAGATATGTATTTTTCCCCTCTGGAATTTTCTTCTTGTAAAAAGCGCAAATACAACGGCATACGCGCAATGGTTGCTTTAGATATTTCTTTCCCATCTATTTTTTCAAACGTCTTATCTTTCATACACACTCCCTACGGAATAGACAAAAATCGCCTTACGGCGATTAATTTGTTTTTATATTTTTAATATATCGTGATAATGCGTTTTTATGTTCGTATTCATCACAAAGATTTATTATGTTTATTTTTTCTAAAAAGCTCTTTAATTTTATTTATAAAGAAAACATATATAATACGTATCAATAAGCATATTGCAACGCTAACAAGAGTATATGAGAAGGCCAATAAAACACTTGACGTCCCTTGAATAACAGGTAAGTCTTTTAGCTTTTCAATTGGTAGCCTCTTAATTAAAATATAAACTAAAGACACTGGTTTAAAGGCGATAAAATGCCATAAAACTATATATATCGTAGTTTTTTCCAAATAACATAATATTCTTGTTATTATTTTGGAATATTTTTCAATCAAGACAGAAATTGAATATAACATAATCCATCCAAGAATTCCATTAATACCGACATCCAAAATATCACTTATAATAGCATTTCTTCTCCTCAAAAAAACAATTGCCACCAACAATCCAGTAGAAATAATTGATAAAATGACAGCATAAATAACATTAAGATTCGTTAATTTTTTAACATTTTTTATAAGTATACCAAAAACAAAGTAAATATATGCTGGAAGTATTTGAAATAATACATCAGGAATATCTTTTTGTATAAATGCTATAATTAACAAAAATAAAACAACTCCAAAAAAAGGAATAAATGAAATGAATTTTGGTGCTTTAATTTTATTCAATATAAAAACCCAAATGCCTTGCGCGACCAAAACAATATATAGTGCCCTTAAAAACCACGTTGCACCTGCAAAGCCTACACTTCCTTTATATAACAATAAAATCTTTATAATATTGCCAACCGACAAATCAAGCGGATTTATTCCTGTTTCACATAAATTTAGCGCAACAAGAACGTCATCAAAAAAGAGAAAAAATAGATTTAAAAAAACATAGGGTATATATAACGATTTTGTCTTCTTCCAAATAAATACAAGAAGTTGTTTCAGATTTTTTACCGATGTATCTTTCCAAAAAAAGCCAGACGCCATAAAAAATACAGGCATATGAAAAAGATATATCCATTCATACAAATAATCGTACCCAGCACCTACACTACCAAAAATAGCGTGACCGAAAACCATCAAAAGAATTGCCAATCCCTTGATGATATCGATTTTTTTATTTCTCTCTTTAATCAAAGGGGTTACCGTGCAATCTTCTCCTTTTAACTCTTCAACATGCGTAATTTCACTCATCGTTATCTATCCTTGTACATTCTTTCGTAATAGTTTTGATATTCTCCGTTAATGATATTTTCCCACCATGCACGATTTTCCAAATACCACGTTATCGTTTTCTTTATCCCGTCTGCAAAACACGTTTCTGGCAACCAACCAAGCTCGTTATGTATCTTCGTCGGGTCAATTGCATAACGCATATCGTGTCCCTTTCTATCCTTGACGAAGGTAATCAACTCTTCACTCTTGCCGAGTTCTTTACAAATCAGCCTGACAATGTCGATGTTTTTCATTTCGTTATGGCCACCGACGTTATACACTTCACCCACGCGACCTTTATGAATAATCAAATCAATCGCCTTACAATGGTCTTCTACGTAGAGCCAATCGCGGACGTTTATTCCTTCCCCATACACAGGCAAAAGTTTATTATTCAATGCGTTGGCTATCATAAGCGGTATCAATTTTTCAGGGAAATGATAGGGGCCATAGTTATTGGAACAACGGCTGATTGACACAGGCAATCCGTACGTTCTATGATATGCAAGCACCAGCAAATCCGCCCCTGCTTTGGACGACGAATACGGAGAACTCGTATGTATCGGCGTATCTTCCGTAAAAAATAAATCGGGTCTATCCAACGGCAAATCTCCATATACTTCATCCGTGGATACTTGGTGATAACGTTTGATACCGTATTTACGGCAAGCGTCCATTAACGTGGCTGTGCCTAAAATATTCGTCTTTAAGAAAATTTCCGGGTCTTCAATGGAACGGTCCACGTGGCTTTCCGCCGCAAAGTTTACCACCATATCCGGTTTTTCTTCTTCAAATAACGTATTTACCGCTTCTCTATCACATATATCCGCTTTTACAAAACGGAATTTAGGATTATCCATAACCGGCGCAAGCGTGGAAAGATTCCCCGCATACGTCAATTTATCCAAACATACTATCCTATAATCAGGATAAGTATTTAACATATGAAACACGAAATTAGAGCCAATAAATCCTGCCCCACCCGTAACAATTATCGTCATGTTATCCTCCTTAAAAAGCCATTTTTATTTCTTGCAGTTTCGGGAGTTTCTTATCTTTTTCACTTAAAATAATCTCCCCATCGCCCAATTGCGCCATCCAATCAATATTTAAAGACGGGTCGTCGTACGCTATCCCCCCCTCGTCTTCGGGATGATATCTATCGTCACATTTATAAGCGAATTCCGCATAATCGCTCACTACTAAAAAGCCATGCGCAAACCCGCGCGGAATCATAAATTGACGTTTGTTTTCTTCCGAAAGGAGTACGCCTTGCCATTGTCCGTACGTTTTACTGTTTTTTCGTAAATCCACCGCCACGTCGTACACTTCGCCTTTCAACACTCTTACAAGCTTTGCTTGCGGATATGTCTTTTGAAAATGTAAACCACGCAATACACCTCTTCTAGAACTTGATTGGTTGTCTTGTAAAAATTCGTATTGTAAACCCGCAGCGAGAAACTCGTCTTTATTGTACGTTTCCATAAAATAGCCGCGATTATCGCCAAATACAGTGGGTTCTATTATGTATACATCTTTTATTTTCGTTTCTATAAATTTAAATTTACTCATAATAACCTCAATACTGTATCTTACCCGTCGCAACGTTTTTCAAATGTTCGCCATACGGGGACTTACCATATTTTTGCGCCGCTTGCAACAGCTCTTCTTTCGTTATCCAGCCATATTTATATGCAATTTCTTCCGGCGCGGAAATTTCAATTCCCTGTCTTGACTGCACCATCTTTACAAAATTGGTCGCTTCCGCCAAGCTATCCATCGTTCCTGTGTCTAACCAAGCAAAACCTCTTCCTAAAAGCTGTACGTCTAATGCACTTTCTTGCAAATACATTTCGTTTAACGTAGTGATTTCCAATTCCCCACGGGCAGACGGTTTCACGGCATTTGCCTTCTCGCTAACCTTTTTAGGATAAAAATATAAACCTGTTACCGCGTAATTACTCTTGGGCGTTTTGGGCTTTTCTTCAATGGAAATCACCTTTCCATTATCGTCGAATTCTACCACGCCAAAACGTTCGGGGTCGGTTACGTAATAGCCAAATACGGTTGCCCGATTATTTTCTTCCGCGTTTTGTACAGCTGTTTTTAACGTTTTTGAAAAACCGTTTCCATAAAAAATATTATCCCCAAGCACCATAGCGCACGCGTCATCACCGATAAATTCTTCACCCAAAATAAACGCTTGCGCTAAACCGTCGGGCGAAGGCTGTACTTTATAGGAGAAATGTACACCATACGCCGAGCCATCACCGAGCAATCTTTCAAAATTAGGCAAATCCGTAGGCGTAGAAATAATTAAAATATCCTTTATCCCAGCAAGCATCAACGTCGATAATGGATAATATATCATAGGCTTATTGTATATAGGCAATAACTGTTTTGAAGTAACCATCGTCAACGGATACAATCTTGTGCCTGCGCCACCAGCAAGTATAATTCCTTTCATTTTTCTTTCTTCCTGTAATTTTATTTTATTTATAGCCGCTATAATTTTATATTAATAATACCCAACGTCATAAACGAAACGCTGTTTATATTTTCCACCATTTAGCGCGTTTGCCACGGACGACCCATTAGTTCTTCCACCAACGAAGCACGCACATTTCGATAATAATATTATTTTTAATAAATAAGTCATATTGATTTCATCAATGCTACCTTTTCTTTCGGCCGCTTCCAATATCATCTCGCCGGATTTATAATCAGTTACAAACTCGTTTTCATCTAAAATAAATATCTTTTCCCCGTAACGTTCTTTTGCTTTTTGATACATATTGATATCTTCCGTCACCAAGAAAATCCTCTCCAATCCTTCTCGTTCCAAAAACTCTTCTATTTTATCTACTAAATCTTCAAACGTGGGTTGAATCGGATGGCCACCCGGTTTTAAAGCAAAATAATCCGTTCCTCTCATATATAATCCAAGACATTTTTCAGGAAGAATCTTTTGGCTTACTTCTTCTAGTTTCTCTAAAACTACGTCCGAAAATGCCACGTATTTTTCAAACAACGCATACTTTTGCTCATTGAACTCCGTGTTAATCCAATTGCACCAACCGGGATACACAGGTTTTTCCCCATTACCGGACAGCAATACGTTCTTGCTTTGATAAACTTCTTCGCGCGTCAAATCCGTCTTTAAGGTAAAATAACGGGCAAATCTCGAAGGCACCCCTTCTTGTTCTAAATCCACAAAAGGTATCATACCGTTTCTATCCGCATAATCAATACGTCCCATAACGTATACGAAAATGGAAAGCAATCCTTCACCGATTGAATAAGGTTTTCGGATTAAATAAATCGTCTTATCTGGATTTAAATCGCCAAAACATTCAAAGTGTTCAAACCTCTCAGGATTCTTTCTTCTAGCACGCTTGTTAATTATCTTATTCCAACGTTTTTCGCCAAAAAATGCGTAACCCGCCTTCTTTAATTTTTCAACAAATTTTCCCATTTATCTTCTTTCTCCTTCTCGTTTTCTCTTTAATATTTTCTCCAAACCATCTTATCAACGACGCCCGTATAGCTTTGAATAAGTTTCACCACTTTCGTCGACACGTTCTCCTCTACGTAATCTGGCACGGGGATACCGTGATTACCGTCCACCGTCAATTGCACGGCAGTATCCACCGCTTGCAAAAGATGCTTTTCGTCAATACCTGCCAGCACGAAACACGCCTTATCCAGCGCTTCGGGACGCTCCGTCGAGGTACGGATACAAACGGCAGGGAAGGGTTTGCCAATCGACGTAAAGAAACTGCTCTCTTCCGGCAAAGTACCGCTATCAGACACCACCGCAAACGCGTTCATTTGCAATTTGTTATAATCGTGAAATCCCAAAGGCTGTTGACACATAACTCTCTTATCCAAAACGAAACCGCTTGCTTCCAAACGCTTTTTGCTTCTGGGATGGCAGGAATACAGTATGGGCATATCGTATTTTTCCGCCATTTTATTGATAGCCGTGAAAAGGGAAAGGAAATTCTTTTCCGTATCGATATTCTCTTCTCTGTGCGCAGATAAAAGAATATATTTTTTCGCCTGCAACCCAAGCCTATCCAAAACGTCACTCTTCTCAATATCGGTAAGATTGTTATGCAACACTTCCGCCATAGGCGAACCCGTCACGTACGTGCGTTCTTTGGGAAGTCCGCAATCCGCAAGATATCGACGTGCGTGTTCGGAATACGCCAAGTTCACGTCGGAAATAATATCTACGATACGGCGGTTCGTTTCTTCAGGCAAACACTCGTCCTTGCAACGATTGCCTGCTTCCATATGGAAAATAGGAATATGCAACCGCTTTGCAGCAATCGCGGAAAGGCAGCTGTTCGTATCCCCCAAAATAAGAAGCGCGTCCGGCTTGCACGCCACCATCAGTTTATACGAGCAGTTGATAATATTCCCCACCGTCGCGCCCAAATCGTCGCCCACCGCGTCCATATACACTTCGGGGTCGGCAAGTTTCAAATCCTTAAAGAATACGCCGTTGAGGTTATAATCGTAATTTTGTCCCGTATGCGCCAAAATACAATCAAAATATTGACGCGCCTTGTTGATAACCGCCGCCAAGCGAATGATTTCCGGGCGAGTACCCACGACAATCAATAACTTTAATTTCCCGTTGTCTTGGAATTTTACGTCCGAATAATCCAATCTAATTTTCGTTTCCATTTTTTTGTTTCTCCTCGCCTTGCGGCTCAAATATTTTCAGTTGTTCATAAATTTGTTTGCGCTTTTTCGCTTCGGGCAACGTCTTTGATAAAGGCGCTCGTTTCCCTATGCACATTAAAAATAGATTTTTAATCACTTTCCAAACGAAGATAAACGGATAAATTATCCACACCTTTTTCACGATAGGATACCGCCAAACGATAGATACGTGTAACGAGTGCATCAGCGTAGCAAAAGGTCCTCTTCGTTTTCCGTCTTTATTTTCTATCAGTTGCGCGCTTTTCGAATACGCTTTGTCTTTCTTTCCAAAATTCCCGGCGGTAAACATATCGATAAGCAACCGTTCGCAAAGCTTCAACGGCGCTTCCTGCGCCCAATCGGGGCAACCGATGCCTAAATACACGGCGCACATCTTCGTCAACGCACACGCATAACGGTATACGCCGATTTCCTTGAATAAGGGAAGCAGAGCTTCCTGCCAATACCCTTCCTTTTGCGTTTTTTGCACGTACGCCGCCCAATCGCATAAATGCCGAAGCCCTACGCCGTATCCCGTTTGATGACTTAACGCGTGCAACAAAATAATTACGCCGTGATATAAATCGTTGGGTGTCTTTGCCGTAAAAAGCTCGTTTTCACGCACGACGCACGTTTCAAAAATCGGTTCACAAAAAGCGCGCGTTCGTTGCCCCAACGTCCCGTCGGGCATACCTGGTAAATCGAAATGCATTTCGACAGTCACGTTATCCTTTTTAAAATTAACGTGATAAACGTGCGATTCCCTTTGATTGACGTATCCGTTTTCTTCCAACAGCTTTTCTATTTCTGCGCATTTGTCTTTTTCTATATAGAAATCAATATCGCCTAAAATCCGTAAATTGGGGTTGGGATAATATTCCGCCGCCGACGTTCCTTTTAAAATCACGTAGGCATATTTATATTCTTTTAATAGAGCGCATAACTCAGCTTGCACTTGCGATAAACGCAACGCTGTTTGCATTTGCGCAATCGCCGTATTTTTCCACTTGGCGTATATGGCTTGCGGGACATAGTTTTTATAAACGGCAACGCTATCAAAGCATAACAGCGACACCGTTTGGTCCACGCTTTCTTGGTATACAGCCTCCCAATCGAGGCTCTTTAACTCCTCTTCTTCATAAACGGGCGTGGCTGAATAAGCGGACAATCCCCGTTCCGCCAAATGCAATACCATTTGTTGTTCTTTCGTCCACGCCGCCATATTTTTTATTCCACCACTTCAAAAAACGTATCAGGACGTTCGTTATCAAATTGCTCGTTCGCCCACATCACCGTCACCAAATTTTCCGTATTGGAAAGATTGATAATATTGTGGGTGTACCCGGGCAACATATGCACCGCTTGAATTCTTTCTCCGCTCACCTCAAAATTGAACACCTCGTCCGTGCCAATTTTTCTTTGTTGAATTAAGCCTTTCCCGGATACGACGATGAAAAACTCCCATTTCGTATGGTGCCAATGCTGCCCTTTCGTAATCCCGGGCTTGGAGATGTTAATAGACACTTGTCCACACTTTTCCGTCTTTAAAAGCTCGGTAAAGCTGCCCCTACTATCTTCGTTCGTATGTAAATCAAACGCCACTTTTTCTTTGGGCAAATAGCTTAAATACGTCGAATAAAGTTTCTTTGCGAAACTCCCGTTAGGAATTTCGGGAATCACCAACGTTTCGCTTTGCGCGCGGAAGGTATGCAATAAATCCACGATTTCGCCAAGCGTAACTTTATGCGTCGTAGGCACGTAATAATACCTGCCCGTCTGGCTTTCCACGGGCGTTAATCCCTCGTAATCGCAACGATGCCCTTTCCCCTCTAATAAATCGAGCATTTCTTGCACCAAATCGTCGATATATAACAATTCAAGCTCTACCGCCCTGTCGCTTACCGTGATAGGCAAATCGTTAGCGATGTTATTGCAAAAGGTAGCCACGGCGCTGTTGTAATTGGGGCGACACCATTTCCCAAAGAGATTAGGGAAACGGTAAACGCATACCTGCCCACCGCTTTCTTGGGCGTACGCAAAGAAAAGTTCTTCCCCCGCCTTTTTGCTCTTGCCGTATTCCCCTTCGGCATAACGCCCAATAAGCGTCGCTTGGATAGAGGAAGAAAGCATTACACTTGCTTTATTTCCGTATTTTTTAAGCGTATTCAAAAGCGTAGAAGCAAAGCCGAAATTGCCTTGCATAAACTCTTCTTGGGTTTTTGGACGGTTTACGCCCGCAAGGTTGAACACGAAATCCGCGTCTTGACAATACGCGTCCAAATCAGCAGGATTGCTGTCGATATCGTATTCGTAAACGGCGTCAATCTTCAACGTCGGACGCGTCCTATCCTTCCCGTCTTTTAAGTTGTATAAAGCCGCGCAAAGATTTTTCCCTACGAATCCTTTTGCGCCCGTTACAAGAATTTTCATGGCTTGTCCTTATTTTTTCAGTTCTTCTTGAATATATTGCAAAGAGGCAATTTTCGCCTTCGTTTCTTCCACGCTTAAAAGTTGCGTGTTGTTGGAATTGAATTCCGTCAAAGGATTGCGCTCTTTATCGCCTTGCTTGAAATATTTATCGTAGTTAAGCCCACGTTTATCGCAAGGTACTCGATAGAAATTGCCTAAATCAATAGCGTTTGCGCACTCCTCGTTGGTAAGCAACGTTTCGTACATTTTTTCGCCGTGACGGATACCAATCACTTTGATATTGTTCTTATCGCCGCCAAAGAGCTCGCACACTGCTTCCGCTTGCGTTTGTATGGTACAAGCAGGCGCTTTTTGTACGAGGATATCGCCGCTTTCTCCGTTTTCGAAAGCAAAAAGCACGAGGTCTACGGCTTCTTCCAAGGACATAATGAAACGAGTCATATTAGGGTCGGTCAGCGTAATAGGCTTACCTGCGCGGATTTGGTCAATCCAAAGGGGAATAACGCTGCCGCGGCTGCACATAACGTTGCCGTAACGGGTGCAGCAAATCTTCGTCTTGTCGGGGGAAACGGTACGTGATTTTGCCACGATAACCTTTTCCATCATCGCCTTGCTCGTTCCCATTGCGTTTACGGGATACGCTGCCTTGTCGGTCGAAAGACAAACGATATTTTTCACCCCTGCTTCGATTGCCGCCGTCAATACGTTTTCCGTACCGATAACGTTAGTTTTCACCGCTTCGATGGGGAAGAATTCGCAAGAAGGCACTTGTTTTAACGCTGCTGCGTGGAATATGTAATCTACGCCGTGCATTGCGTTTTTAACGCTAGCGATATCGCGCACGTCGCCGATATAAAATTTAATTTTTTCTGCCGCTTCGGGCATTTTTGCCTGAAACTCGTGACGCATATCGTCTTGTTTTTTCTCGTCGCGCGAGAAGATACGAATTTCCCCAATATCCGTTTTCAAAAAACGGTTAAGCACGGCGTTACCAAAGCTCCCCGTGCCGCCCGTAATTAATAACGTTTTTCCTGTAAATACTCCCATTTTATTTTTCTCCTTTTAATATATTTTTTATTTCTGTTATCGTATAATTTGCCCCTTTTCCGTCCGTTACGCTACGCATTTTCTCACGCAACGTTTGACGTAATAGGGAATTTTTCCTTAATTCATTTATCGAAAGCATAATTTCTTTCACAAAATCGGGTTTTTCTCGAATATCCCCTATTGAAATCATTATGCCCTGTTCCGCAAACGCTTTTGCCGCGCGTACCTGGTTATCAGCCAATACGTACGTTACAGTCGGCACGCCGCAGGCGCATAACTCGTATAAAGTACTTCCACTTGCCGAAACAGCCAAATCACAAGCACGCATCAGCTCACTCATCTTCGTTACGTTTCGATGTAGAACGACGTTCTCGCATTGTTTTGCCAGCGCTTCTATTTGCGGCAAATCCTTATTCAATGCGCCTATGACAAAATGGAATTCTATATCTCTTTCATTTTCCGTCGCAACATACTGCATAATTTGTAACGCAACGTGCTCGGTGTCCGCGCCACCCGTCGATATCAGCACTTTTTCCACAACCTGTGAAAAAGGTTGTTCGCAAGATTGAAACTCTTCTCTTAATGGCGCAAAGCGCGGTCCTAAAACATAGCGTACTTGCTCTTCGCTTCCGTTATATACCACCCGATATTCTTTCTCATTAGCATAGATATTATAATTGATTAATATATCCACGGGATATGCAAAAGCCAATATATCGTCTATATACGCCACCGTAACGAGTTTTCTTATCTGCTCGAAATAATTTTTCGTAACGAAATACCCATCCACAATCAATATCTTAGGCGATAAGTCTTTGATAATTTTTTCCAACTGTGGAATCTCGTCATCCATCGCGTTATACGGAGTTTGTAACTGATAGCAATCAAATCCCTTATCTAAAACCAATCTCTTCTCCGTTTCCCGCGCAACGCAAAAAGTACAGTCTATCCCCTGCCTTTTTGCCTCTTGCGCCAAAGATAGACATCGCATCAAATGTCCCATCCCTATATTTTGGTTTGCATCCGTTCTAAATACTATCATATCCGCTTCTTATAGGTGATAAAATGTCCTTGTTTGTTTTTTCTTTGAAACCCCATTTTCTCTACCAAGCGCACCGACGGCAAATTCCCCTCGTGGATTTCGGCAATCGCCGTATGTACACCCCATTTTCTCGCGGCTTCTTCCATCAACCACGAAACAGCCTCTTTTGCGTAACCTTTTCCCTGCGCAACGGGTTTTAACAAATAATTCACTTCCGCGCTTTCGCCATCCACTTTTTTAATCCCAAACACGCCAATGGGTTCTTCGGTGTTTTGCAAACACGCGATATAATCCACACGCGTATCGTCTTGTAAATACCTTTCGTTATACCATTTCAAATGTTCTTCTAAAGTAATTTTATGTGCGAAGACAAAATACTGATATACGTTTGGGTCAGAACGCCAAGCCACGATATTTTCCGCGTCTTTTTCCGTAATTTCCGTAAAACGCAGTCGTTCGCTGTTATTCATATTTTTCCTCAATCATTTCTTTCGTCAACGGTTCCCCATAGGCAATATCTCTCGTTGCCGTTTTGCCCAACACTTGCGCGTAATATTTGGGCGCCAAGCCGTTAGAAGGACGAATACTGCGTACGTTTTCAGGAGAGAATTTTTCCCCTTTTTTCATTTCTTTTACCACGAATAGACTTCTTCTAAATTTTAAATTCCCTTTTTCTCCCAAGTTCGGGCCGTAATGCACGTTCCCTTTTGCCGCAACGGTGTTTTTCACGTCCTGTACCATCTGCGCAAATTCCTCGATTTCCATACTGAAATCGCTGTCGGGATTTTTAATACTTCTGGAAATGCAAATATGTTTCTCAACAACGCACGCCCCTAAGGCCACACCGACGATAGCGCCTAAACTTCCCATACTGTGGTCGGACAAACCAATGGGAACGGAAAATTTCTTTTGCATATCGGGAATATTCTTCAAATGCATATCTTCCCAAACGGTTGGATACTCGCTGCAACATTTCAATAAAACGATTTGCGAATTCCCCACCCGCAAACAAGCGTCGATGGCGTCTTGGATTTCCTGTTCACTTCCCATACCGCAGGATATAATCATAGGCTTGCCTTTTGATGCGGTATATTCAATCAGCGGAATATCCACCAATTCAAAGCTTGCAATTTTATACGCCTCACAGCCCAAGCTTTCCAAAAAATCCACCGCCGAATTATCAAACGGCGTAGATAAAAAATCGACACCGCATTTTTCGCACTCTTCTTTTATCCGCGCTTGCCACTCCCACGGCGTACCGGCGTCCGTATATAAATCGTGTAATTTATAACCGTCCCAAAGCCCTCCGCGAATTTTAAAATACTCTTTATCGCAATCGATTGTAATGGTATCGGCTGTGTAGGTTTGTATTTTTACGCAATCAGCGCCTGCTTTTGCCGCTTGACGCACGATTTCCAAAGCGTTCTCCAATTTCCCCGCGTGGTTCGCGCTCATTTCAGCAATGATATATACGTCGCCTTTTTGAATTTTTTCAAACATCTTAAACATGTTCGCCCTCTTTCCCTATGATAAACGTTTTATATTTCACTTCCGCCAACACCCAATCGGTCATCGTGTCGATATCCTGCACTTCCTCTTCAGGCACGATATACGCAATCGCTTGCGACGAAATCACCGAACGGTTTTTCTTAAACGCCTCCACCTTGCAAACATAAAATTGCCCGCAATCGTGATAAACAGGCTCTAAATCCTGGCTTCTCGCCTTTGCGAATTCAGGATATTGAAACTGTAAATTCCCTTCGCGTATTACCAACGCTCTTTGCGGCGGAAACCCGTATTTCACCACGGGCGTCAACGATTCCGCTGGCGATTGTATCAACGTTTTGGTCGCTTCTTTTAATTTTTCCCCCGTCACGAACGGCGCCGTCGGGTAAATACAACAAAATACGTCGAAAGTTTTCCCCACTTTTTCATAGCCGTCCAATACTTCTTCAATCACATCCGCCGTAGTGGCATAATCGTTGCTTGTTTTTTCGCTACGCAAAAAGGGAACTCGCGCTCCATACTTTTTTGCAATTGCCGCAATTTCTTCGCTGTCCGTCGACACCATCACTTCGTCGAAAACACCACTTTGTAACGCCGCCTCTATGCTATACGCAATAATCGGCTTGCCACAAAATTCTTTGATGTTTTTCTTCGGTATTCTTTTAGAGCCGCCTCGGGCTGTAATAATCGCAATCGTTTTCATATAGGCACTTACTTTTTATAATTTTCCACCACTTTTTTAACTGCGTGAATCACGTCCGCCACGTCTTGGTCGTTCATTTTAGGATAAAGCGGAATACTTACAATCCCCTTGTAAATTTGTTCCGCAACAGGGCATAAGCCTTTGTTATACCCCAGCTTTCTATAATAAGGGAACCAATATACGGGGATATAGTGAATTTGGCATTGTACGTTTTCAGCGCTCATCGCGTCAAAAAACTCTCTACGGGTACAGGTGAGTTTATCCAAATCCAACTGCACGATATACAAATGTCTGCAAGTATCCGATTCAGGGATTTCTTTTTGCACGATAATTTCGGGCACGTCCTTAAACGCTTCGTCGTACTTTTTCACAATTTCTTTACGACGCGCCGCAAAGGAATCCAATTTCTTCATCTGGTTCACAATCAAAGCCGCTTGGAAATCCGTAATTCTGTAATTATACCCCAAGGCGATTTCCTCGTAATACCAAGGTCCTTCGTGCGGAGCGTCTTCCATCAACGCCGCGTCGTGCGTAATCCCGTGCGTATGCGCCAAAACCACCCTCTTATGATATTCGTCGTTATTCGTCAATACCGCGCCACCTTCGCCGCCGGTTATCGTCTTTACGGGATGAAAACTGAAACAAGTCATATCTGCCAAGCTTCCCACTTGTTTTCCATTGTATTTTGTCGCAATCGAGTGCGCCGCATCCTCAATAAAAATCAAGTTAAACTCGTCGCAAATTTCGCGGATTTCTTTATTTTTAACGGCTTGTCCCGTAAAATCCACCGCGATAATCGCCTTCGTTTTCGGTGTAATTTTCTCACGAATACTGTTAGGGTCAATATTATACGTATCTGCTTCTACGTCGGCAAAAACAGGCGTACCGCCGCAATACAATACGCAGTTTGCGCTTGCCGCAAATGTCAAAGGCGTCGTAATAACCTCATCCCCAGGCCCAATCCCCGCAGCCAAACAAGCGCAGTGCAAGGCCGCCGTACCGTTGCTTACTGCAACGGCGTGTTTTGCGCCCGTGTATTTTTCCAAAGTGCGCTCCAACTCTTCTACTTTAGGACCACAAGTAATATAATCCCCTCTTAAAACGTTTGCAACTGCTTCCACGTCACTTTCGTCAATCCATTGACGACCGTAATAAATTTTTCCACTGCGAACGGGATAGCCACCTTTGATTGCCAATTTTTCCATTTCTTTATCCATCCTTTCTTTTTTTCCTTACATATTATTTTTTGTTTTATCCGTCAAATACTGCACGTATTGTTCGTATTCTTTCTCGTCCAGTAATTTCTTCGTGAAATCTTGCAAATCCTGTTCATTCAACACTTCCCATACGTCAAACTCGTAAATATCCTTCGCCAATACGCCGTTATATCGAAAAGATATGGTTGGCGCGCCGAATTCCGCCGCCTCGTATAGGCTTGTAGAAGAAACCGTCAACTGCACGAAACTGCGCAGCAACAACTCGTATAATTGTGACGTGTTATCATATATTTCTACGCCGTCCAACTCTTTTCGGTACAGCTCTATCGCGCCGTTGTCTTCCCGTGGATGTAGCTTTATCGCCAATCGATATCTCTTCCAACGCTCGTCCGCCGCCATAATCTCTTGCACTTTTTTCAGGCGCTTAATCATTAACGAGTAATAATTTTGTCCAACGCCGTCTTGTTCGTACGGTTGCGAGGCGAACAATATCAAATCACGTTCTTCTGCTTTCACCCCAAACACTTTTTTATACGTTTGCGTTCGAGGATTCCCTATCACCTCTACGTTTTCCGCGTCAAAGATTGATTGCTCGCATAAAATCCGTTTCGTCTTATCTCCATATACGAGTATTTTTCTTTTGAAAAACGCCAAATCAATATTTTTCACAAATGCAGGATAAACGTACCCGACGTGATGATTGGTAATAATCCCATGTTGCAATTCAATCGACTGCGGATTATTTCTTAACACAGGGATAATATTCTCCCTCGCGCCGCCCCAAAAATCAATCGCGTATTGTACGTTTTTATATCGCTTGAAAAACTTACCAAACAGCTTTTGATAAATGACCGTCGTGGCGTAAGCGTCCGGAAAATGCTCCAATAGATAAGCAACTGCCTTTTGCTCGTTTTCCGTTTCCGTAGGCGTTTTTGCAAATTGCGGCACTATCGTTTGACGACACTCCTCACACAACCTTGCATATTCCTTTTTATGGAATATTGAGTACAGTTTCAATCGCACGGAAAAATAATCAAGCGGACAATACTTATCCTTATTCACGTCGGTAAAATACCCGTTATCATACGCCGCATTTCGGCTAGGCCACTCGAAAACAACCCCGTCAGGATAATGGTCCAATAAATACTCTGCCGCCAAGTTTCGTCCGTTATCCCTGCGATAAACGGTGGACGTAAAAATCAGCGTTTGCTTCTTCCTAAATTTTCTCTTTTTGAAAAAACCGTTGATAACACGCTTTATTGATACGCCGTCTTTCCTCTGTGCTTGCACGGAAGACACCGCCTTTTGTCCATCCTGCAACAGCTGCATAACGCCGTCGCGAAAACTTGTATAAATTGGCACGCCCCCAACGAGAATATCGTATAAAAACGGATATTTATTTTCAAAAGCAAATAATTCGCTTTTTTGTTTCACGTTTTACTCCTTATTTTTTTCCGTATTTTTTCAAGCAATCTTCGAAGTATGTTTCGTATTCTTTAATTAACACTGACCAACGATATTTTTGTATAGTATTAAACGCATTGCTCGACATCTTTTGGTATTCCTCGGGATTGTCTAAAAGATATTGCAATTTATCTTGCATCTCTTGTAAATTCGCCACCCCGTAGCCGTTTACGCCGTCTTGGATAAAATCTACCGTGTAATTTTCATTGATATAAATGCTTGGCAAGGAATTTAATGCCGCTTCTTGAATTACCTTGGGTAAGCCTTCAAATTCCGAAGTCATTAACAGGACGTCACACGTTTGCATATGTTCATATACTTGTTCGTTGGGTATACGCCCCGTCAATATCAAATTCGTCAATTCGTATTCTTGAATCGCTCCCTCCACCTGCTTTTGCATATCCCCGTCGCCAATCATAATAAATTGTAATTGAGGAAAGCGTTTTGCACACTCAACCAATAACATCGGTCTTTTGTTTTCTTTAACGTTACCAACCCAGACTACTTTATGAATCTTTGTTTTGCCTTCTTTTTTTCCTTCGCCTCTTTCAAGCACCCCAAGCGGCAACACGGGAAGAGGCTCACCGTAAAATTTCTTTACGCTTTCCGCTATACAATTACTGATAGCGAAAGATTCATCCATGATGTTCAAGAAATAATCTTTTAACGCAGGCGTATTATTCGTAGTTTCCGTTATCACCCCTTCCACGGAAGAAAGGAAGACTTTGCCTTTGCCTTTATGTTTTTTTGCAAAAGTTATATCCATTTCTTCTATCTTCGGCAAATAGTAAATATCACATTTTGCGCGACGCATCGCCCAAAGCTTGCTCCATTTCCAAACGATTCTACGATGCCAAAGCCTGTGCAGTTTTATTCCTGCCTCTTTATATTTTTTCTTATCAATAGGCATCATCGTCGTGTACATGGTATGCACTTCAAACTTATCCTTATCCAAATATTTGGCAATATTATCGCAATTGATATTTTGCGCGTTGGCAAAATTGACGTACGCGCCCAAGAATATCTTTATCTTTTTATTCATAAAGCCCTCTCGCTTTTTATTTCTTCAATTCCTTTTTAATCTGCGTCGTG
This sequence comes from Clostridiales bacterium, assembly GCA_015055655.1. Taxonomy (GTDB): domain Bacteria; phylum Bacillota; class Clostridia; order Christensenellales; family Borkfalkiaceae; genus Scatosoma. The sequence goes on from SVHW01000004.1 coordinate 57,671, forward strand.
GAAATTTCAGGTGTTCTCGGTAAATACACTACGTCGCAATACTCTTTAAGAAAATCAAATTTACCTTCCCAGTCATCCCCCATAACGAACGTATCAATATGGTATTCCTTTACGTCCGTCACCTTTTGTTCCCAGTTTTCTTCGGGGATTACGAGGTCTACGTAACGAATCGCTTCCAACAACTTTTTTCTCTGTTCGTACGAAAAGAAACACTTCTTTTGCTTTTGATTCCAGTTAAATTCGTCCGTAGAAAGCACGACCACCAAATAATCTCCAAGCGCCTTTGCGCGACGCAATAAGTTGATATGTCCGTAATGCAATAAATCGAACGTTCCGTAAGTGATAACCCTCTTCATCCTTTTTCTCCTTTTATAAATCCGTCGGCCAATTTTCCACGTCGTAACGTACCGCCGTCGGCAATTTTTTATCTTTTGCGTAAATATGCCCTATGCGCAAATCTCCCCAAATCCGTCTGCGCTCTCTCGCCCCAAACGCGCGCAGCCGCGCAAGCGCATTTTTGTTTCCAAAACACTTATACAGGGCGCGCAACCGTCTTTCCTTTCGTCTTTCCTTGGGAGAAAGTCGGTTATACACGTTCAGCGACGTATACTCTATCTCCGTCCAACGTTGTACGTTCCCCGAATATTTCCCAAGCACGAACACAAACCGATACTTTTGCCCTTCTAACTTTTCCCTCATGGTAAAGAGTTCTTCTTCCGTAACGGGGAAATCGATAATATATAGGTCGGTAGGCTCTATCTCCTTTTGCGGTTTCTCTCCCAACATCTTCTCAACCGCCTGTTTTGCCGCAGCCGCGTTATCGTATTTGCAAAATCTCTCCACGAACTCGGGATATTCCTTTTTCGTATCGTCTTTTACGAAACGCAATAACTCCTCGTAAGTGTAGGCAATATCAAACGGCAAATTCTCTTCGGCTTCCTTATATACGCCCCTATCCTTAAAATACTCGTCTTTGTCGTATTGATAGAGCACGATTTTCTTGCCCGTATTCGCAAAATCGAAAAACACGCTCGAATAATCGGTGATAAGCACGTCCACCGCGTTCAAAAATTCGTACACTTCTATATCGGCAGGCATCGGCAAGCAGTATTGAAACGCCGTGTTCGCATTTTGCATAGCCGGGTGGAATTTTACGTATACGCGATATCCCTCGCCCAGTTCTTTTGCCAGCCGTTCTATCTCGCTGATTTGGTCTACTTTTTCTATCCCACACGCCGTACCTCGCCAAGTGGGCATATAAAAAACAGACTTCACGTTATCCAAGCTATATTTCTTCTTGACTTCTTTTCCGTATTCTTCCTCAAAAAATACGCTATTGCGTGGGTACCCGCCAAGGAACAACTCCCCTTGCATAATTCCTTGTACCATATACTCGTCTTCATATACTCGTTTGGTCAAGTCATTTGGCGCTAAAAGATAATTACTCATCAAATAATTTCTTTGCCCGTTTATACAAGCAAACGGGTCGCCTGCAACACTACGTCCCAACGTTTTTAACGGCGTGCCGTGCCAAGTATTCAAATAGACTTGGCCCTCTTTTTTGATAAAATCCATCGGGAAGGATATGTTATTCACAAGATACTTTGCGTGCGTCACCGCCTCGCGATATTCTCTCGTCCCCGTTTGCACGATTTTCACACGCTCGTCTATCAAACCACGCGTCGTTAATTCTTTACGTAAGGCTTCGGGATTTTTATGCGCTATCACGATTTGGAAACGCGCGTATTTCTCTTTTAATAATTCCTTATAAATATAATAAGGATTGCCTTGGAAATTATTTCCCCCAAACGATTCCAAGAAAAACGTATCTTCCCATACGACGCCGTCGTTAAAAAACTCAGTATACTCCCAGTATCTACTTTTCTTGGTATTTCGCGCGCTATCTATTCTTGCTTTTATGCTCTTAAAAGGATTCATTTTTACTCCTTGCGCAAATCGCTGTCATACAGGAAATCGCTAAAAATACCCGTAATCCCCCGTTCCTTCCAGTATCTATAAGTTTTTACGGTATTCACCGTATAAGCAAACGTGCAAATATTGTTTTTTTCAAATATTTCCCAGCCAAAACGCTCTTGCAAGGCTTTCGTCGAAATCGATACCGCGCCGATATGATACTTAATACACGTTTGCAGCGTTTGTACGTAATCGGTTGCCAACATGCACACGTGTAACGTCTTAAAATCGTATACCGAGCGCACCTGCAAAACATTTTCTTCGTTAAACACCTGTATCACCACACGGTCTAACGCCGTTTCATCTACGACGTATTCTTTTATCAGCCTTGCAAAATCCGTTAGATTTGAAAACTTGCAATCGAAAATCACGGTAATATCGGGATAGGTTTTTAAATTATCCAAACATTTTTCGATAGACATCGGCGAAAAACGTCCGTCCAAATCCATTGTTTCGCCGTTTTCCACGTGCGCCAATACAAACGCGCCGTTTTTTTCGTCCACGTCGTATTCGAATACGCGGTTGCCTTTTTCGTAATAATACGGAAACGCCTCTTCACAATTGAGATAGGCAAGCCCTTGCAAACCGCCACCGGCGTGCGTAATCACGCCTATCCTCGCAAAAAACGCATCGCGCGCGTTGGCGTTAGGAAACGCTTGCCCCCAGTCCGCTTCCGCCTTTTCTTTGGCTTTTTCTTTTTGGGCAATCTTGCATTGTATTCTATTGTCCAATTTTACAAACGGACGGCACAACAGCCGTATACCGCGATAAACCACCGACGAAAAGCCCATAATTATTCCAGTCCCTCTATGTTTTCTTTCTCGTCGACAATTGTTTCGACACACTCGGCTTTGGTATTATCCCCCGCCGTGTCTTCCGCAAAAATCGACGTATCTTCCGCCTTTTCCCCGTCGCTATTCGTCTCCAATACGGGCGAAACGTTCTTCCTTCTTACTTTATTGAGAAATCCTCCCATAAAGCCCGTTACCAAGCCTCTTTCTTCTTTATTCATACCAAGGCAGAACGCATACACGGCAAACAATACGGAATAAATACCAATTTTCAAGAATAGCCACAACCAAGAAACGTTAGGGAGCAAGAAATTAATCCCTATCCCCACCGCAACAAGTGGCGCTAATTTTAACAAAAGTATAGAAATATTCGCCCAAAATCTGCCAATGCCCAAGCCAATCTTCTTTTTATAATACCAATTGATAATGATGCCTTTCGTTACAAGCGTGGTTAGCCCTGTGCAAATTGCGCACCCAAGCGGGCCAAAATAGATAGCCGCAGGAATACTTGTCGCCACGTTCAAAACGGCACAAATTACGTATAAAATCGATTTAAATTGATGTTTATTGACGGCTTGTAATACCTGTACGGGAATCGCTTGTATATTGGGGATAACTGCAGGAAGAGCCAACGCTAAAGCAATCCAATAGGCAATCGCGTATTCCTCACCTACCCATAAATATATAAACTCTTGTCCAAATAACGCAAATCCGCTACACAATAAAAACGCTAAAAAGAACTGTATGCGACCCACGCGTATGGAAAGGTTGGTCATATCCTCCATCGTCGCGCCATTTGTAATTTGCGAAGTTACCCGTGGAAAAAACACGCTAGAAACAATCCCTGGGATTTGTTGAATATACCCATACAATTGATATCCAACCGAACAAATAGCAACGGCTATTTCTCCGCTTACTATGCCCAAGATAATGTTATCCGTTCCATCGTTTAGCTGTCCTACTATCATCCCCAAAAAGATAAAGAAGGAATACCCTAATATCTCTTTGAAGATACTAAAATCCATATCTTTCTTTTTAAAAGATATTTTTACGTGTAATTTCCCGTGTACGTATAAAACGTGTATCAAATTAAGCATTTGCTGTAAAACCAACGCCACGAGAGAAAGAGCTATGGCTTTGTATCCCCAAATTAAGAGGGGAATCATAACGAGTGGCTTTAATACGGTATAGATAAAATCTGCAATTTTAATAAACGTAAAACGCTCGTATGATTGTACAATCGCGTGATAGGGTTGCGTGGCAAACGTCAACGCCAAATTCACCACCATAATCAAGATAATCATACGCAGCTCAAAATACCCTCTTGCGCCCGTTTCCACCTTGAAAATATAGCTCGACAAAATACATATCACTGCGCCGACGACTAAAATAATCATTGCCAAGAAAGCATACAGCCGCATAAACATACCGTATAAACCAGCGGTTTTATTTTCATTTCCTTCCGCGCGGTATTTAGAAGCGTAACGTACAACGGCTGAACCAAAACCAAACTCCGCCAACCCCAAAAAGCTAACGGCGGATTGCCCCATGTTGTACAAACCGTATTGTTGTTGTCCCAACGAATCTAATAAGAACGGAGTATACGTTAAAGAAACGATAATGCCAGCCACCATCGTTATATAGGAAAAAATAACCCCTAATTTTAGATTCTTCGTGCTTTCCATACTCTCACCTTTTATTTTTCTACGGCGTTTTCTTCCGCTTGTTCTTCTATCTCGTTTTGCTTTTTCTTGTTTCGTATTTTTTGTCCTATCCGTTCGATAAAGGCCACTTCTTTCGTATTTACAATCGTCACCAATTTATCTATACTTACGCAAAGCGCAAATATAGCCAAGTTTACCGCCAAATAGTACCCGACAAACCACCAAGCCTCGCAAAAGGCTTCTACGTGTAACCACTTCGTATATAAAATGGATACCAATGCCGGATTCGCCGTAATCAAATATACGGCCAAAATATTGCCTGCGATAGAAGAAATCCATTTTCCACGAATATGTATTTTAGCAAAGAACATAAACAATGCAATCGCTGAACAAAGCAAAAATACGTAGCGAAGCCCTTCGTCTAAGAGCGAATGTTCTATCCCTAATTTTCTCGCCAAAAATCTTTCAGCGACGTACGCCGCCATAGCAACCCCATACGCCAAAAGTATCCATATCTTTTTGCAATTTTCGTACGGTTTAAATTTCTTTAAATAATACCCAATAACGTAGGCAAGCAATCCTTCCATCAAGGTATAACTCGCGTACATAATACAAGTGTTATTGATAAGCAACGCCGCTATTATCAATAAAAATTGCGGTTTTGATAAGCTGTCCAATCCGGGAATAAGTAAGAAAGATAACACGTATAACACAAGATATACGGATACAAACCAGTATCTATTGAAAATTACAGGGAAAAATGATTTAATCGTATATCCAATCCCCACGTCAGGATTTACCCCGACGATAAATATAATCAACGTAATAAAAAAGGAATAAAACCACGTTTTCCGTTGAATAAACAGCGCTTTCCCCATTTTCGGTTTTTTTGCAAAAAAACCTGCCAGCAAGAAAAATAACGTATTGCCAATTTGACAAAAGAAATAAATCGGCATAATGATAAAATAATTAACGTTATTTGCCGTCAATTTATTTACTGCGCCGCCCCAACCCAAGAAATGCGCCGACATAATCATAAAAATTGCAATAATTCGCAATAAATCCAACGACGCGTTTCTTTCTTCTTTTACAGGTAACTCCATAATCTCTCCTTATTAGAACAACGAGCGGAATCGGTTAAAGCATTTTTTAATAATTTGCCAAAACGTATATTGTTTCATAATTGTCTTCATAGTTTTGGCTTCCCATTCTTCCATGGTTATCGTACCACGAATATTGTAGTCTACTTCAATATTGTTAGATTGGAAAAGATCTGTCAACAGCGGATGCAACATCCACTTTCCATTTACCACACAATAACAGCCTTTCTCCCATAAATAGTTGAATATCGAAGGAGAATACACACGATAAACCTTTTCTTTATACTTCCAACGCTTTGCGCGCTTCGCTCCGCAGCTTTCAAAAGCCCAAATCGTTTCGTGCGGTCTTAACCATTGTTTAAGAACAGACTTTCGCCATATAACAGGCACAAAACAAACCTTTGCTTTATCGTCCCCGATTTGCTGTAAATCCATAACGTCGGTGATTGTATTTTTTCTTTCATTATCACAGTTCATTCTTGTTCCGTAAAATTGCACTTGAGACATCAACGGATCTTGGTCCATTTGATCAAGAATAGTTTCAATGAGTTCCGTTTGCACCCTTTCACGCAAGAAGAAATCCTCAATTAAAATAAACACGTATTCTTCTTCAATGCGATCAAGAACATCCAACATCCGTCTACTCCAAGTCGTTTTATTAGGATTTCTTTTCTCTTTTAAATTCAAGGTTTGCACCGAAAAATTAGCATAGGACTTATCGTATTTAACACTTTCCGTATTCAAATATACCGAATACGGAATATCCTCCCAATACTTATCCATCAATTGAAAAAACGGATCCCAAACATCTTGATACGTGTCACAACTAGAGATTATCACTGCGCAACGTTTCTTCTTGTTCAACATACAACGCCTCCTCTTTTGCAGCCTTAGCCGCCTTCTTTTTATAAGCTATTATCCAGGCAATCAACACCCAAAACAAACACGCCTCCGTACTGCCTACGGCGAACATAAACGATTCACTCCACGCCGCAAGCATAAGTTCTAATGCCATAATCACGGCAATTTGTATAATCGACATTTGCCCTTTCACCATATTCGTTTTCCAAGCGCCCTTGAACACAAAAAACACGCCTATCAAAAGCAACGCACTTCCCCAAATACCCACTTCCGCAAGTATCGTGATATAACTGTTATGGAAATCGTAATTTTCCATCCCTTTCATATCGTTATAGCTTGCAGAAACGGAATACCCGCAACCAAAAACAGGGAAACGCTTCCATACGTCAATACCTAACTCCCAAATCTCACCGCGCGAAGTATCACCTTCCAATAATCTTTCTAGTGATTTTAAGCCAAACGTACCCAATCTGCCCGTTAGTAACAACACGGCAAACGTCGTCATAAACACCGCAAAAGCAAGGCGATAAATCGGTTTTTTTATTTTGATAAAAGCAACGATAACGCCGTTAAACGCCAAAGCAACCAATGCCGTTCTCGAACCGGACATAATCGCCGTCACCGCCGAAGCGATAATGATAAAAAAGAAGCCCCATTTCCCTCTTTTCGTCTTCGCTTTCGGCAACAAATATGCCGCCGCCAATACGGATATATTCGAATATATGCCTAAGGTATTCGGGTTCGTCGTCACGCCCGTCGCTCTATCGCCATTCCCCAAACCCAACAACAAGCAACCCACGCTTTGCAACTCAAATAAAATAGCAATCCACAAAATTGTTTTTGCGGCAATTTCCAAGTCTTCAAGACTTTCTAAAGAGTTAAAATAGATATACGTGCCCCATAACACGATAACGAGGGAAAGAATTTTAATCAGCGATTCCATCTTATCGTTGCTGTAAAAAACAGACGGTAAAACGGCCAGTAAAAATAAAATCAACAATTTAGGCGGTTCACCGATTTTTACGCCGTCGATAAGCAAAGCGCAACCAATCAGCGCCCCCAAAAACAGCCAACGTAAGATATACGGAACGGGTATGCGTAAATATCTCGAATTCAACGAGAAAAACACCCACATCATAATAAAGAAGAGGGTTTTTTCTATTTTCTTTACGCTTATCCTATCGTTTTGTAGCGTTCTACTCCGTTGCATCCTTTATCGCCCCTAAAAAGCTTTGTAAATAGTATTCAAAATTCCATTTTTGCATCATCGCCGTAGACTGTTCTCCCAGCGCAGATACGTCTTTTTGTAAGATGTCTTTCATTACGGCAGTCAATTCTTCTACATTCCCGTCCTCAAAGACAAACCCGTTCTTCCCTTCTACCACTAGGTCCTTACGGCATCCCACTTTCGACGATGCGATAACGGGCAATCCCATTATCATCGCCTCGTTCACCACAAGCCCCCAAGGCTCGTGCAAAGACGGCAACACAAACACGTCTGCCATCTTGTAATATTCCACGTTTTGCGGAAACCCAACGTATCCTGCAAAAAGCACGTTCTCGCATCCCAAACTCGCGGCTTGTCTTTCCAACGTTTCTTTCAAATTCCCGTCGCCAACAAGACAAAGCGCCATTTCTTTTTCCTGTTTTTGCAGCGTAGCAAACGCATCAATCAGCAACGCCACGTTTTTCACTTCGGTCAATCTACCGACAAACAAAAACACCTTCTTGCCCTGCAACGCGTATTTTTCCTTCAACGCTTCCTTTTCGGGCAATGCTTCCGCCGCCTTCAATAAACGCGCCTCGCTGATAGACATCGGCATTATATAACATTTGTTTTCAGGCACGCCGTAGTATAAGAAATTCTCTTTTTGCAGCGTACCGCCTGGGAAAGCGTAACAGTATTTCGAAGAGAGCAATCTTTTCAAATACCATTTTTTCAAATACGCCTTTATTTTTGAAGAAGGGATATGCAACGGCGTATCCGATTCAATCGCGAACGGTATTTTTTTCTTTTTGCAGTATTTTATCGCCGCCACCTGTTCTACGCCAACGTACCCGTTGATAACGGCAAAATCCGGTTGAAAGCGAGCCAATTCCTCACAAATTTGTCTTTCTCTTTCTTTTTTATCCCCGTGAAAAATCACAGAATTGTTCGGCAATTCCAAATTGTCCTTGCCCGTAACGGACGCATAGCAATACGCGTATCGATACTCGTAATCGGTTTTTTCATACACTTCGCGTATCAAGTCAAACCCGTAATGCATCGGCTCTACGAACAGCACGAATATTTTTTTGCCACCAGCGTTATTTTGCATGTTTTTTATAAAACCTCTTCAAAAATTTACTGCCGTACACAATTTTTTTCAAGCGTGGCCGCCATTTCAGCGCCACCTTTTTCTTCCACCGCGCAAATCTACGACGGTATACGCACACGGTATAATTGGAATCCAAAGAGCACTCCCACCGCGCCTTAAAATCATAATCGCCGCGCATAAAATCCACTTTATCGTATCCGTTGGCAAACGCGTCTTTAATCACCTGATAAAACAGCATTTGCCCGGGGAAGGCGTCCTTATATTCCATCTTAAACGCCACCAGCCAAATATACACGCTGTTACGATATTTCATAGCGACTAAAAAACCTACGGGCTTTCCGTTATCGCGCGCGATATAAACGTCTAAAAGATTTTGCGCGTTCATTTCCCTGATTACCGTAATCGCCCAAGAAATATCGTGGCTGCCGCCTCGCACCTCTTGCCTGTTGTCAAAAATCTCTTGAATTTCTTCGCAAACCTTCTCGTTCACTTCTTCCGCTTGCATCGTCAGCCCTTTTTTCAACCCGACCTTAATCGTCTTGTTTCGCATACTTTGACTGAGCAAGGCAAAATACTCTTCAAACGAGCCGTATTTCTCTCTTTGCACCCACATCGTCCTCGTCGTTTGGTAGCAAAGATATTTTTTCTTTTCGCAAAGCACCTTTTGTACGATATGTAGCTGGGTATCCCCCGCCGCCATCTCTTGTAAACGCAGCGCGTATTTTTTCTCCAATAACAGCTGTAAAACGCCCTCGATAACAGGTACTTCCTTTTGGTATACGACAAACCTACCGTAATCCATGTCCCTGCCGCCGATAAACTCAATCCAGCCGTCTTTCAAGACGAACGGCGCATAGCCGAACACCTTCTTTCCCTCAAAGGCTTTGATTACGTATAACGAATCGACGGGCTCGTTATTCTTCCACCAAATATAATTCCACTCCCACGTTTGAAAGGGACTGGCGTTTGGCATTTTGGCGCAAATCTCCGTCCAAGTATCCTTTTCCGCAATCAACGCGTCTTCGTCTGTGATAATTTTATAATCCATTTATTTCCTCTTACAAACGTTTTCGTACGTGTTTTTAACCGCCCGCGCAGAATGTATCCATTGATACGTATCCACAATCGTCTTTCTTGCCGTTTTTCCCATCTCCACACGTTTTTCTTCGTCTTGCAACGAAATGATACAATCCACAATTTGCTCAACGTTATGATTGTCCACCAAATATCCGTTTTCGCCCTCAACGATAATTTCGTCAATACCGTTTTTACGGCACCCAACGGCTGGAACGCCACACGCCATAGCTTCCAAGTATACGCAGCCAATCGCCTCGTAATAGGACGGCAGGATAAACGCGTCGGAATTTTGCATCAGCGTCACAATCTCGCTATAGGGAACGTACCCAAGGAATTCTACGTAGTCTTGCAATCCCAAATCCGCCGCCAGTTCTTTTAATTCTTCTTCTAAGTACCCACGTCCAGCAATTACGCATTTAAGGTTGTGGTATCCCTTTTCTATCGCAATTTGCAAGGCTTGTAACAAGTATTTATGCCCTTTTAGCGGAATCAAATTCCCCACGGAACTTATCGTAAATACGTCCTTTTTCTCCCTTTCTATCGGGCAGAACTTATCCGTATCCACACCGTTATACGCCACGTATCCTTTCGTGGATACGTCCACACGTTTTTGTATCATATCCAGCACTTTTTGGCTGACGCCGATAACGGCGTCGGCGTTTTCATAAACGAGTTGACAGGTTTGCGCTATCTTATCGCAATTTTTCTCCCCTGCGTAACTCTCGTCGAAAAACACGTCCAAACCGTGTCCGTGCACCACGAACGGAACGCCGTATTTTTTCGAAGCTTTCATCACGGCAGTCCCCGTAGGCAACGGCGAATCGGCGTGATACACGTCAAAACTCTTCAAATCGAGTTTTTTATCCAAACGGCGGAAAAGAGAGTTCCCCATTTTATGAAAATCTCTCGTTCCGGGCAGCTTGAAAAATTTGATATACCGAATTTTTACGCCCTCGTATTCCCACTCTTTCACTTTCACTTCTCTGTCGTAAAAGACGATAGGAACGACGACCGTCACGTCCACGCCGGCCTTTTGTAACGCCTTAACCTGTTCGTGACAAAAAATCCCTTTTTGCGGATAGGCAGGCGTAGGATACATCCCCGTTAAATACAATACTCTCATCGCATTCCTCTTATCAATACTCGTATTTGGTTACGCGTTGTTTACGGATAGACGCAAGCCATAACCGCAAACGCTGCAATTTCCCTTTCCAGTTTAATTTCCCCTTCAACTTCTTTTCGAACACTTCCATCGAATCGGTGTTAGAAACCCCAATCCTCGGGAGTAGCCCTCCCTTTTGCAATTTCCGTTTTCTCACCATACCGTAGAAAGAGCCCAAAACGTACTTGTATTTCCCCGACCTTTTCAAAAGCCTCAGCGATTTTCTATCGTACGTACCAAACGGCAAACAAATCGCGTTTGGCAAATACCCCAATTCTGCGGCGAATTTTTCTTGCGATTTTTGTATCTCTTCCGTCATGTCTTCTTTAGAAAGCGTACGGATATCCACGTGATTATGGGTATGCGCTTGCATCTCAAAATCCTTATTTGTCTGCAACGCTTTCACCATATCCCACGTCATAAATTTCTCGTCGTTTCCAATATACGCCGTAGGTAAATACACGTTTCCTTTCACGCCGTACTTTCGCATAATCGGCGCGGCTTTTTCATATACGGAGAGGAACCCGTCGTCAAAGGAAATGATTATAGGTTTTTCAGGCAACGGCTTATCCAGCTGAGAGAAAAATAACGTCGTATAGCCGTTTTCTTGCAAATAGCGCATTTGCTCTTCAAACTTTTCTTCTTCAATCTTTTGATAGGCTGCGCCTTCTCCCTTTTTCACAACCTCGTGATAATAAAGAATCAGCAATTTTTTCATAACCTTATTTCTCCGTTTTGCTGCCTTCGAAAATACACTCGATAACCGTTTTCTTTTTCGTTTCTTTTTCTTGCTCGTTCGGTTCGTAATAGGGCAATTCGCCTTGAATCACTTGTTTCATAAGGCTTGCCAATTTCTCCGCGTCGTGAATCCCGTAAAAATACGCGTTTTCATATCCTTCCAAGCTCTCACGGCAAAACGGCATATCGGACGCCAATACGACGGCTTTCATCTTTCGCGCCTCCAACGGCGGCAAACCGAACGTTTCCAAATAGGACGGGAATAACACCACCGATTTGCTGTAATAATCAAACACTTCGTCCTTGGAAATAATCCCCGTAAATTCTATCGGCAGTTCTTTTTCCTTTGCCTCTTTTGCCACGCCTGCGGAAAACGATGAAACGCCGTCCATCGTAAACACCACTTTATATCCGTTTGCAATCCCCTCGTTTTTTAATATTTCGCACGCGTCGAGGATAATCTTATGATTTTTATGCACGCCGTCGCCGGCAGGATAGAAAAATATAGGCTCTTGTAAGCGATACGGTTTTTGCAATAATCTCTCGTCAATCGACACTTTGGGGTTGACTACGCTGATTTTATTCTCATCAAAAGGAATCCATTTCGCCGACGCTTCCTTAAACCATTTCGTTTGTACGATAATACGGTCTGCCTTTTTCAAATGCCGCTTATAAATACGGCAAATAAACTTTTGTCGTATCGCGTACATACGTTGCGCCTTGTCAAACAACGAAAACTTCACGGGCGAAAATTGTAAAGACTGATGAAAATACACCACTTGCTCCACCTTGGCCCTTTTCACAGGCTCGTTCTGCATAGAATATATCAAATCAATCTTCTTTTCTTTTACAACCTTTTGCACGCAAAACGTATCGAAATACCAACGGTGCAACCACGATTTTTTAATCCACGGCTCGCGGATAATCGTCACGTTTTCACTATCCTGCAGCTTGTCCGTCGACACGAGAAAATACCAATGAATACTCTTGTCGGGATAATCGAGCACTTCCCGATAAAAATTTTCCAGTATGGTCATCGCGCCGGCGTATTCCGCCGCCAAGTTGTACACCAAAACGTTCATAAGCAATTACTTCTCTTCTTTTTGTTCTTCCGTCGCCGTTTCCAGCGCCTTCATTTCTTTTTTCTTTTCGTAAATTTTCGCGTCCACCAAGAAACGATACCAGTACGCTTGTAAAAAGGCGAAAATCTTTCCCTCTTTTCCATCTAAAAATCCCAATTTCAAATAGTAGCGATACCAATAATACAACTTGGCTCTAAATCCCATTGGAAGTTTATAATAAATCTTAAATTTCACGAACCGCTTGAACTTCGCGCTGCCGTGCAAAGCCGTTCCCTCTTGCGATTGTTCACGGTTAAAATAATCGATAACCTCGCGGTTAGAATATTTATTATGTCTTTCCACCCACGCGTATAAACTCTTAAAATCTTGATGCAGACAATCGTTTTTCATATCGATGGAACGTCCTTCGTTGATAACGATGTGTTCGTCCATATTTCGCGCTTCCATGTGCGCGTATCCCTTTTTGAAGATACGCAACACCTTGATAGGATAAATGCCGCCGTGGCGCAGCGGTTTGCCCATAAAACTCACCTCAAACCGCACGACTATGCCGTTTACGTCGTCTTCCGCGTGTTCCACCGTCAACGCTTCCAATTCCGCCGCCGATTTTTCGGTAAAACGCTCGTCCGCGTCAATACGCAAAATCCATTTCGTATCGATATCAAGCGTATCGATGGCATAGATAAATTGTTGCGCCTGATTGACAAATTCGTGCGCGATAACTTCCGCCCCCATTTCTTTGGCTATTTCCACCGTCTTATCGGTGCTGAAACTATCCACCACGACAATGCGTTTGGCGATAGATTGAATCGATGCAATACACTCCCGTATATTCTTTTCCTCGTTAAGCGTCAATATAATCGCCGTTAAATCCGCCATCGTTTATCTCCTCAAATACGTATCCATTTCGTCCATCAGCGTCGTCTTGTCAAAATATTTATCGCTGTACGCCTTTGCATTTTCACCCAACACCGCAATATCGCTACGTTGCATCAACTCGCAAATCGCGTCCGCCAACGCCTGTTCGTTGCCAATCTCGCAGCACACGCCGCAATTCGCCTCACGGATAATCTTCTCCGTTTCCCCCGACGCCGAAGCAAGTATCGGCATACCGCACGCCATATACGATTGCATCTTTGCGGGAATCGTATTCGCCCACAAGGGATTGTCCATATAGGACACGAACGCCATATCGCACGCGCATAAATATGCGGGAATTTCCTCTGCAGGTTGACGGGGAATTAAGGTGAAATAATCTTCCACGCCCCTTTCCGCAATTTCGTTAAGCAACTGTTCCTTTTCTCTGCCGTCGCCAACGATAACGAAATTCACTTTCGTTTTTCTTTCTTTCAACACCGCCGCCGTCTTGGGTAAAATATCCAAACCTTGCGCCTTGCCAATATTCCCCGTGAAAATAATTTTAAAGACGTCGCAAGGCAACTCGTCCGCCTTGGTATTTTCCGTAGGCTGATAAAAGCTTTCCGCGTACTGCGGCCAATATTTCACTTTCTCTTTATTCTCGTACACTCGTTTTTGAATTTCACCAACGAAGCTTTCGCTCGTCCCAAAAATCAAATCGCAACGGCGGTAAATTTTATCCACCATTTTCCCGATACGCTTTAAGATGAATTTGTTGTTAATCCCCGTCACCGTTTGCACGTTTTCCGGCCATAAATCCTGCACGTACAAATAGTGCGGAATCTTGCGTCTTTTCGAGTACCACATAGGCACGAGCGCCTGCGTCATCGGCGAGACTTCAAACGTGAATACGGCGTCCGCTTTCAAACGGGTAAACAACTTCCAAAACCACCCCGATATCACGAAGGAATAATAATTCAACACCAATCGAATTTTCCCTTTCCCCCTTGAAATAATGGGGATACGGATAATATCGATGCCGTTCCAAGTTTCCTTCCGTTTTTTGCACCAGCCGTACCCTTTGTAGAATTTCCCTTCAGGATAATTGGGAATCCCCGTCAAAACGGTCACTTTATATCCACGCTTTACCCACTCTTGACACATATCGTTGATACGGAAAGGCTCGGGATAAAAATATTGACTGACGACGAGGATATGTTTTTTCTTTTCCGTCGTAGTTTCCGTCATTGTTCCGTCGCCTCAATCGATTCGTCCAGCGTTTTTAATCGGTAATCTTGTTTATATTCGCTCATCGCCAAATCGTAAGTAAAACTGCCAAACGCCTTATTGATAAGCCCGGTAAACAAGCTCATAAACTTCACCGCCCAGCCAAAGCCTTTCACAAGCCGCACTTTTCTCCCGTGCGCCGCGCCGATTTTCTTGACGATTTCCGACGTATTGCCGTACTCGGCGTTTTGCGGAAAGAACGTGCCGCTTTCTTCGTTGACAATCATAAGCCGCACGAATTCGAGCAGGTTTTCAATGTACAACATCGAACGCTGATTTTTTACGTACGGGAAGAAAGGCAATTTTTTCCCAAACTTGGAAAGCGTGGGATAATTCCCCTTGCTCCCTTTGCCGTAAATCATCGGGGGGCGCAGAATAACCAACTTGAAATTTTCGTCCTCCAATTCCCGCAACCCAATTTCCGCTTGCACCTTGCTATCCGAATAACAATTTTCAGGAGCAACGGGGGTATCAGCGGTAATCATCTTCGTCTTTCCTATCTTCGCGCTTTTTCCGTAAACGATGGCGCTGCTCATAAAGATAAACTGTTTCACGCCGTCTGCTTTCGCCTTCTTCGCCGTTTCAATCGTCAAATCGGTGTTGACGGCGTAATAAAGTTTTTTCTTCTCTTCGCTTATCTTGCCGTTATCCGAATGCGCAATGCCTGCCACGTGATATACGCAATCGTACGCGGAAAAATCTTTTTCGCGCCAAGCGCCGTCAATCATATCAACGGTTTCCACGCAAACCTCGTCCGCAAAATTTTGCATATACGTTGCAAAGGAAACGCCGATATAACTATTCGCCCCCGTAATCAAAACTCTTTTCATATCACTTTATCTCCGTCGTATCTTCCGCCGCGTCGGCAACCGCCGCCTCCGCCACGACGGGCGTTTCTTCTTCCGCCGCCGTTTGCGCTTGCATAGCCGCCTCTTCTTGTTTATGTATTTCTCCCGTGCCGCCCTCTACGACGCCGTCGCTTTTCAACACGGAAAAGAACGTCCCAAAGAAACACTTGCAATCGAAGAAGAATCCCATCTTCTCTACGTACTCTCCGTCGAGTTTCGCCTTCACGGGAATCTCCAATTCGTCCCTGCCGTTAATTTGCGCCCAGCCCGTCAGCCCGGGGCGAACGTCGTTTGCGCCGTATTTATCTCTTTCCGCGATTAAATCGTCCTGATTCCAAAGCGCAGGTCTGGGCCCGATAATCGACATATGCCCAACAAAGATGTTGAAAATCTGGGGCAATTCGTCCAAGGAAGTCTTCCGTAAAAAGCCACCCACTTTGGTAATCCATTTTTTCGGGTCGGCAAGTTCGTGCGTAGGCGCGTCTTTCGGCGTATCTACACGCATCGTGCGGAATTTCAAAATAGTAAACTGTTTTTTATGGATACCGATTCTCTTTTGCTTAAAAAAAGCAGGCCCTTTGCTGTCGCATTTGATAGCAAGAATAATAATCAGCATCGGGAGCAATAAAATGCAAATCCCGATAAAGGACAGAAAAATATCAATAACCCTCTTGAAAAAATGCTTATACATACAAAGTCCCTTCTACGTTTTCTTATGCGTGTAACGCGCGCGTAAAAAATGCGCACATAAAAATTATATCATAAGATATAATTGTTGTCAATACACAAAGAAAAAAAACACCCTTTGAAACGGATGTTTTTTTACGTTTTTTTACAAAATAAATAGGCATATCCCTACAAAACGGGCAATTTTGTGCAAAGGCTAAACATTACACAACACAGTTCGCGCAATTCTCGTGCAAGGTATGGCTTGCCTTGCGCACGGTCACGTTCACGCCTATCGGCGTTCACTTATCTCGTCCGTATAAGGGTTTGCACCCATTCCGTTCGATAAATTGGAATTTGTTTATTTCTTCGGTTCGGGAAGCTTCTCGTGCATAGCTTCAAACAGTTTTTTCAAAAGCTCTCTATCCTCGATATCTTCTACAAGAAGCATCTCCTTTGCACCTTCGTATGGCAGTTCTCTCGGTGCGTTTGGCAGCAAAGCAACTGCCGATTTCGTAGGCTTTACAAGTAAGCGGTTATCGTAAACGCCGCCAACGACCTTGCCGCCATAGTACAGCACATATTCGCCCATCATAGCACGAGCAGACAAGCCGCTACATTGCTCCAATACGAAATCTAAATATTCTTTACTACTTGCCATAGTTCCCTCTCGTCAAATTCTTATTTATCGGTGAGTTTATTATAGCACATAAATCAACAATAATCAAGAAATTTCCAATAAATCAATCATTAAACGATACCCGATAAAATTAAACGAAAAGGCGATAAAGCGAACGATTAATATTTTTTGCCACATAACCTATTAAAAAACCCTGTTTCAGCAATAAAAAAAACCACCTACCCTCTCTGGGTGGTGGTTTTTTTGGTCGAGGCTCTTTCGGGTTTCTGCCTTTTAGGCAGAGCTTCGCCTATGACGTATCCTTTCGCTCTGCTCTGCTTTATTCAGCTTCATAGGCTCGCGCGATTCTCGTGCAAGGTATGGTTTGCCTTGCACTCGGTCACGTTCACGCCTACCTATCGGCGTTCACTTATCTCGTCCCTACAAGACGTTATCAACGCCTTGTTTAACGGGCAACTCGTCCCACGATAACACGTTTTTTCTTCCTACCCGTCGCCAAGGTCAAAAAAACCACCTACCCTCTCTGGGTGGTGGTTTTTTTGGTCGAGGCGACGGGATTCGAACCCACGACCTTTGCGTCCCGAACGCAACGCGCTACCAACTGCGCTACGCCTCGATATAAAAATGCGTTCCCTGTGACGAGAAACGCATACATTATAGCAAATATATTTTCAATTGTCAATTCTTTTTCAGGGCTAAAAAGAGGGTATTTTCAAAAATTTCATTTCGCCGAATCAATCCACCCTTTTCAATAAAAAAGCAGAGTTTCGTTGCGTACCTACCCCCTACCTTTTTCTACTATCCATACCTGCCTACTTGTTTTTCGCCAAAAAAGCAACCGCCGCGTGCGCCGCCACGTTGCCTTCGCCCACCGCTTTTGCGTATTGATACGGCCTACCCGTACAATCACCTGCCGCAAAACAGCCGTCTAAATTCGTCTTGCACTCTCTATCCACGCATACGTGCCCGTTTTCCGTTTGCACCCCCGGCACAAGGGCAGAAGGAGAAATCGCGCTCTTTAAGAAGAACACGCCGTCCACGGCAATCTCCTCGTCCTTTAAACGTATCGCCGTCACCTTCTTGTCGCCGATAATTTCCGTAATCACACCACGCACGGTTTCCACTTTCTCTCCAAACGCCGCCGCCGTTTTATACGTAGGCACAAAATACGCTTTTGCCGCTATCCCTGCAAGATACGCCGCCTCGTGTTCGTATTCCTTCGACGCACAAACGATAGCAATCGTTTTATCTTTATATAAAAAACCGTCGCAAGTAGCGCAATAGCTAACGCCTCGTCCCAAAAATTCCAATTCCCCTTTGGTCGGCTTCAGCGTTTCCACACCCGTCGCCAAAATCACCGTTTTCGCTTCAAAAATCTCCTTATCGCAAGCAACGGCGTAATGGCTGCCAAGCGCGTACACGCCCGTCACCACCTTTTCCGTCATCTCTATCCCCATCTCCGCAACGTGCGAAGATAACGCCTTTGCCAAATCGCCCCCCGTCACAAAAGGCAGCCCAGGATAATTACGGACAAGTTCCGCCTTACGGATTTTTTCCGACAGTTCCTTTTTCCCAAACCAAATAAACGTTTTATTCAACGCCTGTAACGTCACCGCCGCAGACACCCCTGCCGCGCCGCCGCCTATAATCGCCACGTCGTACATTTCCTTCCCCTTTTTGTCTTATAAATAGCTTTCTACAATTTGATAACGGATAGTATCCAATCCCTCGCCAGCCACGGAAAGGCAATACGTTTCCCCTTGTATTTCTATCCATTTCGTTGCCGTATGATACATCTTCGTATCTATTTGCTTAGGCAAAAACGCGCCTTGTCCATACTCTTTAAAAATACTCTCTTTTTGCGTCCACCTTTCCAATAAAAACGGCAATCGTTGTTCTTCTCGCAGCAACGCAAACGCTTTCTTCTCATCGTCCGTCAAATATTTTTCACGGGCGCGTAACAACTTATCCCGCTTCCTTTCCACGTCCACGCCAACCGTCTTCGAAGACACGGCCACCGCCACTACGTTTCCGCCGTGCGATAAGGAAAAACAACATCCTTCCGCCGTCCATTTTCCACCATCCCGTTTTTCGAACGTTTTCGGTGCGTTCTCTTTTCCAAACGTATCACGTAAAGCGTATTCCAATAATTTCCAAACGCAATACTTCTCTCGTCGCGTCTTCTCGCTTTTGCACGCCGCAATCTCGTCATTGCGCGCAGCGCATTGCACGGGAAACGTCTCCACCGCCGTAGGGATAACGCCCACGTACACGTCGATAAACGGCAATTGCGTAAATAACGTTTTTTCCATTGTAAACGCCCCCCTAAACGATGTTTCTTTACCGACTTATTATAACATATCCTCTATGTGATTTCAAGCCTTTTATCAAAAAAACACCGCAGCTGCCGTTTGGCAACCGCGGTGTAATCGCGCCGTAGTTATTGAATATCGTTTGCGTATACGGGGAACTTTTCGCAAAGCGCTTTCACTTCCGCCGTTACTTCTTCAAAGCAAGCTTCCTTTTCTTTGATGACACGCGCAACGAGTTGCGCAACCTTACGGCACTCCGCTTCCTTAAATCCGCGGGAGGTAACCGCAGGCGTACCGATACGAAGACCGCTGGTAATAAACGGCGACGTCGTTTCGAAAGGAATCGTGTTCTTGTTTGCCGTGATATGCACTTCGTCGAGCATCTTTTCAAGTTCCTTACCCGTAACGCCCGTTTCACGAAGGTCTAAAAGCATCAAATGGTTATCCGTGCCGCCCGACACCAAACGTACGCCGTTCTTTTGGAACTCGTCCGCCATAGCCGCTGCGTTTTTCACGATTTGCGCTTGGTATGCCTTAAATTCCTCCGAAAGAGCTTCTTTGAAAGCCACCGCCTTTGCCGCGATAACGTGCATCAAAGGCCCGCCTTGGTTTCCGGGGAATACCGATTTGTCAATTTGTTTTGCATACGCTTCTTTGCACATAATAACACCGCCGCGAGGCCCACGAAGCGTTTTGTGCGTCGTCGTAGTAACGAAATCCGCGTAAGGCACGGGGGAAGGATGTTGTCCTGCCACGACAAGCCCTGCAATATGCGCGATGTCCACCATCATGTACGCGCCCACTTTATCACAAATTTCTCTAATACGCTTAAAATCAAGTACGCGAGGATACGCGCTTGCGCCGGACACGATAAGCTTGGGTTGGCACTCGATAGCAATTTTTTCCATTTCGTCGTAATCAATCGTTTCCGTTTCAGGAGAAACGCCGTACGCAACGAAATTGAAATAGCTGCCCGACATATTCACAGGCGAACCGTGCGTCAAATGTCCACCGTGAGAAAGGTTCATACCCATAACGGTATCGCCGGGTTTAAGCATAGCGAAATACACCGCCATATTTGCTTGCGCGCCGCTGTGCGGTTGTACGTTGCAATGGTCGCAACCAAACAATTCCTTCAAACGTTCTCTTGCGAGGTTTTCCACAACGTCTACGTATTGGCAACCGCCGTAATAACGTTTCCCAGGCAAACCTTCCGCATATTTGTTGGTAAGATGCGAACCCATCGCCGCCATAACGGCAGGCGAAACCATATTTTCGCTGGCAATCAGCTCGATATTATCGCGTTGACGGCAAAGTTCGTCGTTCATCGCCGCATACACTTCGGGGTCAGCACTTTGAATCAAAGACATATCAATCATAATCGTTCCTCTTCTTAAAAGTAAGATTTTATTTATTGTAAAAATATTATATCACATTATATTGTATACTGTCAAACGAATAACGGAAATTTATCTTCATAATACGGCATTTTTCATAAAAAGCGCGTTTTTTCTTGCAAATTACTGCCCTTCCTCACCCGTCAACATCTGTTGTTGCCAAATCGGTTTTTTATCGCGCAAGCGGCGCAAGGTAAAGAACACGACAATCGCCGCCAACGGGAATATCGCCCCCACGAGCAACCCTGCGCGCATCCCCAATTGTTCCGCCGTCATCCCCCATTGCATAGCCAAATCAATAAAATAGCCGCTTTGCGCCACCGAATCGGTAACCACGCCGACAAGTTGCGGTGCAATCGACGCGCCCAAATCCCCACCGGCCGCCATCAACGCATACACGAGTACGCCACCGTTTGGAAATCTGTCGGAAGCGATAACAAGGCTTCCGGGCCACATCATCGACACGAAAAAGCCCGTTGCGCCGCAGGCAACCAACCCGATGACAGGCACGGGTACGAAAATGGCAACGAAGTAACACAAACACGCGCCCACCGCGCCCCACGACAAAATCTTGCCGATATTTTTGCCAAACTTCGCGTATAAAGTACGTCCTATTGCCAGCGCCAATCCAAATAACGCAACGCCGCAAATATCCCCCCAAACCTTAGGGATATTCAACGCCTTTTCCAAATAACTGGAACTCCATTGCGACATCACCACTTCGCTTGCGCCGCCAAGGAAAATCGCCAACACACACAGCCACAGCCCACCGTTTTTAAAGAAAGCGATTGCCCCCGACGTTTTTTCAGGAGTTTGCATTTTCGGCACGTCCGCGCCGACGAACGCCACCGATGCCACGACGGGAATCACAGCAAACAAAACGGCAAGCCATTGCCAATTCTCGTTTCCAAACACCCGTAAAAAGAGGGTGGATACAATCACGACGCCCACCGTGCCCCACGCATAAACCGCGTGCAGCTTACTCATTTCCCTATCGGGATTTTCCGACGGAATCGCCGCGATAACGGGGCTAATCAACACTTCGGCAAGCCCGCTGGACGCTGAAAAAATCACCGTACCGATAACCAACCCCAAATACACGGCGTTAGGGAACATCACAGGCGCAAGCGCGAAAACGACCAACCCCACCGCCGCAATCATCGGCGTAGCCTTAACCGTCAACGGAATATTAAACTTGTGCGAGAAAAAGGAAAACACCAAATCCACGCCCAACTGCGTACAAAAATTGATAAGCACCAGCGTGCCGAGCAAGGAATAAGAAATCCCGTATAAAGAACGAAAGGTTAAAAACAGCAACGGCGAAAGCATCGCCACCACCGACATTGTCGTATTCGTCATATAGCAGGAAAACTTCACTCTGCGATACGTTTTATCCATACCGTCACCTCAATGGAAAACCCAAAACGAATTTCACGTACATTATAGCAAAGCCCCACGGAAAAAGCAACGTTTTACCACGCGTTTTTCGAAGAAAAAACGTAAAAAAAATCATTAAAAAAACGCCCCGTAAAAGAGCGTTTTTCCTTACTTTATCAAGCGCTTTTTTTATTGTTTTTTCAATACGATAGCGCAGCGGTTGGGAAGATAACATTGGAAACCAATCCACTTGTCGGGCGTTTCCTTCGCCTCGTACACCGCCGCGTTATCCACGCGCGAATATCCCCCGAATTCCCCGTCGTCGGAGGAGAGAACGACGCGATATTTCCCCACCTTGCCCACAGGCACGAAATACCCGTCAAACGATTTCGTCGGGTGGAAATTGAAGATAAACACCGTATCCCCTTTCGTATAAATAATAATTTTATCCGCCTCGTGCATCCACCGATTTTCCGCTTTCAAAGAAAGAATATCCTCTTCCTTTAATAGCTTTATCATTGCTTTATCAAAATCATTGAGCTCTCTGTATCGCAAACAATCGTTATCCACCAAACTCCATTGTCTACGGCAATAATGGTGACTCCAACCGTTGCCTTCTCGGGGGAAATCAATCCACTCGGGATGTCCAAACTCATTCCCCATAAAATTAAGATAACCTTCGCCCGCCAAAGACGCGGTGATAAGACGTATCATCTTATGCAGAGCAATGCCCCTGTCCACGACGAGATTGCCGCCAAACTTATTCATCCCCGTATACATTTCCGCGTCGCAAAGACGGAACATAATCGTCTTGTCGCCAACCAACGCTTGGTCGTGCGATTCGCTGTACCCGATATTTTTCTCTTGCACGCGGCGGGCGGTAAGCTCGTACCACAGTTTTGCCATATCCCAAGTATCGTCGCTGTATTCTTTAATATATTTAATCCACAAATCAGGCACGCCCATAGACAAGCGGTAATCGAACCCAATCCCCCCGTCTTTAATGGGAATACACATCCCGGGCATCCCCGACATATCCTCCGCTATCGTAATCGCGTTGGGATTGATTTCGTGAATCAATTCGTTGGCGAGTTGCAAATACGTCACCGCTTCCGTATCCGTATTCAAGGAGAAATACATACCGTAATTCGTAAACGCGCTCCCCAACCCGTGGTCGTGATAGAGCATACTCGTCACGCCGTCGAAACGGAACCCGTCAAAATGGAATACTTCCATCCAATATTTAAGATTGGATAGCAAGAAATGTAACACTTCGTTTTTGCCGTAGTTAAACAGTTTCGTACCCCAAGCGCTGTGTTCGCCCTTGCCCCCCTCGTGGAAGAATTGATACGTCGTGCCGTCAAACTCGTTCAGCCCCTCGTTCGTATTCTTAACCGCGTGCGAATGCACGACGTCAAGCAATACGGCAATCCCCAATTCGTGCGCGGTGTTGATAAGCTCTTTCAAATCGTAACTCGTCCCAAAGCGGGAAGACGGCGCAAAAAAGTTGGACACCTGATATCCAAACGAGCCGTAGTACGGGTGTTCCATAATCGCCATAATTTGTATCGTGTTATAACCGAGTTCTTTAATTCTCGGCAGAATATTTTGGGTAAATTCTTTATACGAGCCAATGTCGCACTTTTCCTGCGCCATACCGATATGACACTCGTAAATAAACGGGGTTTTTTCAGGCGCAAAAAGTTGGTCCGTCCAAGGGAACGGAGCGAACGTATCTTCCACTTCAGCGCACCATAAATACGTTTGCTTATCCTGCACCACACGCGTCGCATAGGTAGGGATACGGCGGAGCATTTTTCCGTCTTTCCAAACGATAGCCTGCACCTTTTGTCCCGTTTTCAGCGCGTCCCTGCCCTGTATAAACGTTTCAAAAACGCCGTTTTCCAGCTTAGTCATCGGGCAGTTTTGCGTATCCCAGCCGTTAAAATCGCCCGTAAAAAACATTGCGTCAGCGGCAGGCGCCCACTCTCTATACACCCAGCCGTTTCCTTCGCGGCGAATTCCAAAATAGTTATGCCCGTTGGCAAAATTCTTTATTTTTCTGCCGTTGCCAAGCAATTCTTTTTTCTTTGCACGAAAGAGCTCCGCGCGCAAATTCAAATCGTTTGCGTACGGAGATAACGTAGGGTCGATTTCTAAAATTTTATTTTTTATACGTTTGCCCATAATCCGCCTCCGTTTCTATCGACATTATAACACATACCGGCAAATAATGTCAATAGCGCTTTGAAATTTCTTCTTCGAAGAATTAAAAAACGTACGAAAATAGTTTGGTCGTTTATCGAATATTCTAAACGGACGGTGCATATAATAGTTTTATGAAAAAAGCAAAATCTTACATCTTTTCTATTTTACTTGCCGTCACCGTCGGTGGCTTATCAGCGTTATCCATCGCCAATACGATGAATATCTTTGATACGATTACCCCTCCGCCCCTGTCGCCACCCGGCTGGCTGTTCCCCGTTGTCTGGGCGGTATTATTTATCTTAATGGGCATTAGCGCGGCAATCGTTTTTACAAGCAATTCCACAAAAAAAGACGACGCGCTTTTTATCTACGCCGTCAGCCTCGTCCTCAATTTTTCGTGGAGCATATTTTTCTTTAATATGCAATCTTTTATCGTATCCTTTATTATTCTCGTTGCGCTTTGGCTGTCAATTATCGCCACCATTATCTATTATTATAAAATCCATAAACTAGCCGCGTGGTTGCAAATCCCTTACCTGCTTTGGGTAACGTTTGCAGGGTATTTAAATCTTGCCATTGCGCTATTAAATTAACCCCGTAATGCAATATGCGTTAACGGTAGTCCACCCGTCGTCAGGCGTATATACCATTATAGAATGCCCTACGCCACTTCCCTACGTACGAATTTTTAATTTTAAAAAAGCTGTATCGCAATGATACAGCTTTTTTATCCGCGTAAAACAATTTTGCTTTTTATGGAAACTTACCCCTCGCGCAATAAGACGTCCAAATATTGATTATCGCGTCGATTTGCTTTTCAGCTCGAAAAACGCAGCGCTATCTACACACGCAAAGTCCACAATCAGTTTTCCGTCCTCTATTTTGTATGCAATATCTGCTCCGCTTGAATAGGTCAATGCAATACGCTCAATTTCCCTATCTAAAGCCACAGCCACCCGCTTATTCTCCCGCAAACACCACACGGCAAGATAAATATTTTCTCCCGATATAAATCCCGACGCAACGTTCTCCACGCCAAAACGCGTGAACCCGTTGGGGAAATAGGGCAAAGCGTTCTTCTTTGCGTTTACGAGACTGTTATAATAGCGTACTCCTTCTTTCACAAGCGCAAACTGCTCTTCGTTTAAAAGTTCTAAATGGCTCGCAAGATGCATACGTCCCAAAAAACTGTTAATCATATTCAAAGCTATGCGCTCTTTCGAAATATTCTCTGCCACCCAACCTTCATCATAAGGCAACGGCAAACCGGGTTCGCCTGCATCGATAGGATAACTCCATACGGCAGCCTGCTCGGGCAAAACCGCCGACAAAATATTCCCCACGATATATGGATACTTGTGATGGCTCACTTGGTCGGACGTGGATACGATGGAGAAATGAGAAAGCGTTTGATAATCCATACGCATCCCGCCCGAAGAACAGGCCTCAAATAAGACGTTTGGAAAGCGACTTCTCATGGCGTCCACCCAAGCCAAATATGCCTTCGCCGCTTGTTCTAACCCTTCCCCCGGCGCATCCGCGAGGTAATCCGTGCCCACGCCACAGTCTTGGTTATAATCCAATTTAATATATTCCGCGCCGTATTCTTTTACCATTCTGCGAATGGTTTCACTCATATACGCAACCACTTTTTTCGCGCGAAAATCCAAGAAATATCTGCCGTTTACGCAAATCTTTTTCCCGTGCCGCTGTAAAAAGCAATCCTCGTCGTAATAAGCGAGCATTTCCAGACAATTCTTGCCGATGATTTCAGGTTCTATCCAAAGCCCTGCTTTCATCCCCAGCGAACGTATATAATCGGTGGTAGCCTTCACGCCGTTGGGAAAGCGCTTATTACTTTCATACCATTTCCCAACGAACGGATAAATGATATCGCCGTCCTCTTCGTCATGCCACCCACAGTCGATAACGTAATACTCCACGCCTGTTTTGGCAACGATAGGCGCAATTTTTCTCGTTTGCGCCTCGGAAGGAGAATCCCAAGAAAGATACATATATTCGTTAAAGATACTTGGCAAGTGTGCGTCCACCGCGCATTTACCGGCAATATGACGGCGATATTTCGTCATTTCCCCAACGGCTTCGTTTACCGTTTTACCAAACGATAAAACCACGTTTGGAGTACGATATCGTTCCCCTTGTTCAAGTTTTTTACACCAACCGCCAAAGGAAGAATTCGCGCCGCCTAAATAGAGATAATACTCCCCCATGCTATCGGCAATTTCATAATACCAAGCTTGGTTGCTTTCTATTTGAAACATCGTTATCTCGCCACGCGCTTTATCTTCAATAAGCCCTTGCGGCAATTCTTCTTTTGTCGACCAGCTGCCAACGTTGGCAAAAGCAATTCGTTTTTGGCTCTCCACGTTTGCGCGATATAACCCTAACGAAGGGAAAGAATACGTCTGCGGTTGACATTCGACGTGGTGGCTTTGGATAAAGCGCGTAAAATACAAGTCGCCCGCGCTATCAATCCCCTTTTCTCCAATACCTCCACACATAAAAGAAGAAATCTCTTCCAAGACAATCGCCTCTCGGGAAATATTTTCCGCCTCGGTATATACGCGGATAGCATTGCTATTTTCATAGCAAGTAAACACCGTCGTCGTTTCTATCAAATGGGAGCGTTGTTTTAGAATAAGTGTATCTTCCGTTTGCGTGTGCGAATAATATCTCAAACGGTAAGCTTCCGAGGAGTTTGCCATTTTTACCCCCATATGCGAAGATTTATCTTCTCCCGCAACTTGCGCTTCAACGCATATCCTTCCTTTATCCGTGTATAAATTCCCACACTTTTTTATTAAAGCTCTACCGTCAACAACGTCTATTACAATCCCTTTAAATTCAATCACCATAGTCTTCACTCCCATACGTATATTGTAACACAGGTGTTATGAAATTGCAACCCCATTATTTCTTTTTTCAATGTTTAATCCAGCTTTTAATGGCAAACAAACTCTTATATAACGCAGTTATTTATGTTGGAAACGAAGGCATTTTAGCTACGCCAAAGCCTCCTCGCTCGTCGCGCGCTCCCACACCAATTCCCTCCCTCAAACCCCTTCGTGGGTTCGGCACATACCAAAGAAACGGACACCCAACAGGGTGTCCGTTTCTTTGTCTGTTACGAACGATTCTGCTGTAAAATAGGTTTTAGTACTGACTTGAACCCGGCGGGAATATCGTCAACAACAAGGCATCAAAATATTTTATCCCTTCTCCTCTTTACATATCACCAAACCCCTTGTATCCCTGGAGGGACGTCATCCTTTGATATTCTCCCCATTTCATATAGTTCACAAATATGAGCAATTTGTAGTTTTCTATTCAGACAATAATCAAATAAAAAGTCGTTATCAATTTGCCCGCGCCAATCATTTATTTTGATTCTTTCATCGATAATTTCACAACTCCCTATTTGATAGGGAACCTTGAAAATTTCAATCAAGTTATTATATTCAAAAAAATGCACCGGATAACGATAATATCCTATTATTTTTGACGCCGTTACGGATCCTGATAAAAACTCTTTGATTTTTGGAAATTTTTCACTTAAATATTCCGTCATCTGATCTCGTCCAAAAGGAATGAAAAACTTTGAAATATCCATTAATATTACACTATCTTTCTCGATAATTTCATGTACAAACTGAGAATAAATTACAAATTTTATGATTTTTTTGTATTTAATGTTTTTGTATCCTGCTTTCTTAAAAGCCGTTTGAACAAAACTTGGATGCGCCTCATAAAAAGTTGAAATCCGATTTATTTGATAAATATCATCATCCATATCATTTACAAAAAATTCATTCGATTTATTTATGTTACGATTCTTACACTCGCAAAGACATAATGTATCGTCAATCAAAAACGCTACATCACACTCAAACTCTTCACCGTTAAATTTATTATGTAACTTTACCACCGGAAGTCTAAAATATTTTAAAACATCTAATACATGTCTTTCAAATGTAGCCCCTTTAAAATCAATGCCTCTTTTGTTGCTAAATTTAGACAATAGGACTTTTCCGACATCCATATCTTTTATCATCCAAGGAATAATGAAATACCCCGCTTCACATGGAATAAATGGATTATCATATAGGTCAACCGATTTTTTATCTAAAATCAAAGATATAAACAACTTTTCAGCGTATATAGGTTCAACCCCATATTTTACCATTATAGCAATCCACTGGGCACTATTTTGTATCCATATTTTCTTCTTTTTTGAATCCTTTACAAACAGTTTTAATGCAATATACGCCTTCATCCACTCTATTGCAGGTATGCTGTTTATTTTAATAGAATCTATGTCGCATAAATACTTTTTTTCTAAAAGGAATCGACTATGATCAAATAGATGTTTTTGACTATTTAAATCTCGCAATACGTCTATTCCTTGAAGCATCCCATAATAAAAATCATATAAGTAATTAATTATAATCTCTTTTAAATTCGTTTGATAAAAGAACAAAAGCGAATCATCCGATATGGATGAAACTATCCTTTCCCCTTGCATTAAAAATGTTCTATATCCAGCCTTCCATTCTTCGTATTCTTCTTCAAAAGCACAAGTTATAAATGAATCTTCAATATACTGTTCTGCAATTTTCATTTCGTCATTAAAAAACAACG
Source organism: Clostridiales bacterium (assembly GCA_015055655.1). Lineage (GTDB taxonomy): Bacteria > Bacillota > Clostridia > Christensenellales > Borkfalkiaceae > Scatosoma. The sequence continues at coordinate 86,690 of SVHW01000004.1, forward strand.
AAAAATAATTACATTTTTTAAAAAGAAATTTCCCTCCGTTAAAAATTTGATTATCATAAACTAAACTTTTTAAGGTATTATTTATTAACTCCATTGCTTTATCATAATAGATTACAGCTCTACGCCTCGCGATTTTTTGTCTTTTTTGTATTGTAGTCAATATAGCATACAATCTATTACGCGGAGAAATTGAGTTAATGTTTTTTTGTAGCTTATAAGATTCCGCAAAAAGCTTATTTATTATTTTTACTTCTAACAGATATTTCTTGAAATAGTTCGGTAAGTGCTCAAATTTTAATAATTGCTCGACCAAATCAATATCAATATTTGTTCCGCGGCGGTCAATAAAAAGTTCCGACTTTTTTAGCAGTTTCACTTTTTGCTCATCATTAAACTCTATCAATATTACATCTAAATTGCCAATCAATTCACTTATAGATTGCCTATTTTTCTTAAGATTGTTTTCTATTTCTTTAAGAATCTTTTTCTCATCTTTAGTTAACATATATTATATTCCTATTAAAATAAAATCGGCAAAGTTGACTCGCCGATTTTGAATGTTGTGATTTATATAAATGTTTTAATTAAAAAATGCAAAGTCCTTTAATTTTCAGATTTTTCCCATAACTTTACTACATTAATCGGCTGTAAAAGAATAGGCATAAGCCCTGGTTGAGTAGTTACTACCGATACTTGAGATCTGATAAATGGAAACATAATAGCAACTGCATTATACTTAAATATAGTTATCTTTTCTTCTTCGGACAATGTTGTATTATTCAATTCAAAAATGCCATTCGCAACCACTTTCACAGCAATTTTTTCTTTATTTTCATTAATTACAACTGCAATAATAATTTCTCGGGTATTAGGCTCATCATTAAAACCTTTAATTTCTATTTGATAATTAACTGATAAGTCCATCTTTCCAAGATCGTAAATATTTTTCTTTTGAATACACTCTAAATGTGAAAAATAGATATCTTTCATTTTTAAATCACTTTGTGATTCTTCTGCAATGATTTTTCTCATCATAATCTCCTTATATCGCAAACGCAGGCTCTTTTCGAGAAGAGAATTCTCCTTCGGTAAGTCCATAAGAATCATTATAACATGTTGACATATTTGTCGTTGCTAAAATATTCGAATTAACATTAAACCCTACTGCTATAATTTTTACTACTGCTTTCATCGCCTTCTTAAACGCAGACGCTGTAATTCGTGATTGATTTTCTTCCAAGCAATTTTTAAACTCTATTGGATTGTTTAACAACTTTTTTAACACTCTAGAATAACTCGCATTAGCAATCGTTCCACTATAATACCTTTTTATCGTCGCAACACCACATCCAACTAAAACAGCCAGCGCCTCCAAACTAATTTTATATTTCCCCAAAATTTGACCAATTTCTTCTTGTGTAATTAATCCTTTTTGAATGCAATATCCTTGTCTAATTCTTTTAAGATTTTCATCTTCTACTTTTGCTACATAAACTCTTCCACCGCAACATTTACATTGCGCAAACTGCTCTTTATACTTAATAGCCACATCTCTAAACACAAACTCTAAATCTTCTTCATTAAGTATATAGTCAACATAATCGCCACAATTGAGACATATTTCTTTTCTTTTCATTTCCTTTACCTCTCTCTATTTATCTTATGCCAACTTATTATAATTCCTATACATGGGATCATTTGGCTCATGTAGAGAAATCAATAAAACCACCTTTTTATTCCCTTTGATTTGCAATAATTCCATTTTTACATACACATCAACTTTCTCAAATTTAATTCCGTCTTTTGATAAATTTGGAGATATTAAATATATGTACATATTCTGTCCATTTCGCAACCGTTCTGGTCTTTCGTCTAATTGTATATCCGCAATATCTTTACTCGTCAAATTCTCCAATAATAATTTTTTTACACCTTCCCACTCCTCAATACCATACTCTAGCCGAAATTTTTTATTTTTTTCTCTTTCAGCACCATCGTCTAATTCTTCTAAAAAAGGAGGTTTTTGTCCGGATTTCAAAATATTTAAAATTTTTCTAGTTGTATCGTCTATATCTTTTTTAGTAAATTGTTTTAAGATACTTTCAGACATTATCCATTTAACTACCTCCTTATATAATATACCCAAAATCGTATCAAATGATACGCTTTTATATTATAGTATCAAAAAAAAACAGAAAAATCAAGTCTTTTTTAAAATTTTTATGATATTTTTTTGAATTATATCACTTAATACTTTTTTGTCAAGAGGCTACTGCCAACTTTTTAATCTTTTTTAAATCTAGACTTCCTTAAAGAAACTTTGAGTACCGATAGATATTTATCTAAATTCCATTAATGTTTACTAATTTTGTTATATAATAGAATCCCAATAGTATCTATTGGAATAATTATCTAAGGAGTCTTCATTATGCAACCAAAGTACACAAATGAACAAATCAAAAAATGCTGTTTAGCTTATCGTCGCGGCGCGCCCCGCTCGACAATTATCAATTGTCGCCTTTGCCTTCAAATACTTTGTAATACATACTTACTTTGGCAAAGCGTTTTGCTCTCGCAAAACGGCTCCCTCCCTCAAATCCCTTCGTGGGTTCGGTACATACCAAAGAAACGGACACCCAACAGGGTGTCCGTTTCTTTGGTGCGGACGAAGGGATTTGAACCCACACGGTGTTACCCACAGGAACCTGAAACCTGCGCGTCTGCCAATTTCGCCACGTCCGCGTATTTCGGGAAATCGCTTATATCTCCGCGATTTCCTCTTTTTCTATCTTGCCGTCCTTTACGGTTAACCTCCACGCTTTGCCACCGCTGGATATACTCCCGACGATTTCGCCGTTTTCTATCACGATTGCCGCGTTGTCTTCTATCCCTAAAGCACTTTCGTAATTATAGCACACAATTTTATCGAAGTCAAGCGTTCTTGCGTTATAATGGGGAGAAATTACGCCTTTTTTCCAACCTAAACCTTGGAACATCGCATACTTTTCATCACCGTTAACCAAAGCCGAATCGGTGTAGATGTCCGAAAACCAACAAATTGCCCCCGCCGACAGCCCTGCAAGGATAACTCCTCTTTCATACGCTTCTTTTATCAGCGGCAACAAGCCCGTTTCTTCCCAACTACGCATCATAAACACGGTGTCCCCACCGCCTACGTATATCACGTCTGCTTTTTCAAATTTCGCTTTCAACCGTTCTAAATCAGGCTCTTTAAACACGGTTAACGCCACGTCCGTCTTGATGTCGAAAACACCCGTATAGACCTTATGAAACGTGTTATAATAAGGCATAAAATCGTGGCTTGCCGTCGGGATAAACAGCGCGTTTGCCCGTTTTTCGCCTGCGCGCGCCTTGGCAAGCCCCGCGATATATTCGTCAATTTTCAGCGTGGTTCTCTCTTTCAGTTCCCCACCGCCGATGGCTATAATTCGTTGCATATACCCCTACCCGTACGCGTTTTATGCCTTATTTGCAATACTTTTCTTCCAACGCCTTAATTTTCGCAACTCGACGTTCGTGCCGTTCTCCACCTTCAAATTCCGTATTTAAGAAAGTGTAAACCAATTCTTGCATCATCCCTTCGCCAATCACCTTTTCGCCAAAGGCAATCATGTTGGCGTCGTTGTGCAAACGCGTATATTTCGCGCAGTACAAATCGTGACAATGCGCACAGCGCACCCCAGGCACTTTGTTGGCAACGATGGATACGCCGATACCCGAAGAACATACTACGATGCCTCTATCGCACTCGCCGTTTGCCACCGCTTCCGCAGCAGCCGCCGCAAAATCGGGATAATCGCACGAATCTTTGGTGTACGTACCAAAATCCACCGTTTCGTGTCCAAGTTTTTCTACGTACGCCTTCATTGCGTTTTTAAGATTTAAACCACCGTGGTCACAAGCAATTGCTATTTTCATTTTTTCTCTCCTTTTTTGTTGGTATTTTTATTGGTTATATTTTTCGCAACCCCTTTATTTTTCTGGGTTTGCGGCTTTTTTTGCGCCGTTTTTTTCGTCGTGTTCGTCTTGGGCGTTTCACGCAATTTTTTGCGGATTGGCTCGGGCAATAATTTATCCGCCAACGCAGACATACCCCCTTCAATCAACTCGTAAACGTATTGATAGCACGATATATCCTTGCCGTACGGGTCCATCACTTGATAACCCGTTATCTCCGAAAAGGAATACACGTTGTTTTCTATCTCCTCTTCGCCTGCCGCGCGCAAAACCTGCCAACGCATTTCCATCAGCATATCCCTTTGCGCATCCGTCATGCAAACAATGGCAAGCGACTGTTTCAGCACCCTTTCATCGACGGGTTTCGCCTGAAACGTAACCGTGTCAAACCCTTTATTTCTAAGGATTTCCGCCGATTTTTCGTTGATTTTATCTCCTTTCTTTGCGTGCGTGCCTGCGGACGCCACTTTCAGCTTTACCAAGCCCATTTCTTCCGCTTTTTTACGGAAAATATACTCCGCCATAGGGGAACGGCAGGTATTGCCCGTACATACGAACACAATCAGTTTTTTCAACGTCTTTCTTTTCAACGCGTACCTACCTCCCTTTTTCTTTCGTCCCTTAATGATTGCCGTGCGGAATATCTTCCGACGCGCACGCCTTTTGCAAACGGTTCATAACCCCCGTCATCACGCCGCCTTTTTCCGTCGGCTCTATCACGATTAGCGTATCGCAAAGCCCTTCCGCCTCGCGAAGCAAACCGTACAGCCGCGTAGCCATTTCCGTCTGATTTTTCCCAAGGTTTAGGCATTTAGCGCCGATTTTTTCAAAAATGCAAATCCACTTTTCTTCACACAGAACCGCTACGCCTTTATTTTCCTGCGTTTCCTGCCTATATCGCAAAACTGCGTTTTCTACGTTTTCCGCAGGAAAAAGCAACGTTTTACAGCGCGGTGAGTAGTGCTTGTACAACACCCCGGGGCTTTTCACTTTTTCCCCTTGCCCGATTTTAGGAACGTATTCTTCACAGCGTCCAACAACCGACGCAATCATTTCTTTCGTGATAAGCCCGGGACGGAGAATTACGGGATATTCCCCCGTGCAATCGCACACCGTACTTTCAATGCCGCCCGTACAATTACCCCCGTCTAAAATCAACGGGATTTTTCCGTCAAAATCGTCGAAAACGTGTTTTGCGGAAGTGGGACTGACGTGTCTTGACAAATTGGCACTGGGCGCAACGATAGGCACGCCTACTTCGCGCAAAAATGCCTGCGCGCCCTCGTGCGAAGGTACGCGCACGGCAAGCGTGTCCAATCCGCAAGAAACGTACGGGCTGACCTTCCCCTTCGACGGATATACCATCGTCAAAGGACCGGGCAAAAATGCCGCGCGCAATTTTTCCGCATACGGCGGAATACTGTCGACAATTGTTGACAAATCGTAATCGATATGTACGTGCGCTATCAACGGATTGTCGTTGGGACGACCTTTAACCTCGAATATCTTTTTCACCGCGCCATCGTCAAAGGCGTTGCCGCCTAAACCGTACACCGTTTCCGTCGGGATTGCTACCACACCGCCGTTAAATATGATATTTTTCGCCTCTTGTAAACTTTCGGGCGTAATCTCTTTTATCTTCGTTTGCATACCGTTAATAGGGCAATTCTTCGTCTTCTATGCCTTGCAAATCCCCTTTACGCATAGGCGGTTCGGGGGGAATATAATCGTCTTCGGGCGCAACGTATTCTTGGTCCTCTTCCTCGTATTCTTGCGGGGCGTGGGAATACGCGGGCGGTTCTTCTTCCCGATTTTGTTCGTCCACGTCCACGAATTTCGTGCATTCGCCGATGAATTTCAAAGATACTCTGCCTTGCGCGCCGTTTCTATGCTTTGCCAAAATCAATTCCGCCGCGCCTCTTACCACTTTGCCCGTTTCAATCTCTTCGCTGGTTGCCGTCGCCTCGGGACGATTGATGAACATTACGATATCCGCGTCTTGTTCGATAGCGCCCGATTCACGAAGGTCGGAAAGCGTAGGTTCTTTCGACTGAATACGACGAAGCTGGGAAAGCGCCACGACGGGCACGCTTAATTCCTTTGCCATAATCTTTAAATCACGCGTGATGGACGCGACTTCTTGTTGTCTGTTTTCTGCGCCTGCCGTACGGGAATCTCCGCTGGACATAAGCTGGATATAGTCTATCATTACCAAATCTAAACTGCCCACCGTCGATTTTAAACGACGGCATTTCGAAATGATTTCCCCAGGCGTTACGCGCGAAGAATCGTCAATAAAAATATTGCTCTTCTTCAATTTATCTGCGGCTACCATCAATTTTTTCCACTCTTTCGCGCTCAATTTACCAGCCAACGCGTTTGCCATGCTCACGTTTGCATACGAGCATATCAATCTTTGCACGATTTCCCTTCTCGGCATTTCCAGCGAGAACACGGCGCACGTTTTACCAGCGCGCAAAGCCGCGTGTTCGACGAGGTTCATCGCGAGCGACGTTTTACCCATACCGGGACGGGCGGCAAGGACGATTAACGCGCCTGCCTGCAAACCGTTGGTCATTCTATCCAAATGCTTAAAGCCCGTAGGTACGCCTTTGAACGAATCGGGGTCCGTTTGCAACATCTCGAATTTATGCAAAACTTCCCCGATGATATCCCCTTCTTCCATCCCTACCAGCGCAGAGGATTCCGTTTCACGGGAAATATCGTAAACCATTTTTTCCGCATACGAAAGCGCCGTCTTTTCGTCGGTGGACGACGTGGACGTTTCGATGATTTTTCTCGCCGCGCGAATCAGCTTTCTATTGACGCTGTCACGAATAACGATGTCGTAATACGATTTATAGTTTGCCGCGCTGGGCGTGATTTGAGAAAGTTCGGTAAGATACGCGATACCGCCCGCTTTATCCAAGTTTCCTTCGCTATCCAAAAAATCGGATACCGTAACGAGGTCCACTGGTTTTCGCGCCGCGAATACTTTGCGCATTGCGCGTATAATAAACTTGTGCGATTCTTGATAAAAATCCTCTTCCGTCACCTTTTCAACGAGTTCGGCGGTGATATCGTTATCCATAAGGAAACAGCCCAAAAGCGCCATCTCCGCATCGCGGTTATAAGGCATTGTGGTTACGTTGGTTGCCATAATCTTTTCTTCCTTGTTCGTAATATTCTTTACTGCTTATAATAATTTCTTAAATTCTTCCAGCGTATCGGCGAATTCTTGCATTGCCGCTTTAAACGGCGTTTCCGTCGTTAAATCTACGCCCGCTTTTTGCAAAATGGAGATAGGGTCTGCGCTGCCACCGGCAGAAAGGAAATCGAAATAATCTTTTACCGCGCTTTCCCCTTCCGTTAAAATACGCTTGACTATGGAGATTGCCGAAATAATACCCGTCGCGTATTTATACACGTAAAACGCATTATAAAAATGGGGAATTCTTGCCCACTCGTAGGCGATTTTATCGTCGTGCACGACGCCGTCGCCATAGTATTGCTTATTCAACCCGTAATACAACTGACAAAGGCTGTCTTTCGTCAACGGTTCGCCTTTCTCCACCGCCTCGTGCGCCTTTTGTTCGAATTCCGCAAACTGCGTTTGTCTAAACAGCGTGGCGCGGATGGTGTCCATATAATAATTGAGCAGGTATTTTTTTAAGTTCTTATCCTTGCTTTCTTTATACAAATATTTGAGAAGCAAAACTTCGTTTACCGTGCTGGCTATCTCCGCCAAGAAGATGGTGTAACTTGCCTTGGCGTGCGGCTGCGCGCTCGTTGATTTATACGTATGCAACGCGTGCCCCATTTCGTGCGCTATCGTAAAGATATCGTTAGTGGTCGGCTGATAATTCAAAAGCACGTACGGGTGCGGCGCATCGTACGCGCCAGCGCTATACGCGCCGTTGCGTTTCCCTTCGTTTTCGTAAACGTCTATCCAGCCTTCCTTTCTTGCCTTTTCCAACAACGATTGATATTCCTTCCCCAAAACGCCCAAGCCTTTCACGACCAAATCGTACGCCTCGTCGAAAGGTAACTCCATATCCGCGTCTGCCACAAGCGGCACGTACAAATCGTAAATGTGTTGCTCTTTCTCCGCCAATACGCGTTGGCGCGTAGAGATATAGTCGTGCATCGTAGGCAAAGCCGCGTGCGTCGATTGAATAAGATTGTCGTATACGATAGGCGTTACGTCTTCGTCAAACAACGCCATTTCCAAACAACTGTTATAGCCTCGCACCGTTTTATACAAGACGTTTTTCTTTACGTTGTTATAGTACGTTTGCGTAATTGCATCCATAAGTTTGATATACGAATCGTAATATTTACCAAACCACTCCTTACGCTCTTCCGCCGTTCCCGTATGCAAAACCACGCCGTACATACCGTGGCTCATCTGTACTTCTTCTCCCTTAAACGTCGCCGTGGGCAAATTGAGATTGGCGTTATCCAGCATCATAAACACGTCTTGAAAGCCACCGAATACGTCGCTGCTTAACGCCAGCAGTTTTTCTTCCTTTTCGCTTAATACGTGCGCTTTGCTTGCCGCAACTTTTTTCAACTTATAATCGTACGCGGAAAAATCCTTATCGTCGATAAACGATTGCAACGTTGCATCCTCCAACGCGGTAAGCTGTGGGTCGATAAACGCAAACTGCGAAAACACCTTGGAGAACAGGGACGTAATGCGGGCAAGCGCCGCCGTCGTATCCCCGTCGCGAACGTCTTCGTCGTGGCGAAGATGCGCGTATATATACAGTTTCTCCATACGGCGTTCTACTTCGTCGCAAAGCGACAAACAACGAAGGAGTGTGTTTTTATCCGCAAGTTTACCGTCAAACGCAGAAACGTCGATTGCGCCGTACTCCTTTTCTACCGCTTGGTATTCCTTTTCCCACGCCGCGTCGTTTTCAAATAACGCGCCCGTGTTCCATTTTTTATTTTCCGCTATTTCTTTTCTTTCCATAATTCTCTCTCTTAATTTTTAAAGCTGTGAATCGGCGCAGGGATATTGCCGCCGCGCAAAATCAATTTGGACGAATCACAACCGTGTACGGGCATAATCGGGGCTCTACCCAAAAGGCCGCCGTAATTGACGGTGTCGCCTACCCCTTTCCCTACGGCAGGGATAATACGTACAGCCGTCGTTTTATTGTTTATCATACCGATTGCCGCCTCGTCTGCTATCATTGCCGATATCGTCGTTGCCGGCGTATCACCAGGGATAGCTATCATATCCAACCCTACGCTGCATACGCACGTCATCGCCTCCAATTTATCCAAGGTAATCGCGCCTTTTTCCGCCGCGCGTATCATACCGATATCCTCCGAAACGGGAATAAACGCGCCAGAGAGCCCACCCACGCGCGAACTTGCCATAACGCCGCCTTTTTTTACCGCGTCGTTCAACAGCGCAAGCGCCGCCGTCGTGCCGTGGCCACCTACCGTTTCAATGCCCATTTCTTCTAATATTTGCGCCACTGAATCGCCTACCGCCGGCGTGGGCGCAAGCGATAAATCTACGATACCAAACTGCGCGTTTAAGCGTTTTGCCGCTTCTTTGGCAACGAGCTGGCCAGCGCGCGTTATCTTGAACGCCGTGCGTTTGATTTGTTCCGCCACTTCCGTTAAATCGGCGTTAGGGATTTGTTCGAGCGCGTGTTTGACTACGCCAGGGCCGGATACCCCTACGTTGACCACCGTATCCGCTTCGCCGACGCCGTGGAAAGCGCCTGCCATAAACGGATTATCTTCTACAGCGTTACAAAACGCCACCAATTTCGCCGCACCAATGCCGTCTTTGTCTTTGGTGAGTTCCGCGGCTTTTTTGAAGGTTTCCCCAAGCAATTTCACCGCTTCCATATTGATACCCGATTTCGTAGAACCAACGTTGACGGATGCGCAAAGACGTTCCGTCGTCGCCAAGACTTCGGGAATCGTTTGAATAAAAATCCTTTCGTAATCCGCCGTCGATTTATGCACGAGCGCAGAATAGCCGCCAAGGAAATCTATGCCTAACGTCTTCGCCGCTTTATCTAACGCGTTGCCAACGACGGGAGATTTCTCGGGAAACGCCGCCGTGATAAGACTGACGGGCGTTACCGATACGCGTTTATTGACGATGGGTATACCGTATTCCCCCGATAAATCCTTCGCCGTTTGAACGATTTTTTCCGCCTTTTTACAAACCAAATCGTAGACCTTTCTCGCCGTTTCTTCCGCGCTGTCTCGAATACAGGAAAAGAGCGATATCCCCATCGTTATCGTGCGAATATCTAAATGCTCTTTCTCCACCATCGCTATCGTTTCCAATACGTCGTTATTACTGAACATATCTTCTCTCCTTACGCCGCATTAAACGTTGTGCATCGCGTTGAATATGTCTTCGTGCTGCATATATATGGACATACCGATTTGTTTACCCATAGCGGCGCACTCGCTCGCCAATACAGCCAACTCTTCCTTCGCGTTGGATACGTCCACAATCATAATCATCGCAAAATATTCGCCTAAAATCGTCTGCGAAATATCTTCGATGTTTGCGCCTTTTTCCCAAAGAAAGTTACTTACTTTGGCGATAATGCCCGTGCTATCTTTGCCCGTTACCGTTACAACTGCCCTCATTGTTCTTCTCCTTCTTCCGTTTCTACCGCACTTTCTACTTCGTCTTCTTCGTCGTCTTCTTCGTATTCGCTGAATTCGTAAGCGTGCTTTTCTATGATTTCATACTGCACCAAAAAATTGCCCTGCGATACGTATCGCACGTAATCGCCGTTGCCAAAATCGGGACGCGGTTTCTCTACGTCGAAATATACTTCACGCTCTAACCACTCTTGACGTTTTTTACTCCACGTTTCAAACACGCAACCGATAACGTCGATATTGTCCTTTTGCAGTTCCTTTTCGCGAAACGAATAAAAATAATTATTCTCTTCCATTTTTATCCCTTCGCTGACGTAAAAGAGCATTTTGCAGTATTTTCTACTACGCGCATATTTGATGGACATATACGGGAATATACCGATAAAATACAAACCCGTCGTCACGTACGCTACCGCTTTGGGCACAACGTCTTCCTTCGCTGCGTACGGCAAAGAAATATGATAAATAAGCATCGCTATGCACGTCGCCAAATATATCGCCGTCATCACGATGAAACCCGTGAAAATACGTCGTTTTTGTTTGTACGCCGCCAAATAATCGGCGTCGGTGTAAACGGAAATCATTTTTCGTCCTCTTGCTTTTAACCTTATTTATTGTAAATGAACAATACGCCTAACGTGCCTTTACCACAATGGCTGGTGATGATAGACCCCGCAACCGTTTCTATGATTTCGTCGAAATGGAAAAGTTCCGCCACCTTCGCTTTCGCCATATCTACTACTTCTTTATCCGCGCTGGAGTGCGTAACGAAACAACGCGTCGTATCGTACGAGCCGTACGTCGCCGCTAATTCTTCGATATATTTGGAAATGCAACGTTCTATGCTGCCTTTATACGTGCCGCCTTGTTGCAATTTGCCGTCAACCATCACGATTTTCGGGTGAATTTTTAAAATGTTCGCCGCGAGCATTTTCATACTGGAACATCTGCCGCCTTTATGCAAATAATCAAGCGTGTCAGGCACGAAGGACGTGTTTACTCTATCTCTTAATACGCAAATTTCTTTCTCAATTTCTTCGCCGCTCTTGCCCGCGTCGCGCATATCCGCCGCCTTTAATACGAGCAATCCTTGCCCAGAAGAGAGCGCCTTCGAATCGATAACACGAACTTTGCCACCAAACGAGTTCGCCGCTTCTTTGGCGAAATTGTGCGAGCCAGACGCTTGCGCGGAAATGTTGAAATGGATAAGTTCGTCGTATCCGTTTAACTCTTTTTCAAAAAATTCTTCGTATTCGCCAATGCTGGGCGCGGCGGTTTTGGGAAGAATTTTCGTTTCGCTTACAAAATTAAAAATGTCCTGCGGCGTGATATCTACGCCGTCACGATACGCATTGTCGCCCAAATTGACTTGGAAAGGCAATATGCCAATGTCACGCGTGGTGACGAGTTCGTTTAAATCGCAAGTGCTGTCCGAGGTAATTCTAATTTTCATAATATACTCCTTTATTTGTTTCTTTTTTATTTGCTACATTTATGGAATAAGAAAAGACTTAATATTCCATCGTGTTTTATCGCCCAATCGGGCACGACGCCATAGACGTCTTCCGCTTTGTATAATCTATCCGCCAATTGCGAATGATTCGTCTTATAACGGCTATCTTTACTGTTTTGGCGATTGTCACCAAGAAAAAAAATTTCGCCTTCCTGAACTTCGTACATTTCAAAACTGTAATTTTCCGCGCCCCTCATATAGTAGGCGTACGGTTCGCTTATCGCTACGTAATCGCCAACGCCGCCGTATTGTACGTACACCTGACCGTTTTCACAGTAGACTTTGTCGCCGCCTTTGGCAATCAGGCGTTTGATGATGTAATCGGGAGAGCCTACTTCTTGAAATTCGGGATAGTTCCCTACGTACACCACGATAACGTCGCCGTAATCCGCCTGATGTTTTTCGTCCACGGGACGCATCAGTAACCGCTGGCCGTCGTGCAACGTTTGATTCATCGACGCACCGTCGATAACTACCCCCCCAAACGCCTTGGTGAAATAAATGCGCACGCCTAAAATTAACAACAAGAACAACGCCAAAAACACGGCGAGATAACGGAAAATGGGTTTCCGTTCTTTTTCGTTGAAATTCTGTTCTTCTAAATCGCCGTTCTCGAGCATTCTTGGAGACATTGTCTATTCCTTTTCCTGATTCATTTTTTTCATCTCTTTAACGCGTTTTTTGATTTCGTCACGCGTTAGATTGACGAATTTTCCACAAGTGGTACAACGCAGTTTGACGTCTACACCAAGACGTACCACTTCCCAATCTCTTCCGCCGCAAGGATGCGGTTTCTTCATTGTTAAAATATCGTTTACGCCGTACATCCTTTTCCCTTTATAGCCAAAGTATATTCGTGATTGCGAATTCTACGCCTTCCGCATCGCAACCGAACGCAAGCGATTTTCCGTCTAAAAAGTTCTTTAACGGCATACTGCTAAATTCCCCTTTGAAATCGCCTGCCTTTAAAATAATACGTTTCCATTTGCCGCCGCCTTTTACTTCGCAAGAGCATACGTAACGTTCGAAATCCTTGCCTACTTCGCCAACGTCCACGGAAACTTTTAAATGCTCCGTTTGCTGAAAATACGCGTCGAACGCCAGCAATGCGTTCTCGTCCGGAGCGTACGTGGGAGAGCTGATTTTGAACGTCTTAACCCCGCCGACGGAATACGCGCCCTTTACCTTGGCGTAACCGCTGACTTGTTTGGGCAAGAAATCTTTTTCTAAAAATATTTCACCGATTGCGTATTCTCTATACGACGCCACGGAAAACGTGTCCATTTCGCTGCCGGAAAACAGCATCCTGCCCTTTACCGCCACAGGGTTGGGATGGGATAATCGTTTCGACGTGATTTTCGAACATACGCGGAAACCGTTGATGTATTTCGCGTAGGCAAATACGAATACCGCCGTCGCCCCCTCGAAAGGTTTTACCGAATAACGCACCTTTCCGTCTTTGACGATTTTTCCACTCGTTACAAATTTCTTTTGCCAATCACGATAACCGCATTTGGTATTTACGTCCGCTTCGGCATAATAAATACCCGTTTCTTCCAAAATGCCTTCTTTATCACAATCTACTTCGATATCAATCCCCTCTTCCGTTTCCGTAATCGCTACGTTTAACGTTTCGGGAATATAAATTTCTCTTCCCTTTAAGTTCTTCTCCAAGAACAAATCCATATCGATAAGCGCGTGCGCCCCGATACAAGCACCGCTGGTGGAAGAATAAACGAGCGCGTTATCCCCTTTATAACCGATACGGGAATACGTGTCGTACGCCCTATCACAATCGTAAACGTAATCGCGTAAGGCGCAAAGCATTAACACGGGACATTTTACGTACGGCGCATACGATTGCGCCTCTACCGCCGCAATATAGCTGTGCTGTTCGTCACTTAAATGTTTTGCGCGCCCGTCGCCGAATTTGGCAATATCCGAAAAAGATTTCCAGCCTACCGCGTTGATGGGCACACCGCATTTTAAATCGGGCGAGAGCATCGTTTGCCAAGCGATATCGCCCCCCACGCGTACCCCTACGACACCGATATTGCCGATATTGTTAAGCGATTTTAAATACTCGATGGAATACAAAGCCACGTAAGTCCACTCGAACCAACAAGTCTTCTCCACCGACAAGCCTTCCATATTTTTGTACCCTTGTCGATTTTCGTAATTACCGTGCGAAAGCGAGGGCGGATATACGGTACGCAATACCCCCTCTTTATCCCCTTGCATCTTTCCGGAATAATCGGGCATCAGCACGGCGTATCCCTTCTCTACGAAATACGTCGCCAACTCTACGTCCACGGGTTTGCCTACGTCCCCCAGCAAAAGTATCGCAGGGTGTTTCCCCTCCTTTTGAGGACACATAAAACGCGCGTAAATACGTACGCTTTCTTCCCCTTCTTGATGCCCAAAAAACGCCACGTGACTGCAACGGATTCCGTTGTTTTCTTCCACGTGCCATTCCGTAGGTTTTAACGGCGTAGATAAATTAAATTTTTTCCATAAGGCTACTGCACTTACAATCATTATCCTTGCTATCCTTTATAGATTTTCTTAACTAAAACGCTTCTATTTTCAACGTTGAGCCTTTACTTTCCGTCGCCCCCGTAACCAAAATTTTATTTTCGATGCGACGTTTTAATTCTTCCACGTGGGAAATTAAGCCGACGGAAAAACTCTTACTCAATTTTCCTAACACGTCCATTACCGTTTCTACCAACTTTTCATCCAACGTACCAAACCCTTCGTCCAAGAAGAAAAATTCGATAGGGCGACGGGATTTTTGACAGATGGATGCCGACAGGGAAAGCGCCAACGACAAGGATACCAAAAACGTTTCGCCGCCAGAAAGCGTCTTCACCGCACGAAGATTGCCCCCGTCGCGATTGTCCCCTACCTTGAATTCCTTATCGTATTGCAAGAAATACCGTCCTCCCGTTAAGGAAAGCAACGTCTTACTTGCCAATAAGCATACTTCTTGCAAATATTCCGCCGCGATAAATTCTAAAAACTTATTTCCGCGCAGCAATTGACGGAGTTCGTCGCACGTTTGCAAAGCTTTGCGCTTCTCCGTAAGCTGTTTTTCCAGCGCTTGATACCTTTCCCGAAGAGCAAGCAAACGCTCTAATTTCGCCTCCTTGAAATTAAGCGACCTCGTTAACGCCTCGTACGTTTCTTTGGCAAGGCGCACCGCTGAGAGCGACGCGTCGAGCGCGCTTTCCGTATAGCCTTGAAATTGCGCAGTATCCGTCGTTTCGTATTGGCGGCGGCACAGGTCGTATTCCTCAAAAAACGCCGCACATTTTTTTTGACTGTTTTCGTAATCGCCAACGCTATCCGTCAAAGCCAACGCCTGCGCTTCGCTTTGGAAACCGTTTTCTTGCAACAGCGTTTGCAAAGACGTTTGCAACGACGAAATACGTTCTTCATACAGCGAAAACAATTTCTCTTGCGTTTGCATCTCGGCGTTGTGAGAATTGCCCGCTTTTTGCGCGTTTTCCAACGACGTTTGCGCGGAAGCTTGTTCCTTTTTTAAGCCGTCTATTTTCGCAACGAGTTCTTTTTCCGTCCCTAAATCTTGCAAATCGGCTATCTTCTCTATCGCAAGCTGTAAATTTTGTTTCAGGAGCGTGCCCTGCTTTTCTAACAGTTTCTTCTCCTGTTCATTTTGCAAATACGCTTGACGGCGGTTTTCCAACGCGTCTATCTCTGCCTGCAAACGTTTGCGGCGCTGTTCCTGTTCCTTAAAAGCAAGGTTGACGGAAAGAATATCCAGACGCGTTTCCCCCGTAGACGGAAGGGTATATTTTTGCAACAACGATTGCACGTCCGTTTCAATTTCGGGATACTTTTTCGACAGCGAAAGTAAATCCAAGCGGAATTCCCCGTACGAATCGGCAAGCAACACGTTTTTGTAATTTTTCTTTAAATAATCGAGAAGCGTCGCGTCCTCGCCAAGCGCAGATAACTCTTTATCCAACGTTTCCCGTTGCCGCGCAAAATCTTCCACGGCGCATTTATCTTTTAACGCGCGATATTGCGCCACACAAGCGGCGTATTCCTTTTGTAAACGTTCGGCGTGCGCCCTATCTTGCGCCGCGTCTTGAATCTTTTGCAGTTGTAACGACGCGCGCAATATCTTTTCGTCAAACGTATTCTCTTCCAAATACGCCTTCCAACGGCGTTCTTTTTCTATCGCCGCTTCCCTCGCCGCTTTGGCAAGTTCTGCGCGTTGCTTTGCCAATTTCTTCTGCCCGAGCGACGTATCGCGTTCTACAACCTTTTCTTTTATTGCCTGCGCCTTAGGGTATTTCTCTAACAGGGCGCGTAGCGTTTGCATTTCAGCCAAACGCGTTTGTAACAGGGAAAGGCGCGCGGAAATTTTGTCAAAAGCCAATTTCGCCTTTTGCTGTTCTGCGTAGCGTTGCGCAACGCGTTCCGCTTCGTCAAGCCTGAGCTTTGCCTGTTGCAAAAGCTCTTTTTCCGCAGCGATTTCTGCCTGCGTCGTTTGGAAAAGCTGCTCGTCGCCGCCCTCGTTTTCTTCCATTTTCGCGGTGATGAGATTGACTTCTTCTTCCGCCGCAAAATACCTTTCGTTAACCGCTTTTACCAGACGTTCGCCGTATTTTTCCAAATTGAATAATCTGGCGACGAGTTTCACCCGTTCTGCCGCCGTCGATTTGACGAGCGCCGCAAAATCGCCTTGCGGCAACGCAATACACGTCTTAAAATCGGAAAACGTTAACCCGATAATCGATTCGATACGTTCGTCCACGTCGCGCGTGCCTTCCGCTAAGGCAAGCAGCTCTCCCGAAGAAGTACGCTCGTATAAATACGCCTTCGTCGTGCCGCTTTTTCGACGGCGTTCACGCTTGACGCGATAGGTACGCCGTACACCGTCCGTCAATATCTCAAAATCAAACGTGACGTACGCCCCGTCGCTGTGATAATTGATACAATCGTTAAAGGATTTCGGCGCGCGGTCTATTTCCCCGTATAAGGCAAAATGGATACTGTCGAGTATCGTACTCTTGCCGCTACCCGTATCCCCAAATATACCGAATACGCCGCCTTGAAGCAGTTTCGTAAAGTCTATCTGCGCTTTATCTTCGAAACTGTTTAAGCCGCAAAATTCTAAATATACGGGCTTCATACGCCTCCCCCCTTCTTTATTATCCCTCTATCGTTCGTTACGTTTCGTTAAGCGTTGCCAGCGTTTCTAAAAACAGCGTTTTTACTTCCTTCTTCGGTTCGGCATTATACGCGCTTTTATAATACGCGTCGAAAAGCGCTTCGTCGGAAAGACCTTTTCGCGACTCGAAAACCAAATTGCCGTCGGCGTGTATTTCCGTCAACAACGACACGAGATTCTCTCGGGCGTATAACCGCAACGAATCCGCTTTGGCAAGCGGCGCAGAAAGCGTTAACGTCAACTCGATAAGCGCGTTAGGGTATTCGTCCAACAACCGTTCCCCGTCGGCTACCGTTGCCGCTTTTAAACGGCACAGCTTTCTGCCGCTGTGAAGCGGCACATCCTTGATATCCGTTACGCCAGCCGTTGTGAGCCGGAAGACTTTTACGCTTTTATCAGGGCGTTCGTCAAAAGAATATTGCAGGGGTGAACCGCTGTAATAACAATGCCCAGCACCCATTTTTTGTTTCTTATGTAAATGCCCTAACGCTATATAATCGCTTTTGGGAAGCGCCGATAACGGCACGGCGCGCGCACCGCCTAAATCGATTTCACGCTCCCCCTCCGATACGCTGCCGCCTGCCACGAAAACGTGCGCCATAAATATCGACGGCAATTGCTCCGTATTGCCGCTTTCTCCTTCGGCTATCCAACCTTGCATACGCTCTACGTAAGAAAGTTCGGATTTCTCTTCTTTAAAACGGGCTTCGTTGGGATAAGGCAACATCGATACGAATACCCTTTCCCCTAACTCGTTTTCAAAAACGACGTAACCTTTGCCTGATTTTGTGGGACGAGTGCGTCGGTTGGTGGGTTGTACCGCCACCGCCGTACGCGCGTTTCCTACCACGTAAACGCCTTGCTCTTCCGCAAACGGCGCAATGGAAGACAAGCGCACCCCGTCGTCGTGGTTGCCGCTGATGATAAGCACCGCACGGTGTTTGCCCGCTATCTTTTTGATTTTTGAATAAAATAATTCTTCGGCGTCCGCGCTGGGAGTGTACGTGTCAAATACGTCGCCTGCAAGAAGAACGAGCTCTATCCCTTCCCTATCGCAAACGTCAGCAATTTCGTCTAACATTTCGGCTTGCTCCGCCAAACGTTCGCGTCCCATAAGACGCTTACCGACGTGCCAATCGGACGTGTGCAAAATTTGCATAGCGCGTTACCTCCCTCCTTTATATTTTTTTTCGGCTTTTATCGAATTTTGTTGCAAAACGACTTGATTTTAACAAACAAAACGAGTATAATAATTCTACTTTGCCGAAAATATAGACACCGATTCTCGTTTATTATACACTATTTATAAGAATAAATCAAGAAAAGTGCAAGCTATCGGCAAAAAATTTCTTAATTTTAACAAAGCTTTTTTCCTTTTTTCACTACGTGAAAGGTTTTGTTTATCACTCTCTACAAAAGTTGCGGGAGGCGCAAAATGGCGTTTTGTTCTTTTTCCAAAGACAACGACGGGAATTCCTTCGTTACCCTGGAAAACAAGTTCATCACTAAATATTTACCCGAAGCTGACGGGTTTGCCGTAAAGGTCTATCTTTACGGCTTGTATTTGTGTAAAAACGGCAACGACGATTTCTCCTTAAACGCTATGGCTGAAGTGTTGAAAACTTCTCCTGATAAAATCGTGGAGGCGTTTGATTTTTGGGAAGATTACGATTTGGTGGATATCATCTCTAAATCCCCTTTCACCGTGCAATATTTGCCCGTGAAATCTGCCTTGGGACGCCCTAAAAAAGTGCACTATGAACAGTACGCCGACTTTAATAAGGAACTGCAAAGAAAATTGCAAACGGTGGGGAAATTCGTGTCCGCCGGCGATTACCGCAAATATATGCGATTCTTGGAAGAAAATCCTATCCAGCCGCAAGCGCTCCTCCTTATCGTGGAATACTGCATCAACAAACAAGGAGAAACTATCTCCCCTTCGTATATATTCAATAAGGCTAAAAAATTGCTGAAAAACGGCTGCTCTACTTATGAACAAGTGGAAAAAGAACTCTCTTCCTTTAACGCTAACGAAGGGGCTTTGGTTGCCGTCTTCGCCGCGCTCGGCGGATACCAAAAACAACCGGACGAGGGAGATTATTCGCTCTATCGAAAGTGGACGGAAACGCTCGGTTTTTCAAAAGACGCCGTCCTTGCCGCTGCCAAGCATTGTAAAAAAGGCAACGCAACTGCCTTGGATTTTCTCTTGGAAGATTTGTACGAAAAAGGCAAAACCGACGCTGCCGCTTTGGAAAACTATCTCGTCGAACGGGAAACTTTATCCAATTGGACCTTCCGCATCGCAAGAAAATTGGGCGTGAAAGTCAGCAATCCAGATACTTATATCGACGAGTACGTGGAAAAATGGTTTACCTACGGTTATGAAGACGCTTCCCTGCTGGACGTGGCGTTATATTGCTTGAAAACGGACAGGGGCAGCTTTGATTGTATGCATACCGTCGTTGAAAAATTGTTTGCCGCCGGCATTGTGGCACAGGAAGACGTAAAAGCATTTTTGAAAGAGCGAACGAACGAGTGGAAGCTGTTTGAAAAAATTAGGGAAATTTGCGGAAACGTACGCAAGAGCACTATGAACGTGTCTATGATACGGACTTGGAAAGATTGGACGTTTAACGACGAGATGATTTTGGCGGCGGCTACGCGCAGCGCCGGTAGCGCAAACCCTATCCCTTATATGAACAAAATACTCGCCGAATGGAAAAAGGAAAATATCTTCTCCATAAAGGATATCCCCCAAAACGGGGCGAGTTTTGCCGCTGCAAATAACGAAAAAACGGCTGTATCCCCTACCGTGCAAGCAATTAACGCAAAGGCGGATAGAGAAAGACATTATGCCTTGCTTCGGGAAAAAGCCGTCGTCAACGCTGATAAGATGATAGCGAAGGCAAATAAAAACACTCTGTTTAAAGACGTTTCCGCCAAACTTGCCTCTATGGAAATTACCCTTGCCAAAGCGGAGGTTTTTGAGCCGAGCAAGTTGCCCACGTTGCTGGAAGAAAAGAAACGATTGTGGGAAAAACGAAAAGCAATTTTAGCGGAAATGGGCATCCGTGAAGAAGAATTGTTGCCGCAATATACTTGCAAAAAATGCAACGATACCGGCTTTTTGCCAAATGGAAAATCCTGTGATTGTTATCATAAATAAAAACGAGAAAGCGTTCCTAAACGGAGCGCTTCTTTTTTATGGAAAAATAAATAGAAATAAAATTATTTTAAGATTTTTTAGAAAGACTGACAAAAACGCTTGCAATTTTTTAAAAAATACAGTAATATAAATAAGCTGTTTAAAAAAAGCGCACGCAGAGATGTCTGAGTGGTTTAAGGAGCACGATTGGAAATCGTGTGTAGGTTGAAAGCTTAC
>SVHW01000015.1 GCA_015055655.1 Clostridiales bacterium
ACAAAAACGCTTGCAATTTTTTAAAAAATACAGTAATATAAATAAGCTGTTTAAAAAAAGCGCACGCAGAGATGTCTGAGTGGTTTAAGGAGCACGATTGGAAATCGTGTGTAGGTTGAAAGCTTACCGGAGGTTCGAATCCTCTTCTCTGCGCCAACGAAAAAACACGCCCTACGCGGCGTGTTTTTTTGTTGCGCTGGAAGAGATTGAGAACGTACGAATTAACGGAGGGGCGCGCGAGGAGCGAAAATGTGCATGCTGATTAAAAGCGAAAAGTTGGTGAGCGACGACGCTTTGGCTTTGCCAAAATCCTCTTCTCTGCGCCAACGAAAAAACACGCCCTACGCGGCGTGTTTTTTTGTTGCGTTGGAAGAGATTGAGAACGCACGAATTAACGGAGGTTCGCGCGAGCCGACGAAGTTGATAACGTTTATTTTTCAGTTTCGTTTGTCGGCGGCGACGCTTTGGCTTTGCCAAAATCCTCTCCTTTTCGCCAACAAAAAAATCCCCCACAAAAAATATCAACTCGATAAATTGGAATTTGTTTATTTCTTTTTTCTCGGTTCGGGAAGTTCCTCGTGCATTGCTTCAAATAGTTTTTTCAAAAGTTCTTTATCCTCGATATCTTCTACAAGAAGCATCTCTTTTCCACCTTCGTATGGCAGTTCTCTCGGTGCGTTTGGCAGCAATAAGGCTGCCGATTTCGTAGGCTTTACAAGTAAGCGGTTATCATAAATACCACCAACGACCTTGCCACCATAGTACAGCACATATTCGCCCATCATATCACGGGCAGACAAGCCACTGCATTGCTCCAATACGAAATCTAAATATTCTTTACTACTTGCCATAGTTACCTCTCGTCAAATTCTTATTTATCGGTGAGTTTATTATAACATAAAATTAACTTTAATTCAATCTGTTTTACGTGGGCAAAAGAAAACTCGACTTTTCCAAGTCGAGTTTTATAAATTATTCAATTTAAATCCCTAAGAGTGGCACATATGCGCCACTCTTTTTAGCTTGATAAAACCTATACACGCCTATTATATAAAAAGCGTTTTACTCTTAAAAAATATTTTTACAATACACCACTTGGCAATAAACGAAAGGTTTACAATCTATTTCCATTTTCCCAATTTTGCCGTGTTTGCAATCACGATTAACGTAGTTTCCGTGTCAAGCGCCTCTTCGGGATTGACGTCCACATTGACGTTTTCGCCGTTTTTGATAGCAACGATATTGAACCCGTATTTTTTACGGAGATTCAATTCAATTAGATTTTTACCACGCCATTCGTCCTTCACGTCTATCTCCACCATAGAGACGTCGCGCGATAAAGAAATCATATCAATAAAGCCCGAACTAAGCAAGTTCTTGGCAAGACGGATACCCGACTCGTTTTCAGGGAAGACAACTTTATCTGCCCCAACGCGCAATAATATTTTTTGGTGCATCTCGTTGGCGCATTTGGCAATAACGGTTTTTACCCCTGCCTCTTTACAAAGCGTAACCGCCATCACGCTTGCCTCAAGATTGCTTGCCATACAAACGATAACGACATCTATATTGCCAATGCCAAGGCGGGAAATAACCTCCGCGTCGGTGACGTCAGCACATTTACATACGGGCAAATATGCCGCCGCATCATTGACGATTTTTTCCTTTCCGTCTACGGCAATTACTTCCATACCGTTATCCACAAGTTCTTTTGCCACGGCTATGCCGTATCTTCCAAGCCCAAATACTGCGTATGTTTTCTTCGTTTTCATAATCTTCTCCTTTATCCTATACAGATATCTTCCGTCGGTTCTAAAACTACGTTCTGGCTTTCATTTTTTTTGCTAAGCGCCACCGCAAGGGAAATGGGACCGACTCTTCCAAAATACATCGTTACAATAATAATCAGTTTTCCGCAGGTGTTAAGCGTTGCCGTCAAATTTCTTGAAAGCCCGACGGTTGCCGTTGCGCTAACCGTTTCATAGAGCGCATCAATGGCAGCCATATCACCCGTTGCCATCAAAAGCACTGCCGCGCTGACGCATATTACAAGAAACATTACCGACACAGCCACCGCTTTTTTTATCGATGCCTCCGAAATACGGCGACCAAACAAAGCGGCGCTGTTCTTATTCCTAACGGTAGCAAACGCCGAACTGATAAGGACGGCTACGGTTACCGTTTTTATACCACCAGCCGTTCCCACAGGCGAACCGCCTATCAACATCAAGATGATGGATATCACCGCAGAAGCGTTGGTTAAATTCTCTTGAGGAATTGTAGCAAAACCTGCGGTTCTCGTGGTGACAGATTGGAAAAAGGATACTTGGATTTTATCAAACAAGGACATTTCTCCAATGGTCAACGGATTTGAATATTCAAAAATAAATATAAAAATCGCGCCGACGAGAATAAGAATTGAGGTGACGGTGATAGCTATTTTGCTATGTAACGTCAAATGTCTAAATATTTTGCGATTCTTAGGCGAACGGTTTTTCACGACACGAATCACGTCCCACCACACGATATACCCAAGCCCACCGAGAATAATCAGCGCACAGGTGACAACGTTAACCAGCGGATTTGTGGCATAATTGCAAAGACTGTTTTCTGCAACAATATCTATACCTGCGTTGCAAAAAGCGGAAACTGAATTGAATACGGATATCCAAACGCCCTTTGCCCCAAATTCAGGCACGAATACGAACATATACATAACCGCGCCGACGCCTTCAATGAGCAACGTGCCAAGCAATACTTTCTTGATAAATTTGGCAAGCCCCGACATCGTATTAAGATTAAACGCGTCTTGAATAAGCAGCCTATCGCTAATGCCCATTTTCCTATTTAACAAAAGCATTAGGCCAGACATAATCGTAATAATGCCAAGCCCGCCAATTTGTATCAGCAACAATATAATAATTTGTCCAAAAACACTCCAAGTGGATACCGTAGGAAGCGTAACAAGCCCCGTCACGCAAGTGGACGTAGTTGCCGTGAAAAGCGCGTCGAGATACGGCACGGCTTCACCGCTTGCCGAACTGAGTGGCAACGCCAAAAGAGCGCTTCCAAGGAGAATCGTCACAAGAAAGCTGAGCAATATAATCTGCGTGGTTGAGAGCGTAAATTTCTTTTTCCTAACCATAAGATTTTCCTCTAAAAAGCACAAAAGAACCAACATCCTCTACCAGACAGCTGGTTCCTTTGATAATTATAAATTTTTATGATTATATCACATTTCGCCGTCAATGTCAATAAATTTTGTACCATACAGCATTATACAAATCTCTCGCCATCGCTGTATTTAAATAAATACAATCCTTTAAGTAAATTTCCGTAGGCAAAAAACAGCATACGGCGTGTTTTTTTCGTTTGAAGATTACGGGCGCAAACCGCTGCCGCCTTGCAGCGTAATCGTTTCACCCGTTACGTAACTCGCCTCGTCAGAACAAAGGAATACGCACATACCGCCAACGTCTTTTTCAGGGTCGGCAAAGCGTCCCATCGGCACGCCTTTTATCGTTTGTTCGTAACGGTCGGGATATTCTTCTTTGAATTTTTTCAAGCCTTCCGTCATCGCAAGAGGACAAATGACGTTGACGCGTACCCCGTAAGGCGCCCACTCGGTTGCGGCTACCCTTGAAAGCCCACGAATACCCTCTTTTGCCGCAGCGTAGGACGATTGCGCGATTCTGCCAAACAAGCCTGCACCGCTGGCAAAGTTGATAACGCAACCTTTCGTTTCTTTAAGATACGGGAAAGCCTCGCGCATATAGAAAAAGCTGGCGTAAATGCCCGAATAAATGGCTAAATCCAAATCTTCCTTCGTATGGTCGATAAGCATTTTGCCAGACGCCGACGCTTGCGCGTTGTTTACCACCGCGTCGATTTTTCCAAAACGTTCCACCGTCTTTGCGATAACGTTTTTGATGGCGTTTTCGTCTGCGCCGTCCGCCGTCACCGTCAGCACTTCGCATCCGTACGCGCTTTCTAACTGTTCTTTGGCGGAAAGCAACGTACTCTCCGTTCTACCCGTTATCACAAGCTTTGCGCCCGCTTTGGCAAACGCCGTCGAAAGACCAAAACCAATGCCTCTGCCACCACCCGTGATAATGACTACTTTTCCGTTTAATTCAATCATCTTCTTTTACTCCTTTTCTTTTTTACATCCAAAGCGCCGCCGCGCCCAAAAGCCCTGCGTTATTGCCAAGCGTGGCAATCAACAATTTCACCTGCGGGCCTTTTTCGCCTGCGAACAACTCTTTATCCAAAATCTCTTGCAACGGTTTTAACAGCGTATCGCCTTGCGCGCACACGCCACCGCCTAAAATAATCGCCTCGGGGCGGAATTCGTTGGCAAGGTTGGTTATCCCTGCCCCTAACATCGTGATATATCTATCCACGACGGATTTTGCCGACGCGTCCGTATCGTAATAATCGAACGGCGTTTTGCCCGTCACCGCCTCTAAGCCGCCTATTTCCCACATTTTACAGCCTTTATCCGCAAGCATAGCGCGTTTCGTATCGCGAATTAGCGCCGTCGCGGAAGCGTACGCCTCAAAACAACCCTTTCTTCCGCAAGTGCATTGCTCTCCGCCGACCATAAGAACGGCGTGACCGAGTTCTGCCCCAGCTGAACGGTTCCCTTCAAACAGCTTACCGTCGATGACGATACCGCCGCCAACGCCCGTACCAAGCGTGATAAATATGGTATTATTATACGCCTTTCCGCAACCGAACTTCGTTTCCCCAAGCGCCGCAACGTTGGCGTCGTTGGCGAGTTTTACGGGGATACCTATCCGTTTTTCCGTTTCCTTTGCGATGGGGAAATGCGTCCATTGTAAATTCCCCGAAAAAACCACTTCGCCTTTCGCGCTGTCTATCATCCCCGGCGAACCGACGCCAATGCCTACGATTTGCGCCTTGGAAACCCCCGACGTTTGTAAAAGACGTTCTGCCAGCGTTGCAATATTCGACGCGACCTTACCCCCACCTAATTCGCTTTCCGTAGGGGTTTTATCGCAAACGAGAATATTGCCGTCGCTATCTACGACACCACCCTTGATAAACGTACCGCCAAGGTCGATACCGATATAGTATTTTTTCATTTTCTTTTACTCCCTTCACTTGTTTTTTATTATATATCCATTTTTTACGTTTGTCAATAGAAAAACGGGGAATTTCTCCCCGTTTTCTCTATTTTCTACGCCAACGCGTCGTTTGCAAAATCCCCGTTGATATCAATTTTTTCTTCTTCTTTTGTGCGCGACGCATAGCATCGTCCACCAAATCCCCGAAAAAGGTTTTGGCATCCGAAATTCGCTCGCAAAACAAATAATACGCAAGCGAGCCCGGCACGGTATTCACCTCGCACAAGTACGCTTTCTCTTCGCTGATTAGATAATCCATACGGACAACGCCCGTTAAGTTCATACGCTTATACACCGTCTTCGTGTACGCGCGAATTTTGTCGCGCAATTCCCCCGAAAGCAACTTTGTCCTCTGCGATTTCATCGAAACGTCCTCCGTTTGACTACGCTTTACGTATTTATCTTCGAAAGTGTACACGCCTTCCCCAAACGATTCCTCTACCTCCGACACGTAGATTTCGCCGTTGAGAGAATACGCCGCGCAGTTGACGTCTTTTTTCCCTTCTAAATATTTCTCTACGATTACCCTATCGTCCAAGAGAAACGCTTGTTCTATCGCGCGTTTGCTCTCTTCTTCGCATCGCGCCACCGCAATCCCTATCGACGAACCCAAGTGCGCCGGTTTGACGACTACGGGATATTTTAAACGGCTTTCTATGCTCTTTAATAAAAATGCGCCGCGTTTTTGATAGTCCGTTTCGTTTACCCGAATATAATCGACGGTGGGCACGTTGAGCGCGCGCAACGCAAGCTTGGTGACGCATTTATCCAAAAATATGCCCGACGAGGTTAAATCGGGCGAGGCAAACGGGATTTCGTTCCACGACATTAGCGCAGATAAGCCGCCGCCCTCCCCCAAACCGCCGTGACAGCAATTGAGCGCACAATCGATTTTTGCCAGACGTTTGATTTTGCTCTTTTTGACGTTCAACGCGTACATACTCCCCTCCTCGAAAAAAACGCGTTGAAATTTCGAATAGTCTTTCTGCTTGAAAACGGACAAATCCGTCATCTGCGACGACGTATACATATTTCCGTCCGTATGGATATACACGGGATACAGCGCGTATTTCGTCCTATCTAGCACGTTGAGGACAAACACGCCCGTTAAAACGGAAATTTCGTTTTCACACGATTTGCCACCGAAAAACACAGCTATTTTTTGCATAAAAAAACACCTCCGCAAAGTTTTTCTTCGCTTTGGTGTTTCCTTCGTTTTTTTCTTTTAATAAACGTCCGGCAAATCGTTTAAGAAAAGTACCGCGTCGCCTTCTTGCAACCAATCGGCAAGCCACGTTTTCGCCTCTTCTAAATTTTTTACCGAGAACAACGTTTCCGCCGCGCCGCCGTTTGCCAGATACCCGTTTTTCACCGCGCCTACCAACGTTTCGCCCACTAAAACCGCGCCGTCTAATTTACTTGCCGCTATCTTCGCGCCCAGTTCTGCGTTGATTTTTTCCTCTAACACACCGCACTCGACAATGCCCGGAGTTACGATACATTTTCTTCCCGTAAAACGGCAAAGCGCCGCAAGCGCTTCTTCCGCGCCGCGAGGATTGCAATTATAGCCGTCGTCCAATATATATACGCCGTTGCTTTCCAAAAGTTGTAATCTGTGCGGAACTTGGCAAACGTTTGCCAGACCTTTTTCGATTTCTGCGCTCGTCATACCCATACGCGAGGCAAGCGTTACCGCAAGCAAAATATTTTCTACGGCTGCGCGACCTAACAACGGCGTATCAACGCGGATTTGCCCGTCGGCAAGCGTTATCGTACATTTCGTACGAGTTGCACCAAGTTCTACGTCGCTGACCGCAACGCCGTTTGCATACACTACGTTTACCGATTCGTCGCCGAACCTCGAAGAAATGCGACCTTTTAAACTTTCGCCGCATACGGTTATCGCGCCGCTTGCGATTATCTCACTCTTTTCCGCAAAGACGTTTTCTACCGTTTGAAAGGTGGAAATGTGCTGTTCGCAAACGCCTGTGAATATAGCGTAGTTGGGACGGACAAGCGAACAAAGCTGCTTGATGTCCCCTGCTTTTCGCGCGCCCATTTCCGCGATAAATACTTGCTTTTTAGAAAACTCTTCCCCCGTTACCGTACGCGCAATACCCATAGGCGTATTGAAAGACGCGGGGGTGGCTATCACGTCGTATTTGGCAGACAAAATGGACGTTAACACGTTTTTAACCGACGTTTTACCGTAGCTGCCCACGATACCTATGCGAAGCATTTGCGTTTCGTCTAATATCTTTTGCGCACGGGAAACGTAACGTTGGTTTCTTGCGCGTTCTAACGGCGAACAAAGTAGGTTTGCCGCGCATAACAATATCGGCAACGCCATCGGCATCAACGAGAAGGGCGCAAACGCAATATGCCCGTATATCGTCGAGCCGTTTACGTCCGCTAAATACCAAAGAAGATAAATTACCCCAAAGTTGACGGCGAAAACCAAAAGAAGGTACGTGACGAACAACCTTACGAATCTGCCCGTTGCTTTATACGGGATTTTTAACGCGTACTTCCCGTCCACGATAATAAACAAGATTAAAAAAGCAAGAAATGGAACGGAAGAAATGATAAGCGCCCACGTCTTCCCTAAAAAGGAAAACGCCAGCGACGTCGTTGCCGAAAAAATGGAAAGGCAAAGAGCCAAAACGAATAAACGATTGAACAATAAATTGTCACCGCGCCGCAACCAGCGTAAAAACGTCTTGGTTTTATAGCCGCTTTGTTGCATTGCTCCAAGCGTTTTTATCGTCACGACGCAGAATAACAGCGCGGTGACGAAAGCGGTTCCTAATTTAATAAACAGTTCACTCATATAAAAATTCCTCGACGGCGACGTTGAAGGGAATTGGGTTTTCCGCAAAGGCAAAATGCCCTCCCTCGACAAGCGACAGCCGCGCACGCGGAAAATGCGACAGATATATCTCCGCTTCCGCAAGCGTTGTGACGGTATCGCTTACCCCTTCCACTATCAAAATCTCGTTATTGACAAGCTTGGCGCTCTCGCGCAAGTCTTCATTGACTATTTTTTTATAACTCTCTTTCATTATCGGCGATAACGAACGGTATTCCTTACTGCCAAAGCGTTTTTCCGCATAACGCGGCGCTATCTTCTTAAAAAAACGATAGGTCTTTACCTTTAATTTATACTTCCAGCTACGCGGCAAAATAATCCCCGCGGGACCGGTGAGTATCATTTTATCAAACAGGGTTTCGTCAACAGATGCGGCTTTTACCGCCACCCGACAGCCAAACGAGTGCGCAAGAACGTGCGGACGCGTGATTCCTAACGACTGCATCGCCGCTTTTAGCCAATTTGCGTAATCGGCAACGGCATACCCCTCGCAAAGCGGTGGACTGTCACCAAAACCGATAAAGTCTATCGCGGTTACCCGATAAAATTTTGAGAAATACCCGATTTGCGCGGAAAACGATTCCTTATTGGACAGATAGCCGTGCAACAAAAGCAAATCCTTGCCTGCGCCCTTTTGTACGTACGAAAAATTGATTTCTCCTTTCGTTTACGTTACTCCTTATCCAGCAATTTCACCATCTCTACGGCATTTTCTCCGTCTGCATAGTAGTTTTTTCGAATTCGTAACGGCGTAAAAGCGTGCTTTTCATACAATTTTATCGCAGGGACGTTGCTTTCACGGACCTCTAAAAACATTTTCTCTGCGCCGCGCGTTTTTGCGGCTTGGAAAAAGGCGTTTATCAATTTTTCGCCAAAGCCCTGCCCACGAAACGAGGGCGCAACGGCAATTTTAAGAAGCTCGCTTTCTTCAAACAGCGAAACGCCGCAAACGTAACCCACGAGAACGCCGTGCTCCTTTGCCCCTATCGCAAAAAAGTTTGGACGGGCAAATTCCTCCTGCCAAGATTGACTATCCCAAGCGTCGGGAAAACAATTTTTTTCCAACTCCGCCAAAGATAAAATATCCCCTGATTGTAAAAAATCTACCGTCATTTGGCGTTTTCCTCGGCGGAACTTTTTCTAACGTATAAAGCGTTTAATTCCCCAAAGCCGTTCGCTTGCGCAAGCGCGACGGCGGCGTGATACAAGCCTTTCACGGGATTGACAATTTCAACGTTCGCTTTTTCCGCAATGGGAAGGACGTTACAAGAACAAAGCGTATATCCCTCGTCCCGTAAAGATAAAACTTGCGCTTCCGTTACGTAAGCGGGCGCAAACGTTATTTCGCCGCGGTGATATCCGCAAGCGTAATAACTATCGTGCAACGCATCTACAAGACAAAGCGTTTTTTTCTCTTTATCTATCGTATTATATGCCGCCACGTCGAAAGAAGTGATAGGTAGCGTACGTTTTCCCGTGGCAAGCGCAAATCCCTTTATCGCCGATATCCCTATACGGATACCCGTGAACGAACCTGCGCCTACTACCGCCGCAAAAAAATCGCAATCCGCCAAAACCATATTCGCTTTTTTTAGCGTTTCTTCAATGGTCGGCATAATTAAAACGGAATGTTTCATCGCGCAATCGGGCAAGAACGTGGAAAACGTTTCCCCGTTTTTTACCGCAAGCACGCTCATAGAATTACCGCTGGTATCTACCGCTAAAAAATTCACTATCTATCCCCCTTAATACGCGATTTCTCGGGTGGTTTCGTCTATTTTCGTTATACAAACCCGCTTTACCTGTTTGGGCAAAAGCGGCGCGATATTTTGCGACCACTCGATAAGGCAAATGCCGCCCATATCGAAATAATCGGCAAGACCTAAGCTTTCCGCCTGCGCTACGCTTTCAATGCGATAGCAATCGTAATGGAACAGGCGGCCGTCGTAATCGTTCATATACGCGTAGGTGGGACTGGTGACTTCTTCTTCAATCCCTAAACCTTTCGCCACGCCCTTTGCAAACGCCGTTTTGCCTGCGCCCATATCGCCTTCTAAAAGCACTACGTCGCCTGCGCGAAGCGTCTTTGCGTATGCCTCTGCAATTGCCGCCGTTTCTTCTGCGGATTTTGAAACAAGTTTTATCATATCCCTATTATAATACCTTTCCGTTCATTTTGCAATCCCTTTGGGATTGTTTTTTAAATTTTTATTTTTTTGAGGAAATTGGAAAGCCGTTTATACAAGAGTATCGTAAGTATCCCTACGGATACCGTTTTAATGAGATTAAAAGCGACGATAACCCAAAACGTGGAACGGAATACCGCCGCCGCGCCGCCGCCCATATACAGCGGAAACGTGATATACCGATTGGTGATAAGCGCAACTGCCGTACCGATAAAACAAGCGCAAACCAACGTCCAAACGACCGTTTTTATCCCTTTACGGAAATGATAAACGACGGACGGCAATAAAATATACGACGACGTCACGAGCATATTGGCAAGTTCCCCAATCCCTCCCGACGTACTGACGGTGATACGCAACGATTCTTTGACGATACAAACGAATATCCCTTCTATCGGCCCAAGCAAAAAGGAAACGAGCAAAATAAACACGTTGCCAAAATCCAATTTCAAAAAATCTGCCGTGGGGAAAATGGGAAAATCGAGCAGGCTGATGGCAAAAGCGAGCGCCGCAAATACTGCCATAAACGCCATACGCTTGGCAGAAAAACGCGTTTTCCACCCGCCTCGTTTTGTTTTTTCAACGTTTGGAGGCGTACCTACCCCCTCCGTTTTTGTTTTTCTCGCTTCTTCTTCCATAATCTCTCCTTTGTGGGGCAAAACGAAACCGCCCCCTATTTGGGGCGGTTGCACGCAAAGTGGCAGCGTAACGCCGCTGCTTCTTTTCTCATCCGGACTATCACCGTCGGTGTTGGAATTTCACCAACTCGGGGAAGAAACCTTCCTTCGCAGACTTTACTGCCGGTGGGGAATTACACCCCGCCCCAAAGAATATCTTATCTATACTATACAACTTTTTTTCTTGCTTGTCAAGCGTTCTCGTCCGTATCGCCTATTTCTTCCGTAACCAACGGGAAATCTACGTAAAAAGTACTGCCGACGCCCACTTCACTGCTGACGCCGTATACGAAATGGTGACGCTCTAAAATCGTTTTGACAATGGACAAGCCCAACCCCGTGCCTTGGACGGGACGTTTGTGCGTTTCCGAAGAACGATAGTATCTATCCCAAATGGTGGATAATTCCTCTTCCTTAATGCCTTTCCCCGTGTCCGTTACCGCAAAGCGGAAAACGTTGTCCGTTATCTTGCTCAATTCCACGAAAACCCGTTTGTTATCCCCCGTGTAATTGACGGCGTTGCCTATCAAATTGTACAATACTTGTCCAAGCTTTAATTCGTCCCCGCGCGTATACAAACCCTTTTCTATCTTCGTATGAATTACGTAACCGCGTTCTTCTACCAAATATTGGAAACGAGGCAATACGCTTTGGACGTACGACGACATATCAAATACTTCTTGTTTTAACGTTTCCAGCCCTGAACGTATCTTGGAAAGCGCCAAAATATCGGTGACGAGCGACGCCAATCTATCCGTTTCTTCCACGATGACCTGCGCGTGTTTATTGCGCTTTTCGGGGTTATCACCCGATATTTCAATTATCATTGACGCATACGCCTTTATCATCGTAAGCGGCGTCTTGAAATCGTGCGAAACGTTGGCTATCAATTCCTTTTGCATTGCGTCCGTCTTAGACAATTCGTCCCGAGCAAAGTTTAGCGCGTCGGCAAGTTCTATCAGCTCTTGTCCGTAATCGACACCGTGGAAATCGACGTCAAAATCGCCTTGCGCCAACGCCGTGGCTTTTTTCTTCATCTCGATAATCGGCTTGGTAAACCACCCTGAAACAACGCCTGAAAGCGCCAAGGAAAGCACGAATATGAATATACACATTATCAACGTGCGCACACCAAATTCTTCCGAAACTGCCTGCGCCAATTGGAAAGATTTACTGACGTATAAGTATCCGTCGTTATCCGCCACCGATAATTTCGTGCCGTAAATATATTCGCCTTGCCCTTCGTACACCACTTCTTGCGTATGTTCGGCGGCTAACCGTTCTTTAAACAAGCCTATTTTTTTCGCAAAGTTGTCGGCGTAACCGACGTCCAGCCCGATAAAATCTTGCGGATAAAGAATTTCGCCGTCGCCGTTGAGAAGAAAAATATCTACGTCGTACGTGGTGGATAAATGTCGAATTGCCCGATTGATAGATGCGTTTTCTTCTTCCAACACTTCTAAAACGTCCGTCTTGATTTGCTCGCTTTGCGCACGCAATTGACTGCTCGTTTCCTGTTTATACACACGCGTAACGCTGGCGTTTTGCGAAATACCCATCAACGCAACAATCAGCAACGACAACGCGGTGAAAACCGCCCACAACATAAAGAAAATGCTGGTGTGACGGACGCGAAATTCTCGCTGCTGACGACGTATCGCCTTGGGAGACGTATTCGATTGTCTATGTTCTTTTCTCGACATACAGCTCTCCAAAAAAAGACGGTTACGCCTCGAATTTATAACCTAAACCGCGCAAAGTAACGATGAATTTTCGATAATCTTTCATATTGCTACGCAACATTTTGATATGCGTATCCACCGTTCTATCGTCCCCGTAAAAATCAAAGCCCCATACGTCGTAAAGCAATTTTTCGCGCGTTAAGGCAATACCTTTATTGCGAATTAAGTAAAACAACAACTCGTATTCCTTCGGCGTAAGTTCCGCTTTTTCGCCGTCCACGTAAACGTTTCTGCCAGCCATGTCCACTTCCAGCCCTTCGAATTTTAAAATTTCATTGGCGCTGATTTTTTGCTTGCGACGTTTGGTGACGGCGTTGATACGCGCCATTACTTCCTTGGGCGAAAACGGCTTGGTTACGTAATCGTCTACCCCGATTTCAAAGCCGAATAATTTATCGTATTCTTCCCCTCTTGCTGAAAGCATAATAACAGGAACGTCTTTCGTCTTTTTGATTTCTTTGACCGCAGAAAAACCGTCGAGATGCGGCATCATTACGTCCATAATGATTAAATCGTAATCGTTATCGCGACACGCGCGAACCGCTTCCATACCGTCTGCCGCTTCGTACGCTTCGTTCCCCTCGAATTCCACGTATTCGCGCAAGACGTTTCTTATCATTTCTTCATCGTCTACAATCAAAATCTTCATCGTTTTTCTCCTATTATTTTCCTATTACCTTTCTTATACCCGCAAAAGGGTGACCTTACAACAAATTATTGTGAATTTTCCGTGAAAATATCTATTCCCTATATAGTATAACAAAACCGAGCCTTTTTGTCAAGCGCGCGTAAAAAGAAAGAACGGCTTTTTGCCGTCCTTATCCTTATACTTATTCGTATTCTTCAAAACTCCGTCTTGGCGGCGTTTCACAAGCAGGCGGCGAAACCGTCGCCCCCTTTTTCGTTTGTTTGCCCGTTATCCCAACGTTGACGAGAATTACGTCTTCGCCTATTTTGACAATGTTTTTCAAATCGATAAACAAACCGCGTTTCCTAAAGGAAAATGCGCCGCCGTTGGGAGCAACGATGCCTATCCATCGGTTTTCGGGATAACAAAACACAACGTCACATACCTTCCCTAACTTCCTGCCGTCTTGCGTATTGATAACTTCTTTGGCGCGAAGTTCCGAAAACGTTAACTCCATATTCCACCGCCTTATACCGTACTTTATATACTATATGCGGAGAATTGGCAAATGTTGTCTATTACCCGTTTAAAGCGCCGCTTTGGCGGGCTTCCGATTGCGAACCCGTGGGATTGAGAACGGAATAACCGACGTTGACAAGGTGGTCTGCCACACGCTCTAACCCGGCAACTGCCGAGAAGAAATACGCGCTGGCTTCCATTTTGCATTTGCCTTCGGCAAGGCGAGCAAAGTGTCTTGCGGAAAGCTCTTTCTTCATTTCGTCCACTTCGTTTTCCAATGCGGTGAGCCTCGAAAGACGACCTTTATCCGCGTCTGCAAACGTTTCCGTGGCAATGACAAACATTTGCATTACTTTATCGCCCATTTCTTTGAGTTCCGCTTGCGCCGTTTCAGAGAAGGACAAGCCTGCCTCCTTCATCTGCGAAGCGATTTTTTGGAAGTTTTCCGCGTGGTCGCCAATGCGCTCTACGTCGTTGAGAACGTGGAAGTACGAACCGATTGCCCGTTCGTCTACGTTATCCACAAGCGGGGAAAGCTTGATAAGGTATTTCGCGAGCGCTTTATTGGTGAAGTCGATAATTTCTTCGCCGTCGCGGATTGCCTTCTCGTCGTCCGTCTTGCTATCACAAAGCGCCACCACCGAGTTTTCGAAGTTCTCTTTCGCGACTGCAGACATATATTCGATTTCTTTTTTCGCCTGCATAATGGCTATGGGAGGCGTTTTCAAGAGCAAATCGTCTACGTATTTGAGCTGTAAATGCGTTTCTTCTTTTTTCTTGTCGGGGATAACTTTCGTGGCAAGCAACACCAGTTGTTTGATGAACGGAAGAAGCAACAGCGTCGTCGTTACGTTGAAGATAACGTGGAACCACGCAAGCTGCATTTCCGGCTTCGCTATCATACCTTGCAACAAGCGTACCGCGCCGTCTTTGAATATCCAAAGGAATATCGTAAACACCATCGTGCCGATTACGTTGAACGTAAGGTGGATAAGCGCCGTGCGCTTTGCGTTGACGTTTGCACCTAAACAAGCAAGGATTGCCGTGATACAAGTACCGATGTTAGAACCGAGCACTAAGAACAACGCGCAATCGAGCGTCAGCGCGCCCGTACCTACCATCATAATGAAGATACCCGTCGCCGCAGAAGAACTTTGGATAAGCGCCGTGAATACCGCACCGCACAGGATAAGCAGCAAGGGGAAATCTATCGTTTCAAAAAGGTTGGTGAAAAACGTCGTGACTTCCGGATGCGTGTCCGGGTCGAACGCCATACCCATTACGTCAAGCCCGACGAAGATTAAGCCAAACCCGCATAAAATTCCGCCGATTTGTTTTATCTTATCCTTATTGAAAAACATCATCATAACGCCGACAAACGCAAGCGTCGCCATATATTGCGAAATCCCGAGCGATTTTAAGGATACGATGACGCCCGTTATCGTCGTACCGATATTCGCGCCCATAATAATCGCCGTCGCTTGAAAAAGCGTCATTATCCCTGCGTTAACAAAACCGATAACCATAACCGACGTCGCCGAAGAACTTTGAATAATCGCCGTAACCCCTGCGCCAACGCCGACGCCTGAAAAACGATTGCCGCTGATTTTTCCCAGCATCTTTTTCAAGCCGCCGCCTGCACTCTTTTCCAGTCCACTACTGAGCATATTCATACCGGCGATAAACACGCCTACGCCTGCAAGTAGCAATAAAATTGCCTGTAACATACTTTTTTCTCCTTCTCTATTTATATAGTTTTTTCATTTGTTAAAAAAAATAAGACCCTCACACGGAAAAATAATACGAATTTTTTCGTGCGAAAGTCTATGATTTGCCTATATAATATTTAGTTTTTTGTATATCGCTGCCATAGCGATACCCTATCCAATACCTCATAACCACGTATATGATACCATATCAAAAATTACCTTGTCAAGCGTTTGAAAGCAGTTTTTTTTGCGTTATTACTCTTTTTTTTCTTGCTTAAAAATTTGAAAACTACACCCCCTTAAACCGTTGACAATGACGCGCGCGATGCTGTATAATATTGAATATGGCATAGGCGCTTTGCCTATGCTATATTGCATTATTTAGGATTTTTACGGTAGGAGAATACTTGATATGAAACTCATTTCCGATTACTTTGGCTGTATGGTATTTAACGACAAAGTAATGAAAGAAACTCTGTCGGAAGACGTTTACAAATCGTTAAAGCGCACCATTGAAGACGGAAGAAGCTTGAATTTGTCCGTTGCTAACGCCGTCGCCGCCGCCATGAAGGATTGGGCGATTTCTTTGGGCGCAACCCATTATACCCATTGGTTTCAACCGATGACGGGCATTACCGCTGAAAAACACGACAGCTTTATTTCGCCTGAAAACGGCGGCAAAGTGATTATGGAATTCTCGGGGAAAGAACTTATCAAAGGCGAAACGGACGCTTCCTCCTTCCCCTCGGGCGGCTTACGCGCCACTTTCGAGGCTCGCGGATATACCGCGTGGGACGCCACTTCTTACGCCTTTATTAAAGACGGCGTGCTTTGTATCCCTACCGCTTTCTGCTCGTTTGGCGGCGACGCGCTCGACCAAAAAACTCCGTTGCTCCGTTCGATGGAAGCTATCAACCGTCAAGCAATGCGCGTATTGAAATTGTTTGGCAACGAAGACGTCACTTCGATTAAAACCACCGTCGGCCCTGAGCAGGAATACTTCCTTGTGGATAAAGAACTGTTCAAAAAAAGAAAAGACCTTATTTATACGGGTAGAACGCTCTTTGGCGAAAGACCGCCGAAGGGACAAGAAGTGGAAGGGCATTATTACGGCGTTATTAAGCCGCGCGTCCAAGCGTTTATGAAAGATTTGGACGAGGAATTGTGGAAATTGGGCGTTCCCGCAAAGACGGAACACAACGAAGCCGCACCTTCTCAACACGAATTGGCACCCGTTTTTGAAACGACGAATATCGCCGCTGACCACAACCAGCTGACGATGGAAATTATGCAAAAAATCGCCAAAAAACACAACCTCGTCTGTCTTTTACACGAAAAGCCTTTCGAGGGCGTGAACGGAAGCGGTAAACATAACAACTGGTCTATCTCTACCAACACCGGCGTTAACTTATTAGAACCCGGCGATACGCCGCAAACAAACGCGCAATTTTTGCTGTTCCTGTGCGCCGTTATTAAAGCCGTGGACGAATACCAAGATTTGTTGCGCGTATCCGTCGCCACCGCCGGCAACGACCACCGTTTGGGGGCGCACGAAGCTCCGCCTGCCGTCGTTTCCGTCTTCTTGGGAAGCGAACTTACGGAAATCCTCGAAGCGATTGAAAAGGATATCCCTTACGGCGCAAAAGAAAAGGAATTGATGCGTGTAGGCGTACATACTATGCCCAAATTCCCGAAAGATACTACCGATAGAAACCGTACCTCCCCCCTTGCGTTTACGGGAAACAAATTCGAGTTCCGTATGCTTGGTTCTTCTGCGTCCGTTTCCAACCCGAACACCGCGCTGAATACTGCCGTGGCGGAAGTGTTGAAACAATTTGCCGACGAATTGGAAGGAGCAAAGGATTTCGAGTGGGCGTTGCACGAATTGATTAAAGGCGTCATTACCAAACATAAACGCATTATCTTTAACGGCAACGGCTACGACGATAAATGGATTGCGGAAGCGGAAGCAAGAGGATTGCTCAACCTCAAAACCACCCCCGACGCGATGCCCTATTTCATCAAAGAGAAAAATATCCGCCTGTTTACCGCCCATAAGGTTTATACGGAAAAGGAAATGCTCTCGCGATATGAAATTTATCTGCGCAGCTATTGCAACCTTATCAATATTGAAGCGAAAACAATGCTCGATATGGCAATGAAAGATATTTTGCCTGCCGTCAGCAAATACAGCGGCGCGCTGTGCGATACGCTACTTGCTAAAAAAGCCGTTTGCAAAAAAATCGACTGCCGTTACGAACAGGAAATGATTGAGAAAATTAACACGCTTACCAAAGACGCGTATATGCACGTACAAGCCTTACAAAAGGCGGTGGACGACGCAGACGCCGTTTGCTCCCCCGACGTGCGCGCTACCTATTACAAGGATAACGTGTTGAAGGAAATGGAAGAACTCCGTAAAGCGGCGAACGGTTTGGAAAGCGTCGTTTCCGCAGAATATTGGCCTTTCCCTACTTACGGAGAATTGCTCTTCGAAGTATAAGTTTGCAAGGAGATGAACTATGTTTAACGTGCAAAAAGCAACTGCAAACGTTATTGCGTGGATTCGCGATTGGTTTAACGAAAACGGCAAGGATTGTAACGCCGTTGTCGGGATTTCCGGCGGGAAAGATTCTAGCGTGGTTGCCGCGTTATGCGTTGCCGCGCTCGGCAAAGACAGAGTTGTCGGCGTATTGATGCCCAACGGGGAACAAAGCGATATTGATTGCGCGAGAAAACTCGTCACGCATTTGGGCATACGCCATTACACCTGCAATATTAAAAAGAGCGTGGACGGCGTTTTAGAAGAAATGCAAAAATGCGGCGTAGAAGTTTCTCGTCAATCGATTGTCAATCTTCCCCCTCGTATCCGTATGTCTACCTTATACGCCCTTTCGCAATCGCTCAACGGCCGCGTTGCCAACACCTGCAATCTTTCCGAAGATTGGGTGGGATATTCTACCCGATACGGCGACGCCGCAGGCGATTTTTCACCGCTTGCTAAATTCACCGTGCAAGAAGTGAAAGCCATCGGCAAATATTTAGATTTACCTATCGATTTGGTGGACAAAGTACCTTCCGACGGATTAAGCGGCAAGACGGACGAGGATAACCTTGGATTTACCTACGCCGTTTTGGATAGATATATCCGCGAAGGCATTATTGACGATTTGGCATTGAAAGAAAAAATAGATAGATTACACGTTAGAAACGAGTTCAAATTAAAACCTATCCCCTGCTTTGAATATCAACCGTAAATGAAAACGACACTCAAACGAGTGTCGTTTTTTTATTGTCGTTAGTACAATCTCCTCTTATCTTGCTTTACAATGGAAAATGACGCCGATAGTGCCGGGACCGCAATGCGCGCCGATAACGGGACCAATAGGCTGAATTTCCACGTCGATTTCGCCAAATTCTGCACGGAGCGATGCGGCGAACGATTGGGCTTCTTCTTCATTGTCCGCGTGAATAACAAATACTTTGTATTTGTCTACGTTCTCCCCTTTCGATTTCATATAACCGCGCATCATATACAGGGCTTTTTTAAACCCTTTACCTTTATCAACGTTGAGAATTTTCCCTTCGTCGTTGACGTATAAAATCGGCTTTATACCCAACATATTCCCGAAAAATTTCTTTGCGCCAGACACTCTACCGCCACGGTATAAATACGTTAAATCGTCTACCGCAAAGTACATCGTCGTATGGGGAATTAAATCGTCTAAATAGGCGTCCAATTCGTCCATAGTGGCGCCTTCTTTATATTTTAACGCGCCGTAATACACGATAAAGC
Source organism: Clostridiales bacterium (assembly GCA_015055655.1). Taxonomy (GTDB): domain Bacteria; phylum Bacillota; class Clostridia; order Christensenellales; family Borkfalkiaceae; genus Scatosoma. The sequence continues at coordinate 19,277 of SVHW01000015.1, forward strand.
CGCAACCCATACAAATTTGCTTGCTGTCTTTATAACGGATTTCTCTTTCGGGATATTTTTCTTTCAGCTGGGCAATTACCCTTTTCATTGCCTCGAAAGTGCCACTCATTGCGTGAGAAAACGTTATGTAATAAATATCCTCTCCGCGCGCCAAAACCGGCTCGAAATACTCCATATACGCCACTTCGTTAAGTGCCGCTGTCGTGGGCGTAGCTCCGCCGCGCATTTTATCGAAAAACGCCTTATGGTCGGTATTTTCGCCCATATCGTAGAAATATTCTTCCCCGTCGATAACGTAAGGCATACGGATTACGTTTAACCCAAGTTCTTTTACCTTCGTATGCCAAAGTTCGCTATTGGAATCGCAAAATAATTGATACATAGTGTCCCCTGTAAATACTTTCCGTACCTACTTATATATAATATAGTCACCTACTTAACTATATTCTATTATAATCTATCAAGAAACGTTATGTCAAGTACTTTTAACAATATTTTAAACGGCGTTAGCCAAGCAAGACGTCTACGACAAGCATCAAGCAAAAGCCCACGAGCAACGCGTACGTCGCGCCTCTTTGACTGCCATGCGCGTGCGTTTCGGGAATCATTTCGTCGCTGATAACGTAGAGCATCGTGCCGCCTGCAAATGCCAACGCAAACGGCAATACCGCCGTGGAAATGCTGACGGCAAAATACCCGATTATCGTGCCTACCACCTCGACAAGCCCCGTCGCAAGCGCGCAGAAAAACGTCTTCTTTTTGGATACGCCTGCCGCAAGCATCGGGCCGATAATGACCATACCTTCGGGGATGTTTTGTAAGGCGATACCGCCCGCTATCGTGAGCGCCTGCGCCGTATTCCCTGCGCCAAAACCTACCCCTGCCGCCAAACCTTCGGGCAAATTGTGAATCGCTATTGCCATCACAAAAAGCAGGACTTTACTCAAATTGGCGTTGTTATGTTTCTCTTCTTCGCCGCCCATAAGTTTGTGCAAATGCGGCACGAGTTTATCTACGAGGTTTAGACACAGCGCGCCGATAAATATCCCGACAACCGCGTACAGCAAACCCCACTTTTCGCCATATTCTACCGCAGGCAAAATTAACCCTAGTACCGCCGCCGCAAGCATTACGCCTGCCGCAAAAGACAAAACGATATCAGCAAATTTATGCGAAAGATTTTTGAACGCAAAGCCGATTGCCGCGCCGATAACCGTCGCTCCGCCGACGCCAAGCGCTGTCAATAAGACAATACCCATTTTCCGTAGTTACCTCTATCTATAATATATATTGATTATAACAGTTTTTTCTATAAATGTCAATACGGCGTATCAAGAAGAAAAAATTTGGAAAAATATTAAAAAACGTTTACATTTTTGTAAAAGACGTGTATAATATAGTAACAACGCCGTTTTGGCAACGATATACGGGGGTGTTCCGGATTCGATTGCCGGTGAGCGAAGGAATAAGCATACCGCAGAGGGAAAGACTGCGTTAAAACGCTCCACTTAAATATAAATGCTAATAATCAAAAAGCAAACTACGCTCTTGCAGCGTAACTTCGTTTATTAACGAATCGTCGCGCCCGATTTATCCGTCGGTTGGGGCCGCGGCGTCAATTAGACGGAAAACTCTCCAAAAATAGGAAGGTGTTTTTGAAAGAGTATTTAGCCTTCTGCGTCGTATAAAGCGTGTTTACCCGCGTTATGCGATTAAGAAATTATAGATAAACTAAGTATGTAGAAAGTTTTTTGGCAGCCGAGTAAGACGTGAGTTCAACTCTCACCACCTCCACCAATCCAGCACACGTCACTAACCTTGATTTTTAAGGTGTAGCGGCGTGTGCTTTGCTTTTGTAAAAACGGGTAAGCGCTTGAAATTTTATAGAAATTGTAGTATAATAGTTAAAACTAATGATGTAAGGAGAGTATTATGCCAGATAAGAAAGAAAAGCAATATGTGAGCGATAATGCTCGACTTATGGCTGAATGGGATTGGGAAAAGAATAATGAGTTGGAATTATTCCCCCAAACACTTACTCTTGGTAGTAATAAAAAGGTTTGGTGGAAATGCACAAAAGAACACGAATGGCAAGCGATAATAGCAGATAGAAATCGCGGATATGCTTGCCCCTATTGCATGGGACAAAAAGTTTTAAAGGGATATAATGATTTAGCAACACTTAACCCACTTTTAGCAAAAGAGTGGAATTATGAAAAAAATGGAAATTTAAAACCCGAACAGTTTACCACAGGTAGCGGTAAAAAAATATGGTGGAGATGTCAAAAAGGACACGAGTGGCAAGCGCATATAAATAATCGAAGCAAAGGGATAGGATGTCCTTGTTGTTCGGGAAGACGCGCAATCGTGGGTGAAACAGATTTGCAAACTGTTAATCCCCTTTTAGCGAAAGAATGGAATTATGAAAAAAACACTACACTCACACCATCACAAGTAACTTTTGGTAGCGGTAAAAAAGT
>SVHW01000005.1 GCA_015055655.1 Clostridiales bacterium
GGCTATGGAAGAGTTATTCTTTTCCAAAAACATTACGACGGGTATTGCCGTTGCGCACGCAAGGGGGGTGGCGTTGCTCACTTGTGTAAAGCGTTGCGGGAAGTTATACGAATACACGCCTATGCAAATCAAGCAGGCAATCACCGGTTACGGCAACGCCGACAAAAAGCAAATGCAAGCGGTGGTGGCGTCGCTGTTGAAATTGAAGAGCGTACCAAAGCCCGACGACGCAGCAGACGCGCTGGGCGTGGCACTTTGTCACGCGTTCACCAATCGCTTTGGGGAGTTGTTTGCCGTAGGCAATATGACGAGAACGAAAGGCAAGAATACTTGCGGAGATATAGCGGCGCAGATGATTGCGGAAGCGGAAAGACGGCGCGCGGCAAAGATAGCGCAAACGCGCGCGAAACGGACGGAAAATAAGGGAGAAGAAGTATGATAGCGTATTTAAGAGGCAGAGTGCTTACCGTTACGGCAGAAACGGCGATATTGGACGTGAACGGTATCGGTTACGAAATATACTGTTCAGGCGGGGCGTTTCGTAAAATCACGGTGGGAGAGATAGCGGAACTGTACACCTATTTGCAGGTAAAAGAAGACGGCATTACTTTGTTCGGGTTTGAGAACCCTAGGGAAAAGGAACTGTTTTTGAAGATTACGTCCGTATCGGGCGTCGGGCCGAAGCTGGGTATTTCCGTGCTGACGGATATGAGCGCGGACGAGTTTGCGACGGCGATTGCCACGGCAGACGTAAAGCGTTTGTCAAAAGCCAAGGGCATGGGCAAAAAGACGGCGGAAAAAATCGTCTTAGAGCTGCACGGCAAAATTTCCGCGGCGGAGGTTATGAGCGTATCGGACGACGCGTTTGCTCCCAAAGCGCGCCCCGCGGTAGAGACGATAAACGCGCAAGACGAAGAGGCGGTGTCGGCGTTGATGGGGTTGGGTTTCACCAAAAACGAGAGTATGCAAGCGGTGAAACGCGCCAAAGAAAGCGGCGCAACGACGACGGAAGAGATAATCAAAAAAGCCTTACAATCGGGGTTTTAATAGGGAAAAGATATGTTTAACGACGAAGATTTTATCGACGAAAATTTAACGGTTGCCACCAAGACGGAATACGATTACGAAGAAAACGTGCTCCGTCCCAAAACGATGGCTGATTACGTAGGGCAGCAAAAGGTAAAGGAAAACCTCAGCGTATACATTTCCGCGGCGAAAGCGCGCGGCGAGGCGCTTGACCACGTACTTTTATACGGCCCTCCCGGGCTTGGTAAAACCACCCTTTCACATATCATTGCTGCGGAAATGGGCGCGTCTATTAAAATGACGAGTGGCCCTGCCATAGAGCGTAGCGGCGATTTGGCCGCCATACTTACCAACCTCAACGAAGGGGACGTGTTATTCATTGACGAAATCCACCGTTTGCACCGTTCGGTAGAAGAAATGTTGTATTCGGCAATGGAAGATTACGCGCTGGATATCATCGTAGGCAAAGGTCCGTCTGCGCGCAATATCCGTTTCACGTTGAACCGTTTTACGTTGGTGGGCGCGACGACGAAGATAGGTATGATAGCGCCGCCCTTGCGCGATAGATTTGGGATAATCAACCGTTTGGAAATGTACACGGGCGAAGAATTGCAAGAAATCGTCACCCGCTCGGCAAAGGCGTTGGATATTGCGATAGACGACGAGGGCGCGGCGGAAATCGCGCGCCGCAGCCGCGGCACGCCCCGTATCGCCAATCGTCTTTTGAAACGCGTCCGCGATTTCTCGGCGGTGAAAGGGAGCGCGGAAATTACGCGCGAAGACGCAGATTTTGCGCTGTCGAGATTGGAGATAGACAAGCTGGGTTTAGACCAAACGGATAGAAACTTGCTTTTGGCACTCATTGAGAAATTTGGCGGCGGGCCTGCGGGTTTAGAAACGCTTGCGGCGACGACGGGCGAAGATGCCAACACCATCGAGGACGTGTACGAGCCGTATTTGTTACAGCTGGGCTTTATTGCGCGCACGGCAAGGGGCAGGGTTTGCCTGAAAGACGGATATAAGCATATGGGTATCGAGCCGAGTATGAAGGCAAGACGGCAACTTTCGATATTTGAAGACGAGGAATAACGTGGAAAAGATACAGTATACAAAACGGGATTTTTATTACGATTTGCCGCAAGAACGAATTGCGCAAACCCCTGTTGAGCCGAGAGATTCTTCCCGTCTTTTGGTGTATAACCGCGCGGATAAGAGCATTACGGATAAACGTTTTTTCGATATTGCGGAGTATTTGCAAAAAGGGGACTTGCTCGTCGTCAACAATACGAAGGTAATTCCTGCCCGTATGTACGCCAAAACGGCGCACGGCGGCGCGGTGGAGGTATTGTTATTAAAACGCCACGATTTGAAGGTGTGGGAAGTGTTGATGCGCCCGGGGAAAAAGGGCAAAATCGGCGCGACGATGACGGTTTCTAACGAGTTGTCTTTCACGGTGAAAGATATTACGGAAACGGGGGAACGCATTGTTGAGTTTGCATACGAGGGCGCGTTTGAAGACGTACTTTCGCGCGTAGGAACGATGCCGTTGCCGCCGTATATCAAAGAGAAATTGGAAAATCAAGAAAGGTATAACACGGTATACAGCAAAATCAACGGCAGCGCGGCTGCCCCGACGGCAGGGTTGCATTTTACCGATACGCTGCTGAAAAAGCTGCAAGATAAAGGGGTAGAACGCGCGGAGGTTTTATTGCACGTAGGCTTGGGCACGTTTAGGCCTGTCAGCGAAGAGATTATCACAGACCATAAAATGCACGCGGAATACTACGAGATAAGCGAGGAGGCGGCGGAGAAAATCAACCGCGCAAAACGCGAGGGCAGACGGGTAATTGCCGTAGGCACGACGTCGGTTAGAACGCTTGAAAGCGTGGCAGACGAGAACGGGTATGTAAAAGCGTGCAGCGGCAACACGGAGATATTCTTATATCCGCCGTATAAAATGAAATGCGTGGACGCGCTTATCACCAATTTCCACCTTCCCGAAAGTACGCTGATAATGCTGGTGGCGTGCTTGACGGGCAGGGAAGAAATTTTATCCGTGTACGATTATGCTGTAAAAAATAAGTATCGCTTTTTCAGCTTTGGCGACGCCTGTTTGATTGTATAACGCGTCGAAATACTGCGTTGACGCTCGCTCACGTACTACTCGGTACGCTCGTTCGCGTCGCCTTGTCTTTCTCGGTTCTAAGCCAAGCAGTCCTGTTTCCCGTAAAATTCGGGGACGTTTATTTGATTGTATAGCGCATCGAAACACAGCGTTGACGCTCGCTCACGTACTACTCGGTACGCTCGTTCGCCTTGACCTGCTCGTTTCTAAAAATAGACAAATCCTGTTTTCCGTAAAATTCGGGATATAAACTCATCACATAAAGGTACTCGACGAAAAACAGTTCAATAAGGGGAAAATAATGAACAACGGAAGATTTAATCAATCGGAACAAGATTATTTGGAAAGCATTTTAATGCTGTCAAAAAGCGGAGAAGTAGTCCACCGCATCGACGTTGCCAAGCGTATGAACGTATCGGGCGCGGCGGTGAACAAAGCGATGAAACTGCTTTGTGAAAAGGGCTACGTGTACGAGGACGGCAAACATTTGTATTTGACGGAAATGGGCAAAACCTACGCGGAAGAAGTGTATGAAAAGCATTGCATTATCCGCAATTTCTTGCAAAAATTGGGCGTCAGCCCCGAAAATGCCGAAGAAGACGCTTGCCATATGGAACACCTCGTTTCCAACGAAACGTTTGAAAAAATGAAGGCGTTTTTGAATAAATAATAACGTGAAATCAGCGGAGCAAAACGGCTCCGCTTTTTATTTATAATAATGTGTGTGCGTATAAAAAAAGAAAAAAATTCCAAAAATTCTTAACCGTGGTTCATTTTTTCTTGACAGGGGCATAAAATAGTGATATAATACGTTTGAAAATAAACAAAGAGCTTTTTATTTTTGTGATAAAAATTAACCGTGGTTAAGAAACAGGAGAAATGCAATGAAATTATTATCCAAGTTTGAAATTGGAGAGAGAGGGATTATCAAGGCGGTGCACGGTGAGGGTGCTGTACGTCGTAGATTATTCGATATGGGAATCACGCCCGGGGCGGAGGTATATCTTCGTAAAAAAGCGCCTTTTGGCGACCCGATAGAGATTGCTCTGCGCGGATACGAGTTAACGCTTCGTAAAGCGGAGGCGGCGCACGTAGAAATGGAATAGTGGCGAGCCGCCACACCCAAATCTTTCCATCTTTCGATATCGTATAAAAGGAAGGAAGTCGTGGACGGAAGGGTGCGTATTCTAAGCATTTTTTAAGATAGCTATCGCTATCAAGGCGAGCCGCCACACCCAAATCTTTCCATCTTTCGGTATCGTATAAATGGAAGGAAGTCGTGGACGGAAGGGTGCGTATCCTGAGCATTTTTGAGGATAGCTATCGCTATCAAGGCGAGCCGCCACACCCAAATCTTTCTATTTTTCGATATTGCTGATAAATAGAGTTATCGTGGGCGAGAGAGAAGAAAAAAGTAAAAAACCAAAAAGGAGAAAAGATGTTAAAATTTGCATTAGCAGGCAACCCTAACGCAGGGAAAACGACGCTGTTCAACGCTTTAACGGGCAGTACGGCGCACGTAGGGAATTGGCCGGGCGTTACGGTGGATAAAAGAGAGGGTACTTATAAAAAGGGGAGCGAACCGATAGAAATCGTCGATTTGCCGGGGATTTATTCCCTTTCTCCCTATACGCCCGAAGAGGTAATTTCCCGTAATTTTTTATTAAGTGACGAGATAAACGGCATTATCAACATTGTCGACGTGACCAATTTGGAAAGAAATTTATATCTCACGACGCAACTGATGGAGCTGGGCGTGCCGATGGTAATCGCGCTGAATATGACGGACGTGCTGGATAAGCAAGGGGATAGAATAGACGTGCGCGCCTTAGAAAAGAGAATCGGGTTTCCCGTGGTGGAGATTTCTGCGCTCAAAGGCGTCAACGTGGACGTTTTGATGGCAAGGGCTGTGGAAGTAACCAAAGAAAAGCGCGTAGGCGAAACGGTGCTGAAAGACAGTTTGCTCGGCTCGGCGATTGCCAATGCGGAGATTGCGTTAAAACTCAAAGGCGTGTACGCGCCGTTATTTCACGCAATCAAGTTGGTGGAAAAGGACGAGATAGAGGTAAAAAGTCATCCGGAAGAAGCAAAGGCGGTAGAGGCGTTTATCAAAGAGAACGCCGGCGGTGAAATCGATACGGAGGCGGAGATTGCCGACGCGAGATATAAATACATAACGGCGCGCTTTTCCACGACTCTCACCCGCGCGAGAAAGCTGGATTATAACGAACTTTCCAAATCGAATAAAGCGGATAAAGTGCTGACGCATAAGTGGTTTGGTATCCCTATCTTCCTCGTGATTTTGTTTGCCGTATTCCATTTGACGTTTTCTGAGAATTTGCTTTATTTAGGCAGCATTATCCCTTCGTTTGGTGAGTGGTGTGCAGAAGGCAGTGAGATAAAAAGCATTTTCTTTGCAGACGGACTCAATTCTCCTGGGGTAATTCTATTTAACGCGCTCGATTTACTGACAAGTAAAATTGGCGAGTGGATAGGGTTAGGTTTAGAGAGTTTAGGCGCACACGAGGCGGTCGTTGGGCTGGTGTGCGACGGCGTATGGGGTGGTTTGGCAGCAGTGCTTTCCTTCTTGCCGCAAATCCTCGTGCTGTTCTTATTCTTCTCCATTTTGGAAGATACGGGATATATGGCGCGCGTAGCGTTTATGCTCGATAGAATTTTCCGCCGTTTTGGTGTTTCGGGTAGAGCCTTTATGCCTATGATTATGGGTTTTGGCTGTTCCGTGCCTGCAATGATTAACACGCGTACGATGGCAGACCAAAAGGAAAGAGAGGCGACGGTGCGCGTAATTCCGTTCTTCTCGTGCGGAGCAAAAATGCCCATTTTGCTTGCGATTGCAGGCGGTATCGTGGCGTATTTTGGTATAGGTAATGCGGATATCATTACATATTCGATGTACCTTTTAGGTATCGTTGTGGCAATGTTGTCGTTATTGGTTATGCGTAATACGACGATGCGTGGTGAAGCCTCTCCGTTTATTATGGAATTGCCGCTGTATCATATGCCGGGGTTTAAAAATTTGATGTTGCACCTTTGGGATAAGGCGAAACACTTTATTCAAAAAGCGTTTACCATTATCCTCGTGTCCTGCGTGATTATTTGGTTCTTGTCCAATTTCGGTTGGGCGTGGAATTACGTAGGCGAAGATATGGACCAATCCATACTCGCTTCTATTGGTAAATTGATACAACCGTTGTTTACGCCGCTTGGCTTTGGCAGTCAGCTTTCAGCGTCGGGTTGGGTATTCGCCGTGGCAGCGATTACGGGATTGATAGCAAAAGAAGACGTTATCGCTACGTTTGGTACGCTTGCAGCGTGTCTTATCGCTGGTTTTGAAATGCAAGATGAAGGCGTGTCGGCAGTATTCATTTTAATTCGTGAAACGGGTGTTACGATTCCTGCGCTTATCGCGTTTATCGCGTTCAATATGCTCACGATTCCCTGCTTTGCGGCGGTGGCTACGGCAAAGGGAGAAATCGGCAAAGAGAAATTTAAATGGACGCTGTTGTTTTGGATAGTGACGTCTTATCTCGTTTCGTGTATGGTATATACGATTGGAGAATTTTGGTGGACGTCGTTTATTTGGGCGGCGGCAGCGGCAATCGTCACCGTGGGCATCGTTTTGTATAATAAAAAAGCAGATAAAAAAGCGAAGCTGGCTAAAGAGGCACATAAAAATTAAACGCATACCTGCCCCTGCGGCAAATAGAAAACGAGGGAGCAGGTACGTGAGGAAAAAGGAGCAATATGAATCCCATTGATATCATAATTATCGTTATCGTAGGGCTTATCGTCGTCGCGGCGACGGCGGTTGCCGTATGGAAAAAGAAGACGGGGAAAGGCAAGGGCTGCGGGTGTGGCTGCGGCGGTTGTAGCGGTTGCGGCAGCGTCGGCGTTTGTCCGTCTGCGCAAAAGGCAGCGCAAGAGAAGGAAAAGGAAAGTGATAACGATACGGCGCAAACGTGTGCTGGGGCGGATACGGAGGATAACGTATCGCAATAAAACGGCAAAGTTTTTAAAAATGGCAACGACGAAAAACGGCGTTGCCGTTTTTTGTTTGCGTAAAAATAGAGTAAACCCGTCTGCGTGCGTTTTATCATATATGATAAAAATTTTTTTCTTCCGTGGTAGATATTTCCTTGGAAAGTATTGACATAGGGGGAGGAGGATAGTATAATGGTATAAAATGGGAAGTGTATATTATTTAATAATATACAGCTTTTCAAAAAGGAAAGTCAAAAGAGAGGAGAAGTAAAAATGGCATTATTGAACGTCATTGAACAAGAAATGACAAACGAACAACTCGTCGTGCGCAATCACATAGAGGATTTCAACACGAAATCGCAATTAATCGTCTATGAATCGCAAGAAGCGTTGTTTTATAAAAACGGGCAAGCGTTAGATTTGTTTGGTCCTGGTAAACACACGTTAACCACGGAAAACGTGCCTATCATTAAAAAGATATTCGGCGCAATTTTCGGCGGAAAGACGCCGTTCCCTTGCGACGTATATTTTATCAACAAGGTAAACGTTTTAGACATCGTTTGGGGCACGGACGCACCCATTGAATTGGAGGACCCGAAATACCCGATGATTGTCGGCGTCCGCGCAAACGGACAAACGGGTATTCGCGTAATTGATTCCCGTAGATTCGCGGTGAAAGTGGTAGGCCAGTTGCAAGAATTCACGGTGGACGCCGTGCGCCGTTCGATTAAAGGGATGATGCTCTCCTCGATTAAGGAATCGATTGCGGCGGTTATCATTGAAAAGAAAATCAGCATTTTGGATATCTCCACGCGGCTTAGCGAAATCGCCACGGAAATCCAAGACAAAATCAACGCAAAGATAGCAGACCTTGGTTTGGAATGCGACCATTTCTCCGTGAACTCGATTATGGCGCGCGACGGCGATTTGGACGAATTGCGCAAGATGAAAGCGAAGACGATGGCGCTTACCAGCGACGCGGATTTGGAGGCGTACCGTATCCGTACGCTCAGCGCGGCGCGCGCGCAAGCCCGTGCAACGGAAGGTTATACGTACGCGGACGAACGTCGTTTCGACGTATTGGAAGGTGCGGCGAAAAACGAAGGCGGCGCAGGCGGTTTTATCAATATGGGCGTTGGCTTAGGCGTCGGTATGGGCGTTGGCGGCGAAGTGGGAAGGATGGCGCAATCGGCGATGCAATCGAACGTTGCGGCGCAAACGGCAGCGGCGGACGCAAGCGGTAAAGTTTGTCCCGGTTGCGGCGCAAGCGTAGCGGCAAACGCAAAATTCTGCCCCAACTGTGGCCAAGCGCAACCCAGCGGCCCTAGATTCTGTCCGGAGTGCGGCGCGCGTGTTGCAGACGGCGGCAAATTCTGTGGCGAGTGCGGTACGAAACTCGTTTAATAAAAAAGTAAGCGCGGCGAGATATCGGCGCGAAAGAGGAAGGAATTATGAAGAAATCGAATAAAATTTTGGTATTTGTATCTTTGGCGTTAGTGTTCGGGTTATTGACGACGATATTATTTTTAACCGTTCCCGACGCGAGATTGGATTCGAAGGTGTTTTGGTTGGCGTTTGCGTTTGCTATTCCCGTAAACTTCGTTGCGGCGACGGCGATACATATTTGGGCAAGCGTGAAAGGCAACGGCGTCGTGCGTATGCCGATTGCATACGCGTTGGTGGCGGTGTTTGCCGCGGCGTACTTAATCGTTGGGTTTATCTTTATGTATTTGCCCGTAAACAAAACCACCTTGCCGTTGATTCTCTTATTGATTATCACCGTGGCGTACGCCATTGCAGCGATATATTTCCTTCGCGCAGGCGATTATATCGTAAAATCGGAAGCGGCGACGAAGAAAAAAGTGCTGTATATCCGTCTTTTGCAGGCGAGTGTAGAAGATTGCATTTCGAAAACGACGGACGCGCAAACGAGAAAGGAATTGTCGACGTTTGCGGAAAACGTACGTTTTAGCGACCCGATGAGTCACGAATCGTTGACAAGCATTGAAATGGAAATTATGAACACGGTAGACAAAATTGCGGCGGCGATTGGCGGCGGCGAAACGGAATCGGTATCGGCGCTTATCAAGCAAGCGCAAGAACAGTTAGAAAGCAGAAATAGACGTTGCTTGTTGCTTAAATGAGAAAACAAATTAGGGAAATAAAAATCATCGATTTATTTAAGTATCTGCTATTGCCGATAATCATTGCGGTGTTGCTTTGGACGTTGGTAAGGTATTTGGTTCTCGAATACGTACCGATACCGCATTGGATTTTTTACGTAGTGGCAGGCGTGGCGTCGTATTTTATATTAAAGTATTTTACGATTGGCACGGTGTTGGCGTACAAAGCGTTTGCGCCGCTTTCCGTGCGAAGCCGTTGTCGTTTTCAACCCACGTGTTCTACGTATATGATTATGGCGATACAAAAATACGGTTTTGCGTTCGGCGTGTATAAGGGTATCCGTAGGTTGCTACGTTGTAAACCGCCCAACGGCGGCGTAGATTACCCGTAATATTCAGGATAATTTATTAAAATTATAAATAAAAATAACAAATGGAGGAAAAAACAAGTGAGTGATGTGATGACTTTTCGGTGTCCAAATTGCGGCAGCAAATTGGAATATGAATCGAAAGACAAATCAGTCAATTGTTATGTTTGCGACAGCTTAGTAAACGTTCCCGGTGTATCCATTGGGTCAAACGGCGGCAATACGTTCGTAGGCATAACGGGCATGGGGCAATCGTCTATGGACAATATGACGATAATGCCTCCCGCGTTCGTAGGGTTTGACAATCCGGAATCGGGCGTGGTATACGTAGAGAATTTCTTTGATACGTATAATTGGGAAGATTACCAAAAAGGTATAGGGATTGATATTCCTGAAATCAAGAAAGTAATCGACAATAACAAGATGAAAAACGGCGCGTTGGCGCTTTCTTGGTATTTAGATTATAAAGGTCTTGCCGTACCCGTTGGTAAGAAAATCGAAGGCTTGGATAAATTGCAACAAGAAATCGGGGAAGCGTATAATCCCGTAGACGCCTCGTCTGCTTGCTCCGCCTTTGATACGTACAATAGAATCGTCAAGAAATTAACGGACGAAAAAGAAAACATTTTCAAACGTTTGGAAACGGCGATGGCGTACGCGAAGAAGTTTGCGTTGGACGCAGCGAAATCCAAGGAAATCAAGGCGGATTTTGACGCGTTAAAAGCGGCTTTTGAAGAAAAAGTAGTCGTGTATGAAAAACTTGCCGAAGTGCCTGCTTATCAACAAGCGAAGAAAGAAGTTTCGAAACAACGCGCGGCAGAGCTGATGGAAAAGGGCATCAACGCGGAAGAAGTATATAATAAAGCGGTGGCGCAATATAACAGCAGCAACGCGGATAAGAGCGCGGCTCTTAGTATGTTTGAAACGATTCGCGGTTATGAAGACAGCGTCGACTATATTGAAAAAATCAATCAATATTTCGTTGCAGACGGCACGTTGTATCGTTTCTTCGGTAAACACTACATATATAAAGTAGAAGATTATACCGAATCGTTAAACGTCAAGCAGTTAAAGAAGAAGGCGAAAGACACAAATGCGGAAGAGGAAGAAGGCCAAGATATGTCGGCGCTTTCCTTGTACGAAATTGTGGACGGATTGCCTGCGGAAGAAGCGCTGATTAAAGGCATCGACCAAATTATCGGTTGCTACGGAAGCCGTTTGTATTATTTCAAACGCCAAGGTATCTATTCTTACGACGTATATACCAAGCAAGAAGAGTGTATCAACAAAGGCAAAAAGAAAGATTATACGAACGCAGACGATAAGTATGAATTGAGTTTCAACAGCCAAGGCAACGCTTTCTTCGTAAGAAAGAAGCTTTCCGCGGAAGAACCGAAGGGCTGTCTTAAAAAGAATAAGAAACCCGAAGAAAAGCTCAATCCCTACTGCGTGCTTTTGGTAGATATGGCAAAGAACACTTGCCGTACGTTGTTGAAAGAAGTATACACGTTGGCAAGACACGACGAAGACAAACTCTTCTACACGGTTGCGTATAAACCCGCGAAAGTAAAATCCGGTTGTTTTAGAAAAGCAATCGTGCCTGAAATGAAGACGAAATTGTTGGTTTGCGACATTGTTTCCGGTGAAAGCAAACAAATTTTGGACGAAGATTGCGAAATTCACGCAGTAAAAGGCAATAATATCGTATATTCGTTGTGGAAACCGAACGAATACAATAAAGACTTGCACATTTGCAATTTCAAAACGGGCGAAGATACGCTTATCGAGTGCAATATTTACAGATATTTCGATATCATCGGCGACAAGTTGTATTACACGATTGGTAACGTAGATTACCGTCCCCTTGTCCGTTGCGATTTCGACGGCAGCAACCGTGAAGAAATTATGCCCAACGTTGAAAACATCATTGGCGAACGCGGCGGCTGGTTGTACGTGAAGAAAGGTAGAGGCCGCAACGCCGTGCTTGTAAAAGTAAGCGGTGATGGCAAAACGCGTCAAGCCCTTTGCACGCAATTTAAAGAAATCTGCCGTTTCGTAGATAACAGAGTATATTACGTAGATGTTTACAACTCTTTGCGCGCGGTGCGTATTGACGGCAAAGAAAATTGCGAACTTGCAAAAGACGTCACCAACGTATTCCCTTCGGAAAAGGGCTTGTACTATGTACGTGAAGAATCCGTAAATGAAGTAGAAACGGCGTTGTCGTTGTATTGGATGGATTTCGACGGCAGAAACGTCAAGAAAATCGTCTTCAATATCGACTACGTGAAGACGGACGAAGCAACGAACACGTTGTACTATTCGAAAGAAGAGCCGATTCGTTATAAAGTATATCTTCCCAAGAAAGAGAAGAAAGCGGTATACGAAACGTACACGATTAACAAATTCTATCGTATGGATAAAGACACGAACAAATCGCAACTTATCCTTACGCTCGGCTTGCCTGACGCAGTGAAGAAAGGCTGCTTGAAGAAAAAGAAGAAGTACATCTACGAAGAAGCGCCTATCAAACAATCGTACGCAACGCACAGTATCGTTGTGGAAAAAAAGGAAGAAGGCGTAATCACGCCCGTAGAAAACACGAAGAAACCTATCGGTTGCGGCTGTCTTGGCGCACCGAAAAAGACGAAAGCTAAGTCTGCCGGTTGCGGCTGTCTTGGCTCTCCTAAAAAGGCAGGTAAAAACGTAAACCCAACTAAAGCTTCGGCGACGCAAAATGTAACAAGACAACGCAACAGTCGACCGAAGTCTAATCCGATAATGTTGCTGTTGATGTTAGTTGCATTTGGTTTATTTGTTGGGGCAATCGTTACCTTAACGAAAAATATCGACCTGATTAGAGGGGAAGCCATGGACGGCGTAACGCCGCTGATTCTCCTTGTGCTTAGCGCAGGCGTGGCGGCTTTTGCTTTCTTAAAAGGCGTCGGTAACGAGAAAAAAGGCGTAATCGCCGTTGCGGCGTTGGCTATCGTTGTGGCGTTGACCAGCTCGATTATCGGGTTCACCAAAATCCCCGGTAAAGGCGATACGATAGGTGAAGCAATCGTTCTGGAAATGGACGAGGAAGAAAAGGTTAAAATCAATCAATCTACCAAGTTTTACAAGTTTACAACGGACGAGGCAGGTTATTACGTAATCACCCTTTCTGATTCGAACGAAGTGTCCGGCGTAACGTGCCAAATTTCCGATTCGTACTATGCTTCGCAAACGTTCTACTATTACAGCGGAACGCAAGAACAAAAATACTACTTGTCGGCAAATACAACGTATTACTTGATGTTCTCTTCCAATTACGAGGGCAGAGTAAAATTCAAGGTAGAAGTCGATAAGGATAGCGATTCTAACGGTGGCTCGTCCAATAGCGGCAGCTCGGCAAGCGACGCCATTTCGTTGACGGAAGGCACAGAAAAAACGGGCGGCGTATCGTATAGCAACGGTTCGGTATGGTATTCGTTCACGCCGACGGAAAGCGGCAAATACGTAGTATCCACGACGGCGAATAATAGCGTATATTTGTATTATTACACCAACCCCAATTATTCGTCTTCGTCTTACGATTACGGCACGGATAACGAATTGGCTGTGACGCTTACGGCAGGCACGACGTATTATTTCAAGGTATCGTATGCAAGTTATCCGGCAAACTACACGTTGCAGGTAGAAAAAGCCAATGGCGAAACTGCGGCAAGCGCGATTGCAATGACGGAAGGCTCGTCGTATAGCGGCAGCGTATCCTATAACGATAGCGCGGTATGGTATTCGTTTACGCCGACGGAAAGCGGTAAATATACCGTATCGTGCCCTACGTATAACTCTTCGTATTTGTATTATTATACGAATCCCAATTATTCGTATTCGTCTTACGATTACGGTACGGAAAACGAATTGACGGTGACGCTTACGGCAAACTCGACGTACTATTTCAAAGTACAATATTCTAGTAATACCACCAATTATACGATTAAAGTAGAAAAAGTGATGGGTACGACGGCGGATAGTGCGATTGCAATGACGGAAGGCTCGTCGTATAGCGGCGGCGTATCCTATGACAATTACGACGTATGGTATTCGTTTACGCCGACGGAAAGCGGCACATACGCAGTGTCCACGTCTTCCAATTATAGCGTATATTTGTATTATTACACCAACCCCAATTCTTCGTATTCGTCTTATGATTACGGTACGACTAACGAATTGTCGGTGGCGATGACGGCAGACACGACGTACTATTTTAAGGTATCGTATTACAGTTCTTCTACCAATTTCACGATTGGCATTGAAGAAGCTGTTCCCGGGGAAACGGCGGATAGCGCGATTGAATTGACGGATAGCACGCCGTATAGCGATTACGTAGGATATAACGAAGTGGTATGGTATTCGTTTACGCCGACGAAGAGTGGAAAGCATACGATAACCACGTCTTCCTATCAAAACGTATACTTATATTATTACACCAACCCCAACGGCGCGTATTATTCTTCCGATTCTGGCACGAATAACGAGTTGTCGATGACGCTTACGGCAGGCACGACGTACTATTTCAAGGTATCGTATTATAGCTCTTCAACCAATTTCACGATTGAGATAGCAAGACAAGGTGGGGCTACGGCAGACGACGCAATTGAGATGACGCAAGACACGTCGTATAGCGGCAACGTATCCTATAACGATAGCGCGGTATGGTATTCGTTCACCCCGACGACGACGGGACAATATACGGTCACCTCGACAGCTACTTACACCACGTACCTGTATTATTATATCGACCCTAATTATTCGTATTCGTCTTCCGATTCTGGTACGACTAACGAATTGTCTGTGGCAATGACGGCAGGTTCGACGTACTATTTCAAAGTGGCGTATTATAGTTCTTCTACCGGTTATGAGATTGTGATAGAAGAGAACGACGGCGAAACGAAAACCAAAGCGATTGCCGTTGTGGAAGATACGTCGTATAGCGGCAACGTATCGTCTACCAACGACGAAACGTGGTATTCGTTCACCCCGACGACGAACGGGTATTATACGATATCCGCAACTTCTGTTAACACGACGTATCTCTACTATTACGGAACAAGTTCGTCTTATAGCGATTATAAGAGTGGAACGTCAATGAGCTTCAATAGAATATATCTGTATTCTGGCTCGACGTATTATTTCAAGATAGAATATTCTTACTATTCTAGCGAATATACGATAGAGGTAGAAAAAACGGCAGGTGCAACGGCGGATAGCGCGATTGTAATAACGGAAGGCTCGTCGTATAGCGGTGACGTATCGTCTAGCAATCGCTCGGTATGGTATTCGTTCACCCCGACGGAAAGCGGCTCGTATATCGTATCCACGTCTAGCACGTCAAGAGTATATCTCTATTTGTATGAAGACCCTGCTTCCACATACAAGCAATATGCGTCTAACGCGTCAAATACGTTGTCGATGATAATGACGGCAGGCACGACGTATTATTTCAAAGTGGAGTATTACAGCTTGTCGACGGGCTACACGTTGCAGGTAGAAGAACCCAACGGCGAAACGAAAGCTACCGCAATTGGACTTTCGCGTGGCGAGTCGAAATCGGGTAGCGTATCGTCTTCCAATAGCACGGTTTGGTATTCGTTCACCCCGACGATAACAACGTACTATAACGTGAACGTATCGTCTTCGTATTCCTACGTATATTTGTATTATTACGGAACGAGTTCTTCGCCTTCTAGCTATTCGGGATATAACCCCGGCAAAACCAACGTGTATATGGAAGTAGGATATACCTACTATTTTGCGGTTGGATATTACAGTAGTTCTACGTCGTATACGGTAGAGGTAGATATTAACGGGACGGTAGTAGAAGGGGCGACGACGGTTGAGAAATACGTAAGCTCTGGTTCGTATTCCGACATTTTTATCGCGCCTACGGAAGACGGCACTTGGACGTTTACGTCTAATACGAGTGGCGACACTAAGGCGACTTTATATAATGCAAGCGGAACGTCCATTGCATACAATGACGATGGTAATGGTGCTAACTTTAGCATTACGGAAGAGTTAGAAGCAGGAGAAGTGTATTACCTTCGGGTGCAATGGTATTCTTCCAGCAAGAGCGGCTACATCCCCGTTATCATTACCGTAAGCTAAATCAAAAGGTTTATCGCGTGACGGTTTCTCGTAGACGGTAAAGCAAAAAAACAATAAAATCCCCCAAAAGGCACAGCCTTTTGGGGGATTGTTTCGTTGTGGGGTTATGGATTTTTCTTTGCCAGTTTTGCGGCTTTTTTTGCCGCTTTTTTTTCTTTTTTCGTCAAAGGCGTGTCGCCTGTTAAAAGGGGAGGTTCTTCAAACACTTCTTCGCCTTGCGTATTGTCGGGCAAGATAAGCGGCGTGTCCGTTTTGGGGAGAAATACGGTGTTTTTTGCGTCGCGTTTTGCCTGCTTTTTCGCTGCTTTTTCTTGGCGTTTTTCTTCTTTTCGTTGGGCGCGCGTTTCTTCTACTTTTTTATCCAACCATAAGCGGGATTTGGTTTTTTCTTTTTCCGGCTCGACGTCCTTGCCTGCCATTTTCTTAAAGAAATTGCCTACGGCTTTTGCAGGTTTTATCAGTTCTTCCTTATCCGCTTCCAACGCTGCCGCCAGCAGTTGAATACGCGGCACCAATATCGCGCTGATAATTTCAAATATCAGCTGTAACAGCCAGCCCACAATCATTAACGCGGAGAGGATAACGCCAAAGGCCGTAGTGTTTTGCGTGGTGGCGTAGATGCCGTATACCATTACGCCGATGGTGAATAATTTCAGCAGCATTTTCGAATATTTGAATATTTTTGCCGCAATTTTATGCGCTTTTTTGCGGGTGTACAGTGCGCGGCCGCCCGTCATAATCATAAAGAAGACGAAATAGCCTACGGCGATAGAGGCAAGGGCGATGTTCACCCAGGGTATACCCGTCGGCGCGAAAATGGCGTAGAGGAGATAGGCAATGTACGCCAGTTGCATACCGATATTGCACACGTATACCAATCGTTTAAAGTCGTCGCCGATTTTTTGTACGGCGGCTTTCGTGTAATCGAACATAATTTTTTTAATCCTTTTTATCGTTTTCTTTGGGGGCTTTGCCAAAATAGCAATACAACCCGCAAAGTAAGTTTGCGTTGTATAACTTTTTCTTTTTATGCGCAGATTTTCCAAACCACCTTTCAAAATCCGGCAAAGAAGTAAGCAGGTATGCGTTCCAGTCGGGTAACGCGCGGAAGGTGTTGCCCAGTTGTTGCATCAGCTTGCGTACGGCGTTCTCGTCCGAAAGCCGTTCTCCGTACGGGGGATTGGAAATAAGTACGCCGTAGGGGATTTGAGAAGAGAAGTTTTTTGCGTCGGCAACGGCAAAGCGGATATATTTATCCACGCCTGCTTTCTTGGCGTGATATTTGGCGATAGAAATGGCGTCGGGGTTGATATCTCCGCCGAAAATGCACGGCTTTGCCTCCCAACGTATACGGTCTTTCGCTTCTTCTCTTGCGTGATTTGCCACGTCTTTGGGCGTACAAATCCAGCGTTCGAAATCAAAATTCCTGTTGGCGTTCGGCGACATACGCAGAGCCTTCATTGCCGCTTCGATAGGCAACGTGCCGCTGCCGCAAAACAAATCGGCAAACGGTTTTCCCTCGTCTTTTTCAGGGTTGTAAAAACTCTCGTCAATGATACCCGCAGCAAGCGTTTCTTTCAACGGCGCGCTGTATGCAAGGCTGCGATATCCACGTTTATGCAAGCCGTCGCCCGACGTATCTATGGTGATAGTGGCTACGTCTTTAAAAAGGGATACGCCGACAATCGTCCTTGCGCCCGTTTCCGCAAACGTCTTTCTGCCCGTTTTTATCTTGTCGCCAAGCCTGCGGATAATCGCTTTTTTCGCCACGCCGCCGGCGGCTTTTATCGCCGCAAGCGTACTTTGTACGCTTTTTCCGTCCATAAGGATTTTCGATTCTACCGTGAGATAATTCTCCCAAGGGATAGCGTAAACGCCTTCATACAGCTCGTCAAACGTTACGGCGGTAAATTGCGCAAGCTGAATCAGCACTCTTTCGCCGCTGCGCAGGGATACGTTTAGTTTTGCGACGTCCGTCCAATCTCCGTCTACGCGGATACGCCCGTTTTCAGCAGGCGCTTTTTCAAAACCGAGCGAGTTAAGTTGTCTTTTGGTCGTCTGTTCTTGCCCGAACGCGACGGGAATCAATAACTGCATAATTTTATTATATGGATTTTTGTTTTTTTGTCAAGGCGGTGGGGTGAAAAAAAGGGAAAAAGGGGAAAATTCTCGATATAGAGATTGACAAACGGCAAGAAAAGGGGATATAATATAGCTATGAAACGGAATTACGAAAATGAAATGTTGGCGATAATGGAGGAAATCCCTAAAGGGACACGGTTGCTGTTGCATAGCTGTTGCGCGCCTTGTTCTTCTGCGTGTTTAGAAAGGTTGAAAGATACGTTTTCTATCACCGTGTTCTATTATAATCCAAATATCGACGAAGACGCTGAATATGAAAAACGCAAAGCGGAGCAAATCCGTTTTTTACAGGAAACGGGTTGGGCGGATTTTCTCGATTGCGACCACGACAAAGCGGCGTTTGCAAAGATAGCCCAAGGGCTGGAAGAAGAACCCGAACGTGGCAAACGCTGTTATCTTTGCTACGGCTTGCGGTTAGACAAGACGGCGGCGGTGGCGAAGGAAAACGGTTTTTCATGGTTTGCCACGACGTTGACGTTAAGCCCACATAAAAACGCCGATTGGCTGAACGAGTTGGGTGAAAAAGCAGGGGGTATGTACGGGGTGAACTATTTGCCCACTGATTTCAAGAAGAAGGGCGGCTATCCCCGTTCAATAGCGCTTTCCAACGAATATCAATTATATAGACAAGATTTTTGCGGTTGTAAATATTCCCGTCGTTAAACGCGACGGGCTTTTTTTTGCAAAATAGCGCATTTATTTTTCTATACCCATTGACACACGGGCGCGTGTGTGATATAATTTCCACAATATCAATGCGTTTTACGCAAAAGAGAGGATTTGGATATGAATTGGTTAATACTTATCGTAGTATTCGCAGTCATCCTTGCCGTTTCTTTCGCCGCGCTTAATTTCTATCTCGTCAGGAAACTGAAAGAGGGGAACGAGCGTATGCAGGAAATTGCAGGGGCAATCCGAGAGGGCGCAAACGCCTTTATCCGTTACGAATATAAAATCGTGGCGATTATCGGCACTTGTATTGCCGCCGTCTTGGCGCTCGTCATTTCTTGGGAAACGGGCGTAGCCTTTATCATCGGCGCAACGATGAGCGCCATGGCAGGGCTTGTAGGTATGAAAATAGCGACGTACGCAAACGTCCGCGTGGCAAACGAAGCCAACGAAACGCGCAACACGGGCAAGACGCTGAAAGTGGCTTTCCGTGGCGGTTCGGTTATGGGGCTTTGCGTGGCAGGTTTCGCGCTGCTTGGCATCATTATCGTATATCTTATTTTCGGCGTAGCGGAAGGTATGTTGGACGTTACCGCCAACTCAGTCGCCACGAAAATCAACCCTATCACCAAGCAATCGTACGGCTTGTCGTTGATTTTGTCTGGTTATGCGCTTGGCTGTTCGGTAATCGCGATGTTCAGCCGTGTAGGTGGCGGTATCTATACGAAAGCGGCGGATATGGGCGCAGACCTCGTTGGTAAAACGGAAGCGCATATTCCCGAAGACGACCCCAGAAATCCCGCGACGATTGCGGACAACGTAGGCGATAACGTAGGCGACGTTGCAGGCCTTGGCGCCGACCTTTTGGAAAGTTACGTTGGTTCGATTTTATCGTGTGCGATTTTGGCAATCGAGCTGTTCACGCATAGCGCGACGTTCAGCTCTTCCACGCTGTACGCAAAGATGGTATTGTTCCCCATTTTGTTTGCAGGTATCGGTTTGATTTCCTGCGTGTTGGGTATTGCTTTCCCGCTTATCAAGAGAAAGCTTTCCGACAATCCGCACATGGAACTAAACCTAGCCACTTGGATATCGGCAGGGCTTGCGATTGCCTTCGGTTTCTTGCTTTGTTTCTTCTTCTTCAAAGACGAAACGCAGCTTGCCGAAGCAGGCTTTAAGGCTGGATTCTTAAGCCCTTGGCTTGCGGCTGCCGTGGGTATTATTTGCGGTATCGTTATCGGTATCATTTCCGAATATTACACCAGCTACGATTATAAACCGACGAAAGGAATCGCGAAAGCGAGCAAGGAAGGTCCTGCTTTGACGATTACGCAAGGTATGGCAACGGGCATGATTTCCTGTATGCTTCCCGTTATCTGTCTTGGCGCGGCAATTTTCGGTTGCTATCTCATTGGCGGTATGTTCGGCGTAGGTTGCGGCGCAATGGGTATGCTTTGCTTCGTTGCAACGACGGTATCGGTAGATACGTACGGCCCTATCAGTGACAACGCAGGCGGTATTGCGGAAATGAGCGGTTTGGACAAAGACGTTAGAAATATCACCGATAAGCTGGATAGCGTTGGCAACACGACGGCAGCAATCGGTAAAGGCTTTGCTATCGGCTCGGCGGCGCTTGCCACCATTTCGATGATGAGCAGCTACTTATACTCCTTCCAAGAAACGTTGTCCTTGAATATCATTTCGCATTTGGTACTCGTAGGCGCGCTCCTTGGCGGCGCGTTGCCGTTCCTGTTCAGCGGTATGCTCATCAACTCGGTTGCGAAAGCGGCGAGAAGTATGGTTGGCGAAGTAAGACGTCAATTCAGCGAAATACCGGGCATATTAGAAGGCACGGCGCGGCCCGATTATAAACGATGTATCACCATTTCCTCGCAAGGCGCGTTGAAAGAAATGATTTTGCCTGCTATCGTTTCGATAGCTTTCCCCGTTGTATGCGGCTTCCTGTTCGGGCCAGAGCTCGTCGGCGGTATCCTTATCGGCGCAACGCTTTCGGCGATTATGCTGGCCATATTCACGGGTAACTCTGGTGGCGCGTGGGATAACGCAAAGAAGTTCATCGAGGCGGGCGGCGTGGCAGGCGCAGGCAAAGGTACGTCCGTGCACGATGCGGCAGTCGTCGGCGATACGGTAGGCGATCCGCTGAAAGACACGGTTGGCCCTTCGCTGGATATCCTTATCAAGATTATGAGCACCGTTTCCTTGGTGTGCGTAGCGGTATTTGCAAACTTCAACTTAATGAGTTTGTTCTAATCAAATAAACAAGCGTGGACGAAATCCCGTCCACGCTTATTTTAACGTTCACGTAAAAACGAACTGACGACGTCGTCAGTTCGTTTTGTTTTTTATCAGTTGTTTTCCGTCAAGCCTACTACGCCGTCCACGGGCAAGGCGAAGGCGATGCCTTGTCCTGCGCTATCCAAGCCCACTTCTTTATAAAGGGCGTGCATAATCTCCTCTTTGCAGGCGGAGGGGACGAGAATCATTACGATTTCCTTTTCCGGTTGCACGGTAATCCCAAAAAATTTTTCTGCGTCTTTTGGCGCAGTACCGCGCGCGCTGATAACCGTGCCGCCGCGCGCTCCGTGTTTTTTTGCGGCTTCCATCACCGCGTCGCTATATCCGTCGTTTACGATACAAAAAATTGCTTCGTGTTGAAATTCCATAACAGTTCTCCTTTAATTTATCGAGCGATTGTCGCTCAAAAACCGATACATCGCCACGCCGATAACGGACGAGAGGGGGATGGTAAACGCAATGCCTTTTCCGCCGCGAAGTTTATGAAAACGTTCGTCAACGGCGCGTAAAATTTCTTCCGCTTTGTCTTCGCGTATCACGCTGAAAATCACGCTTTTATCCGAGTCTTCCAACCCCAACAAAGACAGCGTTTCCGATTTTGCAGTACCTTGCGCGGCTACGCTTGATTGTAAGTTGACGCCCATACTGGAAAGCAGGTCGATAAAGAACTCCGTTTTGCTGCGATTGACGACGGTGACGAGCAATTTGAGTTTTTTAAAATCGGAAGAAGGCGTTTTATCCTTTTTTGGTTTTCGTAAAATATTTCGTAAACCCATACTTACCCCCTTGTTTTATAAGAAAGAGATGATTTGCTCGTCGTCTGCGGCGAGGATACGGCGCATAGCGATTTTTTCGCGGAAATGTTTGGTTACTACCGCTTTAAAACCAAGCGATTGTATCGAGATAAGCGGCGTCATCGCCACCATAGAAACTAAGCCGAAGGCGTCGTACAAGATATGGCTTTCGCCTTGTAAGACGGCGCAAACGCCGACGATGAACGGCAAAATGAAGGTGGACGTAAGCGGACCGCTTGCCACCCCGCCCGAGTCGAACGCAATCGCCGTGTAAATTTTCGGCACGAAAAAGGATAACCCCAACGAGATGAAATACCCAGGGATAAGATAATACAAGACGCTAAAATTGAAGATAATGCGTATCACGGAAAGCGCGATAGCAATACCCACGCCCACGGAGAGCGCGATAAGCATTGAGCGTTTTTTCACTGCGCCGCCCGTGACGTTTTCCACTTGTTTGTTTAAGACGTGGATGGCAGGCTCTGCCAAGACGACGGTAAGCCCCAGCGCAAACGCAAATACTACCAATAAAGCGGGGCTTTGCGCGGAGAGCTGTTCACCCATTTTATAACCGATAGGCATAAAACCAATGGTAACGGCGGCGAGGAAAATCACCAAGCCAAAGAAGGTATAAAATACGCCGACGATAATTTGTATCAAGCGTTTTTTGGGCAATTTCAAAAACAAGAATTGCAAGATAAAGAAGAAAGCCACGATAGGCAACAGCGCGATTGCCACTTCTTTTGCTTTCAAACCGAGTTCGTGGAAAATTTCCCCTGCGCCTGCCTGCACCGCGTATTCGGGCAATTGATAGGACACTTCACCGCCGGACAATAACCCAAGCAACAGCACGGCAAGGATAGGGCCGATAGAACAAAGCGCGATGAAACCAAAGCTGCTTTCTCTATCGTGTTTATCGCCGAGCGCGGCGGATACGCCTACGCCAAGCGCCATAATAAACGGCACGGTTATCGGCCCTGTGGTAACCCCGCCCGAATCGAAGGCAAGGGGTAAAAACGCGCCTTTGCCTTGCTCTACAAGCAGCGCGGCAAACGCGAATAAAAGCAGATAGAAAAAGGTCATCAAATGGGAAAGATGTAAGCGGAATACGATACGAAGGACGCCCAACACCAAAAAAAGCCCCACGCCCACGCCGATAGTGACGATAAGCGCCGTGCTGTTGATGGCGTCTTTTACTTGCCCTGCAAGGACGGCCAAATCCGGCTCGGCAACGGTAACGCCCACGCCCATAATAAAGCAAACGAGCAGCAGCGTCTTGAATTTTCCCGATTTGGGCAAACCTGCGCCCACCTGTTCGCCCATCGGCGTCATTGCCATATCCGCGCCAAGGTTAAAAAGCGCCATACCGAACACGAGCGCAATTGCGCAACAGACAAACACTACCGTATCGGTAGTGGAAAGAGAGAATAACGGCGTGAAACTCAATACGAGTACGATTAACGTAACGGGAAACACCGATATTGCCGCTTCTTTCAATTTTGTCCATAATGCCTGTAACATACGCGCGCCCTTGTTTCCAAATAAAAATAAGACACGTGTATTATAGCGTATAATAGGCGTTTTGTCAACCCTTTCCTAAAAAGGGTTAAATTTTATATAAAAATTCACAATTCGCGTAAAAAAACGTTGACGAAACGATTTTCGTGTGATATTATATTGTATATTACGATTATATAAATAAATGAAAAAGGCGAAAACAATTCGTTTTTCGAATTTTTCAAACGGGAGAAAGATTATGCAAATTGCCATCACGAAAACGACGACTCCCACTACGATGCCGCCGGAAGATAAGTTAGGTTTTGGGAAGGTATTTACCGACCATATGTTTATTATGGACTATGAAGAAGGCAAGGGCTGGTACGATGCGAGAATCGTTCCGTTCGGCAAAATATCCTTGCACCCTGCGTCTACGGTATTGCATTACGGCGCGGAAATTTTCGAAGGGTTAAAGGCGTATCGCCGCAAGGACGGCGGCGTGCAATTATTCCGCCCGATGGAAAATATTCGCCGTATGAATAACTCGGCAGAGCGTATGAGTTTGCCTTTGCTGGACGAAGAAGACGCGCTGGAAATTTTAGAAACGTTCGTAAGATTGGAAGAGCGTTTCGTCCCTAAATCGTTTGGCACGTCGTTGTATCTTCGCCCGTTTATGTTCGGCAACGACGAGGCGCTTGGCGTGCACGCGGTAAAACGCGCCACGTTTATGTTGATAGCGTCCCCCAGCGGCAGTTACTATGCGGAGGGTATTAACCCCGTTAAGATTATGATAGAAAGCGAAGACGTGCGTACGGTACGCGGCGGCACGGGCTATGCAAAATGTGGCGGTAACTATGCGGCGAGCACGCGCGCAGGGGAAAGAGCCGCAAAGAAAGGCTATTCGCAGGTGTTGTGGCTGGACGGCGTAGAGAGAAAGTACATCGAAGAAGTGGGCGCGATGAACGTTATGTTCAAAATCGACGGCGAAATCGTTACGCCGATGCTGACGGGGTCTATCTTGCCCGGCATTACGAGAAAGAGCTGTATTGAAGTGTTAAAATCTCTTGGCTATACCGTGAACGAGCGTTTGCTTTCGGTGGACGAGTTGCTTTCGGCGTTGAAAGAAGGCAGATTGGAAGAAGCGTGGGGTTGCGGCACGGCGGCGGTCGTTTCTCCTATCGGTCAACTGGCGTACGGCGACGACGAATACGTTATTGGCGGGGGAAAAATCGGTGAAGTCACGCAAAAGCTTTACGACATTTTGACGGGTATTCAATGGGGAGAAGTGGAAGATACTTTCCATTGGGTTCATAAACTGTAAAAAAACGCATATGCTTCGCAATACGGCGTCAAGCTTGCGTTTTGACTTGGTTACGTACGATTTGTACGCGCCCTGCGTCAAAGCCGCGATTTCCTTGTCTTGCTCGCATCTCCGTTTTTTTACCTTGCGTATTTTGAGTGATAGGAAAACGAAGGCAATACGGCGTCAAGCTTGCGTTTTGACTTGGTTACGTACGATTTGTACGCGCCCTGCGTCAAAGCCGCGATTTCCTTATCTTGCTCGCATCTCCGTTTTTTTACTTTGCGTATTTTGAGTGATAGGAAAACGAAGGCAATACGGCGTCAAGCTTGCGTTTTGTTTCAATATTGTTGACGATAACGTTCCATTTAAGCGTTAACGAAAGATAGAAAAATTTGGGCGCGGCGGCTCGCCGCTAGAAAAATTTGGGTGCGGCGGCTCGCCGATAGAAAGATTTGGGTGCGGCGGTTCGCCACTTTATAGATTTTTTTATAAAAAATCATAAAAAATCCCAAAAAACCAAAAAAAGGATATAGTAGTTGGTTGACAAAACGGGAAAAGTATTATAAAATATATACAATCGCATTTTGAAAAGGCATTGACGGGAAAGAAATTCGTAAAAACCGCTTTTCAGAGAGCCGACGGTGGGTGTGAGTCGGCACGGATTACGAAACATAGCTCCTCCCCGAGCCGCCGAGAGAACGGCAATAAATTTGCCAAGTAGATTCGGACGGAGTTCCCCCGTTATCGGGAAAGTCTTTTTTAGGACACGAGTGGGTGAATCGTTCACCAAACAGAGTGGTACCGCGGAGAAATATCTTCGTCTCTTTTACGCAGGTTTTATTGCCGTGCGAAAAAGAGGCGATTTGTTATAAAAAGCGGTAACTACGACAAGAGGATAGGTATGAAAAACAGTAAAAAATACGTAAAACAATATTTCGAACCGTGTGGCGTAACGATGGATTGGACGAAGAAATCTTCCATTGAAAAGCCGCCCGTATGGTGTAGCGTCGATTTGCGCGACGGCAATCAAGCGCTCGTTATTCCTATGAGCTTGGAAGAAAAACTCGAATTTTTCCAACTGCTTTGCAAAATCGGGTTTAAGGAAATCGAGGTAGGTTTCCCTGCTGCCAGCGAAACGGAATACGAATTTTGCCGTACGCTTATCGAGCGTGATTTAATCCCCGACGACGTAACGATACAGGTATTGACGCAATCGAGAGAGCATATTATCGCAAAGACGTTCGAGGCGATAAAAGGCGCGAAGAACGCCATCGTGCATTTGTACAATTCCACGTCGGTCGCGCAAAGGGAACAGGTGTTCAAACGCGAGAAAAAGGAAATCGTGGACATAGCGATATTCGGCGCGAAGCTTTGTAAAAAATATCAAGAAGAAGCGGAAGGCAACGTCCGTCTTGAATATTCCCCCGAAAGCTTTACGGGTACGGAACCCGATTTCGCGGCGGAAATCTGCAACGCGGTTTTGGATATTTGGCAACCCACGGCGGATAAAAAAGCAATTATCAACTTGCCCGTCACGGTGGAAAATTCGATGCCGCACGTGTACGCCAATCAAGTGGAATATATGTGTAAGAACTTGCACTTCCGTGAAAACGTCGTCATTTCCTTGCACCCGCACAACGATAGAGGCTGCGCGGTGGCAGACAGCGAAATGGGCTTGCTTGCAGGTGGCGACAGGATAGAAGGCACGCTGTTTGGCAACGGGGAACGCACGGGCAACGTAGACATCGTCACCCTTGCGCTGAATATGTATTCCCAAGGGGTCGACCCCTTGCTCGATTTTTCCGATTTGCCCAGCATTACGCAGGTATACGAGAGGGTAACGCGTATGAAAGTCAGCGCGCGCCAGCCGTATAGCGGGCAACTTGTTTTCGCGGCGTTCTCGGGCTCTCACCAAGACGCAATCGCGAAAGGTATGAAATATCGCGTGGATAGGAACGTGAACGAGTGGACGGTTCCCTATCTGCCACTCGACCCTGCCGACGTTGGCAGAGTGTACGAGGCGGACGTTATCCGCATCAATTCGCAATCGGGCAAAGGCGGCATCGGGTATATACTCGAAACGCAGTTCAAATTGATATTGCCGCCGAAGATGAGAGAACAGTTCGGTTATCACGTCAAGAATATTTCCGACCACGAGCATAGAGAACTTTCTTCGCAAGAAGTGTACGATATCTTCATTAGGGATTTCGTCAACCTGCGTGAAAAGCTCAACGTGTTAGAGGCAGGGTATCAAGAAGTAGGCGATAAGCTGAAAGGCAAAATCGTTATCGAATACAACGGAGCTGCCGTCACGGTGGACGTAGAAGGCAACGGACGGCTCGATTGCGTCAGCGCGGCGATAAAGAACGTTACGGGGAAAGACTACGTTTTGGAAAATTACGTCGAGCACGCTTTGGAAGAAAAATCCACTTCGCAAGCGGCGTCGTACATTTGTATCAGCTCGGGCGGTAAATCGTATTGGGGCGCAGGTATCCACACCGACATTATGACGTCCAGCGTCAAGGCGTTGGTATCTGCCGTCAACCGTATGATGTAAATGGTGAGCCACCGCTGGCAAGTTTTTCTGTCTTTCGGTATCGTGAAAAAGAACGCTATCGTTGACGAGATGGGAAGAATACAACTTATACCAAAAAGAATTTAGGAGAATAGAAGATATGCAATTAACAGGTGCACAAATTTTAATTAGAACGTTGATTGAACAGGGCGTAACCGACGTATTCGGTTATCCCGGCGGTCAAGTTATCAATATTTACGACGCGCTTTACGAATATAAAGATGAAATCAACCACGTGCTCACCGCGCACGAACAGGGCGCGTCGCACGCAGCGGACGGGTACTCCCGCGCGACGGGCAAGGTAGGCGTATGTATCGCCACCAGCGGCCCTGGCGCAACCAACCTCGTTACGGGTATCGCGACGGCAATGCTCGATTCGATTCCTATGGTGGCGATTACGGGTAACGTGCCCAATTCGCTTATCGGGAAAGACAGTTTCCAAGAAATCGATATTACGGGTGTGACGTTGCCCATCACCAAACATAATTTCTTCGTGAAGAAGATTGAGGATTTGGCAGACACGATTCGCGAAGCGTTTGCGATTGCGAAATCGGGCAGACCTGGCCCCGTGCTCGTCGATATTCCCAAGGACGTACAAGTGGGGAAATACGAATACGAAGCGCAAGCGGTGGTAGAAAAGAAACCCTTGCCCAAGGTAAAAGAATCCCTTATCGACGAAGCGGTGAAACTGATTGCGGAAGCGAAAAAGCCGTACATCTACGTAGGCGGCGGCGCGGCAGGGCTTGGCATGGGCAAAGACATCGTCGAATTTGCAAATAAAATCGACGCGGTTATCGGTTGCTCGTTTATGGGGCTGTCGGCAGTGCCGCAAGAGAGCGAACGTTTCCTTGGTATGCAAGGTATGCACGGACATTACGCGTCGAGTATGTCGCAAAACGAAGCCGACCTTATTTTGGCGGTGGGCGTTCGTTTCTCGGACAGAGCGACGGGCAACGTTTCCAAATTCGCCAAACAAAGCAAGATAATTCAACTCGACCCCGACCAAGCAGAAGTGAATAAAAACGTACGCGTAGATTTAGGGCTTGTCGGCGACGTGTACGATTCCTTCCATAGAATTGCAGAAAAATGCGCAGCGAAGAGCAGCCCCGAGTGGATGGATAGAGTGCGCGCGTTGAAAGCGGAAGAAGATGCGTTTGAGGCGGAGATTGCGGCGGCGAACACCGCGCCGATTACGCCGAAGAAGGTATTTGAAATCATCAACGCAGCAAAACCCGCAGGCACGATTATCACGACGGACGTAGGGCAACACCAAATGTGGACGGCGCAATACGTTACGTTTGACAGACCCCGTCGTTTCGTATCCAGCGGCGGTTTGGGAACGATGGGCTTTGGCTTGGGCGCGGCAATGGGCGCGTACGTAGCGACGAAAGACCCGACGATTTTGATTACGGGCGACGGCAGCTTTGGTATGAACCTTAACGAACTTGCCACGGCAGTCACCTATAAAATCCCCGTCGTTATCGTGCTTTTGAACAACGGCGTGTTGGGTATGGTAAGACAATGGCAAACGTTGTTCTTCGGCAAACGGTATTCCAATACGATTTTGGAAAGAAAGACGGATTTCGTACAGCTTGCCAAGGCGTTTGGCGCAGACGGGTACTTAGCGGAAACGCCCGTAGAATTTAAGAAGGCGTTTGAAAAGGCGATTGCCTCGGGCAAACCCACGGTTATCGACGTGCGTATTGATAAAGACGAACTCGTATTGCCGATGTTGCCCCCTGGCGGCGCGATTAGCGATATCATCACGAAAGTGAAAGCTTGATAAGGAGAAAAAGATATGGAAAATAACAAATTCGTGATTGCGGTATACGTAGACAACCAAGCGGGCGTATTGACGCGCGTTACGGGTATGTTCACCCGCCGCGGTTTCAATATCGACGCGCTTACGGTGGGGGAAACGGAACGTCCCGAATATTCTCGTATCACCATTTGTATGAGTGGGGATAAATACGTACAAGAACAGCTTATCAATCAGTTAAAGAAATTGCTTGTTGTGAAGAAAGTGGAAGTGCTTTCGGACGAGCCTATCAAAAGAGAACTGATGTTGATTAAGGTAAAAAACGAGGCGGAAAACAGACAGGAAATTATGACGGCGGTAGACGTATTCCGTGCCAGCGTCATCGATTATTCGACGGAAGGTATGTGCATCGAAGTAACGGGTAATCCTTCCAAGATAGACGCCTTTGTGAAACTGATGCAACCTTTTGGCATTTTGGAAATGTGCCGCACGGGTATCGTCGCTTTGGATAGAGGCACGGCAACGCTTTTCAATAAATAAGAAAAAATATAAAAATAAACATATAAAAGGAAGGGAAATTATTATGGCAAACAGAATTTTTTATCAACAAGATTGTGATTTGAACAAGCTCAACGGCAAGACGGTGGCAATCATCGGTTACGGTTCGCAAGGCCACGCGCACGCGCTCAACTTGAAAGATTCGGGCGTAAACGTAGTAGTAGGTTTGTACGAAGGCAGCAAGAGCTGGGCAAAGGCTGAAAAGCAAGGCTTGAAAGTTATGACGGCGGCGGACGCGGCGAAAGCGGCTGACCTTATTATGATTTTGATTAACGACGAAAAGCAAGCGAAGCTTTACAAAGAAAGCATCGAACCCAACCTCACGGAAGGCAAGACGCTTGCGTTTGCGCACGGTTTCAATATCCATTTCGGTTGCATTAAGCCCCCGAAGAACGTAAACGTTATTATGGTAGCGCCCAAGGGCCCCGGCCACACGGTAAGAAGCGAATATCAAGTAGGCAAAGGCGTTCCCTGCCTTATCGCAGTAGAACAAGACGCTACGGGTGACGCTTTGGAAATCGGTCTTGCATACGCGCTCGGTATCGGCGGCGCAAGAGCAGGCGTTTTGGAAACGAATTTCCGTACGGAAACGGAAACCGACCTCTTCGGCGAACAAGCGGTGCTTTGCGGCGGTGTTTGCGCGCTTATGCAAGCGGGTTTTGAAACGCTTGTAGAAGCTGGTTACGACCCTAGAAACGCATACTTTGAATGTATCCACGAAATGAAACTCATCGTAGACCTTATCTATCAAA
The DNA here is from genome assembly GCA_015055655.1 of Clostridiales bacterium. Taxonomy (GTDB): domain Bacteria; phylum Bacillota; class Clostridia; order Christensenellales; family Borkfalkiaceae; genus Scatosoma. The sequence goes on from SVHW01000005.1 coordinate 30,163, forward strand.
GCGGTTTCGAAGGGATGAGATATTCCATCTCTAACACGGCGGAATACGGTGATTACATCACCGGCCCGAAGATTATCACGGACGAAACGAAGAAAGCGATGAAGAAAGTTTTGAAAGATATTCAAGACGGTACGTTTGCAAAAGACTTCTTGCTTGATATGTCCAACGCAGGCAGCCAAGTACACTTCAACGCGATGAGAAAGATTGCGGCAGAACACCCTGCAGAAGTAGTAGGTAAAGAAATCCGCAAGCTTTACAGCTGGGCAGACGAGGAAAAATTCATCAACAACTAATCTGCCACTTTACAATACAGTCTAAGGACGAACGACAACTTCTCGCCCCACCAACGGTGGGGCGATGTGAGGTTTTTGCACGGGCGAACGACGCCCGAAAAAGGGAAAGAATTATGATTAAAGACACAATAGTAGACGGTTTTCACAACGCGCCGCATAGGTCGCTTTATCACGCGCTTGGCATGACGGAAGAAGAACAGTCCCGTCCGCTTATCGGCGTAGTATGTTCGTATAACGAAATCGTTCCCGGACATATCAATTTGGATAAAATTGCCCAAGCGGTGAAGCTGGGCGTGGCGATGGCAGGCGGTACGCCGATTATGTTCCCTGCAATCACCGTTTGCGACGGCATCGCGATGGGACATACGGGTATGAAATATTCGCTCGTTACCCGCGATTTGATTGCTGATTCCACGGAAGCAATGGTACGCGCGCACGGCTTTGACGGTTTGGTAATGATACCCAACTGCGATAAAAACGTGCCCGGGCTTTTGATGGCGGCGGCTCGTTTGAATATCCCCACGGTATTCGTCAGCGGCGGCCCTATGCTCGCTGGTAGAGTGAACGGCAAAAAACGTTCGCTTTCCAGTATGTTCGAGGCGGTTGGCGCGTACAACGCAGGCAAAATCAACGAAGAGCAACTCACCGAATTTGAAAGAAAGGTATGCCCCACGTGCGGTTCTTGCTCGGGTATGTATACGGCAAACTCGATGAACTGTTTGACGGAAGTGCTCGGTATGGGTTTGAAGGGCAACGGCACGATTCCTGCGGTGTATTCCGCGCGTATCGAGCTTGCTAAGCACGCCGGTATGCAAGTGATGGAGCTTGTGAAAAAGAATATCCGTCCCCGTGACATTATGACGGCGGCGGCGATTAAAAACGCGATTACGGCGGATATGGCGCTCGGCTGTTCGACGAACAGTATGTTGCACCTTCCCGCAATTGCCAACGAGTGCGAAGTGCCTTTCGATTTGGACGAAGTGAACGCTATCAGCGAAAAGACGCCCAACCTGTGCCACCTTGCGCCTGCCGGCCCTACGTATATGGAAGATTTGAACGAAGCAGGCGGCGTACACGCAGTATTAAAGGAATTAGAGGCGTTGAACCTTTTGGATACGTCTGTGATGACGTGTACGGGCAAGACGATGAAGGAAAATCTTGAAGGGGTAGTCAATCTCGACGAAGAGGTTATTAGAAAACCCGACAACGCGTTTGGCAAAACGGGTGGTATTGCCGTGCTGAAAGGCAACCTTGCCCCCGACGGCTGCGTAGTAAAACGCGCGGCGGTAGCGCAAGAAATGCTCGTGCACGAAGGCCCTGCGAAGGTATATGAAAGTGAAGAAGCGTGTATTGCGGCAATTTACGGCGGCAAGATAGAAAAGGGTGACGTAGTGGTGATTCGTTACGAAGGCCCTGCAGGTGGCCCCGGTATGCGTGAAATGCTCTCGCCCACGTCGGCGATTGCAGGTATGGGTTTGGATAAAGACGTCGCGCTTATCACGGACGGCAGATTCTCGGGCGCAACGCGCGGCGCGTCTATCGGCCACGTATCCCCCGAGGCGGTTTCGGGCGGACCTATCGCATACGTAAAGGACGGCGATATTATCGCTATCGATATCCCTAATTATAAGATTGAACTGAAAGTATCGGCGGAAGAACTTGCAAAACGCAAGGCGGAAATGCCGATTAAGAAAAAAGAAGTCAGCGGTTACTTGAAACGCTATGCAGCACAGGTAAGCTCTGCGGACAAAGGCGCGATTATCAATCAAAAATAAACCTTAAAAAGGAAATAATAAAAATGGCAATGACAATGACGCAAAAAATCCTTGCGGCGCACGCAGGATTGGATAGTGTGGAAGCAGGGCAACTCGTTCTCGTCAACGTGGACAGAGTGCTTGGCAACGACATCACTTCTCCCGTGGCGATTCGAGAATTCAACCGTATCGGCGCGAAAGACGTATTCGATAAAGACAAAGTAACGATGGTTATGGACCATTTTGCGCCCAACAAGGACATCAAGGCGGCGGTACAATGCAAAATGTGCCGTGATTTTTGCAACGAACACGAAGTAACCCATTTTTACGACGTAGGTCGTATGGGTATCGAACACGCGTTGCTTCCCGAAAAAGGATTGGTAGTGCCCGGCGACGTCGTTATCGGCGCAGACTCGCATACGTGTACGTACGGCGCAATCGGCGCGTTCTCCACGGGCGTAGGCTCGACGGATATGGCGTGCGGTATGGCGACGGGTAAAGCTTGGTTCAAAGTGCCTTCGGCGATTAAGTTCGTGCTCAAAGGCAAACTGAATAAATACGTATCGGGCAAGGACGTTATTTTGCATATTATCGGCAAAATCGGCGTAGACGGCGCGCTGTATAAATCTATGGAATTCGTTGGCGAGGGTGTAAAATCGCTCACCGTATACGATAGATTGACGATTGCGAATATGGCGATTGAAGCAGGCGCGAAGAACGGCATTTTCGAGGTAGACGAACAGACGATTGATTACGTGGAAGGCCGCGCAGAGCGTCCTTACGTGGCGTATAAAGCGGACGAAGACGCCGTTTACGACGAAACGTACGAAATCGATTTAAGCGAAATCAAATCCACGGTAGCTTTCCCGCACCTGCCCGAAAACACCAAGACGTTCGACGAAATCGGCGAGGTAGTTATCGACCAAGTAGTTATCGGCTCTTGCACCAACGGACATTATAAGGATTTGGAAGAAGCGGCGGAGATATTGAAAGGCAAAAAGGTAGCCAAGCGCGTGCGCGCTATCATTATCCCTGCTACGCAGGACATTTATCTTAAAGCGGTGGAAAACGGCTTAGTGAAGATATTTATCGAGGCGGGTTGTATCGTATCCACGCCCACTTGCGGGCCTTGTCTTGGCGGTTATATGGGTATTTTGGCGGCAGGCGAAAGAGCCGTTGCCACGACGAACAGAAACTTCGTCGGCCGTATGGGCGACGTAAAATCGGAAGTATACCTTGCTTCTCCCGCAGTGGCGGCGGCAAGCGCCATTACGGGTAGAATTTCTCAACCCTCGGAGGTATAAAACGCATATATACGTCGCAATACTTCGTTGTACTTGCGTTTGCCCTTGCTCGTGTACGCATTTGTACACTCCCGTCGGGCAATCCGCGTACGCCTTGTCTTGCTCGTATCTCTGCATTTTTAAGTAAATGAAATTCCTATTTTGAGGAGAAAAACAACAATGATTTTTAACGGAAAAGCAATCAAATACGGGGACAACGTCGATACGGACGTTATTATCCCTGCAAGATATTTAAATACGATTGATAAAAAAGAACTTGCTTCCCATTGTATGGAAGACATTGACAAGAACTTCGTCAACAAAGTAGAAAACGGCGATATTATGGTGGCTGGGTTCAACTTTGGTTGTGGTTCTTCGCGTGAACACGCGCCGATTGCAATTAAGGAAAGCGGTATTTCTTTGGTAATCGCAAGAAGCTTTGCGCGTATTTTCTATCGCAACTCTATCAATATCGGTTTGGCGATTTTGGAATGCGACGAAGCGGTGGACGGCATTGCAGAAGGGGACAAAGTGGAGGCGGATTTGGACAACGGTATCATTTACAATCGCACCACGGGCAAATCTTTCAAGACGCAACCCTTCCCTGCGTTTATCCAAAACATCATCACCAACGGCGGCTTGGTGCAATCGATTCAAAAGGGAGTTATTAAATAAGCGGTGTGCCACCGCTAGCAAGTCTTTCTATCTTTCGTTACTGCTTTTCAAAAGCAGTATCATAGATAAATGGAAGGTTAAGCAAACAAAGTTTTGCGTTATTAACACTGCAAGGTGTTTATAATAAGGAGAGAATTATGAAACATTACAACATCGGTTTGCTCCGTGGCGACGGTATCGGCCCGGAAATCGTAGACAGCGCGGTGCGCGTATTAAAGGCGGTAGGCGAAAAGTACGATATTTCTTTTACGTTCACGCCCTATCTTATCGGTGGCGCGGCAATCGACGCGTGCGGTATGCCCTTGCCCCAAGAAACGGTAGACGGGTGCTTAAACTCGGACAGCGTCTTGCTCGGCGCGGTAGGCGGCCCGAAATGGGATACGCTCCCCGGCAATATCCGTCCCGAAAAAGCGCTGCTTGGAATTCGCGCGGCGATGGGGCTTTTTACCAACCTTCGTCCTGCGAAGTTGTATCCTGCGCTTAAAGACGAGTGTCCTTTGCGCGCGGATATCGTGGCAAACGGATTTGATATTATGATTGTAAGAGAGCTGACGGGCGGTATCTATTTTGGTGAAAGGGGATATCGCGAAGGCAAGTACGGCGAAGAGGCGTACGACACGGAAGCGTACAGCCGTATGGAAATCGAACGTATCGCAAAGGTAGCGTTTGAAACGGCGAGAAAACGCCGTAAAAACTTGATTAGCATTGATAAAGCTAACGTGTTGGAAACTTCCCGTTTGTGGCGTAAAATCGTACACGAAATCGCAGAGCAGTATCCTGACGTAACTTGCAGCGATATGCTTGTAGACAACGCGGCAATGCAGCTTGTTAGAAACCCGTCGCAATTCGACGTAGTGGTAACCAGCAATATGTTCGGGGATATTCTCTCGGACGAAGCGTCGCAAATCACGGGCTCTATCGGTATGTTGCCGTCGGCGTCGCTTGGCGATAATACGCGCGGCTTGTACGAGCCGATTCACGGTTCTGCGCCCGATATCGCCGGACAGAATAAGGCAAACCCGATTGCAACGATTTTGTCTGCGGCGATGATGCTCTTGTACGCGTTCGACGAAAAGGAAGCAAGCGAGGCGATTGTTAACGCGGTGGATAAAGTGCTCAACGAAGGCTTGCGTACGGCGGATTTGGCGAGAAACGGCGCAACGCCGCTTACAACGACGGAAATGACGGACGAAATCATAAAAAGGCTGTAAAAAGCAATGAAGAAAATAGACGAAGTATACGAAAATCTTGCGCTTTCCAGCGTATTTATAAACGTCGTAAAAAAGCCGCTTTGCACGGCTTTTTCGGCGTACGTACGCGCGGAAAACGGCTTAGCGAAACGTACGGCGTACGCGGCGTTCGTGGCGGAAATTTATAAGGGCGGCGGCTCGTTGACGGGTTGCGTACAAACGCTGATTTCCGAAGACGAGAACCCGTACGTGAAATGCGTGGCGCAAGGCAAAAAGCCCCTTACTTGCATAGAAAAATCGGCAAAAAAGGAGTTGGAATTTTTCACGGCGTTTGCGGCGCTTACGACGCAGGATTTTGCGGAAGATATGGGCACGACGGAGGCAAATATCCCGTCTTTCGATTCGTTCAACACGGACATGGGTGCGTTTTATCGCAAGCGTTTGCGCAGTATCCACAAACACGGTTACGGTATTTTCTCTTCGCACGGTATGTTCCGTCTTTCGGACGATAAAGAAATCGAGCCTATCGTCAGCGCAGACACGACGACGATTGATAAATTTATCGGCTATGAAGAAGAACGGAATAAAGTTATCGAAAACACGCGGATGTTTATCGAAGGCAGACCGGCGGCAAATACGTTGCTCTGCGGCGACGCGGGCACGGGCAAATCGTCCACGGTCAAGGCGATTGCCAACGCGTTCTTTGACGAGGGGGTTCGTCTTATCGAACTTCGCAAAGACCAGCTTTCGTCCTTGCCGTACGTAATGGCAAAAATCAGCGGCAACCCGTTGAAATTTATTATCTTTATCGACGATTTGTCCTTTAATAAGAGCGACGACCATTTCAGTATGTTAAAAGCGGCGCTGGAAGGTTCGGCAAGCGCGAAAGCGGAAAACGCGGTTATTTACGCAACGAGCAACCGTCGCCACATCATCAAAGAAAGTTTTGGCGATAGAGAGGGCGACGACGTGCATAGAAACGATACGTTGCAAGAAACGCTGTCCCTTTCGGAAAGATTTGGGTTGGTGGTGCTTTTCTCCAAACCCAACAAAGCGTTGTATTTGCAAATCGTGCGCGCGTTGGCGGAAAAAGCGGGGATTCAAATGCCCGTTGCCGATTTAGAAATCAAAGCGGAAGCGTTTGCGCTTCGCAAAGGCAATCGTTCGGCACGCTGCGCCGAGCAGTTTATCGACAGCCTGCGGTGAGCCACCGCTTGCGGGATTTTCTATCTCTTGGTATCGTTAAGCTGTAACGGTATCGTAGATGAATAGATATTTACGAAAGGAAACTTCCTAATAAAAAGGAGAGAAATATGCTTAGTATTGATAACGTATACAGCGCAAGAAACGCGCTGAAAAACGTAGTCCGTGAAACGGACGTTATCTATGCGCCCAAGCTTTGTCCTGGGGTAGATTTGTATTTAAAAACGGAAAATTTACAAATCACGGGTTCGTTCAAGGTGCGCGGTGCGTATTATAAAATGACGCGTCTTTCGGACGCGGAAAAAGAACGCGGCGTCATCGCTTGTTCGGCAGGCAACCACGCGCAAGGCGTGGCGCTGGCGGCGCAAAAGAACGGTATCAAGGCGGTGATTTGTTTGCCCGACGGCGCGCCCATTTCCAAAGTGGAAGCGACGAAAAGCTACGGCGCGGAAGTATGCCTTGTAGAAGGGGTGTACGACGACGCTTACCAAAAGGCGTTGCAACTCCGCGATGAAAAGGGATATACGTTTATCCACCCGTTCGACGACGAGGACGTGATTGCAGGGCAGGGTACGATAGCGTTGGAACTTATCGAACAGCTCCCGAAAATCGACGCGGTGATTATCCCTATCGGCGGCGGTGGGCTGATTTCGGGTATGGCGTACACGTTGAAAACGATTAACCCTCGTATCAAGGTATACGGCGTACAAGCGGTAGGCGCGCCTTCTATGCAACAATCGGTAGAACACGGCGTCATAGAAGAATTGTCCGGCGTATCGACAATAGCAGACGGTATAGCGGTGAAAAAGCCCGGAGAACACACGTACGAGCTTTGTCAAAAATACGTGGATAAAATCGTTACGGTCAGCGACGACGAAATTTCCGCGGCGATTTTGGCGTTGATGGAACAGCATAAACTCGTCACCGAAGGTGCTGGTGCGGTAGCGGTGGCGGCTGCGATGTTTGGAAAGTTGGATTTGAAAGGGAAGAAAACGGTATGTCTTTTGTCGGGCGGCAATATTGACGTAACCATTTTATCCAGAGTAATCAAACGCGGGCTTTTGATGTCGGGAAGAAGCTGCCAACTTATGATAGAGCTTATGGACAAACCCGGACAGCTCAAAAACGTGTCGCGCATTATTGCAGACTTGGGCGGCAACGTCACGTCGGTGCATCACGAAAGAGCGAACGAGGGCAGCGACGTCAACGGTTGTTTCCTGCGTATTTTGTTGGAAACGCGCAATTACGAACATATCGCGCAGATTAAACAGGCGTTGACGGATTACGGCTTTAAATTATTGTAAACGACGGATATACGTCGCAATACGGCGTTGCGCTCTGCTTTTCTCGCTCGCGTACGCCTTGTACGCGTCCCTTCGAAAAATGCTCGCGCGCCTTGTCTTGCTCGTATCTGCGCCGTTTACCCAAAGACAATATTTTATTTGTAATACGGCTATACTTACGTTTGCCCTTGCTTGTTTACGGAAAGTAAACGTCCCGTCGGGCAATCCGCGTATGCTTTGTCTTGCTCGTATCTGCGCCGTTTACCCAAAGACAATATTTTATTTGTAATACGGCTATACTTACGTTTGCCCTTGCTTGTTTACGGAAAGTAAACGTCCCGTCGGGCAATCCGCGTATGCTTTGTCTTGCTCGTATCTGCGCCGTTTACCCAAAGACAATATTTTATTTGTAATACGGCTATACTTACGTTTGCCCTTGCTCGTTTACGGAAAGCAAACGTCCCGTCGGGCAATTCGCGTATGCTTTGTCTTGCTCGTATCTGCGCCGTTTACGAAACGACTGTATAGATTGCAGATAACGTTAATTATAGGAGAAAACGATTATGGAAATTTTAAAAGTAGCAACGGAAAAAGCGCCTGCGGCAATCGGGCCGTATTCGCAAGCGATTATTTGTGGGGAGATGGTATTTACTTCGGGGCAAATTCCCATCAATCCCGAAAGCGGAAACGTGGAAGCGACGACGATTGAAGCGCAAGCGGAACAAGTAATGCAAAACCTTGGCGAAGTATTAAAAGCGGCGGGCAGCAGCTTTGAAAAAGCGGTAAAAACCACCTGTTTTTTGGCGGATATGGGGGATTTTGCGGCGTTTAATGCGGTATATGCAAAATACTTTACGGCGAAACCTGCGCGCAGTTGCGTGGCAGTAAAAACGCTTCCCAAAAACGTGCTTGTGGAAGTAGAAGTGATTGCGGTGAAATAAACGAACGGAAACAGAGGAAACGCGGCGTGGTGAAATTCTCACCAGCGCCGCGTTTTTTGCTGAAAATCCAAAAAAACTTACAAAAATCGCCCACTTTTTTTTCGTTTTGTATAGATTTCTTTTAGGAAATATGTTATAATATTGCAGATAGAAAAAAATTCAACCAAAGGAGAAAGCATATGCAACCAATTTACAAGCGAGTGCTGTTAAAACTTTCGGGCGAAGCCCTTGCAGGAGACCAACGTTTTGGTTTAAACCACGAGGTAATTGCGCCCGTCGTAGAACAAATCGTGCAGTTGCATCATTTGGGCGTACAAGTAGGCTTGGTAATCGGCGGCGGTAACTTTTGGCGTGGCAGACAGGGCACGAATATGGACAGGACGACGGCAGACCATATGGGGATGTTGGCAACGGTAATGAACTCGCTTGCGATGATGGACGCTATCGAACAAAAGGGCGTTCCCGTTCGCGTACAAACGGCTTTGGATATGGTATCTTTGGCGGAGCCGTTTATTTTACGCAAAGCGCTTCGTCATTTCGAGATGGGAAGAATCGTCATTTTCGCCTGCGGCACGGGCAATCCCTACTGTTCAACGGACACGGCGGCGGCGCTTCGCGCCTGCGAAATCGACGCGGATATCTTGCTGATGGCAAAGAACGTGGACGGCATTTACGATTCCGACCCGAAGACCAATCCGTTTGCGAAAAAATATGAAACGCTCCGCTATGCGGATATCATCAATCAAGGATTAAAAGTGATTGATTTCACGGCGGCGACGATGTGTATGGAGAATAACGTACCCACGCTCGCCTTCGGCTTGAACGAAGAAAATTCTATCGTTCGTGCGGTGTGCGGAGAGCAACTCGGTACGCTTATCAAAGTATAAAAATTGCAAGAAAAGGTAATATAAGGAGAAATATTATGATTGAAAACGAAAAGATTGAAGAAATGATGTTAGAGCTTGAAGAAAAGGCGGAAAATTCCTTGCGCGCATTGGAAGGCGATTACGGCGCAATCCGTACGGGCAGGGCAAACCCTCGTATTTTAGATAGATTGGAAGTGGAAGCGTACGGCGGCATGAGTAAGCTTGTAGAACTTGGCAACGTATCGGCGTTGGACGCGAAATGTTTGCAAATCAATCTTTGGGACAAATCGCTTTTGAAAGCGGTTGAAAAGGCAATTTTGCAATCGAACATCGGGCTCACGCCGACCAACGACGGCAACGTTATCCGTTTGGTATTCCCCGATATGACGGAAGAAAGAAGAAGAGAACTTGTTAAACAAGCGAAGAAAATGGGCGAAGAAACGAAGGTAGCCGTAAGAAATCACCGCCGTGAAGGTATGGACGTTATCAAAAAGATGAAGACGGCGAAAGAACTGTCGGAAGACGAAGCTTCGGGGTGCGAAGCGGACGTTGAAAAGATGGTTGCTGAATATATGTCCAAATTGGAAAATATTATTGCGGCAAAAGAAAAAGAACTTATGTCTATTTAACGTATGGCAAAGAATAGAATAAAAGGGGATACGCGTATCCCGCAACACATAGCAATTATAATGGACGGCAACGGGCGTTGGGCGAAAAAACGCCTGATGCCTCGCTCTTTTGGCCACAAAATGGGTATGGAGCGTATGATAGGTCTTATGGAACGCGCTTTTGACATAGGCGTTCCTTATATCACCGTTTACGCGCTTTCCACCGAAAATTTGAAACGCCCCGAGGCGGAATTGAACGGTTTATACGATTTAATCCGCAACCATTTTGAAAAATATATGGATAGGCTTTGTCAAAAAGGCGTCCGTCTTCGCGTCATTGGCGAAACGCACCTTTTGCCGCAGGACGTACAAGAAATTTTACGCCGTTCGGAGAAGAAAACGGAAAGCTATGAGGGGAAGGGGATAAATATCGCGCTTTGCTACGGCTCGCGCGCGGAACTCGTTCGCGCGACGAATTTGGCGGTAGAAAGGGGCGAAAAAGTCACGGAAGAGAGCCTTTCTTCGCTGCTGTACACGGCTGGTCAACCCGACCCCGATTTATTGATACGTACGGGGAAAGAAGTGCGCCTTTCCAACTTTTTATTGTGGCAGGCGGCGTATGCGGAGTTGTTTTTTTCCAATAAAATGTTCCCCGAATTTACGGATAAAGATTTGGAAAAAGCCATCGTTTGGTTTTCCGGCCGCGCGAGAAGGTTTGGGAAGACGGACGAACAGCTTGCTCAATGACGTTCACGCTGGCAAGTAGGTAAAAACACAAAAATCATCGAAAAGACAAAGGCAGAACTATGAAGAAAAGAGTAATTAGCGGCGCGGTATATACGGCAATATTGGTCGGTTTTTTTTGTTTAAAAGTCTTCGTGCACACGTTGTTTTTCGACGCGCTGATTTATACGTTTGCCGTGTTAGGCACGTGGGAGATTTTGCGCGCGTTCAAAGATAAGACGACGAAAGCGCAGCGCGTTATCGTAATGGCGTTTGCCGTGCTTTGTATCCCCGTATGCGCGTTGACGGAAGAATATCTTTCCCAAGGCTTACTTTACACGTGCGTATGCTTATTTGCGTTGATTGCGGCGACGGTATCGTCGTTGGTATTCGACCACGAGCGTACGTCGGTAGAAAGCGTCGGCGTATCGCTGTTTGCGGCGATATATCCCACGTTGCTTTTGTGCTTGCTCACGCTGGCAAATCACGCGCCTGCCATAGGGGAATTGCAAACGGTGGCGTTTGATTCCAATTTATTGATACTCTTTATTTTCGTGGTATCTCCGCTTGCCGACGTATTTGCGTTTTTGTTCGGCATCTCTCTCAAAAAAGTATTCCCGAAAAAATTAGCGCCAAAACTCAGCCCCAATAAGACGGTCGTTGGGTTTATAGGCGGTTTGGTAGGCGGTTTGATTGCCGCGTGCGGTTTATATTTTGCCTACGGCGCGCTGTTTGGCAGCTTTGATAATATGGGGCTTTGGTTGCCCGTATATTTGGCGATGGGCTTGCTCGTGGCGGCGGCGACGGCGTTTGGGGATTTGGTGGAAAGCTGTATCAAACGCAAAGTGGGGATAAAAGATATGGGCAATATTATGCCCGGCCACGGCGGCGTATTGGATAGAATTGACGGAGTGTTGCTTGCGTCTATGGTGATATATTTAGCGTATTCCATCGTAAGCATTGCATTGGCGTAATCAGGGAAGGAAATTGCAAATGAAAACCATTTCACTTATCGGTTCGACGGGCTCGATTGGCAGACAGGTCTGCAACGTTGTCCGTCGCCATAGCGAAAAATTTACAATAGAATCGATTGTCGCAAACGCTTCTTCGGAGGCGTTTTTAAGCCAAGTAAGAGAATTTAAGCCCAAATATGCGGCGCTCGTCGACGTAGAAGAAGGGAAAAAGATAGCCGGTGAAATCCCTGACGGCGTGCGTTTTGCTTACGGGGAAGAGGCGGCGCTTGCCGCCGTGGAATACGGTGAAACGGCGTTTATTGCGGCAACGGGTTTTGCAGGGCTTGCCTATTCGTTAAAAGCCGTTGCTTGCGGAAAGGACGTTGCGTTGGCAAATAAGGAAACGCTCGTTTGCGGCGGCGAATTGGTTATGAACAAAATCAAAGGGGCAGGTATCCGTTTAATGCCTGTGGACAGCGAACACTCGGCGCTGTGGCAGGCGCTTTCTTTCCGTACGGACGCGCCCTTTTCTCGGTTGATTATCACGGCAAGCGGCGGCCCGTTTTACGGCTGGGATACAACGCGTTTGCAAGGCGTTACGCCTGCGTCTGCGTTAAAACACCCCACGTGGCAAATGGGGGCGAAAATCACGATAGACAGCGCAACGTTGCTCAATAAAGGCTTTGAGGTTATCGAGGCAAAATGGCTGTATAATACGACGTTGGATAAAATACATACCGTCGTGCAACCGGAGAGTATTATTCACTCGATGGTAGAATTTGCCGACGGCGGCGTTTTGGCGCAAATGAGTTATCCTTCTATGGAATTGCCTATTCAGCTTGCCTTAACCTATCCCAATCGTTTCGATTGCGGATTAAAGCCGTTGGATTTTGCCGCCCTTGGGGCAATTCGTTTTTTGCCGTTAGAACGCAAAGCGTTTCCGTGCTTTGATTTGGCGTTGACGGCGGCGGAAAAAGGGGACAATTATCCTTGCGCGCTTAACGGCGCGGGCGAAGTTGCGGTGCGCGCGTTTTTAGAGGAAAACATCGCGTTTACGGAAATTGCGGAGATTATTGCGGCGGCGTTAGACAAAACGGAGCGTATGCAAACGGAAAGTTACGCAATACTAAAAGAAACGGACGCGCAAGCGCGCGCCTATGCCAAAGAAGCGGTGGAAAAGTTCACAAAAGCGGGAAAATAAAGCGAAAAAGAGGGATGGATATTGCAAATCACTTCATTATTAGCAAGCGGCGTCTGGAAAACGATAGGCGGCGTAGCAATCGCCATTGCGATACTGCTGATTATGGTTACGGTACACGAATTTGGCCATTACGTCGCAGGCAAATCGCTCGGTTTTAAAATCAACGAATTTTCCGTCGGTTTCGGCCCCGCTTTTTTCAAAAAGCGCAGTAAAAAAACGGGGGAGCTTTTCGCTTTACGGATAATTCCCTTGGGCGGATATTGTGCCTTTGAAGGGGAAGACTACGAAGAAGAGAAAACGGAGAACGAACCGCTGTTTGAAGAATTTCCCGCGAAGGAAAACGAAGCGGCGGAAACGGTTGCAAAGGAACGGTCGACAGAGCAGGCGGCGGAAAACGTAACGGATACCGCGGTTGACAAAACGTATCCTACGCCCAAAGGCAAAAAATTCACCGACCAACCGCCTTGGAAACGTATTATCGTATTGATAGCAGGCGCAACGATGAATTATCTGTTGGCGCTGTTTTTGATAGTGTTGATGTTCAGTATTTACGGGCCCGTACACTCGTATATCGATTACGTGGGCGACGTGCCGCCGATTGTGGGAGAAACGTCGGTATCTGCGCGGGATATCGTGTTGTCGGTAGACGGAAAAGATATTTATTTTTCCAGCGACTATACGTCTGCGCTCAACGGCAAAAAGCAGGGCGACGTCGTAGACGTGACGGTGTTGCGGTATAATAAGGAGCAAGAGCAATGGGCGGAAAAAACCTTGCAGGTGACGTTGCTTTGCGATTGCGAGTTTGAGAATATGACCGATTTAGCCCCCGTATATAACGCGTTTGGGTTAGACGCGTCGCAGTACGGCATTGCCAACGTCGCCAATAGAAAGATAACGGGCGAAGGTTTTTTTCAGGTAATAGGTAAATCTTTCGTCTATTCTTGGAAGACGGCAGGCATCGTTTTACGTTCGCTTGGGGAATTGATAACGGGCAAAATCGGCATCACGGCAATGGGTGGCCCCGGCACGACGATAGGCGTAACGGCGCAAGCGGCGTCGGCAGGGCTGTTATCCACCTTAAATATCGCGGCGTTTATCGGGGTGAATTTGGCGGTGTTCAATCTTTTGCCAATTCCCGCCCTCGACGGTTGTAAAGTCATCTTTTGTATTATCGAGTGGATTCGTAAAAAGCCCGTCAACCGCAAGGTGGAAACGATGATACATCTTATCGGTATCGTCTTTTTGTTTGGGTTTGCCATACTGCTCGACGTGCTACAATGGATTTTGTGATAAAAAATTGAAAAAAGTGCAAGGTGTCAAGTAAAAACGCTTGACACCCGTATTTTTATTAGGTATAATAGACGAGAAGAAGGGGGGGATAGACGCGTGAAAGACGATTTGCAATTTGTGCGTTTGTTAGATTTATATTCCCCGTTGCTTACGAAAACGCAGCAAGAAATTACGCATTTGTATTTCAATTGCGATTTATCGCTTGGGGAGATAGCCGAACAAAAGGGCGTATCAAGACAAAGCGTATCCGATTGTTTGCAAAAGAGCCGTAAGCAATTACAAACGTTGGAAGCGAAACTGGGTTTTGCGAAAACGGTAGAAGAGATGCAATCGCAAATCAACGCGTTGCAGGGCGATAAGGCATAATAAGGAGAAAACGAGATGGCATTATTCGGTTCGTTGGCGGAAAGGCTCAATCATATTTTTTCCAAGCTCACCAAACGCGGAAAATTGACGGAGCTGGAAATCCGCACGGCAATGCGCGAAGTGCGTATTGCGCTTTTAGAAGCGGACGTCAACTTAAAAGTAGCCAAACAATTCATTGCGGAAGTGTCCGAAAAAGCGGTGGGACAAGAGATACTCTCTTCGTTGAATCCTGCGCAACAAGTTATCAAAATCGTCAACGAAGAATTGATTGCGTTGATGGGCGCAAAGAACGCGAAATTAGAGGTATCTTCCAAACCGCCCACGGTGATAATGATGTGCGGTTTGCAAGGCGCAGGGAAAACGACGCTTTGCGGAAAGCTTGCGTTGCAATTGAAAAAGCAGGGTAAAAAACCGTTGTTGGTGGCAGGGGATATTTACCGTCCAGCAGCGATAACGCAGCTGCAAGTCGTTGGCAAAAACGCGCAAACGGAAGTCTTTGAAAAGGGCACGCAAAACCCTGTAAAGACGGCGAAACAAGCGATAGAACACGCCCGTTCGATGGGATACGACACGATTATTCTCGATACGGCAGGGCGCTTGCAGATAGACGAAACGCTGATGCAAGAGCTGGAAAATATTAAAAAAGAAATCGACGTTACGGAAACGCTGCTCGTCGTGGACGCAATGACGGGGCAAGAAGCGGTGAACGTCGCGCAAACGTTTAACGAGCGTTTAGAGATAACGGGCGTTATCCTGACGAAACTGGACGGCGATACGCGTGGCGGTGCTTGTTTATCGATAAAAGCGGTGACGGGCAAACCGATTAAATTTATCGGCGTTGGAGAAAAGCTGGGCGATTTAGAACCCTTCTATCCCGATAGAATGGCTTCGCGTATTTTAGGTATGGGCGACGTATTATCGCTCATTGAAAAAGCGCAGCAAGCGATTACGGAAGAAGACGCGAAAAAGATGCAGCAAAAAATGCTGGGCAACACCTTTACGCTCACCGATTATTTAGAGCAGTTTGCAATGATGAAAAAGATGGGCGGCGCGCAAGCGATGTTGTCGATGCTCCCCGGTATGGGACGGTTAAAAGTCAATGAAGGCGATGTGGACGAGAAACGTATCGAGCGCACGAAGGCGATTATTCTTTCTATGACCAAGCAAGAGCGTGACAACCCGTCGATTATCGACAGCAAGAGAAAACGCCGTATTGCGGCTGGTTCCGGCACGAGCGTACAAGAGATAAATCAGCTGTTAAAGCAATACGAACAGACGAAAATGTTGATGAAACAACTCAAGGGCAATAAAGGCAGAATGAAACTTCCCTTCTAAGCGGAGTGCCTTAGCCGTCGTACAGCGGAAACAAGCCCCACGAAAAGCAACCGCAGGTTGCGCTATAATGCCGATAGGCAAAAAACACGACGAAAAAAATAAAAAATTTTATATATACTTTGGAGGTATTTTATTATGGTTAAAATGAGACTTTTGAGAATGGGCGACAAGAAGAACCCTATCTACCGTGTCGTAGTCGTAGACAGCAGAAAGGCTGCTACGGGCGAATATATCGAATGCGTTGGTCATTACAGACCCACGTGCGACCCTGTAGAACTCACGATTGACGTAGAAGCTGCAAAAGCTTGGCTTGCAAAGGGCGTTCAACCCACGGAAACGGTAAAGAACCTTCTCGTGAAGACGGGCGCAATGGAAAAGAGCGAAAAGCTTAGCCCTTCTAAGACGAAGACGAAGAAATCGGATAAGTAAAATAACGCATATACGTCGCAATACTTTGTCAGGCTTGCGTTTTGCCTCGCTTGCGTGCGTTTACGTACGCGCCCGACGGCAAAGCCGCGCCTTTCGCGTCTTGCTCGTATCCTCGTTATTTTCCTGCGGAAAGTTTCCGCGTGGCGGCTTGTCACGTCCAATCTTTTTATCTTGCGTTAACGCATCGGCGCAAAGGACGTAAGATAGAAAGAAGAAAGATTTTCAGTCGAAAGGAGAGAAAAACTATGCTTGATTTAATCAAATACGTTGTCAATCAATTTGCCGAAGACAAGGAAAACGTAGAATTCAAAGTACAGGAAAAAGACCGCGTTATCGAAGTAACGGTGGTGCTTTCCCCTTCGGATATGGGCAAAGTAATTGGCAAGCAAGGTAAAATTGCAAAAGCGCTCCGTACGTTAGTGCAAGCGGCAACGCCTGCAAGCAGCAAGAGATACGTCGTAGAAATTCGTGAAAGAAGCGAAGTGGCGACGGAAGACGACGCGGAATAAGTTTGTAAAACCGAATAAAAAGGCTTTCTTATCAGCGGAAGCCTTTTTTTGCCTTATAACAAAAGCGTTTGGAGAGAAATAAATGGAGAGATTGATAATAGCTGAAATTTTAAAACCGCAAGGGATTCGGGGGGAGTTGAAATTAAAGACGTTCACCGATTATCCCGAAGACGTAAAAACGTTTAAAACGTTATATATCGACGGTGTAGCGTATAAAATTTTATCTTTCCGCGTAGGGGCGGACGGGTTTGCTTACGTAGGGCTTCGCGGTATTCCCGATAGAAACGCAGCGGAATTATTTCGTGGAAAAACGGTGGAAGGGGATAGAGAAGACGCGCCTGTTTTGGAAGAAGGACAATATTATATCGTCGATATTATCGGGCTTTCCTGCGAAACGGAAGGTGGAGAATTTTTAGGCACGGTAAAAGACGTAACCAATCTTTCTTCGGATATTTACACCATAGAAAAAGCAGGGAAAAGCGTACTCTTCCCTGCCGTAAAAGGCGTCGTTAAAAAAGTAGATTTAATCAACAAAAAATTGATTGTCGATAAAAAGATTTTCGACGAAATCGCCGTTTATTGAGTTTCTTTTTCCGTTTTTCTTTTCGGTTTGCGAAGGTGAGAAACCGCGGCGAGGAAGGATTTGGAAGAAAGTACGAGTGCGCCTGCCACGATAACCAATGCAACGTCGATAAAGACATAGGAATTATACACCAAGCTGTATGCCCAAACGTTTTCTCCGCTTGCGTATGCTTCAAAGGCGAATACACCCGAAAGCACGTGGCAGATAAAGCGCATAAGCCCTGCAATGATAGCGCCTATGGCAAAGCGGATTTGCGGAAGCTTTTTCAAGAATTTGGCTTCACCAAAGAGTCCTGCAAGCCCGATAGCGGAAAATGCGACGGGGTAGTCGAGCAAGAACTGTGCAGGGTGGATAATCCAAGGGTCTTGTACGGCTTGTAACGCGCCGTAAACGAAGCCTACGAATACGCCTTTTTTTGTGCCGAACAGGTAGGCATATAACATCAAGGGCAGGGTGGAAACAAGCGTTACCGAACCGCCTTGGGGCATATCCCAAAGCTTGATGTAGGATAATGCGAAGCTCATTGCTATTAAAATTCCTGCGTATGCAAGCGATTGCGCGTTAAAAGATAAATGAGATTTATCGAAAAAGGTAAGCCCGATAATGATTGCAATAGCAAGGACGCTACCAACGTAGAGGGCGATTTGTTTGACGGTAGCCGTATCGGAATTATAATACCCGTCGTTGGCAATTTTTTTGGCGTAATATACGGCGATACATACAAGAGCAGCGATAAGCGCGATTGCGCAAATCGCACAGCCGAGCGTTGCACACCATTTCTTATGCTTTACAGCAAATTTTACCACAAGCGCGTAGGCAACGAGTGATAAAAGTGAGAGAAAAGCGAACGCAAGCAAGGGGATAAGTACGAAACGAACAAGCAAGTCTTTATCCAGCCAATTCTCTTCGGCATAGGCATCGCTGTAATGGTTGGCAATATCAAGCGCAAAAAAGACAATAGCCAAGACGAGCAAATATACAAAAGTACCGAAGAACGCATACTTAGCGTATTTTGCAAAAACATTGCGTTTGGCAAAGAACAGCGCAATCCCCACGATAAGCAGGGCGGCGATAATGCCTACGGTCAGCCATTTGGCAATCGGTTCGAATACGTCGATAGCCGTTGCCGACATTAAGGAATAGAGAAACATAAAATAACACTCCTTTTCCGTCGTAATCCAAGAAAAAAAACGCCAACCAAAAAAAGGTGGGCGCATAACTTTTTCGTTTGCGTAACGCAAAAAAACGATACGGAAAAACGGATATCAATCTCTCGCTCAAGTATTACCTTGCCGATTCCAATGGTATAATCTCAGCCTTTTTCAAAGCACCCACGACGGATAATTAAATTTTGTATTTTTATTATAGTACACGTACGCGGCAAAGTCAACCGTTTGTCGCAAAAAAAGGAGAAAAAAATGCGCCACGATTTTTATGCATATTTAGATAGGATGAAATACATCAAGCGTTGGCAACTGATGCGCTCGGAACGGGAGGAGAACATTATGGAGCACTCTCACAGCGTTACGTTGCTTTCGCACGCTTTGGCGGTGATACACAACGAAGTGTACGGCGGCAACGCGGATATTTTAAAGACGGTGTTGTACGCGGCATACCACGAAACGAGCGAGGTTATGACGGGGGATTTACCCACGCCAATCAAATATTATAATCGTAGCATCCACGGCGCGTATAAAGATTTGGAAAAAGCCGCTTGCGAGAAGATGACGGAGATGCTGCCGCAAGAGATGAAAGCGGAGATAGCCCCTTACGTTTTGGCAGACGAAGACAGCGTGGAATACAAGCTTGTGAAAGCGGCAGATAGGCTGTCTGCGTATATAAAGTGCTTGGAAGAACTCCGTTCGGGAAATACCGAATTTTCCAAGGCAAAGAAGAGTATAGAGGCGGATTTGCACGCGAGAAAGATGCCGGAAGTGGAATACTTTTTTAAACATTTTATTCCTTCGTTTTCTTTAACGTTAGACGAGTTGGAAGGATTTTAATATCTACTTTCACGTACTTTTCAACAAACGATAAATGATTCGTCTAATTGACGGAGTATAATACGAAGGACAAATGGAAAAACTATCGCGTGAAGCGTCCATATTTTGAGGTGAGTATGAAAAAAATAATAAAGAAATTCGCCATAGCCGCGTTATTGCTTACAACGAGTATATCAACGGTATTTTTTTCCGCGTGCCAAAACGAGGAAAAAGAAGTCGTCAACGCATACGAGATAGCGGTGCAAAACGGCTTTGTCGGCACGGAACAGGAATGGCTTGCCAGCTTGAAGGGCAACAACGGCGCAGACGGCGAAGATATAACGATAGAAGATATTTACGAAGCGTCAGGGTTTGACGGCACGTTGGAAGAATTTATCGCGTATTATATGAACGAACAAAAATTCCCCGTGCAAGAGGACAACGATACGGAAACGATAGCAAAAAACACGTCTTCCGTCGTCAGTATTTGCGCGGGATTTCAAAAGACCACGCTTGTAAGAGACCGTTGGGGGAGAGCGACTACCAAGACGCAGGTAAGCGGTGCGGAAGGCAGCGGCGTTATCTATAAAATGGAAAGCAACGGCGAGTACGTGGACGCGTACGTCGTCACCAATTACCACGTGATATACGGCGGCAATAATTATACGGACAACGTCAACGGAATATCGACGGACGTTTACGTATATTTATACGGCGCGCGCGAGATGTTTAACAACGGCGACGTAGACGGCGACGGGTATTTAGACGACGGCGCGACGATGAAAGACGAAGGCGACGGCATCAAGGCGACGTTTGTCGGTGGCGCGATGGATTACGATATTGCCATCTTAAAGATATCGGACAATAAATATCTGCCAAACAGCATAGCAACGGAAGCCAAATTCGGCAATTCCGTAGACGTACGGCTTGGGGAGAAAGTATTTGCCATCGGCAACGCCAACGGACACGGTATTGCGGTGACAAGCGGCGCAATCTCCGTGGATTCGGAATATATCGAGATGAAATCGACGGACGGACAAAGGGCGGTATCGTATCGCGTAATGCGTACGGACGCAGCGATAAACCACGGCAATTCGGGCGGAGCATTGTTCAATACCAAAGGGGAATTGATAGGGATAACCAACGCCAAGAATATTGAAGACGAAACGGATAATATGGGGTATGCGTTGCCTATTTCGCAGGTAGAGTGCGTTTTGAATAATATTATGGCAAACGCCAAAGCAGGCGTTCCCGGATACGTTTCTCGCGCTTGGCTGGGGGTAGAAACCTATCTGCAATCGTCGGTGGCGTCGTTTGTAGACGGGCATTTGCGAACTCAGGAAACTTTCTTCGTCAGCAAAGATTTGACGGGTAGCCAAGCAGGCGCAGCCGCCGGCAAATTTCAGGCGCAGGACGTTTTTAAAGCGGTGAAGATAGGCGACGGGGCGTGGACGTATTTCGAGCGCCGTTATCAGCTTAGCGACGTGTTATTGAACGTGCGCAAAGGGGACGTAGTGACGTTTAAGGTATTGCGTAATAACGTGGAAACGGACGTGGTTGTGCCCTTTGATAAAGACGAATATTTTATACGCTACGCATAAGCGGTAGCTATAGAAACGATAAAAAGCGTGTTACGGGAAAACGGATAACACGCTTTTTCTTTGCTTTCTTCCACTTGACAAACGGACGAGGGTGTAGTATACTGATAGTAAGCATTTATCAAAGGAGAAAAGTTATGCGTTCGGAAGATTTTATCACGTCGCTCACGTCGCTTTGCGAAACGGCGGAGGGGTTAGAAAAGGTGCGTCTTGGCGTGCCTATCGGCAAAGACGCGGCGGATACGTTGGTGTTTGCGCAAAAGCAAGAAACGCCGTTTATGTTTCGTCATACGTGTGTGACGGGGGCGCAACGCACCGCGTTTATCAAACGAACGATTTGTACGCTGTCCTGTCTGTATCAAAAAGAAGAAGCCAATTTCCTTATTCTTTCTCCGCGTACGGAGTATAGCGAACTGCTTCGTCTGTTACACGCGGATATCACCGTGCCGTTCGTACGGGATAAAGCAGACGTGGAAGCGTGCTTGGCTTGCGTGAAAGAAATCGTTGCGATACACGACAGAGAAAAAGGTTGCCCCCGTTTGATACTCGTGTTAGACGGTTTGGAAGAGATAGACGGCTGCAATCAAAACGGGGATTTGGAAGAATATCGCGCGTTTTTCGATGCGGTGATACGACGCAAGAACGTTGAAATTATCAGCGGCGTAGCGTTGATGAAGAGTATATTCAGCGGTTATCCGGGCGCGTTCGTCGGGGTAGGGAATTGCCTTGCGACGACGACGGAAGAAGGGAAAGCAGACGTGACGTACGTAGGGGAAGATTCGTCTTTATCGATGCCCACGCCCATACGTTTTCCCTGCCAACCCTCGTTTACGGAAACGGTTATCTTTCTCAACGCCTTACCGCAACAAAAAGTGTAATTTTTCGCAGTACGTATGGAGAACAGTTACGATTACGGACGCATCGTCCGTCCGCTTTTGGATTGGTATCGGGAAAACAAACGCACGCTTCCATGGCGCGAGAACCCCTCGCCGTACCGTGTTTGGGTGTCGGAGATAATGTTGCAACAAACGCGCGTAGAAGCGGTAAAAGAATATTACGTACGGTTTATGGACGCATTGCCAACGATAGAGGATTTGGCAAAGTGCGACGAGGAAAAACTGTTAAAACTTTGGGAAGGGCTTGGCTATTACAGCCGCGCAAGAAATCTGCAAAAGGCGGCAAGGGAAATCGTATTGCGCTTTGACGGAACGTTCCCCACAGAGCCCGAGGACGTACAGTCCCTCTCGGGGATAGGGGCGTACACGACGGGCGCGATATGTTCGATAGCCTATGGGCAACGGATAGCGGCGGTGGACGGAAACGTCCTGCGCGTTACCGCCCGATTAAGTGAAAACGCCACGCCTATCAACGACGATAAATATAAAAAAGAGTTGACGCAAAAACTATCGACAATCTACCCCAAGGCTGGGCAAGATTGCGCCGATTTCACGCAAAGCTTGTTCGAACTTGGCGCGCTCGTTTGCAAACCGCAAAACCCTGATTGCGCGGTATGCCCCTTGGCAAAGTATTGCAAGGCGAGAAAAAGCGGCGCGCAAAAGGAATATCCCATATTGCCCCAAAAACGGGAAAAACGCCGAGAAAGCGTATACGTTTTTTTAATACAAACGGACGAAGGGTTTTGTATTCGCCGCAGGGAAAAGGGCGTGCTGAAAGGGATGAACGAATTCCCCTCGCACGTAATTGAAAGGGGTGAAAGCGCGGAAAGCGTGTTAAACGAGTGGGGTATGTACGCGTTTACGGAAATAAAGCGAAAGAAATACAAACACGTATTTACGCATATCGTTTGGGATATCACCTGCGTATGGGTAAAGGCGGAAAGCGCGCCGTTTGATTGTTACGCGATGGACGAGATTGAAGAAGGCGTATCGCTTCCTACGGCAATAAAACAATGTATGGATATCATAGACGATAAATAAGGAGAAAAACCAATGAAAGTATTGCTTATTAACGGTAGTTGTCACGAGAAAGGTTGCACGTACACCGCGCTTGCGGAAGTGGAGAAAGCATTAAACGCCAACGGCGTAGAAACGGAAATCTATTGGCTTGGCGATAAAGACGTCCACGGCTGTAAGGGCTGTTGGGCGTGTAAAAAATTAAAGAAATGCGTTATCGACGACGGCGTCAACGAATTTGTGGAAAAGGCGGCGCAGTTTGACGGTTTCGTATTCGGTTCGCCCGTGTATTACGCGTCGGCGGCAGGCGCGCTCGTTTCCTTTATGGACAGAGTTTTTTACAGCGGCGGCAGAGCGCTTGCCTTTAAGCCTGCGGCGGCGGTGGTAAGCTGTCGAAGAGCCGGCGCGGCGACGACGTTTGACGTTATCAATAAGTATTTTACGATAAATAATATGCCGATAGTAGGCTCTAATTATTGGAACGAAATTCACGGCAACAAAGCGGAAGAAGCGGCGCAAGACGAAGAGGGCTTGCAAACGATGCGCATTTTGGGCAATAATATGGCTTGGCTGCTGAAATGTATCGCCCTTGGCAAAGAGGCAGGGGTTGCGCCGATTACGGAAAAGAAAATTTTTACCAATTTTATAAGATAACGAAACGAGGGAATTACGAATGAGGGAATTTTTCGGGTTTGGCGGTTATCAACGCGAGGCGGAAGGATATATGTCTTGGCAGCATTTATTGTTCGTTTCCACGTTGATGGCAATTATGATAGGGCTTTCCGTGTGGCTCGGTTTGCGTAATCGAAACAAGGACGAAAAGACGAAAAATAAAATTTTGGTTATTTCGGCAATCGCCATTGATGCGTTCGAGCTTTTGAAAATCGTCGTATGTTGTTGGCGTTCGCGCGATATGAGTTCGATATTGCATCTGTTGCCTTTGTTCTTGTGCAGTATCCAGTTAATTACGATTCCGCTTGCGGCGTTTTCCAAGGGGAGAATAAAGGCGGCGGCGCTTGATTTCGTATTTATATTCGGTATTCTCGGCGCAGTGTTGGGTACGTACGGCGCAGGACAAAATTACAACGCATATCCCGTCTTGTCTATGGATAACGTCGTGTCGGGGATAACGCACTCTATATCGGGGTTTGCGTCGTTGTACATAGTCGTTTCCGGCATGGCAAGTATGAAAAAAGAAAATATATGGATAACGTTTTCTATCCTGCTCGGTTTCTGCGTAGTAGCGTACGTGGTAAACGTCGTCATCGATTATAATTATATGTTCTTAATGCGAGGGGACGGCACGCCTTACGATATATTTTTTAATCTTGTCAACGGCAACAAAGTGTTGTATCCGCTTATCGTCGTTGTGTTATTCCTCTTGTATATTACGGCGTTTTACGCGATATACTTTTGGATACAAAAAAGGGCGAAAAAAAGCCAAAAGTAACGATGAATATAAGGAAAATAAAAGCACCCTATCAAGGGTGCTTTTTGCATACGTTTTCGATATAGGATTATACGAAAGGGTGTTCCACGCGGATAACGCAGGCGCACTCGGGGCGGAGATTTTTAATCTTTTCCGTCACTTGTTTTTCCGCGTCTTTGGCGCAAACGGGACAATCGGTGGGCATCACCAAATCGAAAATAAGGTTGATATGCGTTTCGCCTTTCGTCATACGGAAATCGTGTATAGAAAACGTTTCGTTGACGTCTTTCGCGGCGTTTTCCGCCAAGGCGCGCAGTTCGTTCACCAGCGGGTCGTCCACGACGAGGGGGTCAAGATGCACGGTGACGATACAGCCAAATTTTTCGTGCATATCCCGTTCCATTTTATCCACGTCTTCGTGCGCTACGTTGATATCGCTATCGGCAGGCACTTCGGCGTGGAAGGATACGATTTGTCTGCCGGGGCCGTAATCGTGCACCATAACGTCGTGAATCCCAACGATACGGGGATATCCTTTCACAAACTCGTAAATGTTTTCGATAAACGCAGGGTCGGGGGTAGAGCCAAGCAACAAATCAATCGTTTCTTTGGCGGCTTTCAAACCGGTAAAGAGGATGAATACGGCAACGAGAATCCCCGCCCAGCCGTCAATTTGCACGCCCCAAATCCGTGCAGCGAGCGCGCTGCAAAGGACCAACGTCGTCGCGATACAATCGGACAGGGAATCTGCCGCCGCTGCTTTGACGGGCGCAGATTGAATTGTATTGCCGATTTTTCGATAAAAGAAGAATAACCACACTTTTACGAGGATAGACGCGCCAAGGATGATAAAAGTGGCGTTTCCCACGTTAGGTAAGACGGGTTCGATAATTTTTTCAATAGAACCTTTCAGCAATTCAAACCCGACGAGGATAATCAGCATATCGACGATAAAGCCTGCAATATACTCGTATCTGCCGTGTCCCAAGGGGTGTTCCTTATCCACGGGTTTATTGGCGAGCCGTACGCCCAATAGGGTGACGATAGAAGAGCCGGCGTCGGAGATGTTATTAAAAGCGTCTGCGATAATGGCGACGGAAAAAGACAAGATACCCATCGTCAATTTGCCTGCGAAAAGCAAAATGTTTAGCAGTATCCCCGTTATCCCTGCCAGCGCAGCGTATTTGCCGCGTATTTTTGGGTCGTTCACGTCTTTATTTTTGCCGACAACGGCGTTAATCAATAAATTCGTCATAATGTCCTCGAAAGCGTTTGATACGATTTATTACGTTTGATACGATTTATTATATGCTACGCGTGCGCGTTTGTCAATCAAAAAATGAGAAAAGCGAAAAAACGGAGCAAAATTCGTTGACAAAAACGTCGTGTATATGTTACAATCACCAGTGTCATAGGGGAGTAGTCGGCTTGAAAAAGTCGTTACGTCTACAACACTGAAAACGTATTTTTCAGGCGTAATGGTAAACGACAAGACTTATGCGCAAATACCCAAACGGGTGTTTTTTGCGCGTAAGTTTTTTATTTTGTAAAGGAGTTTCAAAAATGTTTTGGACGATTTTTTGGGCGGTAATTATGGTTATCGGCGGATTCGTGCTTTTGGTAAAGGGCGCGGATTGGTTCGTGGACGGCGCGGCGGGGCTTGCGGCGAAATTGCGTATTCCACAGCTCGTTATCGGTTTGACCATCGTGGCGTTCGGCACAAGCGCGCCGGAGCTTGCCACGTCGGTTATTTCAGCGATTGGCGGCGACGTCGGGATTGCGGTTGGCAACGTTTTAGGCAGCAATATCATGAATATTTTATTGATTTTAGGGCTTTCTGCAATGTTTAGCGTTTTGCCCGTACAAAAGGATTCGTTGCTTATCGATTTGCCCGTGTTATTAGGGGCGTCGGCGTTGATTGTGCTGTTTGGCGCGTTCGACAACGAAATCGGTAGATTGGAAGGTGGGATAATGGTATTCCTGCTTATCGCCTACACCGTATTTTTGGTAATGAAAGCGTTGCGTCAAAGGGATAAAGAGGGCGCGATGGTCGCGTTGGAAAATCACGAAGTAGTGACGGAAGAAACGGAAAAAAAGAGAAAGGGTTTCAACGGCTGGTACGACGGTATGAAAAAGTACACGTGGTTTTTGGCGATTGCCACCGTCGTGGGCTTGGGTATCGTTGTCGGTGGCGCAATGCTCGCCGTAGAAGGCGCAAAAACGATTGCGGCAGAAATCGGCATCAACCAAAAAATCATCGGTTTGACGGTGGTGGCTATCGGTACGTCCTTGCCCGAACTTATCACGTCGGTAGTGGCGGCGAAGAAAGGGGAAACGGACATCGCGGTAGGCAATATCGTCGGCAGCAACATTTTCAATATTATGTTGGTGGCAGGCTTATCGGCGGTGATTATGCCGTTGCCGTTTGCTTCGCAAGGTGCAACCTTCCTTTGGGACGGCGTGATAGCGTTTGGCGCGGCGGCGTTGTTGGCGTTGTGCGCGTATCTCCCGGGGCATAAAATAAACCGTGTGGGCGGCGGCGTAATGTTGGCAAGCTTTGCAGCGTACTACGCATACCTTTTCATAATGATGTAAAAAAGCGAAAATAATTTTGAAAAAGTCGGCAAAAATGCTTGCCAAGGCAAAAAAAATTGTATATAATAGGAAAGACTTCGAACGTTCCGCTGCCTTTTTTTGGGCATAACGAGGAGTTATGCAGCGGGTTATGAACGTTTCGTAAATAACGGAGGTAAAGTCAAAGATGAAAGGATTGATTGAAGCGATTGAAGCGGAAAACCTTAAAGCAGAAGTGCCTTCTTTTGAAGTAGGCGACACGGTTAAGGTAGGCTACAAGATTATCGAAGGCGGCAAGGAACGTGTGCAAAACTTCGAAGGCGTAGTTATCGCAAAGAAGAACGGCGGTATTTCCGAAACGTTCACGGTACGTCACATTTCCTATGGCGTAGGCGTAGAAAAAACCTATCCTCTTCACTCCCCGAAGATTGCGTCTATCACGGTCGTAAGAAAGGGTAAAGTTAGAAGAGCGAAACTTTATTATCTGCGCAAGTTGACGGGCAAGGCTGCCAAAGTCAAAGAAAGAATTTAATAGGAATACGTTGGAAGAATCCGCGAGGACGAGTTTGCTTAAAGTCAAAGGCAAACTCGTTTATTTTTTTCGCAGAAGAAAGACGCTTGTTTTTTTAGGAGAATCGTCTTATTTTCTATGAAAAACCGGTATAATTTTGTTTACTTTTTTTGGCTTTTCGGTTACAATAATAAGGAAAGACATATAATAAGGAAGGGGAAGATATGATTGCAAGGGTACAAAGCTATGCTTTAACCGGTTTAGACGGCGTTGCAGTGACGGTAGAAACGGACGTTTCCAAAGGTCTGCCTTCTTACGAAATCGTCGGCCTTCCCGACGCGGCGGTAAAGGAATCGAAAGAGCGTGTAAAAAGCGCCGTTAAAAATAGCGCGTTGGAATTTCCTTTACATAAAATCACCGTCAACCTTGCCCCTGCCTACGTAAAAAAAGAAGGCTCGTCTTTCGATTTGCCCGTGGCTATCAGCCTGTTAAAAGCGAACGGCGTCTTACAGGCGGAAACGGAAGATACGGTGTTTTTAGGGGAACTTGCCTTAAACGGCGATTTGCGCCCGATTACGGGCGTGCTGCCCGCGCTTATTTCCGCAAGAGATAAAGGGTATAAAAAATTCGTCGTGCCTTACGATAACCGAAAAGAAGCAGGGTTTATCCACGGCGTATCTACGTATGCCGCGAAAAACTTAAAAGAAGTCGTCAATCATTTATCGGGGCTTGCGCCGCTGACAGCGGTGGAAACGACGCCGTTTGAAAATGCGAAAAACACGGAAAAACGCGCGTATGATTTGTCTTTTGTCAAAGGCCAAGCGATGGCAAAAAGGGCGTTGGAAGTGGCGGTGGCAGGCGGCCACAATATCCTTTTCGTCGGGCCTCCGGGCAGCGGTAAAACGTTGCTTGCCCGCGCAATCCCTTCCATTTTGCCCGATATGCGCTTTGACGAAGCGTTGGAAATCACGAAGATACACTCGATAGCAGGTACGCTGGGGGAAGAGGGAATCGTCACCACCCGTCCGTTCCGTTCTCCGCACCACACGGCGACGACGGTGTCGCTTTGCGGCGGGGGAAACAAGACGGTTCACCCCGGGGAAATCAGCCTTGCGCACGGCGGCGTGCTGTTCTTGGACGAACTGCCGGAATATAAACGTTCGTCTTTGGAAGCGATGCGCCAACCGTTGGAAGACGGCGTCATCACCGTTTCGCGCGCCAGCGGCACGATAACCTTCCCTGCGTCGTTTATGCTTTGCGCCAGTATGAACCCTTGTCCTTGCGGCAATTACGGCAGCAGCAAACGCCGTTGTACCTGTCGTCCCAACGATATACGGAAATACCACGCAAGGGTGTCTGGGCCGCTGTTGGATAGAATTGATATTCAGGTGGAAGTGGACGGCGTGGAATACGACGATTTGGTATCGACGGCGGAAGAGGAGAGCAGCGCGCTCGTGAAAAAACGCGCAGACGTAGCGAGAAATATCCAACGCCAACGCTTTGAAGGGAGCAAAATCACCTCCAACGCGGAAATGGGAGAAAAGGAAACGCGGAAGTATTGTAAATTAAACGCAGAGTGCGAAGAAATTTTGCGTGAAGCGTATGAAAGATTGCGCCTTTCCGCGAGGGCGCGCTCGCGTATATTAAAAGTAGCGCGTACGATAGCCGATTTAGAGCTTTGTGAAGAAATTTTACCCGAACATTTATACGAGGCAATTTCCTATCGTTCGTATAGCGGGAAAGAGGACGAACTCGAATAAAGGTAGCGTATGAAGGAAAGCCAATGCAAACAATTGCATATAGATTCGCCTTTATACCCTAAGGAGTGGGCAGATTTGCCCAACGCGCCGAAAACGTTGCAATATGTAGGGGACGCGACGTTGCTACAAACGCGAAAATTCACGGTGGTAGGCTCGCGTACGACGCCTGCGCAGGCGAGAAAGCTGGGCAAAGAAATCGCGGCGGATTTATCGCAGACGTTTACGCTGGTTACGGGCGTGGCGGACGGCGGTGACGAAACGGCGATAGAGGGCGCGATAGAGGCAGGCGGCAAGGTAATTTGCCTTTTGGCAGGCGGGTTTTCAGCGTTGCCGCAAAGCAATTTGCCCTTGCTTCGCAGCGTGGTAACAAACGGATTGTTGCTTTCCCCGTTTCCCTTTGACGAACCAACGCGGAAATTTTCTTACGAATTCCGTAACGAGCTTCTTGCCTATTTAGGGGAAGGAACGCTCGTTTTAGGGGCTGGGGAAAAAAGCGGCGCGCTAATCACGGCGAAATACGCAAAGCGCGCGTCACGGCAAATATTTGCATTGCCGTATGCGCCGGGCGTACACGCAGGCGTTGGCTGTAACGCATTGATAAAAGAGGGCGCGCATTTAACGGAGAGCGCCAAAGACGTCTATGTGGCGTTGGGGATAGAAGGCGGCGGCGTCAAACGTACGCAACGTTTAACGGAAATAGAAGAAAGCGTTTGGAAGACGTTGCAGGTATTGGCGGATAGCCACGTCAGCGAAATTTCCGCAAAAACGGGCGTGCCCCTTTTCAAATTACGCGCGACGTTGTCGGCGTTGGAAATGAAAGGGCTGGTGGTATCGCTCGGTGGCAATCGCTACGCGGCGGTGCGTTAGCCGACAAGAAACATTGAAAAAAAATTTTTAATAGGATAGAAAAGCAAAAGGATTACGAAATGGATTTAATTATCGTAGAATCGCCTTCAAAGGCAAAAACCATCTCTAAGTATCTCAAAGGACAATACCGCGTGGACGCTTCGGCAGGGCATATCCGCGATTTGCCCGTGCATACGCTCGGCGTGGACGTCAATAATAATTTCGAGCCGAATTACGTCAATTCGGACGGCAAAGAAGACGTTATTCGCCGTTTGACGGACGCCACGAAAAAGGCAGATAGAGTATATCTTGCAACCGACCCTGATAGAGAAGGGGAAGCGATTGCGTGGCACTTGCAAACGGTGCTTGGTTTGGACGCACAGGGCAAGAACCGTATCGAGTTCAACGAAGTAAGTAAAACGGCGATAGAAAACGCGTTGAAAAAACCTCGTACTATCGATTACGATTTGGTAGACGCGCAACAAGCGCGCCGCGTTTTGGATAGATTGGTGGGATACAAACTTTCCACCCTTCTCAACCACAAAATCGAAGACAAAAACGGCAACGGCAAGCGTTCCCTTTCCGGGGGCAGAGTGCAATCGGTTGCCCTGCGCCTCGTGGTGGAAAGAGAACGTGAGATTACGGCGTTCAAGCCGGAAGAATATTGGAATTTGACGGCGGAAGTGCAAGACAAAGCGAAGCAATACGCGCCGTTTAAGGCGATGTTAGAAAAGCGCGGCAACCGCAAATACAAACCCTCGTCCGCAGAGGAAACGGCGCATGTTTTGGCGACGATAGAGCAGGGCAATTTCACGGTGAGCAAAGTAAAGAAAGCGGTGATAAAATCGCACGCGCCTGCGCCGTTCACCACCAGCTCTTTGCAACAGGACGCCTCGACGAAACTTGGATTTACCGCGCCCGAAACGATGACGCTTGCGCAGCATTTGTACGAAGGTATCGACACGGAAAACGGCGACCATATCGCGTTTATTACGTATATGCGTACCGACTCGGTGCGTATCTCCAAAGACGCGCAATATAAAGCGCTTGCGAAAATTAAAGAGGTGTACGGAGAAAATTACGTTCCCGAAAAGCCCAATTTTTACGCGTCGAAAAAGGGTGCGCAGGACGCGCACGAAGCGATTCGTCCCATCGATTTGGATATGACGCCCGAAAAGGCGAAAAAGCTGCTGGACAGAAAGCACTTTGCGTTGTATAAACTGGTGTACGAACGTTTCCTCGCTTCGCAAATGGCGGAAGCGAAATATAACAGCGCGCAAATGGAAATCGACAACAGCGGCTATATTTTCAAGGCCAGCGGTAAAGTATTGCTTTTTGCAGGTTTCACGGCGGTATATCAAGACGTATCGGCGAAGAAAGACGACGAGGACAGCATTGACGTATCCAAACTCTTGCCCGATTTGAAGGAAGGGGATATTCTCGATTTGGTGTCTATGCAAAAGGAACAAAAATTCACGAAACCGCCCCTTCGTTACACGGACGCATCGCTCGTAAAAACGATGGAAGAAAAGGGGATAGGCCGTCCGTCCACGTACGCGACGATTATCTCCAAACTTATGCAAAAATACGTCAAAAAAGACGGCAAATATATGTTGCCTACGGCGATTGCCTACGACGTAGTGGATATGCTGGTTAGATGCTTTATCGACGTTATGGACGTAGGCTTTACGGCGGAAATGGAAACGAAGCTGGACGCCATCGAAGACGGCGGTATCAACTGGCGCGCAGTCATCGGCGATTTCTATCCCGATTTCGAAAGAAATTTGCGCAGGGCGTCCAATTACGGCGACGAACAAACGCAAATCACCTGCGAAAAGTGCGGACATTTTATGCTGCGTAGGATGGGTAAATTTGGCAAATATTTGGCTTGTTCGAACTATCCCGAGTGTCACAATATCGTCAGCGAAACGAAGGAAGAAATTTCCGCGTTGCGCTGTCCTAAATGCGGGGAGAATATGGTAGTCAAGAGTGGTAAGTTCGGCAAATTCTTGGCTTGCCCCAACTATCCTGAATGCAAATCAACGATGCCGATGCCTACGGAAGAAGAAGTGAAATACGTCGGTAAGTGTCCGGAGTGCGGCAACGCAATGACGGTGCGTAAATCGAAGAAAGGCAAGGAATATTACAGCTGTTCGGCGTACCCTACTTGTAAATTTATGAGTTGGGATATCCCTACGGGCGAAAAATGCCCCGATTGCGGCGAAGCGCTTGTCAATACGGCGCGCGGCAACGTAAAATGCAGCAATAAAGATTGTTCTTTCCGTATCAAGTATTCGAAGGCGGAGAAAGCGGAAAAGGCAAAGAAAGCGGAAACGGCAGCCTTTGCAGACGGGTTTGAAGCGCCGCCTTTGATGGAAGAACCGCCCGAAGTAAGCGGCGGCTATATCTTCAACGGCTACGACGACGAGTAACGGCACGGGCGCGTGTTTCTATCGTTCGTGAAAGGAAGATAGATTGTCGTTGACGTGAAAAAATAAAAGAAGAAGTAAGTATATGGAACAAGCAAAAGAAGTAATTGTTATCGGCGGTGGCTTGGCAGGCAGCGAAGCGGCGTATTATTTGGCGAATTGCGGAATAAAGACGACGCTTGTCGAAATGAAACCGAAAAAATTTACGCCTGCGCACGAGAGCGAGAATTTAGGAGAACTCGTTTGCTCCAACTCGCTGAAAAGCAACGATTATTATTCGAACGCTTGCGGACTTTTAAAGGAAGAAATGCGTCGTATCGGTTCGCTCGTTATCGAGGCGGCAGACGCCACGTGCGTGCCTGCCGGCGCGGCGCTTGCCGTAGATAGAGAAAAATTCTCGGCGTATATTACGGACAAGATAAAAAATCACCCCAACGTAACGGTCGTCGCCGAAGAAATTACGGCGTTGCCGTCCACGGACAAGCAGTACGTTATCGTGGCGACGGGGCCGTTAACGAGCGACGCGCTCAGCGCGGATATACAAAAGACGTTTGGCAAAGATTTGCATTTTTACGATGCGTCCGCGCCCATTGTTTCCGCAGAGAGCATCGATACGTCTTGCGCGTTCACGGGGGATAGATACGGCAAAGGCACGGGCGATTATATCAACTGCCCGATGAACAAGGAAGAATATTACGCGTTCGTGGAAGAACTGTTGCGCGCGGAAAAAGCGCATTTGCACGCGTTTGAAAAAGGGGAAATTTTCGAAGGGTGTATGCCTATCGAGGTGATGGCGTCCAGAGGGAAAGACACCTTGCGTTACGGCACGTTAAAGCCCGTAGGGCTTTTTGACGAAGACGGAAAACGTCCGTACGCCGTTTTGCAACTTCGCAAAGAGAACGAAAACGGCACGGCGTATAACCTCGTGGGTTTCCAAACGAATTTGAAATTTCCCGAACAGAAACGGGTGTTTTCAATGATACCCGCGTTAAAGAACGCAGAATTTTTGCGTTACGGCGTAATGCATAGAAATACGTATATCGATTCTCCCAACGTTTTAAACCGTGATTTTTCGGTTAAGAATAATCAAAGACTGTTTTTTGCAGGGCAAATCACGGGGGTAGAAGGGTACGTAGAAAGCGCGGCAAGCGGTTTGCTTGCGGCAATCGCGGTTGCCGATAGGATTTTGGAAAGAGAGCCGTTTATCTTGGACGAACAAACGGTGTGCGGCGCGTTGCAAACGTATATTGCGACTCCGAATAAGGATTTCCAACCGATGAACGCTAATTTTGGCATACTCGCGCCCCTATCTACGCGGATAAAAGACAAAAAGGAACGTTATAAAACGCTTGCGCTTCGCGCGTTGGACGCGGTGGATACGGCGTTGAAAAAGCAGTAAATATTCGTGTTTGGAAACAGCGAAAATCTCAAACAAGGAGAGGACTATGGAATTTAGAGGAACGACCATTTGCGCCGTAAAAAAGGACGGCGTCACGGCGATTGCCGGCGACGGACAGGTAACGCTGGGCGAACAAGTCATTTTTAAAAACACGGCGATAAAAGTACGCCGCATTTTTGGCGGAAAAGTAATTCTCGGCTTTGCAGGTTCGGTAACGGACGCGTTTGCGCTCACCGAACGTTTCGAGGGTATGCTCAATAAGTTTTCGGGCAATCTTATGCGTTCGGCGGTGGAGCTTGCCGAACTTTGGAGAAGTGACAAAATCGGCAGAAAGTTAGACGCGATGATGATTACGGCAGACGAAAACACGTTGCTTATCCTGTCGGGTACGGGCGAGGTTATCGAGCCGGACGAAGGGGTTTGCGCGATTGGCAGCGGCGGCAATTACGCTTTGGCGGCGGCGCGCGCGCTGTATCAAGAAACAGATTATGACGCGGCGACGATTGCGACGAAAGCGTTGAAAATCGCCTCGGAAATTTGCGTATTCACCAACGATAATATCCGTTTGGAAACGGTTGGTGAAAAGAAGGAGGCGTAATATGGATTTATCCCCGAAACAAATCGTATATCGTTTAGATAAATACATTATCGGGCAAGACGACGCGAAAAAAGCGGTGGCAATCGCCCTTCGCAACCGTTATCGCCGTGCACAACTTCCCACGGAAATCCGTGAGGAAATCACGCCGAAAAATATCATAATGAAAGGCCCTACGGGCGTAGGTAAAACGGAAATTGCCCGTCGTTTGGCAAAGCTTGTAAAAGCGCCGTTTGTGAAAGTGGAAGCGACGAAATACACGGAAGTGGGCTACGTAGGCAAAGACGTGGAGGGTATGATTCGCGATTTGGCGGAATGCGCTTATCGTCTTGTAAAAGCGGAAAAGGAAGAAGAAGTAAAGGCGAAAGCGACGAAGGCGACGGAAAAACGCCTCGTGCACGCGCTTGCGGAAGCGAAGAAAAACGAACGTGGCGAAACGGCAAAAGAACTGTTTGAAAACGACCTGTTAGAGGGCTTACGCAAAGGCGATTTTGACAACTTCGTTATCGAAATGGAAGTGGCAGACGTGACGCAACCGATGGAGCTCGTCCCCGGTGGCGCGGCAATTTCGCTTGGCAGCATTTTTGGGGATATTATGCCGCAAAAGAAGAAAAAACGTAAATTCCCCGTGAAAGAAGCGTATCAAATCGTATTAAGCGAAGAATCGTCGAAACTTATCGACGACGACGCTATCAAATCGGAAGCGTTATATCGCGCGGAGAACGACGGCATCGTATTCATCGACGAAATCGATAAAATTGCAGGCAAAGGCAATCAGCACGGAGCAGACGTATCGCGCGAGGGCGTGCAAAGGGATATTTTGCCTATCGTTGAAGGTTCGACGGTGGTGACGAAATACGGCCCGATAAAAACGGACTTTATTCTCTTTATTGCGGCAGGTGCTTTCCACGTATCCGCCATTGAAGATTTAATCCCCGAATTGCAGGGTAGATTCCCCGTGTCGGTGGAATTAAAGAGCTTGACGAAAGACGATTTCGTAAAAATCTTAACGGAAACGGAAAATTCGCTCACCTTCCAGTACGCGCAACTTTTAAGCGTGGACCATATCGATTTACAATTCGACGCGGGCGCAATCGAGCGCATTGCGGAGGTATCGGTAGAGCTCAACGCCACCAGCGAAGACATTGGGGCAAGACGTTTGCATACGGTAATGGAATACCTGTTGGAAGACATTTCTTTCAACGCCGGCGGCGATTACCCGACGTTCACGCTTACCATTGACGAGAAATACGTGGACGAACATTTGCAAAAACTTACGGGCGATAGAAACTTGAAGAAATACGTTCTTTAACGAATACTATTTTAGATACGACTAAGGCAATTCACATAAAAAGGAAAGATTATGATTAACATACCCAAAGGCACGAAAGACGTGCTTCCCGCAGATTCCTATAAATGGCAATACGTAGAAAGCATAGCCCGTGAAACGGCGAAACTTTTTGGCGTAAAGGAACTTCGTACGCCTACGTTCGAGCATACGGAACTGTTCCAACGCGGCGTCGGGGACACGACGGATATCGTGACGAAAGAGATGTACACGTTCAAAGACAAAGGGGATAGAAGTATCACTTTAAAACCCGAAGGCACGGCAGGGGCGGTGCGCGCGTTTATTGAAAACGGCCTTATTGGCGGCGCAATGCCCACGAAGATGTATTATATTACGCCTGCTTTCCGTTACGAACGCCCTCAGGCAGGCCGCCTTCGCGAATTCCACCAATTCGGCGTGGAAATTTTTGGTGCGAAAGGGGCACAAACGGATGCGGAAGCTATTTTGATTGCCGACAGTCTTTTGAAAAAGCTGGGGATAAACGTAAAGCTGTGTATCAACTCTATCGGTTGTCCTACCTGTCGCGCAAAATATAACGCCGCGCTGAAAGCGTTTTTTGCTCCGCACTTGGACGGGCTTTGTTACGATTGTAAAACGCGCTACGAAAAGAACCCGTTGCGCCTTCTCGATTGTAAGGAAGAAAACTGTAAAAAAATCAACGCCACCGCGCCGAAGATGCTCGATTATCTTTGCGAAGACTGCGCTGCGCATTTCACGGCGTTAAAAACGCACTTAGACAATGCAGGCGTTGCGTACGAAATCGATTCCCGTATCGTTCGCGGCTTGGATTATTATACGCGTACGGTGTTCGAATTCGTTTCCACGTCGATAGGCGCGCAAGGCACCGTTTGCGCAGGCGGCAGATATGACGGCTTGATTGAAGAGTTGGGTGGCAATCCCACGCCGGCAGTCGGGTTTGCGGCAGGGATAGAACGTCTTTTAATGGTAATGGAACAATCGGGCGTAGCAATCCCCGACGACGATATCCCCACGGTGTATATCGCAGGGATGGATACGGCGTGCCGTGATAAGGCGTTTGCGCTTGCGACGCAGCTGCGCGGCGCAGGGATAAAAGCGGAAATTGACCATATGGAACGTTCGGTAAAGGCGCAGTTCAAATATGCGGATAAACTCGGCGCAAAATACGTCGCCGTGATTGGCGGCAACGAGCTGGCGGAAGGCAAAGCGAACGTGAAAAATATGTCGACGGGGGAAAGCGAAAGCGTAGCTTTCATCGATTTCGTGGCATATTTTTCTGGAAAATAAACATACTGTAAGGGAGGAAAAAGAGATGGTAAAACACGTAAATAAAGAACAGTTTGACGCACTTATGCAAAGCGACAAGACGGTATTTTGCGATTTTTGGGCAAGCTGGTGCGGCCCTTGCAGAATGCTTGCGCCCGTATTTGAAAGCTTGGCGGAAAGATACGGAGATAAGGCAGAGTTTGTCAAAGTAAACGTTGACGAAGAAGAGGATTTGGCGATACGTTACGGCATTTCTTCTATCCCCAACGTCTTGGCGATAAAGCAAGGGCAAGTGATAGGCAGCAGCCTTGGTTTCGTACCTGCCCCCACGCTTGCGGCGTTTATCGAGAAATATATTTAAGGAAAGGGAAGTTTTCCGCAAAACGGAAAGTTCACCTAAAAAGCCGTAAAAGCAATCACCCGACGAAAGGGGCTTCGTCGGGTGATTTTTTTAATTGTTATCCATAAAGGGCTATGCGTTTATCCAGCCCTGCGTTTGGCTATATTATCAATAATTTTCCGCGCGTACTTGGAAGTATGCTTGGGGATGCGAACAAACGGGGCAAACGTCGGGCGCTTTCTTGCCAACGACGATATGTCCACAGTTCGAACATTGCCATACGGCGTCGCCCTCTTTGGAGAAGACGAGGTCGCCTTTTACGTTCGCAAGCAACTTTCTATATCTTTCTTCGTGTTCTTTTTCAATCGCTGCAACGCCGTCGAAAAGTTCTGCAATTTTGTCAAAGCCTTCTTCGCGCGCAACTTTTGCGAATTCGTAGTACATATCCGTCCACTCGTAATTTTCGCCTTCTGCAGCCTCCAATAAGTTTTCCGCGGTAGAGGAGATTTCGCCGCCGTTGAGAATCTTAAACCAAATCTTCGCGTGTTCTTGTTCGTTCTTCGCCGTTTCTTCGAAAATAGCCGCGATTTGTACGAAACCTTCCTTTCTTGCCTTGCTTGCAAAATAGGTGTATTTGTTTCTCGCTTGCGATTCGCCTGCGAAAGCCGCTTGCAAATTCGCTTCCGTTCTCGAACCTTTCAACGTGGGCTTTTCTTCAAATTGTCCCGCTTGTCTGCAAACAGGGCATACTTCGGGGGCTTTGTCGCTTTCCGCAACGTAATGACATACTTTACATTCAAATTTTTTCATTATGATACCTCTTTTATTTTTCCTTAATAGGATTAAGTTTTATTAACTGCCATTATTATAATATATATTAAAGGATTTGTCAATAGATTTTGATAAAAAAAACGGAAAAATTTTCTCACGGAGAATTTACCGAAATTTAACATAATTTTAACCGTATTATTACGCGCGCTCGTTATAATTTTAGAAGATAGTGAAAGAGTTGACAAACGGAAGGAAAAGGGATATACTGATATAGAAGGGAAAAAGAAATGAAAAAGAAATTAAGTGAAAGAAAACGCAAATGGATAGAGAGAACGGTTGCTAACGACAGAAGCTATAAATTGTTTTTGTATAATCGTTTTTTCACCTTTTTAGGCTCGGCGCTGTTGCAGCTTGCCGCGTTTATTTTCTTTATGTTTCTTATCGTTTACCACTCGCAATACGCCGTTGTATTTCAACTGTTGATGTTTGCCTTGCAAGCCGTTTTTTTGTTGTATATTCTCAACAAATTTCCTCGTCCTTCGTGCAAAATGGGGTGGATACTGCTTATCGTGCTGTTGCCCTTTTTTGGAGTGCCTTGGTACTTATTCAACGGAATGGTGCAACCCACGCGGAAAATGCGTAAAAAGTTGGCGAGAGCCAAAGAGGAAAACCAGCGTAAAATAAAAGAAACGTATGGAGAAACGCCCTCTCAAACGGTGGAAAACCGCGCCGACGCCATTTCTGCGTATTTGTCGAACTATGCCGATTATCCTACGTTTGCAGGCGGCGAGGTGACGTATTATAAGGCAGGGGAAGAGATGTTCCCCGATATGCTCTCTGCGCTGGAAAAAGCGGAAAAATTCGTTTTGCTGGAATATTTCATTATCGCGCACGGAAAGATGTGGAGCGAGATACGAAAAATTCTTTTAGAGAAAGCGGCGCAAGGGGTGCAAATACGGATAATATACGACGATTTTGGTTGTATTAAAACGTTGCCGCCCCGTTACGAGAGGTATTTGGAGATGCTCAGCGAAAATATCAAATGCGTGACGTTTAACGACGTTATCCCGATGTTTGCGCTGCGTATGAACAATAGAGACCATCGAAAAATTTTGGTTATCGACGGGAAAGTGGCGTTTACGGGCGGTATCAATATCGCTGACGAATATATTGCTGAAAAACAGCGTTTTGGGTATTGGAAGGATACGGGCGTACGCGTGAAAGGTGACGCCGTGTCTTCGTTTACGCGTATGTTTATGGATATGTGGAACGCCTTTTCTAAGGAGAAGGAAGACGTTACGAAATATTTGTTGCCGTATGCAGGTACGCATCAATTGGATAAGAAACCGTTGCGGATTTTACCGTACGATAACTCGCCGTTAACCGAACCGAACGTAGCGGAAGCGGTGTATGCGGATATGATAAATAGGGCGCAAAAATACGTTTGGATATTTACGCCGTATTTGGTGTTGGACGAATATATGCGCGCAACGCTTTGCGCGGCGGCGATGCGTGGCGTGGACGTACGTATCGTTACGCCTGCTATACCCGATAAAAAAATCGTGTATCGTATGACGCGCGCCAATTACGGGGTGTTGATGCAAGCGGGTGTGAAAATCTACGAATATACGCCGGGGTTTATTCACGCAAAGAATATGCTTTGCGATGGAGAAAGCGCGGTGGTAGGCACGATAAATCTCGATTATCGCAGTTTGTATCACCATTTTGAAAACGCGGTGTATTTCAGCGGTTGCGAAGCGGTAAAAGACGTGGAAAGGGATTGCAACGAAGTGTTTGCTTTGTCGCGGCTTTGCACGGAAAAAGATATGCGTAAAACGTGGTTAGGGAAATTTATCGATGCCATTTTACGCGTATTTGAAACGTTATTGTAAGGAGAGGAGTATGGCAAGAAAAACGCGTGAGGAAAAGCGTGAAGAAGAAAGACGTATCATTGCGGAAATGGAAAGCGCAATGCCGCAAAAAAGCGACGTGGAGAAAGCGCGGACTAACGGCGTGGGCGAAGAGGGCGCACAGCCGCAAAAAATCCATTGTAAACGCTGTAAAACGCTGATGGAAAACGGCGTTTGTCCCGTTTGCGGTTTTCGTATATATGTTCCTATGGACGAGCGTAAGCGGAAAAAAGTGCGTATTATCGTCGCGGCGGCGTGCATTGCGGTGTTTGCAGCGTTGTTTTTAATTTTTGGATTGCATAAATAGCGGTTTTACGGAGCGCCTCCCTATGGGGAGGCGTTAGATTTTTTCATAATCTTTCCTGTTGGTTTCTATTTACAAGCGGGAAAAAGTGTGGTATAATACGGCTAATAAGGAGCGACAAACGTGAAAGTTATACATACGGGAGATATTCATCTCGGCTCGCCTTTGCACAATTTGCCGAGGGAGAAGGAACAACTTCGTAAAGCGGAAATCTTGGACGGATTTCGGCGCGTTTGCGCGTACGCGAAAGACAGCGGCGTAACCGCCGTCTTAATCGCAGGGGATTTATTTGACGACAGCGACGTAGAAAGCAGCCTTATCCGCGAAGTTTTTTTTGCGATAGAAAGCGCGAAACCCACGCTCTTTTTTTACGTTACGGGCAATCACGACAAACACGTGCTTTTGGAAAACGCGCCCGATAATTTTTTGCGTTTTTCGCAAAATCACGGTTGGGGCAGTTATTCGATTGGGGAAGGAATCACGGTGACAGGTATGGATTTTGCCGATTTTTCCGCGCATAATTTCGGTGCGTTATCCCTTTCTCCCGACGCGTATAATATTGTGCTTTTGCACGGGGATATGCAAGGCAAACGAGAGGACAAAGAAACGTTGCCCGTCGAATATTTACAAAACAAATACGTCGATTATTTGGCGCTTGGGCATATTCACGCCCCCGACGGCGTTGCAAAACGTTTGGATAGCAGGG
Source organism: Clostridiales bacterium (assembly GCA_015055655.1). Lineage (GTDB taxonomy): Bacteria > Bacillota > Clostridia > Christensenellales > Borkfalkiaceae > Scatosoma. Next base: position 71,308 of record SVHW01000005.1, read on the forward strand.
GACGCTACCGTTATTGCGGTTGTTTGGAAGGAAAGGGGTTTGACGAAGTAGGGAAAAAGGGTTTTTTCCTGTTGGAGATAGAACGCGGCGTATTGATAGACGAAAAATTTTACACGTTTGCGAGAAGAGAAGTGGTGGAAAAGCGCGTGGATATTTCCGCTTGTAATTCGTATGCGGATATCGAGCGCGCGGCGGAAGCGGCGCTTTGCGCGGAAAGCAAGGAAAACGTAATTAAATTGGTGCTTTGCGGCACGTATAAAGAAGGGATGAGGAAGGAGCTTGCGTTGCTTTCTTCGCGTCTTTGTCAGCGTTTTTTTCACGTCAAGGCGGTGGACGAAAGCCGTTTGTATATCGACGCAAACAGCTATGCCAACGATTGTACGGAACGGGGAGAATTTATCCGTGAAACGCAGCGTTACGATATAGAACCGTCCCTCAAAGACGAGATATTGGAAGTGGGCTTAAAGGCGCTTGCCGGGGAGGAAATCGATTTATGAGGATTCTTTCCTGTCATATTAGCGGATTTGGAAAATTCGCCAATCGCACTTTCGATATGTCGATGCCGATTGTCGTTTGCAAACAGGAGAACGGCTGGGGGAAGACGACGCTCGCCGATTTTATCGAGTGTATGTTTTACGGTATGGACAGCGGCAGAAAGGCAAACGTCACGGAAAATTTGCGTATGAAATACGAGCCGTGGTCGGGCGCGCGTTACGGCGGGGCGCTCGTGTTTGAAGAGAACGGTAAAACGTATCGTGTGGAGCGTTTTTTTGGGAAGACGCCGTCTGCGGATACGTCGAAAGTATTCGACGCGAACAATACGATTTGTTACGATTTTGGGGAGCGTGGAGAACGGCTTGGTGAAAGTCTTTTTGGCGTAGATAGAGAAAGCTATCGTAAAACGGCGTATATTCCGCAAGGGGAAACGCAAACGCAGCCGTTGACGGGGGATATCAAAAGTAAATTGTTATCCATATTGTCAGCCACCCCGGGCGATAGCGGCGCGCAAAAAGCAATGGAGCGTTTAGACGCGGCAGAACGCGCGTTACGCGCCAAACGCCGTCCGGCAAAAGGCAAGTTGGACGAAATCGACGAAAAATTGGCGTATATAGACACGCAAAAAGCCGATTGCATACGGGCGTCGCAGACGGTTCGTTCGCAAAAAGAAACGTTGGCGCAATACTTGGTAAAGATGCAAAATTACGCGCAAGATTTGCAAAAATACGGCGCGATGATTGAAGAGTATACCCGTCGCGGCGAAATGGCGGCAAATCGCGCGATGCGCGGAGAATTGGAAAAGACGTACGCGGTGGCGACGTCTACGTTGCAGCAGTTGACGGCTTTTTTCGGGGAAATCAATCCCCATACGTTGAATACGGACGGGTTAGAACAAGCCGTGCAGGAATTTTACGCTTTGAAAGGCGAAATCGAACGGGCGGAAGCGCAACTTGGCATGCTGTCCACACAAAACCAAGAAAAACAAATGCTACAAACGCAGTTGGCGGCTTGCGAAAAGGCGATAGAAAGCTACGAAACGTTGGCGAAGACGCAGGTGAAAGAGGAAAAGAAAAGCCGCCGTCAACCGCACACGGAGGGCAGATACGCCAAAAAACGCCGCAAACGCGGTATGATAACGTTGTTTTTATCCTTTTGCTTGGCGGTGGGCGGCGCGATACTGATTGACGCCGTCAAAGGGCTGGGCATCGGTTTATTGGCGGTAGGGGCGATAGGTACGTTGTATGGATTTATCACGGTGTATCGACATACGCATAAATTGCCCGCTGCGCGAAAATCCCGTTTGGCGTTTGACGACCCCGTTTTGGCAGAGAAATATCAAGCCACCTTGGACGAAATCGACGTCGTGAAGAAAAAATTGGCGTTTTACTCGCAAAATGAAGAGATAGATTACGTGGCGCAAGCGGCGGAAACGGAGCGTAAAAAACAACGCGTCGTACAGTTGGAAACGGCAATTCAAAATTTTATTGCCAATTTCCGTTTTGAGGCGGTGTACGATTATCGTGCTGCGCTTTCCCGCATCAAAGAGAGCGTTGCCGATTATCTAAAATATAGCGAAACGGCGCAGACGTACGGGCAAAAACTCGCCGCGCTCGCGCCGATACAAGAAACGGGGTATATTGCCGATTACGCGCAGGCAGATATGGAAGAATTAACGAGAAGACGCGCCGCCACGGAAGGGGAAAGGGAACGTTTGCGCGCGGAATACGCGCGGCTATCCGCAGACACCGAGCGGTTGGAAACACGCATTTCTCAATTAAAAGAATATCAGGCGGAAGAGCAGCGTTTGTTGGAAGAAAAAGCGCGTTTGGAAAAGCGGTTGCTGGCGATACGTACAGCGAAAGAATTGCTTGCGCGCGCAAGGGCAAATATGGCGACGCGGTATTTGGAACCGATAGAACGGCATTGCCGCCGCTATGCGGAAATATTGGGCTTTGGCGGTGGAAAACTCCGTTTTGACGGCGAAGGGATGCCGGTTATGGAAGAGGGCGCGGCGTTCCGCGCGGTGGATTTTTACAGCGCAGGATTAAAGGAATTGTTAGATTTTTGCGTACGGATAGCCTTGGCGGAAACGCTATTCACCGTCCGTCGTCCGCCGCTTATCTTGGACGACCCGTTTGTCAACCTTGACGACGACAAGACGGCGCGCGCAAAAACGTTGGTGCAAGAACTGTCTAAAAAATATCAAATAGTGTATTTTACCTGCAAACAGGAACGAACGTTGTAAAAGCAATGAAATTCTCGTGAAAGCGAGAATTTTTTGCTGTTAAACAGTTGACATTATATTTTTAAAAAAATATAATAATCTTGTTTAGTGTATAAAGGAGCAACTTATGGCAAGTACGGTAAAGACGCTGATTAAAAGCGTAAGAGAATATAAAAAGCCGTCGATAATCACGCCGTTTTTTATGGCGATAGAGGCTTTTTGCGAGTGTTTGATTCCGTTTTTTATGGCAAAGATGATAGACGCGCACGCGCTTTCGCAAGCAAACGCAATGCACAACATTTTGACGTATGGCGGCATTTTGCTTGCGCTTGCGGCGATATCGATGTTATCGGGCGGTTTTGCGGGGAAGTTTGCGGCAACGGCAAGCTGCGGTTTTGCGAAAAATTTACGGCACGATTTGTTCTATAAAGTGCAAAAATTTTCCTTTTCCAACGTGGATAAATTTTCGTCTTCGTCGCTCGTTACCCGTTTAACGACGGACGTCGCCAACGTTAGACAATCTTATCAAATGTGTCTTCGTATCGCCATCCGCGTGCCGTTGCAGTTTATCTTCGCTATCGTTATGAGTTTCGTTATCAACCCGTCGCTCGCGTGGATTTTCGTTGCCGTAGTGCCCGTGCTTGGCGTGCTGATTTTTGCCATCGTGCGTTACGTTATGCCGTTTTTCCGCCGTATCTTTAAAAAGTATGACGCGCTCAATAATTCGGTACAAGAAAACGTCAGCGGTATTCGCGTAGTTAAATCCTTCGTACGTGAAAAGCACGAAACGGAAAAATTTGAAAAGGCGGCAGGGGAAGTTAGAAACGATTTCACGAAAGCGGAAAAAATTCTTGCGCTCAACGCGCCGATGATGACGTTGTTTATCAACGTGGCGGTATTGATTATTTCCTTCTTTGGCGCAAAACTGATTATGAACACGGGTACGCTTGGCAGCGGCGGAGAAATCGTGGGCGAGTTTTTGCCTACCGAACTTTCCGCGCTGATAACCTACGGCGTACAAATTTTATCCGCGCTGATGATGTTTTCTATGGTGTTCGTTATGATTACGATGTCGGTGGAATCTGCAAGACGTATTGCAGAAGTCCTCAATGAAGAATCAAGCGTAGTCAGTCCTGAAAAGGGTGTAACGGACGTCAAAGACGGCTCTATCCGCTTTGAAGACGTATCTTTCAAATACTCGAAATCGGCGGAAAATTACGCGCTTGCCGACATTGATTTAACCATCAATTCGGGGGATACGATAGGTATTTTAGGCGGCACAGGTTCGTCGAAAACGACGCTGATACAGTTGATACCCCGCCTTTACGACGTTACGGATGGCGCGGTGTACGTTGGCGGCGTCAACGTCAAAGATTACGATTTGGACGCGCTTAGAAAGGCCGTGGCGGTGGTGTTGCAAAAGAACGTACTCTTCTCGGGTACGATTAAAGAAAATTTGCGTTGGGGGGACGAAAGCGCGACGGACGAAGAGATAGAACGCGTTTGTAAACTTGCGCAAGCGGACGAATTTATTCGCTCCTTCCCCGACGGCTACGATACGTTTATCGAACAGGGCGGCACCAACGTTTCCGGTGGTCAAAAACAACGTCTTTGTATTGCAAGGGCGTTGCTTAGGAAACCGAAGATTTTGATTTTGGACGATTCGACGAGTGCGGTTGACACGAAGACGGACGCGTTGATTCGCCACGCGTTTAAGGAAGAAATTCCTGATACGACGAAGATTATTATCGCGCAAAGAGTTTCTTCCGTAGAACACGCGGATAAGATACTCATATTGGACGGCGGTAAAATTATCGCCCAAGGCAACCATAACCAACTTATGGAAAGCAGCGACGTCTACCGTGAAATTTACGAAGCGCAGACGAAAGGCAACGATAATAAAGAAGGGGGTGAGGCGTAATGGCGCAAGCGACCCAACAAAGAGCGATGCCCAAAGGCCCTATGCGTGGGCGCGGTATGCCTATTCCCAAAGGCTCTATTCCCAAAGGTACGCTGGGCAGATTGTTAAAGACGGCGTTTAAGTATTACAAATGGCGGTTGATTATCGTTTTTACCTGTATCCTCGTCAGCTCCACGGGCAGTTTAATCTCCTCGCTGTTTATGAAGACGCTTATCGACGAGATTATCCCTAAGGGCGTAGAGTTCGGTTTTGCGGCGGCGGCAAGGGATTTGCTGGGCTTAATATTGTTTATGGGGGGTATGTACGGACTGGTCGTATTGACAACCTTCCTGTATAACCGTTTAATGGCTACCGTAACGCAAGGGCTGTTGTATCATTTGCGTACGGATATGTTCAAAAAGATGCAAACCCTGCCCATTAAGTATTTCGATACGCACGCGCACGGCGAAATTATGAGCTCGTACACCAACGACACGGATGCTACCCGCCAGCTTATCGGGCAAAGCTTGCCTTCGGTAATGAGCAACGTACTCACCTTGCTCGTATCTATCGGGGTAATGCTGACGTTCAGTTTTTGGTTATCGCTCGTGGTGCTTTGTTCGACGTTCGTAATGACGTTTATCGTCAAGAAAATCGGCGGAAACAGCGCGAAATATATGGTGGCGCAACAAGGTGCGTTGGCGGGCTTGGAAGGGTTCGTGGAAGAAACGATGAAAGGGCAGAAGGTAGTCAAAGTATTCACGCACGAAGAACAGGCGAAAGACGATTTTGATAAATACAACGCCAATCTTTTTAAGGCGGGTGAAAAAGCGCATACGTTTGGTAACATTTTAGGCCCGATTATCGGCAACGTAGGCAATTTCAATTACGTATTGCTTACCATTATCGGCGGTTTATTCTTGACGTTAGGCTGGACGAATTACGGGTTTATGAACGTATTTTCGGGCGGCGGACTTTTGGAAATCGGCATCATCGTATCTTTCCTTGGTATGTCGAGAAACTTTGCAATGATTATCAACCAAACCTCACAGCAAATTTCTATGATTGCTATGGGTATGGCAGGCGCAGGCCGCATTTTCAAACTAATGGACGAAGAACCTGAAAAGGACGAGGGCTACGTCACGCTCGTCAACGCGGAAGAAGACGAAAACGGCAACTTGACGGAAACGGAACGTCGCACGGGCGTATGGGCGTGGAAACATTTCCATAAAGCGGACGGCACGACGACGTACACCCGTCTTCGTGGCGATATCGTGATGGATATGGTGGACTTTGGCTACGTGCCCGAAAAGCAAGTATTGACGGACGTAACGTTGTACGCAAAGCCCGGGCAAAAGATTGCCTTCGTTGGCGCGACGGGCGCAGGAAAAACGACGATAACCAACCTTATCAACCGTTTTTACGACATCGCAGACGGCAAAATCCGTTACGACGGCATCAATATCAATAAAATTAAAAAGAGCGATTTGCGTCGTTCGCTCGGTATCGTATTGCAGGATACGAATTTGTTCACAGGTACGGTTATGGAGAATATCCGTTACGGCAGATTAGACGCCACGGACGAAGAGTGTATTGCGGCGGCAAAGCTTGCCAACGCAGACGATTTTATCCGTCGTTTGCCTGACGGGTATCAAACGGTGCTTACCAACAACGGCGCAAACCTTTCGCAAGGTCAACGGCAATTATTATCGATTGCGCGCGCGGCGGTTGCGGACGCGCCCGCGATGATTTTGGACGAAGCCACGTCGTCGATTGACACGCGCACGGAAGCGCTTGTTCAAGACGGTATGGATAAACTGATGAAAGGCAGGACGGTATTCGTCATAGCGCACCGCCTTTCCACGGTTAGAAACGCCAACGCGATAATGGTGCTCGACCACGGTAAAATTATCGAACGTGGCACGCACGAACAGCTTATCGAACAAAAGGGAGTGTATTATCAACTCTACACGGGCGCATTTGAATTAGAGTAAAACGACGTATCTACGTCGCAATACAGCGTTGCGCTGTGGCAACCCTCGGTTACGTACGATTTGTACGCGCCCTCGGGTTATCCTCGCGCGCCTTGTCTTGCTCGTATATCCGCCGTCTTACTTCGCGTGTAAATGGCTAAAAACGAAGAAACCACCTCGCAATACAGCGTTGCGCTGTGGCAACCCTCGGTTACGTACGATTTGTACGCGCCCTCGGGCTATCCTCGCGCTCCTTGTCTTGCTCGTATCTCCGCCGTTTTACTTCGCTTGCAAATTGCTAAAAACGAAGAACCCACCACGCAATACAGCGTTGCGCTGTGGCAACCCTCGGTTACGTACGATTTGCGGGCTATCCTCGCGCGCAGGCGAATTTTTCTATCTTTCGTTCTCCTTTTCAAGGAACATTATTGTCTGGATAGTAAGGCTGTCGCAATTTATAACAAACAAAAAGCCCACGACGCTGTCGTGGGTTTTAGTTTTATCTCGTTGCCAGCCAAACCATCAGCACGGAAACGTCCGCAGGGTTCACGCCGGAAATTCTGCCCGCTTGTCCCAAGTTCATAGGACGTACGCGGTTCAATTTTTCTCTCGCTTCCAATCGCAAGCCTGCTATGGTATCGTAATCGATATCTTCGGGCAAAGCTTTGTCTTCCAGCTTTTTCGCTCGTTCAATCATTTCCAAGCCCTGCTTTAAGTAGCCTTCGTAACGCACGGTGATTTCCGCCGTTTCAATGACGTCTTTGCCGTATTCTTTAAATACGTCAAAATGCTCCATAATATCTTTCAAGGGGATAGAACGTTTCAACATATCCGCGTACGATACGCCGCTGCTGGGCTGGTCGTATCCGTATTTTTGCAAGAAAGGAGCGACTTCTTTCAAGGGCAACCTTGTACGCATTTTTTCCAGCAATTCTTCGTATTTCGCTTTTCGCGCTTGGTATCTTGCCAAACGTGCTTCCGTCACCAAACCGCAGGCGTAACCCTTTTCCGTCAAACGGAAATCGGCGTTGTCTTGGCGTAAGCAAATACGGTGTTCGGCGCGCGACGTCATCATACGGTAGGGTTCGTCCGTGCCTTTGGTGACGAGGTCGTCGATAAGTACGCCGATATACGCTTCGTCACGGCGCAGGATAAAGGGGGGCAAACCACGCAATTTTAAGGACGCGTTCAATCCTGCCATCAGCCCTTGCGCCGCCGCCTCTTCGTATCCCGAAGTGCCGTTGATTTGTCCTGCCGTATATACGCCTTCCACCTTCTTAAATTCAAGGGTGGGCAATACGTCTAACGTATCGATACAGTCGTATTCAATGGCGTAGCCGTAACGCATAATATCCGCCTTTTCCAAGCCTGCCACGGAAGCGTACATTTTTCTTTGTACGTCGTGGGGCATAGAAGTGGACATCCCTTGCACGTACACTTCCAACGTATCCGCGCCCTCGGGTTCGAGGAAAATTTGGTGGCGTTCTTTGTCCTTAAAACGCACCACTTTCGTTTCAATGGACGGGCAATACCGAGGCCCCGTCGATTGAATTACGCCGTTGTACAAAGGGGAACGGTCTAAATTCTCCATAATTACGCCGTGCGTTTCCAAATTCGTATAGGTAAGATAGCACGGCATCTTGTTTTCGGGGGGATTGTCGTGCATAAACGAGAAGGGATAAATATCCGTATCCCCGTTTTGAATTTCACATTTAGAATAATCTATCGTTCGTCCGTCCAATCTGGCAGGCGTACCCGTCTTAAAGCGGCGCACGTTAAAGCCGATGTTGATAAGGCTCTCCGTCAAATGGTTGGCAGGGGCAAATCCGTTCGGGCCGGATTTTTGTACGACGTTGCCCGTAATCGTTTCGCCGTTGAGGTATACGCCCGTACAAAGGATAACCGCTTTGCAGGAAATAACGCCGCCGTACGTAGTTTTTACGCCCACGCATTTATTATCTTCCACGAGGATTTCCGCCGCTTCCGCTTGGATAATGCGAAGGTTTGGGGTGTTTTCAAGCACCTGTTTCATTTCACGGTGATAGGCGTTTTTATCCGACTGCGCGCGCAAGCTTTGCACTGCCGCGCCTTTGCCAACGTTCAGCATACGGATTTGGAGCGCGGTTTTATCAGCCACGATACCCATTTCCCCGCCCAGCGCGTCTATTTCACGTACCAAATGCCCTTTTGCCGTGCCGCCGATAGAGGGGTTGCAAGGCAAGAACGCGATGCTGTCGAGGTTGAGCGTTAAAAGGGCGGTATTTTGCCCCGTGCGCGCCAAAGCAAGGGCTGCCTCGCAACCTGCGTGTCCAGCCCCTACGACGACCGCATCCGCGGCGTATTCTAAAAACGTGATTTCTTGTTCCATAGCGTTTAACGTTTATTTGGTGAATTATTTACGAATCGTTGTCAATCAACGATAATGAAAGATAAAAGAGTTTTAAAAGAGTGGTACGCCGCTTATTTCTTCAAAACGATATTTTTAATATCGTCAATTTCTTTGGCGATTTTCTCGTTGAGTTTTTCCAATTTTTCCATTTTATCACGGGCGTACATAATGGTGGTATGGTCGCGCCCGCCAAGCGTTTTGCCGATGAAATCGAGGGGGAGGGATAACATATCGCACATCAAATACGCGCAAATCTGTCTTGCCTTTGCAAGGTCGGCTTTTTTGCCTTTGCCCAGTAAATCTTCGCGCGATTGTTTGAAATACGAACAAACGGCAGAGATAATTTTTTCAGGCGTTACGTCTTCTTGTTCTTCGGGGTCGTTCACCGATTCGTTCAACGCCTGTCTTGCAAGCTCTAACGTAATCGGTTCTTCGTGCAATTTGCTGGCGAAGATAACCTTTGTCAATCTGCCTTCCAACGTACGTACGTCGTGGCCGGAATTTTGCGCCAAGAACTCCAAAACGTCGTCGGGCATAACGCACCGTCTATCCAACGCCTTTCTTTGCAAAATGGCAATTTTCGTTTCAATGGAAGGGGGTTGAATATCCGCAATCATACCGCCTTCGAAACGGGTGCGCAGTCTGTCTTCCAAGGTTGCAATTTCTTTGGGAGGTCTATCGCTGGTCAAGACGATTTGTTTGTTTTGCGCGGTCAACTCGTTGAAGATATTGAAAAGTTCTTCTTGCAGTTGCATTTTCCCTTTCAGCTGTTGAATATCGTCAATCATCAACACGTCGACGTTGCGGTAATGGATACGGAACTTATTGCCTGCCTTTTGCGTGATAGACGCAACGAATTCGTTTAAGAAATTGTCGCAGGTGGTATACAGCACCTTTTTCTCGGGCGCAACGCGCGCGATGTGGTTGGCGATGGCGTGCATAAGGTGCGTTTTCCCTAAGCCTGATTCCCCGTAGATAAACAGCGGATTAAACGCCGTGCCAGGTTCTTCCGCGACGGCTTTTGCCGCAGCGTAAACGAATTTATTGGTAGGCCCTACGACGAACGATTCGAAGGTGAAATCCTTACGGATAGGGGAAGCTTGGAAATTGTCCAAAGCGTCGCCTTCCTCTTCCATCGTGTAAACGTCGCTTCCTTCCACGTACAAACGGAAATCGTTAAGACCGACGTCGCATTTTACGATGGCGTCGCGGAGTTTTTCACCAACGCGGTGTTGAATTAACGCGTCGGCATTGGCTTCGGAAGAAATTTTCAAAACGATTTTCTTGTTACGGATATCAATCGGTTCAATGCCCTTGTGTTCAAAGAAATGGTTAAAGGAAATGGGCACGATGGTTTTTTTCGCCTGTTCGAGAATTTGATTCCATAAGGATTGTAAATGCGTGTTTTCAGCCATAAGTTTACCCCCTTGACGAAAGATTTTCTCTTTTCGCCGTCGTATGCTTGTCTTTTGAAAAATTATTTGATATAATTATAATACAAAACGCGCGGAAAATAAAGCGATTTTGACGGCTTTTTTACGATTATGCAAATAAAAAAATTATTCCTACAAAATTTTAGAAATTACGAAGCGGAAAACTTCGACTTTACGGAAGGACTCAACGTCCTTTTCGGCAAAAACGCGCAGGGGAAAACCAACTGCGCCGAAGCCGTTTTCTATCTTTGCACGGGCACTTCTCTTCGTATCCGTCACGATAAACAACTCGTAAAAATCGGGGCAGACAGCGCAAAAATCACGGCGGAAGCGGAAAATCGATACGGCAAAGTGGTTATCGAGGCGGATATTGCGGAAAACAAACGCGAAATCCGTGTCAACGGCACGAAAATCTCGAAAAACGCCGATTTGCTCGGGCATATCAACAGCGTCTTTTTCTCCCCTGGGGAACTGCGTTTGATTCAGGACGGCCCGGACGAAAGACGTCGGTTTATGAACGTGTCCATCTCACAAAATTCCGCGCCCTATTATACGGCGCTTTTGCGCTATAATAAAATCCTCGACCAACGCAACGCGTTGCTTAAAAACCCCGATTATACCCTCGTGTTGGACACGTTGCCCGTATGGGACGAACAGCTTTGTAAATACGCCGCCACGATTGTGAAAAAGCGCGTGGAATTTTTAGAAAAACTTGCCCCTTACGCCAAAGAAGTACACGCGTATTTGACGGATAACGCGGAAGAACTCGTTTTGCGCCCGGAAAGAAGATACGAAGGGGACGAGGGGGAGATAGCGCAAACGCTCTCCCGTAGGCTTGCCAATAATTACGAAAAGGATATGCGGCTTGGTTTTACGACGGTAGGCCCGCATAGGGACGATATCGAGGTGTTGATAAACGGCGTAGACGCGAAATCGTACGCCTCGCAAGGGCAGCAACGTACGGCGGCGCTTTCGTTAAAGCTTGCGGAAGTGCAAATTTTTAAAGAAATTTCAGGGGAATATCCCGTGTTGATTTTGGACGACGTGATGAGCGAGTTGGATTTACCGCGTCGTAAAAAACTGCTTCAACGCATACACGGTATCCAGACTTTGCTTACTTGTACCCACGCTGAACGCGTTTTATACGGCGCAGAGTGCAATAAAATACGTATAGAAAACGGGAAGGTAAAAAAATGACGGCGGATTTACACGTACACAGCACCTATTCCGATGGTAAAATGACGCCCGACGAAATTTGCTCCCTTGCTGCGGCAAGGGGGCTTTTATCGCTTTCCATTACCGACCACGACACGCTGATGGGGTTGGAAGAAAAAGAGGCGGCGGCAAAGCGGCACGGATTATATTATCTGTCGGGTTGGGAAATTTCCGCCTACGAAGGGGAGGAGAAAATTCATATTCTCGGCTACGGCTGTAAGATGGGTGCGGCGTATCAATCGTTTACGGACGTACGCAAAGCCGCTTCGTTTGCAAGGGTGGAAGAAAGCGTGAGAAAATGCAACGAGATAGGGATTCCCGTGACGGTAGAAGAAGTGCTGTCCATGCGCCTGCAAAAGGACGCGCCTGCGCATACGATGCATATTGCGCGCGCCTTGCAAAAATACGTTTCGGGGACGGACGGTGAAATCTACGAAAAGTATTTATCGAGAGGGAAGGCGGCAAATTCCAACTTAGGCAGGCCGTCGCCCAAGGAAGCGATAGATATCATCCATACGCTCGGCGGCGTGGCGGTGCTGGCGCACCCTGGCAGGATTCGCCTTGGTATGGAAAAAAAGACGGCGTTGATACTTTCTTTGCAAGAGAAAGGTTTGGACGGAATAGAAGCTCTTTACACGACGCATACTGATGATGAAACGACGTATTTTCTTGCGCTTGCAAAAGAAAGGAACTTGATAGTCAGCGGCGGTTCGGATACGCACGTGGAAGACGGCACGCACGCCGTAGGCTCGCCAAAGTATCTTTTGACGGACGAAAGATTGCGCCAATTACTCATTGCTCCTTAATGGATGATTCAAGGGAACACCCACTTTTTTGCGGTACATATTGGGGGATATTATGCGTACCAACCGTTTTCAACGATATATTTTCGCAACGACGCTCCTCACGGGCGTCTTTTTTATTTTCAGCGCGGCGGTTTGTCCCGTTTTCGCCGTCGCGCAAGCGTCCGTTATCACGTGGGGAAGGCTTGCCGCGTACACCACGTATTTCAGCGAGGAGGATAAAGGCAGGACGGAAAATATCCGTATTGCCGCGTCGCTTATCGACGGTATCGTGTTGCAGGCGTACGGGGAATTTTCTTTCAATCAAACGGTGGGCAGACGTACGCAAGAGGCAGGGTTTCAACAGGCGAAAATTATCGTGAACGGGGAATACGTTTTAGGGGTTGGCGGCGGTGTTTGTCAAGTGAGTACGACGCTATATAACGCAGCGTTGTTGACGGGGTTAACGGTGACGGAATTTCATCCGCACTCCCTTCGCGTAGGATACGTGCCGCCTTCTCGTGACGCGATGGTGTCCACGCATAGCGATTTAAAATTATATAACCCGTACGATTTCCCCGTTCGCTTACAGGCAAAGACGTTTGACGGCGGGCTGAAAGTAAGTTTTTTCGGGGAGGGGAAGATAGACGAATACGCCGTAATTTCTCGTTCGTTGGCGGAAATAATTCCGCCTCCGCCCGTCATAATGACGGGCGAACGTGAAGAAACGTTGCGCGCGGCGAAGAACGGATTGAAGAGCGAGGCGTATATAGAGAGGTATCGTAAAGGGCGGCTTGTCGCGCGAAAACGGCTGCGAAAAGACGAATATTTGCCCACGCAAGGGATTCTCGTCAAAAAAATCGAAAAACCGAGCAATTAACTTGTGTTAAACTTCGTTCAAACGATTGTGTTTTCTTTCTAAAAATGTTATAATAAGTACGTATAAAATAGGGGGAAGCGGTTTTTTATAAAAAAACCACTTAACCCACGCAAAGGTAGGCTTATTATGGAAAGATTGCAATTGAAAGAACTGAACAAAAATCTTGCCGCGTACGGTGACAAAGAAGTGACGGTGGCAGGTTGGGTGAGAACGATTCGCGATTCCAAGGCGTTCGGTTTTATCGAGCTTAACGACGGCAGCTGTTTTAAGAGCACGCAAATCGTGTTCGAGAGAGAGAAATTAGAAAACTACGACGAAATCGCGCACACCAACGTCGGCGCGTCGCTGGTGGTGAAAGGGGTAGTGGTATTGACGCCCGAAAACAAGCAACCGTATGAAATCAAGGCGACGGCTATACGCGTGGAAGGGGAATCGACGCCCGATTATCCTTTGCAAAAGAAACGCCACTCTATCGAATTTTTGCGTGAAATTGCGTATCTCCGTCCTAGGACGAATTTGTTTGGCGCGGCGTTTAGAATTCGCAGCGAAGCGGCGATAGCGATTCATAAATTCTTCAACGACAGAGGCTTCGTGTACGTGCATACGCCCATTATCACGGGCAGCGATTGCGAAGGCGCAGGCGCGATGTTCCAGGTGACGACGCTGGATATGAACGCGGAGAAAAAAGCGGGCGAGCCCGATTATAAAGAAGACTTCTTCGGCAAAAAAGCGGCGTTGACGGTATCCGGGCAACTCAACGCGGAAACGTACGCAATGGCGTTTGGCAACGTATACACGTTTGGCCCTACTTTCCGCGCGGAACACTCGAACACGGCGCGTCACGCGGCGGAGTTTTGGATGATAGAGCCGGAAATGGCGTTTTGCGATTTGGCAGGGGATATGGACGTAGCGGAAGCGATGGTGAAGTATATCATCAATTACGTAATGGAAACGTGTGCGGACGAACTGAATTTCCTTAACCAATTCGTGGATAAAGGGTTGTTGGAGAGATTGAAAAACGTTGCGGAAAACGCGTTCGTGCGCTTGACGTATACGGAAGCGATTGAAATTTTGAAACAAAACGCAGATAAATTCGACGATAAAAATATTTTCTGGGGCAAGGATTTGCAAAGCGAGCACGAACGTTTCTTGACGGAAAGCGTGTTCCAAAAGCCTGTATTCCTCACCAACTACCCGAAGGAAATCAAGGCGTTTTATATGAAGCAAAACCCCGATGGAAAAACGGTGGCGGCGGTGGATATGCTCGTGCCGGGGATTGGGGAACTTATCGGCGGCTCGCAAAGGGAAGACGATTACGACAAGCTGGTTGCGCGCATTAAAGAGTTGGGTATGGACCCTGCCGATTACTGGTGGTATTTGGATTTGAGAAAATACGGTGGGACGACGCACGCAGGCTTTGGTTTAGGGTTTGAACGTATGGTAATGTATCTCACGGGTATTTCCAATATCCGCGACGTGTTGCCGTATCCCAGAACGTTTGGGGATTTGAAATATTAAGACGATACGGATAGTAAAAACGTAACGACGAAAAGGAGAAAAATCAATGATTAAAATCGTGATAGACGCAATGGGCGGAGATTTTGCCCCTGCGCAACAGGTAAAAGGTTCGATAGACGCGCTGAACGCAAATAAGGACGTAAGCATTATTTTGGTGGGTGACGAAACGCAAATCAATGCGGAACTTGCGCAATACAAATACGACGCTGCGCGTTTGGAAATCGTACATACGACGGAAACTATCGGTATGGAAGAAATCCCGACGAAAGCGGTAAAAACGAAAAAAGATTCGTCGCTCGTCGTGGCTTTCCGCCTGCTGAAAGAGGGCAAGGCAGACGCATTGGTATCTTCCGGTTCTACGGGCGCGGTATTAACGGCTGGCGTACTCATTTTAGGCAGATTAAAGGGCGTATCTCGTCCGGCGCTTTGTCCTGCTATCCCCAACTACCGCGGCGAAACGACGTTTATTTGTGATTGTGGGGCGAACTTAGAGTGTAAGCCCGTCAACCTTTTGCACTTTGCCGTGATGGCTTCGGCGTATGCGGAGGCGGTGTACGGCGTGCAAAATCCGCGCGTTGGGCTTTTGAATAACGGCACGGAAGACCATAAGGGGCTTCCTTTGCAACAAGAAGTAAATCAACTTTTGAAAGATGCGGAAGGCATCAATTACGTGGGCAACGTTGAGGGCAGAGAATTGATGTACGGCGATATCGACGTTATGGTATCGGACGGCTTTACGGGCAATATCGCAACGAAAGCGGTAGAGGGCTGCGCAAAGGCAATTTCCACCATTTTAAAAAGGGAATACAAACGCAATCTTTTCACGAAAATCGGCGCGTTATTCTCCAAGGGCGTTATCAAACGTTTCAAGCAGAATCTCGATTACGAAGGACGCGGCGGGGCGATGTTCTTAGGCTTACAAAAAGCGGTGGTAAAAGGGCACGGCAATTCCAAGGCGCGCGCGTTCTCGGCGTGTATTGACCAAGCTATCAACGCCGTACGTGGCGATATGATAAACAAGATGAAAGAGATGATAGAAAAAGTGAATATGGACGCCCTTGCCGAAACGGCGAAACAGGCGGCGGAAAACGGAGCGCAATAATGCGCGCCGTTTTTGCGGAAATTGAAGAAAAAATAGGTTACCGTTTTACGGATAAAACGTTGCTTGAAGAAGCGTTCACGCACGTAACGTACGCCCATCAACACGGCGGCAAGGATAACGAGCGCGTGGAATTTTTAGGGGATACGGTGTTGCAGTTTGTCATCACCGATTATCTGTATAAACGGTATCCTGACAAAACGGAAGGCGAACTCACGCGTATGCGCGCGGAGCTCGTATGCGAAGAAGCGTTGCTCGTCGTGGTAAAGAAATTGCAAATAGAGGAATATTTGCGTATTGAAGGCGGCAAAGCGAACGTCGGGAAAAAGACGTATTCCAGCCTCTTTGAAACGGTGGCTGGGGTGATATATTTAGACGGCGGGTATGAAAGCGCGAAGAAATTTATTTTCGACAGCGGTTTGATGGACGTCGTGGAGAAACCGCGCGCAAAGGACGCGAAATCGGCCTTGCAAGAATATTTGCAAAGCTTAGGCAAACAACCGCCCGTATACCAAAGCGAAAAAGAGGGCAAGGATAACGCGCCCGTTTTCCGTTGCAAAGCAACGGCGCTGGGAAAAACGGCGACGGGAGAAGGAAAAAGTAAGAAATCGGCGGAACAGCAAGCCGCCGCGCGGCTGTTGAAAACGCTGCAACATAAAACAAGTAAAAAATAAAACTGTATTATACACATAATCACGGAAAGGAGTACATTTTGGATTTAAAAGAAATACAACTCTCTGGCTTTAAATCTTTCGCGGATAAAACGACGATTCGTTTTGAAGAAGGCGTAACGTGTATCGTAGGGCCGAACGGATGCGGTAAGAGTAACGTTGCCGACGCCGTACGTTGGGTACTTGGCGAACAATCGGCAAAATCGTTGCGTGGTTCGCAAATGCAAGACGTTATTTTCGGGGGCACGTTAGAACGTAACCCGCAACGTTCTTGCGAAGTAACGCTGGTATTTGACAACAGCAACCGCATTTTCGATTTAGACGTTGCGGAAGTGGCAATGACTCGTCGTTTACAACGCGTAGGGGAAGACAAATTCGAAAGCAAGTATCTCATCAACAACCAACCCAGCCGTTTGCGCGATTTGGTTGCGCTTTTCCACGGTATCGGGCTTGGTAAAGAGGGGTATTCGATTATCGGGCAGGGTAAAGTGGAACAAATTATGAACGCGAAACCCGAAGATAGACGTTTGATATTCGAAGAAGCAACGGGGCTTATGGTATTCAAATCCAGAAAGCAGGAAATCGAAAGAAAGATAGAAGATTCCAACGACAACCTGTTCGTGTACCGTCAACGTATCGACGAAGTACAACGCCGTTTAGGGCCGCTTGCCAAACAAGCGGAGGCGGCAAGGGAATATAACGAATACGCAGAATCGTTGAAAATGCACGAGGCAAATACGTACATATATCGTTATGAAAACGCGGAAAACGAAAAGAGTAAGTATAAAAAAGACGTTGCCGTAATTTCCGATAAGATTATCGAATTGAATACGAAGATAGAACTTATCAATAGAAAAATCGACGAAAACCGCGAGAAGATTTCTCAGGCGGATTTCCGTTTGAGCGAGCTCAACGACAAACGCGTAGTGCTGTCCGTAGGTAACGAAAGAAAGGACGGCGAGTTGCGTTTGGCGCAAGAACGTATCAAAACGTACCGTTCGCAAATCGAAGCGGCGGGCGAGATGTTAGAGGCCAGCAAAATCCGTATCGGCGAAATCGACGACGAAATTGCGTTGCTTGGCAAAAAGAACGCAGAAGACGTGAAATGCGTGGCGGAATTGGAAACGCAAACGGAAGTATTGCGTTCGGCGATTGCGGCACTTGATAAAAAGATAGAAGTATTCGAAAAGCTTTCCGACGAAAATAGACAAAGCCAGCTTTCTACGGCGGACGAACTGAGCGAGATGAAGAAAAATCTCGGTACGTTGGAAGCGCGTATGGAAGCGACGAAAGACCGTCTTACAGAAATCGAAGGCGCGATACAAAAGACGAAGGAAAGAAAGGAACGTTTAGAAAACGAGCTTTCTTCCGTTAGAAAGGATTTAAAACGTTTGAAAGAGCAGACGGCGTTTGGCATGCGCGAATTTGAAGAAAAGCAAGAAGAAGCGCGCGAAATGCAACTCACCGTCAACGATTTCAACCAAGAATTGTTCAATGCAAACGGACAAATTGCGTCCTTGCGTGAAAATTTGGAGATGTATATCAGCCTGAAAAACCGTTTCGACGGGTATAAGGATTCGGTAAGAAGGTTGCTTTCCATTTCCAAGACCAACCCCGATGTAGGCAGGCATCTTCGCGGCGCGCTTGCCGACGTCGTATCTACCGAACAGAAATACGAAACGGCAATCGAAACGGCGTTTGGCGGCGCTATGCAAAACGTAGTTACGCCTACGGCAGACGACGCGAAATATTTGATTGAATATTTAAAACGCACGGGCGGCGGTATCGTCACCTTCTTGCCTGTGGCAAGTATGCGTCCCCGTCCCGATTCCAGAGAAATCCGTCGCGCGTTGGAAGAAAGAGGCGCGATGGGTTTGGCAACCGAGCTTGTGCAATACGACGAATATTATTACAACGTCATTTCCAACCTGCTTGGTAACACGCTCGTATGCGACAATATCGCCAACGCAACGACGATAGCGAAAAAATACGGCAATATGTTCAAAATCGTAACGCTCGACGGCGACGTCGTTGCCACCAGCGGTTCGATGACGGGCGGCAGCCGCGGTAGAAACACGGCGTCCTTGCTCGCGCACGAACGTAAAATCCAAGAGTGTAAAGACAGCATTGCGGCGAAACAAAAATATATTGAAAAATTAAAGAAAGCGATTGCTGACAGCGAAAAAGCGCGCGAAGAAGCGGAAGCAGCCGTAGATTCTCTGCGTGAAAAATACCAAGACGCAATGGGTGAAATCGCCGCGCTCACGCAACGCGAAACGGCGCTCACGCAACAGATTGCAGAAACGGTCAGCGACGTAGAAACGTACGAGGCGGCGTTAGAAGAATTGCAATTCAAACTCGCGCAGCTCAAATCGGAAGAAGAGAATTCTTCTATGAGCGAGGAGGAAATTTTATCGCGTAGACAGGGCGCGCAAGCGCAGTTGGAAACGCAGCGTAGCCAATGCGAAACGTTTAAGGAAGAACGCGTGGAAAAGAGCGAAACGCTCCGCAAAGCGGAACTTGAATTTACGTCGAGAAAAGCCGCTATCGAACAATACGACGAAACGGTTGCCCGTTTGACGGTAGAGAAAGAAGAACTCGTCAAGAAAATCGTCGATATGGAATACGAGCGCACGGCAACGCAAACGAAACTGAACGGCTTGGAAGAGGAAGCGGCGGAAAAAGAGCTGACGGAAGAAGAAAAGGCGGCGGTACAGGCGATTGTGGACGAAATTAACGCGTTGTCCAAGGAAAAGGAAGCGGTTAACGCCCACCAACTTGCTTTGGAAGAAGAGAAGACGCAAATGCAAGAAACGCTTACCAAGCAATCGGACAAGCGTTATAAATGCGAAATCGAAATCAGTAAAATCGACACCAACCTCGAAAATATGCGCGCAAGAGTGGAAGAAGCGTACGGGCTTGATTACGAGGGCTGTTTGCCTCTTCGTAAAGAAGATTACAACGTGGAAGAGGGCGTAAATACGATTACGGTATTAAAACGTAAAATCACGATGCTTGGCGCAGTCAACCCCCACGCCGTAGAAGAATATCAGTACGAAAGCGAACGTTTTGAAGAAATGAGCACGCAACGTGACGACTTGCAAAAAGCGATTGACGATTTGCAGGCGGCGCTCGACGAAATTCGCGGTGAAATGCTCCGTATCTTTAACGCTGGATTTGAGAAGATTAACGAAAACTTCAAGATTACGTTTAAAGAACTGTTTGGCGGCGGTAAAGCCGAATTGCAAATCGACTACGTGGAAGGGGAAGACCCGCTTGCCGCAGGTATCGAAATCGTCGCTTGTCCTCCGGGCAAGAAACTGACGAAAATATCCCTTTTGTCGGGCGGTGAAAGAGCCTTGACGGCAATCGCCATCCTGTTTGCAATCTTACGTTCCAGCCCGATGCCGTTCTGTATTTTGGACGAAATCGAGGCGGCGCTGGACGACGCCAACGTAGATAGATTTGCGTCCTACTTAAAACGCTTTGCCAACGAAACGCAGTTCATCGTTATTACGCACAGAAAGCCGACGATGAACCAAGCCGATTCGCTCTTTGGCGTAACGATGCAAGAAAAGGGCGTTTCGAAAATCGTATCGGTAAAACTTGCCGAAGTGGAAACGAAACTTGGCGCAGGCACGGTAGAATAAAGCGGTGAGCCACCGCGGGCGAGTGTTTCTATCGCTCGTTACAGTTTGATGTAACCATATCGTTGACACGGGTTAAGGGACATAGTCCCTTATGGGGTGTAGGGGCAACGCCCTTACGACACTCTGTCAAGAGCCACCGCAAGGTGGATTATATCCACTCAAAAAGCAAAACGCAGTTTTGCGTTATTCAACGCCATAAGGCGTTCAAGCGGTGAGCCACCGCGGGCGAGTGTTTCCATCGCTCGTTATATCGTGATAGAGAAAGTTCAAAAGGAATATATTATGGGATTATTCGGTAAACTTTTCGGCGCGCTGAAAAAGACGAAAGACGGTTTTTCCGGCAAGCTTCGCGCGCTGTTTTCCAAAAATAAACTCGGCAACGAGTTTTATGAAGAATTAGAGGAGATACTCATTTCTTCCGACGTTTCGGTAACGACGGCGGAAGAGGTGGTGCATCGCGTAAAAAAGCAGGCGATTGCCGAGAAATTAAAAGACGAGGCGTACGTAACGGGCTTGTTGCGTAACGTCTTGATAGAGATGTTGCAAGAGGCGGAAGTAGAACCGCCCGAATATCCCTGCGTAATTATGCTCGTTGGTGTCAACGGCGTTGGCAAGACGACGACGGTAGGGAAATTGGCGCACTATTTCCTTTCGCAAGGCAAAAGCGTAACGGTGGCGGCGGCGGATACCTTCCGCGCGGCGGCAAGCGAGCAGCTTTCCGTGTGGGCGGATAGGGCGAAGGTACGTATCGTCAAACACGAGGAGGGGAGCGACCCGTCTGCGGTAATTTACGACGCGGTATCCAGCGCGAAGGCAAAAAAGACGGACGTCGTTATCGTGGATACGGCAGGTAGATTGCACGTCAAAGAAAATTTGATGAACGAGCTTCGTAAAATGGACAGAGTCGTTTCTCGTGAATATCCCGAAGCGGACTTTTTGAAATTGCTTGTATTAGACGCGACGACGGGGCAAAACGCTGTCAACCAAGCAAGAGTGTTCGACGAGGCGGTAGAGCTGGACGGTATCGTCCTGACGAAATTAGACGGCACGGCGAAAGGCGGTTTCGTGTTTTCGCTTTCAGCCGAGCTTTCTCTGCCCGTTTTATACGCAGGCGTAGGGGAGAAGATGGACGATTTGGAGGCTTTCGACGCGGAAACGTTCGTCGAGGCAATTTTATAAAACGCCCACCCACGTCCGTAGTCATCTAAAAACGACCATACCAGGTACGCGTCAAAACGCGTGAAGGACGGCTTATGAAAATAGATATTTTAACGTTATTTCCCGAGATGTTCTCCGCTATGCAGGAGAGCATTTTAGGAAGAGCGCAAAAACAGGGCAAAATCGAGATAAACGTAATCAATTTACGCGATTATACGGAGGACAAGCACCTCAAATGCGACGATTACCCTTTTGGCGGCGGCGCAGGTATGGTGATGATGCCCCAGCCGATAGGCAGCGCGATAGAGGCGCTCGACCCCGAGCATAAAGCGCGTCGAATTTATATGTCCCCCAAGGGCGAAGTGTTCCGTCAGCAAAAGGTGTTCGAACTGCTTTCGTACGAACATTTAATCTTGCTTTGCGGGCATTACGAAGGGGTGGACCAGCGCGTTATCGATTTGTTCATCGACGAAGAAATCTCGATAGGCGATTACGTTTTGACGGGGGGAGAATTGCCTGCGATGGTGGTTGCCGATTGCGTCAGCCGTTACGTGGACGGCGTCATCAGTCCTTCCTCGCTCGTAGACGAAAGTTTTTCGGAAAATCTGCTTGAATATCCGCACTATACCCGTCCACAGGAATATAAAGGGTTGGCTGTGCCCGAAGTGCTTAGAAGCGGCGACCACGCGAAGATAGACGCTTGGCGAAGGGAGCAGGCGTTGGAAATCACCAAAAAACGCCGTCCCGATTTACTCTAAAAAACAAAGAAACCGTTGCGCCATACGTCGTTGCGCTCCGCATTTCTCACTCGTTGACAATCATAACGAAAGCATTGCTTGCAATGCGTATATTAAAGGAAAAAACAATGAAAAATATCCAATGGTTCCCGGGGCATATGACGAGGGCAATGCGCGATATGGAAGAAAAGCGCGATTTATGCGACGGTATCGTATGCGTATTAGACGCGCGTGCGCCGATTGCCACGGTGAATAAAAATTTCAAAAAAATCTTCGGCGAAAAGCCGATTTTATTCGTTTTGAATAAAGCGGATTTAGCGGACGCAACCAAGACGGACGGTTTTGTGAAAATGTTCGAAGGCAAGGGCAAGTACGTGGTGAAATGCGATTCCACCAATCCTTCGACAAAGCGTTTGCTATTGCAAAAACTCAACGCCATCACGGAAGAAAAGCGCGCAAGGGCGCAAGCAAAGGGCGTGAATAAAATTTTCCGTTTTATGGTGGCAGGGATACCCAACACGGGCAAAAGCACGCTCGTCAACCTTATCAGCGGTCAAAAACGCGCTAAGACGGGGGATAAAGCAGGCGTCACGCGCGACGTTCGATGGATAAAATGCGGCGCGTTCGATTTGCTCGATACCCCTGGCACGATGCCCCCCTCGTTCGACGACCAATACCACGCAAGGCACTTGGCGTATATCGGCAGCATCAACGACGATATTTTGGATATGGACGATATCGCGTTAGAACTTTTAGGGGAGCTGGCAGAGAAGTATCCGCAGTATTTAACCGAGCGTTATGGCATCACCGATTACAGCGAAAAATTGGGTATGTACGAAGCGCTTTGCAAGCGTCGTGGCTTTATTTTGCGCGGTGGGGAATTCGACTACGAGCGTGGGGCAAAAGCTCTCGTTGACGATTTCCGTAAAGGCAGAGTGGGCAAAATCAGTTTAGAAAAGGCAGCTGATTACGACGATTTTGAGTTTTAACGAAGGGAAAAGCGTATGAAAAAACAATGGATTGCGGAAGAAAAACTGCAATATGAACGCGCGTTGCTTTCGCAAGGCGTAAAATATATTGCAGGCGTAGACGAAGTAGGTAGAGGCCCGCTTGCAGGCCCCGTCGTATGCGCGGCGGTGATTATGCCGTTGGAAGAGGAAAACCTCGTTATCGGCGTGGACGACAGCAAAAAGCTCTCGGAAAAGAAGCGGGAACAGCTTGCGGAAGAAATCAAGCAAAAAGCGCTTTGCTATACGATTATCGAAATCGACGAAAAGACGATAGACGAAATCAACATTTTAGAAGCGACGCGCTTGGGGATGAAAAGGGCGATAGAAACGCTGGCTATTACGCCCGAAACGGTGCTCACCGACGGCAATATGACGATAGATATCGCGCATAAACAGCGCAGCGTTATCCACGGCGACGCGCTTTCCTATTCGATAGGCGCGGCAAGCATTATCGCAAAGGTGTATCGTGACAAGCTGATGGACGAGTTCGCCAAAGAATACCCCCATTACGGATTTGAGAAGAATAAAGGCTACGGTACGGCGGCGCATATTCAAGGGATAAAGGAGCACGGATTATGTCCAATTCACCGCAGGACGTTTACAAAAAAGTTTTAGGCAAGAAAGGGGAAAAGGCGGTGGAGAAACACCTGAAAAAAGCAGGTATGAAAATTCTGTATCGCAATTTTCAAACGCCGTTTGGCGAAGCGGATTTGATAGCCGAAGATAACGACGAAGTGGTTTTTATCGAAGTAAAAACCCGTACTACGGAAAATTTTGGCAGCGGCGCGGAAGCGGTGGGCAAAACCAAGCAACAGCGGTATTATAAGATAGCGCAATACTACGGCTTGCAAACGGGCGTAGAGGTGAACGCTCGGTTTGACGTTGCGGAAGTATCCGCCGATTTACAAATCAATTATTATAAAAACGCCTTCTAAAAAGGCGTTTTTTTGTTGGTTTCGTTTTTCATTGTTTGTTTTTCTCCTGTTTTTATTGAACAAATCGCGCGCCAATCTGTTACTACTTATATTATATCTTTACAGTTGGGATTATTCAACTAAATTATGCCAAAAGTGAAGATAATATTTTGTAGAAAGGTGACTAGTTTATGGATATTTTGTCGAAACTGCCTGAAAGGCTGAAAGAATTGATGTTTGACAAAGGCGTAAATCCGCCAAAGCTTGCCAAACAGTTAAAAATGGGAAGCAATACGATAACCCGTTATTTACAGGGAATTCGTTTGCCGAATTTTCAAACGCTGGTTGCGTTGGTGGAATATTTTCATTGTTCGGCTGATTTTCTTTTAGGCATCAGCGACCAGCCGCAATACGAACAAACGTTTTTGCCTGTTGCGCCGTTTGCCGAGCAATTTCGTAAGGCAATGGAAACGTACGGTTTTTCGCAATATGCTTTGCAAAAGAAAACGAAAATCTCTTGGAACAGTTTTCATCAATGGCTCACGGGCGAAAGATTGCCCTACGCAGACAGCTTGTTGAAAATTGCCGTTGAAATGGAATGCTCCGTAGATTTTTTACTTGGTAGAATTTCATAAGATTCTATTTTCCTATAAATCGTTGCGCGCCTTACGGCAAAACGCGTTTTGACGATAAAAACACTCTTTCGACAAAAGAGTGTTTTATTTGTTTTTTCACAAATGCTATGCTATCCCCAAGCCCACACAACGGGCTTGGGGCTTTTCTATGGTCGTTTATATCGAGTACGCGTTTTTATGGAATTTCTTGTTGGACGGGACGCTTTTATGGTTATCCACGCGCGCGGCGCGGCGGAAAACGGGTTGGTTGCGTATAGGCTTTTCCGCGCTTGTCGGGGCGGCGTTTGCGGTGGTATTTCCGTTGCTTTCCCTGTCCGTATTTTTTTCGTACGCGTGCAAATTTTTCGTTGGAGCATTGTTGTGTTTGTTTGCCTTTGGACGGATAAAAAACAAAAACGAGTGGGGTACGTACGCGTTAACCTGTCTTTTATTCTTCACTTTCACGTTTGCGTTTGGGGGCGCGGTGTTGGGGGTATCCGGAGAAAGCCCCAAAAAAGGGATAGTTTTATTGATGATTGCGCTAATGACGGTAGGGTTAACTTATTTAATCAAAAAACTGTATAAAAAACGTGCGGTGGAAAGCCGTATTTACGCCTGCGTACTTTCCTATAAAGAAAAAAGCGTACAAATCGACGGTTTTTACGACAGCGGCAATTTGGCGTCGTACGGCGGCACGCCCGTATGTTTTGTATCCCCCGACGTTTTTTACGATTTATTGGGGGAAGAACTTGCTTTTGGCGAGGGGAACGACGCGCCAAGCGTAGAGATTTGTTTTTCTACGCTTGGCGGCGCAAAACGCGCCAGGGCTTGGCTTGGGGAATTGGCTATTACGGAAAAGGACGCGAAAAAACGGGCGCAAAAGGTATATTTTTGCTCTGCGACGAATATGTTATCACGAGAGTATAAGTTATTATTGAACGCCCGTATTTTTGACGACGGCGTAGCTACGGACAAAGGTTGAGGAGAGAACAATGAAACTGATGGAAATATTGCAATTATTTTTGCAAAAAATCAACTGTATAGAGGCGAAAAACACGGTCGATTACGTTTGTGGGGACGGCGCGGCGTTGCCGTTGCCCCTGTCCACGCAAGAAGAAAACGAAACGCTGACAAAAATGTTTTGCGGCGAGGACGTGGAACGGGAAAAGGCGAAAGCCGATTTAATCCAACACAATTTGCGTTTGGTGGTGTATATCGCGCGCAAATTTGATAACACGGGCGTGGATAACGACGATTTAATTTCCATCGGTACTATCGGGCTGATAAAGGCGATAAATTCGTTTAAGACGGATAAAAATATCAAGCTCGCCACGTACGCGTCGCGTTGTATAGAAAACGAGATACTGATGTATTTGCGCCGTGTTGCGCGTTTGAAAAGCGAAGTGTCTTTTGACGAACCGCTAAACACCGATTTTGACGGCAACGAGTTGTTATTGTCGGACGTGTTAGGCACGTCGGCGGATACGGTGTACGGCGATATTGAAGCAAACGCGGAAAAGGAACAGCTTCGGGAAGCCTTAAAAAAGCTGACGGATAGAGAACGGAAAATTATGAGTTTGCGTTTTGGATTAGGCGGTGGAGAGGAGATGACGCAAAAGGACGTTGCGGATTTGTTGGGGATATCGCAAAGCTACATATCACGGCTGGAAAAGAAGATTATTTTACGGTTAAAAAAAGAGATAGCGAAAATGGAATAAAAAAGGCAGAGCTTTGGGCTCTGCCTTTTTACGTAAGTATTTCGTTTATTCGTTTTCCTGTTCCGTTTGCGCGGTTGCGGCTTCCGCTTCCACCAAGGAGGGGGTTACGTCGTCCGTGTGCGCTTGCTTTGCGGCGCGTTTTTCTTTGAAAAAATCGATAATCGGTTTGATAAAACAAAGGGTGACGCACAGCAAGATAAGACAGGCGTAGTGGGCGATATACACCAACCAACCGTGGTCTTTGTTGAGGAAAGGCAACCCGTTTTGCGGCGGCCCGACGACGTACATAAAATTGATTTTACCGCTGCCGTCGTCCACGACGCTGTTGATGTAAATCGCGAAGAACATCAATACCAGCAAAAATTTCAAACAGTTCACGTAATCGCTCGCTTTCCATTTCAATTCTTTGGAGATAAGCATATGTAAAGCAAACACGGTGATAGCGACGTGGTATAAGAAATATTGCGCGGTGATAATCCACATCCCGTTTCTCGACGAATCGGTGGCGATAAGGAGGGCAGCCACACCGCCGAACAAACAGCTGGGCAGCATAAACGAGAGGATAAATCTACGCAATTTCTCGTTTTTTGCGATATTGACGATAAGGATGAAGATAATCTGTATCGAGCAAAGGTGGAAAGGCAGGTCGGTTTTCGGGAGAACGCCGCCGTGCGTATCCTCGTTTTGTATGATATAGTAGAAAATTTTAATAATTTCCGAGCAAATCCCGACGATAAGCAATGTTTTGCAAATGGTGGAGAATTTTAATTTTCTCGAAAAAATCGTCAAGACAACGATAAGTGCGATAGAAACCGCCAGTAAGATAAGATGCTTCGTGCCAAAAAGGGGATGCATAATTTTTACTCCTTTGTTAATATTCTGCGCTTTCGATAACGCCGCCGCCAAGACAGTTAATTCCGTTGTACAACACGGCGTACTGTCCTTCGGTTACGGCGCGTTGAGGGGATTCGAAATCGATATGCAACGTGCCGTCGTTATTTATCCGTACGCGTACGGGCTGGTCGGGCTGACGGTAACGGAATTTTGCCATACAAGAAAATTCGTTTACGTCAGGCTTTTGCGGTATCCAATTAAAACCGCTTACCTCGCACGATTTAGAATAAAGGGGAGTTTCGTCGCCGTGGGAAACGTAAAGGATATTGTTTTGTAAATCCTTTTTAACGACGAACCATCTGCCGCCCTCGTCTTCGCCTTTGACGCCGCCCAAATATAAGCCTTTTCTTTGCCCCAACGTGTAGTACATTAAGCCGTCGTGTTCGCCCACTTGTTTGCCGGAAAGGTCGAGTATTTTTCCTTTTTGCGCAGGCAGGTACGTGCTTAAAAACTTTCTAAAATTTCTTTCCCCGATAAAACAAATGCCCGTGCTATCCTTTTTCTTCGCGGTGGCGAGATTGTTTTCGAGTGCGATTTTTCTCACTTCGCTCTTTTCCATATCTTGCAACGGGAAAAGCACGTCGGCAAGCTGATGTTGGGAAAGCTGATTTAAGAAATACGTTTGGTCTTTATTTTGGTCTTTTGCTTTTTGTAAAAGATGAACTCCGTTTTCGTGCGCGATTTTGCAATAATGTCCGGTGGCGATATAGTCCGCGCCCAAGCGTTTTGCTTCTTGTAAAAAAGGGCCGAACTTAATTTCGCGGTTGCAAAGCACGTCGGGGTTAGGGGTTCTGCCCGCCTTGTATTCTGCAAGGAAATAGGAGAAAACCCTATCCATATACTCTTTTGCGAAATTCACGGTGTAATAAGGGATATCAAGGAGGGAGGATACGCGTCGAACGTCAGCGAAATCGTCTTCGGCGGTGCAGCAACCGTTCTCGTCGTTTTCTTCCCAGTTGAGCATAAACAGCCCGATAACGTTATAGCCTTGTTGTTTAAGAAGGAGAGCCGCGACGGAAGAATCGACGCCGCCACTCATACCGATGACAACAGTTTTCGACATAACCCACTCCTTTTCGAGTATTTTGGTACAAAGCAAAAAGATTTTTTACACCAATTTGGGAATATTATAGCATAAACGCTTGCAAAATGAAAGCGAAAAATAGTAAAATATAAATGCTTTTTGAAAAATAATTAACAAAAGCGACGCGTATCCGTAGCTCAGCTGGATAGAGCACAAGCCTCCGACGCTTGGTGTCGTTGGTTCAAATCCAATCGGGTACACCAAAGCCCCCACCTCAAACGAGGTGGGGGCTTTGGTGTAATTGGTAAGAAGAAACAACGTGTTCACGTTGGTTCACGCGACGAGCGAGAAAGGGTTAAGTGAAAAAAAC
>SVHW01000016.1 GCA_015055655.1 Clostridiales bacterium
TTACGATTTTACCTATAATACCTGAAATGTAGCCTATAATGATTGCAATAATGAACACAATGCTTTTACCTTGCGTGGACTTAGATTTTATGCTCTTATATACGGATATAGGCCACGATAATCCAAAACAAGCAAGCATAATAAACTCAAAGATTTGCATTTACAGTTCTCCTTTTTTTGTTTTCTTCTATTATATACTTGACAAAAAGGAAAGTAAAATATATAATTTTTATGAAAACGATAGGCTGTACCTATTAAGGAGTTTCTATGGATATACAAAAATTAAAGTATTTTTATGCTACGGCACAATTAGAACATATCACGCGCGCTTCGGAAATATTGCATATTTCCCAGCCTTCGTTAACGCAAGCGATACAATCGTTAGAGTTTGAGTTAGGTGTTTCATTGTTTGAACGGCAAGGGCGAAGAATTATTTTAACACAATTCGGGAAATACTTAAAAGAGCGTTTGGATACTTTATTGCCACAGTTTGATAATATCCCAAATGAAATCGAACAATTGAAAAGTTCTGTAAATAAAACTGTCAAATTAAACATTTTGGCAGCCTCCTCTTTCGTTATAAACACAATTATGTCTTATAAGAAGAAAAATCCTGATGCTATTTTTGATTTTGAACAAAACGAACAAAAATATGATTGTGATATCGTTATTACAACAAACGGGCTGAATAGTGATAATTCTAAAAATTATATCAAGCGTTGCATAAGAGAAGAAAAAATATATCTTGCCGTACCCAAAAATTCTATTTATTCTTCGTATAGCTCCATAGATTTAACAACGGTAAAAGATGAAAGCTTTATTATGCTTTCTAACACGCGCTTATTTGGAGTGATATGCAATAAATATTGTTCTATTGCAGGATTTTTACCCAAAATTTTATTTGAATCGGATTCACCTGCTGCTGTTCAAAATATAATTAGTATGGGCGCAGGCATAGCCTTTTGGCCTGAATATTCTTGGGGTAAAATAAATAATAAAAACGTTGCCTTAATTCCTATTTCTTATCCTATTTGTCAAAGAGATTTAATAATAGAGCTTCATAGCCGATTACCAAAATCTTCCTATGCAGAAGATTTCTATAAATATTTATTAAGAAAAATTTAAATTATCACTCTATTACGTCCTATCGTTTCTCGCTCCTCGCGCGAACCGCTGATAATTCAGCGGTTCTCTCGATTAGCGTAACGCAAAAAAAGAAACAGGAACAAGCAACGCGCATTCTCGCCTGTGGCGAGAGCTTCTCTCGCAACCAGTATTTCGAAAAAACAACTTTTTCAACCTTGCTCGTTCGCACGAACCGCTGATAATTCAGCGGTTCTCTCGATTAGCGTAACGCAAAAAAAGGACACACCCGACGGTGTGTCCTTTTTTTGGTGGAGCTAAGCGGATTCGAACCGCTGGCCTCCTCGTTGCGAACGAGGCGCTCTACCAACTGAGCCATAACCCCTTAAGCATTTTTATTATATACCTTCCCTTTTCTTTTGTCAACAAGTTTTTATCCTATTTTTTGAAAAAATTTTATATTCGTAAAAAAACGCGCAGTTCCTCCTACGCGTTTCTTCTTCTACCTTCTACTATATATATTGATAACGTTTCCGATTTACGACAAACATCGTCGCCGTTAAAATAAGCGTCACCGCCTCTGCCGCGGCAAATGCCGCCCATACTCCGTTCGTCCCCAAAAATATCGGCAAAATCATTACCGACGCCACTTGACACAAAAAAGTACGGAAAAAAGATATCAGCAACGATATGCCGCCATTGCCAAGCGCCGTGAAAAACGCCGATGAAAAAATATTAAATCCGCACACGAGATAACATACGGAATATACGCGCATGCCTTGCGTAGTCAATTCTAATAACGCCTTATCGCTATTGGCAAATATCCACGAAAACGGATAAGCAAATCCAAACGCTATCCCCGTCATTAAAGTGCCCAATAACGCCGTCAGCAAAAGGCTCTTTTTGAACACGTTTTTCAGCTCTTCGTGGTTTTTAGCCCCGTAATGGTAGCCGATTATCGGCGCGCAACCTACGGCGTACCCTAAAAATACTGCCACGAATATAAAACCGATATATTGCATAATCCCATACGCGGAAACACCGATTATCCCTTCTAAACGCATCAGTTGCGCGTTATATAACATCGTTACCAACGAAAGAGAGATGTTTGTCATCAACTCTGAAGAGCCGTTCACGCATACTCCGCCGAGTGTTTTCCACTCCATTTTCGCTCTACCAAGCCGTAATAGGCTGTCGTTTTTTCTTGCGAAATAAATAATGGGCAACACCCCGCCGATAACTTGGCTGATAGCAGTTGCGATTGCCGCCCCGATAAGCCCCCACTTAAAAACCGCCACAAACAGCGCGTCCAATACGATATTTCCGCACCCTGCCGCCAAAGTAACGAACAAGCCCAAGCGCGGTTTTTCTGCCGTAACGAAAAAGCCTTGAAAGGCGTTTTGCAACATAAACGCAGGCAAAACGCTTAATATTATCCTTGCGTACAACACGCAATTTTTCACCAATTCTGCCCTTTCAACCGCCGTTAAATTCTTCTCGTTTTTCGCAAACAGTTCCGCCACGGGACGGGCGATACATATCCCTATAACCGCCAATGTCACACCAATAACTATCGTCGTATAAACGAGCATAGAAAAAATATTTCTCGCGCGTTCTTCGTTGCCCTCGCCTAGGTATTTGGAAACGACGGCGTTACCGCCCGTACCCAGCATAAAACCTACCGAGCCCAATATCATAATTAAAGGAAAAATTAAATTAAGCGCAGCAAAAGGAATACCCCCGACGAAATTGGACACGAAAAGACCGTCAACGATACCGTAAACGGACACAAAGACCATCATCATTACCGACGGAAAAACAAAACGAATCAGTTTTCTAAAATTAAAATGTTCCGATAAATGAATTCTCTCTTTTTGCATACCAAAAAACCGTAGCAAAACCCGACCGCATAACGATGCAATCGGGTTTTCAATGTCGTCAATAAAAATTACTCGATATCAAGCAAATCTTGGTAACGTTCTACATAGCGCGTTACGGAATTTTTATATTCCTTAATAATCTTGCTTTCTTGCGCAGAAGCTTGCGTCGTTGCCGACGTTGCTTTTAACGCTTCGTAGAACAAGTAAGAGAACGTACCTTCCGTTTCTCTATCCGCCGCCAATTCGTCCGCGTTCGCAAACGAGTACACGTCACCACCGTCGAACACGTACGAACAGTAGATAATATGCCAACCGTAATCGGAAGGAACAACCGCAAACGAGCCAACGCCTTCGTTAACAACCTTTTGCGCCGCATATTCGAATTCGCTAACGAAACTCGTCTTATGCGCGTTTACCGCGTAACCCATATACGTATTCAAACAACCTGTATCCGTGCTGTACGCAAACATGAGTTCGTTAACCGCCGAAAGCGCTTTATACGCCTTGGTATCCGCATTGAAATAATTTTCCGCAGCCACCGTGCCAAGGTCAAACTTACCTTCCGCATACACGAAACCGTTATAATCAATCTCGTCCTTGCCGTTTACCTTCTTATAATAGGTGCCGTACGTCGTCGGTTTTTCCATCGTATAAGTGGTGTTTTCCGCCGTCGTGGAAACGTAAGAAACGAACTCGTCAATAAACTCGTCAATGCCCAATTTGTTCGGCGTGCAAGTCCACTCGTCTTCTTCGTCTTGCGTTGCCGTACCGTTATACGCGTAGTTACCTGCGTAAAGACCTATCTTTTCGTATTTATCATTGTTAGTAAAGTTATCTTCAAAGAAATAATATTTGCCGTCTTTTTCATAGGCGTAATGTTCGTGTTCATCTTCGCAGAACCAAGCGCCGCGCAAATCCTTTCCTTGCACGTTTTTCAACAAGCCTTCACGGTATTTATACAACGCGTTATCCTTATACTTGCCGTCCGTTTGTACCGCTTTATAATCCTGCGTTTGTTCTTGCGAGAAAGGCAACAAAATGTTATATACGTAGCCGTAACCGTCCAATCCGTACAAAAGGAACGACGTATCGGAAACGCTGTTCATCGCCGTTTCAAACGCCGTGTAATCAGCTTTGTATGCCGCTTCTTGCGCAGAGCGCAACGTCTCGTATTCGGCAAATACCTTTTCTTTCGTCAAACTTCCTTCCGCTTCGTCTTGTAATTCTTTGTAGTATTTATTTACGAGCGCTTGGGAGAGCGTGGAAGAAAGTTCTTCGTAATAATAATCAAGTTCGGTAATCTTCGCTGCGTTTTCCCCTTCTTTAATCAAGCCATAGCTTTGCAAGTTGGAAAGGAAAACGTTATACGCTTTCATACGCGTAGATTTCGTCGAACCTGCAACCTTTTCATATTCGCCGCAATCTTCCAACAAATTACGTCCCGTGTATACGTCGTAATTGAGTTTTCCATCTTTCAAAGGAATATAATCTTCTTTCTCCGTATTCGCGTCGGTGGGCGTAACGCGGGTATCGTCGTGTTCGTGATTATGCTCGTGCGCCTTCACGTAGTTCGCTTCCGAAGAATCCAAGCTGGTGTTCATCGAACGTTTCAACCCGTATTCCGCTTCATAGTACGCCTTTAACGATTCTTCGTCCGTCTTACCAAAGTCCGTTAAATAATATTTCATCGTCAGCACTTCGGGATGCGATTTTAACAATTCCTTTTCTTTGGGATTGGTTACCTTAGCCAATTCTTGCGCTTTGTAATCTTCCAAAGAAATAGCAGCCGTATTGTCTTTCTCTACGAAATGGGCAACCGCGTATTGCGCAAGCACCTTGCGCCCCGTCAACGTGTCCACCAACATATTGAACACTTCTTTGTACGAATATCCGTTTTGTACGTAGGAATAACCCGTACTAAGGAAAATCGAAACCAACTCCCTCTTATAAATATCCGTAGAAAGCGCGCCGTCGGCAATTAAATCGTCCAATTTATCCGCGACGTCCTTCTTCTCTTTTGCCAGCTCGTTGGAAATATCGACAGTTGCGACAACTTGTTCTAAATCACGGACGTTGTCGGTAACGAAAAAATCGCAACCGGTTGCGCCTAACGTAAGCCCCAGCGCAAGCACAAGCGCCGCCGTCTTTTTCCATAAGTGTTTCTTCTTCATAAAATCGCTCCGATTTTTCTTATTCTCTATTTTGCACGGCATACGCCGTCACATTATATTATAACGCATTTTTCCGTAAAGTGCAAACGTTTTTCGACGCAATTACACGAAAGTTAACGCAAATTTTAAAAATTTCGTCATCATCGCCATCAATTTGGTCGCTTGCGCTTCCCCAAAAAACTCAATAATCGGCGCTTCCGCCATATTCAGCCGCGTTTGCGCGCCGTATTTATCAAGCGCCGCCAGTATCTTTTTATCCCCCAGCGCCTCCAACGTAGGAAATTCCAATTTTCCCACGCCGTTTTCTACGGTGATTTTTTTAACGTTACATTTTGCCGCGTAC
Source organism: Clostridiales bacterium (assembly GCA_015055655.1). Lineage (GTDB taxonomy): Bacteria > Bacillota > Clostridia > Christensenellales > Borkfalkiaceae > Scatosoma. Next base: position 5,478 of record SVHW01000016.1, read on the forward strand.
GCTTTCAATACCGCTATCACCAACAAATTTTCAACCGCCCTCGGCAATTCCCCGTACGTATCCCGAAGCGATTCGTACACTCGTTTATAATCGGCAACCGACGCGATTTCCGCGATTTGTTTATAGCTGTCCAACCGTCCGGCAGGCGATTCGATATATTTCTCTGAAATATACGCGTCGGCGTGAATATCCAATTCCACCGATTGATATTTTTCGCCCGTCAATTCTTCTTTCAACAGTTTTGCGTACAGTTCGTAACCCACTTTATCCATATGCCCGTGCTGTTCTGCGCCAAGTACGTTCCCCGCGCCGCGAATCTCCAAATCTCGCATCGCAAGTTTATATCCCGAGCCCAACTCGGTAAATTCCATAATCGCTTTCAACCTTGCAGCGGCGTTGCTCGTCATCACCCGTTCGGGCTTAAACGTAAAGTATGCGTGCGCCAGCCTTGCGCCTCTGCCCACCCTACCTTTCAACTGATAGAGCTGTGAAATACCCAGCTTATCGCTGTCAATGACGATAATGGTGTTGGCGTTGGGCAAATCTACGCCGTTTTCTATAATCGTCGTAGTGATAAGTATATCCGTTTTGCCGCCGTAAAAATCCAGAACTGCGTTCTCTAACGCCGTTTTATCCATCCTGCCGTGCACAACGGAAATTTTCGCCTCCGGCAAAATGCGTTTGACGCCTGCCGCAAACGTGGAAATACTCTCCACCTTGTTATACAAAATGAACACTTGTCCCCCGCGAGAAAGTTCCCGTATGCACGCGTCGCGTATCAACGTTTCCGTTTCTTCCACGACGTACGTTTGTACGGGCAAACGTTCGCTTGGCGGCGTGTGTATCGTGGAGATATCCCGTATCCCCGACAACGACATATGCAGCGTACGCGGTATCGGCGTAGCCGTCATCGTTAAACAATCGATATCCTTCCGCAAGTGTTTTATTTTTTCTTTATGCTCCACGCCAAAACGCTGTTCTTCGTCTAAAACAAGCAATCCTAAATTTTTGAATTTTACGTCATTGGAAAGCAAACGATGCGTACCGATAACCAAATCGATACTTCCGTCAGCCAACCCCTTTAAAACGTTCTCCGTTTCTTTGGGCGTATTAAAACGGTTCAGCGCGGCAATTTTCAAGCCAAACTGTTCAAAACGCGCTTGCGCAGAAAGAAAGTGCTGACGGCAGAGCACCGTGCTGGGGCACATCATCGCCGCTTGTTTCCCCCCAAGCACGCACAAATAAATAGCGCGAAAAGCCACCTCCGTCTTTCCAAAACCAACGTCACCGCAAAGCAATCTATCCATCACTTTGTCCGAGGTCATATCCGCCTTCACTTCCTCTATCGACGCCGCTTGGTCCAGCGTTGGCGTATATTCGAACGCGTCTTCAAATTCTTGCATAAACGCTTGATTTTCAGGGAAAGCAAACCCCTTATTTTCCGCGCGTTCCGCGTATAATTTTTTTAAATCAAACGCCAAGTTTTTCAACGAGGCACGCACGCGCGCTTTTACGCGTTCAAATTCCGCGCCGCCTATTTTGCTAAGCGTAGGCGTAGCGTCCCCCACGTATTTTGACAGCACGTCCATGCTTTCGGCAGGCACGTACAACGTATCGCCGTCCTTATAGGCAAGCGCCACGTATTCTTTCGTCCCGTCCGTCGTTTCTATCTTTTTCGTGCCCAATACCTTACCGATACCGTGCGTTTCGTGCACGACGTAATCCCCTACGTCCGGCGCAGAAAACATATCGCCGCGTTTTCGACGAAGCCGACGGTTATCAGGCGCTTTTACGTACAAATCCCCCGTGCCGATAAGCGCCGTTTTGCATCCGTGCAATACCATACCCTTATCCAAACGTTCTTTCAGCACGTACACGCCCTTCCCTTCGGGCATCGTATCCCCCAAAGCCGACGTAGAAACGTATTCTTCCGCGAGATTTTCCGTCATCTTGACGGCAAGGCGTTCCTCCCCGCAAAACAGCAGCACTTTGTATCCGCCTTTTAGCCAATTTTTTATATCGGTAAGCAGCGTAGGAAACCCGTTGAGATATCGTGCGACGGGCGTTGCGGAAAAATTAAAGATTTTGAGTGGTTGAAAAAAGAACGGATTGCCCGTAAACGTTTGTAAAGCCAGCCGTCTATACTGCGTAATCCCGTCTAAAAAATCCTCTTTTTTTACGTACTGTTCTCGGGAAAAAGCAAACGCTTCGCCCCCCGCACGCAAACGTTGAAATCGTTCTTCGTGCTCTTTGTATAAACCGTCAAATTTATCCCAAAGCGCCTTTCCTTCGTCGAATATTAACACCGTGTTTTCCGCCAATACGGAAAAGAAATCCACCGAATTTTTTAACAGCGGCAACACGAACGAAGTATTGCAATCAGCAGAAATGACGTCGTCCGCGATTTCTCTTGCGCGCGTATACGCCTCGTGCGTTGTAAACGTTTTGCTTTCTTTTTCCAACAGGGAAGCTATCTCTTGTTTCTCTTCCTCCGCCACGAAGACGTCCGTCGCCGCCAATATCGTAATTTTCGACAGCGTGGACAAACGCGTACCCGATTCGTAATCGTAAGGTTTTATTTTTTCTACGGTATCCCCAAAAAAATCAATACGAACGGGGTTTTCAGCATTGATAGGAAAAATATCCAAAATATCCCCGCGCAACGCGAATACGCCCTTACTTTCCACCTCAAAAGAACGGGTGTATCCCATCTTTATCAATCTTTCGCAAACGGACGAAAAATCTATCTCCTCACCCTCTATGAGGGTGAGCGTCGGCAACGATTTGGGGAATAATTGCAAGAGCGCGTCAATTTCCGCCACCACCACGTCGCAGCCATTTTGCAAGGCGTACGTCCCGTTCAAACGTTGATACAACGAATCTTTCGACAAGGCTTTTCGATATAATAAAACCTCGTCTTTCGCCGCAAGTACCTGCGTGTTTTTTCCTGAAAGCACGGCGATATTCGCCGCCGCTTTTTTCGCGGATATTGCGTCGGGCGTCACGTACACCACGGGAGCGTCAATAAGCCCTGCCAATAAATATTTTAACGAATCAGAAACGCCGAAAACCGCCGACGGCGTACCGCGGCGGATTTCCTCTTGCAGCGCAACGTAATCTGCGCCTAAATTTTCAAAACTGAAAAAATTGCGTTTCATTTTTTCATTACCCAAAAAAATCAGTTAAAGCGACACATCACCTTTTCAATGTCTTCGCCTTTGGCAAAAGCCGCCGCTGCTTCCCCTGCTTTTTTGCAAGCTTCTCCAAACAACGTATAATCCTCTTTGCGCACTTCGGATAACACGTAATTGATAATGGGAATATCTACTTCGTCGCGAATACCGATACGAATACGGGCAAAATTCGTCAATCCCGTTTCCCCGATAATGCTACGCATACCGTTATGCGTACCTGCGCTGCCACTTGCCCTTATACGAACTTTCCCTTTGGGCAAATCGTAATCGTCGTAAATAACCAAAAGCTTATCTTCGGTGATTTTATATTTCGCCATCAGTTGCTTAACTGCCCTGCCCGAATTATTCATATACGTCAAAGGGCGAGCAAGAATAATCTTCTCTCCCCCAAAAAACGCCTCGGCAACGGACGCTTCGCACTCTTTTTTCTTAAACTTTGCGTCCAACGCCTCCGCGCAATCGCCTACGGCGATATACCCCATATTATGAAAGGTTTTTTCGTATTTTTTATCAGGATTTCCCAAACCAACTATCAAATACATAATCTATCCTTTTTTCAAGAAGAGCCGCCGTTTTTAAGCGGCGGCTTTTTCTTTCGTTTTGTGCTTAGTCGTACAATTTGGACATCGGTTTATCCAAATATACGTTTTCAATTGCCGCTGCGAAAATATCCGCAACCGACAATACTTCAAATTTATCCAATTTCTTTTCTTCGGGAAGATGAATCGTATCGAGCATTACGAGCTGCGTAATCGCCGAATTTTTCAATCTTTCGATAGCAGGGCCACTAAGTACCGCGTGCGTACAGCCGGCATAAATTTCCGTCGCGCCTGCGTCCTTGATAGCTTGCGCGCCTTGGCAAAGCGTACCTGCCGTATCAATCATATCGTCAATCATAAGACATCTCTTGCCGGCCACGTCGCCGATGATGCTCATAACTTCCATAACGTTAGCTTTCGGGCGACGCTTATCGATAATTGCGATAGGCACGCCGAATTTTTCCGCCACTTTTCTCGAACGTTTTACACTACCCAAATCGGGCGCAACGACAACGTCGATGTTATTCTTCTTTGCAAAATAATTATAAAGCGTAGGTCCACCGAGAAGGTTATCTACGGGGATATCAAAAAACCCTTGAATTTGGTCAGCGTGCAAATCCATCGTCAAAACGCGGTCTGCGCCAGCTTCCGTAATCAAATTCGCCACGAGTTTTGCCGTGATAGGGTCACGCGAGCGCGCTTTTCTATCTTGACGGGCATACCCAAAATAAGGAATAACCGCCGTAACACGCCCAGCCGAAGCGCGTTTCGCCGCGTCAATCATAATGAGCAGTTCCATAAGGTTATCGTTGACGGGAGAACACGTAGATTGAATAATAAATACGTCTCTACCGCGAACGGTTTCTTTAATGTGTACGTTAATTTCTCCATCGGAGAACGTGTTGACTTCTACTTCGCCAAGCTCGGTATTGAGCTTTTTCGCAATCGCTTTCGCCAAGTCGGAGTTAGAGTTACCGCAAAACAGCTTAATTTCATTGCCGTGAGTTATCATATGTAACCTTCCTTTTATTTTTACCTATCCGCCCCCGTTTTTCCACGAAGAACGGCTTCGGTTTTTTTTAATAGTTGTACACCATTTTCACGCCGCGTATAACGCGCGTAACACCTTATCGAATATTATAATACACTTTTCTAAAAATTAAGTCAAGAGAATATTCCCTCTTTTTTATTTTCTTTTTCTTAATTTTCCACAAGCTTGATTTCTTCTTCCGCTTTTTTGCGTTCCTTTTCTTCTTTTTGTTTTTGTCGCATCCCTGCAAAAAAAGAAGTGAGCAACGCCGAACATCTTTCTTCCAGCACGCCGCCTATCACTTCCGTTTTGTGATTGAGCAAATTCGCCTCAGCAAGCGCTGCGGTAAGAGAACGTCCTTTTTGTTCGTATGCGCCAAAATACACTTTATCCACACGCGCGTTTAAGCAAGCCCCCATACACATCGGGCACGGCTCTAACGTCACGTACAATTCGCACCCCTCAGGCAGCCGCCAAGAGTGGAATTTTTTACAAGCCCTGTCTATCGCCATCATTTCGGCGTGCGCGGACGCGAGCTGCAATTTCGCGCGGCGGTTAAAACCGCTTGCCACCACTTTATCCTCGTACACGATAACCGCGCCGATAGGCACTTCACCTTGGGCAAGCCCACGTTTCGCCGCCTTTATCGCCTCGCGCATAAATTTTTCTTCTCTGGTCAATTTTTTCATAATAACCGTACGTATTCCTTCGATAAATCGTCTAACGATTTTTCGTTTTTTTCAATAATATCTTCCAACCCTTCTTCCCCGATAGGGTGTTGCAGACAATCTCTGCCCGTTTCCACCGTAAACGCAGGGATTTTGAAACGGCGTATACACCAATCCTTATATCCGCCCACGCTGCCTTGCGTTTCACAAATCGCATACCCCGTGGACGCAGACAACGCCTCCGCTAACCGTTTATCACGGGGGCAGGTACGCGTTGATTGATGAAATTCCCAATAAATTTCTTCCCCTTTCGTATGGTAACTGACCGTATAATCGGGACGGATTTTTTCCGTAAAACGTTTTAAGGCGCGCGTTTCAACCTCGGAAAACGGTTTTTCGCCAATATAATTTTCACCGCTTGGCGCACGGACGTTTTTCAAGCCTTTTCCCCAAAGCGCAGGGAAATTTACGTTTAAATCCACCCCGCGTCCGTTCGCTTTCCATAACGAAAAATCGTTTTTTTCACCGTTTATTTTTTTAAGAAATTCTCTATCCGCGCTTTTTTGCACGCTGTCTATCCCCGTTTGCGATAACAACGCCCCGTCGACGTTCATAAGCGGAACCAACCAAAAACTGCCTTTCTTAATCCCGTAACTATACTGCGCAAAAGCGAGCTTTGCCGTGATATATTCCCGTCCGTGTATAGCGTATTGCGCTATGCCAACGGGAAAACCGTCACCTATTTTCACCGCGTAAATATCTCGCCCAAAACAGCTTTTCCCTATCACCGTTTTTTCCGTTTTTACCGCGCGATAAAACGCGCATACCTCTTCATAAATATCCACGCCCACAATATATGCAAGCAAGGAAAAAAAGGTTATTTATGATAGGTTGAGCCGCTGTTTATCATAAACGCGCGATACACTTGTTCCGCCAAAATCACACGCATAAGTTGATGCGGGAAAGTCATATCCGAAAAGGAAATCAAGCAATCCGCCGCCTGCTTAACGTCTTTGGATAAACCGCAGGAAGAACCTATCACAAAGGAAATTTCCTTGCCTCCATCACACAACGTTTGCAGTTTTTTCGCAAGCGTTTCGCTGGAATATTTTTCGCCTTCGATAGCTAAAGCTATCGTATATCCCCTCACCGCGCGTAAAATATCCGCCGTTTCCGCTTCGGGTGACGCCCCTTCCGCTATCTCTTTTACTTCTATTTTTGCAAATCGGGAAAGACGCTTTACGTACTCGGCAACCGCCTCGCGATAAAAGCTTTCTTTAATTTTTCCAACGACGACGAAATTGATTTTTTGCATCCTTCATCCTCACATAAACAAGTTGGTTATCCACGTAATTACGCACACGGCAATTCCCACGGAAGCGAGCGCAAAAAAGCGTTTTTTCTCTGTCTTTTTCTCCGTTTCGATGTCTGCGTCTTCGTCCTTTTTATCAAGAAAAAGCAAATAGGCAAGCGTAGCGATTAGACAAAGCCCGGATACAACCATTATCGTAATATACGCAGGGGTAGAATACGCCGTCACGCCACATTTATACAAGATTAAAATATATGCGTTATTCAAAAAATGCGCCAATACCGTAGGCAAAACGCTTTTTGCGCGGACGGCAAGCAACGCATACGCAAAGCCACAACAAAATTGATACGCCGTCTGTACGGGATTTTGATGATACAGCGAAAACAGCGCGCCGCAAAGCACCGCCGCCACCAGCGTAGAAAACCCTGATTTTAATCCGTCCAAAACAACGCCGCGAAACAGCAACTCTTCCGCGATTGGCGCAATTATCGCCACCACGAAAAATACGCCGACAAAACCGAACCCGTCCATAGACGGCAACACAATTTCATCTGGCTGATACCCAAATCTTTGTAAAAAGCCGACGAACAAGCCGTTTAACTCGGACAACGAAAGCAACCCGATTTGCAGAGCTATCGCCAAAAGGAAATATTTATAATGGCATTTTTGTTCTTTTATCGCCGTCGATACGGGCTTGTTTACGTACCGCAAATAATATCCCACGATAACGACGGACGCTATCGGCGGCAAAACGTAACAAAGATACAAATACCACTCCGTTTTCTCAAATCCTTCTTTGGCTACCCCAAAAATGGAAAGTACAAGAATAATAACAAACAAGAGCATCGTTGCCAACACCGTTGACAGCGAAAACGAAAGCCCTGCGCCTTTCGCCCTCGTATGCTCGCCAAGCAACGGCGTTCTATTTTTTATTTTGTTCATACCTTGATTTTTTTGTCTCATACGTTTATTATAACAAATCCGCCGCCAATTGTAAACGAAAAAAAGGACGCTTGCCAATTTTTTCGCAACCGTCCGCAACCTTTTTCCTTTATCAACCTATCAATTTCGTTTTAAATTCTTTAATAATTCTGTTTTCTATACGGGAAACCTGCACTTGACTAACCCCGATTTTTTCCGCCACCTCGCTTTGCGTCATATCCCGAAAATAGCGCAATACGATAATTTTCCTCTCTCTTTCAGGGAGCGCCTCTATCGCTCCGCGAAGCAGCATTTTATCCAATAACTCCTCCGAATCGTCTTTCACAGCCAACGTTTCTATCAGTTCTCTTTCCTTCCCGTCTTTATAATCTGCGCCGCTTTGTAAAGAAACGGGCATTTTGGAAGAACCCATAACGAATACCGTTTCCGCCTCGTCTAACCCAAATTGATTGGCTATTTCCGCCACGGAAGGTTGCTTTCCCTGTTCCCGCAAATACTCCTCAATAAATACGTTGATGTTTTTTGCCGTTTGTTTCATCGTCCGCGACACTTTTATCGAACCGTCGTCACGCATAAACCGTTTGATTTCCCCTGCAATCATTGGCACGGCGTAAGTGGAAAACTTCACCCCGAAACTCTCGTCAAATCCTGCAATCGCTTTCAAAAAACCCATACAGGCTATTTGAAACAAATCGTCGTAATCAACGCCTTTCCCCAAGTACCGTTTCACAATACACTTCACCAAAGAAACGTTATGTTCTATCAACGCCTCTTTTGCCGCGTTATCTCCGTCTTTTGCCAGACGAATATATTCGATTGTTTGCTTATCGTCAAGCATTTACCCGTTCCCTTTCGTCCCCTGCGCCTATGCGTTTGAACATCGTTACGCTCGTCCCTTTTCCCCGTGCGCTTTTCAAAGAAAAACCGTCCATAAACGTTTGCATTATCGTAAACCCCATACCCGAACGCTCTTCTCCCGAAAGCGTCGTATAAAAAGGAGCTTGCGCTTTCTCCACGTCTTCAATTCCACAGCCGTAGTCGGTGATTTCTATATGTAGTTCACCGTCAAAAATACGGCACTCGATAACGATTTTTCTATCCTCGTCACCCTTTTTGTATGCGTGAACAACGCAGTTTGTCACCGCTTCGCTCACCGCAGTTTTAATATCCGAAATTTCGTTTAAAGACGGGCTTAACGGCAAGGCAAACGCCGCCACCGCGCTACGCGCGAAACTTTCGTTTTCGCCTTTTGCTGCTATTTCCAATTTCATATAATTATCCATACAATCTCTCCGCGTTTTGGCATTTAAATCTTTGGCATCAGCGCGTACACGCCACTCATCGTCAGTATTTTATCGGTAGTAAACGACGGGTTTGCAAGATAGGTCGTCGCCCCCATTTGCCGAAACTTTTTATAGCGGCCAATCAAAAAACCTATCCCCGTCGAATCCATAAACGACACTTCGCGCAAATCCAACACAACCCGTTCGCTCCCGACGTACGCATCTGCAATATTATCCGCCTCACGTCTTGCTTTTGCCGCGTTATGTTCGTCCAATTCCCCGCAAAGCTCGATATATAGCACGTTATTTTGAAAATTTGTTCGAATTTGCATACTTTTTACCTCGAAACGACATATCCACATTGTAACAAACGCCACGCCGCAGTTTTTGCCAAAAGCCATCGAAAAAAAAGTAATTGCGTCGAAAAAAAATTTTTTAGAATACTGCGAAAAAATACTTGACTTTTCTTCGCGAATCGCTTATTATAGTTAAGCGTTGTATGCGCAACGATTGCCCAAACGCAAAAAAGCGGGCCTCTAGCTCAGTTGGTTAGCAGCAGCCGGCTCATAACCGGCCGGTCCTCGGTTCGAGTCCGAGGGGGCCCACCACAATTAGATATTTACGGCCCAATAGCTCAGTTGGTTAGAGCGCCAGCCTGTCACGCTGGAGGTCGACGGTTCGAGCCCGTTTTGGGTCGCCAAATCCCCTTTTCCGTTGCGGAAAAGGGGATTTTTTTGCTGTTTTTTGCATATCATAGTTAAAAATTACATTTGTCATAAAAAAATATTACTTTTTTCACGAAACGTACATAATTCGTTTGACTTTCCTATTTCATTATTATATAATAATAACATATGATATACTTGGCGAAATTTGTTGTACGCCGTAAAAATATATCAAAACTTGTTTTAAAAGCACAGTACTTACTCAAGATTATATCGTATCCCATTTAAGGGAAAGGAGAAACTGCATTGTTTGCAAAAGAATCCAAATCAGGAAAAGGCGGTATTATTTTTACCATACTATTATCCATCGTTATCTTTTTAACGGTGTATTTTTCGTGTTCCGGCGGCACTAAATTTAAAACGGATACTCCCAACACGGAAACCATTGAAGGGTTATTAAGCACCACGCTACCTTTACCGGACGACGGTTCTTGCCCCGAAGATTATCAACCGAACGAAAACGCATATATTGCTTTCACTTCGATGGCGCAATCCAACAGCTTCGTATCGCACACAACGGGCGAAGCCGTAACGAAAGTGGCTTTTGCCAACGTCAAACAAGGCATAAAGGCGCATCGTGTCGTTCGCGGCAAAGAAGTTTATAAAGAATCCATTTCCCACTCCTCTTTCAAAGGCGTTGGTATGCGTACTTACATCAACGGCGACAACTACGTTATGTGGGAAGCAAGCAACGTCAATTCCGTTAACGACGTTTCTTGGAAAGCAGAAGCAAATAAAATAGAAAAAGAAACTTACACCAACTTATTCGGCTACGTCCCCAACGCATACACCGCGTATATTATGACGGACGAAAGCATCCTTTCCTCCGAATATCTCGGGGAAGAAAAAGGGCTTTATTCTTTCCTTTACAATTTGGACACCGAAAAATCCACCCCTAAAATCGCAATGGAAATGCGTACGATGGCAGGCACCAAATCGTTGCCCGTCTTTGAAAAAGTTTCCTTAATCGTTCGTATGGACGAAAATTGGAAAATCCAAGAAATATCCACCGATTGCGTATATCAAGTAGATATGCTTGGCGGCGTAACGTGTACCGAATCGATGACTGAAATCTTCTCCGAATACGATGTCGGCACGGATATCCCTAACGGCGACTTCTTGCGTTCGTATCTCGACGCAGAAACCACAGAACCTTTACCCGAAGAACTCTCCCCCACCGATTATCTTCTTAACGGCTTTGGAGAATATCTTACCGGTGACAAGCCTCTGCGCGTAAACATCAGCGCAACGGGCAACGAAGACCTTCCGCTTTCCCTTGACGGCGCTGCGGAAATACATATCAATTTAGACGACTTATCGGCGCTTTCCGTACGCGCTGATATCAATTCCGTTTCGTACGACGAACTTTCCATCTCTAATTTGTTTATTGGATATGCTGAAAACACCGCTTACGTCAAGCTCGGCGATTTAAAAGCGTACGGCAACGTAGAAGAAATTACCTCTCTTATCAACAATTTAATTCCCTTGTTTAACGGCTCGAATACCGACGCCGTCGCGCTTGCCGAAACGGAAGAAGCGGGTGGCGCTTTGGATTTTGCCGACCTGCTTGCCAACGCGACGCTGGTACGCGGTGACGAAACAACCACGGTGAATATTCCCCTCAATTTAGGTGAATTAACAATTAACGCAGCCATCGTATTCAACGAAGGCGAAACGGTAACGCTCGACAGCGCAAACGTAGAAATCGCGGGTATCAAAATAAACATCACCCCCGACGACACTCTTACCGTATCAGAAATCGGCGACGGTTATCATAATATTGCTCCGTTATTCGATATTATCGACGAAAACGGCGATTTGCCTTTACAGCTCTCCTTAAATGAAAGCGTCAACGTATTCGCAAACTTGCACCTTGCGGATATGTCTGCCGACGTCACTTTAGGCGACTTGCAAGCAAAATACGCGCAAGATACTATCTTTATAAAATACGGCGACGCAAAACTGAAATTGCCCATTGCCGATATTCAAACGATTATTGACAAGCTTTCTCCTATTTTAGCGGGCGTTGTTACTTTACCCGATATTGATTCCCTTGTTCAATCGTTGGATATTATGGCATTGTTATCCCAAGCCGTTGATGCATTGGATATTACGGAAGTAGAAGATTCTCTCACCATTTCCACCACCGTCGAAGGCATTGCCCTCGCCGTACGTTTGCATATCACGGAAGAAGGCTACTCTCTTGGCGATATCACCGTAACGATTGACGAATTCCCTATTAAGCTTTCCCCTACGGAAGAAGAAATTTCGTCTATCCCCGACGACACGTTAAACGAATATTACAATATCGTATCGCTTCTCGACATCATTGACGAAAACAATGAAATCAATCTTAAAGCTACGGTTGACACGCTTTCCGTTGACGTAAATATCAACCTTGAAACGTTGACGATTCTTGCCAAGACGGAAATCTTCGGCGAAACGCTTTTAATCAAGTTCGCAGACGATATCGTTTACGTATCGTTTAAAGGCTTAAACGTTTCCGCTGATATCAACGATATCGACGACGTTATGGCAAAGCTTGCGCCTATCGTTGGCGAAATTGATTTGTCTGCGCTTGAAAATATCAACGTAGAAGAAATCATTGACGGTATTGTTGTAACGGACGATGAAAACGGCTTGAATATCGCTGCTACCCTTTTTGGTTTGAACGCAAACATCTTGCTTAACACCACGGACGGCAACTTAACGGTAAACAGCATTTCCGTTGCTATTGATTCCTTGAACGTAAACGTAGTTCCTTGCGATAAGGCTAACTACGATATGCCTGAAAGCAATTATTACAATATCGTAAGCTTGCTTGATATCATTGACGAAAACAATGAAATCAATCTTAAAGCTACGGTTGACACGCTCTCCGTTAACGTAAATATCAATCTTGAAACGTTGACGATTCTTGCGAAAACCGAAATCTTCGGCGAAACGCTTTTAATCAAGTTCGCAGACGATATCGTTTACGTATCGTTTAAGGGCTTGAACGTTTCCGCGGATATCAATGATATCGACGACGTTATGGCGAAACTTGCGCCTATCGTTGGTGAAATTGATTTATCTGCGCTTGAAAATATCAACGTAGAAGAAATCATTGACGGCATTGTCGTTACCGACAGCGCAGACGGCTTGAATATCGCTGCTACCCTCTTTGGTTTGAACGCAAACATCTTGCTCAACACCACGGACGGCAACTTAACGGTAAACAGCATCTCCGTTGCTATTGATTCCTTGAACGTAAACGTAGTTCCTTGCGAAAAAGCTAACTACGATATGCCCGAGGCTAACTATTACAATATCGTATCGCTTTTAGACATCATTGACGAAAACAATGAAATCAATCTTAAAGCTACGGTTGACACGCTCTCCGTTGATGTAAATATCAATCTTGAAACGTTGACGATTCTTGCGAAAACCGAAATCTTCGGCGAAACGCTTTTAATCAAATTCGCAGACGATATCGTTTACGTATCGTTTAAAGGCTTAAACGTTTCTGCTGACATCAACGATATCGACGACGTTATGGCAAAACTTGCGCCTATCGTTGGCGAAATTGATTTGTCTGCGCTTGAAAATATCAACGTAGAAGAAATTATTGACGGTATTGTCGTAACGGACGATGAAAACGGCTTGAATATCGCTGCTACCCTCTTTGGTTTGGATGCAAACATCTTGCTCAACACCACGGACGGCAACTTAACTGTAAACAGCATTTCCGTTGCTATTGATACGCTCACGGCTGTCGTTACGCCTGCTGAAAAGGCAGATTATACAATGCCCGAAAGCAATTATTACAATATCGTTTCGCTTTTGGACATCATTGACGAAAACAATGAAATCAATCTTAAGGCTACGGTGGAAGACTTGGTAGTTGACGTAAATATCAACCTTGAAACGTTGACGATTCTTGCCAAGACGGAAATCTTCGGCGAAACGCTTTTGATTAAGTTCGCAGACAACGTTGTGTACGTTTCCTACAAAGGCTTAAACGTTTCTGCTGACATCAACGATATCGACGACGTTATGGCAAAACTTGCGCCTATCGTTGGCGAAATTGATTTGTCTGCGCTTGAAAATATCAACGTAGAAGAAATTATTGACGGTA
>SVHW01000006.1 GCA_015055655.1 Clostridiales bacterium
TATTAACCAAATTAGCTTTACTTTTCTTAATATGAAAAATTTTTTGCCTTTTCGTACTCGTCTTTATTTTCTCTCTAAAAATAAAAACTTTTTGACTAATTTTGCTATGCAGTTGTTAATCTTCTTTTCTACTTCACATCAGCGAAGTGCGCCAAAAAAACGTCTCCGTTTTATCGACAGCCTAAACATAATACCATTTACAAAAAATATTGTCAAGCGTTTTTTTCAGCCTTTTTTAATTTTTTTTTACTTTTTTCATTTTTTTCATAAAAGCGGTTTTTTATACTCTTTTTTCCGTTTTTTAGGCGTGTATATATATTATATGTCGCGCGATAGGAAGTTGTGTCAATCAAAAAAACGGGCTTTTTGCCCGTTTCGTTCCGTGGATACGGCTTTTTAACAGCCGCTGCACGTTTTGCAATTGCCGCTGCACTTTTTCGTGGGTTTACCCGTCGCCGAGTACATCTCCCCTGAATAATCGCGCGTCGCTTTTTCTCCGCAATCGGGACAAGCAACTTCGTCCGTATGACTTTTCACGAGTTCGTCGAATTTTTTTCCGCATTTGGGACATTTATACTGTAAAAAAGGCATAGCAATACTCCTAAGCGTTTCTATACGCTTATTATACTGCCGCAGGCATTTTTTTGCAAGCGTTTTTATCCGCCTTTTTTAAATTATAACACGCCTTTCCCTTGTAAAAAGCTGTCGAAAAATCCGTGAACGTCCAACCCCGTTTTTTCAAACGCGCTAACGAGTTCCCCTACCCCCACCATAGCAAAACGGTTATCGTGGTAATATTTTTTTAACGCGGTAAAAAATTTTTTATCCCCTACGCTTTTTCGCAACGCGTCGAACATCACCACACCCTTATCGTACGCCAAACACTTATATTCGTACCCGCTTACGTAATCTTTTAAATGCCTCGTCATTGCCGTGTCCGTCCGCCCCAGCACAGAACCGTACACGTCGTAATACAAGCGATATTCTTTCAATGCTTCCACCACGGCACTTTCTCTTGTCACCCCGTATTTTTCAAAGTTTTCAAAAAAGGTGATGGCAGAATATTCCGCAAGCGATTCGTCCTGCCAAGCGTTTTCTATTTGGTCGCTGCCTACGACGGCGTACCACCATTGATGCGCCGTTTCGTGCGCAATAACGCGCGCAAAATCGCCATCCTCCAATCCGTCCGCCAACATCACCAATGCAGGATATTCCATACCGCCCATACAAAAACCCGTTTGCGCCAAAGAATAACTTGCGTAAGGGTACTCCCCAAACGTGTTTTCATAATACGCAAACGCTTCGCACGCCGTATCCAAATGCTTTTGCGCGTTTTCGTCGGCATAATAATAGTACGCCACCTCTTTTCCGTTTACCACGCTTTGTAAAACTTTAAATTGATTGGAAAGCACCAACGCAAAATCACGCGCGTTTGACAACGCCGTCGTATATTCCTTCTTGCTCTCCAAAATACGTTTGGATACCACCGCGCCGGACGAAGCTATCTCGTATTCCTTCGGCGTTTTTACCGTCACCGTAAAATCGGCGCAATCGGTAAAAAACGGGTCGCCCTCGGCATAATACGCCGTTTCGTAAAAACCGCCGTTTTTCATACCGCAAAGTATGGGGAAAAAGTTCCCTAAATTGACAGTATGTTTCGTAATCCCCGTACGATGATTTACCTTGGCAAGCCGCAACGTAAACGCAATATCCAGCACGACCTTATCCCCAGGATACAAAGCGCGCTCTAAATAAGCGTATAAAATATTTTCGTCTTCCCCTGACACTTCCCAACTCTTTGCTCCGTTTACCGACGAAATTGCCATTTCGCCATAGCTTTCCCCCTCGTAATACGCAACGTTTTTTTGCGCGGACGCGACGGGCGCGTATAACGCGTTTTTTCGATAGGCGTTGGGGGATAATTGGAATTTTAAAAGGGATAACTCGTTTTCCGTCGTATTCTCAAACGTCACCTTTTCCGTGCCCGTAAGCATACCGCTTTCGGGCACGTATTCTACCGTGATTTCATACTTGCCTGCCACACGCTCTTTCTCTTGGCAGCCGTTACAACCGTTGCAACTGCAAAATAAAACTGTTACCAATAAAACCAATACCACGGCAACCCATCTTCTTCTCATCCCCGCGCCTCCACAATCAACGTATATACTACTATATGCCAAAACGTGGACGCCGTATGCCAAAAAAAATCACCGCCAAGCCCAAACGGCTTGGCGGCGAACTCGCTTATTTCTCTTCCAAAGGAAGATACCCCGCAGGGTCAACGCTGACGTTGTTTTTAATGACTTCGAAATGCAAATGCGCGCCTTGTTTATATTCTTTGCCCGTCGCTTCGGCAACCGTCGCGATAACGTCCCCTTTCTTTACGACGTCACCTGCCTTCAAGCCTTCCGCTTCCGTAACGAAACAGTACACCGATTTTACCCCGTCACCGTGGTCTATCGTGATTTGCGTACCCACCAATAAGTCTTCTTTATACACGCTTTCAATAACGCCGTCTTCCACAGCCAATACTTCCGTCCCTACTTCTGCGGCAAAATCCAACCCTTGATGTTCGTAATAACAATCTAACGTTACGTTGTGATGAAAACCGTGTTCTTGAGAAACGGTCACCGATTGTACGGGCGCAATCATCCCCTCAGGTTCGCCCGATACCTGCTCGTCATCAGGCGTCGTAGGCGTATCCGTAGGCTTTTCGTTGTTGCCGTTATCGTCAGGCAAAGGCTGTTCGTTGTTTACCTGATTGTCTATCACGGGAGTATTTTTTCCCGACACCGCCACCGCAACGATTACGATGGCAGCAAGCGCCACCGCGCACCCAATTGCCGTCAGCATGTAAAATCTTCTTTCTCCCCCACGTCTTTTCGCCTTTTTCACGTTCTTGTCCTTATCCTTTTCCATTTCCTTGTCCTTTTGTTCTTGCATAATTTTTTTAACTCCTTCGAAAAAATTTGTATGTAAATGTTTCCCCCTTTTCCGTTTTTTATACACCTTTTTCAAAAAAAGCCTTTAATATCCCCCGAAAATAATCGGGCTGCCCAACGCAAAACCGCCGTTGACGCACGCAATATGCAAATTCACCCTTCGTCCGTTTACCACAACCGTTTCTTTCCAACGCGGCGTATAACAATAATACGACGTAACGCCGTCTATTTGCTCCGTCCACACCACGCTTGCGCCGTAACTTTTGATTATCTCTTGCACGTGCGGTTGCGTATCGCTTGCAATAAATACGCTCTCCCCTTTTACCCTTAAAAAATCCAAGCCTTCTAAACGTGACGTTTGCAAACCTTGCGAGGAAGCGCTGTCTAAATAATACGTACGCTCGCCTGCGTACGCGCCGAATTTACCCACGCTGGCTACGCTGACAAGCAAACATATCCCTACGGCAATCACCCCTGCCAATAGCGCCGTTATTCCGCGTTTTATCCACCAAAAAAACATAAGAAAAACCCCTTCCGTTGTTTCCACGGAAGGGATTATTGCCTTGTATTTTGTTTTTTATACTTCCTCGTTTGCGATACCGTTACACACACACAAACGCTAACGAAGAATAGAAAGCTTTGGATGCGGCGGATATCCGCCTCACCAATAGAACGCCTACCGGCGTTGATTGCGCAAAACTACGTTTTGCTTTGCAGTGGGCTATATTCCGCCTATCGGCGGCTCTTGACAGAGTGTCGTAAAGGCTCTGCCTTTACAATCCGCAAGAGACTATGCCTCTTGACTCCTCGTTTGCGATACCGTTATTCACAAGCGGTAAGGATAGAAAGCCTCGCCAGCGGAGGCTCTCCGCAAACGGCGGCGATACGAGCAAGACAAGGCGTGCGCGGATTACCCGACGGGACGTTTACAAAACGTAAACGAGCAAGGGCAAACGCAAGCACAACGCCGTATTGCAAGGTGTTTGTCGAGTGGTAAACGGCGTAGATACGAGCAAGACAAGGCGTGCGCGGATTGCCCGACGGGACGTTTACAAAACGTAAACGAGCAAGGGCAAACGCAAGCACAACGCCGTTTTGCGACGTAGATACGTCGTTTAGAAACCGCCGAGAACTTCGCCGCCAAGCAAATGTATATGCAAATGGCGTACCGTTTGTCCGCCGTTTTCGCCTTGGTTGATGATGATACGATAACCGTCTTGTAAACCAAGACCGTCCTTTATTTCCGCAATCTTCGTAAAGCAGTATTTCAAAATTTCGCTCTTGTCCTCGTCCATTTCGTCAAGCAACGCAAAATGCGTTTTCGGGATACAAAGATAATGCAATTTTGCCTTCGGTTCGATATCGCGGATAACAATCATTTTGTCGTCCTCATACAACCTCGGCGAGGGAATTTCCCCTGCGATAATTTTACAAAAAATACAGTTTTCCATAACAAAACACTCCTTATATCAATTCGGCGCTTACGCCGTCCTTTTTCAACCCCGTCACGCGCACTTTTGTCAACGTTTTTTCCGTTTCTCCGCGCGCGTACACGCGGATATAATTTTCTGCATACCCTTCCGTTACGCCGTCAATCGTGCGTTCGGGCACAATCGTCAACGTTTTGCCGATAAAGCCTTGCAAATACCTTTCCTTTTGTTTCGCCGCCACCGCTAAAATACGCTCTACGCGTTCCTTCTTCACAGCTTTTGGCAATTCCTTATACTTTCTATACGCGTTTGTGCCTTCCCTTGGAGAATACGGAAAAGCGTGCACTTGCGAAAAACCAGCTTCTTCCACTATCTTCAAGGAATTGAGAAACGCTTCTTCACTTTCGGTGGGGAAACCGACGATAATATCCGTCGTTATCCCTGCGTTTGGAAAGACTTCGTATATCAAACGGCATTTTTCCAAATATTCTTCGCGCGTGTAATGTCGGTTCATACTTTTCAATACGCCGTTATCGCCGCTTTGCAAAGATAAATGGAAGTGCGGCGCGAAATTGCCCATTTCTTTCAAGACCGCTAAAAAGCGCGGCGTTACCATACTCACTTCCATAGAGCCAAGCCGTATCCGCGTATCCAAGCCCTTTAACGCAGACAATAAATCGCTGATATCCCGTCCTTTCTCGTCCACGTACGCCGACAAATCAATCCCTGTCAACACCGTTTCCAGCGCCGTACCTTTTCGCACTTCGTCCACGACGTTTTCCAAGAGCCTTGAACGGCTGCGCCCACGCAAATACGGTATCACGCAATACGAACAAAACCGATTGCAACCGTCTTGAATTTTTACAAAATTTCTCGTTTTCAAACACTCGGGCAAGGGCATTTCTTCATACTTGGTTGTATCTTTGCAAACCTGTACGCCGGAAAACGCGCTGTCAAACCCCGATTGTACGATTTCCAAAACGCGGTTTTTCCCCTTTGCGCCCACGACGGCGAATACGCCCTCCTTTTCCAAAAACGATTGCGCGTTTTTTTCCGTAGCGCAACCGCAAACGATTACTTTTGCGTCGGGGTTACATTTTAACGCCCTGCCAATCGCTTGACGGCTTTTCCTTTCCGCTTCCGCCGTCACCGCGCACGTATTGATAACGTATATATCCGCAGGAATCAGCTCCCTTGACACGGCGTAGCCCATTTCCTTGAAACCGTGGATAATCGAGCCGCTTTCCACGTCGTTTACCTTGCAGCCAAGCGTAAATACTACCGCCTTCATTGCCACTCTCCTAGCGAGAACATCACCACCGCCGTCAACGATACCGCCGCCGTTTCCGCGCGCAAAATCCGTTTGCCAAGCGTGACGTGTTGATAGCCAAGCGTTTTTGCATTTTCCGCTTCTTCCCTAGAAAAGCCGCCCTCGCTGCCCACGACGATTGCCGTGCTGCCTTTTATTTTATCGAGCGATATTTCGCTTTCGCTTGCAAATTCGCAGGCAAAAATTTTGTTATCGTAGCCGTTTGCGCTTGCAAGCGCGCCTTGCAAAGTATCGTAATATTCTATCGTCGGCGCGGTGGCGCGTAAACATTGTTTCGCCGCCTCTTTCGCCACTTTATTCAATCTTTCCAGCTTGTTCGCGTTCATATATGCCGAAGAAAACTCGGAGGAAAATACGCCGATTTTATTCACGCCAAGCTCTACGGCTTTTTGCACGATAAATTCGTTTTTGTCCGCATTTTTAAGATAGCCAAATAAAAGGCAAACGTCCGTTTTCGCCTCGCGGTGCCCCACTTCTTCGCGCACAACGGACAGCAGCATTTGCTTTTTCTCTACTTGCGAAACGACTGCCGTGTATTCCTTTCCGCTGTTGTCAAGCAGGATAACTTCCGCGCCCACGCCGATACGGAGCACGTTTTTTGCGTGCTCGAACTCTTCGCCCTCTAATACGGTGACGTCTTTAATTGTATCCACGAAAAACCGTTTTAACGCAGACATAACTACCTCTTTACGCTTTATGTTTTAATACGAGCGCAAACCACTCGCCTTTTCTCTTTTCTTTGATAACCTGCAACCCTACCGCTTCGTACGCCGATTTTACCATTTCCAAACGGCTTTCGATAATGCCGCTTAAAATCAGTACGCCGTCTTTTTTCAAATTCTTTGGCATAGACGGAGCGAGCAATTTTAATACTTCCCCCGTGATATTTGCCATAACGACGTCCCCTTGAATATCGGTATCGTCCAACAGGTTGGCGTGCGCCACCACCGTTTTTTCGTCCACGCCGTTGAGCTTTGCATTGTGGAGCGAACTTTCCACGGCGATAGGGTCGATGTCGGTGAGATACGCCTTTTTTGCGCCCAACTTAACGGCGGAAATCCCCAAAATGCCGCTGCCGCAACCCACATCGATACAAACGCTGTCGGGCGTGACGTATTCTTGCATCAACTCTACGCAAGACGACGTCGTTTCGTGTTCCCCCGTGCCGAACGCCATATTCGAATCGAGCAATACGATTTTTTCATCCGCTTGAGGGGTATAGTCTATCCACTCTGGCACGACGACGATTTTCCCCAAATGGATAGGACGGAAATGTTTTTTCCAAACGTCAATCCAATCGTCCCCGTCCACTATGCGCTTGGTGTCTTCCAACGTCCCGAACGGGATTGCGCCGCCCGATAATTCCTTCGCGTTTTGAATATCGCTTAATATCGCAGGAATATACTCTCCCGCAACGTCTTCCGCCACGTAACATTTCACCAATACGTCCGTTTGTTTATTCTCCGTCAACTCGTCGTCCATATAATCCCAAAAGGTCGTTTCCTTGCTCGTTTGCAGGGCGATAATATCCGCCCTGTCGCAAATGGTAACGCCGTAATCGGTGTAATTCCACATCACGTCGGAGATAATTTCACTCGCCTCCGTCGTGGTGTGTATCGTCAATTCTATGTATTTCATAACCTTGCTCCTTTACTCTTTTATTATACCATTTACCCTTGCATAAGTCAAGGTTTGGAAACGCGAAAAATCCTTTGACTTTTTATATAAAAAGTCGTATAATACAAAGTATGGAAATACGCGCGTTTACTCCGCAAGATTTTGCGGAACTTTACAACTTTATGTATCCCCTTTGGCACGAAACGTACGGGAATATTCTTCCCAAAGAACAAATCGATTTCTTGCTGCATAAATTCTTCTCACCCCAAGGCATTAAAGAATACCAAGCGCTTGGCTACGAATATTTTAAGCTGGGCGAAGACGGCGTTTTGGTGTTTGTGGAAAGGGAAAACGAAACGTATATGGACAAGCTGTATTTGCGCCCCGAGGCGCGCGGAAAAGGCTATCCCACGCAGGCGTTCGCCTTTATGGCAAGGCGCGGAAAAGAGCTCGTTTTAAGCGCCAACCGAGCCAACGCAAGGGCGGTGCGGTGTTATCAAAAAAATGGGTTTGTCATTGAAAAGGAAATCGACGTTGATTTGGGCAACGGCATGATAAATTGCGATTATATTTTAAGAAAGAAAATATAATTACGTATACAAAAACGGCGGAGCAACTTGCTCCGCCGTTTTTTCGTCAAAAAACCTCGGCTTGTGAAAAGCCGAGGTTTTTCTATTCTCTTTTCGATTAGTCCATCTTTTCAAGCAAACGAAGGTCGATACCCTTTTCGCCGATTTTGATAATTTCCACTTTCACCTTGTCGCCGATATTGAGTACGTCTTCCACTTGATTAACTCTTTCCTTGGAAAGTTTGGAGATGTGTACCATACCGTCTTTCCCAGGAGCGAATTCTACGAACGCGCCTACTTTGGAAAGGATACGTACGACTACGCCTACGAACATATCGCCCACTTCGGGGTCGTGCGCAATCGATTCGACAATCGCTTTCGCGCGGTTTGCATTGGCGATATCGCCGTAGCAAGCGATACATACCGTACCGTCTTCTTCGATGTCAATCTTCGTGCCCGTTTGTTCGATAATCTTATTGATAACTTTACCTTGCTTACCAACGACGTCGCCAATCTTTTCAGGATTGATTTTGAAGGTGACAATCTTGGGTGCGTATACGGAAAGTTCTTCGCTTACCGCAGGGATACATTCGAGCATCTTGCCAAGAATATGCTTTCTCGCAAGTTGCGCTTTCGCAATGGCGTCAAGCATAATTTGTTCGGAAATACCTTTAATCTTGATATCCATTTGGATAGCGGTGATGCCTTTATCCGTACCAGCCACCTTAAAGTCCATATCGCCAAGGAAATCTTCCAAGCCTTGAATATCCGTCATAATAACGTACTTGCCCGTTTCTTGGTCTTTTACAAGCCCCATCGCGCAGCCTGCAACGGGCGCTTTGATAGGAACGCCTGCGTCCATAAGCGACATCGTCGAGCCGCATACGGAAGCCATCGAGGACGAGCCGTTGGAAGAGTAAATATCCGATACGACGCGGATTGCATACGGGAATTCTTCAGGGGAAGGAATTACGGGAACGAGCGCGCGTTCTGCCAAAGCGCCGTGGCCGATTTCACGACGGCCGGGGCTTCTAAGCGCCTTTGCTTCGCCCGTGGAATAGCCGGGGAAGTTGTATTGGTGCATATATCTCTTTTCTTCTTCCTCGTCAAGCCCTTCCATACGTTGCGCTTCGCCAAGCATACCAAGCGTACACGTCGTAATCGCTTGCGTTTGGCCACGCGTGAATACTGCCGAACCGTGTACTCTGGGAAGGATACCGTGTTCACACCAGATAGGACGAACTTCGTCCAAAGTTCTGCCGTCGGGACGAACGCCTTCGAAAATCTTCGCGCGTACGATGCCCTTTACGATATAGTAAATGGAATCCTTCACTTCACGGATTTGGTCGGGATAAATTTCCTTAAAATGTTCGATAATTTCCGCTTCTGCTTCCGCTTGTTTTACTTGTCTTTCTTGTCTATCGAACGTATCAAGTGCCGCGTACAATTTATCGTAGCCGTACGCTTTTACCGCTGCGTCAAGGTCTTCGGGGATATGGTAGAATTCCATTTCCTTCTTTTTCTTGCCTGCAACGGGAACGATTTCGTTTTCAATCCAAGCGCAAACCTTCTTGATTTCTTCGTGGCCGAACATAATCGCGCCTACCATTTCTGCGTCCGTAACTTCGTTTGCGCCCGCTTCAATCATCAAGATAGCGTCACTCGTACCTGCAAGGTTCAAATGAATCGCGCTCTTCGCTCTTTCTTCCACGTTGGGGTTGATAACGTACTTGCCGTCAACCATACCTACGACAACCGAACCCGTAGGCCCTGCCCAAGGAATATCGGAAATGGAAAGTGCGATAGACGAACCTACCATTGCCAAAGGCTCGGGCGAGATATCGGGGTCAACGGAAAGTGCCGTCGCAATCACTACTACGTCGTTAAAAATTCCTTTGGGGAACAAGGGACGGATAGGTCTGTCGATAAGACGGCTGGTTAAAATTGCCTTATCGGACGCTCTGCCCTCACGTTTTTTGAAACCGCCGGGGATTTTACCTACGGCGAACATTTTTTCTTCGTAATCTACCGACAAGGGGAAGAAATCCATACCCTCTCTTGCCGTTTCAGACATACATACGGAAACGTGCACCGCCGTTTCACCGCAACGCACCAAACAAGCGCCGTTTGCTTGTTCTGCATACTTGCCGATTTCTACAACGAGTTCTCTCCCCGCATAGTCCGTTTTGAATACTTTTGCTTCGTTTAAGTTTGGCATACTACATTTTCTCCTTTTGCTGTTATTCTTTTTGGTTCTTGTCCGCATACCGCCCTTATCGGTAAACGGTTGATAAGACGGCAACGGTTACGAAACCTATGCCAAAGGCTTGTCCTATTATCCGTCCTATAATACACGAAAAAGAGCGAGTTAAAATACCCGCTCTTTCGCGTTTTGCATTATTTACGAAGCCCTAACGCTTCAATGATTGCTCTGTATCTAGCGATATCTTTTTCCTTCAAATAGTCCAAAAGACCGCGACGCTTACCAACCATCTTCAAAAGACCGCGACGGGAGTGGTTATCCTGCTTGTTCGCTTTCAAATGTTCGTTGAGGTGATTGATTCTTTCCGTGAGCAAAGCAATCTGTACTTCGGGCGAACCGGTGTCGCCTTCGTGGGTGGCAAATTTTGCAATAATTTCGTTCTTTTCCATTTCTGTTTATCCTCCTATGGAATGGTATCTCGTATCACCAAGGGAAACGTGGAGAATCGATTCTCTTCGTGACCGTTATCGCTATTATAACACTTTACTTTGTAAAAGTAAACAAAAAACGAGCCTTTTTTTACTTTTTTTCCGCTTATTCAAAAAATTTCCGCTTTTTTTCGATAATTTCGTCCACTCGCTCGATATACGTTTTCAAATCTTTTTGCGAAGCGAAACGAGTTATCAATCCTTTTTCGTTGAAAACGCGCTTGGACACGGCGTTTGCGCCCACCGCCAAATTATCCGCCGTTTCTTCCATTACGTCCACGTTATACACGCACGCTTTGCCCTTTTTCGTCCAGCCCACGTTTTCGTTGTTCCCCGCTTGGTATTTTTGACGGTACATATAATACGGCTCGTATCCAGCCTCACTTAGTATCGTTCGTGAAAGGGCAACCATTTGAGAAATGCTGTCGTTTTCAATATACGAAATCTCTTCTTTGAGTTTCGCCCCCGATTTTAAGGACAAACAATGCACGGTGATATTGTCCGCGCCCGTTTCCACCGCTTTTTTCACGCCTTGGGCAAACGTTTCCACCGTTTCCCCTTCCAAGCCCGCTATCAAATCGATATTGACGGAAAATCCGTATTTTTCCGCCATCGAATACGCTTTATAAAAATCTTCTACCGTATGTTTTCTGCCAATTTTGACAAGCGTTTCGTTAGAAAACGTCTGCGGATTGATACAAATTCTATTGACGCCGTATCTTTGTAAAAGCGCCAGCTTTTCCTCCGTAAATACGTCGGGACGCCCTGCCTCAACGGTGTACTCGGCTTTCTCGTTAAAACGCGAAATCAACGGCTGTAACGCGCGCAAAACCCGTTCTAAATCGGGTGTATCGAGTGCAAACGGCGTGCCGCCGCCAATATATACGCTGCGCAAATTGCCAACGCTGTCCTCTGCCGCCGCTATCTCCTTTTCCAACGCGTCTAAATAGGGAGCGATAAAGTGTTTCGTCTTGTCTATCGGCGCGGTGATAAACGAACAGTACGCGCATTTCGTCGGGCAAAAAGGGATGGACACGAACAAATCGGTGTTGCCGTCCTTTTTCTCGTAAATCCCTTCTTGCGCCGCAATGGTTGCCGCCACCAAGCGGATATTCTCTTCACGTACGCCCATTTTTCGAAAGAGCGCAACGTAATCGTTGCCTTCTTCTCTTTCCGTGTACGCAAGCTTGGTAGGACGTATCCCCGTCAACGCGCCCCAAGGCATCTTCTCGCCGTATTTTTCACTTAAAATTTCGTACAATCTAAGTTTTGCAAAACGGCGTTCCAAACGCTTAAAATGCAATTCGTCGCATACCTGTGCGCTATCTTCAAACGAATATTTTTCCCCGTCCACGTCAAAATCGTTATAGAACGTACCCTCTGCAAAGCGAAAGTCGTGCAGTATAGAACGCGGCTGCGTTTTGAACAAACGCGCCGCGTCCAATAATTCGTTTTCTAAAAATGAACAGTTGGTAACCAGCATATTTTGCCGCCTATTATAAATCTACCATAAAAGGATTAGTTTTTCTTTCTTCTTCCAGCGTCGTTTCCTCTTGGTGTCCCGGATACACCGCCATATCCCCGTCTAACGAGGCGAGTTTTTTCAAACTATCGCGAAGCGCGCCGATACTGCCCGTAGGGAAATCCGTCCTGCCAATACTGCCTGCAAACAACGTATCCCCCGTAAAGAGGTGTCTATCCCCCTTATCGTCGGCAATTAAATAACACGCGCCGCCTGCCGTATGTCCCGGGGTGAACAGCGTTTGCACGCTTACGCCGCAAAGAATACGCGTTTCCCCGTCTTTCAACGTTTCATCCACGTAAAACGGCTCTCTCGGCGCGCCGAACGCGTCGTATAAATCCGCAGACGTGCCGCAAAGCGACTTCTCTTTTTCACCACACAAAACTTTCGCCCCTGCTGCTTGCAAAGCGGCTACGCCGCCGACGTGGTCGAAATGACAATGGGTGAGAAGGACGTATTTTGCCGTTAAGCCGAGTTTTAACAGTTCCCCTTCCACGCGTCGCTGTGCAGGGTCGATGACGATTGCCTCTTTGCCGTCTTGCGTAATGACGTACGCGTTCGCGCCAAAACCGCGCGGTGAAATCCTGATAATTTGCATAGCTTACGAAAGGGAAGTGATACGATGCACTTCGTATATACGCTTATCCGATTGCATTTTTCGAATAAGCAAATCTATTTCCGAAGTATCGGAAATGGAAATGGTTGCGTCCACAATAGCGTCGCGGTTTTTATCAATTCTGCCGTTGATATTGACGATAGACAACTTCAATTCTGCCACGGCAGTAGAAAGGGCGGACAACACCGTGCCCTGTTCGGAGGCGCGGATGGAAATGTTGGCGTTGAAACGCTGTTTCATCCCCTCTTCTAACCGCCACGACGCAGGCAATAAACGCTGTTTATCGCTCGCCTCGATATTCGGGCAATCCTTGCGATGCACGACGACGCCTCTGCCACGGGAAGTATACCCAACGATTTCGTCGCCAGGCACGGGCGAACAGCAACCTGCAAACCGCACCAGCATACCTGCTTGTCCGTTGATAAGCACCGCGCCGTCGCTCTTGCCGGTTTGCTTGCCCGTGTGCAGTTCAAACGCAAGCGGCGTTTCTTTGCGGTAATAATCAATCAGTTTGAAAATAATTTGATTGACGGAAACGGAGCCGTAACCAACGGCGGCAAACATTTCGTCCTGCGCGCCGAAAGAGAAACGTTCGGACACCCGTTTAAAGCTGTCTGCGGTGAGAATTTCCGCAAGGGTGAACCCACGTTTTTTCGCCTCGTCCTCCAATTTCGTCTGCCCAAGGCGAATATTTTCTTCCTTCAATTCGTTTTTATAAAATTGACGGATTTTTGCCTTCGCGCTGGACGATTTAATAAATTTTAACCAATCGCGCGAAGGGCCTTTGGAGTTGGGCGAAGTGATAATCTCTACAACGTCCCCCACTTCCAACGTCGTGGTAAGCGGCACGATACGAGAGTTAACTCTCGCCCCCGTGCAATGATTGCCCACTTCCGAGTGGATGGCATACGCAAAATCCACGGGCGTTGCTTCGGGAGGCAAGGAGATAACTTTGCCGCGCGGCGTAAACACCAAAAGTTCGTGGCTGTAAAGTTCCGTTTTCAAGGCGTTGATAAATTCCTTCGAATCCTTCAAATCGCCTTCCCATTCCATCACTTCTCGAAGCCAAGTCAGCTTGTTTTCAAAGCTGCTGTTTGCCTCGTCCGTCTTGCCTTCTTTGTATTTCCAATGCGCCGCGATACCGAATTCTGCTATCTTATGCATTTCTTCCGTGCGGATTTGGATTTCAAACGGCTGACCGTATTCCGTCATAACCGTCGTGTGCAACGATTGATATTTGTTGGGCTTTGGCGTCGCGATATAATCTTTAATACGCCCAGGAATAGGTTTCCATTTTTCGTGAATTTCCCCAAGTATCGTATAGCACTCTTTCACGTCCTTCACGATAACGCGCACCGCAGACAAATCATAGATTTGGTCTATGGTCTTGCCCTTGTTTTTCATCTTTTTATAGATGGAATAGAAGTGTTTGGGACGGCCAAAAACTTCCCCTTCTACCCCGTCTTTTTGCATAATTTCCTTGATTTCTTCTACGATATGAGAAACGAATTCCTTGCGTTCGGAAAGACGTTCTCTAATATTATACACCAAAAACTCGTACGATTCCGGGTCAAGGTATTTCAAGCACAAATCCTCTAATTCGCACTTGATTTGCGAAATACCAAGACGGCCTGCAAGCGGCGTGTAAATTTCCAACGTTTCGCTTGCCATACGTTGTTGCCTTTCGTGCGACAAGAAATTGAGCGAACGCATATTGTGCAAACGGTCGGCAAGCTTAATAATAATCACGCGTACGTCCTTTGCCATCGCCACGAAAATTTTGCGGAAATTTTCCGCCTCCGCGTCCTCTTGCGATTTGAATACGATACGTTCGAGTTTCGTTACACCGCTAACCAGCGCAAGAACTTCGTCGCCAAACTCGCGTTTGATATCCTCCTCCGTAGAGGCGGTATCTTCAATGACGTCGTGCAAAAGCGCCGCGGCAATCGTCGCCGCGTCCAAGCCCAATTCTATGAGAATTTCCGCCACCGCGCAAGGGTGGATAAAATACGGTTCACCCGAAGCGCGTTTTTGATTGACGTGCGCCGCCTTGGCGTAATCGTACGCTTTTATCAGCATCTCACAATCGGAATCCGCATAACTTTCTCTTATTTTTCGTAAGGTTAATTCCATATCCGTACTCTCTTATAACCCTTTTATCCGTTTTGTAACGCGCATACTTCGCGATAGATGGACGAATCGGCTAAATCTGCCTTTATCCCTCGATACACCGTCAACCTATCGTTATCAAACGCCACCAAACCAAGTTCTTCAAATACGTTCACCGCAAAGATGAACTCCCGCTTATCATAGCCCAAACCGTCACAGTTTTTCGCCACTTCTTCCACCGTGCCCCCGTTTAAGCGGTTAATTTCGCTGCGCAACGCAGAGAAAATCTCCAATAATTGCTCCCTTTCAACGGGCAACGCAGCAAACGTTTTATATCCGCAGATATCCCCGTTGACGTACACGTTTTTCCCTGCAAGCGATTGCAAATGGAAATCTGCCGGCGTATCAAGAAAAATAAAATCTCTAAACCCTGACAAATCGGCGTCTGCCGCAGGGGCAACGATGAGGGTATTCGCCACGTTTCTTGACGAGGGATAAAATAAATCGCAATCCGTGCCGTCCAATTCTTCGTAAAAACGCAACGTACGTCTATCCGAGGCAATTAAGCAAAGCCCGTAAGGGCATTGCGCCTGTTTTTCACGTATCAACGCCTTAATTTCTTCCGTCGTACACGTCGTAGGCGACACCTCTACGCGCGGCGCGCGCAACCTCGTCATCGCGTTGGCAAAAATGCCTTCCGCGGCGTTTCTGCCCGTTCTTCCATCGTATAATAAATCCCTGACGACGCCTTTAATATAATCTCTGCCCTTGAAATGGGATACGCTCACTTCAAAGACGATTTCTTTCTTAATATCGCTCTCGATAATTTTTAAATTTTTACTACCCGAAAAATAGGTCAAATCGATAAAATCGCTTTTCACCGACAAATGCGGCGATAAGTTTTTAAGAGGCCGCGCCGTACACGCCCCCGTGGAAATACAAAACAGCGGACGTCTATGCCCCACGCCGTACGGCTCCATCTCCATCAACTCACGCGCAAATTTTTCGTCGAATACATCGTTGATTTGTTCGCTTATATACAGCTTTTGTTCGAAATCAGCTTGGCTATACGTGCGCCCAATTTCTTCGTTTAACGCCGCCTCCAACGCTGCAAAATTATCGATATGCACGTTGACGCCTGCCGCTTGCGCGTGTCCACCGAATTCTTCAATATATTCCGAACAGTTTTTAAGCGCCGTAAAAATATTGACGCTTTCAATGCTTCTCGCGCTGCCTTTTAACATATCGCCGTGATGGACGAAAAGCAACGTGGGACGATTGAATTCTTCCGCCAAACGCGCCGCAACAATGCCGATAAATCCGGGATTCCACCCCTCGTCTGAAAGCATAATTACGTTGTTAAACGCGCCTTTCTTTAATAATTTTTGCTTGGCGGAAAGATATAATTCGTCGCAGTATTTTTGCCGTTCCGTGTTGTACATACAAAGCTTTACGGACAAATCGTAAATCTCCGTTTCGTCCTCGCTTGTGAACAGCCGAAACGCCGCTTGCGCGTCACCCATACGCCCTGCCGCGTTCACCCTCGGCGCAACGTTAAACGCCAGCGTTTGCGCCGTTATCCCGTCGTACGTCTTGCCGATAAGTCCACCAAAACAAGGCCGTAAATCGTGATTAAACAACCGCAAACCTTCCGTTACGATGTCACGGTTTTCTCCCAACAACGGTACGCTGTCAGCCACCGTAGCAAGCGCCGCAAAATCTAAATACTGATACGCGTTTTCCCCTAAAAGCGCGCACGCCACCTTAAACGCAACGCCTGCGCCACAAAGGTTGTCGTACGGGTAATCGTCTTGTAATTTGGGGTTGACGATGATACAATCGGGCAAAATTTCCGGCAATTCGTGATGGTCGGTTACAATGACGTCCGAACCGAGTTCGTAAATATATTGTGCCTCTTTCGCGCAGGAAATACCGCAGTCAACCGTGATAAAAATTTCCGGATTGCAGTCTTCAAAAATGCGGTCAATCACCTCTTCCGACAGCCCGTATCCGTCTGCGCGTTCCGGCACGTACACGTGCGCGTCGATACCGAAATCCCGCAAAGCGTAAAACATAATGGCAGACGCACAAATACCGTCGGCGTCATAATCCCCAAACACGGCAACCGTCTTGCCTTCGTCACGCGCCGCCGTCAGCATCTCCACCGTTTCCTTCATCCCTTTCATTAAAAAAGGCGAAAGAAAATTACGCTTTGACGGTTTCATAAAACGCGCTATCTTTTCCACCGTATCCACGCCCCTCGCGTATAAAATACGCGTGACGTTTTCGGTTAAACCCGTCCGTTGCGCAAGCGTAGCGGCAATATTTAATTGTTCCGCCGACAGCGTGTATTCGGGGACGAGTTTCTTCATAGTTTCTCCTATTTTTTAGCTCTTTTGTAAAAAGCAAGCGGGTGGAAGCGAACGCCCCCTCCCGCCCGTGAAATTCAATTATTCTTGGTCAGCCTTTTTTGCACCAACGTAACCGCTAGCCGTTTTATTGGCGGATTTTTTATCCAAATACGTTCTAATTTCCAACGCGCAGTTTGGCGCGAAGATAAGCCCTACGAACGCCGCCATAACGACGCCGACAAACGAAGCGATGGCAAAATAACGCACCGCCGTCGTCGCAATTGCGCCCAACAACACGAGCGCTACGCCAAAAGCGATTGCCGTCCAACCAATCCAACAGCTGGAAAGCGAACCTTTTACAAGCGTATCTGCGTCTGCGCCCGCAAAGGCGTCTGCCTTAGCGTTGCCGGACAATTTGTTAAGGAACATCATCGTAAATACGCCGGACAAAATCGTGGTTACGAGTATCGCATAGAAAGTTGCGCTCGTAACAGGGATACGGGTAAGCAATACGACAGCCGTTGACAACGCCGTCGATACGATAGGCGCAAGCAATGCAGCAAACGCCAACGCCAATCCGTGACGGATTGCCACGTAAGCAAAGGCAAGCACCGCAAATACAGCCACGGCGATTGCCGCGCGCCATAACCGAGCCGCCGCAATTTTGCTCTTCACCGTTTCGCTGCTTGCGCTGACGTTCACGATAGCGCCGTTTAATTCGCTTTCGCTATTTGCCGATTCCGCCGCCAATTTCGCAGCCAAAGCAACCTTCACCGCTTGCAATTTCGTTTCTTCCGTATCTGCGTCGAACACGTAAGCAAGTTCGCATTCGTCACCGCTCATTTCCGAACGATATACGTAATTTGCTTCCACGCCTTGCGCCGCAAAAACACTTTCACACGTTTCTTCTAAATATTCTCTTTCGTTTTTATAAACGAAGCTGTTTACCGTCACGCTAACCGTCGTCGTATCTTCCAGCCCTGCACCGTAATTGACACCGCAAAGCGCAGATACGATAATTGCCGCCGCCAACAGCACAACCGTCGCTGCCAAAAGGATAAACGCGCAACTCTTTTTCACAGTTTTTGCAAAAATCTTATTCATCATCGTCGTCATCCTCCTCTCTTACGAAGCGGAAATACTTAAATTGGTTTTTGCTTGCTGACAGGAAAACGTAGTTGATGCAACGCGCCCAAAGCAAATTGCAGAACGCCGCCGTCACTACGGCAACGAGCGCGTGTATAGCAAGCGTTTGTACGCCGCCTACGCCGATAAGAAGCGCCAACGCGCCCAACAGCAATATCGCGTACATATCCACAACCGCCCAAAGCGTCTTTTTGTATCCGCCTTTCACCGCCGACGCTATCGTCTTACCTTGTTGGAATTCCTTTTTAATCGCTCTGTAAATATACGCTTGTACAGCGTTGATAAGCACAAGCCCCAACAAGAACATCAAGATACCGCCAAGCGTCAATTCGAAGACGCCAGCCGTGATATATTTGAAACAAATACCTACGACGATAAGGAAAGACAAGCTGCCGTATACGCTGACTACGCCAAATCTGCCCATCTTGATAATCGGCAATATAATCGCAGCAAGAATCGCTACGCCAAGCGCGATATACAAAAGCGTCAACGTGTTTTCACCGTAAACGGAAGAGAACGACCTTGCTTCAATTCTGCTTGTGTCGAACGCAAAATCCATTTCGTTTTCCAAAACCGAGCTTAACAAAACGGAATAAATTTCCACAGCGTCCTTATATTCTTTCTGGTATGGCAACACACGCGCCACGCGATTGTTGTCCAAAATCCAATCCGAATAAATAATAGCCAAGTCTTGTTCGCCCAATTTAATATGGAGCGCCGTCGTCGCCGTATTGGAATCGGAGAGTTCTTCCTTCACCCTTTCAATCATCGCCTTGCCCTTATCCGTGAATTTTACTTTCACGAACGCCGCGTCGTATTTGGTATCCAACGAAAAGCTTTCGATAAGGTCTTTCGCCTTTACACCGTCTTCCTTCAATTCTTCTACGACTTCTTCGCCAAGCGTAATCGACAATTCACCCGTCATCGCAAACATCGAGAAAACGGACGCGTAATTGTTTTCCACTCTGGGAAGTTCAACGCGCAACGCGTAATCGTCCACGACTGCCACACGGTAATCAGCGTATCCTTTCGCCTCGTATCTCTTTGCGATTTCGTCCGCCGCTTTTTTGAAACCAGCAGCAAACTCGTCAGACACTTCGCCGTTTACCCACACGTCTTCCGTGGAAAGGTACAACCCCTTATACTTTTGATAATCTTTCTCTAATTTTTCCAGGTCGTCTATCGCGTCTTCTTTTTCTTTTGCCGTGGAGTTGGCAGAATCTCTAATCTCTTCATAGCCAAGTTTCTCCTCGTTGTAATCCGCTTCGGGAATAACCCCCTCGGGATAATAGTACGCGTAGTACCCACCGTCAATTTCGGTGCTAAAATCGTATTGCGATGCGACGGGTTTCCAATCCTTTACCCCTACCGGTACGGAAGGGAAAAGCACCAGCGCGCACAAAGCAACGATTACGATGGTAAGAATTACCATTAACGCCACCGATTTCTTCTTGCCCATTGATTGCCTCCTAATTATTTCGAATTCTCTTCGAATACAATGATACTTTTTAATTATACCCTATTTTTTGCCTGCCCGTCAAGTTATAAAGGCGGATAAGCGAAAAAAAATTGCTTTTTTGCGTAAAAATTGCCCGATTTCTTCCTTCTTTCCCTACGGGAAAGCATTTTTAACCGTTTTCTTTAAGCAGCTTCTTTTGCGCCAAAATATGCATGGCGCATTCCACGCGTTTTTTCATCATCGCGCACGTCGTTTCGTACGGTTCGTCAATGTCCCCGTTGAAATGATAATTATTCGCGCTGCATCCACCCGAACAAATAAACTTCGCAAAACAATTTTCGCATTTTTTGCGCGTAAATAAACAGGAATTTTTGAATTTTTCACGAATATCGGGGCGGGTTATCCCTTCGAAAACGCTGCCCATACGGAAGTTTTCGTCGCCCGCAAATTGATGGCAGGGATACAAATCGCCGTTGGGCGTCACCGAAAAATATTCGTTGCCTGCGCCGCACGCGGAAACGCGCTTGGAAAGACAAGGCCCACCCTCTAAATCGATATTGAAATGGAAGAAATTAAATCCCTTCCCTTCTGCGTAGCGTTTCAAGTAATCTTCGCAAAGGTTCTCGTATTCCTTTTCTATCGTGGGCAAATGTTCTTCGCGAATCTGCAAATCGGGAATTTCCGTGACGACGGGTTCCATAGAAATGGAATCTACGCCTTGGTCCGCGATAAACAGCACGTCCTTGCCAAAATCGAGATTTTTCGCCGTAAAAGTGCCGCGCACGTAATAGCTTTTATCCCCACGCAAAGAAATGAATTTTTTAATTTTATCAATAATTAAATCGTACGTACCCTTGCCGTTTACGCTTTTTCTAATGGCGTCGTGCACTTCTTTGCGCCCGTCCAAGGACAAAACGACGTTTTCCATTTCTTCGTTAAAAAAGCGTATCGTGTCGTCGTTTAAAAGCAGCGCGTTGGTCGTCGTCGTAAATAAGAATTTCTTGCCAACTTTCGCGCCCTCTTCTTTCGCGTAATACACCGTTTGTTTCAATACGTCAAGGTTCATCAACGGTTCGCCGCCGAAGAAGTCCATTTCCAGCACTTTGCGTTTGCCGCTGTTTGCAATGAGGAAATCCACCGCTTTTTTCGCCGTATCAAAAGACATACTCTCTCTTTTCGAGTGGTATGCCCCTTCGTCTGCAAAACAGTACCGACAGCGGAAATTACAATCGTGACAAATGTGGATGCAAAGCGCTTTCACTTCGTTGCTCTTCATTGGATACGATTTTACCTCTTCCTTAAAAAGCAAGCCCTGTTCTTTTAAAGCGTTTACGTCGCCTAAAATTTCCGCGATTTGGTCGTCCGTGATATAGGTAATATCGACGGCTTGTCCTTCTTCTTTCGCCTTTAAATAATCGGCGGTAGGCGTATCACACTCGTGCAAGCTGCCGCTACCTACGTCATAAATATAATTTTTATCCCTATACGAAAATACGTGTATCATCTATCTTTCTCTTCTCATTTTTTCTTCCCGATAACGGGTTAAAAACGGCGTACTTAACAAAATACGCCGTTTTTTTGCAAAATTTCCTACTTGCGCCTCGCCGCGTTTACGGCGTACCGCTATTATTTACGTTCGATTTTTTCTTCGCGCGTAACTCTTTCGCAGGATTGGTTGCCTACCGTGCAGCTGGTTTTGCAAGCGGATTGGCAGGTGCTTCTGCATTCGCCGCAAGCCGTCGTTTTCTTTTCAGCAGGTTTCGCAATCGTCTTTATCATAATCGTTTCTCCTATCGTCAATAGTTTTATAATCTTATTATAATACACTTTTTCCCAAATTGCAAGCGATTATAAGAACTTTCCCTATTTTTAACCGCTTTTTTTCAAATTAACGGCAAGCGCGCCGCTTATCGCCCCCACGAGCGCCGACGACAAAAGCTCTACGATAATCAGCCACGACAATGAAAAATCTCCACCAATCGCTGAAAAGGCAAGATAGGAAAACGCGGAAAAAAGCAGCCCTATCCCTATCCCTTTAAGAAAGCCCTTTTCTCCTCTGACAAATACCAACGCGCCGCTTGCAACGGCAAT
Organism: Clostridiales bacterium; assembly: GCA_015055655.1. GTDB lineage: Bacteria > Bacillota > Clostridia > Christensenellales > Borkfalkiaceae > Scatosoma. The sequence continues at coordinate 21,874 of SVHW01000006.1, forward strand.
CGCTTTCAACGTTTGATTGACGGGATAAATTATCCTATCGGGCAACGCAGAAAACCGCAAGACGTTGGCAAATATCACCGCCGCCACCAAAGAAATCACCAGCGCAAGCGCTACCCCTTTTATCACTTGCCATATTCCCTTTCCGTAACTCGTTTCGCTGTCCATAAAAAACACCTCCGCAGTATCGTATGCGAAGGTGTTTGCTATTTATTCTCTTTTTACTATTATTCTTGCGTTTCTTCTGCCGCCGTTTCTACGGGAGCTTCTTCCGCCACGGGCGCTTTTTCCGTCTTCGCCTTTTTCGCTTTCTTTTCCTTTTTTGCAGGCTTTTCTTGCGCTTCTTCCGCCACTACGGGAGCTTCTTCAACTACCGCTTCTACGGGAGCTTCTTCTACCACGGGCGCTTTTTCCGTCTTCGCTTTTTTCGCCTTCTTTTCCTTCTTTGCAGGCTTTTCTTGCGCTTCTTCCGCCACTACGGGAACAACTGCCTCTTCTACGGGCAAAATTTCTTCCGCGGACGCAGCTTCTTCTACGGGCGCTTCTACTACGGGTTCAGGAACGGCATCCGTTTGATAAATCGCCTGTCTGTCGAACTTAATATACGATTTACCGCTTGCTTCCGTGCCCGTTTCCAATACGAACGTATTATCTTCAGGGCAAACTTCCACTACGATACCGCAAATGCCGCCAACCGTCTTTACCTTGTTGCCGGGTTTGATTGCGTTAAGCGTGTTTTCCGTTTCTTGTTGTCTTTTCTTTTGCGAACGACGGTTGAGTATGCTCATACCTACAAACAGCAATACGAACACACCAACGATAATCCACATCCCCCACGGAGACGCTTTTTTCGTCGTTCCTTCTGTGGCTTCCGCCAACAAATTTATCCACTTGCTATACATGATATTCTCCTTAATTACGGGCAAAAACGACTGCCCTCATTTATCATAACATATATGATAGCCTTTTTTTTTGTTTTTTGCAAGCGTTTTTACTCGCTTTTTAACAATTTTTTCCTTCAAAACAAGCTTTTAACGACATTTTTTACAAAAAATCAGTTTTTACGACAACGCGTTTTTCCTTTTTCTTTACGTTTTTTCCCTTTTAACGCGTACAACAATAAATATCCGCCGACGAGCAACAACGTCGCCCCCAACAAAACGAGATACATTTGCCATACAGCCACTTTGCTTTCAAAGAAATAAAAATTCGTGTCCGACATATTTTTCAATCCTTCCACCACTTCCGCAGGGAATCCTTGCGCCGCCACTTCGTCCAACGCGCCGCGCAAAGCGTGATTACGCAACAACGAAGTACCGTACGTACCGGGGAAAAAGGACATCACGTTTCTAATCCCACTCGAAAAAGAGGAAATCGGCATATACGCGCCGCACACAAACCCGTATCCTGCGCTGACAACCGTGCCTACCGCCGACAACTGACCTTGCGTAGTGAGTGGATAACATACGAGCGACGAAAGCGCCGTACCAAACGCCACCATAATCATCACGTCGCCAAACAGCGCCAACACGTCCACAAAGGAGAGATACCACCCCGTAATCGCCAAATATATCAATCCCAGCGCCGTCGCTGCAAAACCGATAATTAAGCCGTTTATCGCCGTGGCAAGATAATACCCAAGCGCTATCGAACGGGGTTTTATCGGCGATACGTCCAAATCGTTTCTCGCCCCCGTCACTTTGTCTTGCACGATACATAAATTCGCGCAAAAAGACACCGTTACCGTACTGACGGACAGCAAGGAGGATAATAACAATCCCCCCACCAAACCGTTTAACAGCTCTTTTTCCACTTGCGCGTTTGGCGTCACCGCTTGAAATACTTGCAAAAAGCTGTCACGGTAAACGTTATTTAAGAAAGTTGCGTATAACACCAACAAAATCATTGGCGTAATCAGCGCGGTGAAAAACGTTCCTTTGTCTTTGAAAAATATTTTTACGTTGCGTTTAATCAACGTCGTGCCTACGTTTCTCATACCCTTTCTCCTTGCAATTTTTTGCCCGTTACCGCGAGGAAAACGTCGTCCATTTTGCCTTTGACGATTTCATAATCGGTAAACGTTTCGGGATATTGCAAAATCAGCGCGGTGGCTTCGCGCGTATCTTTTACCGCAATACGTATCCCCTCGGGTGTTTTTTCGTACGGTTTCCCCAGCTTTTTCGCCTCTTCTTCCGCGACGCCGTACAACGTGATAAAATCCCCCGTGTACGTGTTTTTTAACTGTAACGGCGTACCTTCCGCAGCGATTTGTCCACCGTCCAAAATCACGACGTAATCGGCGTCAGCCGCCTCTTCCATATAATGCGTCGTCAAAAATACCGTCATATTCTTCTCTTTGCGCAACCTTTCCACCACTTCCCACACCGTCTTTCTCGTCTGCGGGTCTAACCCCGTCGTCGGCTCGTCTAAAATCAAAATGTGCGGTTCGTGCAAAAGCGCGCGCGCCACGTCCACCCGACGGCGTTGCCCTCCCGACAACTTGCCCACGGGACGTTTTAATATCTCCCCTAAACAAAACGCCGCAGACAATTCTTGCAAGCGCCTTTCAAACGCTTCGCCCACGATACCGTATAACGCCGCGCGCGTTTTCAAATTATCGTATACGGAAATCGGTTTATCCAACACGGAATTTTGAAATACGACGCCGATATCTCGTTTAATTGCCGTCATATCCCCGTCAACGTCCTTTCCGTTTATCGTGACAAGCCCGCTATCCTTTTGCAAACTGCCGCACATAATCGATATCGTCGTGCTCTTCCCTGCGCCGTTTAACCCCAGAAAAGCAAACAACTCCCCTTTCCTTACTTGAAAGGATAAATCCTTTACCGCCTGTACGTCGCCGTAGCTTTTATACAAGTGCTCTATTTTGATAATTTCGTCCATAGTTACCTCTTCCCCTCTTGGATAACAAGATAATAACACACGCTTGACAATTCGTCAAGCGCAGTTTCGTAATCGTATGAAAAAATGATATTTTCGGCTTATAAAGCCCCCAAGTTTACCGTCCACGATAACGCTTCATTTAAGCGTTAACGAAAGATAGAAGGATTTGGGGGTGGCGGCTCGCCACTTGAACGCCTGCGGCGTTGGGCGCAACCTACGGTTGCTTTTGAGAAGGCTTTATTTTGTCCTTTGGGCAACTCTTGACAGAGTGTCGCAAGGGTTTCACCCCTGCACCCCATAAGGGACTATGCCCCTTAACCCCTCATTGACGATAACGCTTCATCTAAGCGTTAACGAAAGATAGAAGGATTTGGGGGTGGCGGCTCGCCACTTACCATTTGCCTTCGCCGCCGTACTTTTCGTAAAATTCCTTCGCATAATCCTTGACGTAACCGCCGAGAATTGCGTTTCGCATCCCTTTCATCAGTTTGTGCAAAAACGTGATATTATGCAAGCTTAAAAGCATTGCTCCGTACATTTCCCCCACGTTTATCATATGACGCAGGTACGCCTTCGTGTAGTTTTTACAGCAATAGCAATCGCACTCGCTATCCAACGGCGTAAAATCTTCTTTGTATTTGCCGTTACGAACAACTACCCTGCCACGTGAAGTGAGCGCCGTGCCGTTTCTTGCTATGCGGGTAGCCAATACGCAATCGAACATATCAATCCCGCGCATCGTGCCTTCGATAAGACAATCGGGAGAACCTACCCCCATCAAATATCTGGGCACATCCGTGGGCAGTTTGGGCTGTAAATCGTCTAACAGCTCGTACATCAACGGCTTGGGTTCGCCTACGGATAAACCGCCGATGGCAATGCCGTGTTTCACGAACGGCAACGTGCGCTGTAAACTCTCCGCGCGAAGGTCTTTGTACATATTCCCTTGTACGATAGGAAAAAGCGCTTGGTCGGGCTTGTCGTGGAATTTATAACAGCGTTCTAACCACGCCGCCGTACGGAGCATTGCCGATTTTGCTTTGGCGTGATTATAACCGTATTCGCTGCACTCGTCAAACGCCATAATGATATCCGCGCCGAGGTTTTGCTCCACCTGCATGGCTTTTTCAGGCGTAAAGAAATGCTTGCTCCCATCCACCGAAGAGGAAAATTCCACCCCTTCGTCGGTGATTTTATTCAGTTTCCCAAGCGAAAAGACTTGGAAACCGCCACTATCGGTTAAGATAGGTTTGTCCCAGTTCATAAACTTGTGCAAGCCGCCTGCTTTTTGGACGATATCGTCGCCGGGACGCATATATAAGTGGTAGGTATTGGCAAGAATAATCTGCGAGCCCGCCTCTTTCAAATCGCGCGGGAACACGCCTTTAACGGTGGCTTGCGTGCCCACGGGCATATACACGGGTGTTTCAATATCCCCGTGCGGCGTGTGCAAAATACCAGCCCTTGCGCCCGTTTCCGGGTCGGTTTTAATCAGTTCAAAAGAGAAATATTCGTTGTTCATTGTTATATCCCGTTTTCTTATTTTCACTTGGAGTCAAGGGGCATAGTCCCTTGCGCGGTGCAGGACGCGCAGTTCTGCGACACTCTGTCAAGAGCCGCCGAAAGGCGGAACTCCTCCCCCTAAAAGCAAAACTCCGTTTTGCGTTACCAACGCCGACAGGCGTAAATCCTTTTGTAAAACTCGTTAATATTATAGCATATCTCCAAGGAAAAAGCAATCATAAAAAACATTTGCAGCCTTTTTGTTTATATGCAATATAAATTAAAAAACGCCCTACGGCGTTTTCTTATTTAAAATCAATATCAATCTCATCTCCACGAGCCATAAGCTCACGGAAAAATTCGTCATACGGATAATCCAATGCGCGCAAAAGAATTAACAAGGTTCTTACATATATATCCTTGTTTTTATTGTGGCGAATACTACGATAGGTTTCATAAGAAATCGCCGCTTTATTACAAAGCGTATATACCCCTATCTTTTTTTCTTTACGAATTTTTTCAAGTTTTTCCGCTATGAATTCATTTAATAACATATTTATATAATAACAAATATCACCATTATAATATCTGTGTTATAGTAGTGATTTTGTTGACAAATTTAAAAAAATATATTACACTATTAAATAAGTTTACATAAAGGAACGGTAATTTATGCGGAAAGATAGTATTAAATGTTGTTGCATTGGACAACGCGCACAAGCTTTTGCAAGTGGTTATCGTGACAAAACGCATATATTCCACCAAAAATATCTGCAAACGCTAGAAAAAGCCATTGAATCGCACGTACAAAACGGAATACGGCATTTCGTTTGCGGCGCATCAAGCGAAACGGCGTTGGACTTTGCGGAAATCGTTTTAAAGATGCGCGATAAATGCCCCGATTTGCAGTTAGAAATCGATTTGGCGTTTCAATATCAACACGTAATCTTTTCCCCTGCCAACCAATTGCGCTATCAACAAATTTTAAGGTGCGCCGATACGCTTTTATATCTTTTCAATCATCAGGATTTTTGCAATAAAGCACAGCACGATTTTTATATGGTGGATAATTCCCTTTACGTTATTGCAATATGGAACGGTTTGCAAGATAGCGAACTATATCATACGATAACCTACGCGCGCGAACAAGGTAAACAGGTAGAAGTCATCCATTTATCTAACATTTGAACTTAATAAACCAACGAAAAAAGACGGCTGAATAGCCGTCTTTTTGATGTCGTTAAGGTAAAAACTTGGTGATGTCGCAAGAAACGGTTGATTGGTTTACCGTTTGGCGAGAAAAATACAAGAAAGACAAATGTTTTATAAGGGCGCATACTTGGAAAGTCTGTAACCGCATAAAACACGCCGTATTTCGTAGTATTTTTCCGTCAAAAATCAACCGAGACTTGGGACAGAGCCAAATTATTTAAGTTCAGCCGTAGCGCCGTTTTCCTTAAGTTTTGCAACGAGTGCTTCAGCGTCAGCCTTGGGCATAGCTTCTTTGATAACGCCCATAGCTTCAACTGCTTTCTTCGCATCAGCAAGACCAAGGCCCGTAGCTTCACGAACAACCTTGATGATTGCGATTTTGTTTGCGCCGATGTCCTTAAGAACAACGTCGAATTCCGTCTTTTCTTCTGCTGCGGGAGCTGCTTCTGCTGCGCCACCTGCTGCGGGAGCTGCTGCAACTGCTGCGCTTACGCCAAATTCTGCTTCCAATGCTTTTACGAGTTCGTTCAATTCAAGAACGGTCATAGCTTTTACTTCTTCAATGAGTTTTTGTACATCCATGATTATTTAATCCTCCGATAATTTTTTAATTTAATGATAATAATGTGATTTTCTAATTTTTTTAACAAGCTATTAGTTGCTTTCTTTTGCTTTCGCGATTTGTTCCAAAACGCCAACGAACTTGGAAAGAGAAGACTGGAAGCAGCCAAGCATCTTTGCAATGAGCGTTTCTTTGGAAGGGATTGCAGACAATTCTTTCACGCCTGCTTTATCCAAGTATTTATTTTCAACGTACGCGCACTTGGGCACGATTTTTTCTACGAGTACGGGGTTCGCTTTCGTTTCTTTTGCGAATACCGCAGCGCCACTCGTTTCGTCTGCGCAGAATACGGTTGCCGTCGTGCCGTTAAGGTCGTTGTCGAAATCGGTGATACCAAGTTCGTTAAACGCCTTTCTCACGAGCGTGTTCTTGTATACCTTGTATTCGCAGTTTGCTTCTTTAAACTTTCTACGAAGTTCGGTAACTTCCAACACCGTAAGCTTGTTGTAATCTGCCAATACGATGGACTTGCTTGCTTGAATTTTTGCCTTAATCTCTTCTACGATTTGTTTTTTAGCTTCTACATTTGCCGACATAAATTTTACCTCCTTTAAGCGTTTCCGCCTGACGATAAAAAAATTCCTTACGCCGACGCGGCATAAGGACCCAATGTTTACACAAAAAAGTATTTCCTTACAACCTCGACGAGTGGTTTCCCATCAAACCGAATACGGTGCTCGTTTTCTACGGCGTTTTATTTTTTACTGTCTTATTATATCATCTCCGCCAAAGGCAGTCAATCAATTTTAACCGCCTTTGACGAAAATTTTTCTTTTTTTTGCTCTTTTAGGAGCTTTTTCCCTAAAACTTACGCTTTAGGTACTACTTTGATACCAGGGCCCATCGTGGAAGCGATAACAACGCTCTTTACGTATTGCCCTTTCGCTGCTGCAGGTTTCGCCTTGATAATAGCGTCCATAAGCGCCGTGAAGTTTTCAACAAGCTTTTCTGCGCCGAAGCTCTTTTTACCGATGGGGCAGTGAATAATAGCCGTTTTATCAAGTCTATATTCTACTTTACCTGCTTTAACTTCTTTGATTGCCTTTTCAACGTCCATCGTAACCGTACCGCTCTTGGGGTTAGGCATCAAGCCTTTAGGACCAAGCACACGACCGATTCTACCTACCATACCCATCATATCGGGCGTGGTAATCATTACGTCGAAATCAAACCAGTTGTCGTTTTGAATTTTCGCAATCATTTCTTCTGCGCCAACGTAATCTGCGCCGGCAGCTACTGCCGCGTCAGCCTTCGCACCTTTTGCGATAACCAAAACTCTCTTGGTTTTACCCGTACCGTTGGGAAGAACGAGTACGCCACGTACTTGTTGGTCCGCTTGACGGGGGTCAACGCCGAGACGAACGTGCATTTCTACCGTTTCGTCGAATTTTGCCTTTGCCGTTTCAAGCAATACGTTCATGGCTTCCGCCGCTTCGTATTGTTTCGTTAAATCAAACGCTTTTACGCTATCTTGATATTTTTTACCGTGTTTCATTTTTTTAATTCCTCCTTGCGGTCATAACGAGAAAACTCTCTGCCGCTATCTCCTTAGTCCTCGACGGTAACGCCCATACTACGAGCGGTACCTGCAATCATGCTCATTGCGCTTTCCAAGCTGGTGCAGTTCAAGTCGGGCATCTTCATCTTCGCAATTTCTTCTACTTGCGCTTTCGTAAGCTTACCAACTTTTACGCTGTTGGGTTTTGCGCTGGCCGTATCCAAACCAAGAGCTTTCTTGATAAGAACGGGAGCAGGGGGCGTCTTCAAAATGAACGTGAAAGAACGGTCTTGATAAATCGTTACTACCACGGGAATAATGAGACCGGGTTTGTCTGCCGTTTTTGCATTGAATTCCTTCGTGAATCCGGGAAGGTTGATACCGAACGGACCAAGCGTAGAACCTACGGGAGGGGCCGGCGTCGCTTTCCCTGCGGGAAGCTGCAATTTTACGACTGCTGTAATTTTCTTAGCCATAAATATTTTCTCCTATTGTGGTTTTGACAAAGTACCCTGAAAAATATTTGATACTTCTCCCACTTTTTAACGCGTTAATATCTTGCAAACGGCGTTTTCCGTTTGTCAAATTTGAAAAAGAGTTTCGTTTATTCCGCCTCTTCTTCGCTCACTTCGGGAAGGGTCGCTTCTACTTTACGAATTTGTACGTATTCCACTTCCACTTCCGTGCTTCTACCAAACATATTGGTGACGATTCTCGCTTTTTTCGACGTATCGTTGATTTCTTTAATCGTACCGATAAAGCCCGTCAAAGGCCCGTCTTCTACGCTTACCGTATCGCCTATCGCAAACGCGCCAACAGGCGTATCGGGCACTTCCAATTTCATCTTGCGGATTTCTTCGTCGCTCATAGGTTTCGGTCTGCCTTGAGGGCCGCAAAAACCCGTTACGCCACGCGTACTGGTGACGTAATACCAAATTTGGTTGGTGTAAATCATTTTAATGAAGACGTAGCAAGGCAAAAGTTTTCTTTCAACGATTTTGCGCTTGCCGTTTTTCTCTTCAATCACCTGTTCCATAGGGATTTTCAAATCGACGATATATTCGCCCAAGTTGTTGTTTTCAATCAACTTTTCCAGGCTGTCTTTTACCATCGCTTCGTATCCGGAATAGGTGTGCAAAATATACCATTTCGGCTCTTCGTTCATAGGCATAATGCTTATCTCCTTGATTAAAGCTTGCCAAGCAGCCAGCTAAAAAGGCTGTCCACGCCCGTTACCACAACTAAAAACGCAAGGACAATCGTAAGTACGACGCCCGTCGTTTTCAATACGGTGGTAAATTTGGGCCAAGAAACCCTTTTCAATTCGGAAAAGGTTTCCTTGAACTTAGCACCTACGCGACGAAACCAATTCGGTTTCTTGTTTTTCGATTTTGTTGCGTTGTTTGCCATCGCTTTTCTCCATACGCGCGCTCATTATATATTATATACCTACGCACGCGCTACGCAATAATTATTTAGATTCTTTGTGTTCCGTATGCTTCTTGCAGAACGGGCAGTACTTGGAAAGAACGAGTCTATCAGGGTCGTTCTTTTTGTTCTTGATGCTGTCATAGTTTCTATGCTTGCATTCGGTACATTCAAACGTAATTTTGGCTCTTGCCGTTTTGGTTGCCATAGTAAAACTCCATACAAAAAAATTACACCCTATTTTCAGGCGCGTATATAGAGTTTATCATACTTTCCACCCCTTGTCAATCTTTTTTGAAAGCTTTTCGAAAAAATTTTTTCCTTTTTTTTATTTTTTCTTCCCCTCTCTTTGATAAAAAAGCGCCCCTTGCTTTTTCAAGCAAAGGGCTGTCTTTTTACCTGGGTTTTATTGCTTAAAGAAATCAATTACTTGCTCTTTAATCGTCGTCATCCCAGCTTCGTCGGGATGTCCGCTTTGTTTGCTAACGCCGGAAAGTTCCACCACGCCTACACCATAGTGCGCGCAAACTTCCTTGTATTTTTCTACCGCCGTCGCGTCGAAAGCTGCCAATTCGTCGTTGATAATCACAACCAAACGCGTCGGGTTGACGTTCGTCTTAATTTGGTTAATCAAATAGCAGAACGCAGGGATGATATAATTCAAATCGTCGTCCGTCCAACCGCTATATTTCGGCGCGCCGATATCGTACTTGTTATCCGCGTTTGCCCAAATATCGTTCGTGCCGCCGAAGAGGAAGAAGGTATCTACCTTATTCGTTGTAAAATATCCGTCGTCGATAAATTCTTGCAATCTCGTCGTAAACGAATTATGTTTCGCATTGCCAAGCGGCGCAGGTTGCCCAGTTACGGGCGTATAGCCCGTATTGCACATCGTCGTGCCAGAATAGCTGGCGTTGAGAAGCAGGTTGCTGTTCGTCGCAGCAAGCGTTTGCCACCACCACGTTTCCGCAACGTTATCTACGTTGGTAACGAACGCAGGGGTATTTCTATACCAAGCCGTATCCGTTATGTAAGGGATATATTCTTCAAACGTAGAATAGCTATCGCCCAAGATAAATACGTTGCCCAAGTCCACCACGCCATCGTTGACGCCGCGCACGTTGTCGAAATACAGCGTTGCCGCCTCGTATACTACCAAATAGAAATGTCCGTCTACGTATTGTCGGATACCGACGCCGTTTGCTTCAAACGCTTCTTCACTCTTATTGATTTGCGTTTCTATAACGCTTTTAGGGATTTTCACCGTATTCCAACCAGGCGCAAGTATTCCCGCCACGTCGTCATACAAGAACAAGTTGATATTTTTCGCCTCGGCGTTATATACGTCCAATGCCAAATAATCGAACGCCAACAATTCTTCTTTCGTAATCTCCGCCGTATCCGCGTGACGCAAACTTAACGTGATATAGTTGTTTGCATTTGCCACCACCTTATAAGACGTTGTGCCTTCCTTACAAGTCGTAGTATCTACCGACGCCGTGCCGCTCGTGCCGATGTACCAGCCAATTTGATGGCCTTCAGGGAAAACACCGCAGTTGTTCAAAAGATAGGACGAATACGCTTCACCTACGTTGCCGTTAGGCACTTCCGCTTTCGAATCGATAATCCCCGTCATTGCGCCGAAGATAACCGTTCTGCCACCTTCCGCAATTTGGAAATACGTTTCGCCCGTTGCGTAATCGTACGCTGTAGAGCTTTTCGTCGTTTGCATTAAAATATCCCACGTGGACACTCTCACCGTATTCGCGCCTTGCGTCAACGTCGCAAACGGCTGATTCATCAGGAGCAAACTCGTGCCCTCTTCTTCCGCGTACACGTTGAGTTCAATATAACGATAGGTGCGGAAATCCTCTTCCGTCAACGGTTTTCCTTCTTTTGTCAGCGTAATATATACCGCCGACCAGTTGTTCGTCGTAGAAACCGCCACGCCGCTTGTGGGAGCGCTCACCTTTTCCACCGTTACGCCGTCGCCGCCTTTCACCGTGTTGGCGTACGCGCCCGTAAACAAGGTGTTGCCCGTCGTATCCCAACCAATCAACGGAGAACCGTATTCTTGGCCGCAAACGTCACAGATAGGGCCGTTGTCTTTCGTCGCCTCGCCGCCCGTATGAATACCCGTCGGGTTGCCGTATTCAAACGTTTCTTCACCCTTTTCACCGCATTCGCAAGCGTAGTAATACGTTGCAGGATTTATGCACGTCGCGTCGGTTGCTTTATACATATCCTCTGCGTTTTGCTGCGTGAATTGATGTTCTTTTACTTCCATTTTCCAATCAAATTCCCCACAATCCGCGCAAATACGATAATAGATTTTTGCGCCGCAGTTATTATCGTCCGTAACGCACGCCCAATCGCCAAACGTATGCGCGTGTTCTTCGCTGTCGGGTACGGCTATCGTTTCCGTCGTTCCGTCCGTATAATGCACGACAAAATTGCCGTCCTCATCAAGTTCTATATAATCGATGCCAACGCCGGTATCGCCCTTGTCGCCTTTATCGCCTTGGTCGCCCTTGTCACCTTGGTCGCCTTTTTCGCCTTTCAACCAGTTAAGGAAATCTTCTTCGCTTCCCTCGTTGCCTGCTTCCAACCAAATTTCATAGGCGGATTTGCCGTCTTCGCCGTTAACGCCGGGCGTACCTTGTTCACCTTGGTCACCCTTATCGCCTTTATCGCCTTGGTCGCCCTTGTCACCTTGGTCGCCTTTTTCACCTTTCAGCCAGTTGAGGAAATCTTCTTCGCTTCCCTCGTTACCTGCTTCCAACCAAATTTCATAGGCGGATTTGCCGTCTTCACCGTCTGCGCCAGGTGCGCCGTCTGCGCCAGGCGTACCTTGTTCACCTTGGTCGCCCTTATCGCCTTTATCGCCTTGGTCACCCTTGTCGCCTTTATCGCCTTTTTCACCTTTCAACCAGTTGAGGAAATCTTCTTCGCTTCCCTCGTTGCCTGCTTCCAGCCAAATTTCATAGGCAGATTTGCCGTCTTCACCGTTAACGCCAGGTGCGCCTTGTTCACCTTGGTCACCCTTGTCGCCCTTATCGCCTTGGTCACCTTTATCGCCTTTTTCACCTTTCAGCCAGTTGAGGAAGTCTTCTTCGCTACCCTCGTTACCTGCTTCCAGCCAAATTTCATAGGCGGATTTGCCGTCTTCACCGTTAACGCCAGGCGCGCCGTCTGCGCCAGGAGCGCCTTGTTCACCTTGGTCACCCTTATCGCCTTTATCGCCTTGGTCACCCTTGTCACCTTGGTCGCCTTTTTCGCCTTTCAGCCAGTTGAGGAAGTCTTCTTCGCTTCCCTCGTTGCCTGCTTCCAACCAAATTTCATAGGCGGATTTGCCGTCTTCGCCGTCTGCGCCAGGCGCGCCGTCCTCGCCAGGCGTACCAGGTTCACCTTGGTCACCCTTGTCGCCTTTATCGCCTTGGTCACCCTTGTCACCTTGGTCGCCTTTTTCGCCTTTCAACCAAGCAAGGAAGTCTTCTTCGCTTCCCTCGTTGCCTGCTTCCAGCCAAATTTCATAGGCAGACTTGCCGTCTTCACCGTTAACACCAGGCGCGCCGTCTGCACCAGGCGTACCTTGTTCACCTTGGTCGCCCTTGTCGCCTTTATCACCTTTATCGCCCTTGTCGCCTTGGTCGCCTTTTTCGCCTTTCAACCAAGCAAGGAAGTCTTCTTCGCTCCCTTCGTTTCCTGCTTCCAGCCAAATTTCATAGGCAGACTTGCCGTCTTCGCCGTTAACGCCAGGCGCGCCGTCTGCACCAGGCGTACCTTGTTCACCTTGGTCACCTTTATCGCCCTTGTCGCCTTGGTCGCCTTTTTCGCCTTTCAGCCAAGCAAGGAAATCTTCTTCGCTTCCCTCGTTGCCTGCTTCCAACCAAATTTCATAGGCGGATTTGCCGTCTACGCCGTCTACGCCGTTTACGCCGTCGTCGCCGTCTTGTCCGTCTTCCCCAGGGTCACCCTTGTCGCCTTTGTCGCCTTTATCACCCTTGTCTCCTTTTTCGCCTTTTACGCTATCCAACCAAGCCTCGTAAGAAAGGGGTTTTTCCCCTGCCGCTTCCGCGTAAACCACGTATTCGGCATACACTTTCTCCATTTCCGTTTGTTGGCTAGATTTTTCGCCGCCGCACGCCGTTAAGCCGAGCGTTGACATCGAAACGCAAAGCGCTGCTAAACCAAAAAGCCATTTCTTATTCATCTATCTTTCCACCTTTAACAAGTTTTCTACTATTATACATTATATAATAGAAAAAATCAACCCCATTTTGAAAAAAAACGAACCATCTTTACAAAGAGTAAAGATGGTTTCAAATTAAAATCGTTTACAGTTGATAACTTTGCGCCAATTTTTTAAACAACGGCAACGCGCGTTGAATTTGTTCCGTCTGCACGCAGTAGGCGATACGCACCCACCCGGGATAGCCGAAATCGTCCCCTGCGACGAACAACAGCTCGTATTCCTTCGCTCTTTCACAAAAGGCTTTTGCGTCCGTTTCCGCCGCTTTCATAAACAGGTAAAACGCGCCGTCGGGATAAATGCAAGTAAAACCGTAATCGGTAAGGGCAGTATACAACAAATCTCGGTTGCGTTTGTACACGCTCAAATCCGCCGTCAACCCGTCGCAACGTGCCGCTACCCTTTGAAAGAGCGCGGGCGCGCATACAAACCCAAGCGAACGCCCTGCGCCGCACACCGCCGCATAAACGGCTTTCGCGTTTTCCATACGGGGATTGACTGCGATATAGCCAATACGTTCCCCGGGCAGAGAAAGCGATTTGGAATAAGAATAACATACGATACTATCCGCATAATAGCGCATCGGCGAAACGACCAACGTCGTTTCATCGTAGATAAGTTCTCTATACGGCTCGTCCGAAATCAAGAAAATACGTTTATCCAGTTCCTTTTCCTTATCTTGCAAAACCGCGCAAAGCATTTGTATCGTTTTTTCGTCGTAGACCACGCCCGAAGGGTTATTCGGCGTATTAATCAGCACCCCTTTCGTGCGCTTGTTGATAGCTTTTTTCAACGCGTCAAAATCGGGCAGCATCGTCTTCTCGTCGGAAGGCAATACGACGAGTTTCGCCCCTGCCCCTTCAACGAATACTTTGTATTCGGCAAAATAGGGCGCGAAGACGATAATTTCGTCCCCCTCTTCGTACAGCGCGTTCAGCGTAATCGTCAAAGACGCCGCCGCACCGCAAGTCATATATAAATCGTCGCCTGAAAGAGGCACGGAAAACCGCTTTGCATAATTTGCCGCAATCGTATCCCTCGCCTTTTTATCCCCTTGCGCGGACGTATAACCGTGGAGCGCAACGGACGGCGTTTCTTCCAACAACTTTTTAATCGTTTCGTTTACCGTATCGGGCGCAGGCACGGACGGATTGCCGATGGAAAAATCAAATACGTTTTCCGCGCCGATTTCCGCCGCACGCGTCTTTGCGTATTCGAAAATTTCTCTAATGCTCGAACGTTTACTGCCCAAGCCGTACATTTTTTCGTTAATCATGGTTTTTGCCTCGTTTGCAATCTCTTTTCTACCATTATACGCATTTTTCGTTAAAAAGCAAGCAAATACGCAAAAAAACCGCCAAAAAGGCGGTTTTTTGTTGTGTTTTATAGATTATTCTTTATTATTCCTCTTGTTGTAAACGTATTGTTAATAATAATCTTGCTTGTCTAATTTCTTCTTCTAATTGTTGCCTTTGTTCGCTTGATAGAGCGTACATACTATTTATTGCGCGATGTTGTTCTTTCGTCAAATCTTTTTTTCTATCCACCATCGCAACGGCTATTTCCAAGCTATGCTTCCCGTCCGTAATCGTCAACACGTCTCCCGTGTCCAAATACCGAAATTGTGGCGCGTCTTCTACCGTCAACACTCTCGTTTCCAACGCCTTCGATAACGTAGTTTCGTCCACCGTAAGCGCAAACGTTTCACAAAGAGCTTTTTTATCCAAGATTTGATTTTTGTCCACGTTACTTTTTGGCATAATCGCAACTGCGTTCCCATCCTTTTTTGAAAAGGAAAAATCCATATATCGCGCGTAATCATACACACCCGTTTCCCCATGTGCTTCCGCCATCACTTGTGCAAATCCACGTTGACTAAATCGCCGTATTTTGCCGTCGTTAAGCACGGGACAACCCGCCCACGCTTCTTGATGTTGCCACCCCGAAAAAAGATAGCCTTTTTCGCGTATTTCATCCATAACGGCATATTGCGCCGCCCAACTGATACTGCCGTCGGGATACGTATCATCTCTCATATTCGTCCAGCCAATCACTTTATATTTCGTAAATATACCTCCCCTTTTTTAAACCATAACCATAAAACCCTGTCGTAAATAGCCAACAGGTTTTGTATTGCGTCGTATGTTGATTAAGCGAACGTAACGGTAATTGTAAGATTACGGATATACATTACGGGATATACAGCCGACGTAGTTTTTGCCGCCGTTATGTAGATATTCCCTTCCGTAAAATCGTTAGATTCTACTTCTACCGTCCCCGTAAATTTTGCAAAACTCCCCTCAGGCGCCGTTTCTTTACAAATATAATGCCTATCCGCACCATCATTATCATATCCCTTCACGTAAACCTCAAACTCTTCTACCCCAAAACCTTGCCCCGCTTTCATTTCGACGCTATATTGAATTTTTAAGTTGTTGTCAAAATTCCCTTTTAATGCGGAAACAAACTCTTTATTCAACGTCACCTTTTTTCTGCCCGTACTTACACCAAATTCCGTCGGTTCGTTTCCAAATACCGTAGCCTCTTGGCTCAATGTAGAAATATCCATCCAGCGCGCATACAGCGTCGTCGGAAAAGATTTTTCCCACTTCACCAAAGCTTTCCCAAGGCAATCAAAATATTTCGTTCCTCCCATTTCTTGGTCGTAAATACCTTCCAAATAATAACCTTTTTTCGTAGGAGCGTCAATTTCCGCCATACTATTCACCATTACCGTATACGTGGACGCCGTTTCCCCATTGTAAACGGTGAGCGTTTTTTCTCTCAAATCGCTTGAACTATCGCCGCCTCTAGCCCCAAAACAACCCATAAACGACATTGCAAACAATGCCGTCGCAAAAAATGTTACCAACCATTTCGTTATTTTTCTCATAAAAACCTCCTTTTTCTTATATTGATTTTCTCGTTTCGCCTTTGCATATTTTACAAGCATATAGCGTACTGCCACCCGAATAAATTTTTCTGGGTGTCACTCTAAATCCGCCTCTACCGTTATCGTACACGTCATATCCCGTCGACACACTTCCCGTCCACGTACCACTATCTAACGTATTGATTAACCCACATTGTCTACAACGATTGACTCGCATCTTAAATATCACTACTACCAGCCAAGGGAAGAAACAATCCAAAAAGCAAGTCAACCCGTTAAAAAAGACAAAATCCTCGTTTACAATCTGCCCCCAATATAATAAAAAGCCAAACACAAACGGTGTTAATAATAAAATCAAGTTAAAAATACGATACAAACCAATTCCACGATACTCCTTATCTCCGCACGCAAAACGTGAAAGAATAAAAGCCAGCACTAATAGCACCGCAAAAAGCAATAACATAATAACAACCGCCGCCGAACCATCTCGAAATCCTGTTACGGGAAATTTCAAAGCCCATAAAAAAGCAACCAATTCTAATAACCCCGCCCCGATTGCAGAAAATACTACGTACCATAATAAAACTCGCCAAGGGAAAGGATATTCTTTGTATTTTTCAAACCTTTTTCTCAACATCTTCTTTTCTTGCACTTTTTCCTTTTTTTACTACTTTATTACAATGATTATATAGGAATAATTCCTATATGTCAAGTAATTTATAGGAATTTTTCTTATAATTTCAGTGTAGATTGATAATAAACGTAGGGGGAGAAATAAAATGGAAGTAGCAAAAACAGTAGGCGAAAATTTAAAGCTGGCGCGCAAAGCCAAAAATATTACGCAAAAACAACTGGCAAGCGAATTGCATAAATATCAATCCGATTACAGCGAATACGAAACGGGTAAAATTCAGCTCGATTACGAAAAAATCGTATACCTTTGCAAACGATTGGATATTACACCCAACGATTTATTCGGATTTTATTAAAAAGAAAAACGACCTTGCAGTAAGGTCGTTTTCTTTATCAAAAAAAACCGCCAGAAAGGCGGTTTTTTGTTGTGTTTTATAGATTATTCTTCGTCAGCGCCTTCCGTTACTTTCTTGCCGTAGAAGAACGCCGCCACGATGCCGGGGCCACAAGTAGCGCCGATAATGGGCCCTATCCACGAAACAGAAATCTTCCCTTCCAACGCAGGGATACGCGCAACGATTTCTTGTCTTAAAATTTCTGCGTCTTCAGGCGCAACCGCGTGCGTAATGCAAACGTTTTGATAAGGCACGTCTTCGTAACGTTCCGCCACACGCTCCGCGATACGTACGAGCGACGCGCGTCTACCCTTTACTTTTTCTATTGCAAAGTTTCTTCCCTTTGCGTCCGAAATGATAATCGGCTTAATATTCAAAAGTCCGCCGAAGAAAGCGCTTGCCGCGCTTACTCTGCCTGCCGCTTTCATATACGTCAATTTTTCAGGCGTAGCTTCTTGATTGGCTTCCAATCTGTGTTCTTCCACCCAAGCGGCTACTTCGTCAATCGATTTGCCTTCCGCGCGCATTTGCGCCGCCGTAATTACGACCAAGCCAAGCGTACGCGCCGACGTAAGACTGTCCATACAGATAATTTTTGCGTCGGGATATTTTTTCAATAATTCGTCACGCGCTTTATAGCTTGCTAAAACGGATGCGGAAAGCGCTTGCGAACAGGAAATAGACAATACGTCGTTGCCTGCCAAAATTTCTTTTTCAAACGCTTCTTCATATTCGTTCCACGTGATTTGCGCCGTCTTAACACGCGCGCCTTCACGAATTTTTTGATAGAACGCTTCCACCTCTTCGTCCGACCAGTCTAAATCTGCATAGCTCGTTTCGCCGTCCGTTACAAGATACATTTTCATATATTTGATATCGTATTGTTCACGTTCAGCTTTCGTCAAGTCGCAGCAAGAATCAGTATAAATTACAAATTTTTTCATGAGTTTCTCCTTTGTTGCTTTGTAAGCAGTTTACTCTTCTATTTTATACTATATTTAATTATATGTCAAGCACTTCTTTAATTTTTGTCATATTTTTTTGTGACAACGCCCTTTTCGCCCTCGTATTGTAAAGCCACTAAACGATATGGTAAAGCAGGTAAACAAAAAGCCGCCTTGAGAGTATGGATAAACGAAAACGGCTTGTCGAAACAAGCCGTTTTTGTGGTATCACCGATTAGTTACGGGGATTTTTGATGTTTGCTTGCGCTGCTGCAAGGCGTGCGATGGGCACACGATAAGGCGAGCAGGAAACGTAGCTCAAACCGATTTCGTGGCAGAATTCGATAGACGAAGGGTCGCCGCCGTGTTCGCCGCAGATACCAAGGTGCATATTGGGACGAACCGCTTTACCGCCGTCAACCGCCATCTTCATAAGCTTACCAACGCCCGTCGTGTCAAGTCTTGCAAACGGGTCGGATTCGTAAATCTTATTTGCGTAGTATGCGGGCAAGAATTTACCAGCGTCGTCACGGGAGAAACCGAACGCCATTTGCGTCAAGTCGTTCGTACCGAAGCAGAAGAATTCCGCTTCTTTTGCGATATCTTCCGCCGTCAAGCAAGCACGGGGAATTTCAATCATCGTACCTACTTCGTAGGTAAGTTCTACACCGCTTGCCGCGATAACTTCGTTAGCCGTCTTCACAACGATGTCTTTAACGAACTTCAATTCCTTCGTTTCGCCCGTCAAAGGAATCATGATTTCAGGCACGAGTTTCCAATCGGGGTGCTTTTTAATTACGTTGATAGCCGCCTTGATAACCGCCTTCGTTTGCATAACGGCAATTTCGGGATAGGTTACGGACAAACGGCAACCACGGTGACCCATCATAGGGTTGAATTCGTGCAAACCGTTGATGATTTCTTTAATTTGCGCAACCGTCTTGCCTTGCGTTTTTGCAAGAGCCGCAATGTCTTCTTCCGCCGTAGGAACGAATTCGTGAAGGGGCGGGTCAAGGAAACGAATCGTTACGGGATAACCGCCGAGCGCTTCGAACAAGCCTTCGAAGTCAGCTTGTTGCATAGGTTCAATCTTCGCAAGCGCCGCTTCTCTTTCTTCTACGGTATCCGAGCAAATCATTTCGCGGAAAGCGCCGATTCTTGCAGGGTCGAAGAACATGTGTTCCGTACGGCAAAGACCGATACCTTGCGCGCCGAACGCAACCGCTTGTTTCGCGTCGGAAGGCGTATCTGCGTTCGTTCTAATACCAAGCGCTTTGTACTTGTCTGCAAGTTCCATAATACGGCCGAAGTAACCGGAGTTGGGGTCTGCGGGAACGGTTTTGATAAGACCGTCGTAAATATTACCCGTCGAACCGTCAAGGGAAAGTTCGTCGCCTTCGCGGAAGATTTTACCAGCGAGTTCGAAATATTTTTCTTCTTCGTGCATTTTGATATCGCCGCAACCGGAAACGCAGCACGTACCCATACCACGTGCAACAACCGCCGCGTGAGAGGTCATACCGCCACGAACGGTGAGGATACCCTTCGCGTATTTCATACCTTCGATATCTTCGGGGGACGTTTCCAAACGAACGAGGATAACGTTTTCGCCCTTCTTGCCTTCGATAACGGCGTCTTCTGCCGTAAATACGATTTTACCAGCCGCCGCGCCAGGGGAAGCTGCAAGACCTTTACCAACGACGTTGTTCTTATCCGCCGCTTTCAACGCTTTTACGTCGAATTGAGGGTGCAAGAGCATGTCAAGGCTCTTCGCGTCGATTTGCATAACCGCTTCTTGTTCGGTAATCATACCTTCGTCAATCAAATCGCAAGCGATTTTGATTGCCGCCGCAGCCGTTCTCTTACCGTTACGGGTTTGAAGCATATAAAGCTTTCTGTCTTGAATCGTGAATTCCATATCTTGCATATCGCGATAATGGTTTTCAAGGATGTTGCAAACTTTCAAGAATTG
This sequence comes from Clostridiales bacterium, assembly GCA_015055655.1. Lineage (GTDB taxonomy): Bacteria > Bacillota > Clostridia > Christensenellales > Borkfalkiaceae > Scatosoma. Next base: position 42,127 of record SVHW01000006.1, read on the forward strand.
TTCGTACACTTCGGGGAACACTTCTTTCATTTGTGCGATGGGCATCGGGGTACGAACACCTGCAACAACGTCTTCGCCTTGCGCGTTGGTCAAGAATTCGCCCATAAGTCCCTTTTCACCCGTAGCAGGGTCACGCGTGAACGCAACGCCCGTACCAGAAGTTTCGCCCATGTTACCGAACGCCATCATTTGTACGTTAACCGCCGTACCCCAGCTGTAAGGGATATCGTGGTCCATACGGTAGATGTTCGCACGGGGGTTGTCCCAAGAACGGAATACCGCTTTTACAGCCTCGAAAAGTTGTTCCTTCGGGTCGGAAGGGAAATCTTTGCCGAGTTGCTTTTTATATTCTGCCTTGAATTGATTTGCAAGGTCTTTCAAATCGTTCGCGTCAAGTTCAACGTCTTGCGTAACGCCTTTCTTTTCCTTCATTTCGTCGATGAGTTTTTCGAAGTATTTTTTACCTACTTCCATAACGACGTCGGAGAACATCTGGATAAAGCGACGATAGCAGTCCCACGCCCAACGGGGGTTGCCCGATTTCGCAGCGAGCGTGTTAACAACTTCTTCGTTTAAACCGAGGTTCAAAATGGTGTCCATCATGCCGGGCATGGAAGCGCGTGCGCCAGAACGTACGGATACGAGCAAAGGATTTTCCTTGTCGCCGAATTTCATACCGCAGATGTTTTCCATCTTTTCGATATATTCCATAATTTCCGCTTGAATAGAAGGGTTGATTTGTCTGCCGTCTTCATAGTATTGCGTACAAGCTTCCGTAGAGATGGTGAAGCCTTGAGGTACGGGAAGACCGATGTTGGTCATTTCCGCAAGGTTTGCGCCTTTACCGCCGAGGATTTCGCGCATTTTCGCATTGCCTTCGGTGAAGAGATAGCAATATTTTTTTGCCATAGTGATATATTTCCTCCAAATGTTATTTTTCTTTTTTACCGTAATTTTATCGGTGAAAAGCCCGTATTTCTTTCCCTTTTAGGGAAGTTCCGTTTTTTCACCATATATCATTGTAATATAATTCGCGAAAAATATCAAGCCTTTGCACTCGCCTTTTTCACAATTTTTTTGAAATCGTGCAATTTTTTTATAAAATAAAAGAAAAACGCAGCCCTAAAAGCTGCGCTTTGCTTTAATACATCTTAAAAAAAGCTTTTTCACCGGCAAGGAGTTCTTCGTCCAAAGCCCACTCGCCGTTCTTTTTAATAATCCCGAATTGGCACTCTTTCGCCGCCTCGTATAAATCTGCCCCGTCGTAACCGACAAATTTATCCGCCGTATCGTCAAGTATCTTTTTCGCCTCTGCCGTAAAGCGCGACGTCGTGATAAAAATACCGCGACAATGCTGTTTACCTTCTTTTGCTTGTCTACATACGCACGCGCCGATAAATTGTTGTAACAGCGTTTCACCTACCACCCACAGGCGTTCGTCACCCTTATCGGGATTCCAATTTTTCGCCTGTATGTAGATGGTTTCTCTAAAGCCCAATCTATCCGTCACCTCTATCTCGCCGTCAATGCCCCCGTCGTTTTCTCCGCCCGTGATTTTCAACGCCTCCAAGCGTCTGCCGTTCAAGCGCGAATACCTTTCCAACAGGTATACCGAATAGTATTCGAAATACTCACCGCCCAGCTTTCGCAAGCGTTTCAAAAACGCCTCTTGCAATTTCTCGTCTGCCGTCAATGCGCGCGTGGGTTTTTTCACCGTCATACGCTCTATCTTTCGCGTTGCCGTCAAGCGTTTTTTCGGTTTCACCTCCGTTTCCTTTTCTTCCTTTTGCTGCAAGCTCTCCGCTTTTTGCGCAATCTGTTTAGGCGCTTCCCGTTTAGGCAGTTCTTTTTTTACCGCCTTTGCTCCGCCAAGCAAAAAGCTCATATCCACGACGTCCGTTTTTACGGGCTCGGTTTTCTCTTCTGGGTTTTCCGTTTTTTCTTCTATCGCAGGCATTTCTTCCGCCTTGCTTTCTACGGGCTTTTCCTTTTCCGCCTTGGGCTTTCTGCCCCGCTTTTTCGGTTTTTCTTCCCTCGTTTCTTCGGGGATAGGTTCAGGCGCGTTTTCAGGCGTTATCGGCGCAACGGGCGCAATCGGCTGCAAGGGCGAAGGCGGCAACGGTTGGTTATCCGTCTTTTCTTCCGCCTTTTTACTTTTCTTTGCCGTTTTCGTCGCTTTTTTCGGCTTTTCTTCCGCTTTTTCGGCACCCGCTTCTACGGGCAAAGGTTGCGGCTTCGTTTCCTTCTTGGCGCGCGTTTTCGTTGCCTTTTTCGGCTTTTCTTCCTTTTTCAACGCGTACATACCCTCTTGTGTGACGATTTCACCGTCCTTTTTCATCACGTCGATTACCGAACCGATACGTCCCTTTACGCTGTTTGGCTCGTCCACTTCTTCAAATTGTTGCGCGTATAATTTTGCGCCCTCGTCAATCAAATCGTTGCTCTTATAGCTCGATTGTTCAAGCAAAGAGCGAATCAGCTTTTTCGCCGCGTCCGTTTTTTCCGCGCGGGTAACGGTCGGCTTTTCGTTCTTATTTGCCATATCTAATTTCTATTTCCTTTTTCGCGGCGGGGCAAACCGCTGTTTTCCCTTCTTTTTCTTCTTTTTCGCCCCGTGGTTATCCGTTATTCCCCCAAACAACGGATAAATTCGCCTACGCCGTCGAAACGCGCCTCCGTCTTATCGCAAAGGAAGGCTTTCAGCAAGCGCAAAGCGCGTTTTTTGCCCCCTTCCGTCGCCGTTTCGTCGTAGGTAAGCCCCGCGCATTTGCGCAAGGTGTGATAGGTGGATACGCTGGCGCGCTCCCCTTGTACGCAACGTTCGAAATTGGTAAATCTTCCGTCTGCAAAATCAAACCAAAGCTTGTTGCCGATATCCCCCTCGCACTCTTCCAAGTACCCAAGGTCAAGGGGATAACCGCTTTCGCGCAAGGCAATCAGCGTGAAGGCAATCAACGCCTCCGCCTCGTCTTCGCCTGCCAAGCAAAGGGCTTTCAAACACTCGATAAACCCAACAAACAACGCCTCGTACCGTTCGTTTTCCTGCGCAAGCGTACGGCAAATCTCCGCCGCCGCGCAAGCCGCGTAAAAACGGTCGATATCCGTGCGAAGGGAGAAAAAACTCTCGTGCAGATACGCGTTCGTCACCGTGTACCTGCCCCCCTTTTCCGCCAAGATATATTCCGCAAAACAAAAGGGCTGCGCGCAAAAGGCGAGCTTGGCTTTCGGTTTTTTCACGCCGCGTATCCCTGCGGTGATTTTGCCGAGCGTAGGCGAAAACAACGTCAATAGTTTATCGTCGTCTTTATAATCGATTGCCTGCAATACGATTGCTTCCGTCTTAACGTCCATACCCGTCTTCCCTTTCGTTTTTTTCTTTTGCCCGTTTACCTTTTCCTCGTCAATTCGTGATAGAGCATATAATAGCTAAGGCTGCCCGTTTTTTCAAACAATTTCCACGCCGTTTTCGCCGCTTCCGTTTCCCCGTTTTTATCTCGCATAACCCCCTCCTAAGGGTAGTTTGTGAAATTAGAGGGAATTTATGAGCAAGGTATTTTCGTCGCGTGGCAACGCGCCAAAGGACGTAAGCCCCGCCCTTTTTATCAACTACCTACGATACAGGAAACTTCCTTTAAAATTTCAAGTCTTCGTACCCGTATTCTCTAATCAAATTCGGGCGTTCGCGCCAGTCCTCTTTCACCTTGACGTACGTCGTCAAAAAGACTTTTGCTCCGAGGAATTTTTCCATATCTTGACGGGCGAAGGAAGACACTTCTTTAATTGCCCTGCCTTGCTTGCCGATAAGGATAGCCTTATGGTTTGCTCTTTCGCATACGATATCCAAATTCACGTCGTACACGCCGTTGTCCTGTCTTTCAAAGGTGTTGATAACGATAGCGATGCCGTGGGGGATTTCCTTATCGAATTTAAGCAAAATCTTTTCGCGCATAATTTCCGCAATCATAAACCGTTCGCTCTTGTCCGACACGATATCTTCTTCAAACACCTTCTCCCCTTCGGGCATTTTGGAAACGAGAAACTCTTTCAGCGCACGGACGTTTTTCCCCTTTCTTGCAGATACGGGGAAGACGTCTAAATCCAGCCCTGCGTCCGAGAATTTCGCCATATCCAAAGGAATATTTTCCTTGGGCATAATGTCGATTTTCGTATAGGCAATCGCCATAGGAATCCCCAGCGCTTTATACTTTTTCATCAACTCGAAATCCTCGTCGCTAACGCCGTCGTGTCCGTCCACGACGTAAAGAATATAATCCACCGATTTTGCGCTGGTTTCCGTCGTCCGCATCATCATATCGGTGAGCGCGTTTCTCGCCTTATAAATCCCCGGCGTGTCCACGAAGACGATTTGATATTCCTCGTCCGTCAATACGCCCAAAATTCTATCCCGCGTGGTTTGGGGCTTGGGGGATACGATGGATACTTTCTCCCCAACCATAACGTTGATTAACGTGCTTTTTCCCGCGTTTGCTCTGCCGATGACGGCTATATATCCGCTTCTCATTTCTTCTCTCCTTTGTTAAAGCCGCGTAATACCCAGCTCTTTTAATACGCTTTCTTCCTTTTCCCGCATTTCCGCGCGCTCTTCTTCGGTGATATGGTCGTACCCCAAGCAATGCATTACGCCGTGTACGAATAAGTAATGCAATTCCCGTTCATACGAGTGTCCGTATTCTTCCGCCTGCTCCTTTGCGCGCTGTTTGCAAATGACGATAGAGCCGATAACCAACTTCCCGTCTTCGTCTATATCGTACGGAAAATCTGCGCCGCGTATCGCCTTGCCTTTCACGTCGTCCAACGTGGGATAACTTAATACGTCCGTCACTTTGTCAATACCGCGCGTTTCACGGTTCAAACGGCGGATTTCCTCTTCCGTCACCGAGAGATACTCCACGCCGATGGGCAAGTCCGCTTGCACGAAATTCCCCAACGCTTTGCAAAGCGCGTCCATTTGCATTTCCGACAATTCCTTTTCGTCCGTATCCACGAAAAACTTACTCATCGTTTTCCCCTTTCGTGCCGCTTTCCGTGCGACGGTATTTAATGTTGGGATATTGAATTCGGTGATGATATACCCCCGTCATACAGTTGACGAGCGCCAAACGGATTTTCGTCAAATCAGCCATCGTAATATTACACTCGGCAAACTGTTCCAAATCCATACGTTCTTCAATCACCGAACGGATTGCCTTTTCCGCATCCTCGGGCGAGCGCGCGTTCGCCGCGCGAACAGCCGCCTCCGACGCGTCGCAAATCATAATAATCGCCGCTATCTTGCTCTGCGGTTTGGGGCCGGAATAAGAAAAGTCTTCAATGTCCAATTCCCCGTCCGTCAATTTCAACGCCTTGGCGTAGAAATAACGGATGGGCATCGTGCCGTGATGTTCCAACGCGACGTCTGCCAAAAATTGCGGCAAATGATGATTGCGTATCAAGGTGTAGCCGTCCCTTGCGTGCGAACGGATGATGTCCGCGGAAAGCTCGGGCGTGAGCTCGTCGTGCAAATTGTATTCTCCCTGATTTTCGGTGAAATGTTCGGGATAATGCAATTTCCCAACGTCGTGATACAGCGCCGCCGCGCGCGCGTAATCCACGTCTTCACCGATAGCAGCCGCGCTCGCTTCCGCAAGCTGCGCCACCATCATAGAGTGGTTGTACGTGCCGGGCGCTTCCGCTTTCAGTTTTTTCAAAATTCTCGCGTCCGAACTGGTGAGTTCGCGCAAACGGAACGCCGTCAAACAATTAAACGTCCACTCGAACACGGGCAACAACGCCAAGAAGATAACCGCCGACATTACGCCGCCGAACAAACCGAACCCCATTTCCGTAAGTACGCCGTCAAACGGAGCCGTACCAACGCTCGTTTGCGTTTCCAAAAAAGCAGGCAGTTCTAACAGCAAAATAATCAAGTCTATCGGGAATACTATCACCAAACCTATCCCTACGACGTGCAACCGCGAACGCGCTTTGCTGGCAAAAAACACCGCGAACATCCCTGCCGTAAACGACATCAATAACGAGGAGCAGCACTCTTTGATAGACACCGCGCTATCAGGCATAGCGAACGCGTCGATGACGAATACCAACAACGCGGAAATTACGTTCATAAAAATCGCTTCTCTACGTCCCACCAATACGAAGATGAGCAAGGAAACGAACGCCACGGGACGGGCGTAGATATCAATTTTATACCCGATAAGGCACGCCATCACCAAGTACAAATCCAACACCGTAAACAGCAGAGCTATCTTTTTGCCGTTTATCAGCATTTCCCTATTTTCGAAGAAGAAATATAGATACGTAATGATAAACAACAGCAACGCGCTAAAAATTGCGTACAAATAATTTGCCCCTTCCCTCGATAAATTCTCTTTCAGGTTGGGCAACTTGTCGCCGATTAGCAATAACGCCGCCAAGACAATGAAAATGACGTAGTGCAAAAAATACCACAATACGCTTTTAAGCGTATGCGATTTCGTCCACTCGTGTACAAATTCTTTCTTTTCCATCTTTGGTTATTCTCCTTCCGCGCCGTTTACGCGGTTTTTATTTTTCTCCGATGCGTTCGGTTTTTTTCCGTCCTTTTCTTTGGCTGCATCCGCTTTTTCATACGCGCGGATAATTCGCATCACCAACGGATGCCGCACCACGTCTTTGGACGTAAGCTTGCAAACGGCAATCCCTTCCACGCCGTCCAATATCGAAGTTGCGTGCACCAAACCGCTTTCTTTTCCGTCCAAATCGATTTGCGTAATATCCCCCGTCACCACCGTCTTGCTTCCTTCGCCCATACGGGTGAGAAACATCTTCATCTGTTCCTTCGTCGTGTTTTGCGCTTCGTCCAAAATGATGAAAGCGTTGGACAACGTTCTACCGCGCATGTATGCTAGCGGGGCAACTTCTATCACGCCTCTTTCCATCAACTTTGCGTACGTTTCTAACCCGAGCATTTCCTGCAAAGCGTCGTATAAAGGACGTAAATACGGGTCGACTTTCGTCTGCAAATCCCCCGGAAGAAATCCCAGCTTTTCTCCTGCCTCCACCGCAGGACGGGTAAGGATAATTTTCTCCACTTGCTTGGCTTTGAACGCCGTCACCGCCATACATACGGCAAGATACGTTTTCCCCGTACCCGCAGGGCCTACGCCGAACACTACCGTGTTGTTTCGTATCGCGTCTACGTACGCCTTTTGCCCTACCGTCTTGCATTTTATCTGCTTGCCGCGCGCCGTCACCGCCACCGCGCCTACCGATAAGGTGGACAGCTCTTCCGTTCTACCGTCTTTGGCGAGCTCGATACAATACGCCGTACGCCCCTCGTCAATCATTTCGCCTTGTGCAGCCAAATTGGACAACGCCCCCAAAACTTTCACAGCCAACGATACGTCTTCCGCATTGCCTTCTACACGAATCTTTACCCCGTCCACGTAAGCGGTTACGTTTGCTTCACGCGCAAGGAAATTCAAATTTCCGTCAAACGCGCCAAGTACCCTCGACAGCTTGTCCAAAGACCCCATATCCACTTTTTCGCTGATTTTCGTGTTTTTCAATCCTATCCCCCTTCCAACGCCGCTAAAAAGCGACGGTTTCATACGTTCATCCTCTCTATCGCCGTATATTCTATCCGCGTAAAATACCCGTTTTCTATCGCCACGCTTTGCGTGTAGGTAATAACGTCTTCTTCCCCGATTGCCGCCTGCATATACGCAACGGCAAACGCCTCTTTTTCGTCCGTTGCCGCCACGACGCACTCGTACGAACAAGCAATGCTCACGCGCGCCATTACGTCCACGCGCCGCCGTTCTCCGTCCGCCGTTTCTATCCAATCGCCAACCAACGTATCCCCTGCGTTAACGCTATCGCCCACGTTCTTTTCCACCGAGCCCTTCAACGCCGTAATCGCCAAAACGTTACCCGTATGCCTTGCTTTCATCGCGCCTTTCGTAAACGTGGTTTTCGGCGTTTCTCCCAGCCGCATATCCACCAACAAACGCGTCCCCGATTTTTTTATCGAGCAAAACTCTACTCCGTCAAGAGCAAGCAACTTTGCGCAAATCTTCTCCTCGTTGCCCGCTTTATATCTGGAAAACGGACGTATTCCGTATTCGTCAAGCAACGCGAACGTTTCGCGCGCGTATACGGAAGAAGCGGTAAATTCCACGCCAAAAATGCAGCCGTCAAAAAACATCGTCGAAAGACAAAATACGCACGCCCCCAACGAAAAACCTATCCTTCTTTTCAGCGTTTCCCAATACCGTCCAACGCCTATATAGCCGACGGAACGGACGACGTACGGCGCGTATGCGGTTGCGTAATCGCCGCCTTTGGGATAAACGGAAAACACCGTTGCCGCGTCCTTTTTCTTCACGGTGATGCGCAGCGTATCGCTTTTCGTCTTTCGCACGTCGTACAAGGGTATCCCTGCGCGCCGTAACCGTAATAAAGCGCGTTCGGGCATTAACCCTTGCAATTCCAACCGTTCTCGCAATGGAAAAAACATACGCTCAGCCGTCCTTTTTAGAAAGGCGTTCTTGCCCCTTTCCGTCCAGCAACGTCGCCGAATATATCTTCCCTAAAAGTTGCAAATCCCCGTCGCAATATTTCTTGATTGTCAACCCTTCCCCGTCGATTTCTACGCCGTATCGAGAAAAGTACACCACGATTTTACGCGGGGAAAAATCCCCCACCGTCTTTACACCTTCGAAATATCCGCCGCCTCCAACGATAACGGTATATCTCGCCGTGCCCTCAACGCCTTTGAAAATTTCCTCGTACAAGCGCATAATTTTCGCTCCCTTTGCCGTCTTTGTTTAGTATATGACGGGAGAGAATAAGATATGCTATCGCGCTTGTCAGCCAAGAATATGCACGAGGTCCTCTTTCACCTTATCCGGCGCGTCCGTGCGACAAACGATAGTGAGCATATCCCCTGCGCGCAACACCGTATCGCCGTCGGGTAAAATCACCTCTTCACCGCGATGAATTTCCGTCACTCTTGCCCCAGCCGGCCACAAAACGTCACGCACTTCTCGCTTTTCCGCCAGCGCGCCTTGTGCAACGGCAATGGCGTACACTTCTCGCACCGCGCGTTCGTGTATGCCACTCTCTTGTTCGTAAATTTCCAACAGCTCCTCGTACATACCGTCGGTGCGGAAAATCTCCCCGACGATATACCCGATAGCCACGCCGATAACGGCAGGCAGCAGGGAGGCGAAACTCCCCGTGAACTCGCATATCATCACGATAGCGGTAAGCGGCGCGCGGACGATAGACGTAAACAACGCCGCAATGCAAATCATCACCATTAAATCGCAATACTGCGGGTTCATACCCCAACGCAGCCACAACCCGTTTAAGCCGCCGCCCAAACACGCGCCGATGGCGATAATGGGGATAAAGATACCGCAAGGTATCCCCGACGCCACGTTGACGCCCGTTATCAAAAATTTAGCAATCAATACGATAAACAGCACCCCGACGGCGGAAGCCCCGAAGATACTTTCCACCTGCATTTCCTTTGTGCCGCCAAATGTGCCAATCGATTCTATTATCGAGTGTCCTCCACCCATAACGCCCGGCACGAACAACGCCAACGCGCCTCCTATCGCAACGGCAATAAAAATTTGAAGAAAATGCACGTATTTTTGTCGTTTAATACGTATTTTTTGGAAAAGCTTTCTAAGCGCAAACGTCCCTTTTTGAAAGGCAACGCCAAGCAATCCGCAAACCAAGCCTGCCGCCACCACGTACCCGTACGCATTGAACGCCAAGGTATGGAATTGATAAGATTCGAACGCGTTGCGTATCTCTAACCCAAGCAATAAATAAATACCGTATCGAACGACCATACCGAATACGACGGAGGAAAAGGAACAGATAAACACCTCGGGGGTAAACCGTTTATGCGCTTCTTCAAACGCAAAAATAATCCCCGTCAACGGCGCGTTGCTCGCCACCGCAAGCCCCGTACAAGCGCCACCCGTAATTTGGTATCTCTTTATCATCTCGTTTCGGCGAAGCGTCGTCGCTACGCCGTCGCCTACGCAAGCGCCTATAAACGCGCTCGGCCCTTCGGCGCCAATGGAAAGCCCCATAAAAATACTCACCAAACACGCCGCGAAATTCGCCGTTGCGTCGCGATACCATTTGAAACGCAAAACGCCGCGCGTTGCGCCCTCCGATTGCGGAATTCCGCAGCCTTTTATGATTTTCGAGATTTGCACCAGCACGCCTATGATAAACGCGCCTGCAAACAACGTAAACAGCCATAACGGTATCCAAGCAGGGTTCGCGCGGATAAACGCATACGCGCCTTGCGAAAGTTCTTCTCCCCTTTCCGCAAGCAACGTAAACGCCGTCGTAATCGCCCCAGCAAATACGCCCGTTACGCTCCCGACCAAAATCAGTTGCAAAACGTTATGATAAAAGCTCGTCCTCGGCTTTTTTTGTTTTATCTCTTTTTGTTGTTCCATTTTTTTTACTCTTTTCTTTAGGCAAATTGCTTATTGTACAGTTGGGAGTACGCGCCGTTTGTTTGCAACAACTGCGCGTGCGTGCCTTGCTCTACCACGCGCCCGTTTTCCAACACCAAAATACAATCGGCGTGGACGATGGTAGAAAGGCGGTGTGCCACGATAAACGTCGTGCGCCCTTGCATTAAGGTATGGAACGCGTCGCTGATTTTGCGTTCCGTACGGGTATCGATAGACGACGTCGCCTCGTCCAATATCAGCACGGGCGGCAACGCCAACATAACGCGCGCAATACAAAGGAGCTGTTTTTGTCCTTCGGATAAATTGCCGCCGTCTTCGTTTAACTGCGTATCGTATCCCTTTTCCATACGCTTGATAAAAGAGTGCGCGTGCGCCGCTTTCGCCGCGGCAATTATCTCCTCGTCGGTGGCGTCGGGTTTACCCATTTTGATATTTTCACGCACCGTGCCGCTTTTTAGCCACGTTTCTTGCAATACCATACCGTAGTTTTCACGCAGCGAACGTCTTGTGACGTCGCGTATATCCAATCCGTCCACTTTCACCGCGCCCTCGTTTACGTCGTAAAAGCGCATCAGTAGATTGATAAGCGTCGTTTTTCCGCTGCCCGTCCTGCCGACGATAGCTATTTTTTGTCCGCGCGCAACCTGCAGCGACAAATCTTCTATCAATTTCTTTTCCGCGGTGTAAGAGAACGCCACGTCCTCCAGATGAATATCCCCTGCCGCTTCGCCCATTACGATATTGTCCGTATCGGGCGTTTCTTCCCGTTCGTCTATCAATTCGAAAATTCTTGCGGCGCAAGCAAAAGAGCTCTTTAATTCGGTTACCACACCGGAGATTTCATTAAACGGCTTTGTGTACTGATTGACGTAGGAAAGGAATTTCGTTAAGCCGCCGACGGTAAACACCGCCCCTGCAAGCGTCACGCCGCGCGCCACGTCCAACGCGCCGATAAGCGCCACCACCGCGTACACGATATTGTTGATAAATCGCGTAGACGGGTTAACGAGCGAAGAATAGAAGGTTGCGTTCATCGACGCCTTTTTCAACCGCCCGTTTACTTCGTCGAATTTTTCTTGATTTTCCTCTTCTCGCGCAAAAGCTTGCGTCGTCTTCAAACCGCCAATCGCCTCTTCCACGAACGCCGTTTGCTCGCCCCGCGTTTTCGCTTGCTCTACGAAAAATTTATGCGTATGCGTCGCCACGAATTTGGCAATCAATACGGAAAGCGGCGTTAAGAATACTACGACCAACCCGATTTTCCAATTGGTAAGCAACATAAACGCTATCGTGCCTATAATGGTAGTTATCCCCGTAAAGAATTGCGTAAACCCCATCAGCAACCCTTCGGAAAATTGTTCGGCGTCTGCAATCACTCGGCTAACCGTATCCCCGTGCGCGTGCGTATCGAGATACCCAAGCGGCAATTTGCCTATCTTGGCAAAAGCGTCCCTTCGCAAATCACGGACGACGTTGCAAGAAATACGGTTATTGCAAATACTCACCAGCCATTGCGAAACGGCAGCTATCCCCACGGCGATTGCCGTCTTGATAAACACCGCCTTTAAACCGTCAAAATCGACGTTACCCTTACCGACGATACAATCGATAGCGTCCCCGAAGAATACGGGCACGAACAGCGTCGCCGCCACCGATAACAGGGAAAACAGCAACGAACCTATTAACGAAAACGGGTATTTCCCAACGTATCGCAAAACGCGACGGAGCGTGGTAGGCTTTTTCTTCATCCTTGCACCCCCTCGTCGTATTGCGAGAAATAAATTTCACGATACACTTCGCACGTTTGCATCAGCGTTTCGTGCGTGCCTATTCCCACCGCTTTTCCGTCGTCCAACACGACGATTTTATCGGCGTCACGCACGGAAGACGCGCGCTGAGAAACGATGAACGTCGTCGTTTGTAACTGCCGTATCCCTTTGCGCAGTTCCGCGTCCGTCGCGTAATCGAGCGCCGAAGACGAATCGTCTAAAATCAAAACGTCCGGTTCTCGCACGAGCGCGCGTGCAACGGTGAGCCGTTGTTTTTGTCCGCCGGAAAAATTCTTGCCGCCCTGTTCTACGGGCGTGTCCAAACCCTGCTTTTCACGAAGAAACTCGTCTGCGCGCGCAATTTCAAGCGCTTTCCAAAGCGCTTCGTCCGTTGCGTCTGCCTTTCCCCACAATAAATTTTCACGCACCGTGCCTTTGAACAGCACCGCCTTTTGCGGCACTACGCCGATGCGTTCCCGAAGGTACGTTTGCAAGCCCTTTTCCCGTACGTTGCGGCCGCCTACGTAAACGCTGCCCTCTTGTACGTCGTAAAAATGCGGTATTACGTTAACGAGCGTCGTTTTACCGCTACCCGTACCGCCGATAACGCCAACCGTTTCCCCTCTTTTTACCGACAGCGACAAATCGGCAAGCGCCGCGTCTGCCTCGTCGTTATAACGCACGGTGACGTTTTCAAAACGCACGATTTCGTCCGTTTCCCCGTACTGCTTTTCTCCGTCTTCATCCACGGCTAACGACGGCTGCATTTTTAACACCGTAGAAATTCTGCCGCCACACGCCGCCGCTTTCGTCACCGTCACGATGAGGTTGGCAAGCTTGATAAGCTCGATTAAAATTTGGCTCATCAAATTATACAACGCCAAAACGCTGCCCTGCGATAAATTGCCAAGCTCGACACGGAGCGCGCCCGTGTAGATAAGGGCAATAATTGCAAAATTCACCAATACGTACGTCAGCGGATTGGTTATCGCCGCAAGTACGCCGACGAACTTTCTACTCTTATTCAAACGCTCGTTTCTCTCGTCGAACGTCCCCTTTTCCGTTTCCTCCAAACAAAACGCGCGGACAACCCTTGCGCCCGTTAAATTTTCACGCGTGGATAACAGCACTTTGTCCAATTTTTCTTGCGCCCGTTTATACAGCGGCATACAGATAAACATTACGGCAAACACCACGACGGCGAGCGCCGCAATCGCAATTGCAAATATCCCGATGGAAGCAGGGTCTACAAAATACGCCGTTATCATTGCGCCGAACACGATAAAGGGGGAACGCAAAAACAACCGAAGCGCCAAATTGACGCCCGATTGGAATTTATCCACGTCGCTCGTCATACGGGTGAGCATCGTCGCTGCGCCCAACTTATCGATATCCTTGTAGGAAAGAGATTGTATTTTTCGAAACAAATCCCGACGCATATCCGCAGCCACACCCGTCGCCGCTTTCGCTGCAAAATATTGCGCGGTGACGGAAAACGCCAAGCCCAGCAACCCGAAGCCGCTAAGCAATAAACACATCTTGACGATATATCCCCCGTTTGCGTTGGGATAACCGCCGTTTTCAAGCGCGCCAAGCCCCCTATCGACGATAAGCCCTACGACGATAGGCACGAACAGTTCGAAAAGCGCCTCCAACAGTTTGAAAAACGGCCCTAATACGCTTTGCAATTTGTAGTTTTTAAAATAACCGAACAAATTTCTCATACGTTTCCCACAAAAATTTTGCGTACGCCAAGTAAGCAGACAAAGTCTGCTTTGACACCATTATAGCAAGAAACGGAAAAAATAGCAACGGTTTTCCCACTTTTTCTAAGAAAAAAGCGGAGCTTTTCGCTCCGCCAACGCCGTATTTTCGTTATTTTTGTTATTGCATATCGAGAAGACAAGCGTAAATCGTCATATAATCTTGTATCTCTACCAACTTCGCGCCGTCTTCCGTCTTGCCCAAAATCTCGTTTGCCCGTTTCATACGCAACGCGTTAAGCAGTTTGTTCGTCGCCACGATAAACGCCACGAAAAACAAGAAACTTACGCAACCGAGCACAATCGTCCACAGGATAAATTTCTCCCCGTCGGGCGTAAATATCCGCAGCGCAAACACAGCCGTCAATACCAACGCCGCAATCATCGGCAATGCAATCGCAAAAAAGAACAACGTTCTTTTTTTCAGCCTTTGCGACAACAATCCGCGACGGCGTTCCTGCGCCGCCTGCACCTTTTCCAATAAAGGTTTTTCTTCTTGCGCCAGCTCGTCATAACGCGTTTGCAATTCGTTTTTGTATTGCTTTTTAATTTGTTCTACCGCTTCCACGCCCAAATCGTATTCCAAGCTTTCAATGCTCGCGTCGGCGTACTCGCCCACCAATACGTCGGGGTTTGTAAAATCTTCCGTCTTTGCGCGCCAATATCCCACGGACGCCGCGGTTGCCAAGCCGTCTAACAGCAACGCCTTTTCAAATTCCGCTTCCGCTGCCGCAAAATTCTTCTCTTCTAACAATCGTTCGCCTTCCTTGCAAACTTGCGTATATTCCTCGAACAACCGTTGCGCCGCCTCCGCTTTTTTGCGACGGAGTTCCAACGCCTCTTCCGGGGAAAGCCCAACGAGGTCTTCGTCGTCCTCGTCCGTTTCCAATACGGGGAATTCAAACGCCATTTCTTCCCCTTCTTCTTCGGGCTTTTCCGCAAGTTCGTCCGTGACGTCCACGTACCCGTCTTCCGTCTTCTTCAAGCGAATCCCTCTGCCGTATTCGTCGTCGATAATTCTTTCTTCCATTTTCCGTTTCTCCCTTTTATTCTTCCAATCGATAAAGATTTCTCGTCTTTTTTCGTTCGTTTTTCGGCGTCACCGTTTTCACCACTTGCGCGGTAAACTTGCCGCGGTATCGGCTCTTTGCCCACTCGCACAGTTCCTTCGTTTCAAACAACGCAAGCACGCAACTCCCCGAGCCGGTCATCACCGTCCCAAGCGGCGAAAAAGAAGCTGCCTCTGCGTACACCTTTTCCACGTCGGGGTTAAGATGTAGCGCCGGCACGTATAAATCGTTCGTCAAATACCTGCCCACGTCGTTTATCCCGCGTCTACGCAACGCCGCTATGGCGTTTTCCGTGGCGCTTTCCTTCCATTGCAACGTCATTGGCAACTCGTCATACTTTTGATAGCACGCTTTGCTGCTGACGGAACTTTTCGGGGTAAGCATCAAAAAATGCAACGTTTGCTGCACGTCCAAAAACGTCAACTTCTCCCCACGCCCTTGCATACGGGCATATCCGCCGCGAAGCATATATTTCACGTCGCTTCCCAACGCGTCGGCGAGTTCTTCTATCCCAGCCTCGTCCGTCACGTCGTACAACTTCGCCATACCGCGCAACACGCCGCTAACGTCAGCGGAAGAACCGCCCAAGCCGCCGCCGATAGGGATATTTTTGTACACCGTAATATCCGCGCCGTTTACGCCGAATTTTTTAGAAAAAGCCTCCGCCGCCTTTAACGCGTTATTCTGTTCGGGCGCAATCGAATCGCTCCCCAACCCTTTCATCGTGACGCGCGACAAGCCGTCTTTCCGTTTCTTTAAAACGATAAAATCGAACAAGTCCAAGCTTGCCACCAAAGAATCAAGCATATGATATCCGCCCTCAACGCCCGTAATTTCCAGCGTGAGATTGATTTTTGCATACGCTTTTACCTTTACCGTTGCCATAGCTTGTCCGCCCTTTTCTTTACGCCGCGCGGCAGAGCGTTTTTCCACCGCGCGGCTTTACGAGAGCTATTATAGCATATTTTTGCTGAAATTTCAATACTTTATAACCGATTTACGTAAAATTTACCTGATTTGCCGATACACGAAAATGCGTTCCCCCTCCTTTATCGGGAAGGTCAAATTCGGGTTATTCCTTTCTACGTCCTGCGGCGCAATTCCCAAACGTTTCGCCACGTCCCACAGCGTTTCTCCTGCGCGCGGTAAAAATATCGTCACCGCCGAATCGTTTGCCGCGCGTTTCTCCCCTTCTTCTACGTCTTTTACGTATTCCCAAACGCAGTTTTGATAGCACTTTACGCATATCTTTAACGTCGCGTCCGCTTCCGTTTCCCCGTTTTTACGGCGCACGTTTAAGCCGCATACGACGCCGTCTATTTCAAACGCGTCCCCTGCCACGTCTAACGGGAAAGCAAACGGCAACGACAATTCGCAACGCTTTCTCCCCCCGTCTGCGCCGCGTAGCAACAGTTCCGCCAGCACCGCGCCTTCCGCCTCTACGCCCGCTTCCGTACGTTTACAGTTCAACTCTGCGCGCGGTAAAATCGCCGTTTCCAACACGTATTCCCCCTCAGGCAACGCGGAAAGCGCGGCTTCACCGCCGATACGCTCGGTACGCTTTATAGTATTCACCAAATACCTGCCCTCGCCTTTTCCCTTTTCCAAGCGTACGTTGACGAGGGGTGAAAACGCGTCGTCTGCCATTTCTATCCCCTCAACGCACGAGAGAAAACAATCTGCCGCAAGCGCGTAGGAAAATACGATTTTGCTCTTGCCCTTTTCTTCGTCCACGCCACAGGTCAAACGCGCCTCTTTTACGCATACGCGCGCGCTGGCTTGCGTGTTCCCAAACGCCTCTTCGCAAGGGATTTCTATCGCAAACGGCAATAGACGCTCGTACGAACAAACACTCTCGTCGCTCTTTAACACGCATACGTTTAACGAAATTTCCCCTTCCACGTTCAAAACGCCTGCGTTTACCCCTACGCGCTGTACGACGGCGTTTTCGCTGTGCAATAGAATATCCCCCACGTAATCGGTGTCGAATTCGTCTTCCGCTTCCGTTTCTCCCGATACGCACACGGTTTTACAAACGTCCACCTTTTTCGTCCTCGTCACGACGTTTTCTCCGCCCAACAGATATTCGATTTGTCTTCCCCCGTACACGTTAACGAGGGCGTCCACGACGACGGATATATATAACCCCGAACCCTCACGCCGATACGTAACGTTTTCTACTCGAAAACCCACCTTCGCAAAACACGCAGGCGAAACGTCTTTCCCCTCCGCTTTATGGAAAAATTCCGCGCCGCGCTCCATACGGCAAATTTTCTTGTCAATATCTTCGTATACGACGCAAAGCAACAGCTTCCCCCCGTAACGCACTTCGCCGTCCGCGCAAACGCACTCGGTTGGCACGGCGTTCGCCTGTACGGCCAATACGCCCCCTATCTCGCTGCCGGGAAGCCTGCACTCTACCATAGATTGGCTGTGTAAACAATCGATTTCGCCCGTATAACGGTAAGTTTCAAATTGCGGTTGCATTAACATATCTTCACTCCCTTTCATTTATTGCCCTTTTATCGTATGCGCGCCGTAAAAAAGATAGAACTGCCCGTGTCCCGCTTTCCTCTATCCTTTTTGGAAAATTTTAGAAAAATAAGCATAAATTCTAAAAAATACGCGCATACTTTTTCTATGATAAAGCCGACAAAAAAAATATCCGACGTGAAACAAATGGTGAAAAGCTGCGCTTCTTCGCGCGTCGCCGTACGCGTAAATTTGGGCAGAAATAAAAGCGTGAGCTATCAAGGCGTACTCTCGGGCGTGTATCCCGCCCTCTTTACGGTGAAACCCGACGATAAAGATTTTTTGGGAAAAACGGCGTACTCCTATTCCGACGTGCTTTGCGGAAACGTGAAAATTAAACGCCTGTAATTCATTTTTATGATACAGTACAATCGAAAAAATAGATTGCACGGCTACTTTTATTCAAAAAAGTCGATTTTTATCGAAAAAATTATGTAATTGATATTGACAAAGCCCTTTTCACGGTGCTATAATAATAGTACTATAATTTATATGGAGGGCTCCTCAAATGAAAAAATTTAAAACTCTTTTACTTACGTCCTTGACGGCTATCCTTCTCTGCTTCTGCTTCCTTTTCGCAGGCTGCGGCAAAGTTGCTGGTACGTACGAATTCGACAAAATGGAAGTTGAAATGTTAGGCGAAACGTATACCTATGAAATCGGCGACGAATTTATGGGTCAAGTGATTGAAGCTGACGATTACGAACCCATCACTTTCAACGACGACGGCACGATTGAAGATATGGAAGGTGCTACGTGGGAAGAAGAAGACGGCAAAGTAGTTATCAAAATGGGCGATATGGTAATGCAAACGCTCACCAAGAAAGGCAGCAAGTTGATTGTTGAAGAAACGATGGGCGGCATGAAGATGACCATCATCTATAAGAAATAATCGATTATAACCGTACATAAAAATACCGCGTTTTCTACGCGGTATTTTTTTATTGACGATATAGAAAAGCCGTCCAAACGGACGGCTTTTTACTATGCTTGTAACACCTTTTTTAAGAACTGCCCCGTGTAGCTATCTTCCACTTCTGCAACCTCTTCGGGTGTGCCTACGCACACTACCGTTCCGCCGCCGTCGCCGCCTTCAGGGCCTAAATCGATAATATAATCTGCCGTCTTGATAACGTCTAAATTATGTTCGATAACCAGTACGCTATTGCCGCCTTCGCGCAGCTTCGTCAATATCTTAATCAACTTCTCCACGTCGTAGCTATGCAACCCCGTAGTCGGCTCGTCCAAAATATACAGCGTTTTGCCCGTCGAACGGCGCGCAAGCTCGGTGGCGAGTTTCACACGTTGCGCCTCGCCGCCAGAAAGAGTGGTAGAGCTTTGCCCCAGCTTGATATAACCTAACCCCACGTCGTTGAGCGTCTTAATCTTATTATAGATATTGGGGATAGGTTGGAAAAATTCGCACGCTTCTTCCACGGTCATATCCAATACGTCGGCAATGCTCTTGCCCTTATATTTTACTTCCAGCGTTTCCCTGTTATAGCGTTTTCCGCCGCACACCTCGCACGGCACGAAGATATCGGGCAAGAAATGCATTTCTATCTTAATAATGCCGTCGCCAAAGCAATGTTCGCACCTGCCCCCCGATACGTTGAACGAAAACCTGCCTGCCTTATATCCCCTTTCTTGGGCGTCGGGCGTCATCGCAAACAAATCGCGGATTAAATTGAATACGCCCGTGTACGTGGCGGGGTTACTTCTCGGCGTTCTGCCTATCGGGGATTGGTCGATGTCAATTACTTTATCAAAATACTCTATTCCGTTTATCGAATCGTATTTCCCAAGCGAGTGCTTTGCTCCGTTCAGCGCATTGGCGAGCGCAGGATATATGATTTCGTTTACCAAGCTCGATTTACCGCTGCCGGAAACGCCCGTAACGGCGGTTATCAGCCCCACGGGGATATCCACGTCGATATTTTTTAAATTATTTTGCCGACAACCTTTGACGGACAGCCATTTTTCATTGGGTTTGGCGCGCACGGTAGGCACGTCTATCTTTCTACGTCTTGCCAAATAGTCGCCCGTGATAGAGTGTTTACAATTCGCCACTTCTTCCGGCGTACCCGCGCATACGATTTCACCGCCGTGTACCCCTGCTTTCGGGCCGATGTCCACGATATAATCGGCGGCGCGCATCGTATCTTCGTCGTGTTCGACGACGATAAGCGTATTGCCCAAATCACGCAAGCCTTTTAAGGAATTGAGCAATTTTTCATTATCCCGTTGGTGCAAACCGATGCTCGGTTCGTCCAAAATATACAGCACGCCCGTCAACGCGCTGCCTATCTGCGTTGCCAAGCGGATACGCTGGCTTTCGCCGCCGGAAAGCGTCACCGCCGTACGGGAAAGCGTTAAATAATGCAACCCTACGTTGCATAAAAAGCCCAATCGGCTGTTAATTTCTTTGATGATTGCGTCTGCTATCAAATGCTGGGTATTTGTCAACGTCGTTTGCAATTCGTCCATAAACGCGCAAAGGTTTTGGACGGACATTTCGCACAGTTGCCAAATATTTTTTCCGCCCACGGTGACGGACAACGCTTCCTTTTTCAAACGTTTGCCCCCACACGCGTCACACGGCGCGTTGTGCATTAAACGCTCGATATCCCCCTTGACGCCGTCCGACGTCGTCGTGGCGTATCTCCGTTGTAAATTATTGACGTACCCTTCCCACGTCTTTTTGAAACTGCCTGAAAAAGAACGGGTTTGGTATACCATATCCACGCGCTCGTCCGCGCCGTACATCAAGATATCGTATACGTCTTTTGGCAAATCTTGTACGGGCACGTCCAACGAGAAATGATACGCCTTTGCTAAGGCGGAAAGCTCCATCAGCGCCATCGAGTGCGAGCCCAAGTTCCAACCCGTCACTTTCATTGCGCCCTCACGAAGCGTTTTCGTCTTATCGGGGCAAATCAAATCGGGGTCAACGAACTGTTTAAACCCCAACCCCGAACAGGTAGGACACGCGCCGTACACCGTATTAAACGAGAACAACCTCGGCTCGATTTCTTCCATAGAAATACCGCAATCGGGGCAGGCGTAATTGACGGAATACAGCGTTTCTACGCCGTCGCAATCGATAACCACCAACCCTTCGGCAAGTTTTAACGCCGTTTCCAAACTGTCCGTCAAACGTTTTTGTATGGTAGGTTTCACCACCAATCTATCAACTACGACGGAAATATCGTGTTTGAAATTCTTTTCCAGCTTGATTTCTTCTTGCAAATCGTAGACGATTCCGTCAATTTTCACCCTTGCAAAACCGCTTTTTTTATAGCCGTTCAATTCCTTGACGTACTCGCCTTTTCTACCGCGAACGACGGGCGCGTTGATAAGGATTTTGCTGCCTTCGGGCAGTTCCATCACTCTATCGCAAATCTCGTCCACCGTTTGACGGCGGATTTCCCTGCCGCACTTGGGACAATGCGGCACGCCGATACGCGCGAAAAGCAAACGGAAATAATCGTACACCTCCGTCACCGTGCCCACCGTCGAACGAGGGTTGCGCGACGTCGTCTTTTGGTCGATAGAAATCGCAGGCGAAAGCCCGTCGATGCTCTCGACGTCGGGTTTTTCCATCTGTCCTAAAAATTGACGGGCGTAGGAAGATAAACTTTCTACGTATCGACGCTGTCCTTCGGCAAAAATGGTATCGAACGCCAGCGTACTTTTTCCGCTGCCAGAAAGCCCCGTCAAAACGGTCAGTTTGTTGCGGGGGATTTTTACGTCGATGTTTTTTAAGTTGTTCTCTTTCGCGCCTTTAATTACAATTTCTTCTTGCATAATTTTTCCTTCATCATTTTGAAATGCGTCCGTGCTTTGCCCCTTTTCCGCAAAGGAAAGATAGAAAAATTTGGGACGGCGGCTTAACGCGCTTTGCGAAGTTTCGCTTTCAATTCCGCAATGCGTTCTCTTATCTCTATCGCCCTTTCAAAATCGAGTTGTCCACTCGCCACCTTCATCAACGCTTTCAGCTTTTCTATCTCGTCGGGGATATCTTGCATCTTTATCTCGTCACCCGTCTTTTTCTTGGTGATATTTAAGGTGGATTTCACTTCTTTAACAATCGTTTTCGGCACGATTCCGTGCGCTTTGTTGTATTCGTCTTGTACCCTTCTTCTACGCTCCGTTTCCCCGATAGCCCGTTTCATACTGTCCGTAACGACGTCTGCGTACATCACCACTCTGCCCTCGGCGTTTCTCGCCGCGCGGCCTATCGTTTGAATCAGCGACGTATCACTGCGTAAAAACCCTTCCTTGTCTGCGTCGAGTATCGCGACGAGCTTTACTTCGGGCAAGTCTAACCCTTCGCGCAGCAGGTTAATGCCGCAAAGCACGTCGAATTCCCCAAGCCGCAAGCCGTTGACGATATCGATACGCTCTAACGTGTCGATGTCGCTGTGCATATATTTCACTTTAACGGAGTGTTCTTTCAAATAATCGGTAAGCTCTTCCGCCATTTTTTTCGTAAGCGTCGTGATAAGCACTCTGCCCCCCGTTCCAACGACGGTGTGGATTTCGGAAAGCAAATCGTCAATTTGCCCTCTCGTGGGTTTAATCGTAATTTCAGGGTCGAGCAAGCCCGTCGGGCGGATGAGTTGTTCTACGCATTGCCCTGCCTGTTCTAATTCGTACGGAGCAGGGGTAGCGGAAACGTACACCACTTGCGGCACGCGCGCGTCGAATTCAGCAAAGGTCAACGGACGGTTGTCGTACGCCGCCTGCATACGGAAACCGTATTCCACGAGGTTTTTCTTCCTCGATAAATCCCCGTGATACATCGCGCGGATTTGCGGAATCGTCATATGGCTTTCGTCGATAAACACCAAAAATTCCCCTTGGGGGAAATAATCGAGCAAGGTAAAAGACGGCTCGCCAGGGGTTCGCCCGTCGAAATAACGGCTGTAATTTTCAATGCCGCTGCAATACCCTATCTCGCGCATCATTTCCAAATCGTGCTCGGTGCGCTGTTTCAGGCGTTGCGCTTCCAACAGCTTCCCCGCTTGTTCAAAGGCGTGCACTTCCCCTTGCAAATCCTCTTCAATCATCGCCAGCGCGTTTTTCAGCTTCTCCGTGCCCACGGCGTATTGGCTGGCAGGGAAAATCGCCACGTGGGAAAGCTCGTTCAATTTCTTCCCCGTAAGCGCTTCCACTTCGTATATCGTTTCAATTTCGTCGCCGAAAAATTCCACACGGATAGCCACTTCCGAATTGGAGGCAGGGAAAATTTCCAAACTATCCCCTCGAACGCGGAAGGTGGAACGCTTGAAATCGACGTCGTTGCGGCTGTACTGCAATTCGATAAGCTTTCTTATCAGCGCGTTTCTCTCCCACTCCATACCAGGGCGCAAAGAAAGGGACAAACGGAAATATTCCTCGGGCGCGCCCAAGCCGTAAATACACGACACGGACGCCACCACGATGACGTCCTTCCTTTCCATCAGCGAACCCGTCGCGCTGTTACGCAGTTTATCTATCTCGTCGTTCATCGACAAATCTTTTTCAATATACGTATCGGTGGTGGGGATATAGCTTTCCGGCTGATAATAATCGTAATAGGAAACGAAATATTCCACGCGGTTTTCGGGGAAAAATTCCCTAAACTCGTTACAAAGCTGCGCGGCGAGCGTTTTATTATGCGCGATAACCAGCGTCGGGCGGTTGACGTTTTTGATGACGTTTGCCATCGTAAACGTTTTGCCGCTGCCCGTAACGCCTACGAGCACCTGCGCGCGCATACCGTCCAACACCCCTTCCGTTAATTTTTCTATCGCTTGCGGTTGGTCGCCCGTGGGCGCAAACGCAGAACGCAACTTAAATTCCATATCCTTTATCCCGTTTTTCAAACATTTGTTTACAGTATAACACTTTTTTTGACAAATGTAAACTGCTTGAACGCATTTTTTTTAACTGCGTTAAAAAGCAACGCGCGCACGCCATTTTCTTCGATAGTTTTTGCAAAATCCGTTTTCTTTATGAAAAACTTTTGCCATAACGCTATCTTTTTTTTAAAAGATGTGTTATAATGATGATAACAGCGTTATTTCGACGTAAAAATCGTTGAAAAAGGAGTAATTATGCCCGCCCTTTACACGCACTATCGATTTGGTGAAGAAGTAATTAAAGCGTTGCCCGTTTGTTTTTCCGACCACGTGGATAAATATCCCGAAGCGTTTGCGCTCGGGACGCAGGGCCCTGATATTTTATTTTATCACCACCCGTTGAAGAAAAACGAAATACGCAGCTACGGCACGCATCTGCACGATATTGCCGCGGAAGATTTTTATCTGGATATGGCGGCGTTGCTGTTGGAAAACGCCACGGGCGAAAGCGCAGAAGAAGTGTTGTCTAAAAACGGCGCGTTTGCCGCGTATATTTGCGGCTTTTTATGCCATTTCACCTTGGACGTGTCCTGTCATAAATACATAGACGACAATTCCGTGGAGAAACCCTCGCACGGGAAAATCGAATCGGAATTCGATAAATTTTTATTGCGTAAAGACGGGAAAAAGCTGCGCGGCTATAACACCGCCACGCCGATAAAGGCCGAAAACGGCACGGTGGAAGCGTGCGCCAAAGCGTTGAACGTGCCACAGGAAAATATCGCGCTTTCTATCAAGTCGATGAAAAAAATCAACGGCTGGTTCTCTAAAAAAAGCGAGTGTTTCCATTTCTTTATGCACCTTTTGTTGCGTATCGTGGGTATGGAAAGAAAATTCGGGGATATGTTTATCCATAAAAAGGACGACCCCCTTTGTCAAAAAACCAACGACGTGTTGTTTGGAAAATTCGAGGCGGCTATCCCGATGGGCGCAGCCTTGATAGAAGAATATTTTTCTTCCCTCCCCACGCTGTTGAAAACACGTAAGCTAAACGAAATTTTCCGCTATAATTATTGCGGTATAAAAATCACGGAGGATTAAACTTCATGGAAGAAACCACACAGCAGGTAGAGCCTAAGAAAGGCTTTACCAAAAAGGAAAAGAGTTGGATACTCTACGACGTAGCAAACTCTGCGTACGTAATGCTGGCAACGGCGCTTTTATCCCTCTATTTCAATTTCCTTTCCCCCTCGGAAAACCTTTCGTCCGTATGGGGCTTGACTAACGTCATCGTAACGGTGATTGCCGTTATCTTGTGCCCTATCCTCGGCACGTATGCAGATTTCAGCAAAAAACGCGGCGTGTTTATGACGTTTGCCCTGATAGGCATTTGCTCCTGCGCCGTGCTTTCGTTGTTCTCGTTTGTGTCCAAGTTCACGATTGCAGGTATCCTCTTCCTCGTAGTATATATCGTGACGGAAGTAGGCTTTGCGTCGGCTAACGTTTTCTACGATTCGATGCTCAACGATGTCACCACGGACGAAAATATGCACAAAGTATCCGCCAACGGCTACGCTTGGGGGTATATTTGCAGCTGTATCCCCTTCGCCCTTTGCCTCGTCCTTTACGTGCTTGGCACTATGGTAGACGGCTTAGGGTGGTTTGAGGGCTACGCCTTTTCTATCGGCTGTTTGATTACCGCCGCTTGGTGGCTTATCTTCACCCTGCCCTTATATAAAAATTATAAGCAAGTACACTTTATGCCCAAGCCTGAAAAACCGATTAGAGCGACGTTCAAACGCCTTGGCGGTCTTTTCAAAGAATTGGCAAAAAATAAGAAAGCGCTCGTTTTCCTGCTTGCTTTCTTCTTCTATATCGACGGCGTACATACCATTATCAAAATGGCAACGGCGCTTGGCACCGACCTTGGCTTTGAGCAAGTACAACTGGTTATTATGTTATTCGTAACGCAATTCGTTGCGTTCCCCTGCGCAATTCTCTTTGGTAAACTCGCCTCGAAAATTGCGTGTGAAAAACTGTTGCTGGTGGCAATTATCGCCTACACCGCTATCGGCGTGTTCGCCGTGTTCCTTAGACAAGAGTGGCAATGCTGGATTTTGGTTGTGGCCGTAGGTATGTTCCAAGGCGGCGTACAAGCGATGTCCCGTTCCTATTTCACCAAGCTTGTCCCTGCGGATAAAACGGGCGAATATTTCGGTATTTACGATATCTTCGGCAAGAGTGCGGCTATCCTTGGCCTTGGCTTAATCAGCCTTTTGGGTATCTTCTTCCCCCTCAAGGAAGCGACTTGGATTAACATCAGCTTAATCCCCTTGCCTATACTGTTTGGTATCGGTTTATTGCTTTTCCTCGTTGCGATGAAAAAGCCTATGGCAAAACACGAAGAAGGCGAAACGACTACGCAAGAAACGCAAACCACGGAAGAATAAATTTCATAACGCAGTATAAAACCGCTTGGCATTTCGCCAAGCGGTTTCGTTTTATCTACTCAAAATTTTCTTTGATAAAGCTCTTTTGCTATTTTATAAAATTGTTCTCGCTTATCTCTATAATCTTTATATAACGCCTGTTGCTTTTCGTCCAACGCGTCTATTAAATCGTTTTCCGCTATACACATTTGACTTTGCGCCACTCGAAACTCATAATCCATATCGTCACGGATTTTTTCCGCCACAACCCCCATCATTTCCACTACGTCATCATTGGTAATTTTCTTCTTCATAAGTCCTCCTCAAAAAATAAAAAAAGTGCGCCAACCGAAGTCAACGCACAAAAACGCAGACTCGATTGTCGCCAAACAAACCTTACGCAAAATGGTGTAACCACAATAGCACAAGTTGAATCTGCATTTTATCAAATTCATAGTACTATTGTGGCAAAAAAAGATATAATTATCCCTTATAAAGAAAATTACACCAAAAATTGCGCTTATTCAGTTCGTTTGGCATAATTAGTATAACACATTAAAAAGCTTTTTTCAAGTGTTTACGGCGTATTTTTTACTATAAATAAAAACAGGGCGTTTGCCCTGTTTTTTTCTTACTTATACGGTTTATCGCCGTAGAGCGCGCTGACGTTATCAGCGTATCTCTTCATCCGTTCGCTTTGTTTCAAATCGAGTTCTTCGTCCATTTTTTCAATTTGCTTTTTCTGCTCTTTGGAAAGCTTGGTAGGCACTTCCACAATCACGCGGATAAGGAGATTGCCCGTGCCGTTTCTCGCCGATTTAATGCCCTTGCCGCGCACCGTAAACACCTGTCCGCTTTGCGTGCCTTCGGGCACGGTGAATTCGAACGTGTCGTCAATGGTGGGCACTTTTACCACGCCGCCAAGCGCAGCTATCTTATAGGAAATAGGCAAATCGATTTTCAAATCGAACTTATCACGCACGAAGATTTTATGCGGTTCTACACGGAAAACGATAATCAAATCGCCGGGCGCGCCGCCGCCTTGCGCCGCTTGCCCAAAACCCTTTTTGCGCATATAGCTATTCGTATCCACGCCGGCAGGAATATCAATGGTGAGCGTCGTTTCCTTTCTTTGATAGCCCTTGCCTTTACAATCGTTGCACTTTTCTTTTATCGTGCGCCCATTGCCGCCGCAATCGGGGCAAACCGTTTGGCGAATCGTGCGTCCAAACATCGTGTTTTGAATTTGTTGCACCACGCCCGAACCTTTACATTTGGCGCAGGTAGAATATTCCGTGCCGTTTTTCGCGCCCGTGCCTTTACAGGAAGAACACGGCTCGTTCCTCGTATACGAGAAAGTCTTTTTACAGCCCTTTGCCGCGTCCATAAAGGAAAGCGTCATTTCACGCTGAATATCTTCCCCCACTTCGCTACGCGCCGCGCGTTGCGCGCCGCCGCCAAAACCAAAGCCGCTGAACAAATCCCCAAAGATATCGCCAAAGCCGCTAAAACCGCCAAAACCGCCTGCTCCGCCGCCGAAACCGCCCATGCCGGGGTGTTCCAGCTCGTAATCGTACGCCGCGCGTTTTTGGCTGTCGGAAAGCGTTTCGTGCGCCTCGTTGATTTCTTTGAATTTTTCCGCCGCCTCCGCGTTGCCCTGATTTCTATCGGGGTGGTATTTCATCGCGAGTTTTCTATACGCCGCTTTTATCTCTTCGGGCGTTGCCTTTTTATCTACGCCCAGCGTTTCGTAATAATTTTTATTATCTGCCATAGTTAAACACCTTTTACAGCACTTACGGGTTTGACAAAATGCCAAACCCGAAGCCTTTTTTTGTTTTTACGCTATACAAGTATGCGTTCAACGCCGTTTGATTGCTTATTGATGGAATTCCGTATCGCCGTTGTCGCCTGCGCCTGCGTTATCTGCGCCAGCCGCCGCGCCTGCTTGATACATCTTCGTAAATACGGGTTGCACGTCTTGCATTAACTTGTCGTACGCCGCCTTAATTCTATCGTCGTCGTCACTTTCAAGTTCTTTCTTCGCCGCATCGATTGCCGCCTGCAACGTTGCTTTATCGTTTTCGTCCAGCTTGTCGCCAGCTTCTTTCATCGTTTGTTCTACGGAGAAAATCATGCCGTCAAGCTTGTGCTTGTTATCCACTTTTTCCTTGCGTTTCTTGTCTTCTTCCGCGAACTTTTCAGCGTCTTTTACAGCTTTATCAATTTCTTCTTCGGAAAGGTTGGTGGACGACGTAATCGTAATATCCGTCGATTTGCCCGTGCCCTTATCTTGCGCCGTTACGTGTACGATACCGTTGGCGTCGATGTCGAACGTAACTTCGATTTGCGGAATTCCGCGAGGAGCAGGCGCAATACCCGTCAACATAAAGTTGCCAAGCGTCTTGTTGTCTTTGCAGAATTCGCGTTCGCCTTGCAATACGTGGATATCTACGCTCGTTTGGTTGTCTGCTGCCGTGGAGAAGATTTGGCTCTTCTTTACGGGGATAGTCGTGTTTCTGTCAATGATACGCGTGAACACGCCGCCAAGCGTTTCAATACCCAAGGAAAGGGGCGTAACGTCGAGAAGGAGCACGTCTTTTACTTCGCCCGTCAAAACGCCGCCTTGTACCGCCGCGCCGATAGCAACGCACTCGTCAGGGTTAATGCCCTTGAACGGTTCTTTGCCCGTAACTTCCTTTACCTTCGCCACAACCGCAGGCATACGCGTCGAGCCGCCTACGAGGATAACCTTTTCGATGTCGCTGTACGAAAGCCCTGCGTCTTTCATTGCCGCTTTCATAGGCGCAACCGTTCTTTCCAACAAATCCGCCGTCATCGTTTCGAATTTTTGTTTCGTAATGGTGATATCGAGATGTTGAGGGCCGTCTGCGCTCATAGAAATGAAGGGAAGGTTGACGTTGGTAGAGCTCATGCCGGAAAGTTCGATTTTCGCCTTTTCCGCAGCCTCTTTCAAACGTTGCATTGCCATTTTGTCTTTGGACAAATCGATGCCCTTGTCTTTCTTGAATTCGTCAACGAGATAGGAAATAATCTTGTTATCCCAATCGTCGCCGCCAAGTTTCGTGTCGCCGTTGGTTGCAAGCACTTCGAAAACGCCGTCGGAAATTTCCAAAATGGAAACGTCGAACGTACCGCCGCCAAGGTCGTAAATCATTACCTTGCCGCCCTTATCCTTATCCAAACCGTACGCAAGCGCCGCCGCCGTCGGTTCGTTGATGATACGAAGGACGTTAAGGCCGGCAATTTTGCCTGCGTCTTTGGTTGCTTGGCGTTGGGAATCCGAGAAGTATGCAGGACAGGTGATAACCGCTTCGGTTACCTTTTGTCCAAGATACGCTTCTGCGTCTGCCTTCAATTTCGCAAGCGTCATTGCAGAAATTTCTTGCGGGGAATACTCTTTATCGTCGATTTTTACTTTGTAATCGCTCCCCATATGTCTTTTAATAGAAATCACCGTTTTGTCGGGGTTAGCCACCGCTTGACGCTTAGCCGCTTGCCCTACGACACGGGAACCGTCTTTTTGGAAAGAAACCACGGAAGGGGTCGTTCTTGCGCCTTCCGCGTTAGCGATAACGACGGGTTCGCCGCCTTCCATAACCGCCACGCACGAGTTCGTCGTACCAAGGTCGATACCAATAACTTTACCTGCCATAATATAAATTCTCCTTTTGTCCTTGCGGAATTTCTCCGCGAATTATTATTTACATTTTATATGTACCCAGCGCAAATTCGCCTTAAACAAATTTTTTCGTAATTTTCGTAACTTTTTTATTTTTTTGTTTTTATATTGAGGTCAAGGGGCATAGTCCCTTGTAGGGTGCAAGGGCAAAGCCCTTGCATATAAAGCCCCAAGATAAGCGACCGCAGGTAGCGCCCACAACGCCGTCAGGCGTTTCTTGCCAACGGCACAACGCATTAAACCCGCCCCTTTCGTTAACACGAAAGGGGCGGGTTGCGCTTACGAAATATTGAGTTTTATATTTTGTAAGGCGTTCTTTTCGAGCCTTGAAACTTGCGCTTGAGAAATGCCCACCTCTTCGCTAATCTCCGTTTGCGTTTTGCCTTCGTAATACCGCAAAAACAAAATTTTTCGTTCCCGTTCCCCCAATTTCCCCATTGCTTCGCTTAAAGCGACGTGCTCCGTCCAATTCTCGTCCGTGTTCTTTTCGTCGGCGAGTTGGTCCATAAGCAAAAGCGTATCCCCCGCCTTGTTGTACACGGGCTCGTAAATAGATATAGGGTCGGAAATAGCGTCGAGGGCGTACACCACTTCGCGCTGCGCCACCTGCATTTCCTCGGCAATTTTGGCAATCGTCGCCTCTTCGTCGCGGCTTTCAATCGCCTCGCGCGCCTTTAACGCGCGGTACGCCGTGTCGCGGATAGAACGGGAAACGCGCAGGGAATTTCCGTCCCGAAGATAGCGTTTTATCTCGCCCACAATCATCGGCACGGCGTAGGTAGAGAACTTCACGCCCACACGGATATCAAACCCGTCGATTGCCTTGATAAGCCCCACGCACCCAGCCTGAAAGACGTCGTCCGCGCCCAAGTTTTTGATACGAAACCGTTTAACGAGCGATAAAACCAAACGCATATTGCCGATAATAAATTTCTCACGCGCCTTCGTATCGCCTTGTTTTATGCGTACCATCAGTTCTTCGTTTTCCTTTGCGGAAAGCTTGGGCAGCCCCGAAGTATCCACACCGCAAATTTCCACTTTTTGCATACCGTTTACCCCCTTTTTATGTAGGGCGAAAACGCGGTGTTTTACAAGTATGCGCCAAGACGTTGGGTTTTATACCCCCGTTCCTTTCACCACTATCCTTTTGAACGTTGCAGGGGCGAGCATTACTCGCTCGCCCCCACTGTCATCCTAAACGTAGTGAAGAATCTCTTATCAATTCTTCCTCCCTTCTTTACTATTATCCATTACTTTCCATCAAATCTTCACTTCCCCATCCGTGCAAACAACATACGTCGCAGGCACGCGGTTATCCCAATCAGCGCCTTTTGAAACCTCTTTCCATTGTGCCATTGTGCCATTAAAAGTAATACTCGTTAAGTAGTCACAACCATAGAACGCACGATAGCCAATATTCGTTACGCTGTCGCCGATTACCACGCTCGTTAAGCTATCACAATAATAGAAAGCATAATCGCCAATACTCGTTACGCTGTCGGGGATTACTACGCTCGTTAAGTTGTCACAATCATCGAACGCCCAATCGCCAATACTCGTTACGCTGTTAGGGATGGTAAATGTAGTCGCCGTTTTCCCTATCGCGTATTGTACCAGCGTTTTTCCATCTTTTGTATATAAATTGCCGTCAATATCTTTATAATAAGCGTTATTTGCGTCCACTTTAATTTCCGTTAAGCTGCTACAACTAGAGAACGCCCCATCACCAATACTCGTTACGCTGTCGCCGATTTTTACGCTCGTTAAGCTTCTACAATATTCGAACGCATAATCACCAATACTCGTTACGCTGTCGGAAATTACGATTTCCGTTAAGCCGTTACAATTATAGAACGCATAATCACCAATGCTCGTTACGCTGTCGCCAATTACTACGCTCGTTAAGCTGTCATAATTATAGAACGCATAATCGTTTATTTGCGTCGCAGTCGTTATCACCGCTTCCGTTATCAATTTGCCGTTGATATACAAATTTTCAGCATATTGTAAAGGAGAACTTGCAAAATTTATTTGCACCCAATCGTCTATCGTTCCGTTATAATATACGCTCGTTAAGCTGTCACAACCAGAGAACGCCTCATCACCAATACTCGTTACGCTGTCGGGGATGACTACGCTCGTTAATCTATAACACTCATAGAACGCCCTATCGCCAATGCTTATTACGCTGTCGGGGATTACGATTTCCGTTAAGCTGGTACACCAAGAGAACGCAGAATAGCCAATGCTTATTACGCTATTAGGAATTACGATTTCCGTTAAGCTTCTACAATAATAGAACGCATTACTCACAATTATTTTCGTGTCCTCATGGATTTGATAACTGCTGTAATTATCGTTTACCACGCCTATCAACGCATAATAAGGGTTGCTCTCGTTTCCTAAATATTTACAATTGCCATAAGTATTGTAGGTTAATTTATCACAACCATTGAACGCTTCACTACCAATACTTATTACGCTGTTGCCAATGGCCACGCTCGTTAAGCTGGTACAATTATAGAACGCCCTATCGCCAATGCTCGTTACGCTGTCGCCAATTACTACGCTCGTTAAGCTGCAACAATCCTCGAACGCCTCATAGCCAATGCTCGTTACACCATCACCGATTACTACACTCGTTAATTTGTCACAATAAGCAAACGCACCTCCGCCAATGCTCGTTACGCTGTCGGGGATTTCTACTCTCGTTAAGCTGTCACAACCCCTGAACGCACTATGACCAATACTGATTACGCTATTAGGAATTACGATTTCCGTTAAGCTGGAACAATAATAGAACGCATCATCACCAATGCCCGTTACACTTTCGGGGATTACGATTTCCGTTAAACTGGTACAACCAGAGAACGCACCTTCGCCAATGCTCGTTACGCTGTTAGGGATGGTAAATGTAGTCGCCGTTTTCCCTATCGCGTATTGTACCAGCGTTTTTCCATCTTTCGTATATAAATTGCCGTCGATATCTTTATAATAAGCGTTATTTGCGTCCACTTTAATTTCCGTTAAGCTGCTACACCTAGAGAACGCATAATCACCAATGCTCGTTACGCTGTCGGGAATTATGATTTCCGTTAAACTGCTACAACCAGAGAACGCAGAAGAGCCAATGCTCGTTACGCTGTCGCCGATTTCTACGCTCGTTAAGTCATAACAATAACAGAACGCAGAATCACCAATGCTCGTTACGCTGTCGCCGATTTTTACGCTCGTTAAGCTGTCACAATTATAGAACGCATAAGAGCCAATACTCGTTACGTCGTCGGGGATTACGATTTCCGTTAAACTGGTACAACTCCTGAACGCATCATCACCAATGCTCGTTACGCTGTTGGGGATTTCTACGCTTGTTAAGCTGTCACAATGATAGAACGCCCTATAGCCAATGCTTGTTACGCTGTCGCCGATTTCTACGCTCGTTAAGCTGTCATAATAATAGAACGCATAATCGTTTATTTTCGTTGCCGTCGTGATTACCGCTTCCGTCAACAATTCGCCGTCAATATACAAATTTTTTGTATAAAAGAACAGAGAATCTGAAAAGTTTATTTGCACCCAATCGTCTACCGTGCCGTTATAATATACACCCATTAAACTGGTACAATCATAGAACGCCTCATCACCAATACTCGTTACGCTGTCGGGGATTTCTACACTCGTTAAGCCGGTACACCCCCTGAACGCAGAAGTGCCAATGCTCGTTACGCCGTCGGGGATTATGATGTCCGTTAAGCTGCAACAATCCTCGAACGCCCATCCGCCAATACTTGTTACGCCGTTGCCGATTTCTACGCTCGTTAAGCTGGTACAATCAAGGAACGCATAATCACCAATACTCGTTACGCTTTCGGGGATTTCTACGCTCGTTAAGCTGTCACACCAATAGAACGCAGAATCACCAATGCTCGTTACGCCGTCGGGAATTATGATTTCCGTTAAACCGTCACAATTATAGAACGCACTCCTGCCAATGCTCGTTACGCCGTCGGGAATTATGATTTCCGTTAAGTTTTTACAATTATAGAACGCCCTATCGCTAATGCTTGTACAGCCCGTGAGTATCACCGTCTTTAACGTGCTGGGTATATAATAATGATAATAAGTACCCGAGTTGTAATATTGCCACGTCGTACCACTAATCGAAGACGAACTTGAAGAAGTTGCACATCCAAAAATAAAACCAAAGACGACTTGATAATCCGTAGCAGAACTACTCTCCCCTACAAACGGCAACGTGATGCTTTCCAAACTGCTACAATCCCTGAACGCGCTCCAACCAATACTGGTTACGCTATTAGGAATTTCTACGCTCGTTAAGTTGGAACAATTAGAGAACGCCCTATCGCCTATCGACGAACCGCCCGTTATCGTCACCGTCTTTAACGAGGCCGGTACGTAGGTATTATTATTGCTATAACTGCTTGCGCCAAAAATATACCCGAAATAGGTGTAGCTTTTTCCGTCTATTTTCGCACCGACAAACGGCAACGTAATACTCGTTAATTTGGAACAACCAGAGAACGCGCCTTTTTCTATCGACGTTACGCTGTCGGGAACAACTATCTCCGTAACGGTTTTATCCTTTATCCCCGTGATGTGAATCGTTGTCGGCGTAGACGTGAAATTAAAAATTGCAAGCTCTTCCCGCACTTCCCATTTCGCCGTGTACGTTACGTTTTCCGCAGGCATTTCAAACGTATACGAAAGTTCGTCCGTCAACTGCGTTTCCCCGTTATACCAACCAACGAATTTATATCCGCTATAGGGGCTTGCCGTCACCGTCACTTCTTCACCGGCAAGATACTTACCGTTTAAATAAGACACGCTGCCGCCAGTGGTCCCGTTTATCGTCACTCTGCTCCATTTCGCCGTGTACGTCACGTTTTCCGCAGGCATTTCAAACGTATAAGAAAGTTCATCCGTCAACTGCGTTTCCCCGTTATACCAACCGATAAAGGTATAACCGTTATTCGTCGTCGCCGTCACCGTCACTTCTTCGCCAACAAGATACCTGCCGTTCAAGGAAGATACACTGCCACCAACGCTTGCTTTTAACGTTACGGGCACTTTAATCCATTTCGCCGTATACGTCACGTTTTCCGCAGGCATTTCAAACGTATACGAAAGTTCGCCCGTCAACTGCGTTTCGCCGTCATACCAGCCGATAAAGGTATAACCGTTATTCGTCGTTGCCGTCACCGTCACTTCTTCGCCAACAAGATACCTGCCGTTCAAGGAAGATACGCTGCCGCCAGTGGTCCTGTTTATCGTTACTCTGCTCCATTTCGCCGTGTACGTTACGTTTTCCGCAGGCAGTTTGAAAGTATACGAAAGTTCGTCCGTCAACTGCGTTTCACCGTCATACCAGCCGATAAAGGTATAACCCATATACGTACTTGCCGTCACCGTCACTTCACTGTTATATTCGTGCGAGCCACCACCGCTTACTTGGCCGCCGTCCGTATTTTCCAAAATCACGTCGTAATTATTGATTTTCCATTCCGCTTTTAAGGTTACGTTGTCCGCTATTGCCCAAGGCGCAAGGCTGACGCCGTTTCCATCCGTCAACAACGTGCCGTTATGCGACCAGCCAAGGAACGTATATCCTGTGCGCGTAGGCTTTGCCAACGCGTACGTGGTATCGAACGTTATTGTTTTATGTGCCTCTTCTTCAGCCAATACACCGCCGTTTGCGTCCAACGTAACCGCGTATTGATTCACCGTTGTATCCGCATATAAGTATAACGGCCCCATCAACACGCCTTCGTCGTATCTATTCTCCCCATCCGTCCAATAATTGAACGTATAGCCCGTGATATTGGGCGTATAATTAACAATATATTTATACCCCGTGTACGCCTCGTCCGTGTGTATAATTTCCGCTTTATTTATAAAGAAAATGCCAGCCAAATAACTTCTATGTACGTTCAATTCGTATACGTTTACTTGTACGCCGTTATTGGACGTCACTACCATATAAAATACGTTATCGCCAAACGCCAATTCTCCGCTTTTCCCTGCGGCAATTTTCGTGGGGATTTCCGTTTGTCCTAACTTATCATAATATAATTTCCAAGTGCTATCGTCGGAACATACCACCATTGACGCAAGCGAAACGCTGTCGATAGAATTATCTACCAACATAAACACCTTTTTGTCTTCTATGCTCGCGCCTTCGATACTTAAAAGCACGCCTGATTTTTGTTTCCACGTTGCATACAACGTCGTTTCGCTCGTCACCGTATCTAACGAGAAATCCCACATCTCTCCCGTCACTTTGTTGACAGCCCAACCATTGAACGTATAACCTACTCTCGTGGGAGATTCGGGCGCGGTGAGCCGCGCGTTCTCCTCTATGGATACGCTATACGTGTTTTCCCCCGTTGAAAATGCGCCGCCGTTTGCGTCATAGGTAACTGTGTACGTCGTCGTAACTTCTTCGCCGCCTTCGTTTCCTTCGCCGCTTTCGTTTCCTTCGCCGCTTTCGTTTCCTTCGTTGCCTTCGTTTCCTTCGTTGCCTTCGTTTCCTTCGCCGCCTTCGTTCCCTTCGTTGCCTTCGTTTCCTTCGTTGCCTTCGTTTCCTTCGCCGCCTTCGTTTCCTTCGCCGCCTTCGTTCCCTTCGTTGCCTTCGTTTCCTTCGCCGCCTTCGTTTCCTTCGCCGCTTTCGTTTCCTTCGTTGCCTTCGTTTCCTTCGTTTCCTTCGTTTCCTTCGCCGCTTCCGTTTCCTTCGCCGCCTTCGTTTCCTTCGCCGCTTTCGTTTCCTTCGTTGCCTTCGTTTCCTTCGTTTCCTTCGTTGTCGTTGCCTTGGTCACCGCCACCTTGTTCAGTACCCGTGCCGTCACCGTTTACGCCACCGAGGACGCCGCCGTTGTCATCACAACCGACAAACCCAAAGGTCGCTATGCTTAAACACAGCGCAGCCAATCCTAAAAGCCATTTCTTTTTCATCGTATTGCCCTCCAATATAATGATTAATTATATTGTATCCTACATTTCGTAGGAAGTCAAGCAATTTCCTACATTTTGTAGTAAACTAAAAATATGAAGAACAACGTTTTTGGAAAAAGGTTAAAGGAATTAAGGGTAGACAAAAATCTATCGCAAAGGGCGCTAGGCGAAATTTTTAACGTATGCAATCAAACCGTAAGTTTTTGGGAGTCTGGCAGCAGAGAGCCCGACTTAGATACGCTGATTTCTATCGCTCGTTTTTTCGAGGTGTCCGTTGATTACTTATTAGAAGAAAATTAAAAACAATCCCCCGAGTGGCTGACATCTTGCCACTCGGGGGAATCTTCCTTTATAGGAACTATTTAGTTTAATTGTTCAGGGGCTTCGCCTCTATCCTCGGGGAACATCGTGCCGGCAGGGATAACGGGCAACATCAAGGGGTTAACGAACGCGTTCGCCGTAATCGAGCTCACCGCCGCGCGAAGGTAAGGATAAATAATTTCCGTCATATTGATGACGAGGTCTTGTCTATCCAAATCGTTTTCAATGCCTTCCGCTTCAAAAATGCCCACAAGGCGCGCTTTTACGTTGAAGGGTTTGGGTTCAGTTTCCGTGCTTTCCACTTTCACTTCCAACGTTAAAAACCAAAGCTTGTCGTTTTCTTGCACTCTTCTCACCGTACGGGAGAATTGCGGTTTGATTTCAAACTTGGTGTTTTGGTCCACTTTGATACGGTTAATCGTGTAGGAAAGTTCTTCCGCAACGATTTGTCTTAATGCATATTTCATAAAATACCTCTATTTATTTTTTTGTACGCGTTTATTATAGCACGTTTCCACCTTTTTGTCAACGCCGAAAGCTATTTTGCCACTTTTTGCCTTCAAAAAATAGGATTTGACTATATATAACCGCTTTTTTCCTTCTATAAACGATTTTTATCAATTTTTTATTTTTCTCCTCGCCCCTCCCACGCCTACGTTAAAAAATATAGAAACGCTGAGAAAAACCGTGTTTTTTATAGTTGAAAAAATTTTTTTTATTTTTTTTAAAAAAAAGCGCAAAAATGCTTGCGTTTATTTTTTGGATATGGTATAGTAATTAAGCTTTCGACGGAAGTTTAGCTCAGCTGGGAGAGCATCTGCCTTACAAGCAGAGGGTCATAGGTTCGAACCCTATAACTTCCACCAGAAAAAAACAGTGCGGATAAAGTATGCGGGAATAGCTCAGTGGTAGAGCGTCACCTTGCCAAGGTGAATGTCGCGGGTTCGAATCTCGTTTCCCGCTCCAATAATATCCGTACTGTTTTTTTATATCATTTTTTTGCCGAAAGGCTAGCGGAGATGGCGCTATAGCCAAGTGGTAAGGCCAAGGTCTGCAAAACCTTTATCCCCCGGTTCAAATCCGGGTGGCGCCTCCAAAAAAACTCTGCACCCATCGGTGCAGAGTTTTTTCTAAAATTTTATCTAACGCCGCTGTGGTGGAATAGGCAGACGCAAGGGACTTAAAATCCCTCGGGGGAGACTCCGTGCCGGTTCAAGTCCGGCCAGCGGCACCAAAAAAACCGTAAATTGAACCCCTAAAAAGGCTCGATTTGCGGTTTTTTGTTATTTATTCACAAAAATCAGGTTCTTTGACGGATTTTTAGGTGTTTTTGCCCCTCAAATCCCCTTTCTACTTCCCAATCATTACACGACACTACTTCTAATTTCTTCTCTAAAAAGCATAAAAACAGGCAAAATCGACTGGTTTTTGCCTGTTTTTTGACGCAAGGGACAGATTGGGAAGTTTTGGGAAGTAAATTTCGCCTGGTTTTTCTATTGTTTTAGTCCCAGCACCTTTTTTGTTAAATTTTCACATTCTTAAGCTGCGATTGCAACCGCATTCACATTAATTTGGTCAATAACGCTTTTAATCCCTAACCAAACAGAAATATCGCTAAACACTTCTACAATACTACCCCTATCGGTAAAAGGGGCTTCTTGCAACACGGACAAATCTTTCATCATACCATTACGGACGATATACTCTACGATTTGGTTGACAAAATATATTTGACTTGCATCCAAACTAACGTCGTTCAAATAATCCGCAAACGCGGCTTTTGCCGCCGACATATCAAGCCCTACAATTTCTCTAACAAATTCGCCAAGTGGCTTGTCCCCATATTCTTCTTCATAGTCCTTTTGACTGCCAACCTCTCTCCACAAAATCCTTTCTAGTGTTTTTATGTCATCAGCCGTCAAAGGCACGTTGCCTTTTAATTTTGCAATCGCCTCTTCGTCTTGATGTTGCCTGATATAAAACTCTGCTTTGGCTTTGTAATTTTGAAGGTCATCATTTTCCAGCTCTGCTTCCTTCCACTCAATGGAAAGAATTTCATCATTAAAATTCGTGGTATAAGTAACACTCGTCCTTGGGATATACTTCATTAAGCTACGCAAATTTTCACGGATTTTTTCGAATTCGTTAATACCTGCCCTATCCAAATAATCCGTATGTAGAATTTGATTGATAAATTCCGCTTGTACCATAATCTCAGGAATATTAGCGACACTCGCAATCCCATTTACTTTTTTCATTAAATCCGTATATGCACGAGAATACTTCTTGCCTGCAAGATATGCAAGTTCAATGCCATACATCAACGCATCGAAACGAACCGCCGATGCTTCATCTTCATCAGGAGTAATCAGCGGAGCTAATTCCTCTGCCATCAACAGCGTATCTTCATATGTTAGAGCATTATAATTATCAGGATTAGAGAATTGTTCCACATACCGTAAATGTTGACGAACAGCAAAGTTCTCTTTATTTAACTCCTGTACTTTGCCTACCATATCGTCGACAAGGCTTTTGCGGAATGCAATTAAATCCGTTGTTTGGTATGCAATATCCTGCAACTTAAACGCTATTTGTGCTTTCAGACGGAAAATAGCACCTTGCAGCGCAATTTGATTTGCCGTAGGTCTTCCTTGATTCATACGGAAAAACTCAAAATTCCCACAAAAATCAAAGATATAAAACTTGTCTTTATCTTTCCCATCGATGAGCCCATCACAACGTCTTGTTCCACGCCCTATCATCTGCCAAAACTTAGCCTTACTCATCACCTTCTTGAAAAAAACGAGATTCAAAACTTCGGGCACGTCGATACCAGTATCGAGCATATCGACAGAGATAGCAATTTGCGGTAATTTCTGAGGATCAGAAAACTCGTCAATTGCACTTTGCGCATAGGTCATATAATTGTCGATAACTTTGGTATAACCAGGCAATTGTGGATACTCTTTACCAAAAATCTTATGAATTTTTTCCGCATGCTCATGATTCTTGGCAAAAATAATCGTTTTGCCAAGCTTTTCCCCATAATCAATACGAAGCCCGTCATTCATCAAGATATGCAACACTTGACGAATCGTGTCTTCATTAAATACCCATTCGTTCAACGCGGAAGAAGCAATACTTCTAGGCAATTCGCCATTTTCATTCTCGAAAGTGTCTTCGTATTCCGCCTTATCTTCTTCGGACAAGTCGTCGTAAACAATGCCTTGTTCAATAAACTTTAATTTACTTTCAACGGACGTGAAGTCCACCAAAAAACCATCGATAACCGCTTGAGCCAGCTCGTACCCATACGTAGGTACGCCATTTTCCAACTCAAAAATCTCATACGTATTTTTGTCAATTTCGTCTTTCGGCGTAGCGGTCAAACCCACCAAGGGAGCATCAAAATAGTTAAAAATATCCTTGTATTTATTATAAATAGAACGGTGTGCCTCATCCACGATAACAAGGTCAAAATGCCCACAAGTAAATAATTTTTTCTCATTCTCGTCTTTTATTGTATCAATACAGTTCATCATTGTTTGATAAGTCGAGAAAACACACCGTGCATCAAGATTCTCCCTGTCCTCACAAAGATTGGACACGGACAAATCGGGCAACATATTGACAAACGCACGCTTTGCCTGCAACACAAGCGAATTTCTATCCGCAAGGAATAAAATGTTTTTCGCCCATCCATGGTCGAGTAAAACCTTGCAAAGTGCAATAACCGTACGCGTTTTCCCCGAACCTGTTGCCATTACGAGCAATGCTTTACGACGGTTCTTCTTATCGAAAGCTTCACATACCGCCTTAATCGCCCCTTCTTGATAATAACGACCTGCAATACGCTTGTCCACCATTACGTTTTTAAGACTCGTCCGCATAGCCCGCAAATTGAAAAGTCGCTCTAAATCACGCTTAGAATAAACGGACGCCACTTTACGCTCGGGATAATATTTATCGTTCCAAATACGCGTATCAAAACCATTGGAAAGAAAGATAATTGGTCTGCGCCCGTATTTCTTTTCTAAAAGGTCGGCGTAAAGCTTTGCTTGCTGTCTGCCCTTTGCAACGTCCACGCAAGTGCGTTTTGCTTCTAAAACCGCCAACGGCTTATGCGAATCATCAAAAAGCACGTAATCGGCATACCCCACTTCACTTGCATTGGGCATACCGTATAATTCCACTTCATTCAGACAATCCTTGCCTTCCACCCAGCCAGCATCTTGCAACATAAAATCAATGTAGATTTTACGGGTTTTGAATTCGGAAAGTTCCAAAGGCTTTGGCACGTACGTTTGTTGCTGCTCCGCACGACGAGTCGTAAGCTCGGCTTGAAGCGCTTTATTCTCTTCTATAAGCTTATTGATATCAATATCGTTGTCGGGGACAAAAGAAAGAGCCTCGTCCACCGTAAGGGCAAGTAAGTTCTTGTCAAATTGCTGTTCTTTATATTCAGGCGCATAAAAATAAGCCACACAATCAAGGAACACAAAAAGATTTTCAAGACAAAGTTCAGCTTGCTCTTTCGTCACTTTTTTACCGCCGTGCGCGGCATTGTTGCCGACCTTGCGGATGAACTCCATTCTACGCCAAACGTCTTCCCCGATAATATCGCGGAATTTTTCATCGTTCATAAGACTTACAAGATTGTCTTGATACGGCATTTCCAGCTCAGCATCAACGGAATACATCCATTTTACGGCGAATTCCATCGCCCTACGACAATTAAGCACGCAGGCATCCACGTCAATATGCAATATTTTCTCTGCCGAAATCGCCACGTCCGTAAACGTGTCAAATGCAGTTGTGTTTTTCAAAAAATCAAAGTTTGTCATTTTTGTCCTCTATACATTCCGACACTTTATGCAAGTGGCGAGGATAATGGAAATCTTTTGTTTCTTCCTTATAAGTCTCTTCCGAAATAATTGAAAATTTATATAATGTCGGGATCTCTATTGCTTGGATTTCAATATCTTTTCCCTCGCCTAATTTTAATTGAAA
The DNA here is from genome assembly GCA_015055655.1 of Clostridiales bacterium. Lineage (GTDB taxonomy): Bacteria > Bacillota > Clostridia > Christensenellales > Borkfalkiaceae > Scatosoma. The sequence continues at coordinate 84,050 of SVHW01000006.1, forward strand.
ATTCTCTTTAATTAGTTGAAATAATTCCTCTTTCTTTTCATCTTCTTTAGGTAATTTCAATAAAAGATCTAACGACTCTTTATGGTTCGTTTTAGAAGATATAATCATCGTTTGCCAATTTCTAATATTTTCTTCTACATCCTTATGCGGAATGAGCTGCCGTACTTCATCTACTCTAAAATAACCGCCACAAAGATTTTTATAATATAATGTCAATCGAATCAACGGCAGTTGCTTTGTCGACAGTTCTCTTAATGCAGTAAAGAGACTTGTGTCTATATCTTGAGCAAACATAATGTCAATCTCTTTGCTTTCATTGTTAGGAGTTAAAATATTAATTCTATGTTGTATTGACTCTTTATGTAATAATTCCCCATTTTTGGGAATTAATATTTCAGCCGAAACATCTATCCATAATGCAGGAAAATTGGAAACATTAACTAATTTAACTTTATAATAGTATCTTGATTGAAATGAGTACTCCCCTGTGCACGGAGTATAATAAAAATTAGGACGCTCAATTTCAAACCGATCATTTTTTAACATTATCAGCGGTTGCTCATTTGTAACTCTCTCTTCTTTCATTTCCATTAATTGCTTATTGGCTACATCAATTTGTTTAGAGGTCGTATATACATATAAAGCTGTTAAAACCGCAACAAAAAATGAGGAAACACCTGATAAGGCTCCAATAAAATCAACTCCGTCAATTTTAATAGCCGCAACTAAAGCTCCAACCGCAGAGCCAACTAATAGTACAATCATAACACAAACCCATATTTTAATATTTTTCAACTTTTCAAAAAACTTTCGCATTTATTTTTCTCCTTTAACTTTTGTGGATTATTATATACTACAATTCGACAAAAATACACCTTTTTTACCAAATTTATCCAAAATATTGTTGCTTAAGGGATTTTTTCAAAAAATCAAAGTTGGTCATTTTGAGTTTTTCCTTATATTTTGCTAATATCTATTAATCCTGTCTGTTTCTTGAATTGGTCAATAATCCTTTCTGTTGTGAGCTCTCCTGCAATGTACTGTTCATAAATTCTCAATAAATCAATTGTAGGAATAATTAAAATTTCATATTTTTCCGCAAGACTGATTGTATTCGGGTTAACTGCTTCGCGTTCAGTTATATTTTTATCTCTTTGATGATTTATTACTAATAGTCCTTTTACCTTTTTAGTTTCATCTTCAAATTCATCTTCACAATTTTTACAATGCGTATCTACTTGCGAAACATTAACTTTTTTGACGTTGGTATTTATACCTTTAATCTCTCCAATAAATATGCTATCATCAATTGTTATACGAAAATCCTCATCTTTTTTGTCCGCAAAATGCGATAAATCATAATTCAATAATCGCCCCAACATTTCAAAAACAATCTTCACCAAAGGCTCTCCTGTTTCTGTAAGTACAGTTTTATAATACAAATTTTGATTTAATATCTCGTTGGCTTGATTTATTTCTTCATTTAATTTCTGAATTTTTTCTTTGTTTCTCGCGCTCTTATCTTTTTGCTCTTTATCGTTAAAACATTCAAAATCAATAAGCCATTGAGGCACGATTTGACGTTGTTCTACAAGGCCCAATGAAAGCAACAATTCATCCAAGTTCCCTTTGGGGGAACGCAGTTTTAAGGTTGTGATAAACAAATTTTCTTTTAGTTGTATTGTTGTCGCCCGCTTGCTTCCTTCTGCTATTGTTTTATTTTTTAAATTTAAGAGATTAGTAAAGCAAAAAGCCGAGCTAAATGAGGAATTTTTTAAATTTGTAATAGAATTTTCGTAAATAAGATTATATCTATTTTTTATTTCTTTAGGAAATAGTTCTTCAAAAATTTTCTTCAAATCCCCAATCATATCTTTAAGTTTTTCCTCATAACTATACGAGTCTCTAAATTTGTCGTATTTAAAAGTATAATTTTGAGGTAATGCAATTAAAATATTGTGTTTTGAATTTTTAATAATTTCATGTAGACTTTTAAAATCTCCAATATCATTTATAGTCGAACAGCCCCGTCCATCATTTCGCCAAAGGTTTTCGTCTTGCAAATCAATAATATTGACATCAAACAAATCAAACGATATTGGTTGTGATAAGGAAAGATATGATATTTTATATATAGAATTAATTTTTGTTTGATTGTTTCCTAGGATTTGAATTTTCATATTTTTCTCCTTCATCCAAAATATTGTTGCTTAAGGGATTTTTTTCAAAAAATCAAAGTTGGTCATTTTGAGTTTTGCTTTGTCCGTTCTACAATTTCAGTCAAGAGTTTCATGCTTTTTTGTTGAAGTTCTATTTCTGTGCTATTTTTATTTTCGATATGTTGAATTACACTTTTTTTTCTTTTAGGTTTTTTATATGAAAAAATATTTTGATTGATACCTACACATATCTGATTATCTAATTTCTCTTTTTGCGAATCTGTTAATGTACCATATCCTAAAAACTTATTAATTATTTTGTTTTTTGCCCTTAGCCACGTATATGGACGTGCAATATCACAATCAGGTTGATAATTTAAGATTATCAATTTTTTGGATGTGTTTGCGCTTAACCATTTAGCCAATAATTCCCACCATTTGCAATCAGTCGCTCCAAGAGACATTCCATATACACATATAATATCACTTTGATTAATTGCTTTTGTCGCCTTTGTGTCATACCCCATTTTTAATCCTTTATTTATTATAGGTTTAACAATTTCAGCAAGAACTTCAGGGTTTTCAGAAAGGTCCTTATTAGTTATTTGAGATTTATCATTAACCCCGATAATCATATATTTTTCTAATAAACCGTGAACATGAATTGTTGGCATTATTATCTCAGGGCGCTGTTCTCTTTTTAAATAATTTTTAAAAATATTTACAAATGCATCTAATATAGAAGTATAGTTAAAACTAATAAACGTGTAAGTAATATTGTTCCCAAACCATTTATAGAAATCTTCAATACTTTCTCTGTCTTGACTCTGTAGCTTTTTGTAATAATTTGTTAAAGCCCTTTCCATAATCTTTATAACTTCTAATTCTTCGGGCATCTCAAAGTTTTTCTCTTCTTTTTTCAAATATTCTAAAAAATACTCAAAAAAGTGTTCGTATTGCTGTAAATACTTGTCAGCCTCATTTGCCTCAAAAGATTCTGAATGCTTACCAAATGCTTCTTCAAAATCAGCCCAATCCTTAATGTTATCTTGTATTTCTTTTTGAAATTCCAATATATTTTCATTATCTATTTTTAATTTTATGTATTCAGAATAAAAATCACCATATCGAGTTTTCATTCCAATGCCAATATCAAATCCATTACCAATTAAAAATGTTACGTTCATTTAATATTTTCTCCTTTGAGCTTGTCCTACCCTTATTATATTCCGCAACTCGACAAAATGCGACCTTTTTTTGAAAATTTAGGCAAATTTTTTGCATTGATGTTTTTATCATACCACAAAAAATGTCTCATGAAGTCTCATCCTTTAGCCAAAATATTGTTGCATAAGGGATTTTTTCAAAATTTCGAGTTTTTCAAGACTTTTTTGAATTTCAAATTTCGATTTGTCGACTTGTACACAGAAGTTATCAAATTCTTCTTGGGCTTCTAATTCTGGAACAATAATTCTAAATTGCTTCAACCAACCAGTATTCAAATTAGGCTGTCCCCCACCTTTTACATGTTCTTGAACTTGCGTAGCAAAGAAATCATCTCTCATCCAGTGTTTTAAATAATTACTTGTTACATTACCTTTTGTTCTCAAAAATCCTAAACTTACAAATGTGCAAATTTCCAAATTTTCCTCTAATATAACTGGATGGCCTAAATTAGAACCAACGCGAGAAAATAAAACATCATTCTTTTTTGGCTTAGAACCTTTCGGTGCGCTTTCAAACTCTTCCCTAGAAATGTAGTTTACTTCCGACAAATCCAAAAAATCCCCAGAAGTATTTTTCGCGGAAATAAACATTACGCCATTATCCACATAATTCGGTGTGTGAGTTATCCCAAGATATATTTCTGCAACATCATTTATGGTTAAATAGGGAAATCCTTTTTCATTAAGACTTTGGTCTCCAAACATCTCGATAAATCGGGATTTTATGAGCAAATCAAGTTTTTCAAGTTGTATTTTGCGTTTTTCTATCAATTCGCTAACTTTATCAAGATTCCCAACAATCGACTTTTGTTCTTCCAATGAATGAATATTTAACCAAACTTTAGCAAGTCCTTCCCTTGTAATTTGTGGTTGCGCGGAGCCGCTAATTACTTCTTTGAAATTGTAATTTAACAACTGATAATATAAATATTTCAATTTAATATCTGCGTGTAAATCGTCTAAACACATTGCATTACCGTTAACATACGATTTTGGCTCAGAAATATTTATCGTACCACAAGTTGCTCCACGGCAAGTTATCAATAAAGTGGGCTGTTCATGATTATATTTATCATAATAACCAATCTTTCCATTTGCTCCATATACAGGATAACCCTGCTTCAAAAGTTTATCTGTTGAAATGGTTGCCCATTGTTTAGGATTGCATATATCCAATAATTTTACTTTTTTCATTTTTCACTTCCTATTGGTTTCAAACCCTTATATTCTTCCCAGCCTATACCAAAGATTACTCGACAGCAACAATCCCTCAATGCGTCGCGAAGAGCAATTAAAAAGCCTGTTTCGATATGCAAACCTCCATTTTTACGAAAGTCGTATTCGTAAAAATAACGAAAGTCTTGAAAGGCATTTGACAATGATTCGAGATGTTCAACACCCCATTCGTCCGTCCAAATATCGTCATAATTCTTTAATACTGTCGCTTTAATAAATGCCTGTATACTATCGGGCGTGCTTGCGTATAAATCTTTTAGCTTATGAGATTTTGGCGATTTTATATCATACCATTTCAAAATCGTCTTCAAAAACACTTCACATGCAAATGCGGAATTGACAAGTTCAGGCAAATCAATATCCGATTTTACGTTATCCATGATAACTTTCGTGCACAAATCCGCACACTCGCAAAAGGCACACGCGTGGGTAAACATTTCGTGACAATCAAATTTCTTTTCGCCTATCATCGCACTTTCCTATCCACTTAAACATCTTATTCGTTATAATTCGTAATTACACGAACGGAATCATTATTGACATCTAATATCAGCAGTTCACTATAAAAATCAATCATTATTTTATCAAATATTTTACCATAGATATTTTCATATTGATGTATATTTTGGAACAACCCTTGTAAATCGTCTTTGGAAATACCCTCAATAAAAAATTGTCTAAAGAAAATATACAAATCCAATATTTTTAATGGTTGATATTGTTTTTTATATTTCTTTTCAATCGCCTTAAATATCAGTTCTTTTTCTTCCGTTCCAAACATCCTTGATAAGCCAAAAATCCTACCATTTCCTTTTTCATGCACGAGCGACAGACCGTATTGTTCAAACTTTTGAATATCTACTTTAGAAAATCCTCGGATATTTTTATCGTTCATTTTATTTCGATAAAACGCTTCTCGCTCCGCTACGTTTTGATTTACAGCGGTAGTAATCTCAACACCTATGGAATTCTCCATATCGACCAAATCAGGCTTATCAGATAATACTAATTCTCGGTATTCGTAAAAATATTTCTTCAAGAGTGTTAATGCTTGTAATTCTTCTTCTCTTATCTTCCTCAAAGCATTTCCTCTAATTCCGCCAAGCCTGCCGTGATTGCCATTTCCAGTTCGTTAAGTTCCGCCAAAATTTCCGTAGTGGAAGGATATTCTACCGCCACGTATTCCGTCTTTTTGTATTTATTGATAGACAAATCGTAATCATTTGCCACTATTTCGGCTTTGGGGACAAAGAAAGATTTTTCGATGCGTTCACGTCCTTCCTCCGCGCTTAAATTGTGGAATCTTGCCACGATATCGGGAATATCGTTTTCCTTTATTTCCGTACGTTTATCATCCAACGAAAAGCCGTCTGCCTGCATATCGTAAAACCAAACCTTATCCGTGCCACCATGTCCCGTTTTGGTAAACACGAGCACTGCCGTGGAAACGCCAGCATAAGGTTTGAACACACCGCTTGGCATAGACACAATCGCCTCCAAACGGTTATTTTCAATTATCTCTTTACGGATTGCTTTATGCGCCGTCGAAGAACCAAAAAGTACACCGTCGGGAACGATAACCGCACACCTACCCCCTGTTCTAAGCATTCTCAACATTAAAGCAAGGAACAAGAGTTCCGTTTTTTTCGTCTTACAAACTTTAAGTAAGTCTGCTGATACGGTGTCATAATCCAAACTACCCTTAAACGGAGGATTAGCAAGTATCAGCGAATATTTTTCCTTATCGGGATTTTGGTCGGACAAGCTATCACGATACTCTATATAAGGGTTATCAACACCGTGTGTCATCATATTCATAGCACCGATACGGAGCATTGTTCTATCCATATCGTAACCATGGAACATACCATTCATATAATGTGCTTTCTTTTGTCTATCAAAGAAGATTTCTTCCTTACGTTTTTCTTTAAGATAGTCCCCCGCCGCAACAAGAAAACCGCTTGTACCGCACGCGGGGTCACAAATGACTTCGTCCGCCTTGGGGTCCATCATCTCCACCATCATGCGAATAATATGCCTAGGCGTACGGAATTGACCGTTTAACCCCGACTGTGCAATTTTAGACAGTAAATATTCATATACGTCACCACGAATATCACTATCTTTTATTTGTGCCATTTGTGCATAAATATCGTCTAAAATCGTGACAATTTTATCAAGCAACAACGGTGTGGGAATTTTGAAAATCGCGTCATCCATATATTTTGAATAGGCGCTATCCTTATCTTCGTGCAAGTTCTTGATAAAAGGAAACACCCATTCCTGCACGGTAGAATACATTTTCCCGGCGGGAAAATCGTGGAATACCGACCATTTTAATTGATTACCTTCTATTTCACGTTCTCCTACGTTGACTTTTTCAGCAAAAATACTCTTATGAGGCAACCCCAACATAACCGCTTCCTTGGCACGGAGGTTATCCGTATCATCAAGGTCGCGGATAAACATTAAGTACGTAATCTGTTCGATAACGTCCAAGGGATTGACCAATCCACCTGCCGCAAACACATCCCAAAGTCCGTCGATTCTATTTTTTAATTCGCCTGTAATCATTTGTTTGTCTCCTTATTATGATTCCACGTATATGCGGTGTATCTACCTCCACCGATTTTGATAATCTCCTCGTTTTTCAGCAAGTCGTTCAATGCTCTTTGCACCGTTATTTGACTGATATCAGGACATTTTTGCATAATTTCCGTTTTGGTTATCGTGCCCAAAGTCTCCTTAATGATTTCGCGGATTCGTTCTGGCTTTGATAAGTTGCTAGAAGAAAGTGCCTGCACTCTCGAAGAGAAATCACGATACGCCGCAAGCACTACCCCTAACGTGTATTCTACGAAAGGAATATAGTCGTTTTTCTCCTCGTGCCAATTGATTGAGCTTTGCTGCAATGCTTCATAATAGGTTTCTTTCGATTGTTCAATGAGTTTCTCAATACTGATATATTTTCCCACAATATACCCTGCACGATACAAAAGTAAAAGCGTGAGAAGTCGGCTCATTCTGCCGTTGCCGTCGTTGAAGGGATGGATACAAAGAAAATCCAAAATGAACATCGGGATAATGAGCAACGGGTCGGCATCCGTTTGCACGAGCACTTCGTCAAAAGCAAGGCAAAGTTTATCCATCGCCTCAGCCGTTTCCCAAGCAGAAACAGGCTGAAAACGAATAAACTTATTGCCCTTTTCATCCTCTTCGGCTATAACATTGTCAGCATTTTTATACTTACCACCAATACCTTTACCACTGAACTTGTAAAGGTCTCTATGCAGTTGCAATAAAATGGACGGTTTTACAGGAATAAAATCATGATTTTCGTGGATAGTTGCTAATACATCACGATATCCTGCAATTTCTTGCTCGTTGCGAGTACGTGGCATTGTTTTATTCGATAGAATATTTTTCAACCTGTCCCCAGAAGTATAAATTCCTTCAATTTTATTGGATGCCTCTGTACTTTGTATTTTTGCAATCTCTACAAGTTGCGTTAAGGTATCAGCTTTTGCCTCAATAAATAAAGCTTGTTCTCCTTTATACTCATGAATTTGTGTCAAAAGAGGAACTACTTTGGGCGTAAGCAATTTTTGCCACTTGTTTTTGTAATCATAATTCCGCATATTTACCTCAAAAAGATATATCTTTTATGTTTTCTCCTATTATATAACCATTTTTATCGTTTGTCAATCCCATTTTACTCATTTTTTTGAAAATGATTAAATTAAATCCTTGTTTGTATAGAAAAAACTCAGTTTTCCACATCTAAGTTCTTTTTGGGATTTTTATCAGTGCCCCAAATCATAAATTTTTCATTTTTGGGAAACAAGTTTTTTTTGTGAAACATAAAGAAAAAATCAGACCCCGTAATAGAATCTGATTTTTCTCCGCTTGAAAGTGCAATTTCCTATAAATTTTTAATGTTTCAAAAAATCCCTTATAGGGAACGCCTTTACTGCCCTTTTTTTGTTTTTTAAACTTCAAAAATGTAAATTTTGTCCCTAAAAATCACATTTTTATGCGAATTTTTCTTGGGAAGTTTTTGGAAGCAGGCTATTTTTAGGCATTTTTTAGAAAAAATAGAAAAATAAAAATTATATCGATTTTGGGGCTTTTTTATATGATTTTTGTGCGATTTTGCCCCATTTTCGCACTTTTTAGAAAGCTTCAGAAAACATCAATTTTTGTGGCTTTTTGCCTTAAAATCCCTCGGGGGAGACTCCGTGCCGGTTCAAGTCCGGCCAGCGGCACCAAATCGGACAAAGTCGAACCATATTATTCAAATTTCGGATATATGGCTTTGTCTTTCTTTTACTGGAAATGACCTTTCCCCTACCTAAATATATGAAGATACCCGTTTATCTGGGCTTTTGCTCTGGTAAACGGGCTTTTTTATTATTTTACTTTTACGCTAGTCTTACGATATCTTTTCTATCACGAGTTCGTCGTCCTTCACCCTGACCGCCATCGTATCGCCCTCGGCAAAATCGCCGCCGAGTAAAGTCTTTGCAATCGTCGTTTCTAGTTTGCGTTGCATGAAACGCTTCAAAGGTCTCGCGCCGTATACGGGATCGTAAC
>SVHW01000007.1 GCA_015055655.1 Clostridiales bacterium
AAATCCCTCCGCCTGCGCCAAAAAACGACGTACCCTTGGTGCGGCGTTTTTTTGGTTTAGAGGGCAGCACGGTTCCCCGAATTATCGGGGGTTCGCGCGACGAGCGAAAAGCGACTTGCCCTCTTTTTTCCGTTGCTTTGGTGAGCGAGGAAGCTTTGGCTTTGCCAAAATCCCTCCGCCTGCGCCAAAAAACGACGTACCCTTGGTGCGGCGTTTTTTATTGATTTTTGCAATGAGTTATGCTATAATATCGTTATGGAACAGTTACAAATACAAAAACTTCAACAAGAATTGAAAACGATTGCATACGATTTGGGCGCAGACGTCGTCGGTTTTTGCGCGCTTGACAATCAAACCGCGAAAATCGCCCCTCAATTAAACTATGCAATATCCATCGGTGTGAAATTATCCGACGCGGTGCTTTCCACCATCGAAGACGCCCCCTCTTTCGTCTATTTTCAACATTACCGCACGGCAAACGCGTTGATTGACAATATCGCCTTCCGCCTTGCCAGACAAATAGAAAAGTACGGGTTTTCTGCGTTACCTATCGCCGCCAGCCAAAGTCAGGGCAAAAACAACCCCTACCGCGGTGTAATTCCGCATAAAACCGTCGCCGTCTTATCCGGGCTTGGTTACGTGGGAAAAAGCGGTTTGTTTTTGACGGAAAAATACGGCAGCAAGGTACGTCTTGGCACTATTTTGACCAATTTGCCTTTGCAACGCGAATTGCCTATCCTCGAAAACGGGTGCAAAGACTGTACGATTTGCGCAAAAGCCTGCCCTGCCGGGGCGATTTTTGGACAACCCCCGACAAAGGACGGCGAACGCAATATCGACCCTGAAAAATGCTCTAAATACATGAAAGAGCATTTCCAAGACGTGGGACGTGGTAGCGTATGCGGCATCTGCATTAAGGTTTGTCCTAAAAATCAACTTTCTTAATAATTTTTACAAAACGGCTATTCAAATGAATAGCTTTTTTTATTTTCGAGTGCTATAATATCTCTTGGATTTTCACAAAGGAGGAACGAATATGCACAGCGCAACGAAAAAACACGAATCGCACCGACATCATATTTTTTCTTCCGTGTGCCAACACGCGCTTGGGTTTGTAAAGAAAAACGCCGTTTTATGCATCGCAACCGTTGCCGCTATCGTCACCTGTTGTATCGTGCCGCCCGACAGCAAATACCTTGCGTATTTCGATTGGAAAACGTTGACTTGCCTGTTTTGCGTACTTGCCGTCGTGTGCGCTTTGCGCAATATACGCTTTTTTACCTTTTTAGCAAGAAAAATCGTGTCCGTATTCAAAAATACACGCGCAAGTATCCTCGCCCTTGTGTATATCACTTTCTTGGGTTCGATGCTTATCGCCAACGATATGGCGCTTTTGACCTTTTTACCCCTTGGGTATTTCGTCCTTTCTTCCACGGGCAAACAAAAATATATGGCGTTTACCTTTATTATGCAAAACGTCGCCGCCAACCTCGGCGGTATGCTAACGCCCTTTGGAAATCCACAAAATTTGTACTTATACACCAAATTTAACATACCCACGGGCGCGTTCGTCGCAACCATGCTCCCCCCGTTTTGCATTTCTGTGGCGCTCATCACCCTTTGTTGTATGTTCGTAAAAAAAGAACCGCTTGCTTTAGAAGAAGAAAAAATCGTCTTGCCTAAGGTGAAAACGGTTATCTATTTACTGCTCTTCGCGCTGTCGATTATTATCGTCTTTCGCGTAATCCCGTTTTGGATTGGCCTTATCGTCATCCCTATTTTCCTTTTATTTATGGATAGAAACGCCTTGCAAAAAGTAGATTACGGATTGCTGTTAACCTTCGTGATGTTTTTCATTTTTTCGGGGAACATGGCGCGCATCCCTGCCGTACAATCGCTGTTTGGCTCGCTTATGGCAAAAAATCCGTTGCTCGTTTCCGTGCTTTCTTGCCAAATCATCAGCAACGTTCCCTCCGCCATTTTATTGTCACAATTTACAACCAATTGGCGCGCGCTGCTCGTTGGCGTCAATATCGGCGGCGTGGGCACGTTGATTTCTTCCCTTGCCTCTCTGATTACTTTTAGAGAGTACACCTCTAAAACGAACGGGAGCGCCGGAAAATATATCCTTCTGTTTTCCGCGTTTAATTTCGCGTTTTTGGGCGTTTTGACCGTCGTGGAATATTTCCTCGTTTAACGTATCGATTCGATAATAAAAGCCACTCTTGCGAGTGGCTTTTTATTTTCCTTATTCTTCGATATACGTAAAACGCTGAAAGATTTTTCCGTCCCGTTCTATCTTTTCGTCCCACATACTTGCAGGGCGTACCCATACCTTATTATCTCCGTATAACGCCCGATACACCACCATTTCTTCCCCCGTTTCCGAGTGGTATGCCAGCGACAATACTTCGTATTCTCCGCCTTTAAAATGGCGATATTTGCCCAATTTTACACTCATAAATAGGTAATCGTCCTTACGAGTCTTTTATTGGAATTGCCTTCCACCTTGACAACGCCGTCTTTTTGGGAAAATTCCTTATCGGGAAGGGCTGCGTAATCGGGAAGATTCGTCCAAGGTTCGATACAAATATATTTCGCCTCGTCTTGACGCCAAAGCAAGAGATTGGAAAAACCGTCGAACGTAACGCGCGCAATCGGTTTACCCCCTTTACGTACCAACTTTACACCACGCGAACGCACGTCTTTGAAGATAAGCGTATCGCCGTTTTGTAAAAAATCGATAGGCAAAGGCAAGGGTTTGCCGTTGCCGTATTTTTGCGTTTTTCCCGTTAAATAGCCACCGTCGTCGTGGTAATAGTGCGTGAGGTCTTCTTCGTCGTCAAACTCGATTTCATACCCGTCCACGTCCGTATCAAGCGCGAACGATTCGTGTCCGCCGCACGCAAAATACAACGCTTTCTTGGCAGGATTTTGCACGTCGTATTCGATAAAAAGCGTCGTATCTGCAACGCGATAGGTGACGCTGAAAACGAAATCGTACGGGTATACCCGTTTCGTTTCTTCATTGGAAGAAATAGAAAAGGTGAAAAAGTCTTCGCCGCTATCAACAAGCGTAAACGGCATACGTTTTGCAAAGCCGTGCGCTTTGATGGGATACGTCTTCCCATCCACCGTCACGCCAAAATGCCCGCAAACGGGAAAGAGCAAGGGTGCGTGTCCAGCCCACTCCCCCGTAGGGTTCTGCCAAAGGCGTTCTTTGCCGTCTACGACGACGCTGATAACCTCTGCGCCAAAATCGGTGACGGTGACGGATATTTTTTCGTTTTTAATCGTATAATCCATACCTGCTACCCCGATTTATTTCCCAAGGCACATTACGAGCACCGCTTTTTGCGCGTGCAATCTGTTTTCTGCCTCTTCGAAGATTTCGCTTGCGTGCGCCTCGAAAACTTCTGCCGTGATTTCTTCTTCTCTATGCGCGGGCAAGCAATGAAGCACCATTGCGTCTTTTTTCGCTACGCTCATCACGTCTGCATTGATTTGATAGCCGGCAAAAATCTTCTTCCTTTCTTCCGCTTCGCTCTCTTGCCCCATCGACGCCCAAACGTCGGTGTACAAAACGTCTGCGTCTTTTGCCGCTTCTTTGACGTCCGTCGTGCAGGTGAATTTGCCGTTTTCTTTCGCCCAAGCCATAATTTCCGCGTCCGGTTCGTAACCCTTAGGACAAGCCACGGACACTTCCATACCCATCTTGATACCGCCTACGATAAGCGAGTTGGTCATATTATTGCCGTCGCCGATATAGCAAAGTTTGTTGCCAGAAAGCGCGCCTTTGCGTTCTCTAATCGTCATTAAATCGGCAAGCACTTGGCAAGGGTGACAATAATCGGTGAGTCCGTTGATGATGGGAATAGAGCCGTACGTTGCCAAATCCTCCACTTCCTTTTGCGCAAACGTACGTATCATAATACCGTCTAAATAACGGGAAAGTACGCGCGCCGTATCTTCTACCGGTTCTCCCCTGCCGATTTGTAAATCGCGCGCGCTTAAAAAGAGCGCGCTGCCGCCCAAGTCGTACATACCCACCTCGAAAGAAACACGCGTGCGGGTGGACGATTTGGAGAAAATCATACCCAACGTCTTGCCTTTCAAAAGGTGGTGCTGCATACCGTTTTTCTTTTCGAATTTTAATTGGTCGGCAAGATTGAGAATTTCGTTTATCTCCTTTGTCGACAAATCCATCAATTTTAATAAATGCTTCATTGTTCTATTACTTCCTTTAAGATTGCTATTGCTTTTTTCAACTGTTCAAAAGGGATATTCAGGGCAGGGAGCAAACGTACTTTGTGCTTTGCCTTGATAACGAGCACGCCCTTTTCCATACACTCGTTTACGATTTGCGTGGCGTCCTTTTCCGTTTCCACACCAATCATCAAACCCATACCCGATACGCTTTTGACACCTTTTGTGTTTTGCAATTCGGTAAAAATATACTCGCTCTTTTCACGTACCGCTTGCAAAAGCGTTTCGTCCATACGTTCGATGACGCTAAGCGCGCCTGCCGCGCATACGGGATTGCCGCCAAACGTCGTGCCGTTAAGCCCCGGCGTGAACAAATCCTGCACTTTCTCGCCCAGCATCGTCGCGCCAATGGGAAGCCCGCCGCCTAAGCCTTTTGCCGTCGTCACAACGTCGGGCTTGACGCCGTAGCGCATATACGCGTACAACGCGCCCGTTCTGCCGTTGCCCGTTTGCACTTCGTCTATCATCAGCAACATATTTTCTTCTTCACAAAGCTTGGCAACCGCCGTAACGTACTCTTTATCCAGCGCCGTGACGCCGCCTTCGCCTTGTACGAGTTCCATAAACACGCCGCAACATTTATGCGTTTTGACAAGCGTTTGCAGTTCTTCAAAATCGTTTGGCGTGGCGTGCACGAACCCGTCCGTCATCGGCGTAAAATGCTGGTGAAAAACGTCTTGTCCCGTTGCGGAAAGCGTCGTTATCGTACGGCCGTGGAAACTGTTTTTTAAGGTGATTATCGTGTAATACTCTGCTCCCTTATTGTCTGCGCCGTACTTTCTTGCCGTCTTAATTGCACACTCGTTAGCTTCCGCGCCTGAATTGGAGAAAAATACCTTTTTCATCCCCGTCTTTTCGCAAAGCTTTTGCGCAAGCAACGCGCAAGGTTCGCTGTAATATAAATTAGACGTATGCTGAATTTTATCCAGCTGAGAAATCACCGCTTCCTTCCAAATATCGTCGCCTATCCCGAACGAATTGACGGCGATACCCGTGCCTAAATCGATATATTCCTTGCCCGTATCGTCCGTGATTACAGAGCCTTTACCGCCCGTTAAACACACGTTGAAACGCGCGTACGTGTTGGCGATATATTGTTTGTCAATTTGTTTAATATCCATAATTCTTTCCTAAAATATTTGCCTAATATGAAAACCAAAACGGCAAGTTGCCGTTATCTTTTTACCCTATATGAATATAGGGTAAACGGCGTAGATACGAGCAAGACAAGGCGTACGCGGATTGCCCGACGGGACGTTTACTTTCCGTAAACGAGCAAGAGCAAACGTAAGTATAACGCCGTATTACAAATAAAATATTGCCTTTGGGTAAACGGCGTAGATACGAGCAAGACAAGGCGCGCGAGCATTTTTCAAAGGGACGCGTACAAGGCGTACGCGAGCGAGAAAAGCGGAGCGCAACGCAGTATTGCGACGTATATACGTCGTTTTAGATATGGTTACCTGAAACGAACATCGTCCCAATCCCCTCATCCGTCAACGTTTCGATAAGGATAGAGTGCGGAACGCGTCCGTCGATAATGAATACTTTTTTCACCCCACGGCGAATCGCTTCGATACAGCAATTTACTTTGGGAATCATACCGCCGCTGATAACGCCGTCACGGACGAGTTTCATTACGTCCGAAACGTAAACCTTGGGAATAAGCGTTGTCGGGTCGTCTTTGTCACGGAGCAAACCGACGATATCCGTCATGGAAATCAAGCTTTCCGCTTTCAGCTCACCTGCAAGACGCGCGGCAACCGTATCCGCGTTGATGTTGTACACGTTGCCCTCCTCGTCGTAACCGACGGTGGATACAACGGGGATATACCCTTTATCGAGCACGTCTAAAACGGGCGCAACGTTGACGTCTGTTACTTCGCCTACGAACCCTAATCTTTCGTCCACTTTCTTGGCGCGTATCATATGCCCGTCGATGCCGCAAAGCCCTATCGCTTTGCCCCCTTTATTTTGCAACAAGTTGACCAAGTTTTTATTTACTTTACCCGCCAACACCATTTGCACGACGTCTACCGTTTCTTTGTCCGTTACCCTAAGTCCGTCAACAAATTCCGATTTTTTGCCGATTTTGGAAAGCGTTTCCGTGATTTCCGGACCGCCGCCGTGTACGAGCACTACTTTTACGCCAACCAACGACAAAAGCACGATATCTCCCATTACCGCTTCTTTCAGGTCATCGTTTATCATCGCGTTTCCGCCGTATTTTACCACGACGATTTTATCGTTATATTTTTGAATATAGGGAAGCGCTTGAATAAGGATATGCGCTCTTTCTTCACTCGTTAAATTCATAATTATCTCCTTATAAAAGGTATGTTTACTTCGTTATTCTATCGACGATACCATTACCGTTTAGCGATACCGAAAGATAGAAAGATTAGGGGCGGCGATTCACCGTTTAGGTGCGGTAGTCGCCGTTAATCTTAACGTAATCGTACGTCAAATCGCAACCCCAAGCCGTCGCTTCGCCCACGCCGTCGTTTAAGGAAACGAGAATTTCAATCTCCGCTTCTAACAAAATTTCTTTGGCGATTTCTTCCGAGAAGGGCACGCCCGCGCCGTCCTTACAAACGAGGATTGTCCCCTTTGCCGAACGGAAGGATACGTCTACTTTATTGACGTCTACGTCCGCGCCGCTATATCCAATCGCGCAAAGCACGCGCCCCCAGTTGGCGTCCGAGCCAAACATTGCAGCCTTAACAAGCGAAGAACAAATCACCGATTTTGCCACTACTTTGGCAAGCGTTTCGTCTTTTGCCCCGTCTACCTTGCACTCTAAAAGTTTCGTTGCGCCCTCGCCGTCGCCTGCTATTTTACGGCACAAGTTTTGCGTAACTGCCGCAAGCGCCTTGGTAAAGGCGAAATAATCTTCGTTTTCGCAAACGATTTCGTTATTTTCAGCCAAGCCGTTCGCCATAATCGATAACATATCGTTGGTGGACGTGTCGCCGTCTACGCTGACCATATTAAACGAGTCCTTCACGTCGTCGGAAAGTGCTTTTTGTAACATTTTCGGCGAAATTTTGCAATCCGTCGTGACGAATACGAGCATCGTTGCCATATTGGGGTGAATCATACCGCTGCCCTTGGCAATACCGCCGATACGGCAGGTTTTTCCGCCCACCTCAAATTCGAAAGCGATTTCCTTAGCTTTCGTATCCGTCGTCATAATGCCTTCGCAAGCGTACGCGCTGTAATCGCCAAGCCCTTTTACAAGCGAGGGAATCCCATTGGCAATGGGCGTAATATCCAACGGTTGTCCAATAACGCCCGTCGACGCAATGATGACGTCGTCTGCCGCAATACCCATTTCTTTAGCCAAAAGCTGACACGTCTTTTCCGCAATCTCTACGCCGTTGGCGTTGCAAGTATTTGCGTTGCCGCTATTGCAAATCATCGCTTGCGCTTTGCCGTTTTCAATATTCTTTTTCGTGACGTAAATGGGCGCGCCTTTTACTAAATTGGTGGTGTATACCGCCGCCGCGCTTGCGATAACCTCGCTGTAAATAAGCGATAAATCACGTTTCGTTTTATTCTTACGGATACCGCAATGAACGCCGTTTGCCGTAAAGCCTTTTGCGGCGCATACGCCGCCTTGTATTTCTTTTATCATAACTTTTTCCTACTTATAATACCAATCCTTTCGTTCTTTCTGCGCCAAGCGCGATATTCATACACTCGATTGCCGCGCCGCTTGCGCCTTTGCCCAAATTATCATACGAGGCGAGAAGGAGAATTCTCTCTTCGTTGCCCGCCACGGCAATTTTCATACTGTCCTTTTGCGCGTTGGCAAGCCCTGAAAGCAAGCCGCCTTCGTCTACGCCGTCTACGTACTGTACGAAATTGCCCGCGTATTTTGCCTTATACAACGCCTTAATCTCTTCGATACCGCCTTTCTTAAGCTGACTGGCAAACAAAGGCACGGTAACCGTCATACCGCTGTAAAAATCTGACACTATCGGGCAGAAAATAGGCGCGTTTTCCAAGCCGCAAACCGCTTTCATTTCCTTTAAGTGTTTATGTTGCTGGCCAAGCGCGTATTGTCTTGGCGCATCCAAAAGCGGATTTCTATTTTCGTCTTCATATTCGGCAATCATCTTCTTGCCGCCGCCCGAATACCCCGTAATCGAGTGACAGGTTAACAAAGCGTCTTTATCCAAATATCCCGCTTCTATTAACGGATACACGAGCGCGATAAAGCCGCTGGCGTGACAACCGGGCACGGCGATACGTTTGGACTGCGTAATTTTTTCCTCGTGTCCTTTCGACAGCTCGGGAAAGCCATACGCCCAGTTTGGAAGCGTTCTATGCGCCGTGGACGCGTCGATAACCGTTACTTTATCGCTTTCCACAAAGGAAACCGCTTCCCTTGCCGCGTCGTCGGGCAAACATAAAAATACTACGTCGGCGGAATTGATTGCCGCTTTGCGCGCCGCCGCGTCTTTGCGCAATTCGTCGGGCAAGACAATCAACTCTACGTCTTCTCTATCCGCTATTCTCTCATATATCCGCAAACCCGTCGTGCCTGCGCTGCCGTCAATAAATACTTTTTTCATCTCTACTCCTAACGCAAATCAAAGCTGCGTTTTCACCCAAGCGATTTGCTTGCGAACCGATTTGGGCGAAGCGCCGCCCAAGCTGTTGCGCTTTTCTACGCACGTTTCCAAAGAAATTTCTTGATACAAATCTTCCGCAAACAATTCGCTATGCTTTTTATAATCGTCCAAGGGCAAATCGTCAAGCACCGTGTTCTTTGCGATACACTCGGCAACCAGCTGCCCTACGATTTTATACGCCGTTCTAAAAGGCATACCTTTCTTTGCTAAATAATCGGCAAGGTCGGTGGCGTTGATAAAGCCTTTTTGCGCCGCGCAATAGGTGTTTTCCTTCAATACCTTCATCGTCGCAATCATCGGCGTGAACACTTCTAAACATACCTTCACCGTGTCCAGCGCGTCGAATACCGTCTCCTTGTCCTCTTGCATATCCTTGTTGTACGCCAGCGGCAAGCCTTTGAGTATCGTCAGCATCGCCATTAAATCGCCGTACACTCTACCCGTCTTACCACGTACGAGTTCTGCCATATCAGGATTCTTCTTTTGCGGCATTATCGACGAGCCCGTCGTGTACGAATCGTCCAATTCGATAAACTTAAATTCCCAGCTCGACCATAAAATCACTTCCTCGGAGAAACGAGAAAGGTGCGTCATCACAAGCGCAAACGCCGACAAAAGTTCTACGCAGAAATCTCTATCCGATACGCCGTCGATGCTGTTTTGCATTACGCCGTCAAAACCCAGCTTCGCCGCCGCAAACGCCCTATCCGTGGGATACGTCGTACCAGCCAGCGCGCAAGAACCAAGCGGAGAATAATTCATATTCTTCACCGCGTTTTCGATGCGTTGAATATCCCGCAAAAACATCATTGCGTACGCCATCAATTGATGGCCAAAGGAAATGGGCTGCGCGCGTTGCAAATGCGTATACGCAGGCGCGATAACGTCCGCCGTTTCTTCCGCTTTTGCCAACACCGCTTTGATAAGGTCTTTTATCAGCGACACCACGATTTCCGCTTCGTCACGAAGGTACAAACGGATATCCACCGCCACTTGGTCGTTACGGCTTCTTGCCGTATGCAAACGTTTGCCTGCGTCCCCGATGCGTTTGGTGAGTTCCGCCTCGATAAACATATGGATATCTTCCGCATCCGTATCAAACGTGAGTTTGCCCTCGTTGATATCCTGCAAAATCCCCTCTAACCCGTCGATGATTTTATCCACTTCCGCTTGCGGCAAAATGCCTTGCTTTGCCAACATCGACGCGTGCGCCATCGAGCCTTTTATATCCTGCGCGTACATCCTACAATCTACGCGAAGGGACGAATTGAAATCGTCTGCCTTTTTATCGAGCGCTTTTTGAAAGCGTCCTGCCCACATTTTTTCCATACTCTTTAACACAGTTTGCCCACCGCGTACGCGGTAGGCAACTTTTCCTCGTTTATTTTACTTGATACGCGCCTTGGTCTATGCGCGCAAATCCTGCTTATTTCTTGTTCTTTTGGTTTACTTCCGCTTGCACCTTGATAGGCAAACCGAAGAGGTTGATAAAGCCCGTTGCGTCCGCTTGGTTATACACGTGGTCTTCCCCGAACGTTGCGATTTCTTCCGAATACAAGGAATAATCACTCCAAGCGCCGGCCTTGATAATGTTGCCTTTATACAACTTCAAACGCACTTTACCCGTAACGTTTTCTTGCGTTTTATCCACGAACGCGGAAAGCGCTTCACGAAGCGGCGTAAACCATTGTCCGTTATACACGAGCTCTGCAAAGCATACGGAAAGTTCTTGCTTTTTGTGCATCGTGTATTTATCCAAGCAAAGCGTTTCCAAATAGCTGTGCGCTGCGTATAAAATATCGCCGCCCGGCGTTTCGTATACGCCACGACACTTCATACCCACCAAACGGTTTTCTACGATATCCAAAAGCCCGATGCCGTTTTCGCCGCCTACTTTGTTGAGCGCAAGGATAATTTCCTTCGCACTCATCTTCTTGCCGTCGAGTGCAACCGGTTTGCCCTTTTCAAAATCGAGCGTGATATACGTGGGTTTGTCGGGCGCTTGCAAAGGCGATACGCCCATTTCCAAGAAACCTTCCTTTTCATACAAAGGTTCGTTGCCGGCGTCTTCCAAATCCAAACCTTCGTGGCTTAAATGCCAAAGGTTTTTGTCCTTGGAATAGTTCGTTTCACGGTTAATCTTCAAAGGTACGTTGTGCGCTTCCGCATAATCGATTTCCTCTTCACGCGATTTAATCGACCATTCTCTCCAAGGAGCGATAATCGTCATATCGGGCGCAAACGCCTTTATCGTGAGTTCGAAACGAACTTGGTCGTTCCCCTTACCCGTACAGCCGTGGCAAATCGCGTCCGCGCCTTCTTTCTTCGCAATTTCTACAATTCTCTTTGCGATGACGGGACGGGCAAACGACGTACCAAGCAAATATTCTTCGTATTTCGCGCCAGCCATCATCGTGGGGATAACGTATTCGTCAACGAATTCGTCCGTCAAATCTTCTACGTACAATTTCGACGCGCCCGTCTTTAACGCTTTTTCTTCCAAGCCGTCCAATTCGTCCGCTTGACCAACGTTGCCGCTTACTGCGATAACTTCGCAGTTATTGTAGTTTTCCTTCAACCAAGGAATAATAATCGACGTGTCCAAACCGCCCGAATAGGCAAGCACTACTTTTTTGATGTCTTTTTTATCCATTTTTCTCTTTCTCCTTGAAAAGTTTGTTTTCTTTTATCGTTACAACCGCCTTCCGTTGCATATTTATACGTTTATTTTACAACTTATGCATACACTTGTCAAATCATTTTATACATTTATTTTAATAAAATTTTGAATATTTTGCTTATAAATTGCATAATTGTATAAAATTGTGAATAAAACGTTATTTTTGCATAATTGCGAAAACCCGTTCGGCAAAGCGGACCGTTTCCATACCGTCTTTGGCGTAATAATCGGCGGAAATTTTATCGGCGTAATCTTGGTTAAGCACTGCGCCGCCCACGACGATTTTGCACCAAGGCGCTTTTTCTTTTAACAGCCGCACCGTTTCTTCCATAGACGGAAGCGTCGTCGTCATCAACGCCGACAAACCGACGAGTGGCGCGTGGTGTTTTACTACTTCGTCCACCACCGTTTGCGGCGGCACGTCCCGCCCTAAATCTATCGTATCAAAGCCGTAGTTTTCAAGTAGCGTTTTGACGATGTTTTTGCCGATGTCGTGAATATCGCCGCGCACCGTCGCAATGACGAACTTGCATTTCTTTTCCTGACGTTCCCCTTTTTCCAAAAGGTGCAAACGGATTTTTTCAAAGGCTGATTTTGCCGCTTCCGCGCTCATTAACAGTTGAGGCAAATACGCGCGTTTTTCCTCGTACGCTTTCCCTATGCAATCGAGGGCAGGCACGATTTCTTCATTGACAATCGACAGCGGAGATTTTTGCAAGAGCATTTCTCCACAAGCGGATTGCGCCGCTTCTTTTCTGCCGTCCGTTATCGCCGCGTACAACGCCGAACTGTCCGCGCTTTCCTGCGTTGCAACCGTTACGTTCGACGGGGAAAGCGTCGCCGTTACCGCCGCAGGCAAACGCTCGGTGGCGAAACGGATATATTCCGCACAACCCGTATCGTGACCGTTTAACGCGCAAAAGGCGGTGTATATCTTTTGCATTTCTATCGACGAAGGATTGATAATCGCGCCCGATAAGCCGTTTTGCAACGCGCAGGCAAAGAACGTAGCGTTTATCGTTTCCCTTGACGGCAACCCAAACGATACGTTGGATACGCCAAGCGTAGTGTTTACGCCAAGCGTTTGCTTACAATACCGCAACGCCTTCAGCGTCGTTTCCGCCGCCGTTTTATCCGTCGCTATCGACGTCGTCAACGTGTCGATGAAAATATCCTTTTTCGCAATGCCGTATTTTGCCGCTTCCGTTATAATTTTCTCGGCAATCGCCACTCTTCCTTCCCACGTTTCGGGAATCCCGTTTTCGTCTAACGTGAGCGCCACCACCGCGCCGCCGTATTTTTTGACCAACGGAAGGACGGCGTCCATACTCTCTTGTTTACCGTTTACGGAATTGATAAGCGGTTTACCGTTATACACGCGCAGCGCGCTTTCGAGCGCTTCTACGGAAGAAGTGTCGATTTGTAAAGGCAAATCCACTACCGCTTGAATACTCTCTACGTAACTCGTTAACGTCGCTTTTTCGTCAATCCCCGGCAAGCCGACGTTGACGTCGAGAATATGCGCGCCGTTATCACGCTGCGTTATCGCTTCGTTTAACGCGTACTCTTTATCCCCGTCCAAAAGGGCTTGTTTGAAACGCTTTTTCCCCGTGGGGTTAATTCTTTCCCCGATAATCAAGGGCTTATCAAACGTTACCGCGTGCGTATACGACGATACCCACGAAATCTTTTTTTCCGTGATAGAACGAGGCGCTATCGACATCGCTCCACTTACCGTCTTTTGAATATACTGCGGCGTCGTACCGCAACAGCCGCCAAGCACTCTTGCGCCCATACGCGCAAACTCTGCCATATGCGTTGCAAATTCTTCTGCGCTGCAATCGTACACGGTGTTGCCCTTTTCCACCCGCGGCAAGCCTGCGTTGGGCTTCACTATTACGGGCAGGGACGACACTTTTAACAAACGCTCTACCACGCCTTGTAATTGCTTAGGGCCAAGCGAACAATTCGCGCCAAGCGCGTCCACGCCCAAGCCTTCCAGCATAGCCACCATCGCTTCGGGACTTGCGCCCGTCATCAGCTTTTCGTCGTTGCCGTACGCGCACGAAACGAATATGGGCAAATCGCTGTTTTCCTTCGCGGCAAGCACCGCCGCCTTCGTTTCGTAAGCGTCGCCCATCGTTTCGATAAAAATCAAATCCGCGCCGTATTTGACGCCTAATTTTACCGTCGTTGCAAACGTTGCCACCGCTTCTTCAAAAGCAAAATCACCGTACGGTTTTAACAGCTTTCCCAAAGGCCCGATATCGAGCGCTACCCATTGTTTTTCGTCGTCCGTTTTCGCCGCGCGCGCGTTCGCAAGCGCCGCGCGAATAATTTCTTCCAGCTCCGTATTCGAAAATTTTAAGACGTTTGCGCCGAAGGTGTTGGCGCAGACGATATTACTGCCTGCTTCAAAATACGCGCGGTGAATTTTTATCAACTCTTCTGCGTGCGTTACGTTCCAACGCTCCGGCAACTCGCCAAGAGGTAAGCCAGCTGATTGCAAAAGCGTGCCCGTTCCACCGTCCATATACACGGTATTTTGTTGTAAATACTCTTTAACGTTCATTTTTTACCTTTTGAACTGACAATTTTCTTTCGTACAATCGGCGCAAAAATGCGCGGCGTTTTTTTCGTTTTTACCTATCGGGAGTATCGCCGTCACCGATTTCGTCGGCGACATCAATAACCCGTCGTTTAACGTTAGCCCTATATGCGTTTCGGGACGCAACCAAGCAAATATGTCCCTTTGCTTTTCTAACGGGAAATCGCCGTAGCCTGCGCTAAACCGCGCACCCGCGCAATAGCCCGCCCGTTTCGCCCCGTTTTGCATTTCTTCGCAAAATACGTCGCAAAGACGTTCGATACGTTCTGCGCCCAGCGCCTGCATAAACAGGGCGCGCGTGGGAGAAACGCTTTCCTCCGCCAAAATCAGCCTATCGATATCCAAGCCCACCGTTGCCGCAAAAACGACGGCGTACTCTGCGCCTTGCAAACGAGTTTTTATCAAATTTCCACTATCCTGCCAACGGCAAAGCAAAGTTTCCACAGGAAAAACGGCGTAACACACCCGATAAGAAAATGCGTTTTCGCTGCGTTGTATACAAGCAGCCAACACGTCGTCTATCGCCGACGACGTTTCGCCACGATAGCCTGCGTAACGCAAGACTTCTTTTTTATCCACGCCCGTAAGCGCGTACGTTTTCGTGAAAATTTTATTCAGCATTTTTTCCTAAAATGTTTGAAAGATTGCTTTGGATTTTTTCCGCTATTTCCGGTTTGTTCATAGAATATACGTGCACGTTGTAAATGCCATTTGCGTATAAATCGATAATTTGGTCGGTTGCGTACGCAATCCCTGCCTGTTTCATTGCGTCGGGGTCGTCGCCGAATTTATCCACGAGCGATTTAAAACGTTGGGGCATAAACGAACCGGAAAGTTTCATCGCCCTCTCCACTTGCTTGGCGTTGGTTATCGGCATAATACCGGCAACTATCGGCACGGTGATGCCTACTTGACGGATTTTATATAAGAAATTATACAACAAATTATTGTCAAAGAACATTTGCGTCGTTAAAAAATCGCAACCAGCGTCCACCTTCGCTTTTAAATACGCAATGTCTTCTCTTTGCGTATTGCTTTCGGGATGAACTTCGGGATAACAAGCCCCGCCAATGCAAAAATCGCCGCCGCTTTGCTTGATGTCTGCAATTAAGTCTACGGCGTGCTGATACGCCCAACCGCTGCGGTCTGCATTTTGCAATTCCTGCGGAATATCGCCGCGGAGTGCCATTACGTTTTGTACGCCTGCCGCCTTGAAATCTTCAATGCGCTGCTTGACCGTTTCGCGCGTAGACGAAACGCACGTGAGGTGCGCAAGCGAAGGCACGCCGAATTCCGCCTTGATGTTTTTGGCGATTTCCAACGTGTATTTACTGGTGCCGCCACCTGCGCCGTAAGTGACGCTCATAAACGCAGGCTTTAAGCGCGCAATTTCCTCCGTCGCCGTTTTTACGCTGTCGTAAACGTCGTCCGTTTTGGGCGGAAAAACCTCGAAAGAGAGCGAATATTTCTTTTCTTGAAACAGCTGGGTGAGTTTCATACGTTTCCCCTTGCCTTAAAGTTTATTATAATTTCATTATAATACCGATTATATTATACTACTTGAAAAATATTTTTTCAACGTTTTTACAGGGCTTTTTCAGCTTTTTTATTCGCTTGACAAAGAAAAGAGAAAGTTTTATAATAAAATTATGAAAAACGAAACGTTTACCATCACACCCGTTGCGTATATTCACAACGATTTTAAAGAAAAATTCGGGATTCCCCGTCAAAGCGGAAGAGCGCCTTCCGCGCTTTCCCGTATCGTGTTTGCAGAAGGCTATCGCGACGAGAGCGCCGTGCGCGGCATTGAAGGGTTTTCCCATTTATGGCTGTTATTCTCCTTTTCACAAACTCCTGAAAAAAACTTTTCCCCTACCGTACGGCCACCGCGGCTGGGCGGCAACGAACGGGTGGGCGTATTTGCCAGCCGTTCCCCTTTCCGTCCTAACCGTATCGGCCTTTCGTGCGTGGAATTGATTGCCGTGGAAAAGACGGAACGCGAGGGCTGCGTTTTGGTGGTGGCAGGCGCAGATTTATTGGACGGCACACCGATTGTCGATATTAAGCCGTATCTGCCTTTTGCCGATTGCAAAAAGGACGCCGTCGGCGGCTATGCCCAGCGACACGAAAACGACCGATTGCAGGTATCCTTCCCTACGTCGCTGTTGGAAAAAATCCCCACAGCGAAACGCGAAGGATTGAAAGAGTGCCTCGCCGACGACCCACGCCCTTCCTATCAAGAAGACGGGCGTATTTACGGAATGCGCTATGGCGAATTTGAAATACGCTTCACCGTCGACAACGGTATCTTGACGGTGCTAAACGTGGATAACGCATAATAAAACGCCGCCCGCGGCAAACAGCCACGGGCGGCGTTTTTCTATTTTAATACGTTGAATTTTTTGATGCGTTCCGCCTCAAAAGATAGGGATACGTGATACGTGCCGTTTTTACAGGACAGTTCCATCCTCGGCAAGCCTATTACGTCGAAATACTCGTTAAATTTCTCCGCAAAATCCTGTAAAACCAACGATTTACAAGCGTCGCTCATCAACGACTTATCCCCTTGTATGACGTCGTTTACACGTTTAAATTCTTCCAACGCTTTCGTGTTTCGTCGCATACCTGCCCCCTATAAATTATTTTTTAACAGACGGCGTATTCCGCCTAAAAATCCCGTATATCGCCTCGTCACGTCGTACAGTTTTTTTCTGCCGTATAAGAGGTTATTGCCCAGCATTTTTATCGCAGGATGCATAAACGGATACGGAGAAAGCGCCACGTCGTTATCTTCCGGAATTATCCCGACAAGCGGCGTTTTTAACAGCTTTTCTATCGCCTGCGGAGATACGCTTGCCCCAGATAACAGCCAATCCCCTCGCACGCGATTGACCGTTAACGTTATCGTGGAAAAATCGTAACTTTTTAACAGCGTAATCACTTTATCTGCGTCACGCAACGCCGATACTTGCGGCGTGGTGACTATCATCGCTTCGTTTGCCGAAGCCACCGCGCGGTGAAATCCGTCTTCTATCCCCGACGGACAATCGATAAGGATAAAATCGAATTTAGGCGAAAGGGTATCTAACACCAATTTATACGCCTGCGGAGAAACGTAACGTTCGGGCGAGGCGTGACAACCCGTCAACACGAAAAGATTGGGATAATCAGGGTGCTGTACCAGCGCCTGCGTCGCGCGACAACGCCCTTCTATAACGTCCACGATATCGTACGTGACGAGATTTTCTACCCCCGTCGCAACGTCGATATTGTTCAAACTTAAATCAGCGTCGCAAAGCGCCACACGTTGCCCTTTCCTTGCCAAATACGCCGCAAGCGACGCGGCAACCGTCGTTTTTCCTACGCCGCCTTTCCCACTTGTAATTACCATTTTTCTCGCCATAAAAACAACCCTCTCGCTAGCTTTTGTGAACGTAGCGACTATTTTATCATAACGCATTTGTCACGCTTAATTTCGTCGTTTTTTGGCGGTTTCACGGTTGTTTTGCCAAGTTTATTTTAAAAAGTATAGAATAGAAAGCGGAGCGTTAAACGCTCCGCTTTCGCTACCCAAACGAGTGAACTACACTCGCTTTATTGTTGTTTAACCACCGTTATAGGATGCCTTCCACGTATTGGTTTCGAAATCCCACATCGCTTTTACCCATTGCGTTTCACGGCTTGCCGCGCCCGCTATTGTTGCCATTGCAGCTTCGTAATTTACCGCCGTAATAACGTCCGAGATAACCATATCTTTGCCGCCGCTATCGTTTTCACCGCCGTACAATGCAGGGGAGATATGATAGCTCATATCCGATATCGTTCTTTGATAAATCGATTTCGTGGGTTTCGCAGCCGTACCGTAGTAATATTCGTACGCTTCGTGCGTGAACGCGAGTCTGTTCGCTTCGCCCACTGCCGTACCCGTATTGCCTACCGTAAGCCCAGAAATGTCTACCCATTCCGTCAAAGGACGACCCAAACCGCTGTTGTTTTGGATAAACGCCTTCAAGTTGGTATCCGTGTACATTTCCGCAAGGAACAGTTTTGCTGCTTCTTGGTTCGCACTCGAACTCAATACTGCCAAAGCGTTTGCACCAAGCGAGTAACGTACGTTGGACGAATCGTTGCCGAACGCGTCTTTCTTATCCGCGTTGATATGAGGAAGACCGAAGAAACCAAATTCAACACGGCTGGACAAACCGCCCGTCAACAACTTCGTTGCTTCTTCCGTGTACAACCAAGGTCCGCAAACGTACATTGCCGCTTTAGCGTTCATAGCAAGGAACGTGGTTTGCGCTGCCGTAGTGCTTGCCGTCGAGCTGGACGAATGTACATAGCTCTTTCCAGCAGCGTTCGTGCCCTTGAACATTTTTGCAAACGTATCGTAAGCCTTTTGTCTGCCTGCTTCCGTATCTTGGTTATTTTCCCAATGCGTAAACTTCATAAACGTGTTCGCCATATAATCGTAACCGTAGTATTCCGTTATCCATTGGTTAGGGAAGTTCAACGCGTAACCGTTGTTAGCACCTGCGTAAATCAACGGCGCGACGTCGTTCGTTGCACTCGAGTCGGTATTGATGCTGAGATTTAAAATTTGTTCGCAAAGCGCGAAGTATTCGTCCATCGTTTCAGGAACGGATAAACTGTATTGCGTGAAGAATTTCTTGTTGTAAATGATACCGTTGGTGAAGTTATCTTGCCAAGGCACACTGTACATCGAGCCGTTTACCGTTCTGTATTCGATTTGGGCGTCAGGAATCATACTCTTCACCGACTTCGACGTACCAGGCACTTTACCTGCCAACATATCGTCCAAATTAACGAGTTTGCCGGACGCTGCATAGCCACGATAATCGTCGTCGGAGATAAGCACGATATCCGCATCGCACGTACCTGCGTCAATCTCACCCTTCAAGGTTGCAAACATATCAGCACTTTCTTCTACTGTGATGGTTGCATTGGGATATTTCGTCTTGAAGTTTGCAATCGCTGCGTCAATCCAGCCCGTACCAAAGCCTGCGTTGTAAACCTTAATCTTTAAGGTGTACGCTGCGTTCGGGTCGCCTTCGTTATCGCCGCCCGAAGAAACTACTTCGCCGTATTCTTGACCGCAAACGGAACAGATATTTTTATTGTTTGCACTTAATTCACCGCTAGGCGTATGGTTGCCCGTTGCGCTGCCGGAAGTGAACGTCGCCGTGCCTTTTTCGCCGCAAACCGAACAGGATTTATAATACGTTGCAGGTGCGCCGCACGTTGCCGGTGTCTTAAGATATTTATCAGCAACGGTTTCTTTGGTGAAGTTGTGCGCTGCAAGTTCGCCGTACTGTTGTCCGCAAACCGTACACGTCTTCTTCGTCGTACACGTTGCCGTGCCGCCCGTATGGTTGCCCGTTGCCGTGCCTGCTATTTCGTACGTCTTCGTGCCTTTCGCGTCACAAACGCTACACGAATAGTAGTATTTAGCGTTTGCACCGCACGTTGCGTTGCTTGCGATATACGCGTTGTCTTGTTTGGTGAAATCGTGCGCAGCCAATTCGCCGAATTGTTGTCCGCACGCGCCGCAGATTGCCTTCGACGTACACGTTGCTGCCGTGCCGCCTACCGTCGTATGCACACCCGTCGCCGTACCTACCGTAAACGTAGCTTCGAATTCCGTACCTTGAGAGGATTCGCCGCACGCACAGGATTTATAATACGTTGCAGGGTTGATACAATTTGCCGCTTCTTTAAGATACTTATCTGCTCTTACCGTTGCGGTGAATGCGTGTACGTGCGCAGCTTCGCCGTATTCTTGACCGCAAACGCCACAGATAGGTTTATTGTTTGCACTTAATTCACCGCTAGGCGTATGCAAGCCGGTGCCTACACCGTAAGCGAAGGTTGCCTCAAATTCCGTATCCTTAGAGGATTCGCCGCAGACGCAAGATTTATAATACGTCGCAGGCGCGCCGCACGTTGCTTCGGTTGCTAAATATTTCTCTTCAGCCAATTCTCTTACGTAAGAGTGTACGTGACCAACATCGCCGTATTTCTCACCGCAGACTTCGCACGTTGCTTGCGGTTCGTTGGGCGTCGTGTTGCCCTTATGCGCACCCAAGCTGCCTACTTCGAACGTCTTATCCGTAGAAGCTTCGCCGCAGACCGAGCAGGAATAGAAATATGTTGCAGGCGACTTACAGTTTGCATCGCTGGCTTTATAATCTATCTTGGTATCTTGCTTGGTGAAATCGTGCGCGGCATATGCGCCGTAATATTGTCTACATACGGTACATCTTGCTTGCGTCGTACACGTTGCGTTGCCGCCCGTATGCGCGCCCGTTGCCGTGCCGTCCTTTTCGTACGTCGTCGTGCCTTTTTCACCGCAAACGCTGCAAGAATAGTAGTATTTAGCGTTTGCACCGCACGTTGCGTTGCTTGCGATATACGCGTCGTCTTGTTTGGTGAAATCGTGCGCAGCGTAATCGCCGTATTGTTCGCCGCAAACGGTACACGTAGCTTTCGTTTCGCACGTTGCGTTGCCGCCCGTATGCGCGCCCAAGCTGCCAAACGTGAACGTATTTTCAAATTCCGTACCCGCCGAAGAGTTGCCACACTTACAGCTGTAATAGTAAGTAGCAGGCGTTTGGCAAGTTGCGTCAGCTTTCTTAAATGCGTCGCTGACCGCTTTCTTATCGTATTTGCAAACGTGTTCCCCGTCCTCAATTTCAGGCACGTACAATTTGCCGCAGACGTCACAGGTTGCAAAACCCGTCACTTCGTCCATCTCGCCGCCGCTGTGGCCAAGAGGGTCGCCGTAAGCAAAGGTGTTGGTTGTGTCTTTTTCACCACAGCTACATACGTAGTAGTATCTTGCCGCTTGTTCACAATCCGCATCGCTTGCTTTATATTCGTCTTTTATTTCTTGGTTATTATAATTATGCTTATGCAAAAGTTCGCCGTACTTTTGTCCGCAAACGGTACACGTAGCGAGCTCCGTTTCCGTCGCCGTGCCACCCGTATGGATACCCGTCGGGTTGCCGCTTTCAAACGTATCCGTGCCGTACGAGCCGTCACCGCAAGCACACGATTTATAATATTTTGCAGGAGCAACGCACGTTGCTTCGCTCGCCAAATATTTTTCTTCCGCTACTTCTTCCGTATAGCTATGGATATGTACAGCCAAGTTGCCGTATTGTTGACCGCAAACGGAACAGGTAGCGTATTCCGTTTCCGTTGCCGTGCCACCCGTATGGCCGAGAGGTTCGCCAACGGGATATACGTTCGTGCCTTTTTCGCCACACGTGCAAGCATAGTAATATTTTGCAGGTTGCGTACAATCCGCATCGCTTGCTTTATACTTTTCGTCGAACGGCTGTTCCGTGTAATTATGCACGTGCGCAGGTTGGCCGTATTCTTGACCGCAAACGGTACAAACAGCCGCTTTATCCGCCGTCGCCGTGCCGCCCGTATGGATACCCGTCGCGTCGTTGGAAGGAGCAAACGTTCTCGTCAAGTCCTTTTCACCGCAAGCGCACGAATAATAATACGTCGTGGGCGCAACGCACGTCGCGTCGCTCGCTTTATATTTCGCTTCGATTACTTTTTGATTGAAATTATGAACGTGCCAATTCAATTCGCCGTACTGTTGTCCGCAACGGGTACACGTAGCGTACTCCGTTGCCGTCGCCGTGCCGCCCGTATGGCCGAGAGGGTCGCCGTCAACGTACGTTCTTTCGCCCTTTGCACCACACGAACAAGCATAGTAGTATTTCGCAGGTTGCGTACAATCCGCTTCACTTGCTAAATGGTCCGCATTATACGTCATTTTATTGAAATTGTGCACGTGTTCGCCGTATTCCTCACCGCAAACGGAGCAGATAGGACCTTTTTCCGTCGTTGCCACGCCGCCCGTGTGGATGCCCGTCGCTGCGCCGTTTTCAAACGTATCCGTACCCTTTTCGCCACATACGCAGGAATAATAGTACGTCGCAGGCGCGATACACGTTGCTTCGGTTGCTAAATATTTTTCCGCAACGTTTTCGTTGATAAAGTTATGTTGGTGCGAATCGTCAATCAAATCGCCGTATTGTTGCCCACAACGGGTACACGTAGCCTTTTCCGTTGCCGTCGCCGTGCCGCCCGTATGGCCGAGCGCAACGCCGTTGATAAAGGTTTGTCCGCCTTTTTCACCGCACGAACAAGAATAATAATATCTTGCCGCTTGCGTACAATCCGCTTCGCTTGCCAAATACGCGTCCGTTATCACCATTTCGGTGAAGCTATGTCTATGTTCCGCGTTCAACAAAT
This sequence comes from Clostridiales bacterium, assembly GCA_015055655.1. Classification (GTDB taxonomy): domain Bacteria; phylum Bacillota; class Clostridia; order Christensenellales; family Borkfalkiaceae; genus Scatosoma. The sequence goes on from SVHW01000007.1 coordinate 22,487, forward strand.
CGCCGTACTTTTCGCCGCAACGGGTACACGTAGCCTTTTCCGTCGCCGTCGCCGTGCCGCCCGTATGACCGAGAGGCGCGCCGTCCGAATAGGTGTACTCGCTCTTTGCCGTACAGCCCGTCGCCGAACAAGCATAGTAATATTTTGCAGGTTGCGTACAATCTGCCGCGCTTGCTAAATACGCGTCCGTTTTTACTTTTTCTTTGAAATTGTGCGCAACGTCGCCGTACTGCTCGCCACAAAGTTCACACGTCGCTTTTTCCGTGAACGTCGCCGTGCCGCCTTTGTGCGCCGTAACGTCTACTTCGCCCGCAACGAACGTTGCCGCACCCGTATCGCCGCATTTGCAGCTGTAAGCGTACGTCGCACCCGTCGAACAGGTTGCCGCGCTTACCAAATACGCGTCGTCAACGATTTTTTCCGTGTAGCTATGTACGTGCGAATCGTTAAGCAAATTGCCATAATGCGCACCGCATACTTCACAAATCGCGCGTTCCGTCGTCGTCGCCGTGCCGCCGCTGTGGCCGTTCGCTTCGCCGTGAGCAAAGGTTGCGTCGCCTTTCTCGCCACAATCGCAAGAATAATAATATCTAGCCGCTTGCGTACAATCCGCTGCGCTTGCCAAATATTTGGCGTCTGTCTCTTCGTTTACGAAAGAACAAACGTGCGTGGGTTGACCGTTGTCGTCGCCGCCACCCTCTTCGCCGCAAGCAACTATGCCGAACGTACAAAAGCTCATACACAGCGCTACGATTCTTTGAAACAGTTTCTTCTTAGCCTTCATATTTTTCCCTCTAAAACTTATTGTTTTCTTTTTATAAAGTTCCCTTTGCGTGCAACCTATCGCCTTGCAAGGCGTTTGTCCAACGCAAATATGTAACTTATCTATTCCGCTTGCAAAGTTCCGCGCAGACTTCCGAAATGTCGACGTCGCGGGCGCTGAGCAGTACCATTACGTGATACAACAAATCCGCCGCTTCGCAAACGACACCTTCCTTTTCAGGGTTCTTGCTGGCAATGACAAACTCGACCGCTTCTTCCCCTACTTTTTTGCCGATTCTGTCTACCCCTTTCGCAAACAGATAGCTGGTGTAGCCGCCGTCTTCGGGATTGGCTTTATATTCCCTTACGATGCGTTGCAAACGCCCGAACATCTCGCTGCCGATATCTTTATAATCGCCTTTGATTTGTTTTTGAAAACGAGAAAAACGTTTGCCGTCCGCCGACGTATTGCCGTTGGGTTTTACCTTCAAAAGCAACGCTTTGCCGCAATCGCATACAAACGCCGTCATTACTTTTTGCGTATTCCCCTCGACTGCGCCAAACGTATCCGTGACACCCGTCTTTTTGTCGTAATAATGCGCGTACCCCGTTTGTGACGTCTTCTCTACTGCTTCTTCGTCCATACAAGCAAGCATAAGCACTTCGCCGCTTTCATAATCTTGAACGATAACCTGCAATAAACCGTTTTCGTCAAACGAAAGTTCTTCGCGCCACGTTTCTTTCAACGCCATATTCCACCTCCAGAGCGTTCTTCAGCATACATTATACTATAAATTTCTTTATCCGTCAATAGCCTTAAAAAATATTTTTTTAATTTTTCTCCGTTTTCTCCGTTTTTTGTCTATTTTTAACAAAAAAATCAGTTCAAAACTACGTCTTTTAGACTATCGTATTTTTTCAAAGCCGCACGACGCAACTTTTCGTCGTCTAAACGCATCTCAAACGCGTCGTCCGAAAGACGTTTCGCCGCGAAAACGACTTGCGTAGGGTATTTCAGGTTTTTGATATCCCCTAACATCTTCCCCGACTGCCGCGTACCAAAAAAATCGCCGCCGCCACGCATCTCTAAATCCTTTTCCGCTATCTTGAACCCGTCTGCGTTGTTCTTTAACGTCAATAGACGTTCTTTCGCCGTATCGCTTTCCGCGCCCATTAGCAAAAAACAATAGCTCTTTTCCGCGCCTCTACCTACTCTGCCTCGAAGCTGGTGCAACTGCGAAAGCCCAAAACGTTCGGCATTGGAAATAATCATAATCGTGGCGTTGGGCACGTCAATGCCTACCTCGATAACCGTCGTCGATACCAGACAATCGTATTCGTGATTTTTAAACGCCGTCATTATCTCCGCCTTCTCTTTTTCCTTCATCCGTCCGTGCAATAACGCAAAGCGAACGGAAGGAAGACGAGTTTTTAACTCGTCATACAGCTCGGTAACGCTGACGATAGAGCCTTCCTCGTCGTCGTCGATTTTCGCGCAAACGAAATACGCTTGCTTGCCCAGCCGCGTTTCTTTTTGCACGTAATCAAGCATATCGTTATACTTACTTTCCGGGATAATCGACGTGGCGATTTCCTGCCTTGCCTTGGGCTTGTCCGTTATCGTCGTGACGTCCAAGTCTCCGTAAAAAATCAGCGACAGCGTACGGGGAATCGGCGTGGCGCTCATAACCAAAACGTCCACCCCTTCGCCCTTTTCCGCCAACGCGTTTCTTTGCGCAACGCCGAAACGGTGCTGCTCGTCACAAACGATAAACGCAAGGCGCGGTATCTCCACGTCCCCCTGAATTACCGCGTGCGTGCCGCAGACGATATCGATTTCCCCGTTTTTTAAACGGGCTTTCAATTCTCTCTTCTCTTTCGCCGTCATTCCCCCTGCCAAATAGCCTATCTCGTAATCGGGAAAATACTTTTTTAACAATTCGTAATTTTGCGCAGCCAACACTTCCGTAGGCGATAAATACGCCGCGGTGTACCCGCTTTTTACCGCCATAAATATGCCACACAGCGCAACCGCCGTTTTACCGCTGCCTACGTCACCTTGCAACAGCCTGTTCATCTTCGTCGGCGCGCGTAAATTTTCAAAAATATCGTTGACGGCGTGTTTTTGTCCGTCCGTGAACTCGAAGCCAAACCGCTTTACAAAATCCTTCACCTCGTTTGCCGTCGCGCTATACCGACGAAGGCGCGCTTCTTCTTTACCGCCTTTGATGATTTTAAACGCGGAAATTAACGTGAAATATTCTTCTAACGCTATCCTTTCACTCGCCTCGTCTTTCTCTATTTGCGACGTGGGATTATGCACCTGCCAAAACGCCTTTTCTAACGAGGGAAGATTGTATTTTTGTATGATTTTTTGCGGAATTATGCTGCTGATATCCGTCCGTGAAAGCGCTTCTTTTACCGCGCTTCTTACCACCTTTTGCTGCAATTTTCCCTTTAACGAATAGACGGGAATTATCCCCTTTAATCGGTAGTTTTTATCCAACGGCTCGAACGTGGGATTCACCAGAGAAATTTGCCCGTATTTGTTTTGCACTCTGCCGTAAAAAAGATACTCCCCCGGCTTTAACTTTTGCGCGACGTAAGGTTGATTAAACCACACCGCCGTAAACGGATACCCGTCTTGAGAACAGTACGCTTTTACCAACTTTTGCCTGCTTCCATACTGTACGGGCGCAAGACGGGTGACTTCGCACGCAACCAAAATCACGTCGTTGTGATACGCCGTTTTGATGGAAACGCGCTCGGTTAAATCCAAATATGCGCGCGGATAAAAGCGTACGAGGTCTTCCGCCTCGTACAACCCTAATTTTTGAAAGTCTTTTTCTCGCTTTTCCCCTATCGAACGAAGGGATGAAATTTTCATATTTTACCTCTTTCGCCGCTTGATATGCAAAGGGCGACGGAACTGTCCCGCCCGTCGCCTTTTGTATGTTTTTTTGATTGTATATTTATGCAATTATGCTTTTTTTATACATTACTCCAAGGAAAGGATGTAATAGTACACGGATTGGCCGCCGTTATGGAAATCGACGTCGCAATCGGGGTATTTTTCCGCGATAGTTTGGCAGAGCGCTTCCGCTTCTTCTTCCTTGACGTCTTCGCCGTAATACAGCGTAATCATTTGATGGAATTCTTCTTTCATCTTGGCGATAAGCTTTAACATCGTTTCTTCTACCGAGTGCGATTTCGCCAAAATCTTTTTATCGTCTAAGCCGATAATATCCCCTTCCTTTATCGAGAAACCGTTGAGCGTCGTATTACGTACGGCGTACGTTACCTGCCCTGCTTTCACGTTGTCAAGCGCGTGAATCATATTCGTTTTATTTTCTTCGGCGCTTGCTTCGGGATTAAATTCGAGCGCAGCCGCAAAACCTTGCGGCACGTTTTTGGTGGGGATAACGTGAATCGTCTTATTGTCGATAAGCGCCTTCGCTTGTTCCGCCGCCAAAATGATATTTTTGTTGTTGGGGAAGATGAAAATATGTTCCGCGTTGATTTTTTGCGCCGCGTTCGCTATGTCGCTTGCGCTGGGGTTCATCGTTTGTCCGCCTTCGATGATGGCGTCTACGGACAAATCGTTGAAAATTTCCGAAAGCCCCGTACCCGTACAAATAGCCAGCATACCCATCTCTTTCTTTTCCGCTTCCAACTGCGCTTTGAGTTGACGGTTCTGCTCTAACATATTTTCAATTTTGGGACGGTCTAATTCGCCAAGTTCTAACGCGTAAGTAAGCGCTTTACCGGGCTGATTGGTATGCACGTGCACTTTTACCAACTCCAAATCCCCGATACAAATAACGCTGTCACCGATAGCCATCAACCTTTCACGCAATCTGTCGATTGCCGAAAGCGTCGTGCTTTTCTTCATATTGATGATGAAAAATTCGGTACAATAGGCGAATTGGATATCGCCCAAATCCATATTGATAATGCTGGAATTGTCGCCAAATTCCGCTTCGGGTGCGGACGCCTCTACTTCGGTGACGCTATCTGCGATTTCTTCACCCGTGAGTTCGGACGCGAAACCTTTGATAATCACCATAAGACCTACGCCGCCCGAATCGACAACGCCTGCCTTTTTCAAAACGGGCAACAGCTCGGGCGTAAGAGCCAACGCTCTTTCCCCTTCGTCGATAACTTCTTTGAAGAAATCTTCAAAGCTCTTCTTCTTATTCGCAATTTTCATTGCGTATTCGCTCATCATACGGATAACGGTGAGTATCGTACCTTCTTTGGGAACGGACACCGCGCCGTACGCCACTTTCGTGCCTTGTTCGAGCGCTTTTGCAAATATCTTCGTATCTACTTCTTCATAATTTCCCAAAACGGTGCAAATGCCCTTTAAGATTTGGGAAAGAATAACCCCGGAATTGCCTCTAGCGCCGCGCAATGCGCCTTTGGAAACGCTGTTGCAAACTTCGCCAAAAACGTTTGATTGACAAGCCGTTAATTCGCGCACGGCAGATTGCATCGTGAGCGACATATTCGTACCCGTGTCACCATCGGGAACGGGGAATACGTTTAGCGCGTCAACTTTCGCACGGTTTATCTCCAATTGTTTTGCACCGACGAGAATCATTTTTCTAAACTCGATGCTGTTTATCGTTTTATGCATTATTCATGCTCCTTGACAATGTAATCGTTTACGCGCGTTGCGCGTAAAAAAAATCGTAAGCGTTATACACGCAAAAAAGCGCAACTACGATATACGCGCGCGCCAGAAAAACGTCAAAGCTTTACGTCGATAACGTTGACGTTTACCGTATCGACAATCATGCCCGTAAAAGCTTCCACTTTGTATTTTATCGCCTCTTTCAGCGAATCGGCAACGGCCGCAATCGACACGCCGTATTTGATAACGACGTACACGTCGATAAAAATTCTGTTGCCAAACGTGGTCACTTTAATACCGCGCCCCGCCCCGTCTTTTTTCAAAAGCAGCGCAAGCGTATCCGTAAAACGGCGCGAAACCATTTCCACTATCCCGTACGACTCGATAGCGGTATGAGAAGCGACCTTAGCAATAGCTAAGTCTGAAATGGAAATTTTGCCGTATGCGTTGTTGGTATTAACTGACATAAACTTTCTCCAAATATCTATTTCATTTTACACTATTTACTCTCTTTTGGCAAGCACTTTTCCAAAAATTTCGTAATATTTTTTATTTTTTGTTTTTTAGGGCGTATTTTTGATTGATTTTTCTTATTAAAAATGATATATTATTTATGCTTGTTTGTTCGCCCGCCCTTTTTTGTGGGCTGCAATAAGATATTTTATGCACAAAAAACGGAAAAATTATCCCAACGGAGGTGTTCATATGTCGAGAGTATGCAATATTTGCGGTAAAGGTCAAGCTTCGGGCAACAACGTCAGCCACTCCAACCGTAAGACCAGAAGAACGTTCAAGGTAAACGTACAAAAAATTTCCTACGTGGAAGACGGTAAGGAAACGAACGGTTACGTTTGCGCTAGATGCATCAGAACGCTTAAAAAAGCTGACTAATCATCCTACATTACGTATCTTAAAAGCCGACTGTTTTTCAGTCGGCTTTTTGCGTTATTGAAAAACCGAGCGATTATTTTCGCTCGGTTTTATTTATGCTTTTAACTTGGCTATGCACGCCGCCCTATCGCTCGCTTTAAATACCGTGCTGCCCGCGACGATGACGTTTGCGCCCGCCGCCTTGATTTCTTCCACGTTCTCCTCCGTAACGCCCCCGTCGATTTCTATATCGATATCTTTGCCACTCTTTTCTACAATCGCCTTCACTTGACGGAGTTTGTCAAGCGCCTCGGGGATAAATTTCTGCCCGCCAAAACCGGGAAAAACGCTCATTATCAGCACCATATCGCACATCGGGATAACGTCTGCTATTTTCTCCACGGGCGTATCGGGATTGATAACCGCGCCGCATTTTACCCCCGTTGATTTGATAAGGCTTAATACTTCTTTTAAATTGTCTTGGCACGCCTCGTAATGCACGGTGATAATATCCGCGCCGGCTTTTGCAAAACGTTCTACGTATTTTTCGGGGTGCACAATCATCAAATGGCAATCGAGGGGCAATTTCGTGATTTTTCGCAAATCCTCCACCATTTTGATACCGAACGTAATATTGTTGACGAACACGCCGTCCATTACGTCGCAATGCACGACGTCTGCACCGCATTTTTCAAGCGATATTACCTCTTCTCCCATTTTGGAAAAATTCGCCGATAAAATTGACGGCGCTATTTGAATCCTTTTCATAGCTTTTCTCCTATGCGTTTATAATTATTTCCCCTTTTTGGGGAATTTATTTTTCTCTATCGTGAAACGAGCAAGGGCAAGTTCCGTTTTTGCGAATAAGACGGCGCGCTATACGCGTTTCTCTTCTAAATAACGAACACGCAACTGGCCGCAAGCGCCACCTATATCCATCCCTATCTGTCGGCGTAGCGTTGCTGACAAACCGCCTTTTTCCAATCTGCCTAAAAAGCGATAGGCACTTTTATCGTCTAACGCCTTTAAATCGCGCTCTTTCACTTCGTTTAAGCGTATCAAATTCACGTGGCAGGGCTTGCCTTTCAGCAATTTTACCAACGCATCGGCGTGCGCCTCGTCGCAGTTTTCCCCAGCAATCAGCGTGTATTCAAAATAATATCTTCTGCCTGTTTTTTTAAAATACTCGTCACAAGCCTTTAAGATTTCAGCTATTTTATACGCTTTGGCGACGGGCATCGTTCTTGCCCGCGTTTCGTCGTCCGTAGCGTGCAACGAAACCGTTAAATTTAACGGGATACCTTCTTGGGCAAGCTGATACATTTTCGGCACGATACCGCACGTGGAAAGAGAAATATTTCTCGCGCTGATACACAGCCCGTCTTCGCTTGTTACGTTGCGTAAAAATTTTACCGTTTCGTCGTAATTATCCAACGGTTCGCCGCTGCCCATAAGCACCACGTTGGTGACTGCTCTACTCTCGCCGCCTTGTCCTTGCGCGTCTGCTTTATGCAACGCGTTTACCACAAGGATTTGAGATAATATCTCCCCCGACGTTAAATTGCGCACAAGTCCACCCAAAGTGGACGCGCAAAATTTACAACCCATACGGCAACCTACCTGCGTGGAAACGCATTGCGTATAACCGTATTTGTATTTCATTAACACGCCTTCAATCAAATTTCCGTCGGCGAGTTCGAAAAGGTATTTCTCCGTGCCATCGACAGAAGTAAATATCTCTTTCACCCGCACGGGTTTGTCCTCGTATTCTTCGCAAAGCTTTGCCTTAAAATCCTTGGAAAGCGAAGAAATTTCCGTAATCGCCTTGCCTTGCGTCAGCCCTTCAAACAGCTGTTTTGCGCGGAATTTTTTCTCGCCCAAGGAAAGCACCAACGCTTCCGTTTCGGCAAAATTCAAATCTTGTAAAATCTTTTTCATCGCGCTTATTTCCTAACCATTTTACATACGTAAAAGCCTGCACCAAACGCCCTGTCGGGCAAAAATTGCAAGCCGTATTTTTTCTTATCGTGACAGAGTGGACTGTCGATTTTCTCCACCGCATAATCGGGATTTGCTTTCAAAAAATCCGCCACGATTTTATCGTTTTCCCCTTCGAAAAGCGAACAGGTGGAATAGTACAACGCGCCGCCTTTTTTCACGTATTTGCTACACGTGGAAAGTATTCTTTTTTGCGCCTTCTCTAACGCTGCGAAATCCTCTTTCTTGCGGAATATCTTGATGTCGGGGTTTTCGCTTACCGTGCCAAATCCCGAACAGGGAACGTCGCATAATACGCCGTCGAAACGTTCTTCGTACGCCCCATCAAATTCGCCGCTGTCCTTTTGAAATTCGGTGACGTTTTCTACGCCCATACGCGATTTGTATTGCGAAATCAATTCTACCCTATGCCCGTGCAATTCGAAAGAGGTTACCTTGCTGCATTTTTTGGCAAGCAACACCGATTTCCCACCCGGCGCGGCGCAAGCGTCCAGCAAGTTTTCACAAGGGGAAACGCAATCGCAAATGGCGATGCTGCCTATCGATTGAAAGGTGTAATCCCCTTTATCAAACCCTTCGTCACGCACGAAATTTTCAAAGATGTAATTGCCGTATTTTTGCGAAAAGGGCGTTTGCAAATGCGCTCTTTCCAAATACGCCTCCGCGTCGCGTTCAAAACGCACGCTTACCCCAGCCGAAGCAGCAGCGGCTATCCCTTTCGCCCTGTCGCCGTATTCCTTTTTCAACCACTCGTACGCGTACAAGGGATAAGAACAAGCCAACGCCTCGCCCTCGTTTCCCTTGGGCAATTTTTTATCCGTTTCTTCTTTATTGAAACGGCGTAAAAAAGCGTTGACAAAACCGCTGACGCCGCTTTTGCCCAGCTTTTTGCAAAGACTGACGGCAAGGTCGGTTACCATATACCGCTTTTTATCCATAAAAAGCAGCATATACAGCGATATTTTTAATAAAATTCTCACAACGGGTTTCGGCGTTTTATCCGCATTGCTCTTGATACAAAACTCTAAATACCCGTCGTTTTCCAAAACGCCGTACACGATTTTGACCGTGCGAGAACGGTACTGCTCCTCAATATACGTATCCGCAATCGCTTGCTTGACGTGCGCGCCACCTTGATAAATTTTCGTTAGAATTTGAAAGGGGTCGTAAATGGGATTACTCAGCATAGAATACCTGCCCTTTTTGCGCCTTTCTGCCGTTGAGAAAATCGCCGCCGCCCATCACTTTGCCGCCTGCCGCTTGCACTTGCAACAGTTTCACCGCGCCGTCGCCGCATTTGACAAGCAAACCACGTTTTACTTTATCGGTAAGCACTTCGCCACATTTTGCGTTTTCCGCAAGCGCCTTTTCCTCCTCGGTAAGCACGGCTTTTTCCGCCAAATACACGTTGATTTTTACGTCGCCAAGCTGCGTATACGCCAAAGGCGCAGGGTTCATACCGCGCACCAAATCGACGATTTCTTTCGCACTTTTCGTGAAATCGATTTTCCCCTGTTCTTTGTTGATTTTCCGTACGATACGGACGCCCTCTTCCGCTTGTTTTTCCAGCGTATAGCCGCCCTTTTCTATTATTTCCAAGCTTTTTACAATCAAATCCGCGCCAATGGCGGAAAGACGGGCGGAAAGCTCCCCATACGTTTCCGTGGGCGTAATCTCCGTCTTATCTACACATAAAATATCACCGCAATCGAGCCCAAGCTGCGTTTGCATAATCGATACGCCCGTTTCTTTTTCCCCGTTTACGATACAGCTTTGAATGGGCGAAGCGCCGCGATAAAAGGGCAACAACCCCGCGTGAATATTCCATACCCCTTTGGGAAAACAATCGAGCACCGCTTGCGTTAAAATTTGTCCGTATGCGCAAGTGACCATAACGTCTGCGTTGAACGATTGCAACGTGGAAATTTCTTCTTTGATTTTTGCAGGTTGAAAGACGGGTATCCCTTTTTCGAGCGCGAAAACTTTGACGGGGGGCGGCGTAAGCGTACCCTTCCGTCCTTGCGGTTTGTCCGCTTGCGTTACTACGCCGACAACGTCAAAACCACGCTCGATAATTTTTTGTAAAGGCAATACCGCAAAATCGGGTGTGCCTGCAAATAGAATTTTCATATGTTATGCTCTCTCAATTTCCGTTGCTTTATCGATGTATAAAATACCGTCTAAATGGTCGGTTTCGTGACAAATCGCGCGTGCGAAAAAGCCTTTGGCTTTTAAGACGTGTTTTTCGCCGTATCTATCTTGATAAGCAAGCGTTAAGCGCATAGGACGATTGACGACGCCTTGTTTTCCGCGTACGGAAAGACAGCCTTCCCAGCCCGCTTGTTCCCCTTTTTGGGAAAGGATTACGGGATTGATAAACTCAAAATACCCCTCGTCCACGTCCACCACGCAAACACGGCGCAAAACGCCCACCTGCGGCGCGGCAAGCCCAGCGCCTTGTTCCTTTTTCACCGTGTCTTTCATATCGTCTAACAACTTCCAAAGCGACGCGTCAAACGTATCCACAGGAAAACATTTTTGTCTTAATACGTCGTCGCCGACTTGTACTACGTTTCTAATCGCCATAATGTTTCTCCTTATTATCGCCAACCGTCAACTTAAATTGACGGGATTTTCTTCCACGCTCACCAGCACGTCTTTCGTCCGCGCTTGCGCGCAAGCATCGTAAATTTCGGGCAGCACGCCCGTATCGCAAAGCCGCATCAAAACTTGATAACGGTGCTTATTTTGTATCCGTTTTATCGGCGAGCGCATCTTATTGAAAAACAGGAATTTTTCAGGGTTATCCGTATATAATTTCTCCAACGCGAAATATACGTCTTTGAGCGCTTCCAACGTCTTTTTATCGTCTTCCCCCGTAACGAGGACACGAACGATTTTGGAAAACGGCGGAAACATCATCGCCGCGCGCAGGGAAATCTCGTTGTTGTAAAACCCAGCGTAATCGTACGCCGTTGCAAAGCGCAATACCTCGTTTTCAGGGTCGAACGTCTGCAAAACGACCTTGCCCTTTTCTTCTGCCCTGCCGCTTCTTCCTGCCACCTGCGTAATCAACTGAAATGTCCGCTCCCCACTTCTGTAATCGGAAAAATGCAAACTCATATCCGCGTCCAAAATCCCCACCAGCGTTACGGACGGGAAATCGTGCCCCTTGGCAATCATCTGCGTTCCCACCAAAATATCCGCTTTCTTCTCCGCGAACGTTTTAAGGATTTTGTAATGCCCTTCTTTACCACTCGTCGTGTCGTTGTCCATACGCAAAATCCGCGCCGTCGGGTATAACTTTTGCAACTCGGCAACGATGCGTTGCGTCCCCGTGCCAGCGTACGACAGTTTCTTGCCGCCGCAATCGGGACACGAAGAAAGCATCGAATAACGCATACCGCAATAGTGACATTTTAACGCGTCTTCGTCTTTATGATAGGTGAGCGATACGTCGCAATGTTCGCATTTGGCTACGTAACCGCACTCCTTACAAATCACCGTTTGGGAATACCCTCTACGGTTTAAAAATAATATTGCTTGTTTATCCGTCGATAAACATTTTTCTATCTCTTCTTTTAGCGGCGTGGAGAAAGAAGAGTTGTTGCCCCTTCGCACTTCTCGTCGCATATCCGCAATAATTACTTCGGGAAGAGGACGACGATTGATACGCTTTTCCAAACGGATTAACGAAAACTCCCCGTCGTTCGCTTTTTTATAGGTATCTACCGACGGCGTTGCGCTGCCAAGCACCAATTTACAACCGTTCTTCTTCGCGCGAAGCAACGCCACGTCGAACGTATTGTATCTGGGCGCGGATTCGCTGGAATAACTGGAATCGTGTTCCTCGTCGATGATGATAACGCCGATATTTTCCATCGGCGCAAATATCGCGCTTCTTGCACCTATCGCAATTTTCGCCTCGCCCGTGCGAAGACGCCACCACTCGTCAAACCTTTCGCCTGCGGACAGCCCGCTGTGCAGTATCGCCGCGTTTTTGCCAAACCTCGCCCGAAGCTGGGAAAGCATTTGCGGCGTCAGGGAAATTTCAGGCACCAAGAATATCGAGCTTTGTCCTTTTTGCAAACACTCTGCAATCAACGTTAAATAAATTTCCGTTTTACCGCTGCCCGTGACGCCGTGCAAAAGCTGTACCGTACGGCTGTCCGTGCGTATCGTATGCACCGCCCTTTCTTGGTCTTCGGTGAGCACCCGTTTTATCTTTTCCCCTTCGACGCTCTTATACGGGTCGCGCAAAATTTGTTCCTTCGTGATTTTCACGTAGCCTTTTTTCGCCAAACCGCTGACGCCGCCGGGGAAAAGGCTGTTTAACTGCGCGCAATCGCTTTTGCCGTTTTGCGATAAATACTCCGCCGCGCCCAGTTGGTTTTTCGCCGTTTTGGAAAGTTTCATCTCCGCAATATCTACCGCAAGTTCGGCGTAGTTGCGCGTCAGTTCCCGCACCTTGCCCGTACGCATTTCCGTCGGCAAAAACAAACGGAGCGTCAACGCTTTTGGCACGCGATAACGCGCCGTCAGCTTTTCCGCAAGGGAAAGGCACTCTTTGTTTAAGGCAGGCAGTTCGTCGCTGGTGGGCAAGATTTTTTTCAGTTTTTCAATCGGGTAAGCAGAGGTTTCCTTCAAGCGCATTACAAAACCCGTCACGATTTTGCCGCCAAAGGGCGCGCGGACACGGCTGCCGACGACGGTGTTCTCGTCGCAGAGATAATCGAATATTCTGTCCGTTTCACTCGCCGCGATGTCGACGATGACTTCCGCTATCATACGCTTGCCCTCTCTTAGACAAAAATTGCCCCGTCTTTCGCGAGGCAATTTTTATTAGTCTTTCGCAATCACCACTTTGCCGTCTGCAATATCTTTGCAAGCGGAAAGCAGTTCTTTATCCTTCCCCATCGAATCGGTGATACCTGCGTTCTTTTCCGTTTCAATGATTTGGCGCGCGCGTTTCGCCGCAACCGTGCAAAGCGCGTAACGGCTGATAGGTTCTTCTTCCGTGCCAAGTTTTCTAATCATTACGTCTACAGAAGGTTCGTTAATCATATCTTTTTACTCTCCTTTATTTGTCTTTATTCATTTCGATTCGTCTTCGTCTATCACGTTGGAAAGGGCGGTTATCGCCGTTTCCAAATCGTCGTTGATGATAACGTAATCGTATTTGTCTTGTTGAGATAATTCGTACGAAATGCGTTGCATACGGTTTGCAATCTCTTCGTCCGTTTCCGTGCCCCTGCCTTTCAAGCGACGCTCTAATTCTTCCATACTCGGCGGAGCTATCATCACCAGCACGCTTTCGGGAAAAGCTTTTTTTGCGTTGAGCGCGCCTACTACGTCAATTTCCAAAATTACGTGCTTTTGTTTTAACTGTTCTCTTACGAACGATTTCGGCGTGCCGTAGAAATTGCCAAAATGCTCGTCGTGTTCTAAAAAATCGTCCTCTTCGATACGGCGAAGGAATTCTTCCTTGCTTAAAAAGTAATACTCTCTGCCGTGGATTTCGCCCTCTCTCGGCGCGCGCGTCGTGCAGGAAACGGATTCCACGACGTCCTCTCTACGCTTTGTGAGCGTTTTGACAATCGTCCCTTTTCCTACCCCCGACGGGCCGCTGACTACGATAAGTTTTCCTTTCATTGTTCTTCCCGTCTTATTCGATATTTTGTACTTGTTCGCGGATTTTCTCAATCTCGTTTTTGAGCGCCAAACCAAGTTTCGTGATGGCTACGTCGTTGCTCTTGGAACAAGTGGTGTTCGCCTCGCGGTTGAACTCTTGCACCAAGAAATCGAGCTTTCTACCCACAACGCCTTCTTTGCAAATATCTCTAAACTGCGCTATGTGCGAACGCAAACGGGTGAGCTCTTCGTCGATATTGCTCTTGTCGGCAAATACGGCGACTTCGGTGAGGATTCTCCCCTCGTCAATGTTTGCGCCGTCTAAATATTCTTGTACCCGAGCAAAAATTTTATCCTTATGCTCTTTGGCAATCATCGGCGCACGCTCTTCAATTTGCCCCACGAGCGTTTCTATCGTGCTTACGCGCGAAAGCATATCCGCCTGCAACTTTTCCCCTTCGATAAGACGCATTGCGTTGAGATTTTCAAGCGCTTGTTCCAAAGCGACGTATAACGCGTTGATAAGCGTTTCGTCTAACGTTTGCACGTCGTCCTGTTTCAAAACGTCGGGATAACGGAGCACGGAAGAAAGCGTGATATCGTCCGTCAAATCGGGGAAAGCAGCTTTCATTTGTTTTGCCGCCGCCACGTAAGAGCTTGCCACCGCCATATCGATAGAAAGCGCGGTGTCCTTTTCCCGTTTGTCCTTAAAGGAAATGAATAAATCTACGTGACCGCGCGTCATCCTTTCACGCACTTTGCCACGGATAATTTCCTCGTACGCAGCAAACAGCCTCGGCGCTTTTACGGTGACGTCCAAATAACGGTTGTTCACCGTCTTCATTTCACAAGTCAGTTCTACACCGTTCTCTTCATACGTTCCTTTGCCGTAGCCGGTCATACTCCACATACGTTTTATCCTCTTACGCACATACTAACCCATTTTCATAGGTTATACCATTATAGCAAATAAAAAGGAAAATTTCAAGTGGTATTGCCCTTTCTTTTTCCCCTTTTTCTATTTTTTTAATAAAAAAATATCTCGCACGCGTGTAATTCACGCGTGCGAGGGTGTGCGTTTTGGTCTTTAAGGCGTTTTATTTTCCCCAATCTTTATCTTCGTAAGGGGTATTTTCTACGCCTTTATCTTGCAATTTTTTAACCATCCTATCAAGCTTACCTTTCCACATTTTCTTAAACCATTTGGTCTTCCCAAACCATTTTACAAGTGTGGGGCTAATAGCGTAATAGACACGAATAAAAGCGCGCCCGTACCAAGTAGCGCCAAGCGTATCGTCACGATAACGACGGAGCGTCCAAACCTGCGGACAATCGTACGACCCGTAAACACAAGTTGCTACGTAGCAACCCTTTGACTTGTTAACTTCAGGTGCTTGATAATCAGGGTCATATTCTTTTATCTTATCGCCATAACTTTCAACAATATTTTTATCGATTTCTTTTTTCGCAAAAACATTTGCACGCATTAAACGTATTAATTGCTCATACTCTTCTATTCCGACTTTCCAACAAGGAACAGCTATCTCTTTTCCATACAAGTCACCAAAATATTTAATTAAACAGTCCCCATAATTATATAACACGTCGCTTGCCGCACAGCAATGATAAATACATTCATATGCACTTGCATTGGTGAATCTCAGATAGTGATTTCTTGCTGCATTAAATAGCATTTGAGAAATACTTATCAATCTATCTTTTATTTCATCAACAGCTTTTCTTCTTTCTTCCTCATCAGACACGTTATCTTTGATTAATTGTACAACCGAATCTTCGCAATTACGCAGCTTAATAGCAGCATCACGAATACCCCCAATTTTACAACACATCGTTTGAAAATACACCGTATAGAAGTTTGCCTCCCAACTTGCAGGGTCCTTTATGATAATTTGACTGTAATATTTTTCCGCGTTTTCGCTATTGTTATCGTCCCTTGCGCGTCTTGCTATTTGGTATAAATTTGCCAATTCGTTTGAATCGTCAACCGTTACCGTCCCTTGTACGTCAACGGTTCCCTCAATCGTCATTTTCTTTGCTTCTTCAAGAGAATATTTTATCCCGCACGCTTGACAAACAAAAAAGCCGTCTATTTTCACCAAATCCGTGCCACCACACATTTCACAAACCAACTGTTTCATCGTTTTCTCCTTTGTTTTCCTTGACAACTGTGTCCCTCATATTTCCTACTGCAATCGTCAAATATATTATATAGACATTTTTTGTCTATGTCAACTATTTTAGACTGTTTTTGTCTATATTTGAGGTAAGAAAGTTTGAAAGAATCATCTTATCGACGTAGAAAAGATTTTGTAAAAACAACAAGTTTCACGAGTGAGAAAAAGATTTCACAAAAACAAAAAGTTTTACGTGTGAGAAAAAGATTTTGCAAAAACAAAAAGTTTCACGAGTGAGAAAATTTTGCAAAAACAAAAAGTTTTACGTGTGAGAAAATGTTTTTGTAAAAACAAAAAGTTTTACGTGTGGGAAAAAGATTTTGTAAAAACAACAAGTTTCACGAGTGAAAAAATTTTGCAAAAACAAAAAGTTTTACGTGTGAGAAAAAGATTTTGCAAAAACAAAAAGTTTTACGTGAGAGAAAAAGATTTTGCAAAAACAAAAAGTTTCACGAATTAAAAAATTTTACAAAAACAAAAAGTTTTTAGAAATAGAAAGTTTTTTGAAAAACAGGTTATAAAAACAAATGGTTTTACAAAAAAGTTTGTTTTTGGGATAAGGATAAGGAACTATGATAAAAATTGAATTTGGGGAAAGATTAAAAAATCTACGGCAAGAAATTTGCGCCACACAAGAACAACTCGCCAAAGCATTTAACACCACGCAAAGACGAATTTCTTATTTAGAGCAAGGAAAGGTTGAACCTGATTTGAATTTGCTGTGGAGAATAGCCGATTATTTCGACGTGTCCGTCGATTTTTTAATCGGCAGAAAAGAAATATAAAAACGCCTACGAAACCGTAGGCGTTTTTATATTGAAATCTTCGTTAAACAACGCCTATCGGCGTTATAACGCAACCTATCGGTTGCTTTTTTTGAGGCTTGTTTCCACCTTGCGGTGGCTCTTGACAGAGCGTCGTAAGGGCGTTACCCCTACACCCCATAAGCGACCACGTCCCTTAACCCTATACCGTCGCCATCGTTACATACAAGCGATAACGAAAGATAGAAAGATTTGGGGGCGGTGGCTCACTGTTCCAGCATTTCCTTAAACGTTGCCTCGTCGATAATTTTTATGCCGAGCTTTTTCGCTTTTTCCAGCTTGCTGCCAGCCTCTTCCCCAGCCAAAACCAACGTCGTTTTCGCCGTCACGGAAGATTGGCATACGCCGCCCCTTGCTTCAATCAGTTTTTGCGCCTCGCTGCGCTTATACCCAGAAAGCGTGCCTGTTAAAACGACCGACTGCCCAGAGAAAATACCTTCCGTCGTTTTCTCTTCATAGACGGGAATAACGCCTACTGCGTTAAGTTCGGCAAGTTCTTCCTTCGTGTCTTCGGCGTTGAAATGCGCCACTATCGCTTTCGCCGTTATCTCGCCTACGTTATCCAAACCGATAAGTTCTTCTTCCGTCATTTCTTGCAATTTTTCCACGCTTTTGCAATGGCTTGCCAAATCTTTCGCCGCAACCTTGCCTACCCCTTCCACGCCGATGGCGTAGATAAACGCGTCCAGCGTGGGCGTTTTACTCTTCTCAATTTCGCCAAGCAAGTTATTGATTTTTTTCTCCTTAAAGCCTTCCAAATCGGCAAAATCTTCCGCCGTCAGTTTATACAAATCGGAGAATTTTTGCACGCCTTTCTTTTCAACGAGCAGCTGTGCCGTGCTTTCGGAAAAGCCCTCAATATTCATCGCGTTTTTGCTTGCAAAATGGTCAAGGCGCGCCACCAATCTATCCTTACAAAGCTTATTCAAGCAGAACAAATGCGCCCCAACCTCCGCTACGTTTGCGCCGCAAGACGGACAAACCTGCGGTTTTTTAATTTCTTGGCTGTGTAAATAATGCTCCGTCGCGCCTAAAATTTCGGGAATAACTTCGTTGGAACGACGCACGAGCACGCGCGAGCCGATTTTCACGTCCTTTCTTACGATATCGCCGTAGTTATTCAGCGTTGCCCTCGATACGGTTGCGCCGGCAAGTTCTACCGGTTCTAACAAGGCAAGCGGCGTCAATTTTCCCGTCCTGCCCACCTGCCAAACGACCTCTTTCAACGTCGTCGTTACCTCTTCCGCCTCGAATTTATACGCCATTGCCCAACGGGGGAATTTATCGGTAAAGCCCATTTCCGCGCGAAGTTCGCTGTCGTCCACTTTGATTACCGCGCCGTCTGTAAGCACGTCTATATTGCGGCGTTCCACCTCGATTTCTTGCACCGCGGCAATCACTTCTTCCGCCGATTTGCATACCTTGAAATACGGGAATACTTTAAACCCCTCTTTTATCAAAAATTCGTGCGCTTGCGTCTGCGACATTTCCGCGCCCGTCGAAAGATAATTCACGTCGTAAAAATAGATATCGGGACGGCGTTTTTCCGTCACTTTCGGGTCTAGATTACGGATAGCCCCAGCCACCGCGTTGCGCGCGTTTTTCAAAGGCTCGGTTGCCGTTTTGTTATATTCGTCCAACACGCTAAGGCGGATAACCGCTTCGCCGCGCACCTCCAACGTGCCTTGATAGGCTATCTTTAAGGGGAACGATTTAATCGTCAATACCTGCGCCGTCACGTCTTCGCCTACCGTGCCGTTGCCTCGCGTCGTTGCGCGCACAAACACGCCCTTGTCGTAGGTTAAACACACCGTCAACCCGTCGAATTTGTATTCTACGGTATAGTCCACTTGTCGATTTGCCGCTTTCTCTACACGGGTAGTAAAGGCGAAAAGTTCTTCTTCCGTCACCGATTTATCTAAACTGAACAAACGGGCAATATGAGTGTGCTTTTCAAACCCTTTAATCGGTTCTCCCCCCACGCGTTTTGTCGGGCTGTCGGGATACACTACGCCGCTTGCCTTTTCCAGCGCGCGAAGTTCGTCGTACAAGGCGTCGTATTCCTTGTCTGACACGGTGGGATTATCCAGCACGTAATATTCGTGCGCCCACTTATTGAGAATATCCACAAGCTGTCTTTGTCTATCCATAATTACTCCCTTTGATAAGGCGAAATTTTCGCTCTTTATACGAACGTGAGATTTACTTTATATCACCGTCAACGGCGCTAAATTTGCGGAAAGCTGTTTTATCCCCAAGCCCTCAAACGCAATATCTAAAATGGTGTTTACCCCTGCGCCACGCACGTTGACAACCGTGCCTGCGCCGAATTTCGGGTGCTTTACCTTTACCCCCACTTTGAATACGGAAATATCTTTCCCCATACCCGTCGGCTTCGCCGTCGGTTTTCCTACGCCGCCAAACACGAACGAACTGCTCTTTTGCGTATTCGCGCTCTGCGTTTTATTGCCGTAGCCACCGTACGCGTTCCCGTAAGAATTCCCTTTCCACGCGCTACGCGTAATCGTGGAATTTTGTCTATCGCTGTCCCGTCCGTAATTGCCGCCGTACGACGAACTGCCACCAAACGACGAACTGCCGCCAAACGACGTTTTTCTACCGCTATAATCGTCGCTGTATTCGTACCTGCCCCTACCGTATGCGTAGTTTTCGTAATCGTCAACGTCACCGTAGTTCTCGTATCCATACGGCGAGCGACGCGTTTCTTTCGGCATATCCAATTCCGCGGAAAGCTCTTTTAAAAATCTCGAACGGCTGGACGGTTCTCTTCTCCCGTAAAGATAACGGCTTTTTGAACGCGTGAGCCATATCCTTTCCTTGGCGCGCGTAATCGCCACGTACATAAGACGGCGTTCTTCTTCCATATCGTCGTCGTTGCCTACGGCGCGCGATACGGGCATTATGTTTTCTTCCATACCGCAAAGGAATACGCACTTGAATTCTAACCCCTTAACCGAGTGTATCGTCGCAAGCGTAACGTAATTGCCGTCGTCCATTTCGTCCGTGTCCGAAGAAAGCGTTACTTGGTTGAGATAATCGGTGAGGCTTGCGCCTTCGTTGAGTTTGCAATATTCGTCTACCGATTGGATAAATTCTTCAATATTTGCGCGTTTGTTGATGCTCTCGTCCGAATCGTCTGCGTACGCCTCGCGCATATGCGTTTCTTCTACTATCTTTTTAACCAGCTCGTTGACAGGCATTTCTTGGCTGTCGATAATCCAGCCTTTTATCAAATCGCGGAAATCAATCAGCTTTTGTTTCGTGCTGCCGGAAAAACCGAGCATATCCAAATCGAGCAACGCGTCGTACACGGAAAGTTCCGTTTCGAACGCGTAATTTTGCAGCGTTTCCACCGTCTTCGCACCGATACCGCGCTTGGGGAAATTGATAATCCGCGTCGCCGCTTCGCTGTCAAACGGGTTGTTTATTAAACGCAAATAGGCAAGCAAGTCCTTGATTTCCTTTCTCTCAAAGAACTTGAACCCGCCAAATACTTTGTAAGGGATTCCGTCACCCGTGAACTCTTGTTCAAACGAACGCGTCAGGGCGTTGAGCCGCATAAGCACTGCAAAATCGCTGTATTGATACCCTTGACGAAGCAGCCCTGCAATGGTGTGCGCAATGTAACGCGCCTCGCCGCTTTCTTCTTCCGCCTCGTATAATTTCGCCTCTTCCCCTTCACCGTTTTCCGTCCAAAGCGTTTTGTCCTTTCTTTGTCCGTTGTTTTTGATGACGGTGTTGGCAAGCGTTAATATCCGTTTCGTCGAACGGTAATTCCGTTCCAACTTGAATACCTTCGCTCCCTTAAAATCCTTTTCAAAATGCAATATGTTTTCTATCTTCGCGCCGCGCCACCCGTAAATGGATTGGTCGTCGTCGCCCACGGCAAAAAGATTGCCGTGAATAGAAGCAAGCAATTTTATTATCTCGTACTGTACGGCGTTGGTATCCTGAAACTCATCCACCAAAATATAACGGAATTTGCCGCCAAGATATTCCCTCGCGTCTTCGTTATCACGCAAAAGTTTGCGTGTTTCGTTAAGCAAATCGTCGAAATCGAGCGCGTTATTCTCTCTTAAATGCTTTTGATAACGAGCGTAAACCCTCGTCACCGCCTCAATGTCGTGTTCGCCTGCGTATTCTTCAGCGTAGCGTTCGGGCTCGAAACCCAACATTTTCGCGTTGGCGATATGGAATTTTACCGATTTTAATAATTTTTCATCGTCAAAATCGCATTCTTGGAAGGATTTTTTAATGATATTATTTCTTTCCACTTCGCTGTAAATAGAGAAGTTAGGGCTTATCCCCACCTCTTTGGCAAACATACGTAAAATACGCACGCACATACTATGAATCGTGCATACCCAAGAAGCGCTAACGTCCGTGATTTTGAAAAGCCGTTCTTGCATTTCCTTCGCCGCTTTATTGGTGAACGTGATGGCAAGTATCGCCGACGCAGGCACGCCTTTTGCCTCGATAAGATACGCAATACGCGAGGTTAAAACACGCGTTTTGCCGCTACCTGCCCCTGCCAAAACGAGCACGGCGCCTTCCGTTTCTAAGACGGGTTTTATCTGTTCATCGTTCAATTGTTCTAAAATTTCGTCTAACTGTTGCATAACGTATTTATTATACCATATTCCCCGTTTTTTTGCAAGTATATTCGTAAAATCCGCACCCTTTTCTAAAAGAAAAAGCAAGCCTTTCGCTTGCTGTTTCCTTACGCCTTTTTGTCGATATTTTCAAACTCGCACTCTCTTCTAAAACGTTCTAAAGCGCGAAGGTAGCGTTCGCTTAAAGAAAGGGTGTAACGTTGCTTTTCCTCGTAGGAAAGCGTGTCGAAATACGGCTTGTCCGTCAATCTGCCTATCGCGTCGCTTACCTCTCCGTCGGCAAGCAACATCTCTTTTACCCGAAGATAAAAATCGTCTTCCTTTACCCCTGCAATTTCCTTGGATACTTGTTCGGCAAAATACCTACCTGCTTTGCTTTCGTTGACGCCTTGCTTTCGCGCGCTTTCCAAACGGCCTTCCATATTCTCCTTACAGTCTGCCCAAAATCCCTTTTTTAAACGCGTTTTCGCTTTCCTTGCCTCTTCTTTAAGCGTCTTGGCATCTTTCGACATCCTTTTCACCTCCCCGACTTTTCTTGCTTTTTTACGGTTTTTTCCCCGTTATTTTGCCCCGTTTCGACATTTTGATAAATGAAAAGAGCCCACGATTTCGTGAGCTCTTTCGTTTGTTAATTTCTGCTTCTTTTACGTGCGGCTTCCGATTTCTTCTTTCTCTTTACGGAAGGTTTTTCATAGAATTCCTTCTTACGAAGGTCGCCAATGATACCGTCGCGGGAGCATTTTCTCTTAAAACGTCTCAATGCGCTTTCAACGTTTTCGTTTTCTCCTACTTTTACCGTGGACATTACTTTTTCACCATCCTTTGCCGATGCGTTTAATCATTACCACGTAATTATAGCAATTTCAAAAAATGATGTCAAGTCTTTTTTCGGCGTTTTTGCCGCTTTTTAGAGAATTTTTTTCCTTATCCTTCCAATCGTCTAAAAAATACCTCGAACGCCGTCGCTTTTTAGCTTACTTTCTCGAAATCGCTGGCAGGATGCTTGCACCAAGGGCAAACGAAATCGGCGGGGAGTTCCCCTTCGTGCGTATAACCGCATATCTTACATACCCATTTCTCTTTCGCGCCCTCTTCCACCTTTGCTTGGGGTTTGGGCTTGATATGGTTTTGATAATATTCGTACGTCGTCGAATTTTCGTCGGAAAGTGTTTTCGCTTCCGTCACTTCCGCAACGAACAACGTATGCGTGCCGTAATCGTAACTATCCACCACCTTCGCGCTGATAACCGCATTGGCTTGCGATAAATATTTCAGCCCGTTTTCCGTCGTAGGATACGCCTTATCCGCAAATTTATCGACGTCTTTCCCCGATTGAAAACCAAATTGTTTGAATACCTCAAACGACGTCTTTTCCGTCAGCACCGATACGTTGAAAATACCCGTCTTTTTTAAAAGCTCGTTAGAGTAATTCGCTTTATTCACAAACACGACGACGCGTTTGGGATTGTCCGTAATCATAGATACCGTGTTGACGATACAGCCGTTTTGCTTTTCTCCGTCCGTCGTCGTCAGCATAAACAGCCCGTAACTGATTTTATACATCGCTTGATTTTCAATCATTATTCTTTCTCCATATTTTTATTTTCCACGAAATCGTTACGCTTATGCCTTAACGAAACACAGAAAGCTTTGCGCGCACCTCTTACGCTGTCCAAAGTCCGTGCAAATTGCAATATGCGTACACGCGTACCGCTTTGTCGCCGTCCGTCAACGAGAAACTGCATACGGGCGCTTCCTCTGCCGTAAGGTATTTCACTTGATACCCTTTCTCCGTTTCCAAAACAACCCACTCGATAAGATGCTCCTTGGTCATCGGGTGCGCCACGCTGCCTACGTCCACCTTCACTTGTTTGCATTTCTTCGTCACTACCGGCACGTGTTTTTCTTGCGCCGCATCCGTAGAACCAGGCACTAACTCTACCCAGCCTTCACACGTCATCTCCTCTTTCGTTATCAATACCTTCTTGCATTTTTCACATTGATAAAATTTTAACATCTTTTTACTCCTGTTTTATTATTAGGATTAAATCCTATTTATAGAATACCATATTCCAAATGGCTTGTCAACAGTTTTCCGCAAAAAAGGCGAAAAAATTTATCGCAAGCAATTATGTTTATACAATTTTTCGTCCAAATATTCCACGGCGGTTTTCAGTTCCGTTTCCGTTTCGTAATTATCTTTATATACTTCGATAAGGAGCGCGCCGTCAAAGCCCACGTCTTGCAGGCGTTTTATCAGCGTGTCGTAATCGAAAACGCCTTTCCCCGGAAGGCACATTTTTCCCCACTCGTCCGTGTCGGATACGTGTACGTACGCAAGGCTTTGCCCCATTTCCGCAAGATATTCTTGATAGGGATAATTGGAAATTCTCGCCTGCTTAATATCCAACACACCGCGCAGCGTAGGCAACGCTTTATGCAAACGTTCGAATACGCCTACGCGATTATACGTAGCCCACTCTACGTTTTCAAGGCATAATTGTACACCGTATTTTTCGCACGCGGCAATCACGTTTTGAAAGCCGTCTATCATCGCGGGGAAATTGTCACTCTCTCCCGAGCGCGACCAACGTTTTATCCTTGCCGTACCGTGAAAGGTATAGTAGGGCGCGCCTAAAATTTGCGCGCTTTGCAATACCTTTTCTAACCAATAATACGCGTCGCCGCGCACGCGAGGATGCGCGTTGAACAGCTGCGGTTCGAACTGCGTATTGAGAATATGCACGGAATTGACGTTTACACTCCCTTTATTTTGCAAAAGCGTATCGGCAAACGGTCTGCCGTATTCGATAAAGGAAGTGAGAAAGACTTCGGCGGTTTTTACCCCGAGTTCTTCCAATAATGGCAACGCTTCTTCGTTATTTTTTCGTAAAAACAGCGACGCTGTCGATACCCCCGTTTTCATATCAATCTACGTAATACACCCAATTTTCTTTTCTGGCTTTCGGTTGCGGTTGCATATCCGCGTAACCGACGACGCAGTTGCCAATGCCTTCGTAATCGCCCTCAATCCCCAGCTTTTGCAACAACGCTTTCCCCTCGGGACGTTCGAACGTCTGCTTGGCGCGGTGAATCCAACAACTGCCCAAACCCAACGCGTGCGCCGCAAGCATCATATTGCCCATCACCAACGAGCCGTCGTAAAGATACGTCGACGCCGTCTTATCCGCCAATACCACGAGCACGCAAGGCGCGCCGTAAAAAGGGTCGCCTTCTTCCACGCCCATAATCTCGGCGTTGATTTTGGAAAGCTGCGCTATCGTTTCCTTATCGGTAATCGCCAAAATAATCGGCGATTGACGGTTTCTACCCGTCGCCGCCCACGTGCCGGCTTCTACGATTTTTTCAATCAGCGCTTTATCCACGGGCGTATCTTTGTACTTTTTTACGCTTCTTCTCGATTTGATAAGCTCTAACGTTTCGTTCATTTTCCTTACTCCTTATATTGCAAATCTTCCACCGTCCAAGCGGCAAGCGTTGCCGACATATCCGCCGCAATCTCTTTTGCCCCCTGCAAATCGTGGTACAAATAGTTTCCGCACTCTTTGCGCGTATTTCCGGGGATTTCCCCTTCGTACGCCGCAATGAACGCCATACTTTCTTGCACGAGCGCAATCGCTTGCGCGGGAGAAACAGCCTCTCGAACAAGCAGATAAAAACCCGTTTTACAGCCCATAGGCCCTACGTATATAATTTTATCGCCATACCGACTGTTGCGCGCGTACGTGGCGAATAAATGCTCTATCGTGTGCGCCGCTTTCATAGAAAGATATTCCCCGCCGTTGGGGATTTTCATACGGATATCGTACGTCACCACGTCGCCGTCTATGCGCGAGATATACATCCCTTTTTGCAATACGTCGTGATTGACGGTGAAACTGGCTATTTTTTTCATACCGTGTCGCCTCCTTTCGTGAGGGGTAGGTATTCGATAACGCACGCGGAAAGCGCTAAATACCGCCAAGATTTTATCCGCAGCGACGTGTATTCGAAACACAGCAAATCTACCGTTTCCCATAAAAATACCCACGCAAAAATATCGATGATTTCCGAAAGCACTTCCGTACGTCTGCCCGTCACTTCCAACCCTATCATCACCGTTAACGCAAATATCCCGATAAGCGCCATCAACGCCGCAATGACGAGCAACCTGCGTTTCTCTCGGCGTAACGATTCGAAACGGTCTTCATAATACCCGTGTATTGCCGTTTCGTACGATTTTTGTTCTTCTTCCGTGATGACGTTGCTGTGCACGCGCAAACGAACTTGCTCTTTCACGGGAACGGTATCTAAACTCCGTTCGATAAAATCCGCCACGTCCGTAGAAAGTTCCGCGTTAGAGCGCAAGCTGTACGGCGACAAAAAATCGTCGTCGCTATGTACGCAAAAATCAACGATAACTCTACCCTCGTCGTCACGCTCTCTTTCTTGCCCCACACGGCGATTCTTTAATTCTTTACGGATTTCTTTTAAGGAACGTATCATTTTATACCCCGTATACGTTTTCGTAAATATATTCTGCGTACGCTTTGGCAACGTTTACCCCTGTCACTCTCTCGATACCGGCAAAAAACGCATTGGAATTGACTTCGCAAATAATCGGTTTGCCACCTACGCCAAACAATACGTCGACACCGCAATAATCAAGCGCCAATTCTTCCGCGACTTGCTGACAAAGCATTTGCGTATGGAAAGACGGAGCGTATTCTCTGCCCGTCCCCCCCAATTCGATATTGCTTCTAAAATCACCGTTCGATTCCCTGAGCATACTCGCCACGATTTTTCCACCGACGAGAATCACGCGGACGTCTCTGCCAATGCTCGTTTTTATCGTTTCTTGGAAAAGGTGCGGACGGCATTTTAATTTCTGCATAAGCGCAATCAGTTCCGTGCGGTTTTTTGCCATATACACGCCTTTCCCTTGCGAGCCAAAACACTCTTTGACGATAATGGGATAGGAGAAGAGTTTTTCAACGTCTTCCACCGTCTTTTTGCGCAATTTCGCGTCCGAGTGATAACACAATAACCCCGACGCTGTTTTCGGCATAGGAATATTCTTCCCCGTAAGGGCGATATACGTCTGCATTTTATCGTCGCAAACGCGTATTGCCTCGTGGCTGTTAAACAACTTTAACCCTGCCTTTTCCAGCATTTCGGACATATACTTATCCTTGTCAAAATATACGCAAAAATCGTATTTTTCCAAAAGCGAAGTTTTGATTTTATTATCGCAAACGACGGCGTAAAAACCGTCGTTTCGTTGAATATCCGCTTGTACGCCCAATTTTTCAAGCTCTTCCTTCATACGTTCCGCTTGAGAATATTGCGCTTCCGATTGTAAATACGCGTTAATTAAAATAAGCGCGCGTTTTTCCTTTTTGTTCATTATAAAACCTTTGCCCCTGCCGCTTGCAACACCGCAATCGCCTTGTCGGGCGTCGTCGTTTTAAACCCGATATTCGCGTGGCCGTCTTTGCCTGCGTAAGAATACATATATTCGATATTTACCCCGCTTTCGCTAAGCGCAATCAATTCATCCGCCAACGCGCCTGCCGTATTGGGAACTTCAATGGCAACCAGTTCTACCAACGTAGATAAAAAACCTGCTTTTTGCAACGCTGCAAGCGCTTTTTCGCTGTCGTCGGTAATCAAACGTACGATACCGAATTCCTTCGTGTCAGCTATCGATAACGAATTAAGATTGACGTCGGCTTGTTTTAATACTTTACAGCAATCGCTTAATCTACCTTCTTGGTTTTCTAAAAATACCGCTATTTGTTTTACCATATCTTTTCCTCCTTACAATTTCCGTCTATCCGTAATTCTCTTCGCTTTGCCTTCGCTTCTTGCGACCGTACCAGGGGATACCAACGTGATTTTCGCGCTGACGGAAAGCGCCGACGCCATATCCGCCGCAAGACGTCTTCTTATCTCTTCTACGTGCGCCACTTCGTCTAACTGCACGGTGGGCGAAAGCTCTACCACGATTTCCATCGTGTCGAGATTGTTCACTCTGTCCACGTTGATGTGGTAATTGGGAGTGATGTCGGTGTTCTTCAAAAGCACGCTTTCTATTTGCGAAGGGAACACGTTGACACCACGGATAATTAACATATCGTCGCTTCTACCCGTAATTTTATTCAGCTTCACCGACGTTCTTCCACAAGGGCAAGGGTCGTCGTTGAGGCTGGCGATATCCCTCGTTCTGTAACGGATAAGCGGCATACCTTCCTTCGTAAGCGTCGTAATAACCAATTCCCCCGATTCTCCGTACGGAAGGGGCTCTAACGTGTCCACGTCTACGATTTCGGGATAGAAATGGTCGTCTTGGAAATGCATACCCGTCTTAAACTGACAATCGCACGCAACGCCCGGGCCTGCAATTTCCGACAAGCCGTAAATATCGCACGCGCGAAGTCCTAAACGTTTTTCAATGTCCTCGCGCATACCTTCCGACCACGCTTCCGCGCCGAATACGCCCCCTTTGAGTTTGATATCTTCCCCGATTTTTAAGCCCATACGTTCGATTTCCTCAGCGAGGTAAATAATGTACGAGGGCGTGCAACAAATGATATCCGCGCCAAAATCGCAAAGGAGTTGAATTTGCTTTTGCGTATTGCCTGCGGAAGCAGGAACGACGCACGCGCCTAATTTTTCACCGCCGTAATGCATACCCAAACCGCCGGTAAACAAGCCGTAACCGTAAGAAACGTGCACGATACTGTCCTCGCTTGCGCCTGCCATCACGAGCGAACGCGCAGCGCACTCTCCCCAAACGTCGATATCCCCTTGGGTGTAACCAGCCACCGTCAATTTCCCCGTCGTCGCGCTGCTTGCGTGCAAACGCACGAGGTCTTTTTTAGGACGCGCCATCATACCAAACGGGTACGCGTCGCGTAAATCTTGTTTTACCGTAAAAGGCAATTTGGAAATATCGTCAATCGATTTAATATCTTCGGGTTTTACCCCCATCGCGTCCATTTTCGCGCGATACGGCGCCTGATTTTCATACGCGTATTTGACGATTTTTACAAGTCTTTCCGATTGTAAAGCTCTCTTTTCCTCTTTACTCATCGTTTCGATTTCTTTTTGGAAGTACTGCATTGATTTATCCTTCTTTACGTTAAAATTTTATACTTGTTCATACCCCATACGGAACGCCGTAAGGTTAAGCTGTTTGAATTTTTCAGGTACGCACGCAGCCACCGCCGTTTCCATCACCGTTTTATCAAAACCGTACAATTTGCAAATTCCGCCCAGCATAACGATATTCGTCGCCTTTTCGCTGCCCGCTTGTTTTGCGATGTCTTTTGCGTTGACGAATTTTGCGCCCTTGCACTCTGCAAGCAATTTTTCCTTGACGTCTTCGGGATATTTCGCCGCGCCCGTAATGCAAGGCATCGGTAAAATTTTCTCTTCGTTGACAAGCAAAATACCGTTCGGTTTTAAATAATGCTTCACCCGCGCCGCTTCCAACGTTTCAAACGCAATAATCATATCCGCGCTACCTTCCCAAACGACGGGCGAATAAATTTTTTCGCCCATACGAAGATGCGTGGTAACGCTGCCGCCACGCTGGCTCATGCCGTGAATTTCGCTGATTTTACAATCCATATCACAAAGAAGTGCGTATTTGCCAAGCACGCGGCTGGCAAGTATCGTGCCTTGTCCACCTACGCCGGAAATGAGAATATTCATCATCTTACACGCCCTCCTTTTCAATACACTTAAACGGACATACCTGTACGCAAACTTCGCAGCCTACGCATTGCGCCGTATCTATAACTATCCCGTTTTCCCCTCTGCTAATCGCAGGGCAACCGAGTTTCATACACTTTCCACAGTTTTTACAATCTTTCACCACGACTGCCGGTTTCTTCGATTTTTTATCGAGCAGCGCGCAAGGCTTTTGCGCGATAATTACGCTTACCTCGTCGCTGTTTATCGCCGATTTTACCGCTTTTTCCACGGCAACGACGTCGTATGCGTCTACGATTTGCAAATCCTTCACGCCGCACGCCTTCACCAGTTCGTCCAAAAGCACCACGGGGGCAGGCTCGCCTTTTAAGTTCTTGCCCGTTGCAGGGTGTTGTTGATGCCCCGTCATACCCGTCGTCGAGTTATCCAAAATCATCAGCGTTACACCGCTTTGATTGTACACGGCGTTGATAAGCCCCGTGACGCCGCTATGTAAAAACGTAGAATCGCCGATAACGGCAACGTTTTTGCTCTTTCCGTCCGTGGCTTTTTTGAACCCGTGCGCCGTGCCTACCGACGCACCCATACAAATGCAGGTATGCAACGCCGACAAGGGCGCAACTGCGCCAAGCGTATAACAACCGATATCCCCGTTAACCGTCAGCCCCAACTTATTGAGTACGTAGAAAACGCCTCTATGTGGACAACCTGCGCACATCACGGGTGGACGGGCAGGTACGTTATCGGGCGTAGCAATTTCTCCGCCGAAAAACGCCTGCTTGATTTTTGCCACCGACAATTCGCCTTGAATAGAGAAGAGTTCTTTCCCTACGCAATCGATACCGTTCACTTTCAACGTTTCTTCTACGAACGGTTCTAATTCCTCGATGACGTAGAGCTTTTTCACTTTTTTAGCGAACTCGCCAATCGCTTTTACGGGCACGGGATAGGGCGTACCTACTTTAAATACGTTGGCGTTGGGCAACGCTTCTTTTACGTATTCGTACACCACGCCGCCGCATACGATACCGATTTCGTTTTCGCTGGTATATTCCGCGCGATTTATCGTCATACCGTTGACGAAATCGGCAAACGCCTTTTCGCGCTCTTCCACCGTCAAATGACGACGGATGGCGTTGGCTGGCATCATCACGTATTTTTGCGGTTCGTTCGCATACGGACGAAGTTCTCTTTCCACCCTTTCGCAAAGCTCCACAACCCCGTGCGAGTGCGCCACGCGCGTCGTTTCACGCAAAATGACGGGCGTATCGAAATCTTCGCTGATATCGAACGCCAATTTGACAAAATCCTTCGCTTCTTGCGCGTTGGACGGTTCTAACACGGGCACGTGCGCGCTTTTACCGTACAAACGGGTATCCTGCTCGTTTTGCGAAGAGTGCATACCCGGGTCGTCGGCAACGACGATAACTAAACCGCCGTTGACGCCTGTGTACGCCGCCGTAAACAAGGGGTCTGCCGCCACGTTTAAGCCCACGTGTTTCATACACGCCATAGACCTTGCGCCTGCTATCGACGCACCAATCGCCACTTCCAGCGCCACCTTTTCGTTGGGCGCCCACTCCGCATAAACGCCGTCGTATTTCACAAAATTTTCCGCAATTTCCGTGCTGGGCGTGCCGGGGTAAGCGGATAATACCTTTACGCCTGCCTCGTACGCGCCGCGCGCAATCGCTTGGTTGGTTAAAATCAATTCTTTCATAATTTATCTCTCTTTTTTCTTATTTTTTCTCGCTGATTTTTCTTACGAATTCTTCTTTAGACACGTCTTTCACAAAGCCGTTGAAATGACAAACGCAAAGCGTTTCTCCCATTTCTCCGCGCACGATTACTTCCGACACCGTACAATGTCCTACGCGTTGCGTTTCTATCGCCGTCGCCGTGAGCCTTTTCGTAAACGCCGGACGTAAATAGGTGATTTGACCGTTTTGTGTAACGGTATTTGGATGCAAATAGTTGCTAAGTACGGCAAAAGCGAAATCAGCAATCGTATATAACATACCGCCCTGAACGCATCCGTTTGCATTGAAATGCCTTTCGTGTACGTCCGCCGCCACCACCGCTTTTTCGTCGGTGATTTCGACAATCTCTATCCCCGACATTTCCACGTATTTGTCCGCCTTAAAAAACATTTTTAACGCTTCTATGAATTCCGTCATAACTCTCATACTGCCTAAAAACGAATATTTTTTTTATTATAGCACACGTGCGCGCGCAAAGTCAATAACTTGGCAAAAAAATAAAATAAAAAACTGCCCTTAAAGGGCAGTTAAGATATTTTGTTTATACGAACAACGTCCTAAACGACGCAGGCACGGAAGCAGACAACGCAATTTCCGTTTTGCTTACGGGGTGTATAAACGAAAGCTTGGACGCGTGCAACCCCAACCGCTTTAACGGGTTTTTCACGCTGCCGTATTTATCGTCGCCCACGACGGCGTGACCTAAGGCCTGCATATGCACACGGATTTGGTTTTTCTTCCCCGTTTCAATTTGCACTTTTAACAACGAGTACTGCTCCGTTTCCTTGATAACGGTATATTTCGTAATCGCCTTTTGTCCCGTGATATCCTGCGTAGAATACATCAAATTGTTTTTATTTTCTTTTAAGTAGGATACCACCGTATCCTCCTTCTTTTCCATCACGCCCTCGACGACGGCGTAATATTCTCGCAAGGTTACGCACTCGCTCCAATGCATTTTCAACATCGAATACACTTTGGGGTTTTTGGCAAATACCAACACCCCCGACGTTTCCTTGTCGATACGGTGCAAAATATACGGACGAACGTTTTTACCGCTTTGCTGCAAGTATTCGAATACGTGAGAAAAAGCGCACTCCGTTTCGTTATCGCTCTCTACTGAAAGCAAGCCTACGGGTTTATCGATGGCAATAAAATCCTCGTCCTCGTAAATGATTTTTACCGTCGTTTGCTCCCTTTTTTCACGCAGACTTTTGCCGTCCTTTTTCGCAGAGCGACGAACGGGCGTTTCCGCAATATTTCCTTGCACGCTCTTTTTAGACAATTTCACTTCGTCGTCTTTACCAAGCGGAAAATCAAACTGCGTTACTACGCTGCCGTTGACCAACACTTGTCTTCGGGCAAGCAACGATTTTACGTTGTTTCTCGACGTGTTGCATTTGCGAAGTAAAAACTCCATCAACGTATCGCTTCGATTTACTTTATATACGGCAGTATATTGATTGTCGCCACGTTTTTCGCCTCGTACCTGCCCGTCGCGTTTTGAAAACTTGGTTTTTTCGGCGCATACCTGCCCCGTTCTTTTTTCATTAGTCTTTGCGTCTTTCATAGTAACACCTTATAATTCGAAAGGGTCGTCGTTGGATTTACGGGTCTTTTTTACAGGCTTATCTTCCACTACGTATATGCCCTTTTTCCATTTCCGTCTTCTACGCCACGCAGCGATTGCGCGGATAACGTTGCCCGTGCAAAACAGCACGACGTTGCCCAGCGCCACGAAGATGGCAATTCTGCCTTGCCACGTATTGAAAATAGCCAACAACACCAAACACACAACGTCGAAAATAGCCAGCCATTTCATCTTTATCGGGATAAAGAAAAACAGCAAAACTTGGTGATTGGGATACAGGATAGCAAACGCCAAAAACAAGGAAAGGTTGAGATAGTACACCGTCGCGTAGCCCGTAATAAACCCCGAACCGATAGAACAAAGCACTCCGCAAAAATAGAATACGTTGAATTTGAACGCACCCCACGTCCTTTCCAGCGACGTGCCGATTATCCAATAAAAATACATAGAAATAAGCAATAAAAACGGATTAAATTCGGGCGATATAAACAAAAACGTAACCAATCGCCAAACTTGACCGCGCAATATCGCTTCCTTATTAAAATCAATATAAACTTCTATCCATACGCCCGTCCGTAACAAGACGATGTAGTTGACAATCCAAACGAGTATCGTCCCGACGGCGAGTATCGTCATCAGGTTTTTCAGCGCGAACCGCCCGATTTTTCTATCCAATTTATCCAATAAAGGTTCTCTCATACTCTATTTATACCCTGTTTTTGTCATACAAACACTGTTTATAGACGATTTTACATTTTTTTGGTTTTGTTTTTCGATAAACGAGATTTACCAAACTCCCTATTGCAGGACACGCTTCGCCTGCTTTTATCCACCTTCTACGCGTATATTCCACGCCGTCCACCACGTATTTTACCTTGACGATATAAGGAAACGTCGCCCCGTCAAACGTGCCTTTACGCATGGGCTTGGTGTTCACTTTCAGCCACCATTGTCGCTTCACCGACACCACTTCCCCTATTGTTTCTGCGTACATAGCGTTTCTCCTTTTTGTTTATCAGCGTTTCAAAACCACCAGCGTTTCGACACCACCTTATCGTTCCCACAAATTTAATAAGATTTTTAATATTTTCTCGAAAGTAACTCTTTGTATTCTAAAAACTCATTCTTGTCGGGAATGGTTTGCAAAACAAATGCTATTTTTCCTTTAAGCGAAAGCAAATATCTTTGTTTATCGCTTTGCCCTATTTTTCTCAAATGATCTTCTAATCCAAATTTTTTAATATAGTACATTTCTTGTCGAATTTTCTTTTTATATTCTTTAGTTAGGTTGATTTTTTCGTTAACAACAATACCCGTTACTATTTGCCGTTTTTTATTAGGAACGACTGCCGTTTTACGATTTTTTAAAAATAAACCCAACTTTTTAAGCTCACTCTTCACAAGCTCAATAATTTCTTTTTCGTTAAAATCACCCGAAAAAGTCATATCGTCACAATATCTTGTAAATGCAATCCCTTTCTCCGCACAATAACTACCAATCTTTTCATCAAAGTCATACATGATGATATTGGTAATAGCGGGCGATGTAGGCGCACCTTGCGGAAGTGAATCAAGATAATAACACAACATAGATAAAAGAATTCTAATGGGTTCAGAAAACTTTTCTTTGAAAAACACAGTTTCTTTTACTCTTGAATAAATGATATTATCAAAGAAGCCTTCAATATCCAACTTTAATATCTTTTTCTTCCCCACGTGCGGCATTGCGTTCTTTTGTACGCTAGCGCCATACGCATAAGCGCAAGCATATTTGGATGTTGGATAATAAGCCAAAATGTTATCAGCGATAGAACGCTGTACCTTTTTCAAAATCAAATCGGGGACGGAGAGTTTACGTTTTGTTCCGTCACTTTTCGGAATAAACGCATTATGATAATGTTTATCAAGATTATTACTCAACCCATACAAGGTTTTCGCAGAAAAACCCAAATCGTGTTCGATAGATTTAAGTTCTCTATAAACTATCATAAGCCTCTCCTCCTCGATTTATTTTAGAACAACACCAATTTGTACACGAAACGCAGCAGGCGTAGTTAGGCAAGGTGTAGCCTGCGAAGCCTTGCGTGGCTACGTCGAGCATTGCAGTTGAGCGGAGCACAACCGTTACACAAAAGAATATTGACGTCAATGAAATGTCTCGGACGCAATATTTCTTTTGTAGGTTGCGCGCAGCGAATACGATACATATAAGTGACAAGATGACGACTCGCCATCCTTTTTGACAAAAGTCAAAATACACTGTTGTTCTATTGTTTATTATAACATCTTAAGAATATTAAGTCAACCCTTTAAAAAGTTGTGGTTTATTTTTAAAACAATTTTATCATATCACACAATGCATACCAAAAATGGTACATATAGTCAACTTAAAAAATAAAAGACTTCAACACTAATTGGAGCCTTTTATTTTTTGTCTTGCTATTCATTATTTCTTCTTTTGCGCAGCTCTCACACGAGCTTCGACTTCTATGACGGATTGCTGTTCTTTCTCTCCACTAAAGTCAAGCTCCACGTTTAAATTGGCATCTGTTGTTTTCGCGACAATTGAACCAGTGTCTCCACGTGCTTGGTTTGGGGGAACATGTATCCCCTTTATTCAAAGGAAATGTATGTTCGTCTCGCGCCGACGGCGAACACAAACACTTACAATCCCTCGTTTCCGTTGTTTCACAACACATAAAAATTTTTGCGTACGCCTCGCCCGTGCAAGCACGGCGGTTCGTCTCAAAATTTTTCTTACGCCTTGCGTGCAAGCCAAACGAGCGTTTCCACGTGTTTGGTTTGGGGGAACATATCGTACGGCTGTAAACCGTCTATTTGATAATATCCTTCCAACCCTTCGTCTTGATAAACAGGATTTTTAACAAGCTCCCCTTTCTCGTTTTCTATCAAACTCCCCGTCAACACCCCTAAATCACGCGCAAGCGTGGCAGGGTTGCAACTGATAATCGTCAGCGTAGGAATACCGCTTGCCAATAGCGCCTTTAACACGCTTCTGGCAATTCCTGCCCTCGGCGGATCGAGGATTAAGCGTAATTTTTCGCCCTTTTCCCTTTCTAAAACGGCAGGCAATTTCTCTTCTACGTAGCCGCAAATATTCGTCATATTGTCCAGCCCGTTTTTCGCCTTCAACGCGTCGGCGCAGGCGCTTGCCTCTTTTTCCAGCTCGATACCGTACGCGCGCTTGGCTTTTTTGGCAATCATCGCCGTCAATAACCCACCGCCCGAATAGGCGTCTATCACCACTTCGTCCCCCGTTTCCACCACGGTGGACAACGCCGCGTCGTACAGTTTTTTTCGCACGTTCTCGTTCACCTGTAAAAAGGTGACGGGGCCTGCTTCATAGCGTATGCCCTGTTCCTCCGCCTCGAAAAATCCCTCGCCGTAAACGAGAGAGAACTCGTCGCCGAAAATCACGTTCGTATCCTTCGTATTCACGTTTATATACAGCGTAAACGCGTCAAATTCCGCCTGTAACAGCGAAATAAGCGTATCTATCCCACGCACGTTGCGTTGCGCGCATACGAGCGTAAAAATGAATTTTCCGCCTATCTCCCTTGCAACGATATGTCTTAACAAGCCCGTCTTCGTTTCTTCGTCGTATCCGCATACGCCCGTTTCTTGGATAAAACGGTGTAAAACGGATATCAGCGTTTCTGCCCAAGCAGGATGAATATCGCATTTTTCCAAGGGGATAATTCGATGCGAACGTTCTGCATAAAACCCGATAACGGTATTTCCCTCTTTATCCACGCCGATGGGAAGCTGTAATTTATTGCGATATCCGTAAGGAAAATCGCTTGCCACCGCGCACGGCACTTCTACAACCAAGCCGCCGATTTTCCGCAACGAATCTTTCACGACGTTTGATTTATGTATCAGTTGACGTTCATAGCCTAAATGTTGTAAACTGCAGCCGCCGCATTTTTCAAACGCTGCGCAAATCGGCCGCACGCGACAGGGCGCAGGCGAAAGAATTTCCTCTACCTTGCCATAACCGATATTCCCTTTTATTTTCAATACTTTAAAACGTATCTTTTCTTGCGGCAAAGAGTAAGGCACGAAAAAAGTTACCCCCTCGTGCCTAATAATCCCTTCTCCGTTTGTGCCGAGCGCTTCTACAACGGCGCAAACGCTTTCATTTTTCTTTATCATCGTTCCTTTCGCCTCCCAGCGAACAGAATTTATTTTTTACTGATACGGCTCACTAAGCCGTTTGCCCAAACGCGCCACTTGAACATAAAATAATCGTATGCGAGGAAAACGAGCGTCCCTACCACCAAAATGATAGGCAAAATGTATTGATTTACAAACGCAACGGGCGTCGTAATGGCAAATACCAATTTCCACGTGAAATATACCGTTCCGTCAAACCAAACCGCTTTTACGAAAAAAGCCAACCAACGATTGATTTTTAATTTCAACTGCAACTCGTTAACCAACGGGTGCAAACCGAAAAACATCGCGAAGGGTATCAATTCCCAAAAGCGGAAGGACGCAAATAAGAGCGACAGCAAACACGTCACGACGTACGCAAACAAATAACCGCGCCAGCTACGTTTGCACAGCGGTAATATCAATGCGATACTCGCCAATAAATACGCCGTAAACAGGAAAAAGCCCGAATATACGCCAAGCGTTAAAAACAGCGTGGATAGCGCGCACGAAAGCGCGGAAAGCGCTATTTCATAAGCGGAAATCTTCTTCATATCCTTACGACATGGGACAGCAACAATTCAAACAGGTATTGGCGCACATAGACGCGCAACAACAGGTCATACAATCGCTGCAAATATTGCCCCCCATTTGTTCGCCGTGCATCGGCGCGGAATTTACGTACGGGGCTTGTTTTTGCTCCTGCTGTCTTTCGTAATCGTTTTTGGCGTTCATCTTGCCGTATGCGTTGCGGTATTTAAGGTTATCAGGGTCCATTTGCATTGCGATTTCCAGCTGTTTTTTGCTGTCGTTCGTCCAGTTTTTCTTATAAAAAACCACCGCTTGCAAATAATGCCACTCTGCGCTGCGTTCGTTGAAATCGTCCAACATACGTTGCGCCTCGTCCACCTTGTTCTCTTTCAACAGTTGCGCCACCGCTTCCAAAGAACCTTGCCCTGTGGTTTGCTTGCCTTTTTCCTGGCGCGCCGCCGTAATTTCCGCATACGCCACGTCCAGCTTGGTCAAATTACGCGCTGCCTCGTTGCCCGCTTCGCCGTCTTGCCAGCGTTCTTCCGAGTATTTCTCCCGAAGCTGCTGATAACGCGCTGCAAGCTCTTCCTCCGTCGCGTTTTCGTCCAATCCTAAAAATTCGTAGTGTTCGTTCATATTTTCTCCCTTCGGCTATGCCGAGTGTTTATATAGTAGTATCTTTCGTTTCCGCTTTTTTATCCTTATTATGGGAGCAGCCATCCAATACGTTTTTCGTCGTTTTGGGCAAGCCGCGAAGCAAAATGTTATCGGATAAATCGCGGTTGAAACAAAAGGGTATTTTTTCCAAGTTTTCGCGTACGTCATAGAATATCGCGTGAAAAGCAAAGCGCACTTCGTCACCGTTTTTGCCTTCCAATAACGCCGCTTTGCAAGGCGCTCCGTAACAAAGCGCAAACGGGTTATACGCGCCTTTTTTTACGTCTTTATCATAATCGTCCAATGCGTCGATTAAATAAATCCATTTCCCTACGCAATAGAACAGATTATACGTGTATTCGTTGGCTTTATCCCCAAGGAGATAATCGCAAACCTGCGCCAACATCTTCGCCGTAGCGTCTGCCGCCCTATCAATGCTATCTACACGCGCCTTTTCTATTTCCGCCTGTTTTACGAGATTGTCACGGACGATTTTTTCCAGCGCAGGATACGCCTTCTTGGCGCGTTTATAGCCCTTTTTGAAAAGAAACCGTTTGCCCTTGCCTTTCCCTTCATCCGCAACGTCGTCCAAGCATTTATAATACGCCAAGATAACGTTTAACGCGCCCAATCGTTTCGTTAGTTCGTCCACGCCAGCCATCATCTTGGAACGGATACAATGCGTAAGACAATGCGATTTTTCCACGCGTACGTCTTCGCCTAAAATATTGTGCAAAATCACGGAAAGAAAGGTGACGTCGTAAGATAACGCAAAACGGGCTTTTTGCCCACACACCGCGCTTATCCCTTTACATACGCCGCAATACATCGCTTCGTATAACGTTTTATCTTTGATATACAAATACGGCGTATCCGTACGAACGTAACCGAACATCTTCTCTCCTTTGCCTTATTATAACATAGCCAACGCAAATATACAACCGAACAAACGGGTTTTTGCGATTCCTCACCAAGATTTCATTTTATGCACAAAATCCCTGCGCTTTTCATGTCTTGCAGAAAAACGTAGGGAAGTCGTTTACTTATTTTATCGGCGCAGGCACGGGCACAATCTCGCCGTCGGCAAATTTTTCAATCAACGCCGACATCTTTTCCAAATCGTTATCCACGACCGTCTTGAAACGAATCGGCTTATAACGTAATTCCATAAGGCTCTTGGGCGGTTTCATCGCCGTGAGCAAGTGCAAGCGTTTTACGCCTTTAAACGAATCCTTCACGTCGTTGCCCGACAATGCGTACAAGACGTCTTGCGGGAATTTGTAAGGGTTCGCCGTAGAAAGCACGACGATAGGCGTTTCGTCAATAACTTCGCCGTCTTTGTCTTTTTTCAACGTATTGCGATACTGCCCGCAAACGGCAAGCGCAACGCCCGTATGCGTATCCATTGCGTAACCGAACTCGTCAAACGTTTCGTACATTGCCTCTATCGTGTCGTCTTCGCTGGCAAAGCCACCGAAGAATTCTTTATCCAATACGTCTTTCTCTTTCGCCGTAATTGCGTATTCCTTTTTCTCAGCTAAATCCGCCATACGTTGCGCCGTCAACTTCGCGTTTCTGCCGCTGATTTCAAAGAGCAATCTTTCTAAGTTGGACGAAATGAGAATATCCATCGACGGGGACATCGTACGGAAGAAATTGCGCTTTACGTCGTATACGCCCTTTTTAAAGAAATCGGCAAGTACCCGATTGCGGTTGGACGCGCAAACGAGTTTTCTAACGGGCAAGCCCATTTGTTTTGCATACCAGCCCGCCAAAATATCCCCAAAATTGCCCGTAGGCACAACGAAATCAATCTCTTCGCCCATCTTGATTTGTCTGGACGTCAATAAATCGACGTACGACGAGAAATAATAGGCGATTTGCGGCGCTAAACGCCCGAAGTTAATCGAGTTTGCGCTGGAAAGGCGAACGCCTTTTTTCGCCATTGTTTCGTTGAATTCCGCCGAGGAGAACATTTTCTTTACGGCGCGCTGACAATCGTCAAAATTGCCTTTTACAGCTGCCACAAAAACGTTGTTGCCGTCTTGCGCGCACATTTGTAAACGTTGCATCTTCGCAACGCCTTCGTCGGGATAAAATACCGCTACTTTCGTGCCGGGTACGTCGCGGAAACCTTCTAACGCCGCTTTGCCCGTGTCACCGCTGGTGGCGGTGAGGATTAAAATTTCATCGTTGCAACCCGTAACTTCGCTGCTCTTTTTCAAAAGATACGGCAAAACGGTAAGCGCCATATCCTTAAAGGCGCAGGTAGGGCCGTGGAACAGCTCTAATACGTATAAATTACCGTTGACTTTGACAAGGGGAGCAGGGTCGTCCCCCGTAAAGGTTGCGTACGCCTTTTCGCAAATTTCGTTGAGATAATCTTGTCCCAAATCGTCCGCCAAATATTTTCCAAGCACGAACGCCGCGCGTTGCGCGTACGACATATCCCCCATAGAAAGCATCTCTTCTTGGGAAAGGACAGGGAATTTTTCGGGCACGTACAAACCGCCGTTATCCGCAAGCCCTTTTACAATCGCTTGCGCGCCCGTTACCTTTTCACCACCTCGCGTACTGATAAAATACATCTTTATTACCTACCTTTGCTGTTGTTTACCGCAGTAAATTGTTTTTATTCCTTTTTAACGGCTGAAAACACGCCAAAACAGGCAGAACCTCCCTCTGCCGTTTGACGTATGCGCCGTTTGTGTTATTTTTCGCTACTTTATAAAAATCGCCGAACGGAAAAACCCGTTCGGCGTATTTTCCCTACTTAATATTACCCCGTTTTCTTATTAAAGATACTTCGTCACGAAATCGGGCAATTCTTCCTTCGCCGCAGAAACGGATACCGTGATAACCATATTGTTGTTCTTCGCAACTTTGTCAAGCATATAGAAGAAAGCAGCCAATTCTGCAACGGGCTTGCCTGCAATACGGACAACGCCGTCGATAAATACGTACTCGTTATCGTGGTTGCCTGCAATAACGCCTTTTACAAAACCGCAAAGCGCCGCTTCGCCTGCAATATCGTATTCGCTCGTGTCGATAAAACGCACTTCACGTTCTAAATCATACATATAGCGCTTGCTGTCGGTGATATAAATAAGATGACCTTTTGCTTCCGCCACAGCGGCGTTTGCCGCGTCAATCATCATCTTGGTTTTTCCCGTGCCTTTTGCGCCGTAAATTACTTTAATCATAATGCAATCCTCCCAGATTT
The DNA here is from genome assembly GCA_015055655.1 of Clostridiales bacterium. Classification (GTDB taxonomy): domain Bacteria; phylum Bacillota; class Clostridia; order Christensenellales; family Borkfalkiaceae; genus Scatosoma. Next base: position 63,694 of record SVHW01000007.1, read on the forward strand.
TTTCCTACACCCGAACCTTGGAAGGGCTCCTAATTCAGGTTATCTATAGTTTACCAAATTTCTCACACAATTTCAATACTTTTGGCAAAAATTTTTGCCCGTTTTCACATTTTTTTTCGTTTTTTTCCACGAACGGCGCAACGCGCGTTTTTATACGCGTTTTCATTGAAAAAATTTCGCCCTTTACGCGCAAACGTAAAGGGCGAAACTGTTTAATGTAATTGTTTTTCTTCTAGACGCTTATGCCGTTTTTACGCCTTGTATGTTATCGAAATGGAGCGTCCAAACTCCGGCACCTTCCACGGGATAAAACGTGCAATGCCCTTCGCCAAACCACGTTGCGATTTGCGTCGAGTTAAACGTCACCGTCGTCCATTGCCCTGCTGTAAGCGTCGCCGCCGTCGTCGTTTGGTCTTTATACTTCAATTCTACATCCCTAGTACCGGCATTGTAGATATCCATAGAAATAGAATCGTACGAAGCGAGCGTAGAAAGAGGAATCAATGAATCGTCAGCGCTATTACGCATATATACGTTGACGTAGTTCCAGTTAGCGCCATCCAACTTAATCGAATACCCACCTTGCTTCTTGATGTCCGAGCTCAACGACGCCGTCCCATTTGATTCTACCCAATACTTAATTTGAGAAGCTGAACCATACGCATCACAGTTGTTGAGCATCGTGTACGTTGTCGTGGGCGTAGGCGTAGGCGTCGTACCAGTATTTCCGTTACCACCACTGCTTGCGCTGTTACCCGGCGTCGTGGTGTTACCACTGCTCGTGCCACTGCATACTTGTACGTTATCCACGTAAATCACGCCGTTCGTCTTAAAGAAGAACGTGCAATAGCCTTCACCAAAGTAGCTGGAAATGGTTGCCGAATTAAAACGAACGTGCGTCCAGCTTTCCGCAGCTAACGTCAACGCAACCGTTGTTTGGTTGCTAAACCATACTTCTACCGTCGAAGTGCTTGCGTTGTAAACGTCCATATATACGTACCCTTGTGCAAGCGTCGCTTTAGACAATACGGGATTTCCGTCCACGCCATATTGACGGAAATAAATATTCATATAGTTCCATTGTTTAGCGTCTAAACGAATAGAATTGCTACCTTGCGACCTAACCGCTGTCGAAAGCGACATTGTTGCGTTGGATTCAACCCAGAATTGAATCGTTTCACAATCATTAACAAGCGTACCTTCTACGTTCGTTTCAATGATACTGCCATCTTCTAAGACAATGGGGTCAGACCAAGGACTGCTCGCCCACGTCGAGTTGCCTACTGCGCGAACAATCAACGATTGTCCAACGCTAAGCGTGATGGACGTCGCCGACGTGCTAGCATAGGATACCCCTTCGTCAAACGAATATTCGTATCCGCTTGCATTGGCCACCGCATCCCAGCTCGCCACGTTACCCGTGAGGGTAACGTTGGGAATTGAGAGAATTTTGTTGGTAGGACCAGTATAATCGGGGTTAGCCGCCGCATAGCAAGCCCTTACGTTGTCGAAATACAACGTACAATTTGCTTGCACTTTAAATCTAAATTCACCGCCAACCCATTGCGTTGCATCTTTTGCAAGCTGCGCTTGGATTTCCGTAACAGGGATTTGCACCGCGTTATCGCTCTTTGCCGTCAACGTAGTGATTGGTGTCGTTCCGTCGAAGTAGTACAACGTAACGTCGCTGTCACTTTCGTTATAAATATCGAAGTGCAAGAAATCGTAGCCTTCGGCGGCAATGTCACTAAACGTCATTTCTGCGTCGCCTGTGCCACGGATGTAGATGATGATAAAGTCGCCTGCCGACGCCGTCAGCTTCATCGAGTAGTTGCCTTGCGTTACGTGCGAGGAGCTGATAGAACCAGCCACGCCGTTAACGTTCGACCAGTAGCTTGCCGCCACTTCACAACCGTTAACGAGTACGCCTTTTACAGCAGGTTCGCTGCTGCCGCCTTGTTCAGGTTCGACGTATGCGCTACCGTTGCCGACAACCGCCATAATCTTATCCATATAAACGGTGTATCCCGCTTTTGCCAACTGACAATGCAAGAAGCCGTTGTTGTAAACTGCGGGTTCCGCGTCGATTTGTTCGAGAATCATCTTCGTCGACAATTGGACGGTGTTCCAACCCGTTTCACTAATCGTTGCGAAATACGTATTCAAGATATACAAATCTTGACCAGGGGTATCCGTATATACGTTGAATTCTACGTATTCGTACTTTCTCCATTGATTCTTCGTCAACGCAATGTCGTCAATACGTAAGTATACGTACAATGCCGTCCAGTTTGCCGTCGTCGTAAGTTTCGCGGAATATTTACCTTCTAATACGTGCGTCGTATCGTGCGATTCCGTTGCCGCCGTATCGAAGTAGATTAAATCTTCTGCGTTGTTGAGCATTACCTTGCCGTTGTAATACGCCTTAGCGATACTCAAAGCGTTGTTCTTACCGCTGTCGTAGTTGACACCGTCACCGTTTGCGCGGACTTGGATAACGTCACCTTCTTGCGCTATCGTGTACGTAAGTTCGGTAATCGTCGCCACTTCCGTGCCGTTGATGAATACCGTGTAGTTTACCGCGTTTTCAATCGCTTCCCACGTCGCTACGCCCGTGGTTTCGTCGATGTTTACTAACGGCGTGTTCAACAACGGAAGTTCTTTTTCGAAAGGCATATCGCCTTGCGCGTAAACCGCTTTTACTTCAGCAAAGTCGAACTTAAACGGCAAACCTAACGGGCAGTGTACCTTCAACGTGAGCATACCCGTAGTGGTATTATACGCGCCGTTGTTTATTGCCGCAATCAACGTAGCTTTATCAATCGTTACGTTGTTCCAACCAGATTTCAATCTGCAAAGCGCCGTGCCGTCGCCAAGCGAAAGTTCGGGACCTGCGTCGTGGCTGAGCATTTTGATATTGATGTATTGCATCAAGTTGACAGCGTCTACCGTTAAGTTGTCACGTTTCGTGCTATCCGTCAAGTTGGGCAACGTCATCTTCACGTAGATTTCTTCGTTCAGGCTGGACGTCGTTACACGAACTTTACCATTTTTATCTACCGAGCTGTTCACAGCTATTTTCGTGGCTGCGTTCTTTGCAGAGATAGTATCCGTGGTGTTGCAGTAGTTCATCGTTATCGAATCCATACCCGTCATATCGTAGGTAGGGAATTTTTGACGGATGACGATTTCTTCCGATTTCGTCGTCGTTCTACCGCTGCCGTCGCGTGCCGTTACCGTAATAATATACGTTTCGCCAAGCGTACCCGTTTTACCACTCTTAACAGCAGAGGTTACGTTTGCGCCGTTTAACGTTACCGTGTAATCCCACGTTACGTTCATGCTGTTATCGCATACGTGTACGTTCTTATTGATAGCGTTTACGATAGGTTCGCCTGCGTACGAAGTGATGTTGCCATACGCGCCGCCGTACTTGACGGAACCGTCAATCAACTTACTTTCCGCAATCGCTGCGCCCGCACCCATATCTACCATAGGCGCTTGAGAATCGCCAGATTCTTCGTGGAAGATACCTACGATGTTATCAATGTACAATTCTGCGCCTGCAGGGCCACGGAACTGGAACCAGATGTGGTCGGCCGAACGGTATCCGTTTTTCGTCGATTCGAGAATCTTACCACCGTAATAGTCTTTCGAGAAGTCTTCAATGCTATAACGGATGATGTTTTCGCCTTTCTTTACGTTGGTAGGAGAGTTATAATTATACTCGTTATTCAACAAGTAAACACCTGCCGAAGTACCGCCCATATCTTCCGAAGACCAGAGATAGAACGCGATTTCGTCAAATCCGCTTAAATCGAAGTAGTTGGGGATAGCGATAACCTTAATGAAACCGCCGTCCGTCGTGCCACGCGTCACTACTTTCAACGAAGAGCCCGTGTCGCCGTAACGGAATTCCGTGCTCAATTCGCCCAACGTTTCTTCGCCTTTATAATATTGCCATGCGTTTGCAACGTCTTCGGAATCGAAGTTACAAATTTCAACCATACGCGCACAGTTAATCGTGAACGATACCGAACCGCTGTTTCCTTTCGTATCCTTCGCAGTGTACGTTACAATATAATTACCAAACGCCGTCGGCGTGAACTTGCCGTTCGATACCGCTACCGCGCTGCCGTTATACGTTACGCTGATGCTTACACCGTCCTTTTCGCCGCCTTGTACGCCGCTGTAATCGAACGCCGTCCAATCAGGCAACGATGCAGGTTGGTTGATGTATACGAGCATACCGTTTGCCGATGCAGGAAGGTTGAACGTAGGGCCTTGCGTGTCGATTACGTTTACCGTTGTCGTCGCAATTTCGTATACGCCGTTACCTGCTTCGAGATAGTATTTAACGTAGTGCGTTTCCATCGTGTCAACGTAGAATCTCGTGCCACGACCACCCACGTCTACTTTTTCGCTGTTCGTCGTTACCCAAGGGAACGTCCTATACCAAGCACCGTCGTATTCTACGTATACGGTAGGAATATCCCCTCTTTGACCTACTTCTACCGACATCGTAGGTACGTAATTCAATTTTTCGCCAACCTTCGATTCGTCGAAGTCGCCCGTGATATCACCGCCTACTTCGCCGTCGTCAGGTTTTTCGTTGCCAGCGGCGTATTTAATGCCTTCACTCCAATCACTGTCGAGATACGTGCTGCCGTTGCCAACCGCTTTTACCGTAACCGTTTCGCCGTCTTTCAACGCGCGGCCCGCATACAGGTTGGTCGTCGTTGCGTTAATAACTTCTTCTTCGCCGCCCGTAATCGAATATACGTACGACGTTGCGCCCGTTACCTTATACCAGCTTACGCTGCCGCTGTCGCTTACCGACACCGCAGGCGTTTCCAGTTTCGTCGCCGTGAACGATACCACATTAGACCAATCACCGTCCGTGTAAAGCACGCTTTCGCTAACCGCTTTCACTTTCAACGATTGTCCGTTCGTCAACGTAATCGTTCTATTCGTCGTCGTCTTTTCAACGCCGCCGATTGTATATACATAGTAGTCTGCGTTTGCTACCGCTTCCCACGTCGCTACGTTGCCGTCAAGCGTTACTACTACTTTACCGAGTTTCGTCGCCGTAAACGACACTTCGTTGGAAGGTGCACTATTGATATAAATCGTGCCGTCGCCTACCGCTTTTACCGTAACCGTTTCACCGCTGTTAAGCGTGTACGTCGTTGCATTTTGTTGCGCTTGTTCTACGCCGTTTACCGTTACGATATAGCCCGACGCGTTAGCAACTGCGCCCCAGCTTGCTACGTTGCCCGAAATCGTTACTACGGGCGCAGCAAGTTGCGTTTCCATAAACGATACCGAGTTGGACGCAGCACTGTCAAGATATATATTGCCGTCGCCTACCGCTTTTACCGTAACCGTTTCACCGCTGTTAAGCGTGTACGTCGTTGCCGTTTGCTTGGGTTGCGCTACGCCGTTTACCGTTACGATATAGCCCGTTGCATTAGCAACTGCGTTCCACTTCGCCGTGTTGCCAACAAGCGTAATTGCAGGTGCCGTCAACGTTATTTGCGTAAACGATACTTCGTTGGAAAGCGAACTGTCATTATACAACGTGACGTCGCCGACCGCTTTTACCGTGAGTTTTTCGTTGGCTTCTAACGCATACGTCAAGCCCGTTTGCGTCGTCTTCAACGCGCCGTCGATATAAATTGCGTATTCGCTTGCGTTTGCTACCGCTTCCCAGCTTGCTACGTTGCCGGAAAGGCTTACCACCGGCGTGGATAACGTCTTCTTCATAAACGTTACCGCATTAGACCAAGCACTTTCTTTATAAAGGCCTGCTTCGCCTGCCGCTTTTACCGTAACCGTTTGGCCGTGCGTGAGCGTTACGGAAAGGTCAGTCGTGAACGATTCTTCTTCGCCAATCTTAACCGTGTAACCCGTCGCGTTTGCCACTTGCGCCCAGCTTGCTACGTTGCCGGAAAGCGTTACTACGGGCGCGCTAAGCGTTGCCGCCGTAAACGTTACTACGCTGGAGGATGCACTGTCTTTATATAACGTACCGTTGCCAACCGCTTTGACGGAAATTGTATCACCGTCTTTCAACGTATACGTCTTTTCACTTTGTTGCGCTTGCTCTACGCCGTTCAACGTTACGATATAACCCGTCGCGTTGGCAACTTCCGTCCAGCTTGCTTTGTTATAGTCAAGCGTTACTACGGGCGCGCTGAGCGCTGCTGCCGTAAACGTTTTTTCTACCGACCACAAACTGTCTTTATAGTTCACGTCGGAAGAAACAGCCATAACTTGAATCTTGTCGCCGTCAACAAGCGTGTACGTCGTTTCCGTTTGCGTAACGATTACACCGTTTACTTTAATCTTATATTCGCTTGCGTTGGCAACCGCCGTCCAGCTTGCTACGTTGTAATCAAGCGTTACTACGGGCGTGGCAAGTTGGTCCGCTATGAACACTACTTCGTCCGATTCGTTACTGTCTTTATACAACGTGCCGTCGCCAATCGCCTTCACCGTCACCACGTCGCCGTCGTTCAACGCATACGTCGTTTCTTCTTGTTGCGGTTGCGCTACGCCGTTTACCGTTACTACGTAACCCGTCGCGTTTGCTACCGCTTCCCACGTTGCTACGTTGCCTTCTACCGACACAACGGGCGCGGTGAGTTTCGCCATATGGAAGGTTACTTTGGTGGAAATTGCACTATCTACGTACGTTTCTCCATCGCCGATTGCCTTCACCGTCAACGTTTCACCGTCTTTCAACGTGTACGTCGTTTCTTCTTGTTGTCCTTGTTCTTCATTGCCTACAAATACTACGTAGCCGATTGCGTTGTCTACCGCTTCCCAGCTTGCTATATTCTTATCAAGCGTTACTACGGGCGCGCTGAGCGCTACTGCCGTAAACGTTACTACGTTAGACCAAGCGCTTTCCGTCTTGTAAAGTACGTTGTTAGAAATCGCTTGCACTTGAATATTGTCGCCGTTTTTCAAGACGTAAGGCATTGCAGCATCGAGCACTTCGATACCGTTCACTTTTACTTTATAACCGGTTGCGTTTTCGTCTAACGTCCAGCTTGCTTCGTTGTAATCAAGCGTTACTACGGGCGTTGCAAGTTCTTCTGCGTTAAACGTTACCGCATTAGACCAATCACTGTCGCTATAACGTTTCGCGATATTGCCGAGCGCTTTAACCACTACCGTTTCGCCGTCTTTCAACTCTACGGAAGTACCCATAGCGTCGTATTCTACTTCACCAATCTTATATACGTAGCCGTCTGCATTGTCGTCTTTCGTCCAGCTTGCTACGTTGCCGGAAAGGGTTACTTCGGGTGCGGGAAGTTGCGTTATACCGGGCAATTTTTCGCCGTATTCTTCGCCGCAACGTTCGCAGATAGGCCCGTTTTCCGTCGTAGCCGTGCCGCCAATATGGCCTAAAGCTTCGCCGAACGTAAACGTATCCGTACCCTTTTCACCGCATTCGCAAGATTTAAAATACGTTGCAGGGTTGATACAATCCGCGTCGCTCGCTTTATACGTATCGTTTACCACTTCTTGGTTGAATACGCATTCGTGTTCTTCTTCGCTGGGCAATTTTTCGCCGTATTTTTGACCGCAAACGTCGCAGATAGGACCGCTTTCCGTCGTTGCTTCGCCACCTTTGTGCGCCGCTAAGCTGCCGTATTCAAACGTTTCCGTACCCTTTTCGCCGCATACCGAGCAGGCATAATAATATGTCGCACGCACGAGGCAGGTAGCGTCGCTCGCTTTATACTCGTCGTTGATTATTTCTTGGTCGAATACGCAGGTATGTACGCCAAGTTTTTCGCCGTATTCTTCACCGCAACGGTCGCAGAAAGGTCCGTACTCTTCCGTAGCTTCGCCGCCCGTATGACCAAGCGCCTCGCCAAACGTGAACGTGTCCGTACCTATTTCACCGCACGCACAGGATTTATAATACGTTGCAGGATTGATACAATCTGCTTTCTTATATCTATACGCGTCGTTAACAACTTCTTTATCGAATACGCACACGTGTGCCTCTTCGGGTAATTTTTCACCGTATTCTTCACCGCAAACGTCGCAGATGGGGCCGCTTTCCGTCGTTGCTTCCCCGCCTTTGTGTGCGCCAAATCCGCCTTCTTCATACGAGAAGGTTACTTCGCCGGCTGCGCCGCATTCTGCACAAGATTTATAATACGTAGCGTAATTTTGACAATCCGCTTCCTTTTCCAAATATTTGTCGTTTACCACTTCTTGGTCGAATACGCAGGTGTGCGCGCCAAGCGCTTCGCCATATTCTTCGTGACAACGTTCGCAGATAGGGCCGCTTTCCGTCGTAGCCGTGCCGCCAATATGGCCAAGTGCTTGGCCGTATACAAACGTGTCTTCGCTCTTTTCACCGCATACGCAAGATTTAAAATACGTTGCCGCATTTTCGCAATCCGCGTCGCTCGCTTTATACGTATCGTTTACCACTTCTTGGTTGAATACGCATTCGTGTTCTTCTTCGCTGGGCAATTTTTCGCCGTATTCTTCACCGCAAACGTCGCAGATAGGGCCGCTTTCCGTCGTTGCTTCGCCGCCTTTGTGCGCGCCGAAACCACCGAACGTAAACGTCTCCGTGCCCTTTTCGCCACAGGTACAAGATTTAAAATATGTCGCACGCGCGAGGCAGGTAGCGTCGCTCGCTTTATACGTATCGTTTACCACTTCTTGGTCGAATACGCAGGTATGTTCGTCAAGAGGTTCGCCGTATTCTTCGTGGCAACGTTCGCAGATAGGCCCGCTTTCCGTCGTAGCCGTGCCGCCCGTATGGCCGAGCGCTTCGCCAAACGTGAACGTGTCCGTCCCCTTTTCGCCGCATTGCGCGCAGGATTTATAATACGTTGCCGCGTTTTCGCAATCCGCGTCGCTCGCTTTATACGTATCGTTTACCACTTCTTGGTCGAATACGCAAGTGTGCGTGCCGAGTTTTTCGCCGTATTCTTCGCCGCAAACGTCGCAGATAGGGCCGCTTTCCGTCGTTGCCTCACCACCCGTATGACCGAGCGCTTCGCCAAACTCGAACGTGTCCGTACCCTTTTCGCCACAGGTACAAGATTTAAAATACGTTGCCGCATTTTCGCAATCCGCCGCCGTAGCTTTATACGCGTCGCTTACTACTTCTTGGTCGAACGCGTGTTCGTGACCGCCAAGAGGTTCGCCGTATTCTTCACCGCAAAGGTCGCAGAAAGGCCCGTTCTCTTCCGTAGCCTCGCCGCCCGTGTGCGCGCCGTCTGCCGAGCCAAACTCGAACCAGTCTTCCGTCGTTGCTTCGCCGCAAACACAGGAATAATAATACGTTGCAGGGTCTATACAAGTAGCCTCGCTCGCTTTATAGTCGTCGTTGACAACTTCTTGGTCGAATACGCAGATATGTACGCCAAGAGATACGCCGTATTCTTCATCGCAGCGTTCGCAGATAGGCCCGCTTTCCGTCGTAGCCGTGCCGCCCGTATGGCCAAGCGCGTCCCCGAAGGTGAACTTATCCGTTCCCTTTTCGCCGCAAGTACAAGAATAATAATACGTCGCAGGATTGGTACAATCTGCCTCCGTGGCTTTATACGTAGCGTTTACGACTTTTTGCGTAAACGAACATTGATGGCTTTCGCCATCGTCGCCACAAGCACCCAATCCAAACGCCGTCGTAGCGCTCATAAAAAGCGTTGCTAATGTGAGTAAAATTTTTCTGGTCTTTTTCATACTTTACACCCTTTTCAATATAGGTCTTTCGGGCATTACTCCATAATACTACAGAGTAACACTCTATTATATTATAATAGCAGTTGTCCAGTTTGTCAAGGGGGAATTTGAAAAAAGGCTAATTTTTAACAAAATTATATATTTTTTACATTTTTTTTCACGATAATAAACAAAAAACGCCTTTTTTTACGGTGAAAAAGGCGCAAAAACACAGTAAATTACTTAACAAAAGTCGTGTTTTCGGCAAGAAAAAGAAACAACGGTTTGCCCTTTCACAAACCGTTGTTTTGATATAATTTTTACCGTTTTTTTATGCTTTTTTCAGCCTTACGACAACGCTTCTACAAAACGTTTAATACGGCGCAATCCCTCTTCCATATCCGCCTCGGAAAGCGCGTAGGAAAGGCGTACGCAATCGTCTGCGCCAAACGAAACGCCGGGCACCGTCGCCACCTTTTCCGCCTCCAAAAGCGCATCTGCAAACGCAATGGAATTATCGATGACTTTGCCTTGATAGTTTTTGCCGTATAAACCGCCGACCACGAGCATTACGTAGAACGCGCCGTCGGGCTCTACCGCCGTTACGCCGTCGATATCCGCAATCAGTTTTAAGAGCTTTTCCCGTCTTGCGTCGAACACGTTTACCATCGCTTGAATTTCTTCTTCGGAGGAAGCGAGCGCCTCTATCGTCGCGTATTGAGAAATGGAGCAAGCGTTGGACGTTGCGTGGCTTTGGAAGGAATCTATCGCTTTAGCGATATCCTTGGGCGCAGCGAGGTATCCCACACGCCAACCCGTCATCGCGTACGTCTTGGAAACGCCGTTGATAACAATGGTCAAGTCCTTCATTTTTTCGCTGCATTTTGCAATGGAGAAAGGCTTTACGCCGTTGTAGCAAAGCTTTTCGTAGATTTCGTCGGAAAGGACGAAAATTTCCGCCTCTTCGCACACCTTCGCAATCGCGCGCACCTCTTCTTCACCGTACACCGAGCCCGTGGGATTGGACGGGGAATTGAAGATAAGCATCTTTGTTTTGGGCGTAATCGCCGCTTTCAATTCCTCTGCGGAGAACTTGAATTTGTTTTCCTTTTTGCAGGGCAAATATACGGGCGTAGCGCCGCAAACCTTTACCACTTCGGGATAGGTAAGCCAATAGGGCGCAGGAATAATTACTTCGTCCCCCTCTTCCAAAATTGCGTAGCAAGCGTTGAAAATGGAGTGTTTCGCGCCATTGGAAACGATGATTTGCGAAGGCTCGTAGGAAAGCCCGTTATCCTTTTCAAATTTCTCGCAAATCGCCTTACGCAAGGGAAGTAACCCCGACGACGGCGTGTATTTGGTGTGTCCTTTATCAAGAGCCACTTTCGCCGCGTTGATGATATGTTCGGGCGTGTTAAAATCGGGTTCGCCTACGCCGAACGAAACCACGCTTTCCCCAGCCGCTTTCATCGCTTTCGCCTTTGCCGAAATGGCAAGCGTCAAGGACGGCGAAAGAGTTGTCATACGGTTTGCAATTCTGTTTTTCATAAGTGTTTTTCTCCACGTTTTTCTTATTTCCATACTATTCTACTCTCTTTTTCAAAATAAAGCAACTCGAATACTATCCTTTTTTGAAAATTCTTTGAAAATAATCGAAAATTTTTGAGGAACAGGCATTTACTATTCGTTTTGTCGATTGATTTAATCGAAGAAAAACTTTCAAAAAGCGTAAAAAAGAAGCGGTGGATTATTGGGAGCGAAACGTCAACGAACCAAAGGCGAGTTACGTCATTTCGCTGGTGAAAACGTTTGGGGTTTCCTTTGACGAATTCTTTGCAGAAATTAACAATTAAAAAACGGCTTGGACAAGTTATCCAAGCCGTTTTATTATATTCCATTTTCATCTTATTGCGTGACGATTACCTGCGCGTAACGCAAAATTTTATCGCCCTTTTTATAGCCTTTTACGTACACCTGCTTTACGACGCCGCTTTCTTCGCCCTCGTCTGCCGGCATTGCCATAATCGCTTCCGCAACGTCGGCGTTAAACGGTTCGCCCACGGGGTTGATTTCTTCTACGCCTTCCCCTTCCAGCACTTTTTTATACGCTTTCAGCACCATATCCACGCCTTGTTTCGTATTCTCGTCCGTGATAGACGTCAACGCGCGTTCGAGGTTGTCCCCGATAGGGAAAAGCGCGGACAAAACGTCGTTTCTGCCCTCGTTATAGCGTTGCGCCGCTTGGTTTTGCGTACGGCGACGGTAGTTTTCGTATTCTGCCGTGACCGCGTACCATTTCCGCTTGTTTTCTTCCGCTTCTTCCAAGGCTTTGGCGAGTTCTTCTGCCTTTTTACCGCACTTTTTCTTTTCCGTCTTTTCTTCCTTTTTCTCGCAAACGGGTTCTTGCGCTTGCTCTTTTATCTCTTCTTGCAATTCTTCGTTTTCCATAATCTCAACCGACCTTATTTTCGTTACTTTTATTTATAACACCTTTTTCGCCATTTCAAACGCTTAAATTTCTAAATGCGCAAAATTTTGACGGGAAGAATAACGGTAAAATATCGCCTTTCTACCAATGACCGCCACGGGCACGGCGTCCAACAGTTCCGCCACGTTATCCGCAAGATTTCTTACGTCGTCGTCAGCCGTTTCCAAGATATGAACCTTGATAATTTCGCGCGCTTCCAACGCGTCCGACAACGTTTTTAACAAGTTGTCCGTAATGCCGCCTTTCCCGATTTGCGTAATGGGGGATAAGTTCGCCGCAAGCGATTTTAATTTGCTTCTCTGTTTGCTCGTGATATTTTCGTTCGTGATAATATTCATAGTGTTTTCCTTATTGATGTTTTTTTTCTCGATAACGCTACATACAAGCGATACCGATAGATAGAAAGATTTGGGGGCGGAGGCTCTCCGCATGTTTTCCTTATTGATGTTTTTTGTCGATAACGCTACATACAAGCGATATCGATAGATAGAAAGATTTGGGGGCGGAGGCTCTCCGCAAACGGTGTAGATACGAGCAAGACAATGCGCGCGAGTATTTTGTGACGGGAGTGTACAAAGCGTACACGACCGAGCAAAAACGCAACGCGACGAAGTATTGCAACGTACATACGTCGTTTAGGGGATAAAGTCAAATTCGACGTCGCCGATAGATACGGTATCCCCTTCCTTACAGCCCATTTTCGAGAGTTCTTTAATAACGCCGCGAAGACGCAATACTTTTTGGAAATACTGCATAGAATCGGGGTTGTTCAATACGACGTTTCGGCAAAGCATATCGATAAGTCCGCCAACGACCACGTACACGCCGTCGTCGTCTTGGAAAATTTCAAAGCTCAAATCCTCGTTCGCCTTATATTCGAATTCTTCTTCCACGGGCACGGGTTCTACGGGCGGCAGCGTGTCGAGCACCGCAAAAATGCCTTCCAAAAGCTCCCTCGTGCCTTCACCCGACAACGCCGTGATGGGGAAGATTTTATATTTTCTGCCAAATTTCTTTTTGAACGCTTTGAGGTTGTCTTCTGCGCCGTATATGTCGCATTTATTGCAAACGACGATTTGCGGAAGCGAAGCCAGCACCTCGCTGTATTCCTTCAATTCCTCGTTGATTTTCTTGAAATCCTCAATCGGGTCGCGCCCCTCGCAACCGGAAATATCGATTACGTGGCAAAGCATACGGGTACGTTCGATATGTCTAAGGAAATCGTGCCCCAAGCCCGCGCCCTGCGCCGCACCTTCGATAAGACCGGGGATATCCGCCGCCACGAACGATTTTTCGTAGTAGCGCACCACGCCAAGATTGGGCGAAAGCGTCGTGAAATGGTAGTTGGCAATCTTCGGCCGAGCCGCAGAAATTTTGGAAAGCAACGTGCTCTTTCCCACGTTGGGAAAACCCACAAAGCCGACGTCGGCGATTACTTTCATTTCCAAGATGACGTAATGTTGTTTTACCTTTTCGCCCTTTTGCGCAAAGTTGGGTGCGTGCCGTCTTGCCGTCGTGAAACGAACGTTGCCTTTGCCGCCGTTGCCACCGCGCGCCACCAACACTTTTTGCCCGTCTTCAAATACGTCGCAAATCAACCTGCCGCTTTCTTCGTCGCGAACGAGCGTACCCAAAGGCACTTTGATAAACACGTCCTTACCACTCTTGCCAAAACAACGGTTCGTGCCGCCAATTTCGCCGTTTTCCGCGATAAAACGGGAAGTGAAACGGAAGGGAAACAAGTCGTTCATATCCTTATCCCCAACGAAATAAATATCGCCGCCTTTACCGCCGTCGCCGCCGTCCGGGCCGCACGCAGGCTTGCCCTTGAACGCCTTAAACGAGTTCATCCCGTCGCCGCCGTCGCCTGCCTTGATTAAAATTTTCACTTTGTCGGTAAATTCCACCGTTGCCATAATAAAAAATCCTTATTTGTATAATTCTAAGTATAAGTATACCAAACCGCTTGGAAAAAATCAATAAAAAAACAGGGCAAGCCCCTGTTTTTTATCTTTAATTTTCTTGGCTGGCAAGCAACGCTTCTCTATCCGCTATCGCAAGCGCCTCTACCATAGAGTCGATATCCCCCGTCATAAACGCGTCGAGATTGTATTGGCTGAGCCCGATTCTGTGGTCGGTAACGCGGCTTTGCGGGAAATTGTACGTACGGATACGTTCGCTTCTGTCCCCCGTGCCTACCATACTGCGACGGTTTTCTTCCCTCTCCTTCGCGTTTTGTCCGTTATAAAAATCGTAGATACGAGAACGCAATACTTTGAAAGCGCGTTCTTTGTTTTTCAGCTGAGAACGCTCGTCCTGACAGGTAACCACAATCCCCGTCGGGAAGTGCGTAATGCGCACGGCAGACGCCACTTTATTGACGTTTTGTCCACCTGCCCCGCCTGAGTGGAAGATATCGATACGTATATCTTTATCATTGATTTCCACCTCTACTTCTTCCGCTTCGGGAAGTACCGCCACCGTTGCCGCAGACGTATGCACGCGGCCTTGCGTTTCCGTCGCCGGCACGCGTTGAACGCGGTGTACGCCGCTTTCGTATTTTAACAGTTTATACGCGCCTGCGCCCGTAACTGCGTAAATCGCTTCTTTCACGCCGCCCAACTCGGTTGCGTTGACGTCGATTTCTTCTACGCGAAGCCTATGCGCCGCGCAATAGTTTTGATACATACGGCAAAGTTCGCCTGCAAACAGCGCCGCCTCTTCGCCGCCCGTGCCTGCGCGCACTTCCAAAATACAACTTCTTTCGTCGTTTTTGTCCTTGGGCAGGAGCAAAATTTTTAATTCGCCGAGCAATACGGCGAGCTTGTCTTTACAATCGTACGCCTCCGCCGCAAAGAGTTTTCGCATTTCCGCGTCCGTTTCCGTTTCCGCCAATTCGAAAGCGTCTTGCATTTGCCGTTCCGTTTCCAAATATTCCACGTACTTTTGCGCCGTTTCCGTCAAATCTGCCTGTTCTTTGGAATATTTTTGCCAAACGCTCATATCTGCAATCACTTCGCTGTCGGCGAGTTTTTCGGATAAAAATTCGTACCGTTTTAAAATTCCGTCGAGTTTTTTCAGCATAACGCCTCCGCTTAAATGACCACTTTTACGTATCTATCCACGCCGTTGAAATCTTTGATGATTACTGCGTAATCAACGCCTTTGAACATACGGATTATCTCTTCGGCTTCGCCTGCGCCTACTTCCATAATCAGCATCCCGTTGCGGTTGAGATATTTCGTCGCGTCTTTGGCAATTTTGCGATAGATATCCAACCCGTCAACGCCGCCGTCTAACGCAAGGCGCGGCTCGAAATCGCGCACTTCTTTTTGCAACGTTTCAATGTCTGCCGTGGGAATATACGGGGGGTTGCTGACGATAATATCAAATCTACCGCGCACACGCTTGAATAAATCCGATTGCACGAAGGTAATCTCTGCGCCGTTGGCTTCCGCGTTTTCTTGCGCCACCGCCAAAGCGTCTTCGCTGATATCTACCGCCGTCACCTTTACGGGCGTGCCACGTTTCTCCATTTCTTTATACACCGCCACCGCGATAGCGCCGCTGCCCGTGCATAAATCGAGAATATGATGCCCCTCTTCCGCCGCACCGAGCACCAAAGAAGCGAGTTCTTCCGTTTCAGGACGGGGTATCAATACCCTTTCGTCCACTTTGATTTTATATCCGTAA
The DNA here is from genome assembly GCA_015055655.1 of Clostridiales bacterium. Taxonomy (GTDB): domain Bacteria; phylum Bacillota; class Clostridia; order Christensenellales; family Borkfalkiaceae; genus Scatosoma. The sequence goes on from SVHW01000007.1 coordinate 79,580, forward strand.
AAATCGGTGTCGCCGATAATATACCAAAGCGGCCTACCCGTTAAACGCTCGTCTGCAATCCCAATAATCTTTTTGGCTTGCGATACTTTTAAAATATATTCTTCCGTCGCCACCGCGCTTTTGGGCATATCCAAAACGAGCGCGAAAATCCACTCCGCTTCGTCCTCTTCGATATCCGCCGCCGCAAAACGTCTTTTCGTGTTTTTCAAAAGCGCGCTCATTTTGCCACTCGTGGCGAATACCTTTTCGGGAATCGTAGGGTCTGCTTCCATCTCCAAAACGGTATGAAACGCGGCGATTGCGCACTCTATCATATCGTCGGCAGGTTCTTTCGTCGTCAAACGTTGCAACAATAACCCGGGCGCTTTGAATATCAAGAAAAATTTACTTTTCGTCTTGGAAAGCAACCGCAAAATTTCGTAGGAAATACCTGCGACAACGGGCAACATCAATAACTTGAACGCAAAGCGGATAATGCCGTTTGCCGTATCGTTAGAGGTGTACAACCATCTCGCCACTACGATATTCGCAAGAGAGAAAACGATGATGGAAACCACCATAACCAAGAATAAAAACGTCGTGCCGCATCTATCGTGTACGCGAGAACATTTTTTAACGTTTGCTACCGTGAGTTGTTCCCCTTTTTCATAACAAGCTATCGTTTTATGTTCTGCGCCGTGATACATAAAAACTCGTTTCAACGAGGGAATCAACGCAATCAACACGACGTATAAAATGAATATCGTCAAACGAATACCGCCCTCGACGAGGTTAAACCACACCCCCGTCCAGCCGTGACTGGTCTTATCGAAAATATGCGTCGGCAAAAAGCCCGTAATCCATTGCGGCAGCAATATGAAAATGACGATGGCAAGCCCGATACCCAAAACGATGGAAACCCAATTGAGAATATCCCCCAAATGAATTTTACATTTTTCGTTTAACCATTTTTCCGCTTTGGAAGGTTGGTCGTCGTCGCCTGCCGCCACGTCTGCGCTGCGCATCAAAATACGGTTGCCGTCGATGAGCGAACGGACAAAGTTTACGACGCCACGAACAAACGGCCAACGGGAAAAGCCCTTCTTCTTTTTGGGCTGCGCAAGACGTTCCGATTCGATTTGAACTTTCCCCTCAGGGTCGCGTACGGCGGTTGCCATTGCGCCTTTGCCGCGCATCATAACCCCTTCGATAACCGCTTGTCCACCAATGGACGCGCATTGTTGCTTTTTTTGTTTGTTCTTCATTGTTTCTACACCTAAAACTTTTAAGTAAACTCAAACAAAGTAAAAAGGCTTTAAGACACCGCGCCTTAAAGCCCTTGCTTTTTTACATACCGTATCTCTTCTTGAACTTATCGATACGTCCACCGGTATCAACCAACTTCTGCTTACCCGTGAAGAAAGGGTGACAGTTGCTGCAGATATCCACTTTCAACACTTCGCAATCTTTCGTCGTGCCGGTCTTAAACGTAGCGCCGCAAGCGCAGGTAACCGTTACTTCGTGATAATTGGGATGAATGTCCGCTTTCATATTTTCACCTCGCTGTTCGTTATTTTCATTTCAATGCTTTCCAATTATACCGCTTTTTTTTTGCTTCGTCAACTGTTTTTACGCCCAAATTATAAAAAATACTTGCAAATTTATTGAAAATGCGTTATACTTATCTTGTTCACGTGAGAAGCGGGAAAAAACCGCGTTCAATCCCACCGCGCGGACAAAGAAAAGGAAACGAGAGATATATGAAAGCTTGGCAACTCGCTTATCCCCACAACCTACAACACGTTACTTCCCCTGATTTAAAATTGGAACAGGATAAAGTTAAAGTAAAAATTACCAAGGCCCTCCTTACCGAATCGGACGTCGCCGTCTATACCGGCGCAATTAAAGTGAAACCCCCTTTTATCCCCGGTAGATTTGCCATCGGGCAAGTGACGGAAGTGGGCGAAGATTCGTTTATTAAAAAAGGCGAAAGGGTTTATTTGGCAGGCGTGACGGAAGACGAACTCTCTCCCGACGGCTTACGCGTTGCCGGCGAAACGACGGACGGGTTTTACCGTGACTTCGTCTTGGCTGGCGTGGACGACGTATATCCCCTGCCCGCTTCCGTATCCGACGAGGCGGCTTTCCTCATCGACGCCATTGCCTTGGCAGAACGCGTAGTGGACGAAATGCAAGTGGACGTGGGGCAACATATCTTGGTGCTTGGCGGCGGTTTATACGCCAACGTACTTTGCCAAATTTTAATTTATCATAGAGCCGTGCCTATCTTAGCGGACAACAACGCAGAACGCCTTGCCCGCGCAAAAAAAAGCGGCATCTATTATACCTTCCCCAACGACGAAACGTTGAAAGACAACGTCGTCAACGCAACGGGAGGCAAATTTGCCGACGGCGCTGTGTATCTTGCATACGTTAACCGCAGCGAGCCTTCCGTGCTGTTCCCCCTCGTAAAAAGGGACGCGCCCGTCGCGTTTTGCGCGCCGACGTATAAAAGTTTACACGTCAATCTTGAATACGCGTTAAAAAATAACGTCACCATTAAAGGGATTACGGAAAGCAGAGAATTCGTTTCCACCGCCATCAACTTGCTTGCCAACAAAGCGGTGAACTACTCCGAATTCCCCTACCACAGCTTTCAGGAAGCAGACCTTCCCACACTGATGGAAAAATACGCGCAAATGATTGAAAGCGGCGCGCCGTTGCCCGAACAGATGGACATCGTTAAATTTATTTTCTAATAGGTGAATTATGCAAAAAATCCTTATCGCCTCCGATATTCACGGCTCGGCGTACTGGTGCGAATTGCTTTTACAAGCTTTTGAAAACGAAAACGCCGACAAGCTGCTGCTTCTCGGCGATTTGCTTTACCACGGCCCGAGGAACGATTTCCCCGACGGATACGAGCCGAGAAAAGTCTTCGATATGCTCAACAAATACTCCGGTAAAATCACGGCGATTCGCGGCAACTGCGACAGCGAAGTGGACCAAATGGTGCTCGATTTCCCGATGCTTGCCGACTACGCGCTTGTCAGCGACGGCAATAAGACGCTGTTCGCCACACACGGGCATTTATTCAACGCGGAAAATCCCCCTCTGCTGAAAAAGGGCGACGCGCTGTTAAACGGACATTTCCACGCCCCGAGGGCGGAAGAACTGCCCAGCGGCGCGCTGTATATCAACTGCGGTTCGGTATCCCTGCCAAAAGACGGCACTCCGCACTCGTATATCGTCTACGAGGACGGGGAATTTACGTGGAAGGATTTGGAAACGGGCGGCATTTTCGATTGCGTGAAATTATAACGGCGCGAAAAAACGCGGTTTATGAAAAAAACCGTTTTTTCCCTTTAACAAACGCTTGACAGTATCGAAAAAAAGTGATAAGATATAGACAATTTCATAGACAAACCGATGATTAAGAAGAGTATTTCCGTCATCCGTCGTCACAGAGAGCCGCCATCGCTGAAAAGCGGCACGACAAACGGGAAGAAATGGGCTTATGAGGGCGAACGAACGCGAAAGAAATTTCGTCAGTAGCAATCGACGGGGCTGCGCCCGTAACAGCGCAGAGCGTATGTCAGTACGTAGCAAGCGGACTTGAAAAAAGTCAATTTTGGGTGGCACCGCGGTAGAAATATCGTCCCGAAGCACGGGTATTTCCGTTCTTCGGGTTTTATTTTGCCACACCACACGTCACACATTTTGATAGGAGAAAGGATTATGCAACAAGAAATTCCTTATAAAATATATTTAGAAGAAGACGAGCTGCCTTACTCGTGGATGAACCTCCGCGCGTATATGGATAAAAAGCCCGCGCCCCTTCTCGACCCTGCCACTATGCAACCGATTACGCAAGAGGCGCTTTCCAAAGTGTTCTGCGAAGAACTTGCCAAGCAGGAATTGGACGATACGACGAAGCTGATAGAAATCCCGAAAGAAATCCGCGATTTCTATAAAATGTACCGCCCTGCGCCACTCGTACGCGCGTACTGTTTGGAAAAGAAGTTGGGCACGCCTGCGCACATCTATTATAAATTCGAAGGGAACAACACCAGCGGCAGCCATAAGCTCAATTCCGCCATCGCGCAAGCGTATTACGCCAAGCAACAAGGGCTGAAAGGCGTAACGACGGAAACGGGCGCCGGACAATGGGGCACGGCTCTGTCTATGGCTTGCTCCTACTTTGGCCTTGATTGTCAAGTATTTATGGTGAAATGTTCGTACGAGCAAAAACCGTTTAGAAGGGAAGTTATGCGCACGTACGGCGCGCACGTCACCCCCTCCCCGTCCACGACGACGGCGGTGGGCAGAAAAATCTTGGAAGAATTCCCCGGCACGAACGGCAGCTTGGGCTGCGCTATTTCCGAAGCCGTAGAAGCTTCCTCTCGCGACGAGGGTTACCGCTACGTTTTGGGCAGCGTGCTCAATCAAGTGCTTTTGCACCAATCAATTATCGGTTTGGAAGCAAAAACCGCGCTGGATAAATACGGCGTAAAGGCGGATATCGTCATCGGTTGCGCCGGAGGCGGTTCTAACCTTGGCGGCTTGATTACGCCGTTTATGGCAGAACAGTTGGAAGGCAAAGCCAAATATCAATTTATCGCCGTTGAACCTGCCACCTGCCCCACCTTAACGCGCGGCACGTACGCGTACGATTATTGCGATACGGGTAAAATTTGTCCCCTGTCCAAAATGTACACGCTGGGCAGCGGCTTTATCCCTGCCGCCAGCCACGCAGGCGGATTGCGCTATCACGGTATGACGAGCGTCCTTTCCGAATTATACGACCAAGGCCTTATGGAAGCGAGAGCCGTAAAACAAACGGAAGTTTTCGAGGCGGCGGAATATTTCGCGCGTATTGAAGGCATCTTACCTGCGCCGGAAAGCGCGCACGCCATTAAAGTGGCCATGGACGAGGCTATCAAATGCAAAGAAACGGGCGAAGAAAAGGTTATCGTATTCGGCTTGACGGGAACGGGATATTTCGATATGATGAGTTATGAAAAATTCCACGACGGCAAAATGGTAAACTATACGCCTACCGACGAAGAAATTGATACGGCGATTGCAAAATTACCGAAATTTTAATAGAGCGTTTTGCATTGCGGCGGACGACATATGTCGTCCGCCGCCTATTTTTTTTCGCGCAAAAACTCCCCTATCGAACGTCTTTTTTTCGTCTGTCGTATCTTGGTGAAAACGCCCGATTTTTCCGCGCGTTTGTCGTATGGGGGCAACCACAACTGCGGTTGCCCCCATACGCGCTTTTTCGCCGCATTTCGCCGCCCGATTTTTGTCGTATGTAGCAACGGGCATATTTGCTGCTACCCTCACTTTTCGTAAAAAGCGCGCGTTGGAAAATACGTAACCGATTGCAAACACTTTATCGGTGAAAAGCAAACGAAAAAAGCTTTAAGACAAAAAATAACCCAACCTGATTTTTGCCTCTGGTTGGGTGCTTTTGGTGGACTTGGGCGTGTGAAATACGCACCGAGGACACCAAATATTATTAGGGTTCCCGAAAATATTTTGTGAAACAAAAGATTTTTGGGAAAAAGGAAGGGCAGGCTCATAGGTCAAGCCGTTGCAGTAGCAACGGTGGACGAAATAGCCTTGCCCTGACGTGGCGGACTTGGGAGTGTGAAATACGCACCGAGGACACCAAATATTATTAGGGTTCCCGAAAAGATTTTGCATAGCAAAAGATTTTTGGGAAAAAGGAAGGGCAGGCTCATAGGTCAAGCCGTTGCAGCAGCAACGGTGGACGAAATAGCCTTGCCCTGACGTGGTGGAGCTAAGGGGAGTCGAACCCCTGACCTTTTGAATGCCATTCAAACGCGCTACCAACTGCGCTATAACCCCGTTTGCCTTATTATAATCGAAAAAATATGTGTTCGTCAATCCCTTTTGAATATTTTTACGAAAATTTTTTCATTGCCTAAAAAACAGGTTGACAAATTCTCTATGAAATGCTATAATAAATTTACTGAATTTTGGAGGCATAGTCTCAGTTGGTTAGAGCGCTCGCTTCACATGCGAGAGGTCACAGGTTCAAGTCCTGTTGTCTCCACCAAAAGGGCAAAGCTCCCTTCCATCCTTGGGGACGGCTATTTGCCGCCCCCTATTTTCTCAAACGCAGGTGTTTTTATGAAACAATTACGTTTTCAGCTCCCGAAAGATTTGCAAAAAGAACTTACCTCTTTGGACGTCACCATAGAGGCTGCTTCTTTTTACCAAAAAACGGAAAAAGCTGTAAAACGGATGTTCGGCTATCCTGCGCACCACGTACCTTTATCCCCCGCCACGCAATATTTGCTGTTGATGCACTACGCCGCCCCCTTTTCCAATAACTGCGGCGACGTGGACGAGCGCGGCAATTATTCTATGGACACCAAAGACGTGGAGAAAAAAATCTTACACTTGTACGCCCAAAAATTCGATATGGGCGACGACGTTTGGGGATACGTAACAAGCGGCGGTTCAGAAAGCAATTCTTGCGGAATTGCGTTGGCGTTTAACAAATACCCTAACGGTATCCTCTATTATTCGCAAGCGGCACACTATTCGGTGGCAAAAAGCGCACGCTTGTATCCGCACGAAGAAATTCCTTCCATCGGCAAAGACGTGATGAACGTGGAAGTGCTGCTGGATAAAATCGCTAAAAATTGGGCAAGCAACCGCAGCCCTGCCAATATCGTTTTAACCCACGGCACGACAAAATACGGCGCGTGCGACGACGTAGACGCTATCGTGGCTTTTTTGCGCGAACGGGAAATCCCCTATTACATCCACGTGGACGCGGCGCTCTTCGGCGGCATCCCCAACAACCAAATCGACGCGCCGTTATTGCAAAACGCCAATGCGCGCGGCATCGATTCCGTTTGCGTGAGTTTGCATAAATACGTAGGTTTCCCCGACGTGCACTCCGTATTCGTATCTACGCACAAGCCGTGCAGTTCTGCCATTGCCTATATCGGACAACACGATACGACGGTGACGGGTTCTCGCTCTATCCCTGCTTTTGCGTTATATAACCATATCAAAGAGCAGCTGTTTCATTGCCCGAAAAACGAGTATATTCAAAACGTACAATATTTTGAAAACTTATTATCCGCCGAACAAGTGCCTTATTATCGCGCGCCGCAAAGCAATATCTTCGTCTTTGACGCGCCCAACGAGGAAACGACAAAACGCTTCCAATTGTCAACCTTTACGGAAATGGTAAACGGCACAGAACAAGCAAAAGCGCACGCCATTATTTTCCCCCACCACGGCAAAAAACAAATGACGGAATTAGCGCAAGCTTTGAAAAACAATTAAAGACCTTTAAAAGCGTCCTGTGGGCGCTTTTTCTTATAAAAACTCTCGACAAAATTTCTTTGTCGAGAGTTTTTGTTTTTTAATTTTCTACGTCTTCTACTAGCAATCTAAATTCTTTTCCCCCAACCAATCTTATTTTTAACGTATTTTCCTTTTCTCTTGAAAATAACGCGGGTATTTCTTCCCTTAATATTTCCGCTATTATTGCAAACATCTTGCTTACTCCTATTTCTTTTTTGTCTTTTTTCACTCAGCCCTTTCTCGCTCGTCGCGTGAACCAACGTGAACACGTCGTTTCTTCTTACCAATTACACCAAAGCCCCCGCCTCGTTTGAGGCGGGGGCTTTGGTGTACCCGTATTGCATTTTGGCTTCGCCAAAGCTTCCTCGCTCGCCTACTCTTTCGTTTTTTTCACTTAACCCTTTCTCGCTCGTCGCGTGAACCAACGTGAACACGTTGTTTCTT
>SVHW01000008.1 GCA_015055655.1 Clostridiales bacterium
ACGATAAGGCCAAAATATTTAATTTTCTCGTCCCTTTATCGGGCATCTGCCGTTTCCGCTTTGCGGAGCCTCGGCAGAGCTTCGCTTTGCTCGCGCGAACCCGAGTTTGCGCCGTGAGAGGGCGCCGCCTTTCCGCTAGACGATAAGGCCAAAATATTTAATTTTCTCGTCCCTTTATCGGGCATCTGCCGTTTCCGCTTTGCGGAGCCTCGGCAGAGCTTCGCTTTGCTCGCGCGAACCCGAGTTTGCGCCGTGAGAGGGCGCCGTCCTAACCGCTAGACGATAAGGCCAAAATATTTAATTTTCTCGTCCCTTTACCGGGCATCTGCCGTTTCCGCTTTGCGGAGCCTCGGCAGAGCTTCGCTTTGCTCGCGCGAACCCGAGTTTACGCCGTGAGAGGGCGCCGCCTTTCCGCTAGACGATAAGGCCAATCGTTAATTGCTAATGTAGTATAGCATATTTTTTTTGTTTTATCAACTATTTTCTCCTCGTATAGAAAAATTATTTTATTTTTTACACAAAAAAGCGCCGCCTTGTATTAGCGGCAGTTTTTTGGTACTCCCGACGAGAATCGAACTCATAATTGTCCCTTAGGAGTTCAAAGTCATTGTAAAAGTTTTGTAACAAACGTTCAATTTCATGCATTTCGGTGCGTTTTTGTTAAAAACGTGCATGAAATAAAATTAAAAACGTTAAATAAGTTGCGTAATTTTTGTATTGTTACGCAACTTTTAAAATAAATTTATACCGATTTTATATCAGTTTTGCGACATGACAAAATTTAATTATATGGCTACCTATTTAATGGTAATAGCTTACGATATATACCATAAATATACAAAAAAAGAACCCGCAATAATTAACGGGTTCCTCTCTAAAAATTTATTTTATACCTATTCCTTTTAGCAACGATTCAAAACGTGTTTGTCTAGATTTCGATGTTTTTACACCAGACTGCGTTGAATTGTAATAAGAAACTAAATTGGGGTCAGCACTAGTTTCAATATCACATGATCTAAGCTTTTCATAAAAATCGTTGATTCTCTCAGATAAATTATCGCACTTTATTTTGTTCTGTAGAATATAACTCGCCAAATACATCAATACATATAAATGCGTTTCCTTTGCTAAATCAAATCTGTTTTTATCAATACTCCAAGAATTAAACAATTCAATAACCATACATACTTCTTGTTTTAAAACTCCTACTTGAGAATCATCGTATTTGATAAACTTTTCCATATGCTTATCTATCAAGCCAGCTGACCCACCACAAATCCCATTTTCATCAACAAAAATAAAGACTTCCGTCCAAAAATTCAATCCCCTTTGACGTTTATCTTCCGAAAAATCGAAAGCATTTTTTGCGATTGTTGTTTTTGAGACATCTTCAATTGCATTAAAAATTAAAGTATCACTATATTTTGCTTTTCTTAATTCTGCCGGATTCAACCTTTCGCCATAACGATTTAATCTATCAAAAATACCCTTTACTATATTGGTATCTGGTTTTTCAATATATTCTATACTGATTTTATAACTCCAAAATATATCTATAAATCCTTCAGCTATCTTATCAGTTTTTGCAAGTTCAATTATTTCCGATAACGTTTTTCCGTTAAGAGGCTTATAACCATAATCATCCTCGGAAAAATTTGAAGGCAGTTTTATTTCATCGTTTATAAACTTTATAATCGATGTCAATCTTTGTTTTCCATCAATAACATCATATGAAGTTCTTCCATTATAAATTTTTTGTTCTAAAAATATGGGAGGCATTGGAAAATTCTTAAAAATTGTATCAATTAAAAAAGCTTGATTTTTTTCTTTCCAAATACCGCCTTTGCGTTGATAACTAGGTTCGAAATTGTATTTATTCAAAAGAAACTGCTCATAAAATTCAGAAACTGTTTTTGTTGTATTGGATCTATTATATCTTTTTGGTTGAATCATTTTTACACCTCCATATAAAAATCTTTGTATTGACTATAATTTTCAAATATACTACCTATTACCATTTCAAAAGTTTCAGACGGATACGGATTTATGTTTTTAACATCAATTTTATAAGGCAATGTTGTTAAAATCTTATCAATTTCATTCCTGTCAACATGCCCATATGATACTCCATAAATAATCAAAGAGTCTTTATCCCTCGCTGTTTCTATGCACTCTGTAATTTTTTCTTCAATCGTATAATGCCATCCTGAATTAAAGCGAGTTGCGTCTCCTGACGGCGGAATAATTGGATTAATTAACGATCCGTCTTTTTCCACATTATCAATAACTTCCATATCTACGATAGGAGTTTTTGCATCATCAAAAGGATCTCGCGTTAGATTATATTGAACAAAGTTTGATTTTCTTTTTGTTTCAAAACTAATTGATCCGTGAGGTTTATAAATTATAATCTCATCATCTTTTGTCAATTGCTCAAAACCAGCAATCTTAAATTTAATTTTATTTAATCTTAATAACCTTTCCAATAATATATCATAATTATAAGTTATTATACGAACATTATATTCTTTGATGCTGTCTTTTATAAACTTGACAAACCCTGTTTTTTCAGAGTATTTTTCTAGATCCTCATCTTTGATTAAGCCATTGTAATAAATAAACAAATTTTTTAAATAAGAAACTAATTGACAATAAGCCTTATAGTAGCATGTGTTTTTTATACCATTAATTCGTTCTTCGTCATCTGCATAAAAAGAGTGAGCGTTCATACTGGTTATTATATTATTAATCAACTTAGAAGCTTCGTCTTTTGAATTAGTGGGCTTTGCACCCAACATCCACAAATCGGGACAATACTTTTTACTGAGAAAACACTCATCTTTTTTACTTGGATAAGGAACTTTGTCCCCCATTCTAAACAAGTTAGATAAATCTATTAAATTTTCTTTTCCCATTTTTTCAATCATATTCATAGAAAATCCATTCCCTATAATTAAAAAAATAGTATGTTTGTCTTTTGTCATCATATTCTCCTACTTATACCATATAGTTATGCTTTTACGCAAAGGAACTCTTCCATATTTGGCCATTTGCTGACTGCTATTCCCTTTTTGTTGCTTTAATACGTATATTTTTTTTATCTGAAACCCAACTTTTTCTGCGATTGATGTCGAAATAAAGTCAACAGGGATAACCTCACCGCCATAACGAACGTTGTCATTAACAAATGCTACAATAGCTCCTTTTTTGCAAACTCTATATAGTTCTGCATATATAAATGCCAATTCGGTAAAATAGCCTTCAACCATTCGAATGATGCCATTATTATTTAAGTCGCCATTTTCTTTTCTTTTATTTAAGGCACTTAACACTTCTTGAAGAGCGAAATCATCTTTAATTATATCAACTATTTTATTATATCTATCTTCCTGATTTATGCCTTTATAAAATTTTTTCAATTCGGTTTCTTTAGATTTGCTTTCGACTGTACACGATAAAAGGCTTTGTCGAAGTTTCTTTAATTCATCATCATTTATACCTAAATACGCCAACTCTAAAGCATATGTTCTAGTATAATCATATCTATTGCAATAAGGGGGAGAAGTGATTACTCCTGCAATGGAATTATCTTCAAGTAACGGTAATTCATAAAGGACACTATTTTGACGAAAATCAATTAGGGATTCTCTTTCGCTATTTTTTTCACCCTGCAGGCTTTCTATATCAGAGAGCATTTTCTCCAACTCTAAGACGATAGTTTCTTTCGGTTCTTTAATATACTCTCTAACTTTCTTTTGCGGTAATTCTTTTTGTCCGTTTTCTCTTCTTTGTCTATTAATATCTATAATTTTAGGGGCGCGATAGTCCCAACTCAAATATTGTCCGGACTTAATGGTATAACTTGTTTCTTCTAGTGAATTTATAATACTTAAAATAAATAGTTTTTTTACTGGTTCGGAAAAATTTGTTTCTTGAATCCATTTAGTTATATATGAAAGAAATTTATCCGTATCAACTGGATAAGCTCCTTTTGTTATTGATACATAGGGGACAAATCCATCGTATCCGCTTGGTACTTCGATGGATTCAAATTCTTCTTTTAGCTTTTTAATTTCCTCAATATTATAGTTTAAGATGTTTGCTTTTACTTCTATTGCTAATTTTGAAGTGGGTAAAATATCAAAGCCAATACAATCATAATTCATCATACGGCAAACTAATGCTGTTGTTCCAGAACCTATAAAGGGGTCCATTATCGTTGAGTTTTCATCAATCTTCATTTCTTTGAGTAAACTTTCAACCAATTCAGCAGAAAAGCCTTCTTTATATTTTAACCATCTATGAACCACGTTTTTTTTATTTTTTTGGAAACTAACAATTTGCCTATTGAATTTATCCGTGATTTCTACATAGTTAAAATAAAGAGATTCAAGTTCTTTACGCCTAATATCCGTACAAAAATTATCTGCAGAGAAATTTTCGACTGTGTATTTCAAATTGTCTTGATTAAGAAAAGTTATTTGTTCCATATTTATTAAATAGATAAAAGCCACCCACAATATTCAACCAATTGTTCATCATTAGTTAAATTCGCTGCATTTGTCATTACGCCATTTTGAAGTTGTTTATATATTTCTTCCGCCATAGCTAATTCTATAGCCCCACCGACAAAAGAAGTTTGTATATCTTTGCCACAGGACTTATAGCTTGTGCGAATCCTTTCCAATGCGGTATTGGCTGTTTTCCAATGTTCATCTGCACCTGCAGGGTCGTATCCACCTTTAAGTTCACCAAGCATAATGGTTGAAGATACATCTGAAACTATTTTTCCTCCGTTATATGAGTGCTCGTTACAAGCAAAAAGACATATATCAACATTCTTTTTAACCACAGGGATATTTAAGTTAAATGCTAATGTTCTATTTTCTCCATCGCTGTTTGTCCAAGTGATAGCTTTCAAATTTTTTTCAATATCGTGGTCATCCTCACTTTTATTTACCCAAGCTGCCTTCTTGGATATGTTTGGCAACCATTTGTAATCAATTCCTTGAACGTTCATACAAGATATGATTGTTCTTACAAGTTTTTCTTGTCCTAACACTCCAATCCTATTTCTCATAGTTCCACCTACTGCATCGCCTTTTGTTAAAAGATAACGATAAATCGTTTCATCTATAAAGTTTGAGCCTGCGGGCTTTAAGAATTTTTCAATTAATTCTGAAATTGCCATTGTTTGTTCTTTTTCTGTTAAATAATTTAAGGATTTATCTGATAATCCTGCAGCAGTTAACATAAAAAGACGAATATCTTCTCTATCTAAAAACTCATCTGGAGAAATACAATCTTTAACTATTGCCTTAAAAGCAACAGCGTTTTTTACATAAGGATCTCCAACAACGTTCTTTTCTAAAGCAATTTTAAGGAATCCCGCTCTAGTTTGTTCGTGTGTTGTTACTAAGTCAGTGTAAGTTTTAATAAATTTATTAAACATAATTTTCTCCTGCTAATCTATTTTATTGCATTAAATATGACAATTCTCGTCATATTATAAGATTTTATTCCTCAATTACTTCCACAATATCTTCTATATTGCACTCTAAAACCTTGCAAATTTTAGCCAAAATTTCGGTGTTTACGTGTTCATTCTTGCCGAGCTTTGCAAGCGCAGTAGTGGTCATACCCGTAGCGATACGAAGGTCTTTTTTCTTCATATCCTTATCAATTAAAAGTTTCCATAGCTTTTTATAACTGACAGCCATTTTATAGCACCATCCTTAATAAAAAATCAGTTTTTATCATTATAACATATCAATCTAAAATTTTCAACTAAAAATCTAATATTTAGATTGTAAATCATAAAAAAGAACTTGGATCCAATTCCAAGCTCTTTTTCTGGTCTTCCCGTCGGGACTCGAACCCAAATCGGTCGCTTAGGAGGCGACTGCGTTATCCCGTTACGCTACGGAAAGATTTTTACGTTTTAAAAGTTATTTTACGATACAAAATATACCAATTTTATACCACAATACTGCACGTTTTGAACGCAAAGCACAATATATTGTGGCATATATGGCTACGCCATAGTATATTTAGGGATATAACGAACCCTTAAAGGGAAACTGTTATATCTATTTAACCACGGACGCTTATCTGCACTATATTATACACCTTTTCTATAAAAAAATCAATCGTTTTCCGCATTTTGTTATAAACTTGTTTTTGTGTGGAAGTATAACCAAAAGTTATATACGTTATAACAAAAACTTATTTATTGTTCGATTTTTTGGCAAAAAATAAAAATATTTTTTATATTTTTCCGTTTTTACCCCACCAAACTGTTGCAAATAAATAGAAAAAGTGATAAGATATTATTGTATCAAGAAATTCGATTGATACGCATTTTGAAATCTATTTTTTCGAAGGAGAAAAATTTATGTCATACGTACAAAGAGTATTGGACGACCTCAAAACTCGTAATCCCGGTGAAAAAGAATTTCACCAAGCGGCAACGGAAATTTTGCTCACGTTAGAGCCCGTTATCAACGCGCACCCCGAATATGAAAAAGCGGCGCTTTTGGAACGTTTCACCGAACCCGAACGCTCTATTTTGTTCCGCGTGCCTTGGGTAGACGACAACGGCAACGTACACGTAAACAAAGGCTATCGCGTACAATTTAACAGCGCCATCGGCCCGTACAAAGGCGGTCTTCGTTTCCACCCCTCCGTTAACCTCTCGGTTATCAAATTCCTTGGGCTTGAACAAATCTTGAAAAACAGCCTTACCGGCCTCCCCATCGGCGGCGGCAAAGGTGGCTCTGATTTCGACCCGAAGGGCAAATCGGATAGAGAAATTATGGCGTTCTGCCAAAGCTTTATGAACGAACTCTTCCGCCATATCGGCGCTGATACGGACGTACCCGCAGGCGACATTGGCGTAGGTGCAAGAGAAGTTGGTTATCTCTTTGGACAATACAAGCGTCTTCGCGACGAACACGTTGGCGTGTTGACCGGCCGCGGACTTTCCTACGGCGGTTCGCTCGTGAGAAAAGAAGCAACTGGTTTTGGGCTCGTTTACATCACCGCAGAAGCAATGAAAATGCGCGGCGATAGCTTCGAAGGCAAAACCACTATCGTTTCCGGTAGCGGTAACGTAGCCATCTACGCTTGTCAAAAAGCGCAAGAACTTGGTGCGAAAGTTGTGGCTATGTACGACTCCAACGGCTATATCTACGACCCTAACGGAATTCAACTCGACGTAGTAAAACAAATCAAGGAAGTAGAACGTGCGCGTATTAAAGAATATGCTGCCCGCGTGCCCGGTTCGAAATACGTAGAAGGTTGCAAAGGCATTTGGACGATTCCTTGCGACGTTGCCCTCCCTTGCGCAACCCAAAACGAAATCGACGGCGAAAGCGCAAAAGCGCTCGTAGCAAACGGCGTGAAATACGTAGCGGAAGGCGCGAATATGCCCTCTACGTTGGAAGCAATTGAAGTGTTCCAAAACGCAAAGAACGTCGTATATCTTCCTGCAAAAGCGGCAAACGCCGGCGGCGTAGCTACGTCCGCGCTGGAAATGGCGCAATCTTCCGGTAGATTGTACTGGTCGGCAGAAGAAGTTGATGCAAAATTGAAGACGATTATGATTAACATCTACCACAACATCGAAAACGCCGCAAAACGTTACGGATATGAAGGCAACTACGTAATGGGCGCAAATATTGCAGGCTTTGAAAAGGTAGCCGAAGCAATGATGGCGCACGGCATCGTATAATTAAAAAGTAAAAAAATATAAGGGCAGGTATGCAAATGAACGCATACCTGCCCCTTTGTTTTGTTTTAAATTATCTCAATAAAAGGTTGCCAAAGCTTCTTCGGGCGGTTGACAAACGATTGCCTTTTCTGCCACAAGCACCGGGCCTTTGCCCTTATAAATGCGGTGTTTTTGGAACTGAATTTTCGCCGTAACGCAAACCCAATCCCTCGTTTCCAACTGCATTTCATACGGCAACACGCAAGCAAGCCCGCAATATTGAATATCGTCCGCGCAACACGTCATTACGTGTCTACCCACAACGATATCGGTTGCCTCCAAGCGTTTATCCGTTGCCACGATGCCCTTGAATTTCACCGTCTTACCGATATACGCATCCATATTCTCCGTTAAATCACGATAGAAAAAGGCGTAATCTCTATCCTCTATCTCAATCACGGGCGCATTGATATCGAAAGGCAACGGGTCTTCAATATCGTCGAATTCCGCTTTGCCGTCGGGGTATTCGTATACGATATCGCATTGACGGGTGATGCCCCTAACGACCTTATGGAAAGCCATTTTATCCATATCCGCGTTAAAGCGATTGAACACGACAAGCTGTGTATTTTGTATCTTGTCAAACGTGAATTGACGCATATTGGCGTTGTAATTTAAGAAGGTGTTCGAATCGAAAAACGTCATCATTTGGTTTATCATCCAGCCCTCGGGCATCGCCGCAAAAAAGTCTTCGATAAGCCACGTGCCGTTGTATTCGACCACGATTCTATCGCTGCCGTAACGCAATTGCAATTCGGTTAAGTACGCTTCGGTTAACTGTTGCTTATCTTCCAAAACCACCAAATCGACGTTTTCCGCGTCGGCAAATTTTATCGTTTCGTATTCCTCTTCCCCCTCTTCCATAACGAGCAACAGCGTTTTTTCTCCATTGGAAAAACGAGGGTCTTCTAACGTTTCTTGTATAAATTTCGTTTTACCCGATTCTAAAAAACCTAAAAACATATACACGGGTGTTTCTTGGGGTAATTTTTGTTTCATAATATTTATCCTTTTATAACTTGAACAGCGTTTCCAACGCCTTTTCATTTAATTTGCAACCGATAACGCACAATCTCCCAATGACGTTTGCGCCACCTTCGCGTACGTCCGCTTCCCCGGGCACGTAATCGAAATGCAACCACTTTTCTTCGCCCGCCACGATACCTTTCGCACGTAAAATAACGCCGTATTCTTCCTCGTTTTCCAAGGCGTGCAAAATATCCGCCATTTCTTGCGCAGTATATTTTCTCGTCGTTTCTTTACCCCAACTGGTAAACACCTCATCCGCGTGGTGATGCCCGTGGTGATGTTCGTGTTCGTGGTTGTGACAATCACAGTTAGGGTCGTGACACTCGTGGTGATGTTCGTGTTCGTGCTCGTGGTTGTGACAATCACAGTTAGGGTCGTGACACTCGTGGTGATGCCCGTGGTGATGTTCGTGTTCGTGGTTGTGACAATCACAGTTAGGGTCGTGACACTCGTGGTGATGTTCGTGCTCGTGCTCGTGATTGTGTTCTACTTCGCGCGCAAGCGATTTCAACGTTTCCGCCAAGGAATTCTTCTTTTCCATTGCCGCCAAAATATCCTTGCCGTCCAAATCGTCCCAATTTGCCGTAACGAACGTAGCGTTGGGATTTTTTTCTTTCAGCATTTCCACCGCCGCCGCCAGCTTTTCCTCCGTTGCCTTTTGCGTATGCGAAAGCACGATACAGCCTGCGTTCTCCACTTGGTCGATAAAGAATTCGCCAAAGTTTTTCATATACATCTTACATTTTGACGCGTCCACCACCGTACAAGCCGCGCCGATGGTTGCGTCGCACAAATCGGCGTTTTTTACCGCCTTAATAACGTCGGAAAGCTTGCCAACGCCAGACGGCTCGATTAAAATTCTATCGGGAGCGTAACGCACCGCCACCTGCTTTAACGCTTTTGCAAAATCACCCACGAGCGAACAGCAAATACAGCCCGAATTCATTTCCGTGATATTGACGCCTGCTTCTTGTAAAAACCCACCGTCAATGCCGATTTCGCCAAACTCGTTTTCAATAAGCACCACCTTTTCGCCTACGTACGCCTCTTGTATCAGTTTTTTAATCAGCGTCGTTTTTCCTGCGCCTAAAAAGCCTGAAAAAATATCGATTTTCGTCATAGTAAATACCTCTTATTCTATTTCAAACGCCCAATTGCCGTCACGGAAAATTTGTACTCTTTCACCCGTTCTCGTGACGCCGACAATGGACATATCTTTCGACCCAATCATAAAATCTACGTGTATCATACTCTCGTTGATACCGCGTTTTTTACACTCTTCGTCCGTATAATTTTCATATCCCTTCAAACACTCGTTAAATCCAAACCCAACGGCAAAATGACAACTTGCATTTTCGTCAAACAGAGTATTGTAAAACAACACGCCGCTTTCACTAATCGGCGAAGCATACGGGATAAGCGCCACTTCGCCAAGTTTTCCGGCGCCTTCGTCCATCGACACCATTTGTTTTAACAACTCTTCTCCCTGCTTCGCTTTCACTTCTACCACTTTACCGTTTTCAAAGCGTAAAGAGAACTCGTCGATAAGTTCCCCCATATAGGAAAGAGGTTTGGTGGAATACACGATACCTTCCGCCTTGCCTGCAACGGGTGAAGTGAAGACTTCTTCCGTGGGAATATTGGGATTGAATACTTTGCCGTCCAACGTCTTTTCGTTGCCACCGCAAAATACGCCGTCTGCGTTGAGTTCCACCGTAAAATCGGTGCCGTTCGCGCTCTTATATTCCAAATACTGTAAATTAAGCCCGTTTAAATACTTGCAGCGAGCGTCGAGTTCTGCATTGTGCTTTTCCCAAGCGGCAACAGCGTCTTCCCCGTCTGCGCGAGAAGTGTGCAAAATCACTTCCCACATCTTTTCCATCGCTTCGTTTTCCGCCAAGTCGGGGAATACTTTTTTTGCCCAAGCCTTACCGGGAACGGCGGCTATGCACCATTGATGACGGTTTTCAAGAGCCAAGCGATAGGGTTTTACTTGCGGGAAAATCGCGCGGCGCGCGGCGCTCATTTTCTCTTGGTCCACCCCGTTCATCCCGTCGGGGTCTTCCGATTCGATAAACAATCGACACGCGTAATTTTGCGCCTTATATTCCCACTTTGCCTTAGCCCAAGGCTTTAACTGCGATAAATTTTCCAACGTTTGGTAATTGGAAGAAAGTTTCTCTATCGCTTGATGCGACCACTCTACGTACACTTCGCTTGCCCCTGCTTTATAACACTCTTCCACCACCATCGTAACAAATTCGGGTTGGTCAAGTTCCGCGCCGATAAATACCGATTGTCCGTTTTGGACGTTTAAACCGATTTTCGCAAGCAACCTTGCGTATTTTTGCAAACGTTCTTTTTGCATATCCTCTCCTATTAACCTATTAAATCGTAATTCACCGTTTGATAAAATAATTTACGAATTTCCTCGTCTTTCTTCGTTTGTCCTAATATCCACATCAGTTTCGTGATGATGCTTTCGTACGTCATAGAATAGCTCTCTAACAAATCAAAACGATTTTTCCAGCCCCTTCCCACGCGGTAAACGTCCATATCGCTGCCTTCTTCGTGTACTTGCGTCGTAACCACCAACGTTTTTCCCTTACGCTCCCAACTGCTGATTACGTCGTAAAAACCGTAATACTCTCCTTCGGGAATACCGCCCGTGCCGTAACCCGACACGACAACCGCGTCGTTACAACGGAAATAGGCGTCTAAAATTTCGCTGCTAAGCCCCGGCGTTAACGTCAAAAGCGCCACTTTATCGTTGATTTGCGTATAGAAATCGGGCTTGTCCGCTTTTGCGGCGGTGATATATTGAATAATTTTCCCGTCGCGAATAATCCCCAAATTGGGCAAATCTACGCTGGTAAACGCGTTAAAGCTTTTCGTACGTACTTTCTTCGCGCGTGTGCCTGCAATAATTTTGCCTTGAAAAACGATAACGACGTCGCTGGCAACGTTGGAGCTTGCGTATAAAAAGCTGTCGCGTAAATTGATTCTTCCATCCGTATCTTCTTTATCTATCGGTTGTTGCGAACCCGTCAATACGATGGGCTTGGGCGAGTGTTGAATTAAATAAGACAACATCGCCGCCGTGTACGACATCGTATCCGTGCCGTGACATACGACAAACCCGTCGTACGTATCGTAATGTTTGCGTATCGTTTCCGCCAATGTCAACCAATGGGAAGGCGTGACGTTGGTGCTATCAATATTATACGGTTGCACCGCGTCTACGTCGCAAAAATCAAAAATTTCAGGCACGCAGGAAAGCATCTCGTTTGCGCTGATTTCGGGGACTAACCCCACGCTGCCCGTATGCGAAGCAATCGTGCCGCCCGTTGCTATTAACAATATCTTTTTCTTCATAGTTTTTTCCTTAATTTTTTCGACGGAGATAATCCCCTTGTTTTAATACGTACGGACAATTGATTGTGTAATTTTCTTGCACCAATTTTCCGTCGTCCGTTTCTTGCCCTCTGGAATCAACGATGCGTTCCACCGTAAACGATTTTCCAAAATTTCCGTCAGGAGAAAGCACCTCTAAAACGTCGCCTTTTTTGAAACGGTTTCGCATTTGTATCAACGCGTTACCTTCGCCTCCGCCGACTACGTCGGCGATATAGACGTATTCGCCTTTCGATTGGCTATCCGTATAATTTACCGTTTGGCTGTTTTCTCCGTCGGCGTACGCTTGCGTATAATCACGATGCGCCACCTTCAAAAGCTCGCTTTCCGCGATGGCAAAATCTTCCCCGTTCATCGCCCTACGATACGCGTTGATAACGGTGGCAAGATAATATCCACTCTTCATCCGTCCTTCAATCTTAAAAGAAGATACCCCAGCGTCCTCTAACGCCTGCAATCGGGATAACATATTTAAATCTTTGCTATTGAATATATACGTACCCCGCCCGTCTTCTTCTACGGGCAGCCACTCCGATTGCCCGTTCGTGGCGTTCAGCGCGCGCACTTCGTAACGCCACCTGCAAGACTGGACACAAGCGCCGCGGTTGGACGAACGCCCGTCCAAATAATCGGAAAGCAAACATCTACCGCTATACGATATACACATTGCGCCGTGCACGAACGTTTCTATCTCCGTGTCAGGATTAAAATCACGGATTTCTTTTATCTCGTTTATCGAAAGTTCCCTTGCCAAAATCACACGGGAAACGCCCTGTTCCGCCCAAAATTTCACGGCGTATTTATTCGTTGTGTTCGCCTGCGTGGAAAGATGAATACAAAGCTTAGGCGCGGCTTTTTTTGCCAAATACACAACGCCCGGGTCGCTGATTATCACCCCGTCCACACCAATCGTTTGCAAAGTTTGAAAATATTCCGCAAGCGTTGCAAAATCCCCGTTCCGCGCGTAAATATTCGCCGTGACGTACACTTTTTTACCAAGCGCGTGCGCAAAGCGAACAGCGGAAGAAAGTTCTTCCGCGGTAAAATTATCGGCGAACGTGCGCAAAGAAAATTGCTTACCGCCCAAATATACGGCGTCCGCGCCAAAATGCAAAGCCGTTTGAAATTTTGCGTAATTGCCCGCAGGGGCTAACAGTTCTGCTTTCATATCTTTTCTCGTCCGTAAATTACTTTTTCCCTTGATACACAGACAAAGCTACGCCGTCGCCAACGTTGATAACCGACGTGACAAAATCCGTATCCGCCGTAATCACAGATAAATACGAACGGATTTTCTCCACGATAGAACGGCGTTTTTGCGGCGTTTCCTCTTCCCCGCTAACCCAGCCGAACAACAGCACGTCGTCGGCAAACAACGTCGCGCCCTTTTTCATCAATCGTTTCAAATCAAACAAATACTTTTCGTATTGCGCTTTCGGTCCGTCTAAAAACACGAAATCGTACTGCCCGTCCATCATCGACAGAATTTCCCCTGCGTCACCCAACAACGCGTTCACTCTATCGGCGACGCCAAACGTCATAAAATTCTTTTTTGCTTCCACAAAACGTTCTTCATCCAACTCGATAGTCGTCAACGTCGCGCCTGGACAAGCTTGCAACATCGCCACCCCGGACAACCCGACTGCCGAACCGATTTCCAAAATCCGCAAAGGCTTCGTCATAGCCAGCGTAACAAGCAAAAATTGCAACGTTTCGCTATCCGCCACGGGAATCCCTCTTGCCAACGCTTGGCGGCGCGACTCTTCCAAGTTCTCGTCGATATGCAGTTGTACAAGCGAAGCTGTATATTCCATAATTCTTCCTTTGTCGTTTTGTTTATACTTCTAAAACGGATACCACGATAAGCGGAGATTGTTTCGTCTTTTTATAAAAATAATTGCGCAAAGATTTCTTTACGTATGCGGCAAAATCCGCTTTATTTCCGTTATCGTAGCGATAGCTTTCTACCGTTTTTTGTACCAGCATACGAATTTCTTCTTCCGTAGCCGTGTTTTCCGTAAACACGAAACCGTGCGCCTCTACCACGGGTTCGTTAATAACATAATTCCCCGTCACCGCAACTGCCACCGCAATTACCCCTTCGGCTGACATTTTCAAACGGTCTTTCATAACCTCGCTCGTGCCGTAATCTTCCGTCCCCGCGCCGTCGATAAGTTTCGTGCCGGAGGGTACGTTTTCCCCAAGCGTAAGCGATTTTTCCGTCAGTTCTACGCAGTTTCCTACGTCGGGAATAAGAATATTCCGTTCGGGCACGCCAAGCGCGTGCGCCAAATCGGCGTGACGTTTCAAATGACGGTATTCTCCGTGAACGGGTATAAAAAATTTCGGCTTTAATAAAGAGTGCATAATTTTATGCTCTTCTTGACAAGCGTGTCCTGAAACGTGAATTTTTTCCAAGCTTTCATAGACGACTTTCGCGCCCTTTTTGTACAGGTTGTTAATCACGCGATATACCATTTTCTCGTTGCCGGGAATAGGGGTTGCGGAAATGATAATCGTATCGTTTTTGCCAACCGTTACCTTATTGTATTCACCCATAGACATACGGGTAAGCGCACTCATCGGTTCTCCTTGCGAACCGGTGGAAACAATCAATAATTCCCCGTCGAAAAGGTTTTTAGCCCGTTCAATATCAATAATAATCCCGTCGGGAACGCGCAATTCCCCAATCGCTACGGCAGCGTCCACTACCTTGAACATACTTCTACCGGAAAGCGCTACTTTGCGGCGGTATTTTACCGCCAAATCGATGATTTGCTGCAAACGGTGTACGTTGGAAGCAAACGTCGCAATAATGATGCGTCTGCCTACGTTTTCAGAGAACAAATGGTCTAACGTCGTGCCCACCACCGTTTCACTCATCGTATATCCTGCTCTTTCGATATTCGTCGATTCGCTTAAATAGAGCAATACACCCTCTTTGCCAAGCTCCGCCAGCCGTTTCAAATCAATCGGCTCTCCCGCGACGGGCGTTAAATCGATTTTGAAATCGCCGCTGTGATAAATCAACCCGTTGGGGGTGCGTATCGCCAGCGCGCAAGCGCCTGATATCGAGTGGTTGACGTTGATAAATTCCACCGTAAACACACCCAGTTTCACCGTATCGCCTGCGGCAATTACACGCTGTTCTACCCCTTGCAAATGATGTTCTTGCAGCTTATTATCCGCCAACATCAACGTGAGTTTCGTGCCGTATACGGGAATATCCGTACCAAGTTCTTTGATAAAATACGGCAAACCACCAATATGGTCTTCGTGACCGTGCGTCAGCAACACGCCACGGATTTTGTCTTTATTTTGCGATAAATACGTTACGTCGGGCACAACCGAATCAATCCCCGGCATATCCTCGCTGTTGGGGAAGGTAAGCCCTGCGTCAACGACGATAATATCGTTGCCGTATTCAATCGCCGTCATATTTTTGCCGATTTCGCCAACGCCGCCAAGGAAAACGATTTTTACCGCGCCTTTCTTCTTTGCCGTCGTTTTCGTCTTGGTTGCAACCGATTTCTCCTGCATTACCGCGGGACGTGACGATTTCTTCTCCTTCGGGATTTTTAACGCCTTTGCCTGCTTTTCCGCCTTGATAGGCTTATCCTGTATTTGTTCTTTTTTGGGTTTGCTTTGCTTAGCTGCTTTCTCTTGTTTTTTTACAGGCGTACGCGTTTTGCCAGCATTTTCATTATACGCGCCCCAGTCCATTGCCGTACCTTGCGGATTGCTTTTTCCGCGCGGAACACGTTTACTTTTTTCCGCCGTACGTTTCGTTTTTGTCTGTTTTTCTTGTTCTTGTTTTCTTTCCTTCACTATATCTTATTTCTCCTCGCGGCAACTACGCCGCCTATAAAATAGAGAGCCGAAATATGGAAATTATCAGCTCTCTCTTTCGTATTCGTATGTCTTTTCTACAACCGATTAGAAGTTGAATTCAACTTTCTTTTCCTTCGTAAGTTTAATATGGCCGTCGTTTAACAGTTGCTTCGTGGAAGCATACGGGAATTCCGCAGCGTATTCCACCGTTTCCACCGTATCCATCTTTTCCGCACCGATTTTTTCAACGAGCGCAGCCACCAAGCGGAGCGCTTTCTTTACGGCAGCGCCACTCTTTACCTTAACCATAAACGGCGTGCTTTCGTGCGCCTTTTGGTCGCCTACGTTCTTTTGGTGATATACCGTGGGTTTGAATTGTTCTTCGTCGTTAGGGTCAAGCGCAAGATAGAAGCAAAGCGTCTTGCCGTTGATGCCCATTTTCGCCACCGTTTCTCTACCGTAATTGAATCTGTCACCGTGCCAGCTTACGTTGGAACGAATCTTTTTGTATGCGAGCAACGCGTTCTTCAAATCGCTGTAATATTGTTTAACGTCGTCTTCGCTTTGGCTCATTTTCGCCGTGAAACTTCTCTTCAAACGGATAACCATACCCGTTTCCGCGTCTACCAATTCGCCACCGATTTCTTCGTACGTCTGTTCCTTCGCAACGGCAATTTCTTCAACGACGGGCGTTTCCACCACTTCTTCTACCACTTCTTCTTCAACGACGGGCGCTTCTTCCACCGCTTCTTCTACGGGTTCTTCTACGGTTTCTTCCACGACGGGTTCTTCCACCGTTTCCTCGCAAGCAGCGCACATCGTGCAAAGACGTTCTGCCAAGCGTGCCGCCATTGCGTCTACGCCTTCGTCGTCAAACACGAAATTGTACGTCATTTCTTCTTCGGGTTGTTCTGCAACGTCTTCGGTGAGTTTCGCAACAACCATATCGACGATTTTTTCGTAATCAATTTCACAGGGAGCAGCTTCGGGAATTTGCACCATTTCCGCTACCTTTTGCGCAAGCGCTTCGATACCCTCGTCGCTGATAACGAAATCGAGCGAGGTTTCTTCTTCCGTCGTTTCCTCTGCGGCGTTTGCGGCAAGCTTTTCCACAACCATATCGACAATCTTGTCGTAATCGATTTCGCAGGGAGTAGCTTCGGGGATTTGTATCTTTTCCGCCACTTTCTTAGAAAGTTCGTCAATGCCTTCGTCGTCGATAACGAAATCGTACGTCGTTTCTTCTTCCGTCATTTCGTCAGCGGTGTTTGCCGCAACCTTTGCTGCCACCAAATCGGCAAGTTTATCATAATCGATTTCACAAGGCGCAGGCGCAGGGATTTGTACCTTTTCCGCCACTTTTTGAGCAAGCACGTCGTAATCGAGCGCAGCCACAGCCTTTTCTACCGCTGCTGCAAGCATATCGTCAATGCGGCGATAATCTACCTTTTCGGGGTAAGGCAACGATTCGATAATTTTTTCCGTCGTGCCGTAGATAATCTTTTCGTAATCAACCTTCGCCTCAACGGCTGCCGTTGCTTCCTTTTCCGGTTGATTGACAAGAACGTCACCCAAAAGTTCTAATACTTTATCGCCCACCTCGTCTGCAATGCGTACGTAATCTACGTTTTCCGCAACGGGCACGGCAGCGGCAACGTCTTCAACGAGTTTTTGATGGTCGGCATACGTCAAAGTATCCGCAAGTTCGTACAACTTTTGACGCATTTCTTCCAAAGCCACGTCCATTTGCTCTATCAACGAGAAACGAGCGTAAACTTCGTCCATTTTCGTGATAACGCCATCGTTGATAACCGTTTTCAAATTCTCGTAAATGGATTGATGTTGCAAATAGCTGTATTTAATTTCGTTAAGCGTTTCTTCGATAGGAGGCAAAACGCCGGCTACCTTTTCCTTTACGCCTTCCGCCAATTCGTCGGAAGCAAACGCGTCCAATCTACCGATAACGTCTTCAATTTTCGAAACCGTTTCGGCGATGGCCGTGGACAATCCGTCGTAGATGTTTTGGTTTTGTATGTACCCGTAACGAATTTCTTGCGCGATTGCCTTGGAGTTCTTTTCTCCTTCTCCCTTCATCTCACCGTACAAAGAGCCCATTTGTACGGAAGAATATTTCATCTCTTCCAAAAGGTCTTTCTTCGCCTTTTGTAAATCGTAGGAAAGCCAGCTGTACAACGCGTCGATTTTCGATACACCCGTTTGTTTGTTTGACATTACTTTTCTTTGTTCCGCCATTTTGCACCTCGATTGATTGTCTTTTCTTTTAGAAAAGCCTATTACTTGCTTTATCATACTCTATTATAACATATCTTATCCGTTCGGTCAAGGATTTTAGAAAAAATTATTTGCGTAAAAAACGGTTTTTTTGAAAAAAACACCTCCCAGCAGGGAGGCGTTTCAGTTTTTATTCACGGACGGAATTCGTCCACCGATTTAAATAAAGGATTTCTTGGCGCGTTTTTTATCCGCCGCACGCTGTATGCACTTCACAATCTCCACGATAGGAACGACGGCAAAACCGATAAGTATCGCCAAACCGAGTTCTTTCCAGCCTATCGGCTCAAATTCGAATATAACTGCCACGGGCTTTATCGCGCACACCGCAATCGAAAGCACAAACGAACCGAGCGCAGCCAACCAAAGCAGTTTGTTTTGTTTTTTCATCGTAAATAGGCTCTTTCTTTGCGAACGCATATTCAAGCTGTGGAAGATTTCCGCCATTGCAAGCGTTAAAAACGCCATCGTCGTGCCGTGCGTGCTTTCGCCTATATGCCAATTTCCCGTTTGGATATAATGGCCAACGAAGAAGGAGAACAACACCAACACCGCCACAAGCAAGCCTTGGTAAATGACGTCTACGCCCATACCGTCTGCAAATACGCCCGCCTTAGAATCCCTTGGCTTTCGTTTCATTACGTCTTTTTCTGCCTTTTCCGTACCAAGCGCCAACGCAGGGAAGGTGTCCGTCACCAAGTTAATCCAAAGCAAATGTACGGGATGCAATATCGTAAAGCCCATTAACGTTGCGACAAAAATAGCGATGACCTCACTCATATTCGAAGCAAGCAAGAACTGTATCGCTTTCCGTATGTTATCGTAAATACGTCTGCCTTCCTCCACCGCGCCTACGATGGTGGCAAAATTATCGTCAGCCAGCACCATGTCCGCGACGTTTTTGGTAACGTCCGTGCCCGTGATACCCATACCAACGCCGATATCCGCGCTCTTGATAGAGGGCGCGTCGTTGACGCCGTCCCCCGTCATCGCCGTGACGAAACCGTATTTTTTCCACGCGTTGACGATACGCGTTTTATGTTCGGGCTGCACACGCGCGTATACGCTGATGTTTTGGAATACCTTTTCAAATTCCTCGTCCGAAAGCTCGTTTAACTGCGCGCCCGTTATCGCTTGCGCGTTCCCCGTTAAAATACCGAGTTCTTTGGCAATCGCCACCGCCGTATCCACGTGGTCGCCCGTAATCATAATAGGACGAATCCCCGCCTCACGGCATTGTTCTATCGCCACTTTTACTTCGGGACGGACGGGGTCTATCATCCCGCAAAGCCCCGTAAAGCACATCTCCGTTTCCACGCTGTCGCTGTCAGGATTTTCCGGCAACGTTTCCCACGCCCTTTCCGCGCACGCGAGCACGCGCAGCGCGCTGTCTGCCATATCCTTGTTCGCCTGTAAAATTTCCGCCTTTATCTGCTCCGTCATCGGCACGCATTTGCCGTCTTTTAAGCAGTAGCTACATCTATCAAGCACTACGTCGGGTGCGCCTTTCGTATATTGCACGAACCCGTTTTCCGTCGGGTGCAACGTCGTCATCATTTTTCGGTTGGAATCAAAAGGCAATTCCGCCGCTCTGGGATACGTTTGTTTCAAATCGTATTTGGGAAGTTCCAATTTATACGCCCACGCTACGAGCGCCGCTTCCGTCGGCTCGCCCGTGACGTCGCCCTTTTCGTCCACTTCGGCGTCCGAACAAAGCGCCATACCCGTTGCAATGCGCTTTTCGTCCTCGCCGTAATGTTTTACCACCGTCATTTTGTTTTGCGTCAACGTGCCCGTTTTATCCGAACAGATAATTTGCGCGCAACCCAGCGTTTCTACCGCCGTCAATTTACGGATAATGGCGTTTCGCTTGGACATATTGGTAACGCCAATAGAAAGCACCACCGTGACCACCGCAGCCAACCCTTCGGGAATCGCCGCCACCGCCAGCGATATCGCCACCATAAACGAATCCATAATGGCGTCCGTTGCAAAGTCGTTGGCGAACAATTTGATGCCGAACACCACTATACAAATGCCCAAAACGAGCCAAGTGAGAATTTTAGACAACTGGGACAACTTTCTTTGCAAGGGCGTTTTTCCTTCTTGCGCCTGCGATAACGCACCCGCTATCTTGCCCATTTCGGTATCCATACCCGTCGCCGTAACCACTACGACGCCGCGCCCGTATACCACGGTGCTGCCCATATATACCATATTTTTTCTATCGCCAAGCGTAACGTCTTTTGCCCCGTCTTTCGGCGCAATCGCTTCCGTTATCTTATTGACAGGCACGGATTCCCCCGTTAAAGCGGCTTCTTCCACCTGCAAACTCGCGCTCTCCAATACGCGCGCGTCGGCAGGAACGGCGTCGCCTGCCTCTAACAATACGATATCGCCCACAACCAAATCTTCGCTGTGCACGACCGTCAATTTCCCGTCACGGATAACCTTTGACGTGGCTGCCGACATCTTTTGCAACGCCTCTATCGCCTTTTCCGCTTTACTTTCCTGTAAAACGCCCAAAATAGCGTTAAGCAATACCACGGCAAGAATAATGATAACGTCCGTAGGGAAATCCTTATCGATAACCGCCAATACGCCGCCAATCAACGCCGCAACGATTAAGATGATTATCATCGGGTCGGTAAGCTGTTCAAAAAAGCGACGGATAATCGATTTTTTCTTGCCTTCTTCCAGCTTGTTTTTCCCGTTTTCAGCGAGTCTTTTTTCCGCTTCCGCAACCGATAAACCGTTATCGGCGTGAGAGCGAAGCTCGCTTAATACAGTTTCTTTTTCTTGCGAATACCTTTTCATATTCTCTCCTTTGATTTTTTTAACAAAATACCCCAAGCATAGTTCGGGCTATACTTGGGGTGACGAAAATTCGTTTTACGCCACGTACAGCCTTCTTCTTTCGCCATACGTGAGTCTCGCAATTTAAGGCAAGCCAAACCTTGAAAAAGGTCGGTGTTGTTGACTTGCCACGCTTGCGCGCTTGCTACTCCCTCACGGGATTACTACCTTATTTTACC
Source organism: Clostridiales bacterium (assembly GCA_015055655.1). Taxonomy (GTDB): domain Bacteria; phylum Bacillota; class Clostridia; order Christensenellales; family Borkfalkiaceae; genus Scatosoma. The sequence continues at coordinate 21,373 of SVHW01000008.1, forward strand.
ATAATTTGACGTCTATGTCAATCGGTTAACCGATTTTTGTTTGGGAATTTTTACGGATTTTTATGGGGATAAAAAGCGCAGCGCAACGATGCGTTGCGCCCCTCGTCTTTCGAATACACGTGCAAAGCGAAAAAAACAAAGCAAGACGCAAGCAAATCAAGGCGCGCGAGCATTTTTGAAAGGACGTGTACAGTTAGTACACGAGTGAAAAAAGCGCAGCGCAACGATGGGCTGCGCCCCTCGTCTTTCGAATACACGTGCAAAGCGAAAAAAACAAAGCAAGACGCAAGCAAATCAAGGCGCGCGAGCATTTTTGAAAGGAGGTGTACGGTTAGTACACGAGTGAAAAAAGCGCAGCGCAACGATGTGTTGCGCCCCTCGTCTTTCGAATACACGTGCAAAGCGAAAAAAACAAAGCAAGACGCAAGCAAATCAAGGCGCGCGAGCATTTTTGAAAGGAGGTGTACAGTTAGTACACGAGTGAAAAAAGCGCAGCGCAACGATGCGTTGCGCCGCGGTTTCTTTGTTTTTATTCTTCGTCGTCGGGCAAATCTACATTATGATATACGTCTTGTACATCGTCCAAATCTTCCAACGCGTCGATAAGTTTTTCAAACGTAGCCACTTTGTCTTCGGGCAAGGTGATACGGTTTTGAGGAATCATAGCGATTTCCGCTTGTACAAAACGGATTTTATCCTCTTCTTCATCGTTTCTACGTCCCTTGGGCGCCGCTGCCACAAGTTCTGCGTTTTTATCTTCCAAATATTTGCGTACGTCGGAGAAACTTTCGGGAGTGGTGAAAATTTCGTACACGTCGTCGCTTGCCACAACGTCGTCCGCACCTGCTTCCAACGCGTATTCCGTCATCGTGTCTTCGTCGAGTTCTACCGTTCTTTCCACGACGATATATCCCTTCGTGTCAAAATTGTACGATACGCAACCCGTTTGTCCAAGTTGACCGCCGTTTTTGCCTAAAATTGCACGTACGTCGCCTGCCGTACGGTTGATATTATCCGTCAGCGTAACGATGATAACCGCCGAACCTGCGGGACCGTATCCTTCGTACGTAAGTTCTTTATAATCCGCGCCACTCATTTCCCCCGACGCCTTTTTGATGCTACGTTGAATATTATCGTTAGGCATATTTGCCGCTTTTGCCTTCGCTATAATATCGGCAAGCTTGCTGTTCGTTTCAGGGTTGGGATTGCTCTTCGCCGCCACCGCAATTTCTCTGCCGAGCTTGGTGAAAATTCTGCCTTTCGCCGCGTCAGCCTTGCCTTTCTTTGCTTGTATGTTGTGCCATTTGCTATGTCCTGACATAATATAATACGCTCCTTATTTTTTTATTTACTCAATCGTCGAAAAATACTCTTTTTTCAACAAATACATCAAAATCCCCGCCGAAACTGCCGCGTTAAGGCTTTCCTGTGTGACAGACATCGGGATTTTCACCGTATATCTTGCCGCCGTTGAAAGCACGGACGAAACGCCGTTCGCCTCGTTTCCTATCACTAAAGCAAATTTTTGCGGCGCAGAAAAAGAAAATGCGTTTTCTCCACCCATGTCTGCAACGACGATAGGCGTATCTTGCATCGTGGAAAGCAATTCTTCACGAGAACCTTGATACAGCGTCGTGAAAAAAAGACCACTCATACTTGCGCGTACCGCTTTGGGCGAATACGGGTCGGCACAATCGTCCGTTAAATACACCTCGGTATATCCTGCCGCGTTGGCGCTGCGGATAATTGCCCCGACGTTACCCGGGTCGGCAACGCCGTCCAAAATCAGGCAACAATTTTGCGGTTCTCGTATCCGTCTTTCAGGGATTTTTACCCGACAAAGCACGCCTTGCGGCGTTTTTTCGTCCGATAAAAAACGAAAAACGTCGTCAGCCACGCACACCGTTTCTTGCGTGGAAAATTCCGCGTAGGCCGCGCTTTGATAAAAACTCTCCGCGACGATTACACGCTCGATTTCCAAACCGCTTTTTTGACACTCGCGTGCCATTTTTACGCCCTCGACGAGAAAAAGCCCTAATTGCCTTCTGCCTTTTTTATCTTTCAGCGTTGCTGTTTCTTTGATAAAGGGATTGTTTTTTGACGTTAAAATCATTTTCTATAAAATGTGAAAAAAGCCTTTTACCAAATAAAAGGCTTTTCTGTTTCATTATTTCGCAGCTTTCGCTTTTTCAACGAGTTGCGCAAACGCAGCTGCGTCGTTTACCGCCAAATCCGCAAGCACTTTTCTGTTGAGGTTGATACCAGCAACGGAAAGGCCGTGCATAAATTTGCTGTACGAAATACCGTTGATTCTCGCCGCAGCGTTGATTCTCGTAATCCAAAGACGACGGAAATCTCTCTTTCTTCTTCTTCTGCCGATGAACGCATAGTTCAAGGACTTCATTACGGCTTCTCTTGCAATTCTGTAAGACTTGCTCTTGTTACCCCAGTAACCTTTCGCAAGTTTCATAATTTTTCTACGCTTTTTAACAGCGTTAACTGCTCTCTTAATACGCATATCTCATACTCTCCTTCTTATTTCTTGTAAGGCATCATGGATTTCACGGTGCTTTCTTGGGTGGAGGAAACGAGCGTGGTTTGACGCAAGTTTCTCTTTCTCTTTCTGTTCTTGGTTTCCGCTTTGTGGTTCTTACCGCCGTGCGCACGGTTTACTTTACCCGTGCCCGTAAGCCAGAAACGCTTTTTCGTGCTGCTATGAGTTTTCTGTTTAGGCATATATTTATCCTCCGAATTTTTTTTACTGATTTATTTACGAGCTTTTATAAAAGCTTGTCCACGAATTGATTGCCGTTATTTGGCAGGGGAAAGAATCATCAAAATGTTTCTTCCTTCCGTCTTCGGTTCTTTATCCATCACCGCTTTGCCGCCGAGCATATCGAAGAAACGACGCATTACGTCCACGCCCATCGTCGCGTGCGCCATTTGTCTGCCGCGCATACGGATAGAAACCTTTACCTTATTGCCATCACCCAGCATTTCCAACGTCTTTTTCGCTTTTACGTTCAAATCGCCGATATCAATGGTCATCGAAAGGTAAATTTCTTTCAACTCTACCACCTTTTGGTTTTTGCGGTTTTCCTTTTCCTTTTTCGCTTGCTCGAACTTGAACTTGCCATAGTTCATCACTTTGCAAACGGGCGGAACGGCGTTGGGGGAAATTTTAACCAAATCCAGCCCCTCTTCTTCCGCAATCGCAAGCGCCTCTCTCGCGCTCATAATGCCGAGTTGTTCGCCCTCCGCGGAAATCACGCGGACTTCTTTGTCACGAATTTGTTCGTTGATTTGATGTTGGTCTTTAATGGTAGTGTACCTCTCCAAAAATAATAACGGGTTGCTCGACAAAAGCAACCCGCAATAATCCCTTAATACGTCTTGGAAAATTATTGAGCCGTACTGATTCTAAATCGCACGGCGAGAAGGTTCGCTCCTGCTTTGCTTAACTATATTAACACAATGCAACGCCCTCTGTCAAACGATTTTCAGCGTATTTTTGATTTTTTTTCCAAGATTTTTCCTTAAAACGCCGTTTTTTCTTCAATTTCTTTCAAAACGGTGGCGATAAATTCGTCCGCGTCCACCGCACCGATATCTCCCTTATCGCGACGGCGCACGGCAACGAGATTCTCACTCGCTTCCTTTTCACCTACGACGAGCATATACGGCAATTTTTCCAGCTGCGCCTCGCGGATTTTATAGCCGATTTTCTCGTTTCTATCGTCCACGGTAACGCGAATACCCTTTTCCTTCATCTTCGCGCAAAGTTCCTTCGCGTACGCTTCTTGTCTATCGGTGATAGGCAAAATCTTTACCTGTACGGGCGAAAGCCATACGGGGAATTTCCCTGCGAAGTGTTCGATTAAAATACCGATAAAACGCTCGATAGAGCCAAACGCTACGCGGTGTACCATAATCGGCTGATGTTTTTGTCCGTCTTCGCCAACGTATTCCATTTCAAAGCGTTGAGGAAGTTGGAAATCGAGCTGAATCGTACCGCATTGCCACGTTCTACCGATAGAATCTTCCAAATGGAAGTCGATTTTCGGGCCGTAGAACGCGCCGTCGCCCTCGTTGATAACGTAGGAAAGCCCCATATCGTCCAACGCGTTTTTCAACGCTTCGGTGGCGGTGTTCCAATCCTCGTCGCTGCCCATACTGTTTTCAGGACGGGTGGAAAGTTCTACGTGATACTTAAACCCGAACAACGTGTACACTTCGTTGATAAGACGTACAACGCCCTTAATCTCATCTTTGATTTGTTCGCGCGTCATAAAGATGTGCGCGTCGTCTTGCGTGAAACAGCGCACGCGGAAAAGCCCGTGCAATTGCCCCGATTTTTCGTGGCGATGTACAAGCCCGAGTTCGCCCATACGAATCGGCAAATCTTTATAGCTGTGCGGCTCGTTTTTATACACCAAAATGCCACCCGGACAGTTCATCGGCTTAATGGCGAAATCTTCGTCGTCCACCTTCGTCGTGTACATATTATCACGATAGTGATACCAATGCCCCGACGTTTCCCAAAGGGAACGGTTGAGCATAATGGGCGTGTTTACTTCTACGTAGCCTTCACGGGTATGAATTTGACGCCAATAATCGATAAGCGTATTTTTCAAAACCATACCGTTGGGCAGGAAGAAAGGCAAGCCTTTGCCTTCGTTTAAAATGGCAAACAACTTCAATTCTTTACCAAGCTTCGTATGGTCGCGTTTTTTCGCTTCTTCAAGCATTGTGAAATAAGCGTCCATCTCATCCTTTTTCGCAAACGCCGTGCCGTAAATACGCGTAAGCATTTTATTGTGTTCGTCCCCACGCCAATACGCGCCGGCAATACTCGTGAGCTTAAACGCCTTAATTTTGCCCGTAGAAGGAAGGTGCGGACCACGGCAAAGGTCGGTGAAATTGCCCTGCTTGTAGAAGGAAATCGTTTCCCCTTCGGGCAAATCTTGAATCAGCTCTACCTTGTAATCTTCGTTATACTCCTTCATCAGTTCAATCGCTTCGTTTCTGGGCAACGTAAAGCGTTCAATGGGGAAGTTCCCCTTGATAATCTTTTTCATTTCCGCTTCGATTTTTGCCAAGTCTGCCTGCGTGATAGGTGTAACGAAATCTACGTCGTAATAATAGCCGTTGTCGATAACGGGACCAATAGAGAGCTTGCACGTAGGATATACCGTCTTTAACGCTTGCGCCAAAACGTGCGCGCAAGTATGGCGATAAACCGCCAACCCCTCTTTATCTTTTAACGTAATGATTTCTAAATTGTCGCCCTCGCTTAACACGTGCGATAAATCGACAAGCGCGCCGTTTACTTTTGCGCAAACTGCGTTTCTTGCCAATCCCTCGGATATCGCAAGCGCAGCCTCGTACGCCGTTGCGTTATCCGCAAGCGACATACTTTCTCCACTTTTTAAAATAATATTCATTATTTTTTCCTCCGTTAGAGTGTTTTTCTTCGTTTATCGTAAAAAAAATCCTTAAACCCCTTAAAGAGTTTAAGGACGCGAATTTTTCGCGCGGTTCCACCTTAATTGCCGTAATCGCTTACGACCGCTTTTCCCGTGATTTACTTTTCGTACCCGTAAAGTGGTTTCACCTTTCGTTTGAATTACCCGTTTCGCAGCCAAGAACGGATTCTCTGCAAAATTCAAAGCGACGCTACTTGTCTTTACGAATAATATTGTAATCCTTTACAAGCCGTTTGTCAACCGTTTTTTACGACGTATGAGAAATTTTTTAACAAAAGGTGGCTTTATTCCCGTAATATTTTCGTAAAAAAGCCGCCGTTTCCTTATCCGTTTCCCCAAAACAGTAAACGCGCTCGGCGCCGCCAAGCACGATTTCGCCCAACGTCGTTTCCCGCCCCGTCAACAGAGCGCGGGTGAGCAAGCGATAATCCTCGTCGTACACCTTGCCGTTTTTTACGAAAATTTTTCCCTCGCCGTCTTCCGTCAAAAAACTTAAAAAGCCGTCGAGCGACGCCGCGCCCATATCGGTAGGCACGTAATCGGCAATTCCTTCCCAACGTTTTTGCAAATCTTGCAAACGGAAATGATATACTCCGTCCAAAGAATATTTATCGTACCCGACGAACCGCCGACGGGCGTACGCTTTATCTTCCTTGTAATCGGCGGCGACGATTGCCGTAATCAATAACCGTTTTTGTTTTTCGTCCAATAACGGCAACGTCAAACGCTTTTCGAAAAACGCGTATTTATAGCCTACGGCGATAACGTCGGCAATATTCTCTTCCGCAAACTTTCGTACGTACGGACAATACGCCTTTTCCGTCTTAAATTCTATTTCCACCCGTTCTCCGTCCGAAAACAAATTGCACGACGACGGCAAAAAGGAAAAACGTTCCTTTACCCTGCCGTATAAATAGGACATATACCGCCCGTCAAATCCGTTTTGCGTTATCGTTATCTCTTCCACACCATTATTGTATGCCACGAAGCAAAAATTATTTATTCGTTTTTATAAATTCCTTGCCCTTTCCCCGCGTATAATTGCTTGACTTAACAAAAAAAATATCCTATAATATAAACTACGAAAAAAATAGGTAAAAGCTTGCGCGGAAAGGTCCGCGCGAAAACTTGGAGGTCTTTTATTATGGATATGCGTTCCATCGAAAGCAAATGGCAAGCAAAATGGGAGAAAACGAAACGCAACGTTTTCAATAAAAAGAACGCGGATAAAAAATTATACGTTTTGGAAATGTTCTCTTATCCCTCGGGCGCAAAATTACACGTTGGGCATTGGTATAACTACGGCCCTACCGACACCTATGCACGTTTTAAGAAAATGCAAGGTTACGAAGTGTTTCAACCCATGGGCTTTGACGCTTTTGGTTTGCCGGCGGAAAACTACGCGATAAAAACGGGCATCCACCCCAAAGATTCCACGGAAAAGAATATCGAAACGATGGAAGTACAACTGAAAAAAATGGGCGCGATGTTCGATTGGACGGCGGAAATTAAAACGTGCGAAGAAGATTATTATAAATGGACGCAATGGCTGTTTTTGCAGTTGTATAAAAAAGGCCTTGCTTACCGCAAAGAAGCACTCGTTAACTGGTGTCCCGATTGCGAAACGGTACTCGCCAACGAACAGGTTATCGATACGAAATGCGAACGCTGCGGCTCGGTCGTGCTCCGTAAAAATATGACGCAATGGTTCTTCAAAATCACCGATTATGCGGAAGAACTCTTGTCCGATTTGGACGGAATCCAATGGCCGGAAAAAACCAAACTGATGCAAAAGAACTGGATTGGTAAATCTACGGGCTGTGAAATTCATTTCGAGTGTGAAACGGGCGACACGATTACCGTTTTCACCACCCGTCCCGATACGGTATTCGGCGTAAATTACGTCGTACTCGCCCCCGAGCACCCCTTGGTTGAAAAATTAAAAGCAGCGCATCCCGAACAAGCGCAAGCGATTGAAGATTACGTACGTTACGCCGCGGAAGCAAACGATATCGAACGTCTTTCTACGGCACGTCCTAAAACGGGTACGTTTACGGGCGCGTACGCTATCCACCCCCTTACCAATAAAAAAGTGCCCATTTACCTTGCGGATTACGTATTGTATTCCTACGGCACGGGCGCAGTTATGGCGGTGGCCGCGCACGACGAACGCGATTATGCGTTTGCCACCAAGCACGGCTTGCCCATTACGCAAGTTATCCAAAAAGCAGGCGGAGAAACGATACTTCCTTTCTGCGAAGACGGTATCCTCGTCAACAGCGGGGAATTTGACGGACTTTCGGGCGAAGAAGCGCGCGACGCTATCGCCGTCCACCTTTCCAAAATCGGCAAAGGCGGCAAAAAAGTAAACTACCGTTTGCGCGATTGGTCGGTTTCCCGTCAAAGATATTGGGGCGCGCCCATCCCGATGATTCATTGTGAAAAATGCGGCGTCGTTCCCGTACCTGAAAAGGATTTGCCCGTAAAACTTCCCTACGACGTAGAATTCCGTCCCACGGGAAAATCCCCCCTTGCCAGCCACGACGGCTTTATGCGTTGCTCTTGCCCTAAATGCGGCGGCAAAGCTTCGCGTGACCCCGATACGTTGGATACCTTCGTATGTTCCAGCTGGTATTTCTTACGTTATCCCGACGCTCATAACGACAAGCAAGCCTTCTCGCCCGACGTAGCAAATACGATGTGTCCCGTGGACGTATACGTAGGCGGCTATGAACACGCTTGTATGCACCTTTTGTACGCGCGCTTTATCACGAAAGCACTTCGCGATATGGGCTATATCGATTTTGGCGAACCGTTCAAACGCCTCGTCCATCAAGGCATTATCTTGGGCCCTGACGGCAACCGTATGAGCAAATCTCACGGCAACGTTATCTCCCCCGATACGTATATAGACGAATACGGCTCTGACATATTCCGTATGTACCTTATGTTCGGGTTCAGCTATACCGAAGGCGGGCCTTGGAACGACGACGGCATCAAATCGGTGGCGAAATTCTTGGATAGAATCGAACGTTTGGTACGCAAAGTGGCAGACGAAAAAGAAACGAGCAACGATAAGATTGGCAGCGCGGAAAAAGAAGTAGATTACGTGAAAAACTACGCAATTAAAAACATCACGCGCGACGTGGAAGAATTCTCTTTCAATACGTCCGTGGCGCGTTTAATGGAATACGTAAACGCCCTTATCAAATACGATGGCGTTGCGGAAAAGAACGTTTCCTTCTTCAAATCGTCCATCGACGATTTAATCCGTATGATTGCCCCCTTCGCGCCCCATTTCGCAGAAGAACTTTGGGAAATTACCGACCATAAAGATTCGGTATTTGCAGAAAGTTATCCCCTCGTCAACGAACAAGCGCTTGTCAAAGCCGAAACGGAATACGCCGTCCAAATCAACAGCAAAATCAAAGCGAAGATGATGATTGCGGAAGGCCTTTCCAATGAAGAAATTCAAGCCGTCGTTTGCGCAGACGAAGAAATCGCCGCGCAAATTGCAGGCAAGACGGTGAAAAAGTGCATCGTCGTAAAAGGCAGATTGGTAAACCTTATCGTAGGTTAAAAGAACGCAAAAAAACGACCGTTTCAACAACGGTCGTTTTTTTATTTTACTTTTTTATTTTATACGCTTTTTAATAGGCAGTAACGCGCGCGTTTCTTGTTTATAGCGTTCGTACCCCTCTTTTCTCGATTGTCTTTTTTCCGCAAGCGGAATACTGATGCAAACGAACAATAACGTATTCGCCACCGCGCCAGCAAGCAACCACCAACGCGTAGGCATAACGCATACCGCCGCAAGCGCAACGCCCCACCACATAAGAATTTCGCCTAAGTAGTTGGGATGGCGGGAGTATTTCCAAAGCCCCTTTCGAATAAAATTCCCCGTACGGTTTTTACGGAATTTGTGCATTTGTACGTCTGCCGTACCTTGTAACGCCACCGCCAAAAGGGAAAGGATAAAGAATACGATAGCCCCTGCGTTGAACTCCCCACCGTACTGCATAACGTAAACGGCAGGCAACGTACAGGCGTAAACCACCAACGTAGGTACGAGATGTATCCCAAAGAAGTTCACCAGCGGATACCATTTTCCCGACTGTTCTTTCAGTTGCGTATAACGCCAGTCTTGATGATGCAAGCCGTGGAAGGTATACGCCCAGTTCGCCGTCAAACGGATTCCCCATAAGCACACCGCAATCAGCGGCAATAACCGAGTTGCCGTTATTGGCTTACCGATAATGAACGCTATCAAAATGACAATCGGTTGCACGCTCCAATACGGGTCGTATACCGACGCATTTTTGAAAACGACGCTAAATGCAAAGGTGACGATTGTCGCCGCGACGTCGGCTATCAATAAGTTCAACCAAAAATCAAAGGGCAAGAAATAGTAGGTAACCCAACCCACCGCCACGGCAAACGCATAAACGATACCGACAATCGTATAACTCCAACCGCGCGAAGTTTCTTCGCCTTTTAAATTACTGAAAAAGAGTATCGTAAAAGGTATGGCAAACAGGAAGGAAAGCGCGTCGGAAACCGTTTGACAAGCCTCTACCCCCAAGATACCCCAAAGACGAGGCAACAGCAAAATGCTGGGGATATAGAAAAGCCCCTGTCTTGTAATTGACAATAGTGAGGCTATCGTTTTACTGCCTACCACTTGATAGCTCAGTCCCGCCATAAAATTAAGAGGAAGCAGCGCCATCGACAGACATTGCAACCGAAGCGCCATCGTGCCTATCTCCGTTGCCGTCGGCGAAAGACTGAACCATTGCATAAGATTGGGCGCGATAATTGCGCAAATGCCTGCAAATGCAATCATTAAAAGGGTAGAAAATCCAAGGGTAAACAAGTAGGCTTTCTTAACTCTGTCATACCGTTTCGCGCTGTAATTATACCCCAAGACGGGTTGATAGCCCTGTCCAATACCAAGCGACAGCGAAAAGGCAAGCATAAACACCTTTTGTACGACGCTAAACGCCGCTTGCGCCGATTCGCCCCCGTGCGTATGCGCGGCGTGATTCAAAAATACCGCGCAAAGGCTGGCAAGGACTTGTCGACAAAAGGACGGAAAACCCGTCACGATAACGTCTTTATAAACTTTGAACGAACGGGAGATAGAACGGACTTTTAACCGCACCACCGTTTTCCCGCTTAAAAACATCGCAAGCAGTACGCAAAAACTGATAATTTGGCTGATACAAGTGGCTAACCCTGCCCCGCTAATACCCATACCTGCCGTAAAAATAAGCAACGGGTCTAACGCGACGTTGATAACTGCGCCTACCACCAGCCCGACCATAGAAAGCACCGCTTTCCCTTCCGCGCGAAGGACGTTATTCAGCACAAACGACATACACATAAACGGCGCGGATATCAAGATGTATACGGCGTACTCTTTAGAATATTGCAATACGTTTTCTTCTATCGAGCCAAATAGCTTTAATAAGGGCGTTAGGAAAATAAAACTTAGCGCCGCTATCAATATGCCGCTGACAAGCGCGATAAAAAAGGAAGAAGACGCCACCCTATCTGCGCCCGCCCTATCCCGTTTGCCTAAAAGACGGGAAACGAGCGCTCCGCTGCCCATACCGTACGTAAAACCAATGGCTTGAATAATGGACATCAAAGCAAGCAAATTGCCTACCGCCGCCGTTACCGCGTCGTTGCCTATCATCGACACGAACGCCGTGTCGGCAAGGTTATACAGCGACGTTATCATCATACTAAGCGTCGTAGGAATCCCCAAGCCGATTATCAAACGTGCAATTGGCGTTTGCGTCATTTTTTGATATTGTTTTTTCTCTAATATCGCCGCTTTCTCGTCGTTATCGACGGAGATTGCCGCCTCTTTTTCGTTTTCTTTCGTCATAATGATATTATTATACAACGATTTTTTTATTTTGGCAACTTCCCCATAGGCATCTTCCCAAAAAAATATCATTTTTTTATTTTATCTTATCCGCGCTTGTTTGCGGTATTCCGCTTGCTTTTTTTTCTTTTTCGTGCTATACTATCCGTATGAAACAAGAAAATCCGCAAACGAACTATTTTAAAATTAAATTTACGGGGCTTATTTACGCCTTAATCGCCGGCGTCATATTATTATCCTGCGCCAGCATTTTCGTGTCCGTTTGGCAAATCGCAAAATTTGGACTGAACGAATTTTCCGATTATTTGAAATATCCCCTACTCATCCTTATCAGTCTTTTTTGTATCGTCGTCGTGATTTCCATGCTAATCAAATCGCAATACGTCGTCGATAAACAATATCTAACGTCTTATTACGGATTTATTAAAAGCCGTTTCCCCATACAACAAATTACGGAAATGGTGCTTGATACCGATACGAAAAAATTGACGATTCGCTTTAACGAACAGTTTATTACGCTGAATATGCGCTTCGATTGGCGCGAAGCGTTTATCCGCGCTATTTTGGACGCCAACCCCAACGTCGACTATTCCTTTACTATGGCGGAAAACAAACCGCAAGACGAGAATAAATAACGGCTATATACTAAAAAACCTTTGCGACGCGCTTTGTCGCAAAGGTTTTTTTATTTATTCTTTATTGCAAAAAAAATCGGTGGAATCCGCCGCGTTGGGCTTTCTTCCTACGCAGGCGTTATCCTCTCTGCGATTTCGAAGTTCGGGCACGGGCGATGGCGCAACTTGATAGCGATAATCTGCGCCGTGGCGACAAATATACCGTTCGATAACGCAATACGAAGGCACAATCTCTTCACACGGGTTAGTCAGCTTTTGAAAACGGAAAAAATCCGCGTTCCTATCCAAATCCTTTATCTTTTTATACTCCTCTTTTACCGACGTGTACTGCACCGTTTCCCCTAATATCTTCCGCACGTATTCGATATTTTCGTGCAGGGAAAGCGGTTTGGGGAAAACAGGGTCTTTAATGACTTCTTGCCAATCCTTTTTCTCGTACTTTTTCAAAAGCTCCGCCGCTTTATGCAAGTGCGAAATCTCAAACTCGAAATTTTCCTCCCACAGCTTTTTTATACACGCGTCCGTTTCCGTTTGATAGCACGACCAATATAAATAACACTCTGCATATTCGTGCCAAAGTAACATTTCCAGCCACGTAGCGTTGGCATCGATAAGCGACTCGTACTGCGTAACGTGTTCTTCTTCCACCATCGCAATTTCCTCGTACAAACGCCGCGCTAAATCCGTGCAAGCAAAGGCGGAAACGTTCATATAATAATTCATCGTTTGCTGTTCCGCAGCCGTGATTATCATCGTGGCAAGCACCGTTTGCGTATCGGCAGTTTTCGCATTGATACATCGCCGTACGTTATCCATTGGATAACGATGGTGCGCTATCGTCGGGCGGCCGGGCATAATTTCCGTATATCTGCCAACGAGCCACTCCGCATAAACCCCTTGTTCCATTTCCAGCAAATCGGCATAGCGATACAAATGGTCAAAATCTTCTAAAAGCGCGAAATCCAGCGCCGTTTTTACGTTGCAGTCAAGCTCTCTCTTGGCAAGTTCCGCCGTCAAATCGACGGCAAGCTGCTCGTACCCTATCGTATGCTCTAATACGCTTTCATTTTGCGGTTTTAATAAAAAAAGTTTTTGTTGCTGTTGTTTTTCCACTTCGCGCGTAAGCGCCAAATCCCGACGCAAATCGTTGTTATCGGTATGCCGAGCAAATTGATGGGAAAACCAGTTCGCCTCGTATTCCGTGCCGTTCATTAAAATAATACGCGTCTTCGTGTACGGGTCGACCTCTCTTTTATTGTACGGTTTGGGATACATTTCCTTCCAATTTTGCAGCGCTTTTTCTATTGGTTGCGGTTTTTCTTCAAACGGGTTCATAGGCAATCTCTCCTTTTTTTGTTTACTATATAAAGTATGCCCCACCCGCTTTTTTTGTATACAAACGTTTGAAACGGCGAGCGTTAAACGCTCGCCGTTTGCTATTCGTCTATTTATTTCCCGTTTTTATCATCGCTACCGCCGCTGTACGTATAATGATACGTCGCCCAATCGCTATCGCAATATCCCGCTTCTTTACCGCTTTGCGATACAACCGCTTTCACTTTGATAACGCAACTGCCGTATTGATAAGACAAATCGTATTCGCTACCCCCGCGTTCTGTATCATTGCCGATAACGTATACGTATCTTTCAACGTATACCTCGTCAACCACAGATTGCCACGAAAGCGTCTTATTATCCAGCGTGAACGTAGGCGCAGGCAATTTCACCGCCTCGCTATCCTGCCAATCCGTCCACTCGCTATTCGACCAATATTCTTCCTCTGGATTATCGCACGCAACCATAAAACGGATTTCCGCGTTTTCATAAGCGAATTCGAAACGGTAACCCAATTCTTCACCATACCAATCAAGCGAGCCTATTTCCAACGTTTCTTGCGTAGAGTTATCCCTTGCTTCCCAAACCAAACTGCCACCGTCGGTAATGCCGTTAGTCTTCACGTAACCGTATGCGCCGTCAATGGTAAGCGTAGGCATTTCGTATTGTTTATATACCTCTACGTCGTATATTTCGCACCAACCATCGTAATCGTCGTTCTCATACGTTTTTCCGTGCATACGGAAAGCAATCAAAAATCTATGTTGCCCTGCGGAGATTTCAGACAAATCAAGCGTTAGACTTTCGCCCGTCGCATAGTCGGGCACGTATTTTTGATATAAGGAAACTTCGTCCAATTCACCTGCTTTTGCGTTTTCGATATATTCCGCAATCCAAGCCGTTTCGTCAATAACAGACATCACCGCCGTGCCGTCCGTATAGAGCAATATGCCGTTGCTTTCTATCTTATAAACGTATTGACGGTTTTCACTCGTTTCTTCGCCATTTGCTCTATTATCTCGTTTATTATAAATCGTGTACGTGAATTGTTCGCCGTCTAACGCAACGTCTTTTAACCCAATCTCGCCGTAATCGTAAGATTCTTCGTTATAGAGCGTCACAAACGATTCACCCAAATTGGTGTGAACGTATTCCTCAAAGAAATCCCCCTCGTTTTTCGCGATATTGGCAACGACTTCTATTTTATAATACGCGCCCGTTTCGTTGACGTTTTTCAAAACGACGTAGTATCTACCGTCAGCGTAGAATACGTTATCCGTGTCTTCGCCTGCCCAAGTGTATTCGTAATAATATTTACCTTTTGCCGATTCCGTTTCCCAGAAAGCCACGTCTTCACTGCTATCGAAATAATTTTCCCAAGTGTTTTTCGAGTTTCTCAGCGTTTGTATTCTATCGTGGATTTCTTTCATCTCGTCGTTAATCTCTTGAATTTCCGTCGAGCCCTCTTCGTACTCGCCAAGCGATTCCCTCAACGCATACCATCTACCCCAAAGCTCGTCAATGAGCGAAGGATTTTCTATCAAAGAGAGTACGTCTTCCGCGATATAACTTGCCTTATCCTCATCGAAAAATCTCACGGTGAAGCTATCCACAGCGGCGATGTTCGTACCGTTTCCGTCTAATTGGAACGAATAAATGCCGTCGTTGATAAACGCGTAGCTTTCTTCGTCGTGGAAATAAGGATTTTCCAGAGCGCCAACGTACACGTATTCTTCTAAATATCTTCCCTCGGGATATTCGTTATCTTTATAATAAATTTTTACGGTATAACCCGCACTATTATAAATCCCCGACGAGATAACGTCGCTGCCGTCAAAGCTTTCGTCCGTATAAACCACTTCTTGCTCGCCGTTCAATATTTCAAGCTTTTCATATTGCGCAGTATCGCTTTCAAGCTTGGTGTCTACTTTGATTGCCCCAACGTAACCCGTACCTTTGTCGTTTATCACCGTCGTGCTTTCTATTTGGTTGACGGTGAGTACCTGTGGCGTCCTTATCCAATCTTGATACAAATAATGTGCACGCACGCCGTTTCCGTCGTGCAAATCGGCAAACAAGTATACGTAAAGCATATAATAGGAATTTTCCACCAAACCGCTTACGTTTACCGTGTTAAGCCCGTTTATCGCCTCTTGATTTCCCATAATTTCAAAGGTTTGCTCCCCGTCGTATACCGCAACGCCAAGCCAACCGCCACAAGCAGACGTCAACGCTTCCGTATCCGCCAAGGAGAAGGTTGCCGCGTAATTATTCACCGTGAGCGCTTGACGGGTAAACTCGCTTACCTGCGGCACACTTTGCTGATAAGGAAGCCCTATCGTGACGGTGTCGTTTTCGTTCATAAACTCGTCCGTGCCGTCTGCGTTGATGTACGTATCCGCTATGTATTCAATATCCGTAACGGTATAATCTTTCTCTACGCACACGTCGTTAGGAATCGTCACGGCTACGTATACGCAGTTGTAACGTTCCCCGTCTTTTTCCACGAAGAAGGAGGACAACCCACCTCCCACTTGATATTTCGTGCCGTTAAGCTTTAACGAAAGTATCGTATGTTGCGCGGGATTGTTCAGCCAAATTTGGATATACACCGTTTCACCGATACGGCTATAAATCTCGTAATCGGATTGCGTAGGATACGTTGCCGCAAAAGCGTTGTCTTCCTCTTCAAAATATTCTTTTAACGCCGTATTAAAATCACGGTATTCTCTTCCACCGCTTAAAGAAGACGCCAAAAGCGGCGCACTAACCACTTGCAACGGTACGCCGCCCATCGAAGACGGTTCGTCCTTAGAAGCAAGTATCCCTAAATACGTAGGTGCGTCCTCCGTATCACCAGGCGTAATCGTTTCATTGTCTTGCGTGTTATCGTCGGTGCTGCCGCCCGTGTTATCGTCGGTGCTGCCGCCCGTATTATCGTCGGTGCTGCCGCCCGTGTTGTCGTCGGTGCTGCCGCCCGTGTTGTCGTCCGTGCTGCCGCCCGTGTTGTCGTCGGTGCTGCCGCCCGTGTTATCGTCCGTGCTACCGCCCGTGTTGTCGTCGGTGCTGCCGCCCGTGTTGTCGTCGGTGCTACCGCCCGTGTTGTCGTCGGTGCTGCCGCCCGTGTTGTCGTCCGTGCTGCCGCCCGTGTTATCGTCCGTGCTGCCGCCCGTGTTATCGTCGGTATTTTGCGTATACGTTACGCTATTGCTCCAATCGCTCGTCGAATAATTAACGCCGTCGCCCACCGCACGAATTTTAAACGTTTGACCATTGGAAAGTTTTTTGCTGGTGATGGAATTTTCCACGTAGAACAATTCTCCATCCAAACTAATTTCAAACTTATCCGCGCTTTCGTCCGCCTCCCAAACCGCCTCGTCCGCTTCCAAGCTAACCACTGGGGCGGATAATTTTTGCGGCGTAACAGGCGTTGAGGGAACGTTTGGTTCGTCACCAGGTTTTTCTTCGTCTTGACAGGCGACAAACCCAGTTAAGCCCAAGCACGCTATACACGCCGTAAGTAAAAACATACAAAACTTCTTTCTCATACCACTTCCTCCTTAAAAAATGAAAATAAAAAGAGCGCCAACCGAAGTCGACGCCCCGAAAAACGCAAACTCCGATTGTCGCTAAACTAACCTACATCAGAAATGAACGTGTTTCATCATCCCAATTGGTGGAACTTGCAGTTTTTCCAAAACCTGAAAAATTGGGACGCAAAAAAGAGTATAATTTCTCTAAAAAGAAACTACGCCTACTTTCCGACTATTTAGTTAGTTTAGCATACATAGTATATCACACTATCTTTTTTTTTGCAATAGATTTTATTCATTTTGCCTTAATAAAACCAAGAAAATACCATAAACGAAAACGGCGGACAAGTATATCCGCCGTTTTCTCTTATTCTCTTTCCTTTTCCGCGCCCGTATGCGGCGGTTCTTTTTGCGATTCATCGCAGCCTTGCCCTGCCGCTTTAAGCAAATTGACGTAATTGGCGTATTCCGCCTCCGTCAGGCGCGGCACTTTATTTTTCTTGTTTTTCGAAGCTTTACCCATAGACAATCCCCCAAAGAGAAGTTTGTAAAAAGTATGCCCGATTGCCAATTTTTTATTCCCTTAAAAGAGCAAATAGAACAAATTGTTTTTCCCTTCGTTGACGATTTTCGTCATTAAGCGACGCATCTTTTTACGAAGTTCTATGGAAACTGCCCCCGTTTTGCCGGAAAGTTCCCCTTCGATTAAAGAACGCAACGACTTCCCAAAGATATTCGTATCCCAAGCCTCGCCCAAATCGTACGCTTTTATCGTTTCCGCAGCAAAATCTTCGCCCTGTTCCTTCGTGCCAATAATCGGGCTTACCGAGCCCTTGATATCTACCTTTACGATGTGATAGCTGGTTGCGCTGGCGTTAAACTGCATTCCGTACCCAACGTTTTTCTTGACAAGCGCAGGTTTTTTCAACTGATAATCTTCTTCCGTAGGATAGACGATTCCGTATCCGCTTTCCGCCGCCTCTTCCAGCGCTTTGCTTACTTTATCAAATCTTTCCTTTTGTTTGGATAACGAACGGACGAATTGCATCAGTTGCAGCTCGTTATGAATATCCTCTCCGCAATCCTCGTTCAACACGCGATAAAACAGCGTTTCTTTCACTCCAACGCGGATTTCCACCCTACCTTTTCCCAACTCCATAACAATCTCTTCGGGGTTGAGAAAATCCGTATCCCCTTCAAAAAGCGTTTCTAACGCGAAACAATCGCGCATCTTTTGCAACGAGGGCGACACCTTTTTCAATGCGTCTATCAACGCCGCCACCGTGGGATTGTCTTCGGGAAACGATTGTAACCACGCAGGGATTTTCACGTCTACGGTGGCA
The DNA here is from genome assembly GCA_015055655.1 of Clostridiales bacterium. GTDB lineage: Bacteria > Bacillota > Clostridia > Christensenellales > Borkfalkiaceae > Scatosoma. The sequence goes on from SVHW01000008.1 coordinate 39,598, forward strand.
ACGGGGAATTCGAAAAGCGCCGTTTTCATAATTTCCAACACTTCCGCCGCCGTCATCTCCTCCACGTTTATCGCCAACACGGGTGCGGCGTATTTTTCTTCCAACGTTTGACGCAAGGCTGACTGCGAGGTGGGATGTTGACAGTTCAAAAGGATAACGAACGGTTTCCCTATCTCTTTCAATTCCGCCACGGCTCGTTCTTCCGCCGCCACGTACGCGCTGCGCGGAATATCGGCAACGCTTCCGTCCGTCGTCACCAAAACCCCGATAGTAGAGTGTTCTTTGATGACTTTTTCCGTGCCCAATTCCGCCGCTTTTTCAAAGGGAATTTCCCCGTCTTCCCACGGCGTTTTCACCAGCCTTGGCGCGCCGTCTTCCTCGTAACCGCCTGCCCCGTCTACCCCAAAGCCAACGCAGTCCACCAGTCGCACGTACGCTTCCGCGCCTTTGGTTATCGTTATCTTAGCCGCTTTGGCAGGCACAAACTTCGGCTCGGTGGTCATAATCGTCTTTCCCGCCGCCGATTGCGGTAATTCATCCGTCATCACGCCACGTTCGTTTTCCGCCGAAAGCGGCAACACGAGCAACTCCATAAAACGCTTGATAAACGTGGATTTTCCTGTACGCACAGGGCCGACTACGCCAATGTAGATATCTCCGCCCGTGCGGTTTGCAATGTCTTCGTACACGCTGTAATTTTCCATTAAAACCTCCCACCTGCGCGGATATATGATTGTATTTTGTATAAAAAAACTCCGCAGGCAAACCTCACGGTTTACTATATGCGGAGAATTTTTCGTTTATGTATCTATCTCAGCTTTTCAACGCGCCATCTTCCTCTTTCGCACGACGAATCGCCGCCGCCTCAACGGCTACGTAATCCTTATCGTCCGTGAAATCTCTCGGCTCGTCATACTCGCCCCCCAACGCTTCTATCGCGTATTTCAGTTCTTGAAACTCCACGAACCCAATCGTCGTATCCTCTATTTTTTTCAACAATACGGGCAACGCCCTTTCGTCACCGTACGCCGCCAAATAGCCTGCGTGTACCGACGTATTTATCCCCGATTGAAAAGCGGAAAGCAAAATACCGTACACACGCTCGTCACGCGCTTTAACGCGAGAAAGAATCTCTAACATATATTCTTCCCCCAAGCCCTTTTCGTAATTTTGCAATACGCGTTCTTTCAACGCGTCTGCGTGCAGACGGAAAATATCGGTAATATCGCTGCGCACGTCTTCGTCTGCCAAGCCTTTGGTTAAAATCTCGAAGTACGCGTCGTACGCCTGTTCGTTATCCCCCAGCAGATTTATGGCGTATGCAACGGCGCAAATATCGTCGTCGTACAATAAGGGCAACAGCGTTTTTGCCTCGCCACGGCTTTCAATTTCCGCACATAAAAATTCCGGCGTGGGAACGTCTTCTTGGATATGCGCGCGCAACGTATCGACGAGCTGTTCGTCCGTCATCTTCGCATAGTATTCCTTCGGCGTACATTTTACACGAGAAACGTAGGTGTCTCCAAATTTTTTATATAACTTGGGAATAACGTCTTCCCATTGTTTTTCCGTATATTTATCTTTATTTTCTTCCATAAATTGCGCGAGTTTTTCGTCGAACAATCCATCAAAATCAATCAGCTTCATATCCCTCTTCCTTTTCTTCTTTCCTCGTGTACGAAACGCCCATCGCCGTTGCCAACAATACGCGTACCTTGTCTACGTTGGCGTCAAACGCTTTTGCCAACGTTTCTATATCGCCACGCAATTCTTTTATCCCCGATTGTACGAAAATGGCACAAGCACAATCTTCCACTCTATCGATTAAATCCAACGCTTCCGCCTTTTCCAAATCTTTATATAATTTTTCCGTAGCTTCTTTTATCTTCTTACCGTGCGCGTCGCTAACCACCACGAACTTCGACGCCACCTGCGCGTACGCCTCTATAACACGTTTCCGTTTTTTTCTGCCCACGCTTATTTTTTGCAGGTGCAAGCGGCGATAGATATGACAAAGCACAATGCCGATATCCATATCTTCGTTGCGCTCTAACAGCATACGGAGCGTTTCTATTTTCAAAATATCCAACACTTCGCAATCAAGCAGCACTTCCCGTAAAAAATCGTCCGCGCCAACGTGCGCCGCCGTCGCAAGCGCCAAATATTGCAAATCGTGGTCCGTGCCGTCCATCTCGTCAAAACACCATTGGAAATACCCGTCGTGCCAAGCAACCAGCCCAAAAAGCTGCGCCTCGTCTTTTGCGCATTTTCCAATATGAATCAGCGTACGACAGCGCGCCTCTCTTTCCTCTTGCGGCAAATGATAAAAATAACTGGGCTCGGGCGGTTGTTCCGCGTTTTCGTTCGTTTCTAACGCCGATTGATACGCGCGCAAATTCCGCAAATAGTATTTTGCTACCTCCGCGTCGGGATATACGGTGCAAAGCGTATCAAACGCCCTTTCCGCCTCGTCAAACATACCGCATTTATACGCCGCCACCGCTTTGAAATACAACATCCTGCCGTCAAAGGGCACTTTGTTTTCCATTTCGCAAAATTTCTCATACGCCTGTCGGTGCAACCCGTTTTCACAGCATACGGTAGCCACTTTATACAATTCGTCCGTGTTCTTTTGCGGAAGCTCACAAAGCTGCAACGCAAGGCGTTTGCTCTCCTCCGCGTTGCCCTCTTCCAGATAAATTGCCGCCAACGTTGCCAGCACCCTCACGTCGTTGGGGGCGTCTTGCAACAGTTCTTCGCACGCGCGTTTCGCCGCGTCCGTATCCCCGTCTAACAGATGCGCTACCGCTTGCATTTCCCTTGCTTCCGCATAGTTTTTCGAGCCTTTTTCCACAAGCGCAAACAGCTCGATAGCGCGTTTGCAATTCCCTGCTTTTAACGCCTCCGAACCCTCTTCTACTTCCTTGGAAAAATCGGCGAGTTTTGGGGGATACACGAAACGGAATTTCTCGCGTTTATCTTTGGCGAAAGCCTCTACGATATCCATTTTCGTTTCTTCAGGCAAGCTATCGTCTGCGTCTATCAGTTTGTTATAATAATACGCCGCCTGCGTTTCGTTGCCCATATGCAAGTAATTGACGGCAAGCCCTTCGTAGATATCGGGCAAATCTTCCGCATTGGCTTCGTCTAAAAAACGAAACCAAAAATTGATTGCCGAGGCGTGCAAATCCATCCCCTCGTAAATATCGGAAAAACGCGCGTACACTTCTCCGTCGCCACCGTATAATTCCAATTCTCTATACGCCAAACGGAGAGCGGAAAGAAATTTCCCCTCGTTATAATATTTATCCGCGCGAGAAGCCAATCTCTCTCGGCTGAAATCGATTTTTACCGTTTTTCCTTTTTTCATACTCTATCCGTTATTTTTTGGGAACACCTCGTCGGCGTCCTTTTCCGTAAATTCGTAATCGGTATTACAATAATGGCAATGCACGCGCACTGCGCCGTCGCTTTCGATAATCTCCCGCATTTGCCGTTCACCAAGCGACACCAATACACGCGTTAAGTACGCGCGTGAACAGTTGCATTTATACTGCGCCTTACGCAATTCCCACACCGGTGCGTATTTTCCAAACGCATTTTCCACCGCGCTTTCCACGCCTGAGATTTTTGCGTTTTGTAACAACGCCGTCAAATCTTGCTCCGCCGTTTTTTGCAACGTTTTTTCGTCCGCAAACGGCAACGGTTGCAATACGGCAACACCCGCAAACGATACCTCACCCGTCTTCGAAAGTTCCACCGTCGTTGCAAAACGCGTGGGGAGTTGTTCGCTGATACGAAAATATTCTTCAAAAGCCGCGTCCACGCCGACTTTTTCGGGAAAGGCGCAAGCGCCCACGAACGGGCGCGCATAACCGTCGTCGCGGATAACCGTCAACGAGCCGTTTTTGCCAAAAACCGTCGCTTCGTCGCCCGTTGCTCGTCCGTTTTCCATAAAACCGCGAATATTTAATTGACGGTTGCCTGATACGCCGATTTCACCACCGACGCCATCACTTTTTACCGACAAGGAAATTTCGCCCGTATCCCCTTTCAAACACGCGCTCATAAACGTCATTGCAGATAACGTTTTCCCAAACACGATAGCTGCGTCCGCAGAAAGCAAGTGCAAACGCGCCCCCTCTTTCACGATTGTCGTCGTATCGGCAAGCGTAAGGGAAACTTGTCCGTCGAATATCAACGTACGTATCACGTTTTTCATTTCGTTGCCCCCCTTTTCGCCACGAAGCACCATCTATCGCTGTCAAGGCGTTCTTCTCCCATATGACCTTCTACGGAAAGCACCGTAAAACCGTTTTCCGCCAAAGCGTCCAACAATTCTTGTTCCGTGTAGATATACTGCGTATGCGTTTCGTCCAAACGAGTGTACGCGCCCTCTTTCCCTTTCACGAAAAGCGTCACGTCCAACGTCGCCACGTCTTGCTCCACTTTACCAAACGACATATACGTAACGTCGTCTCTGTCGTCTACGCTGACAGTATTGGCAATTTTCTTCTCAAATTTTCGAGGTGTACTTACGTCGAAAATAAACACGCCGCCCACTTTCAACGCTGACGCCACGTTTTTCAACGCTTTTTTCAGCTTATCTTTGGGGATATAATTGAAACAATCGTTGATTGCCGTAATAAAATCAAAACGTTTTTGCGGCTTTTTCGCGGCAATATCCCCTAAAACGTATTCGCTTCTAATCCCTGATTGCAGGGCGTTTCTTTGCGCGACGTCTAACATTTCGGGCGAAACGTCCATACCCGTCATTTGATAACCGGCTTTTTGAAATGCGCGTGTAAACCAACCGCCGCCGCAACCGACGTCCAACCCTTCTTGCAAGGGAAACTCTTTTAATTTCAAAATTAAATACTGCGACCAATTTTCATAGTCGCAGTCGTCGTTCAAATATTCAAACCATCCGGCAAGATTTGTATACGCCGCTGTGTTTTTCATCGTTTTTCCTTTTCAGCCAATTATTGTCCAAGCAATTTAGGCGGTTTGTATTTCTTCGGTTTTCCGTTTTTACCCGTCGGGGCTTGCAACGCTTTTTCACGCGCTTCAAATTGCTTATTATATTCCACGTAACGGGGTTCGTCTTTATGTTCTTGCTCGTACGCCTCGATATCTTTCGCTATCGTTTCCTTGCTTTCGCGGAGTTTTTGCAAATCTTCGCGCGTAAACGACGTAGGCAAATCGTACACTTCCAATCCGTCGTCGATAGGCTTAATGGGACGCGCGACCAAACGGGATTTTCCGTAAGCAAGCAGCGTTTTTTGATATTCTTGCACCGCTTGCGCGTCGTCTTCCACGGAAGACGTACCGTCCTTGTTGAAGATACCTCTGCCCACTTTTGCGCCCGTTACTCTGGGATTGATATATTTATCGAACATCCATTGCGCGAAATCCAACCACACGAGAAGCGCGTAGGCAATGCCAAACAGCAACAGCATCATAATGCCTACTACCATAAAGAAGCCGCTGAAAAACAGCGTAACGAAAGGCAACGCCGCAAGCGCGATAAAGAAAATCGTTTGCGGTAAACTGCCTACCGTAAGCAAAAAGGCGTTGCGGAGCATTGCGAAAAAGCCCAATTTGTAATTGACGCCAAGCGCAATCAGCCACATAGACAGCATCCCCGTAAAGACGATGAATACGTAACTGGTGGCTTTGGAAATAATCAGCCAAACGCGCTGGGATTTCGTGACGAGCTCGCTTGCGATATACCCGTTAGCAAAAGAAATAAGCACGCTGCACAACGAGAAAATAATCAAAAAGAACAACGTCGCTTGCAACGCGTTTTTATAATTCAATTTAATGCCACGCCAAAAATCGTTGGCAACGAAAACGCCCTCCGTCCATACCATATTACGGATAACGTACATACCGCCTGCCAAACCGACCGACGCAATAAAAGAAGTGACGATAAGCCCTATGCACAATATATAGTTATTGGTAATTGCAAGCGCTTCCGCCGTGCCTTGTACGTTGTAGAAGGGATACCCTGCGCCAACGTGCGTAGCAAAAGGATAAATCTCCCCTTGCGTGTTCTTCATAAATACCATTATCACGATGAGCGCAATCATTGGCAGGAAGAAAAGCAACGTCAATAAATTCGCTTTTACAATCTTCCAAAAATTCCCTTTAAAAATATCCCAAAACAACTGCCAACGGTTGGTCGGCAACGTACTTCTTGCGTACTCTTCGCTTCTTTCTTTTCCTTCGAGAAACCTAGTCATTAGGCTTTTCTTTTGCTGTGCCATAAATGTTCTCCAAACTACTTATTTTCTCAGCGAACTATTTTCGCATATTCTCACCACTATATTGTACTACAAATTTGTGATTATTTCAAGGAATTTTCGAAAAAAATTCAAATTAAATTCAAATAAACCGCCTATTGCGTGAAAAATCTTTGACATTTGTTTTTTTATATGTTAAAATAAACTTGCTAAATAGAGGAGCGGACGAACATCAGTACCCTATCGCAAGCAGTTTTTGGACGAAACTGCAACAACGATTGGGGAAAGGGTATCTCCGCCGAAGCGAGAATTTCGTCCACTTTCGCTGGGCATACGGGAGAATACCCGTGTGACTGTCACCGTCCGTGAAGAGCTATTGGCCTTATGAATACCCCGATACTATACGGGCTGTTCTATTGCTTTTTCACGGCGGGGTACTTTCCCGTCTTTTATTTTTCCATTTTGAAAACATTTTACAACAAGGAGATATATAATTTATGAAACAGTTTAACGTCGGCGTTATCGGCGCAACGGGTATGGTTGGGCAAAGATTTTTACGTCTTTTGGAAAATCACCCCTGGTTTAACGTTAAAGTATTGGCGGCGTCCGCGCGTTCCGCAGGCAAAACGTACGCGGAAGCGGTAGGCGAAAAATGGGCGTTTGAAACCCCGATGCCTGAAAAATATAAGGATATGAAAATCTTCGACGCGGAAGCGGATATCGACGAAATTGCAAACTCCGTTGATTTTGTTTTCTGCGCGGTAAATATGGACAAAGCAAAAATCCGCGCGTTGGAAGAAGCGTACGCAAAAAAAGAAGTGCCCGTCGTATCTAACAACTCGGCGCACCGTTTCACCCCCGACGTGCCGATGATTATCCCCGAAATCAACGATAATCATCTGGAAGTTATCGCTTCGCAAAAAGCGCGTCTTGGCACGAAACGCGGCTTTATCGCCGTAAAATCCAACTGCTCTTTGCAATCGTACGTGCCCCTCTTGCATCCTTTGAAAGCGTTTGGGATTAAGCAAGCGGCGGTTTGTACCTACCAAGCCATTTCCGGCGCAGGCAAGACGTTTAAGACGATGCCCGAAATCCTCGATAACGTTATCCCCTATATCGGCGGCGAAGAAGAAAAGAGCGAAAAAGAACCCCTCAAAATTTGGGGCGAAGTGGTAAACGGCGAAATCGTTTCCGCTACCGCACCCGTCATCACCGCGCAATGCTTGCGCGTGCCCGTATCCGACGGTCATACCGCGGCGGTTTTCGTAAGCTTCGAGAAAAAACCGACGAAGGAAGAAATTTTGGACGCGTGGGCAAACTTTAAGGGCGTTCCGCAAGAATTGGGCCTCCCTTCCGCGCCCCAACAATTCCTTTGCTATTTCGAAGAGGACAACCGTCCCCAAGCAAAGCTTGACAGAATGGCAGGCAACGGCATGAGCGTAACGGTTGGCAGACTTCGCGAAGACGTCGTATTCGATTACAAGTTCGTAGGGCTTTCCCACAACACCCTCCGCGGCGCAGCTGGCGGCGCGGTACTCCTTGCCGAACTCTTGGCGGCAAAAGGCTATTTCGACTAATACACAACTATCCCCTACGGGGAATATACTAATCACGGGAGAGTGAAATATTATGAAAGGATTTTTTAAGGGTAGCGCAACGGCAATTATTACCCCTTTTAACGAATCGGGCGTAAATTACGAAGAATTTGGCAAACTTATCGAGTTCCAAATTGAAAACGGCACGGACGCCATCGTCTTTTTAGGCACGACGGGCGAACCGTCCACGATGTCCTTTGAAGAAGAACACGTATTGATGGAATACGCCGTAAAGAAAGTGAACGGCAGAGCCAAAGTTATTTTCGGTTGTGGCAGCAACAACACCGCCGACGCCATTATGACGGCGCAAAAAGCGGAAAGCTACGGCGCGGACGGCTTGCTTGCCGTTACCCCCTATTACAACAAATGCACGCAAAACGGTTTGGTGGCGTATTATAAAGCCATTTGCGAATCGGTGTCTATCCCCGTTATCGCTTACAACGTTCCCGGTAGAACGGGCGTGGAAATTCAACCTGCAACTATGGCGAAGATTGCAGATATCCCCAACATTGCGGGTATCAAAGATGCGGGCGGCAATATGAGCAAAACGATGGAAACGCTCCGTTTGGTTCGCGAAAAATGCGACGTATATTCGGGCGAAGACGCGTTAAACTTCCCTATCCTTGCGGTTGGCGGCGTGGGCGTTATTTCCGTGCTTTCCAATATCTTGCCCAAAGAGGTGAAAGAACTTTGCACGCTTGTAAAAGCGGGCAAATTGGACGAAGCGGCGGCGTTGAACGATAAGCTTTTGCCCGTGGCGAACGCTTGCTTTGTGGAAGTGAACCCTATCCCCGTAAAAGAAGCGGTGAATTTGATTGGCTTTAACGTTGGCGAACCTCGCGCGCCCCTTACGAAGATTGAAGATTGCAACCGTGAAAAATTGATTGCGGCGATGAAAAACTACGGTATGGAGATAAAAGCGTAATGAACACGAAAATTATCCTTTGCGGCGCTTGCGGCAAAATGGGCGGCAACGTGCTTTCCCTACTCGACGGCGATACGCAAGCCACCGCCGTTTGCGGCGTTGACCTCTTTCCCAAGGAAATTGGCGTGCCCGTATATAAGAGCTTTGCAGACGTAAAAGAAAACGCAGACGTGATTATCGATTTCTCGTCGGCGGAAAATTTACAAGAACGCTTGGAATACGCCAAAGCGAATAAGCTGGGCATCGTACTCGCCTCCACGGGTTTCTCCCCTGCCGATTTGGCAATGATTGACGAATACGCAAAAGAGATTGCTATTTTCAAAACGGCAAACCTTTCTTTGGGCGTAAACCTTATGCAAGCGCTTGTAAAAGCGGCTGCGGAAGTGCTTGGCGAGAGTTTTGACGTGGAAATTATCGAACGCCACCATAACCTCAAAAAAGACGCGCCTTCCGGCACGGCGTTGATGCTTGCCGATAGCGTAAACGAAGCGTTTGACGGCAAGAAAAAATACCTCGACGGCAGAACGGGTATTTGCGGCGCGAGAGAAAAGAGTGAAATTGGTATGCACGCGGTACGCGGCGGCACAATCGTTGGCGAACACGAAGTAATGTTTGCAGGCGAAGACGAAATTATCACGATTACGCACAGCGCAAGAAGCAAACGCGTATTTGCCGCGGGCGCTATCCGCGCGGCGAAGTTCTTACACGGAAAAGCCGCAGGCAAGTACGAGATGAAAGATTTACTCGCTGAAGAAAACAAATAAAAACGTATACAACGTAACGCCCCCGAAGCTTTTGCTTCGGGGGCGTTTAATTTATATCACCGCAAGGAAATATTCCACGATTTGTTCGGGCGTTTCTTTCATTTCGTTGTCTATCCACCAGCGCACTGTTTCCACAAACACCGTGCATATATAATGCAACCAAAACGCATCGGGCACTTCGCTTTTCTTCGAAATAATAGACGTTTGACGGCTGATTAGTTCTTTCAAATTTTCTTTGAAATACTCCAAAAACAGTTCGTTATTAGGGCATGACAACAATTTCAAAATATTGTTATCGTTATTTTTCAAATGCCGTAATAAATGCAAGAACGCGGAATCGGGCGCGTCGCAATGGAAGATATGCTTATGCTCTTTTTCTCCATTTTCTATACAATCAAACACGTGACAAAATAATTCTTCACAAAACGCCTTCAATAAATAATCCTTCGTTTCAAAATGCGCGTAAAAGGTAGCTCTACCCACGTCCGCTTTATCAATAATTTGCTTTACCGTGATTTGATTATAATGTTCTTTGGATAACAGCTCGGCAAACGCCTTAAATATCCCTTCCCTTGTCTTTCTTTGTCTTCTGTCCATTTTTCTCTCCATACAAAAACGTGGTTTTGTTCGATATCGTACACCCTTTTTAAACCGTATGTTGACTTCTTTATCCTATTCTATGTATAATAATATCGTACAAGATGTTCGATATCGAATATAGTATATTATATCTTAATGAATTTGTCAATAGGAGAAAGATATGAAGGAAAAAAGAAATATATTGATTGCGTTTATTTTAAATTTACTATTTTCGGTTTTTGAACTGCTCGGCGGTATCCTTACAGGCAGCGTAGCAATTCTTTCCGACGCCTTGCACGACGTTGGAGATGCAACAAGCATCGGCGTTTCCTTTTTTATGGAAAACAAGAGCAAACGTCCTCCCGACAATCAATATACGTATGGTTACGCGCGATATTCTGCGTTGGGCAGTTTATTTACTACACTTATTTTAGTATTCGGTTCGCTTATCGTGATTTATAATGCTGTTCTTCGTATTATTTCTCCCGTAGTGATTGATTATAACGGGATGATTGTATTTGCTGTCGTTGGCGTAATTGTCAATTTTATCGCCGCGCTATTCACAAGAAAAGGCAAATCGCTGAACCAAAAAGCCGTTAATTTGCATATGTTGGAGGACGTTTTTGGGTGGCTGATTGTATTGATAGGCGCTATCGTAATGCGTTTTACCGATTTCACCTTGCTTGACCCTATTCTCTCTATCGGCGTCGCTATCTTTATTTGTATTCATGCCGTAAAACATTTAACGCAAACGTGCAAACTGTTTTTAGATAAAACGCCCGACGGAATAAGCGTAACGGAGCTAACGAAAAGCGTATGCGCCATAGACGGAGTGATAGACGCTCACCACGTACACGTTTGGAGTATAGACGGACAAAATCATTGCGCCACTTTGCATATCGTTACTGACCAAAACGCACATGAAATCAAATATAAAGTGCGAGAACTTTTACAAACCTTTGCAATTGTTCACGTTACAATTGAAGTAGAAACAGCAAACGAACATTGTGACGAAAAAACGTGCAGGACGCCCCAATCTATATATAAACATTGTCATCATCATTAAGAAAGGGCAAACGGAATAATCCGTTTGCCCTTTCTTAATCTTATCAGTTTACCAACATATGCGTTGCACCTGCCGTTTGCATAAGCTTGTTTTCAATAAAAGCCTTTACGCCATACGGATTGATAATCCCCTCTAACGCTACCCTCTTATTTCCAGCCAACGAAATGGATACCGTACCGTAGTTACAAATACCGCCCCAAAACGATTTCGTAACCGTGATTTGCGTAATACCTGCTACTGCGTATTCAGCATTGCTCTTACTAAATACACCTTGATTTACCGTGATTGTTTTATCCATAATCTTTACCCTATAATGCTTTGCGCAAACAATCGCAACGATTACAGGTATAATCAACCAAAAAAACAACACTTTTAAAAACGTCATCTCTGCCCAAACACTCTTTCTTACTTCCATTTGTAAAACTCCTTTCTTTTTTTGTATAGTTCCCTATACAAAATAATTATATTATAGAATTTTCTATATGTCAAGCAATTTTATAGAATTTTCTATATAATAATTATATGGGGAATAATTTTAGCGAGATTTTAAGAGAATTTTTAGACGAGCATAACTTAACACAAGTTGCGTTTGCAAACGCCATTGGTGTAAAGCAAAGCCAAGTAAGCGAATGGTTAAAAGGTAAAGCAAAACCTGGATACGATATATTGAAAAGCATGGCGATTGCCTTTGACGTATCAGCCGATTATTTTTTAGGCTTAAAATATTAAATAGTTACATTTTATATAAAACCGCCGACGTGGGCTTTTCCACGTCGGCGGTTTTTATGTTGTTTATTTAGCTTATAAATTTATCATTGCCGCGCTTAACCGCGCAAGCGTTCTTTCCTTGCCAAGAATTTGCATAATCGTCCACAAATCGGGCGTATTCGAAAGCCCCGTCGTTGCGATACGCAACATTTCCGCTACGTCAGAAACGTTGCCGGGGAACGCGTCGGGATTTGCTTTATATTCCTTCATATCCGTAGCAAAGCCGTTGTCGCCTGCCACCTTTTTCACCTTGTCAAACCACGCGCTGTTATCGTCCGCCTCGTCGTAGATTGCCGCAAAGCCTTGCAAAACGCTGTTTACCGTGGCTTTATCAAAGCGGTATTCGTAAACGGGCGCAAAAGAATTATCAAAGAAATACGCAATCATTTCCACGGCTTGCTTTGCACAAATGAAATCCTTTCTTCTCTTTTTGCTGCCTACACCCATACAAAGCACAAGCACTTTGCAAAGATATTCTTTATCCGCAAAATACGCTTTTTGCGTGTCGTTGCCAAACTCGTCCACCCAAGTCTTTAAGAAATCGTACATTTCCGTTTCGCTAAGCTTGGACATATACGTTTTGGAAATATCGTTTAATTTCACGATATCAAACAACGCGCCGCTTTTGCCCATTTTACCAATGGAATACTTAAATTCGTCCAAAGGCGTATCGGGATTTTTCAAAAGCCACTCTTCGAAATTAGAATTTAAGAGCGTCATCATATACGTGCGCACCGCTTCGGGGTGATAGCCTTGTTCGCGATAATAATTAAGCGACGCCTCGGGGTCTTTACGCTTAGAGAGCTTTCTACGCGTTTCCCCGCCAATCTTTTGGATAGAACAGTTGTGTCCGTATTTGGGCAATCTAAACCCAAGCACTTTGAAAAGCTCGATATGAATAGGCAAAGACGAAAGCCACTCTTCGCCTCTTATCACCAACGTCGTACGCATAAAATGGTCGTCAATGGCGTGCGCGAAATGGTACGTGGGGATACCGTCCGATTTCAAGATAACCACGTCTTGGTTGTTTTCCGTAACCGTGATTTCCCCTTTCACTTCGTCACGGAAGGTGTGTTTTACGTTGACGTCGCCTTGCGAACGCAAACGAATAACGTATTTTTTACCCGCCGCCAAGTTGGCGTAGATTTCTTCTTCCGTCAAATTGCGGCACTTGGCAAATTCGCCGTAGTATCCAGGCAAAAGCTTGTTTTCCGTTTGATATTCACGCGTTTTTTCCAAATCTTCTTCCGTGCAAAAGCAAGGATACGCCAAACCTTGGCGAATCAGTTCCTTTGCGTACGCGTGGTAGATTTCCGCGCGTTGGCGTTGATAATACGGGCCGTATTCGCCGCACAAATCTGCACCCTCATCGAATTTTACCCCGAAATATTTCAGCGATTTATGAATAACCTCCACCGCGCCTTCTACCTTTCTCTTTTCGTCCGTATCTTCGATACGGAGATAGAATACGCCGCCGCTTTGATGCGCAATACGCTCGTTGGCGAGCGCTACGTATAAGTTACCGATATGCATAAAGCCCGTGGGGCTGGGCGCAAGACGCGTCACCTGCGCGCCCTTTTCCAACGCGCGTTCGGGATACTGTTTTTCGTATTCTTCCAAAGCCTTTACGTTGTCGTCTTGTATAAGTGCGTCTGCTAATCTATTCCAATCCATTTTTCTTTCCTCGTTCAAATTTTAAAAAATTCTACGTTTTTATACGTGGTTTCGTACAAGCCGTTTTCAATGCCGTGTACAACCTCTACCACCTTATCGCAAAGGGGCGTTTCTACACCTGCTTCTTTGCCCGCTTTGCAAACTGCGCCGTTGATAAAATCAATTTCGCATTTTCTGCCGTTTTCTACGTCCTTACGCATACCCGAAATCAATTTTTTGTGTTTCTTCATCGCTATCGGCAACAAGAACAGCGAAAGCTGTGTTTTGAAAAAGCCCCTGCCACCCAACATCTTTTGCATATCGTGCCCTTGCATAGGCTCTAACGAAACGCCAAGCGCGTTGGCAACGTCCATACACTCCCGTAAAATCCCAAGCGCGATTTTTCTCGATTTGCGTTTTTTCGCAATTTCGCCAAACGTGCAACCCGTCACCACGGAAAGCCCTGAAAACGCCGCGTTGATAGCAAGCTTACTCCACCTTGCGCCTTGCAAGTTATCCGTGATTTGCGCAAAGCTTTCGTTTTCTACCGCCCTACCTGCATACGCCAAAATTTTTACAAGCAATTCCGTTTTCGCGTTATCGTTTTGATACCCTGATACTTGCATACGCATACCGTCGAATTTGGACGTGAGCGACACTTTTCCACCGCCTATAAACGTTGCGCCAAACGATGCCACGCCGCCGTACGTACGCTGCGCGCCGACAACCGCCGCCACCGAAGCTTCGGGCAAGCCGTTTTGCGTAGTGCAAACGACGCTGTCTTCGTGTAAATACGGCGTTAAAAATTCCAATATCTCGCCGTTGCTTTTCTGCTTCGTCATTAAAAATACGACGTCGTATTTGCCCTCCATCTCGTCGGGCGTTTTTGCGCAAACTTTTATCGTCAACTCTTTATCTTCCGCCGTACAAGATATCCTTGCACCCTGTTCGTTTAAGCCGTTGACGTGCGCTTTGTTCCGCGTGATAAGTTCTACGTTTTTCAATCCGCCAAGCGTCAAGAGCGAACCGAGCACCGTGCCCATAGCGCCTGCGCCGTAAATAGCAATTCTCGCCTTTGTTGCCGTCATATCTTCACCGCCTTATCTTTAATCGTGTCTGTCTTCGCTGTCAAATACTTCGCAAAATCTTGCCGAGAAGGAGGGTTCTTCTTCCCCGGCGTATAAATGCCCGATATCGCCAAATCCCGCACAACGGAAGGTGGCGACGCCCTTTCTTCTCTCCTCGCTGAAAATCGTCGTCACCGACGACGTCAGCGCCGTAAAATGATGCCAAAGCGGTATGGGCGAAATATTGCAAAGCCTCGACATCAGCACCATTTCCAAGCCGAAATGACAAAACAGCGCAATCGTCTTCGTATTGGGCGTTTCCACGCGATAGCGATTGCCCTCGCGTACGTAGCCGTTTTCTTGCAACAGTTCGTCTAACCCGTTGGCAACGTAATCGTACGCCGCTTTCATATCTGCCTTACGGTAACATTTTTGTTTATGCCAACCCCAAGCGTCGTACATCTTCTTTTCTTCCGTCCACTCGGTAGGCAACATATCCCAAGGGATATTTCTTTTTCTGCCGCTGGCAAGCGTCAACGGATGATTGAATTCCTGTAACCAATCCTTAACGACGACGTCGTTTTCCCGCCCACACGCGCGTGCGGAATATAAACACGTATCTTTGGCTCTGCCCAAAGGCGACGTATAAAACGCGTCGATTTTTTCCTTTTTCAAACGCTGGGCAAGGAGCGTCGCTTCCCGTTTTCCCTTTTCCGTCAGCGTGTCGTTTTCGTAATCGGGGTCGCCGTGACGAATAATCAATATCCTCATCTTTCCTCTTCCATAAAGTACACTAAAATGCTGTTTTGCACGTACAAAAATTCGTCTTTGATTTTCAAATTATCCCCGTCAAGTTCTAAATACTTCACCGTCTTTTTCAACGCGTTAGGGAAATCGTCACCCAGCGACGTGCCGAATTTTTCCTTGTATTCTTGCATATTCACGCCGTACTTGGTACGCATCGCCAGCATCACGAATTCGAATTTCGCGTCTTCCTCGCTGACGTCTTCACTGGTCACCGCAGGATAAAAGCCCGAAATGATACACTTCATATATTCGTCCAAATCAAACGTATTCGTAAAACGTTTGCCGCGCATAAACGAGCTGGCGGAAACGCCTACGCCGATATATTCCCCACGTTTCCAGTAATTAAGGTTATGCTTGCTTTCAAAGCCTTCCTTGGCAAAATTGGACACTTCGTAGCGTTTATAGCCCTTTTCTTCTAAGATTTTTCTGCCATACTCGTAAAGGCTTGCCACTTCGTCGCTATCGGGCAGTTCGCCGTTGAGATAATCGGTGTAGATAGGCGTGCCGTCCTCTACCGTCAACGCGTACATCGAGATATGTTTCGAGCCACAGCTTGCGGCGAGTTCTATCGTCTTACGCACGTCCTCTTCCGTTTGCCCTTTCAAGCCAAGCATTACGTCCGTGCTGAAATTTTGCCCCTTTAACAGCTTGGTTGCGTACACGTAGTCGCGTACGTTATGGATACGTCCCAAATCGGCAAGCTGTTCGTCAATCGCCGTTTGCAAACCGATGGAAAAACGGTTAATACCCGCCTGCAAGTACGTTTCCACCTTGCTTTCGCCTATCGTGCCGGGGTTAAGCTCTAACGTAATCTCTGCGTCTTCTTTCAAACGAAAGCATTTCTTTATCTGGTTCATCGCGCCTAAAATGAGTTTGGGCGCAATATACGACGGCGTACCGCCGCCAAAATATACCGTGTCGAACTCGTAATCTTTCAGTTCTTCCCCACGCATTTTTAATTCTTTATACAGACACGCCATATACGCTTCCGCATAGTCTATCTTATCGGGAAACGACGTAAAATCGCAATAACTACACTTATGTCTGCAAAAAGGGATATGCACGTAAATTCCTGCCATAATCTTTCCTTTGCCCCTCAAAAGGCGTTTAATCTTTATTCGTTTTAAGGATTTCCATAAACACTTCGCTGGGTACGTCCACCGAGCCAACTTTGCGCATACGCTTTTTGCCTTCTTTTTGCTTTTCAAGAAGTTTTCTCTTACGCGTAATGTCGCCGCCGTAACATTTGGCAAGGACGTCTTTTCTAACCGCTTTCACCGTCTCGCGCGCAATAATTTTGCCGCCGACCGCCGCTTGCACGGGAATTTCGAAAAGCTGACGGGGAATCGCGTCTTTTAAGTTTTCGCAAAGCGTTCTGCCACGCTCGTACGCGCGACCCTCAAAGACAATCGTCGAAAGCGCGTCGCAAATTTCGCCGTTGAGCAAAATATCCAATTTTACGAGCTTGGAACGTTGATAACCAGCAAGTTCGTAATCAAAGCTTGCGTACCCTTTCGTACGCGATTTCAAGCCGTCGAAAAAGTCGTACACGATTTCGTTAAGCGGCAACGTATATTCGAGTTTTACACGCTTTTCGTCCACGTACGTCATATTCTTAAACACACCGCGTTTTTCCTTGCACAAATCCATTATCGCGCCCATATAATCAGGGGGCGTATAGATTTCCGCTTTTACAATCGGCTCTTCCATATACTCGATATCGGACGGTTCGGGCAAGTGCGTGGGGTTATCCACGAAAAACTCTTCCCCGTTCGTCTTGTGCACGAGATAGCTTACCGACGGCGCGGTGGTGATGATATCCAAATTGAATTCTCTTTCAATACGCTCTTGGATGATTTCCATATGCAACAGCCCTAAAAAGCCGCATCGAAAACCAAAGCCAAGCGCCACCGAATTGTCAGGTTCGAAAATCAACGACGCGTCGTTGAGTTGCAATTTGAGTATTGCTTCTTTCAAATCGTTGAACTTGCTGCCGTCAAGCGGATAGATACCGCAAAAGACGACGGGCTGTACCTTTTTATACCCTGGAAGCGGTTCTTTGGCAGGGCGGAGCGCATTGGTTACCGTATCGCCCACCGCTACGTCCTGTATCGATTTTATCGAGGCAGCGATATACCCTACTTCGCCCGCCTTTAACAAGGCTTTCGGGAAAAGATTGGGGGCAAACGCGCCAACCTCCGTAACGTCGTATACCGTGGACGATAAAAACGTCTTAATCTTATCCCCCACTTTCACTTCGCCGTCCATAATACGAACGAACAGAATTACCCCTTTATAATTGTCGTAATAGCTATCAAAAATAAGCGCCTTTAACGGTAATTCCGTATCCCCCTCGGGCGCAGGGAAGTAATCTTTAATCGCCTCCAACAAATCTTCAATGTTCGTGCCTTCCTTTGCCGATACGCAAGGGATACCTTCCGCGTCCAAACCGATAATTTCTTCTATCTCTTTTTTCGCCTCGTCTACGCGCGCGCTGGGCAAATCGATTTTGTTGATGACGGGCAAAATCTCTAAATTGTTTTCAAGTGCCAAATACACGTTGGCAAGCGTTTGCGCTTCCACCCCTTGCGTGGCGTCTACGACGAGTATCGCCCCCTCGCACGCCGCGAGCGAACGGCTGACTTCGTACGTAAAGTCCACGTGGCCAGGGGTATCAATCAAATTGTACTCGTATTCCTGCCCGTCTTTCGCCGTATAGTACATACGAACGGGCGTGAGCTTAATCGTAATACCGCGCTCCCTTTCAATATCCATAGAATCCAGAAGCTGTTCTTCCATATCCCTATCGGATACCTGCCCCGTACGTTCTATCAAACGGTCGGCAAGGGTACTTTTGCCGTGGTCGATATGCGCAATAATACAAAAATTTCTTAACCTCGAATTGGGTTTTGCCATAAAATTTTTCTTTCCCTTTCTTTTAATTTTCCTTGCGGAACGTTTCCGTAAACGTATGTAAAGCGTACGAAACAGACTTATGTTTCGGCAGCAACATCCCCACCGAACGCACGGGCAACGCCACGTCCGTTTGCACTTCGAAAAGCACCCCTTCGTCTAACATTTTCGTTACGTATTCCCTAGGGATGACGCCTACGCCCATACCGCGCGATACCAGACGTTTCATTAAATCCCAACTGCCTACTTCTATGGACGGCGCAATTTCTATCCCTATCGATTGAAAGAAATTGTCCAACGATTTTCTCGATACGGTGTTTCCTTCCATCAAAATTAACGGATATTTTTTCAACGTTTCCAACGACGACTGCACGTCTTTTAACTCGATAAATTTTTCACTTGCCACGAAAATATCGTTCAATCGCATACAGTTGCCGTATAATTTTAACTCGTTATCCGTTTCAATAGGCAAATTGACAAACGCGACGTCGCATTTTTCCGCCTTCAATTTTTCTATCGTGTCAGGCGTAACGTCTGCAAGCAATTCGAATTTCACCGCAGGGAAACGTTCGTGAAACTCTACGATTTTATCCGCCAAAACATACTCGAAAATGGTATCGCTTGCGCCGATACGGATAGTGCCCGTCGCCGACGTCTTCGTTTCCGCAATACGGTTTTCCGCGTCGCCAAGCAAATTGAGCGCTTTTTCCACCTCGTCAAATATCAACTTTCCACCGTTTGCGGAAAGCTGCATACCGCGATGCGTACGCGTGAAAAGCGTAACGCCAAGCTGCGTTTCTAATTGCTTAATCGAGCGCGATACCGCCGGTTGCGAAATGTATAATTCTTCTGCGGCTTTCGTTAAAGAACCGCTTTTCGCCACCGTATAAAACACTCTGTATAAATCCAAATTTACCATAATTCCCTTATCCCTTATCCGTTATTTCCCAACGCAAAACTTCTCAAATATTTCGGTGATAATCGCTTCCGTTGCCGTTTCACCCGTAATTTCTCCCAGCGCGTCCCACGCTTCTTTTACGTCGATACCTATCAAATCCAACGGCTCGCTTTCACAAGCGGCTATCGCCCGTACAAGCGACGCATCAGCGCGTTGCAACGCGTCGTAATGTCTGCGTTCTATCAAAAACGCCGCGTCTTCGCTCCGCTGGCCAAAACTCTTGTCGTACAACAATTCTTTTAATTTTTCGATACCTTCCCCCGTTACGGCGGACGTATGCACGTCGGCGTCGGTATCCGTATCGTCTTTTACAATGTCCGTCTTATTGAACACCTTAATCAACGGTTTCCCCTGCAACATTTGCAACACGCGCCCGTCTTCTTCGTCCATTTTTCTCGACAAATCCGCAACGAACACCGCTACGTCCGCGGCGCGAATAATATTTTCCGCCCGTTCAATCCCGATGCTTTCTATTCTATCTCCACTCTCTCGCACGCCTGCCGTATCGTAAAGATTGAACTTTCTACCCTTAATCTCCAACGAGCCTTCCACCGCGTCGCGCGTCGTGCCTGCCACGTCCGATACAATCGCTTTTTCGTAACCAAGCAACATATTTAACAGCGAACTTTTGCCCGTATTCGGTTTTCCACAAATCGCCACGGTGACGCCCGATTTTATCTTCTTCCCCGTTGCGTAGCTGTCAATCAACGGTTTTAACGTGGCGCGCAATTCCTTTAACGCAGACTGTAACTCGATAACGTGCTGTTCTTCAATATCCTCTTCGGGATAATCCACGGAGACGTCGATGCCAGCCAGCAAATTTTTCAAGCGCGACTGCGCCTCTTTGACTTTATCCGTTAATTTTTCGCTGTATAAAAGATAGCCCGCTTTCACTTCGGCGTCCGATTCCCCGTTAATCATATCGGCAACGCCCTCTGCGGAGGCAAGCGAGAGTTTTCCATTGAGAAAGGCGCGTTTGGTGAATTCCCCTTTCGTTGCGCTTCTTGCGCCGTGCACAAAGGTTTGTTTCAAAATACCGCGCGCGACGTTTTCACCGCCGTGACAATGAAATTCCACGACGTCTTCGCCCGTATAGCTGGCAGGCGCTTTAAAATATACGCATAAGCCAAAATCGGAGAAGTTTCCCCCGTCGATTTGCCCTGCGTACATACGGTACGGCGTAAAATTACAAACGGCGGTTTTGCCCGTGGGTACAAACATCTTTTCGGCAATTGCAAGCGGACTTTTTCCGCTGATACGGATAATCGCAACGCCTCCTCGACCAGACGGCGTAGCTATTGCCGCAATATTCTCTTCCGCCATACCTCTTCTCCTTTTTTCGTGAAATTATAACCTGCACTTATAGATATGCTATTATTATAGCATATTTTAGCAAAAACTGTAAAGAGTTTCAAGCCTATTTCCCATAAAAAAAGACGGGGAATATAACGTTTTCTTATTCTCCGTCTTTATATCGTTTATTCTTTATTCAAAAAAATCGCCGTCGTTGGGTTTCTCGGTTACGTTTTCGTCGCCAAATTCTTCAAACGGTTTATCTTCGCGAGGCTCTTTCCCAAATTCGTCAAAAGGTTCTGCCGGTTTTTGCGGCGGCATGGGTTGTTGGCCGTAAGGCGCGCCGTACGGGTTACCGTACGGGTTACCGTAATTCGTCCCGTATTGATTGCCGTAACGTTGTTGGTATTCTCTTGCAATCTCCTCGCGACGGGCGCGCATATACGCCTCGTAATCAATCGCAGGCTTATTGCGCAAACAAAACGTTACGATATATCTCGACATAGGGAATATAATGCCGAGCACCGCCAACAAAAAGTAGTTTTTCGGGGCGTATTTCTTAAACAAACCAATCGTCAATATCAACAACAGCACTTCATAAATCAGTTGTAAAATCGAGAGTATCGAAATACCGAACGTGAACCCTGCGCCAATATTATAAAATTGCTCTATCTTGCCGGAAACACCGCTGCTCGACCAATAGGGAATCCCGTATTCGTCCACGCTGGGAACACCCTCCACCACGCAAAGATAGGAAATTGCCGCAATCAGCGACAACGAAAAAAGCGTTGCTACGATTTGCGCCAACATAACGAATAAGCCCATTTTCTTCACTTTTTGACTGAAAAAATAACAATCGCCGGCAAGTTTACCCATATACAAAAAATTTACAAACGGGACGAAGGCAAGACCTTTCTTATCCATCCCCCTGTTTTGCGCCATTTTCCATATACCAAAACCTTGCAAAAGAAACAACGCCAGCCAAACGCAAAAGCCTATAAACAATCCCCAAAAATGAGATTCCACGTAATTTAGCCCAAAGTTTCTCAGTATAAAAGAAAAATTATCGTATAATACAAATACTTCCATACTTTTATTCCTTTTTACTATCCCTATTTATTCATATTCAACCTGCATAAGCGTTAATCCCTTTGCAGGCATCGTTTTCCCCAAAAGCGACCTATCCCCGGTGGCGTATGCCGTCAACAAGCTATCCGCCGTGCGTTTCTCCAACGCCAAATCCAACAATTCGCCCACCATCGTACGCACCATATTATACAAAAATCCGTTGCCCGTAACGAAAACTTCCACGACGCGCACGCCGTATTCTTCCCGTTCTTTCACACGCACTTCGTACACCGTCCTTACCGTCGTCTTCACCGCCGAACCGGAAGCGCAAAACGCCTTATAATCGTGTTCCCCTTCCAACAGCCTCGCTTGCGTTTGCAACGTTTCCAAACAGGGCGCGTTTTCTATCCGTACGGCGTAACGTTCTAACAGCGGCATTTCTCTTGGCGATACGTACAGACGATATCGATAAGTCTTTCGTTTTGCGCTGCGGTTACAATCAAACGTTTCGTTCGCCGCCCAGCCCTCGATAACGCGTACGGGGGCAGGCAATAACCGATTTAAACAATCGGGCATTTTTTCGGGCGGCACGGGCAGTTCCGCATCGAAGTGACAAGTTTGTCCTGCCGCGTGTACGCCTGCGTCCGTTCTACCGCTTGCCGTTGTTTTTATCCGTTGCGAAAACGCCGTATACAACGCCGTTTCCAACGTTTCCTGCACGGTAATTGCGTTCTTTTGGCATTGCCAACCTGCAAATTCCGCGCCGTCGTAGGCAATTTTTAAGACGTATCTCATAACTCCTCTCAAATGACGGCAGGTAAGTGTATTTTCATTACGATTACACCTGCCAATAAGCTGCCCATCAATAAAAACGCAATAATATCTCGCCAGCCGAATCTCAGCTTTTTATACTTCGTACGATGTTTACTGCCCGAATAACACCGCGCGTCCATGGCGTCGCCAAGTTCGTCCGCGCGACGAATCGCGCTGATTAAAAGCGGAATTAAAATGGGCGTAATCGCTTTAATACGCTTAAATAATCCACCCGATTCGAAATCCGTTCCGCGCGCTTTTTGCGCGTTCATAATCCGTCCCGTTTCATCGGTGAGTATCGGGATAAACCGCAAGGCAATCGACATAATCAACGCAAGTTCGTGTACGGGAAAACGAATCCATTTTAAAGGCAACAGTAAGCCCTCTAACCCGTCCGTCAACGATACGGGCGTGGTGGTGAGTGTCAACAACGACGAACCGAGCACCAACAAGAAAAGCCGCGCCGCCAAAAACAGCGTAAAGTACACCGCTTCCCACGTCAGGAAAAAGTTTGCCCAAATTCGCGTTTCGCCTTTATAGAAAAACAAATTGAGTATCGCCGTGAACAGCACCAAAAAGATAACCGCGCGCACGGAGCGAAGCAAGCTTTTGAAAGGCACGCCTGAAAACGCCGCCATCAAAACGAATACGAAAGCGCACGCGCCTAACGCGTAGAAACTCTTACATAAAAACACCGCCACGATGTACACGATAAGAAATACTATCTTTAAACGAGGGTCGCATTTATGCACGAAGGAATTAGAAGGGTAGTATTGTCCAAAAGTCACGTCACGCACGGCAGCCACCCCCTTCCGTCAGCGTTAGCGTTCGTTTTACAAAATCACCCGACGTTAAGTCGCAATCGACGTTTACGCCTCTTTCTCGAAGCGCCAATACGAGCTTTGCCGTAAACGGTAAATCCAAACCGGACGTTTGCGTGTATTCCGCCTTGTCAAACAACGCCTTTGGCGTGTCTGCCGCCACCACTTTCCCATCGGAGAAAATAGCCGCTTGCGTACAATTTTCCGCAATTTCGTCCATATCGTGCGAAACGATAATCACCGTCTTGCACCAATCGTTGTGTATTCTATGCAACAAGGACATAATTTCTTCCTTGCCCAACGGGTCTAACCCAGCCGCAGGCTCGTCCAAAACCAAAATTTGCGGTTTTGTGACAATGACACCTGCTATCGCCACACGGCGACGCTGACCGCCCGACAGTTCGAACGGGGACGCGTCTTTGACGCTCTCGTACGAAAGCCCCACAGTTTCCAGCGCCTCTTTCACCGCGTTTGCAATCTCCGTTTCCGTCATATCTTTACGGAAATTTTTCAGCCCAAACGCCACGTCTTCGAATACCGTTTCCGCAAACAACTGATATTCCGGATATTGAAACACCATCCCGACGTCTTTACGCAAAGAAAGAAAATCCGTCTGCTTTTTGGACAAATCGTAACCGTTCACCCATAACGCCGTAGGACAATCCTCCACGCCTTTTTTCTTCCGTTTCTTCTCTTTATATTTCTTCTCTGCCGTGGGCAATTTAATCAAAGCGTTCAAATGTTGTACGAACGTCGATTTTCCACTGCCCGTATGCCCGATAATTCCGTAAAACGAGCCGCACGGGATATGCAAATCCACCCCGCGCAAGGCGTGCGTGGAAAAGACCGATTTTGCGTTATACGTATAGGAAAGATTTTCGCAGCGCACCTCGCCTATTCCGTCCGTCGACGGCGTTTCCATCGCCGTTATTTCGCGCGCCAAAGGCGTTGCGTTTACCAAGACGTTTGCCGCAATTTGCTTGGCGATTTCTTCCGCAGAAAAGGCATCCTCCACCGATAAACCGCCCTCTCGCAACGCGTGACAAATCTTCAACGAGTGCGGCAACGTCAACGAATATTTTTTCAAATCCGTTTCTTGCGATAAAACCTCCTGCGGCTTTCCTTCCATCACGATGTTTCCGTGGTCCATAACGATAGCCCTATCCGCAAGCATCGCCTCTTCGGGAAAATGCGTGATAAGCAGAACCGTTATCCCCTCTTCTTTATTCAATCTGCAAACGACGTCCAGCACTTCTTTCCGCCCACGCGGGTCTAACATTGCCGTCGATTCGTCTAAAATCATTATGCGCGGTTTCAACGCCAATACGCCCGCAATGGCAATACGTTGTTTTTGTCCGCCCGAAAGCCGCGTCGTCGTGGCGTGGCGATATTCTTGCATACCCACCGCGTTTAAGGCAAACTCTATCCTTTCCCCAATTTCTTTACGGGGCACGCCGACGTTTTCAGGGCCGAACGCAACGTCGTCCTCTACGATAGACGCCACCGTTTGGTTGTCGGGGTTTTGAAAGACGATACCGACGTTTTTACGGACTTCAAATATGTTTTTATTATCGCTTACGTCTATCCCCAATACCGTGATTTTACCCGCCTGCGGTTGCAACAAGCCGTTCGTTAAACGGGCAAGCGTTGATTTGCCGCTGCCGTTATGGCCCAATACGGCAACGAACTCTCCCTCCGATACAGAAAAATCGACGCCGTTCAACGAAAAAGCAGGACGTTGGGAAAATAACCCGTCGCCCGTTTCTTCCTCGTCTTCGTAGGAAAAATATACTTTTTCAAACTTTATCGCTTCCATAAAACACAAAGCCCTTCGTTTCGTCTTACCTTAATTATAACAAACTTTTTTATCTATTACAATGAAAATAGCGTGAAATTCTCGCAAAAGCTCATTTGCCCAACGTCGTTACGCTATACGTTTGTTCGTCCTTTTTTATACTGATAAATACGCTGCCGTCCTCGTCCGTGCGATAGACGTCTGTCTTCGTAAGCCTTTCCAGCACTTCCTCGTGCGGATGTCCGTACGCGTTTTCTCCACAAGATATAATTGCCGTTTTAAGATTGGGAATCACCGACAACAACTCTTGCGAGGTGGAATTTTGCGAGCCGTGATGCCCAACTTTCAGTATCTCCGTTTTGGCAAGCTCCGCATTTACCGCACCTATGGAATACGCTTGCGCCAGCACGCGTTCTTGCGACGCGGGCAAATCCCCCGTAAAAAGTGAGCCCACGCCGTTATATTCCAACCATACCACCGCCGAATATTCGTTGGACGCCGTATCAAAATTCTTATTCGCTTCCAACGCGTTCGTCACGTCGTACGCAAAGGGGTGTAAAAAGGTAAACGTATACCCTTCCCCACTCATATCCACGCCGTTATGCGCGTAAACGTACGCAATTTCGTTTTCCAAAAGCGCCGTGTACAACTCTGCATATTGCGTATTTACCGTAGCGCTTTGCAAAGGCAAATACGCCTGTTTCACCGCCACGTTTTCCACCACTGTATCCAACGCGCCACAATGGTCTTCGTCGGCGTGCGTGAGAATTAGATAATCGATGGTTTCTATATCCAAAGCGTATAAATAACGCATAATAGCGTATTCGGTTTCCTTCGTATCGTCACCGCCGTCAATCAACGCAATTTTGCCGTCAGGCAATTCTATCAACGTCGCATCTCCCTGCCCAACGTCAATAAAATGTATCCGCAGTTCTCCGTCCTCGCCGCGTTCCACTTTCGGCAAAGAAACACGGTATTTCCAAGACCACGCAGGCAGAAAAACGGACAATATCGCCGCCACTAACACCACGCAGGCAACGACGATTACAACGATTGTTTTCGCCTTGCTCCACTTCCTATCCGCTTTCTTTTTCTCCGCAGCGTAACCCATCTTTTATCCTTTCGTTATTCCGCCTTTCTCGGCTTTGCGTTTTCTATACTCGCAAACACTTGATTTAACGCGTCCGTTTCGTAGTCTTCAATCCTGCCCGCATCCGCAAGCTGCGAAATCTTTGCGTCAAGCGGCATACGCGCCACCGCAGGAATACCGTATTCCGCCGCAATTTCCGCCGCGCGACTGCGCCCAAACACTTCTATTTGCTTTCCGCAATCGGGGCAAGAAAGATAACTCATATTTTCTACCAACCCCAACACGGGGACGTTCATCATTTGCGCCATATTCACCGCTTTCTCCACCACCATTTTCACCAAATCCTGTGGAGTGGTAACAATAACGATACCGGCAATGGGAATACTTTGGAAGACGGTGAGCGGCACGTCGCCCGTGCCGGGAGGCATATCGATAAATAATACGTCCAAATCCTTCCAAATAACGTCCGTCCAAAACTGCATTACCGTGCCGGAAATTACCATACCGCGCCAAACGACGGGCGTCGTCGCCTCCTCCAAAAGCAAGTTCATCGACATCATTTGAATCCCCGACGGAGATACCACGGTGTCAATCCCTTTCTCGCTGCCCGTAGCACGCTCGTTTACGCCAAACATATGCGGAATCGACGGCCCCGTAATATCGGCGTCCATAATCCCTACCGATTTGCCTTGTTTATTGGCAAACGCCGCCAACAGCGACGTGGTGAGCGATTTCCCTACGCCACCTTTACCGCTGACTATCCCAATCACCTTTTTCACGGAAGATTGTTTATGCGGTTCTTTTAAAAAACTTTCTTTTTTTCGCGAGCTGCAAGTGGAAGACGAGCAGCTGGAACAATTATGCGTACAATTTTCAGCCATAAGAAATACTCCTTTTATCCTTTTCATTATACCCCTTTTCATTTTTTTTGTCAATGTTTTCCAAAGGAAAACAAAAATATTAAAAAGTGTTTTTCGACAAATTACGTCCTCGAAAAGTACAAACCCTTAAAAAAGCCGTAAAAAACGTTTGCTTTTCCTTGAAAAATACGCTATAATATAAAAGCTGCGCGTAGGTGGGGAGCTAGCGGCACCCTGTATCCGAAATCCGCTATACGGAACTGAACGCCTTTCTCGACGGAGTTTATGGAAGGTCCGCGCGCCGTAAGGAATGTTGATAGCAAGGTCTTATGCAACGCAATGCCGTGAACCGTGTCAGGACGGGAACGTAGCAGCACTAAGCGGATGTTTGCGTGTGCCATAAGGTAGCTTTGCAGGAGTCACCTGCGGCGTTAACGCTTCGGTAGATTGCGGCAAAAAAGGCTCGCGCAGTTTTATTTTATAACAACGGAAGAGCTATACAAAGTCTGTAACGATTTTGTATAGCTCTTCTTTATATTCAGGCAAAATCCGTTTCCGTATCCTGCCGACAAATACAGTATCGACCATACGGAAAATTTTATTCTTAATTTGACGGTTTTCCGGGATTGGGAATTATTTCCTCCTTTTTCTCTCGAATATCCAGCCCGTCCGTCTTTTCGTCAACGAGCACCACGCCTCTTTGCAGTTTTGCATATCCGTACTTCTCACGGATTTTCGCCACCGCGTTTTCCACCCTTTCCTTTTTCTCGTAGGATGCGCCGCCGCAAGCCTCCTCTATCGCCGCGTCTAAGGTGAGCTGTTCTACCTGATAATCAAACCCTGAAACAGACACCCCCAATAACCGCACGCGCATACCGATTGGGCAATGCTTACAAAACAGTTCATAGGCGGCTTTCGCAATATCTCCGCAAAGCGCCGTCGGCGGAACTTTCGTTTGCCAACCAAAAAACTCCAATTTGTCGTTGCGTACGACGAGATGTACGGTATGCGCCCGTCCTACGCCTTTGAGGCGTTGGCGCGTCGCTACGCTTTCCGCAATGGCGTATAACCAACGTTTTACGTCTTCCCTCTCTACAATATCCTTTGCCAACGTCAACGAATTGCCAATGGATTTAACGTCCTCTTTTCCCTTTTGCCATTGTACCTCTTCTTTATCTTCTCCACGCGCGTAAACGCGTACCTGCCTGCCCCTTTTTCCCAAACGCTTTGTCAATACTTCCTCGTCGGCGTTTGCCAAATCTCCAATTGTATAAATCCCGAGTTTTTTTAACGTTTCCTCCGTTTTACCGCCCACAAGCCACAACGAAGACACGGGCAACGGATACACTATTTCCTTAAAGCGCTCTTTCGGTATCACCGTAACCGCATCCGGTTTTTTCAGTTCCGAACCCAATTTTGCAAACACTTTATTGAAACTTACCCCTATGGAAACGGTTAAGCCCAATTCCTCTTTGACTGCTTGACGGATTTTTTGCGCAATCTCTTCCCCGCTGCCAAACAGCGCGACGCTTTCCGTGACGTCCAAAGCGCACTCGTCTATGCTGCACTCTTCCACCTTTTCCGTAAAACGTTCGTATATCTCGCGCACCGCTTTGGAATACCGTTTATATTCGTGAAAATGCGAACCGACCATTTGCAAATCGGGGCATTTTTTCAACGCGGAATACACCGTTTCCCCCGTCTTTATCCCATAGCGTTTCGCTTCCTCGTTTTTGGCAAGTACAACGCCGTGTCTTTCCTTCGGGTCGCCGCATACCGCCACGGGTTTTCCACGCAACGTGGGATGAAGTGCAATCTCCACCGACGCGAAAAAATTATTCAAATCCGAGTGTAAAATTACACGCGTACGAGTTTGCATTTACGCGCACCTCCCGTTTTAAAACGCCCTTCCTTTTGGAAAGGGCGTTTTGCAATAACCATTAAACGTATCCTTCAAAACCGTTGCCCGATTTGCTATATTGCAACGCATACCAATCGCTGTCGAGGTATTCTGCCCCGTCGCCAATCGCTTTAATATAAACGACTTCACCTTCTATAAGCGTTACTTTGCCGCTAATTCCGCCATCCGTTTCTGCGCCGTCTGCACCAATTTTATATACGTACTTTTCAACGCCTTCCACCGATTTTCCGTCCCATGCAACAACACCCGTAGCGACGTTCAAATGCACCCCGACCACTTCCAGCTTCGTAGGCGCGTCGTACACGTAGGTATACCAATCGCTCGACGTATATATCTCGCCATCGCCTATCGCCCTGATTTTCAACGTGCAATACGCCGACAACGCGACGCTGGTATTTTCCGTTTGCTGTACCTGTCCGCCGTCAATTTGATATTCGTACGCCACCGCGCCCGTAACCGCCGTCCAGCTACATACGCCTTCTACCGTCTTCGGTTTCGGCGGGACAAGCTTTTGCGCCGTGTACGTCACCGTTCTCCACTCGCTATCCAAATAGAATACGCCGTCGCCTACCGCTTTCACGTATAACGTTTGCCCGTTCGTCAAGGCAACGCCGTTGCCCGTCGCAACAATTTCCTCGCCGTTTTCTCCAATCTTATATACGTAACCCGTAGCAAAGCTATGCTCCGTCCAAACTGCCACGTTTCCTTCCCACGTCACCTTGGGCATCGCCAATTTCGTTGCGCTATACGTAAGCCCCATAGACCAAGCGCTTGTCTTAAACAATAATCCGTCCCCTACGGCACGAATATACGCCGTTTCACCGTGCGCAAGTTCTATACTATCTCCTTCAATCGTTTGTATAACGCCGTTTATGCCAATTTTATACTCGTATTTCGTCGCGCGTTCGTCTACCACCCAACGCACTACGTTTTTTACAAGGCGCACCTGCGGTTTATCCAACGTTAACGCGATGTACGTTACTTCGTTAGACCAGCCGCCGTCTTTATACACGACGTTGTCGCCAATTGCTTTTACTTTTACCGATTGTCCGTCAACAAGCGCCACGGAAAGTTCCCTCGTTTCCCTTTCCTCGCCGTCTATTTCGTATACGTAACCAATCGCGTTTTCCACTTCTTCCCAGCGCGCTACGTTGCCGTCAAGCGTTAGCGTCGGCGTGGCAAGCTTCGTTAAATAAAACGTTTCTTCGTTAGACCAGCCGCCGTCTTTATACACGACGTTATCGCCAATCGCTTTTACTCTTATCGATTGTCCGTCAGTAAGCGCCACGGAAAGTTCCCTCGTTTCTCTTTCCTCGCCGTCTATTTCGTATACGTAGCCTATCGCGTTTTCCACTTCCGTCCAGCGCGCCACGTTGCCGTCAAGCGTTACTATCGGCGCGGATAACACGTCCGCCGCAAAGATAATCTCACCCGACCAGCCGCCGTCTTTATACACGACGTTGTCGCCAATCGCCTTTACTCTTATCGATTGTCCGTCAACAAGCGCTACGGAAAGTTCACTTGCTTCTCTTTCCTCGCCGTCAATTTCGTATACGTAACCCACGGCGTTTTCTACTTCTTCCCAGCTTACCACGTTGCCGTCAAGCGTTAGCATCGGCGTGGCAAGCTTCGTTAAATAAAACGTTTCTTCGTTAGACCAGCCGCCGTCTTTATATACCACGTTATCGCCGAGCGCTTTTACTCTTATCGATTGTCCGTCAACAAGCGCCACGGAAAGCTCGCTCGTTTCTCTTTCTTCGCCGTCTATTTCGTATACGTAACCCACGGCGTTTTCCACTTCTTCCCAGCTTACCACGTTGCCGTCAAGCGTTATTATCGGCGCGGAAAGCTGCGTTAAATAAAACGTTTCTTCGTTAGACCAGCCGCCGTCTTTATACACGACGTTATCGCCGAGCGCTTTTACTTTTATCGATTGTCCGTCAACAAGCGCCACGGAAAGTTCGCTCGTTTCCCTTTCCTCGCCGTCTATTTCGTATACGTACCCCACGGCGTTTTCCACTTTCGTCCAGCGCGCCACGTTGCCGTCAAGCGTTATTATCGGCGCGGATAAATATTCCGCGTGGAACGTTTGTTTTTCCGACCAATCGCTATCTAAATACAACGTGCCGTCGCCAATCGCCTTGACGCTTATCGTGTCACCGTCCCGTAATGCAACGAACACGTTTGTCGCGCGTTGTTCTTCACCGTCGTTGATTTTATAAACGTAAGATATTGCGCCTACCAAACCACTCCATTTCGCAAGGTTTTTATTCAACGACATCGTCGGCGTAGCAAGTTTTATCGCTTCGTACGTCACCGCCGCAGACCAATCGCTGTCCTGATACGAAACGTTATCCCCCATTGCTTTTACGTATAACGTTTGCCCGTGGGTTAACACCAAAACCAAGTCCATCGTTATTTGCTCCGCACCGTCTTCTCCAATTTTATACACGTAGCCCACAGCGTTTTCTATCGCTTTCCAACTGGCAAGATTTCCGTTAAGAGTAATAACCGGCTTATTTAACGCAATTTTTGGCGTCTCCTCACCTTTATCGTCCGAATTGTTATCGCCGCCCGTTCCGTCGCCTTGCCCGCCTGTCGCGTCGTTATCCGGCAAAACGGATAAGCCTTGGTCACAAGCGCTTGCGCCAAGCATAAAACAAGCGCAAGTCATTAACGATAAAAGAAAATACACTATTTTTTTCATAACAATACCCCATTATTTAGGTTGTATTCTTATTTTATCATAAACGCCGCTTTCTTGTCAATACTCTCCACGAAAAATGCCCTACTAAGCCCCAAAAACCACGTCTAACGTCATCATAAAAACAAATCCCAATAATCCTCCAAACGTTCCCCAAAGCCCCTTATCCGCCGCTTTTGCGTCGGGCGTCAAATCGTCGAAAACCACGAAAAGCATCGCCCCCGCAGCAAAGGAAAGCAACCAAGGCTGCGCAACTTTCAACCAAGCCACCAAAAAATAGCCTAAAATGGCGAATACCGGTTCTGGCAATCCACTCGCCGCGCCCCACAAAAAGGCGCGTTTTCGGCTATTAAACGAGGTTTTTAACGGCAACGCCACCGCCATGCCCTCAGGGAAATTTTGCACCCCAATCCCCAACGCCAATAAAGCGGCGGAAATATACGCTGCCTTTTCCCCAAGGCTCGCCGCCGCCCCAAATGCGAAACCCACCGCAAGCCCCTCGGGAATATTGTGAAGCGTCACCGCCAAAAACAACCGCTTCCCTTTGTTTATCGCCACGTTTTTTTCGTCGGTTGCGATTATTTTTTCTAATATTACGAGAAAAAATCCGCCTACGCTTATCCCTAATACCGCAGGAAAAAAGGCGAACGAGCCAAAACGACTTTGCGCTTGCGACAACGCCGGCAATAGCAGCGACCATACGGACGCCGCCGTCATCACCCCTGCCGCCAAACCAAGAAAAAAAGCGTTAAGTTTTTTCGGGATATCCCCTTTAAAGAAAAACACGACAGCCGCCCCCAGCGCCGTCGCAACGAATATAAATAAAAAACCAAGCACGGTTATCCACAACGTATGCATTATTTTATCTCCCGTATTTCCTTTCGTTTGCGCAAATGCGCCTACGCGCACTTATAATACAATATATGCGCGAAAGGTAAAGAAAGACAATACCGTGCAAAAGAGCTCCCTAGTCAATCTAGGGAGCTCTTTATCGTTATTCAATTTCTATAAAATAGCCTTCTCCGCAAGGAATTTGCAAACGGAGCGTACCGTCCTCAATCGCAATTTTTTCTACTTTTGCGCTCGGTTTGTACACCGTAACGTTTTTTACCCCGTCAAAATGCAAAGAAACGTTGATAAAAGGCACGCGTTTTTCCGGATACGGGTTGTTGGCGTTTGCGAGCATATACGCTTTTTTATCCGTGTTTTGACAATTTTCAAACTGCCCAATCAACAAATCGCCGTCTGTTTCCACGTTCGTGATATCCCTCAACGTATCAATTTCCCAGCCCTCTAATTGCTTGAAAAGTTCACACTTATCCCCGTGCCAAAAGGCTTTCGTTCCTTCCCATGCATAGGACATATACACGCTTTCCAATTTTTTGATATCACTTAACGCGCGTTGTACGTACGCATACGTGGGCGTTTTACGCCCAAATCTATCCACCAGCGCGTCGGAAATAACGAAACCTTCCCTATCAGCGTCCTTTAACATCGAAAAATAACAAAACGCTTGTATCCCTTGCATGCCAAACGCCAAAGACGTATAACATTGCCAAGCCCACATCTCGTAATCTTCCAAATTGCGCTTGCCTTCAAATCCCATCGATTGCAAATATACGTACGCGGGCACGTCCTTGCCAAGTTCTTTCGTTAATTTCCGCGCGTATTTCGCTATTACGGCAAGATTGTAAAAGAAATCGGGCTTAATAAACGAATCTCCCCACCACTCGTGTTTATCCACAAGCGCGTAGTGGTCAAAACTAAGCGAATCGGGTTGCACCGTTTCGCAAAAATACTTCACGTAATCTTCGTAAGTATGGAAGCCCTCTCTCCCGTCCCAATCGCCAAACAATTGCCAACCTTGCGCGTAATGAGGGAAAAGATTCACGAAATATTCGTATCCCGGATAATTCTCGGCGAACCAATCTTTCGCCGCGCGAATCGCTTGGAATTTCATCCCGTTCGGCTCGTCCGAGCCAAATATACCGACAAAGGAAGAGTATTTGACAAATTTATTATAATGCTTGAGAATTTCTTCTTTATTATCTTCGTATCTTGCCCACGCCTCTTCGTAAGTACCGCCTTGACGGACTAGTTTAGCCAAACTATATTCGTTGTTGTCCGTATCGGTAACAAACACTTTCACCCCCGCAGCTTCGCCAGCTTGCATAGAACGCTCTATATGCTCGTCCGTCCTATCGTAGCCAATCGGTTGCGCGTACTCAAATCCACACTCAGCCATCATTTTCCATTGCTCGGGTGTGTTATAATCGGGATTTCCTGTATAATTATCCCATCCTGTATTAGCGTTGACGGGTGTGCCATATGCCAAAAAGCGGAATCTTCTGGGTGTTTGAACGGTCTTTTTCATACGTTATTTACCTTCGTTTTTCATATGCATTATTGTAGCATAATTTTTACGTTTTTGCAATACCCGATTCCAGATTTTTTTAGATTTTTTCTTGATTTTTCTATGTAAAAGAAAAACGGCCTTGTTCGCTTGGAACAAGGTCGTCTTGGTTGAAAAGCGGCAATTACCTATCCTCCCGGCAGTTCTCTGCAAGTACTTTCGGCGTAAAAGAGCTTAACTTCTGTGTTCGGAATG
>SVHW01000017.1 GCA_015055655.1 Clostridiales bacterium
CAAGAATTTCAATAGGTGTTCAGTTGAGGTCTTTAACGGGTGCGTTCTATAATTGTACCAGCTTAACGACAATATATTGCGAAGCGGCAAGTCAGCCCAGCGGTTGGTATGGCGGTTGGGAGTATGATTGTTCCGCTACCATCGTTTGGGGATATACAGGCGAGGAATAATCATTGCGGCGCGTTGTCAAGCGGCGCGCAAGCGCGGCGTTTCAAATATGTAATAAAAAAGCGGAGTTTTTCTCCGCTTTTTTCTATTTATTATTCCCGTTTTTTATCACAAGTTTTTCTACCGTAGCCACAATGGCGTACATCGCGGCGGCAAGGATACAAAGGATAAATACCGCGCTCATAACAAGGTCAAGCTTAAACACCTGCCCGCCGTACACAATCAAATATCCAATGCCTGCTTTCGAAACGATGTATTCGCCCATAATCGAGCCTATCCACGCCATACCGACGTTGATTTTCAGCATAGAAATGAAATTGGGCATCGACGAGGGGATAACCAGTTTCGTCAGCATTTGCCATTTGCTTGCGCCCATCGATTTGAGAAGGAGCAGTTTGCCTGCGTCCGTCGCCATAAATCCGTTCAACATATTCAGTATGGCAACGATTAGCCCAATCAAAATCGTCATCACGACGATGGCTTTGCTACCCGTGCCAAACCAAATGATAATCAGCGGCCCAAGCGCTATTTTAGGCAACGCGTTCAATACGACGAGGTACGGTTCTAAAATGCGCCTGAAAGATTCGCTCCACCAAAGCAGCAGCGCTATCGTATATCCAAGGACAACGGCAAGTACAAAGCCTACGGCGGTTTCCCAAAGCGTCGTGCCGACGTGGTAGAACAGCGTTCCGTTTTGATATAAATCGGCAATCGTCTTGGCGATTCGCGAAGGGGAGCTGGTGATAAACGGGTTTACCCAATTCAGCCGCGCGGCAAGTTCCCAAAAACCCAATAATACAATCAATGCGGCAAAGCGCATTACGTTGATAAATACGCTTTTCTTGCGTACGCCGCGTAAGTAGAGAAGATGTTCTTTCGAGTGTACTTCTTTCGTTTTCATGCGTTTAATTCCCTCCAAAGTATTTCAAACCATTTGGAAAAGTTTTTATTTTCTCTGCGTTTCAGCGGCTCGTTTTCAGGGAAATCGAGCGTATGGCTTGCGACGACGCGCGCAGGGCGTTGAGAGAGGACAAGCACTCTGTCGGCGACGGAAATCGCTTCGCTGATATCGTGGGTGATTAAAAGCGCCGTCTTCTTTTCGCTGCGGATTATCTTATACACGTCGTCGCAGACGGACAGGCGCGTTTGGTAGTCAAGGGCGGAAAAAGGCTCGTCAAGCAATAGGACGTCGGGGTTGACTGCTAAGGTGCGTATCAGCGCGGCGCGTTGGCGCATACCGCCCGAGAGGGCGGACGGATAATTTTTCAAAAACTTTCCCAATCCGTATTTTTCCGCAAGCGCCAACGCGCGTTGTCTTTGTTCGACGGTGTTTGCGCGTTTGATTTCCAAAGGTAAAAAGATATTCTTTTCAATCGTCCGCCAAGAGAACAGTTCGTCTTTTTGTAACATATATCCAAACGAACAGCCGTTCGTTTTCACTTCGCCTTTCGTTGGATTTAGTAACCCCGCCGCCAAAGAAAGCAGCGTGGTTTTTCCGCAACCGGACGGGCCGATAATGGCGACGAATTCGCCTTCCATCACCGAGAACGAGAGATTTTTTGCGGCTATCGTTTCGCCCTGTTTGCTGTGGTAGTGCATCGAAACGTCATCAAAGTGTAAAACTTCTTTCATTTGCGTATTCCGTCCAAAAGTATTTCTTAAAAGGTTTTATTTTGCATAAATTTCGTTATAAACCGTATTTGCGTAGCTGTTATCTACAAGTTTACTCATTTGCGCGCGTTGTTCCAATTCGCCTGCGCTCTCGATAATATCTTGCAATCGGTTAAAGCTTTCTTCCGTCATAGTGAGGTTGGTGCGCCAAGCGTCGATATCGCGATAACGTTTCACAGACGCGGCAAGCGAAGCTTCGCTCGTTCCGTCGAAATAGGGCGTAAGATAGGGCGCAACCGTTTCAGGCGTGTTTTCGTTGACGTATTTTACCGCTTTCGTCACGGCGCGTAAGAAGCCTTCTGCCGTGTCTTTGTTTTTATTCAGCCAAGAATTTTTCGCCATAAAACAGGTGTAAGGCACTTCGCCCGACGCTTCGCCAACCGACGCCACGACGTAGCCTTTCCCTGCCGCCTCGTATTCGTACGCCACGGGGTCGAACATCGTACAATAATCGCCCGTGCCTGCCTCAAACGCGCTCGTCATCATATTGAACGCCACGCCGTAGTTAAGGTTGGCAGAAACGCCGCGTTCTTTTAATACGTATTCGAAAGTCATGGCAGGCACACCGCCTTGCCGCCCTGCAAGCACTTCTTTGCCTTGCAAATCGCTCCATTGGAAGGGTTTCGTGGGTTTTTCTCTTGCTACGAGGAAAGAACCGTCCCGTTTCGTCAACTGCCCAAACACGGTGGGTACGTCGGACGAACCGCCGATAAGTACGTATAAAGCCGCTTCGGGGCCGCAAAAACCGATATCTGCTTCGCCTGCCAAAAGGGAAGACATCACGTTATCCGCGCCGCCGCCGTTGGTCAGCTCGATTTCAATATTTTCTTCTTGGAAATACCCAAGCGCGTCCGCAAGATATAACGGGGCGTAAAATACTGAGTGCGTTACTTCGTTGATTTGCAGTTTTTTCACGCCGTCGTCGTCTTTGCAGGCAGTTAAGGGCAATAATCCCATACAAGCGGCAATTGTTGCCGCAACGATTTTTTTGAATTTTTTCATAATAAATGGCTCTCCGTTTTGAAAAAAATTTAGAATAATATATTATATGAGTGGCTGTTTATTATTGACAATCACGGGGAAAAGTATTATAATAATGTCCTATACATTTTAGATGATGGGGTATTTTGCCCCGAGAACAAGAAAAAGAAAACAACGTGAGGGTTGTGATTATGGAAATGCAAAAGACGTATAATCCCAAAGATTTTGAGGATAGAATTTACGCCGATTGGGAACAATCGGGGTATTTTCACGCGGAGAGAAATCCCGATAAAGTGCCGTTCACCATTATGATGCCGCCCCCCAACATTACGGGGCAACTGCATATGGGACACGCTATGGACGCCACGATGCAAGATACGCTGATTCGTTTCAAACGTATGCAAGGCTATTCTGCGCTGTGGCTTCCCGGGTGCGACCACGCTTCTATCGCTACGGAAGTGAAAATCGTAGAAAAGATGAAGGCGGAAGGGGTTACCAAGGCGGATATCGGCAGAGACGGATTTTTGAAACGCGCGTG
Organism: Clostridiales bacterium; assembly: GCA_015055655.1. Lineage (GTDB taxonomy): Bacteria > Bacillota > Clostridia > Christensenellales > Borkfalkiaceae > Scatosoma. The sequence goes on from SVHW01000017.1 coordinate 3,359, forward strand.
GGAGTGGAAGGAACAGTACGGCAACCGTATTATGCTCCAACAACGCAAAATGGGTACGTCGTGCGATTGGGAAAGACAGGCGTTCACGATGGACGAAAAATGTTCTCGCGCGGTAAGGGAGGTTTTCGTTAACCTTTACAACAAGGGCTTGATTTATCAAGGGGATAGAATTATCAACTGGTGTCCTTGCTGTAAGACGGCGCTTTCGGACGCGGAGGTAGAATACGAAGAAGATGCAGGGCATTTCTGGCATTTGCGTTATCCTGCCACGGACGGCAGTATGGACGTCGTGGTGGCTACTACCCGTCCTGAAACGATGCTGGGCGATACGGCGGTGGCGGTACACCCCGACGACGAAAGATATAAAAATCTCGTCGGCAAAACGTTGAAATTGCCTTTGACGGATAGAGAAATTCCCGTGGTCGCAGACGAATACGTTGACCCTGCTTTTGGTACGGGTTGCGTAAAAATTACGCCCGCGCACGACCCGAACGACTTTGAGGTAGGCGCTCGTCACGGTTTGCCGATTATCCGCGTTATGAACGACGACGGTACGATGAACGAACTCGCTGGGAAATACTGCGGTATGGATAGATACGTGGCGAGAAAACAAATCGTTGCCGATTTACAGCAACTTGGCAATCTTGTAAAAATTGAAAATCATACGCATAACGTAGGGCATTGTTACCGTTGTCACTCTACGGTAGAACCTATCGTTTCCAAACAATGGTTTGTGAAGATGGAACCGCTTGCAAAACCTGCCATTGCCGCAGTTATGCATAATAAGACGAAATTCGTTCCCGAACGTTTTGCTAAAACGTACTATAATTGGATGGAAAACGTTCGCGATTGGTGTATTTCCCGTCAGCTTTGGTGGGGGCATCGTATCCCCGTATGGTACTGTAAAGATTGCGGCAAAGTCATTTGCACGAAGGAAGACCCGACGGTTTGTCCTGCTTGCGGCAGCGCAAATCTTCGCCAAGACGAAGACGTGCTCGATACGTGGTTCTCTTCGGCGCTTTGGCCGTTCTCGACGCTCGGTTATCCCGAAAATACGGAAGATTTACAATACTTCTATCCCACGGACGTGCTCGTTACGGGCTACGATATTATCTTCTTCTGGGTTGCAAGGATGATTTTTTCGGGGATTGAGCATATGGGTAAAGTGCCTTTCCACGACGTTTTAATTCACGGTATTATCCGTGACGAACAGGGCAGAAAAATGAGCAAATCGCTCGGCAACGGTATCGACCCGTTGGAAGTAATTGAAAAATACGGCGCGGATTCGCTGCGGTTGTCCTTGCTTACGGGCGTAGCGCCCGGCAACGATACTCGCTATTCGGATACGAAAGTGGAATCGTGCAGAAACTTTATCAATAAGCTTTGGAACGCAGCGCGTTTCGTGCTTATGAACGCGGAAGGGAAGAAAATTCCGTCGATTGATAAGGTGAAATTTACGCCTGCCGATAAATGGATTGTTTCTAAACTTCAAAACTGTATCCGTGAAGTGACGCTGAACTTAAACAAGTACGAACTTGGCGTTGCCAGCGATTTGATTACGAGTTTCGTTTGGGACGATTTCTGCGATTGGTATATCGAGCTTTCGAAGCCTGCCTTGTACGGTGAAGACGAAAACCGTAAGGGAGACGCATTGGCGGTGCTTTGTTACGTTTTGGAAAACGCGTTAAAATTGTTGCACCCGTTTATCCCGTTTGTGACGGAAGAAATTTACGCCAATTTACCGAACGTAAGCGGCAGCATTATGGTGGCTGACTTCCCCAGATATAACTATAAATGGGCGTATAAGAAGGAAGCGAAGGCTTTTGAAGGGATTATGGGGATTATCAAGGCAGTTCGCGCGATGAAAAAGGATGCGGAATGCCCTCCGTCGAAGAAAGTGGAACTGTTTATCGTTACGGAAAACAAGCGTCTTGTGCAAGTGAATAAAGATTGCATATTGAAACTTTCCGGCGGTAGCGAATTGACGATAATCGAAGACGTTGGCGAAGTCAACGGAAAGACGGTTTCCGCCGTGACGGAAATTGCACAAATCTACGTGCCGCTTGGCGAACTTGTCGATATTGAGAAAGAAAAAGCGCGTTGGTCTGCGGAAATCGAACGTATTGACGGAGAAATACAGCGCGCGGGAAGCAAACTTGCCAATGAAAACTTCGTGGCGCGCGCGCCGCAAAAATTGGTAGACGCGGAAAAAGAAAAGGTAAAGAAGTATCAAGATATGAAGGCAAAATGTCTTGCGCAACTTGAAAATCTTTAAGGGGGATATATTTAATGAGAAAAAGAACCAACAATTTAGATGCTTCGTTTATTATCAGCGGTTTGGGTGCGGGTGAACATAGCGATTCCGTACAAGAACTCAAAGATATTATTCGAGATTTCGGCAGGGAACAGGTAGACACCGTCAGCGTACGTTTGCGCGCGATTGAATATCCCGAAGAAGTTTTCTACGAAGTGGCGCGTATTGCCAAAGAAAATAAGCTGTATTTTGGCTTTTTATACGCGTACCAATTTCCGCCTAAGGGCAAAGAAAGTCATTTGACGAAAGAGATTATTGCCAAGGTTAAAGAAATCGCGGGCGAATACTTTATGGGCGAATTGCTTGGTGAAGCAGGTAGCGATAAAGGCGCGAAGGCAAAAGGGTATTTCAGCGAAAATCCCGATTGTCTTGCTATGGTTATGCCTCCGCAGGATTTTGAAAATTTAACGCAGGCAAAGGATTTTTACATTAAATTTATCAAAAAGATGACCGATTACGATAAAAATATCGGCGCGGATACGTTACTTATCGAAGCGACTGCTTTTTCCAAATACAATATGGAAGGCGGCGTAGATATTCCTGCGCTTGAAGTAATGCCCGGCAATCCCGAACACTTGATTTCTTTCGTTCGAGGCTCGGCTATCGGTTACGAACGCAAAAAATGGGCAGGCTTTATCGCGAACGAGTGGTACGGCGGCTATTTCCACCAAGATAAAATTAAGGAAAAGCGTTTGGAATTGGCGTATAAATATTTGTATATGAGTGGCGCAAATATTGTATATTTGGAGAGTGGTTACGCAGGTTTGCACTCGTTTGGTTATCATTACGACGCAGATTCTCCCGAAAGCGCGATGTATCGCCAAAAAATGAAGGAATTCCACGACCTTATTTCGTCGGATAAACGTTTGCCTTGCGGCCCCGTTAGCAAAGTGGCGTTTTTGCACGGCAACTTAGACGGTTATACGGGCTTTATGGGCAGCTCTATCTTCTCGCAATTCGATAAGAAGGAGTGGGGAGCTTCCACGCCCGAATATACGTGGCAAATTTTAGAAAAGGTATATCGCAGCAACGATTGGTGTGATTTCACGAATCTTGGCAAAGACGGGGAAGATTATTCCAACGCCCCTGCGTACGGTCAATACGAAGTATTGCCCGTTGAAAGCCCGTTGTCGGTAATGCAAAATTACGATTTGTTGATTTTTGCCGGCTGGAACACGATGACGGAGGAAATTTACGAAAAATTAAAGGCGTACGTACACGGCGGCGGTAAATTGATTATTTCGATGGCGCACTTGAATACGTCGGACGTACGTGGCGCGAAACCTACGTATATTCACGACGGTAAATACGCAGATTTCCTTGGTTTTGACGTCGTAGGGGTGGATAGCACCAACGACGGCGTAAAATTCCGTCCCGACGGTTTGGCGGACGGGGTATTCTATCCCGGTGCAAAAGATTACGTCAGCGATTGTAACTTTGGTAAAGGTTATGTAGACCACGTTTTGGTGGACTTGAAAGGCGGTAGGGCGGCGGCGTTCTTCGAAAACAAGTTCTTCCCTGCGCCCGAAGACATTGATAAAGTTCGCGCGACGGTCGTAGAAAACAAATACGGCAAAGGCGTAGTAACTACGCTCACCTACGTAGATTATCCGGGTAACCCTGCGGCGTATACGATTTACGAAACGATTGTAAAGAGCAATCTCACCGCTACGCATAGAAACTGTGATTTACGCGTGACGGGTAGCGACAAAGTTCGTTTTGCGCTTTATTTTGATGAAGAAGGCAATGAAAAATTGTATCTTTTGAATACGGAATTCTCCGTTGCGCAAAACGTCCGCGTATATTATCGCGGCACGGTGCAGGAAGTCAGCGTTCCGCCCATTGGCCTTGTATGGATTGATTTTCCTAAGGCGTAAAATTCGATAAAACGTCAAAAAAATCCTCTTTCTAAAAGTTGAAAGGGGATTTTTCTTATAGAAAAAGGGTAAAAATTAGAAAAAAAAGGAAAACATTAAAAAAAGTTCGTTCAAACGTTTGACAAACGATTGCCTATTTGATAAAATGTTACTGTTGCGTCTTTGGGCGTACTATGCCCTTTTGCAGGAAACGCCTTACAAAACAAGGACAAGCCGCAACGTTAAAATCGCTTTCTTTGAAATTGCGGTAAGGGCAATTTCGGGAAAAATATATTCCAAAATTTTACAAGGAGGTCAAATTTATGCCTACTATCAACCAGCTCATTAAAAAGGGTAGAGAAAAGCTCACGTACAAATCCAAGAGCCCTATTCTCGACAACTGCCCTCAAAAGCGTGGCGTATGTTTGTCCGTTACCACGACTTCTCCTAAGAAGCCGAACTCCGCTATGCGTAAGATTGCACGTGTACGTCTTACGAACAAGCAAGAAGGTACGGTCTACATCCCCGGTGAAGGTCACAACCTTCAAGAGCACAGCTCCGTGCTGATTAGAGGCGGACGTGTAAAGGACTTGCCCGGTGTACGTTATCACATCATCCGTGGCGCCCTCGATACCGCCGGCGTTGCAAAGCGTAAGCAATCCCGTTCGAAATACGGCGCAAAGCGTCCTAAGTAATTAACGGATTACGCGAAGAAAAGTTGCGAGAACTTACAAACTCGAAAGTCGCTTGCGTTTTAAGACTAAAAGCCAAAACGCAAAAGACCTACTTGTAATCGGAATATAGCTCGAAAAAGCCCCGAATAAAAGTAGGCAGTATGCAACGGAAGTTGCAGAAGATTCGCACCTTTCAAATTTTCAGGAAGCGCGCGATAGCTGTACTGAAGGGTAATGCCCTTATCAAAAATTATTTAAAGGAGGATAAAACTATGCCTAGAAGAGGTAATGTCCCTAAAAGAGACGTACTGCCCGATCCTATGTACAACAGCAAAGTTGTAACCAAGCTTATCAACCAAATCATGCTTGACGGTAAAAAAGGAACGGCGCAAACCATCGTTTACGATGCATTTAAAATTATGGGTGAAAAACTCAATATGGACCCGATGGAAATTTTCAAGCAAGCAATGGAAAACGTAATGCCCGTTGTAGAAGTAAAAGCTCGCCGTGTAGGTGGTGCTAACTATCAAGTTCCCATCGAAATCAGACCGGAGAGACGTCAAACGCTTGCAATTCGTTGGATTGTTATCAACACGAGAAAGAGAAGTGAAAGAGAAATGTCCAAGCGTCTTGCAGCAGAGCTTATGGATGCGTACAACAACGCAGGCGGCTCCGTGAAGAAGAAAGAAGACACGCACAGAATGGCTGAAGCGAACAAGGCGTTCGCGCATTTCAGATTCTAAAAGAGGTAGTATATGGCAAGAGAATTCGATTTACTCCACACCAGAAACTTTGGTATTATGGCGCACATCGACGCCGGTAAAACCACGACGACCGAACGTATCCTGTTCTATACGGGTAAAACGCACAAAATCGGCGACACGCACGAAGGTACTGCCGTAATGGACTGGATGGCGCAAGAACAAGAACGTGGTATCACGATTACGTCCGCTGCAACGACCTGTATCTGGAAAGGACACCGTTTCAATATCATTGATACGCCGGGCCACGTTGACTTCACGGTAGAAGTAGAACGTTCCCTTCGCGTACTCGACGGTGCTGTTGCAACGTTCTGCGCAAAGGGCGGTGTAGAACCGCAATCGGAAACGGTATGGAGACAAGCTGATAACTACAAAGTTCCCCGTATCGCGTACGTTAACAAGATGGATATCAACGGCGCGGATTATTTCCGTGTAGAAAAGATGATTCGTGAAAGATTGGGTGCTAATCCCGTTCCCATCGAATTACCTATCGGTAAAGAAGAAACGTTCAAAGGTATCGTTGACCTTATTAAGATGGAAGCCGAAGTTTACTACGACGACCTTGGTAAGGATTTCCGCAAAGAACCGATTCCTGCGGACATGATAGACCTTGCAAACGAATACAGAGCGAAGCTTATTGAAGAAGCAGCTTCCGCCAGCGACGAGCTGATGGAAAAATACTTCGAAGAAGGGGATTTGAGCGAAGAAGACATCGTTGCAGGTCTTCGTGCGCGTTGCTTGCAAATGGAAGCTATCCCTATGCTTTGCGGTTCGTCCTATAAAAACAAAGGCGTTCAATTTTTGCTCGACGCAGTTATCAATTTCCTTCCTAGCCCGCTTGACGTTGCAAACGTAAAAGGCGTTAACCCTGAAACGGACGAAGAAGAAATTAGAAGAACGGCTGATGACGAGCCTTTCTCTGGGCTTGCGTTCAAAATTGCAACCGACCCGTTCGTAGGTTCTCTTGCATATTTCCGCGCATACTCGGGTGTACTTTCCGCTGGTTCTTACGTGTATAACTCCACGAAAGAAAAGAAGGAAAGGGTTGGCCGTTTGGTGCAAATGCACTCTAACGAAAGAAAGGATATCCCTGAAATTTGTTCGGGTGACATCTGCGCAATCGTTGGTTTGAAATACACGACGACGGGCGACACGCTTTGCGACGAAAAACATCCCATTATTCTTGAAAAAATGGTGTTCCCCGAACCCGTTATCCAACTTTCCCTTGAACCTAAGACGAAAGCTGGCCAAGAAAAGATGACGATGGCGCTTATTAAGCTTGCTGAAGAAGACCCTACGTTTAAAACGTATACCGACCAAGAAACGGGACAAACGATTATCGCAGGTATGGGCGAATTGCACCTTGATATTATCGTAGATAGATTGCTTCGTGAATTCAAAGTAGAAGCAAACGTTGGCGCGCCTCAAGTAGCTTACCGTGAAACGTTCAGAAGAGAAGTGGAAGCGGAAGGTATGTACAAGCGTCAATCGGGTGGTAAAGGTCAATACGGCCATTGTAAGATTCGTCTTATCCCTCAAGAACCGGGCGCAGGCTACGCTTTTGAAGACCAAACGGTAGGCGGTTCGATTCCCAAGGAATATATTCCTGCTATCGACAAAGGTATTCAAGAAGCTGCAAAGAACGGTTTCCTTGCAGGTTACGAAATCGTGGACTTCAAAATCGTTGTATACGATGGTTCGTATCACGAAGTCGACTCGTCCGAAATGGCGTTCAAAATCGCTGGTTCGATGGGCTTCAAGAACGGTATGGAAAAGGCAGGTGCTGTCCTTCTCGAACCGATTATGAAAGTGCAAATCATCACGCCTGAAGATTACTTTGGTGACTTGATGGGTAACGTTTCTGGTCGTCGCGGTACGATTCTTGGTACGGACGATAGAAACGGCGCGAAGATTATCGACGCAGAGATTCCTCTTTCCGAAATGTTCGGTTATGCAACGGAACTCCGTTCGAGAACGCAAGGCCGTGGTCAATTCACGATGCAGTTCGACCATTACAGCGAAGTACCTTCCAGCATTTCGAAAGAAATTATCGAAAAACGCGGCAAGAAGGACTAATTATAGAAAAATGGTATTTCCCGTCGAAAAAAGACGGGAAATACAAGAAATTTATTAAAAATTTTACGAAAACAGCCGTAAAACATTTGATAAATTTTACAATTTACGATATAATATGATTGTCCTAATATGGGACACGGTATTTTATCGTTATATCATTTGTAAAAATGATAGGTAGCTGCGTCCAAATCGGATAGGTTATCATTTTTAAATAAAAAAATATTATAAGATAAATCGGAGGATTTAAAAAATGGCTAAAGCTAAA
>SVHW01000009.1 GCA_015055655.1 Clostridiales bacterium
AAGACTCAAAGACACCTACGAAATTCCTGTTATTATTGAAATATGATGATTTTTACTGAAAAACTAACGATTTACTACTATAAAAGGTGTTCTGCTGGGGTTAAACAAACGCACATTCGCCAATACTCGTTACGCTGTCGGGGATTACTATTTCCGTTAAGCTGACGCAATTAGAGAACGCATGAGAGCCAATGCTTGTTACACTGTCGGGGATTACGATTTCCATTAATCTGGTACAACCACAGAACGCATAATCGCCAATACTCGTTACGCTGTCGCCGATTTCTACGCTCGTTAAGCTGTAACAACCTCTGAACGCCTCATATCCAATACTCGTTACGCTGTCGGGAATTACGATTTCCGTTAAGCTGTTACAATTATAGAACGCAGAACCGCCAATCCTCGTTACGCCGTCGGGGATTACTATACTTCCCATACAGGCGCACCCGTAAAACGCAGAATCTGCAATTATTTTCGTATCCTCATGGATTTGATAACTGCTGTAATTATCGTTTACCGTCTCTATCAACGCATAATAAGGATTATCTTCGTTTCCTAAATATTTACAATTGCCATACGTATTGTAGGTTAATTTATTACAATCATAGAACGCAGAACCGCCAATACTCGTTACGCTGTCGGGAATTACTACGCTCGTTAAGTTGGTACAAGCTTGGAACGCATAAGTGCCGATGCTCGTTACGCTGTCGGGGATTACGATTTCCGTTAAACCGTCACAACCATAGAACGCAGAAACGCCAATACTCGTTACGCTGTCGGGGATTACGATTTCCGTTAAACCGTCACAATTAAAGAACGCAGAATCGCCAATACTCGTTACGCTGTCGCCGATTACGATTTCCGTTAAGTTGCTACACCTAGAGAACGCAGAATCGCCAATACTCGTTACGCTGTCGCCGATGACTACGCTCGTTAATCTGTAACAATCATAGAACGCATAATCGTTTATTTCCGTTGCCGTCGTAATTACCGCTTCCGTCAACAATTCACCATCAATATACAAATTGTTTGCATAATATAAAGGATTAGCCTCACTGTTGTCAAAATCTATTTGCACCCAATCGTCTACTGTACCATTATAATATACGCTCGTTAAGCCGGTACAACCAGAGAACGCAGAATCGCCAATACTCGTTACGCTGTCGCCGATGACTACGCTCGTTAATCTGTAACAATCATAGAACGCATAATCGTTTATTTCCGTTGCCGTCGTAATCACCGCTTCCGTCAACAATTCACCATCAATATACAAATTGTTTGCATAATATAAAGGATTAGCACTCATGCTCACAAAATCTATTTGCGCCCAATCGTCTACTGTACCATTATAATATACGCTCGTTAAGCCGGTACAACCAGAGAACGCAGAATCGCCAATGCTTGTTACACTGTCGGGGATTACGATTTCCGTTAATCTAGTACAAGAAAAGAACGCATAATCGCCAATACTCGTTACGCTGTCAGGTATAACTACGGACGTGATATTTCCGTTTTCATAAAAGGCGCCTACATAAATATTTTTAACGGATAAATCGCCATACGTATCAGCAATAATCACTTTCGTTGCCGTGCCTTCGTAACCGATTACTTCTGCGTACGTGCCGTCGGCGGAGATATCGTACAACACCCCTTTCGTACCAACAGGCGCGTCGCAAACCGTGCAATATCCGCTGTCGTCCGCCGTATGTTCACCGCTATCTTTCGTCGCATCACAATCTTTACAATCTATCCAATGGAAGGATTTATCGTAAGCATATTCTTCTTCCCAATAATGGTCTAAAACAGGCGTATAATTTTCCGTTTCCACTTTGCCGCATATTTTACACGTTTTCGTATCATACCCTTGCGAAATACAGGTAGGCTCCGTCGTTACGATTTCCCAATCGTGGCTGGAAACGGGCGTATAATTTTCCGTTTCCACTTTGCCGCATACGTTACACGTTTTCGTATCATACCCTTGCGAAATGCAGGTAGGCTCCGTCGTTACGATTTCCCAATCGTGGCTGGAAACGGGCGTATAATTTTCCGTTTCCACTTTACCGCATACGTTACACGTTTTCGTATCGTATCCTTGCGAAAGACAGGTAGGCTCCGTCGTTACGATTTCCCAATGGTGGCTGGAAACGGGCGTATAATTTTCCGTTTCCAATTTGCCGCATACGTTACACGTTTTCGTATCGTATCCTTGCGAAATGCAGGTAGGCTCCGTCGTTACGATTTCCCAATCGTGGTCGTCATAATCGCCGTTTTTCCACTCGATTGCGTTACAATCTTCGCAAATACGATAGAACATACGTTGTTCACAAGGCACGTCGCCGTCCGTGAAAACTTGCCAACCGCCAAAAGTATGGTCGTTTAATCCCTTCAACCAAGCAAGAAAATCTTCTTCCGTGCCCTCGTTTCCTGCCTCCAACCAAATTTCGTAGGCAGATTTGCCGTCCAAGCCGTCTTCGCCTTTGTCGCCTTGGTCACCCTTGTCGCCTTGGTCGCCTTTTTCGCCTTGGTCACCTTTTTCACCTTGAGGACCTTGCTCACCTTGGTCGCCTTTTTCGCCTTGAGGACCTTGCTCACCTTGGTCGCCTTGTTCACCCTTTTCGCCTTGAGGACCTTGCTCACCTTGTTCACCCTTTTCGCCTTGAGGGCCTTGTTCACCTTGGTCACCCTTGTCGCCTTTATCGCCCTTGTCACCTTGGTCACCCTTCTCGCCTTGGTCACCTTTTTCGCCTTGGTCACCCTTCTCACCTTGGTCACCTTTTTCGCCTTGGTCACCCTTCTCGCCTTGGTCACCCTTCTCGCCTTGGTCGCCTTTTTCGCCTTGAGGACCTTGTTCACCTTGGTCGCCCTTTTCGCCTTGAGGGCCTTGTTCACCTTGGTCACCTTTTTCGCCTTGAGGTCCCTGTTCACCTTGGTCGCCCTTTTCTCCTTGGTCTCCTTTCTCGCCTTGGTCACCTTTCTCGCCTTGGTCACCCTTATCGCCTTGGTCGCCCTTTTCGCCTTGGTCACCTTTTTGGCCTCTTAACCAATTCAAAAAGTCGCCTTTCGTGCCTGAATAGCCGTTCGATATCCAAATTTCATAGGCAGATTTGCCATCTTCACCGTCTTCGCCTTTGACAGACGCAAGCCAATCTTCATACGAAAGGGGCGTTTCGCCTGCTGCCTCTGCGTACACGACGTATTGCGCGTACACCTGCTCTATTTCTGCATTGCCCGTATTGCCGTTATCGTCAACTTCGCCACAGCCAACCAAGCCAAACGCCGCTACGCCAAGCGACAATGCCGCCAAAGATATCAACCATTTCTTTTTCATTATTTTACTCCTTTTTGCGTAAAATAGTTTTGTAATTTATATTATAATTCCAAAACGGAATTATGTCAAGTAGATTTTGTGTTATAATTCCAAAAAAGAAATTTGAGGACAATATGAAATTACGAAAACGCGAATACGGCGATTGCAATATTATCGGGCGCAACGTTGAAAAACTGCGAAAACAACGCGGGATTAAGCAAAAAGATTTTATAGCACACTTACAAATCCTTGGTTTGGACGTCAACCCTACCAGTTATTCTAAATTAGAAGGACAGGCACGAACAGCAACGGATAAAGAAGTATTCTTTATTGCAAAAGCTTTGAACGTAACGATAGAAGAATTATACAACCAATAAAACGCGATTTTCAATGCTGAAAATCGCGTTTTATTTTTACCCTTTTACCGCGCCGCTGGTGACGCCCTCGACGTAATAACGTTGCATACTCATAAACAGCGTCACGATAATGCCGCCTACGACGAACGCGCCTGCGCAAAAGATAGTGAAATTGTCGTTGAAGCTATTCTTTTCGGCGTTTATCATTTTGTACAAGCCGAGCGATACCGTGTATAAATTTCTATCGCTGATAATCGTATTGACGAAGATGAAATCGCACCACGGCGAGATAAACGACGTCAACACCGTATATACGATAATCGGTTTTGCAAGCGGCAGTATTATCTTCCAAAAGACTATCGGCTGACTTGCTCCGTCTAAAATCGCCGCCTCTTCCATAGATTTTGGCACGGTGTCGAAAAAGCCTTTACAAATATAGTACGACAGCGCCGCGCTACCCGAATACACCAAAATTAAGGCAAGCAACGAGTTGGTTAAGCTCATCGCTTTTAAGATAAAGTACACGGCTATCATACTCATAAACCCAGGGAACATACCCAAAACGAGCAAGAGGTTCATCACGGGTTTTCGAAGGCGAAAGCGCATCCGTGAAAGCGCGTAGCTGACCATTAAAATAAACAGCGTAGACAGCGCGCAAGAGCATACGGAGACAAGCAACGTATTCCCCAGCCAACGCAGGAACATCGTGTCGGCAAACAACCGAGAAAAGTTGCCAAAACCAAGTTGCAAATTGTCGGGGAGTAGACTATTGATGATACCCGTAGACGGCCTTATACGAAACGCCGTATAAATAAGATAGATTATCGGCGAAATCCATAAAACGCCCAGCACGGCAAGCGTAATATAGGCAAGCGTATTGCCCACCTTTTTCCGTAGTTTTGTCCAGCTTTTTATCATTGAAAAGTATCCTCCCCTTTGGAAGACGACGCGCGATTATACGTGATAAGCGCCATCGTCGCGCTGATAATAAATATGACGATACCTATCACCGACGCCACGTTATAACGGGGATTTCTATCCACGGTTAAACGATACAACCACGTAACGAGCAAATCGGTGGATTGTGCACCCGAACCGCTGCCATAATACAAATTATCGACAGGGCCACCGCCCGTCAACAGCCAAATGACGTTGAAGTTATTGATATTTCCTACAAATTGCGTTATCAGGTACGGCGTCGTCACTTGTAGCATATACGGCATTGTAACGTTGAAAAAAATACGCGCGCCAGACGCTCCGTCTATCTTCGCCGCCTCGTAATAATCGCTGGGAATATTCATTAAAATCCCCGAACTCATCAATATCGTATACGGCACGCCTATCCAGATATTGACGAGGATTATCATCAATCTTGGAATCAGCGAAAAATTGCGTTGGTCGGCAAGCCATAGAATATCTGTGCCGAGAATTTTATTGAGTATCCCGTCGCCGTCAAGAATTTTTTGCATAAGCAGCAGCGTGACGAATTGGGGCACGGCAATGGCGATGACGAACAGCGTACGCCAAAGCGGTTTTAGACGTATCCCCTTTTTTTGTATCAGCAATGCAATCAGTATCCCTAAAATATAGTTGGTGAACGTCGCGAAAAAAGCCCACACGAACGTCCATAGCAATACACGCAGAAATACCATTGCAAATCCGCTGGCGCCGCCTGAAAGCGAAAATATCGTTTTGAAATTAGAAAACCCTACCCAATCGAACAGTTTTCCCGGTGGCATATGCGCATAATCGTAATTGGTAAACGCTATCAATACCATAAAGATAAGCGGCATCACCGTGAATATCAACAGCCCTATAAACGGCAAGGATAACAGCGGCATATAGAATTTTTCATTAAGCAATGCACGTACGTCGTCTTTAAATTTTAAAATTCGCTCGCCTTTGCGGATACGTTTATCGTTTTCAAAACTGCCGCGTACGTTGGATACCCATACGGCGATATACAACAGTATCAATACGATAGATACTACGCCGTACAGCAATATTAAAAAACTGTTATCCCCTTGCACTTTTTCGAAAATTTGCAGTTGTTCGTTCCAAACCTCTCCGGAGACGTTCCTGCCCAAATCCCCTGAAAATAAATGCGCAATATATCTACCGCCAAAAAATATCATAAACAGCAGAAAAATCGCCTGCGTTGCCATATATAAAAAACCTTTTGCGATTTGTCCGCGCGCAATTTGCCCAAACCCTGAAATAAAAAAGGAAAGGCGCGTAAGATACGAACCGCGTCGAAATGCAGAAATTAAATCTTCAAAAATGCGAAGCCCTTTTCGCTGTTTCTTTGCCTCATTTTTCATACGCCACCTTTCCTTTCCCTTTGACAACGTTTTTCCCGAATTATTCCGCTTGCGCCGTTGTCGTTTCTATCGCGTCTACACACGCTTTTAATTGCGCAGCCAAATTAAAACTACCGCTTTGCGCGCCCGTAATCATTGCCGAACCCAATCCTTCCATAGGAACCCAAAGCGTGGAAGGAACGCCTTTTTGCGTTTTACTGTGCGCAAGCTGCGCCGTAATCGCCTTTGCGCATACGTCTGCTTGTACCTTCTCGTCTGCGCGCGCTTGTTCGTCCGTAGGCACGAAGCCTCTTACTTCAAAATGCTTGATTTGATTTTCACGGTTGGTGTAAAATTCCGCAAAATCCATTGCGTCCGTCTTATTCTTCGAATAATTGTTTACGCCCATCAGCTTATACCCTGCAAAAGAAACGAGCTGTACCTGTTCTTCCCCTGTCGCGCCTTTATTCAGCGTGTACGTGGGCAATTTCGTGGCAGCAAATTTATCCCCTAAATACGTTTCGATGGTCTTTCTATTCCAAATCCCGGAAGCGGCGGCAATAATCGAGCCGTCGTGGAAACCTGCCGTGATTTTCGAATCGTCCGCATCCGCTTTTACGCGCGCGTCTTTTACCAAATCCCACATTGCTTGCGTCACCGCCGTGCCCGTTGCGTTATCGAAATCGCAAGTAATTTCCGTTTCGCCAAGATTATCGTCGTACGTCACTTCAAACCCCAAATCTTTACCAAAATAAAACGCCGACGTGTACCATCCGTCTTTCATTGGATACGCGAATTTTTTACCACCCGTACATTTACTTAAAATGCCGTCAATGCTCTGCACGTCCGTTTCCGTTAACGCTGATTTATCGTAATATAAAAAGAAAGTATTATCCGTATACGGCATACCGTATACCCCTTCAACACCTCCCACCTTCATCGTTACCGAATCGATTGCGTCGGCAGAGTTCACTTCTTTAATCCTCGTCAATCTTTCCCCTGCGATTTGCGCCAAGGCGTCGCCGTTGATAAGTTTACTCAATTGGTCGTTTAAGCAAGAATATACGTCCGCAGCGTTTTCCACGTCTTTCAATACGCGCGTAGCCACGTCGTTTTCGCCCTGAATATCGATAACGATATTGTATTTTTTATCGGGATGCGCCGCCTTAAAATCATTAGCCACTTGCGTAGCGAACGCCTTATCCGCTTCCGATACCCAAACGGTTATCTTCGTTGCGTCGTCACCCATGCCCATACATCCGTCGGCGCAACTGCAACCTGCAAATCCCAAAGCGGAAACCGCCGTCAACGTACAAGATAGTATCCTTGTCTTTCTTTTCATCCTCTCCTCCTTCCGCCCGTATTTTTCTCAATGGACGTCTTCTCTTTTAGTTTTTCTTTTCTATCCCTTTTTTATTCGCAAAAAATAGAAAAACCCCGACCGAAAAAAATCGGTCGGGGTTGTTATGAATTAACTTATCTTTTATATTCTTCACAAAGCGACTTTAAAAACGCCGCCTTTCTCTTCTTTAAATCGTTATCCGTAAAACGGAACGTCCAATTTTGTCCCGATACGGTGCTGGGCGCGTTTAACCGCGCTTCTTCTCCCATACAAAGTACGTCGTGCATCGGTACGATTACCGTATTCGCCGCTGACGATATCAATAAACGAATAATACTCTCACACTCGTCGTCTATCGTTTCCGTAAGATACGGCACGTCTAATTGCAGACATTGATTTTCCAATTCTTTTTCAAACGCCTTACGCGTTTTTCCGTCCATTTCTTCAATAAAACCACGCAAAGTTTGATTGTCGTGCGTACCTGTGTAAGCAACGCTGTTTTCATTGTAGTAAATGGGTAAATACTCGTTTTCAGGATTCCCGTCAAAAGCAAATTCGAACACTTTCATCCCAGCGTACCCCGTCGCGGCGAGCAGTTTACGCACACCGTCGTCGATAACGCCTAAATCTTCCGCAATAATCGCGCAATCTTTCATATCTTGGAAAAGCGCCGCCTTCGGCCCGTGCATCCACTTCCCTTCCTTTGCCGTTTCCGCGTGCGCAGGAATCGCATAAAATCTATCAAACGCGCGGAAATGGTCTATACGCACGATATCAAACAGCGATAATGCATAATGAATTCGGTTTTTCCACCATTGGTATCCGCTTTTTTTCAATTTTTTCCAATCGTAAACGGGATTCCCCCACAGTTGTCCGTCTTCCGAAAAGGCATCCGGCGGAACGCCTGCGCGCAACGACGTGTTGCCTTTCTTATCAAGCATAAACAATTCGTCACGGTGCAACCACGTTTCTACGCTGTCGTACGATACGTAAATGGGCATATCACCCATAACTTCGATTCCCTTTTCGTGCGCGTACGATAACAAAGCCTTCCATTGCCGCAAAAATAAAAATTGTGTGAATTGCCAAAATTCAATTTCTTCACGGTTCTCTTTTTTATACCCTTCCAACGTGGCTTTATCGGCGTTTTTATACGGCTCGTCCCAATCGCTCCACGCGCGGTGGTCAAAACGGTTTTTAAGCGACATAAACAATGCGAAATCCGCATAAAAACCCTCTTTTAAAAAGTTTTGCCACCCCTCGTCTTCTTTATTAAAATTGGCAAACGCTTTCTTTAATAACGGGACTTTATGCCAAAACTGTCTGCCGTAGTCCACGCGACGAACGTCGTCGCTCCATACGATATCTTCGTAATCGCTTTTTTCAAGCAACCCGTCTTTTTCCAACGCGTCGAAATCAATGAAATAATAATTGAGCGCGTCGGACGCACACGATTGATAGGGACTATCCCCATAACCCGTAGGCAATAAGGGCAATACTTGCCAAATTTTCATCCCTGCCGAGTGCAACCAATCGACAAAATCGTACGCGCCTTGCCCCAGCGTACCGATACCAAACGGCGAGGGCAAGGAAGAAACGGGCATCAATACCCCTGCCCGTCTTGTCTGTTCTTTGTTAATACGTGCGTTTACTTTCGTTTTCATACCTACACCTTTGAAATACGACGTTTCTTCTTAAGTATCCGCTATTGTATAGCGTTTTATACCAACGATAAGCGAGAAAGTAGTTTCTCTTCCAATTTTCTTTCCCCGATAACGTTTTCCTTTTCCAAACATTGCATTGCTTGCGCTTTTAATACGCTTGCTTTCTCTTCCTGATGAAAACAACGCGCCACCGTCGCTAAAACGCGTTTTGCCGCAACCACGTCGCTTTGTAAATACGTGGCGCACGCTTTCGAACACGCTTCTGCGCGCTCTTTATCCCCGTTGAGCGCGTGCATATACACAAGTTCTGCCGCTATCCTTTCCGTTTCAGCGTCCGTCAAATACGCGCTGGCTTGCGCCAAACGATTTAAGCAATCCGCCGCG
Organism: Clostridiales bacterium; assembly: GCA_015055655.1. GTDB lineage: Bacteria > Bacillota > Clostridia > Christensenellales > Borkfalkiaceae > Scatosoma. The sequence goes on from SVHW01000009.1 coordinate 9,354, forward strand.
TTTTTCATATCGCCTTTATCTAAATAATAGCGATAACGCAAATGAAGAATTACCACGAAAAGCGGCTCGTCTTCCGCAAGCTGCGGCGTATCAAAATACAAACCTTCGTCTATCTGAGCATATGCGTTGCCTTCGTATAATTTCCCTTGAATTTCCATTGCGGAAAGCATCGTCTTTTCGGCAGGCGCGCCTTTTTTGATGCCTTCGTACACTTTCATATCCGTTTTTCCGTTTGCGTATTCGCAAGGGAATACGTTAACCAAAAACAAATACGCGCCGTACGGCAACACCCCAAAAAATCCGTAACTTATCCAACCGCCTACCGTAAAAAATAACGCAAGCGCGATTGCTGAAAAAACGAGCAAATACACCGCGCCAAACATCAAGCCGCCAAGCGTATATAACCGTGCGCGTCTTTCTATATTGCCACCCGTTTTGGGAATTGCCTGCGTTTCGTCCGCCGTGAACGGCGAAGCGAACGCCAAGCGTTTTTTACCGTTTTTCTCATAGATTTTAAGAAAAGAAAACTTGGCGTAAGCTATATGCATTTTTTGTGATTTTGCAACGAGTATATGCCCTATCTCGTGTACAATCGGCGCGAAAAAGTAGCCAATAATAAACCCGACAATCTCTGCGATTGCCGCCCCCGTGCCTGTACGCCACGCAAAAACGAACGCCGTAATTTCCCCTGCCATCAGCAAGAACAAACAGACGATTGTCCATAATATTGCACGCGTTCTTTCCCTCATAACAATCCCTTTTTTACCGCATATCCTTCTAAATTATCTTCATCGCTTACCACAAGCGTTTCTATGCCCAACTCTTTCATCAATACTGCCAGCAACGTCGCACCGCCAGCCAAAACGTCTGCCCTGCCCTTGGGCATACAGGGAAAAGCGGCAATCTCCTCTACGGATAAACGCAATAACGTATCCGCAAGCGTTTGCATTTCTTCCAACGAAATGCTTGTCCCCGTTATTTTTAACGAATCGTATTTCTCTAACCCAAGTTTTAACGCAGCCAGCGTCGTTGCCGTGCCACCGATAGCCGTCGCTTGTCGCAACGTTGGTATTTCACCGTACTCTTTTACCGCAAGGATAGACGCTTGTTTTAAAGCCGCTTTATCCCTACCGCATGTATCTTTTAAACGTACAACGCCGACGTCAACGCTCTTTTTATAGATGATAGCGGCGTTTCTCCTAACGACGAGTTCGCAACTCGCCCCGCCTAAATCTATCACTGCGCCGTCCTTATCGCCAAGCGCGCCCAACACACCCAGCTCCGCCTCGGTTTCCCCGGAAATAATCTCTACGTCCAAACCGCAAAGTTCTCGCACTCTGGCAACAAACGCCTTGCCGTTTTCCGCCGCGCGGACGGCTGCCGTTGCAAACGCGAAAACCGATTGTGCCCCCTCGCATTTTGCCGCGGCGTAAAAATCGGCCACCGCGCGGGCAGTACGTTCTATCGCAACGTCTTGCAAGATTGCGCGCGTGGCTATTCCTTCCCCTAAACGGGTGGTGTTTACTCTCTTATATAAAACTTTTCCGTCCGCCACGAACATCAGGCGAACGGAATTAGAGCCGATATCGATTACGGCAAATCTATCCATTATCAATCAGTTGCCGCCCTTTACCACTCGTAACCGAGTTTGTAAGCAGCCCACTCCTTATAAATATCCGATTCGTAAAATTCCAAATCGTCTTCGTGTCCTTCGTTTACCTGCGTCCAATAATCCACACGCTCTTGCGCGGCGTCAATACGCTTATTTTGAACGGAAATGGTCACCCATTGATAAATAAGGACGGACAGCAAACTTACAAGCAGCAACGTCGCCGCAGAGACGATTGCCGTAATAGTTTTTCTCATTTTTCCTTCTGTCATAACTATTTCTCCACCTTTTTGAGGTTTTCTTCCTTGTATTGTTGCCTTTTTCTTATTTTTATAAACTTATTATAACATATCTTTTGAAAAAACGCAACTATTCTTCGCAAACTTTTCAAATATAATATCCCGCCAAGCAGATAGCCTATCCACATATACGCCCGTAGGGCGGGAAAACGAAATACATACGACGATATAAGGCAAACACAGGCAAACGTCAGCCAAAACGCCATATCGAATATTACGCGTACCCATTTCCGTTTGCCCTTGCGACAAAAAGGAAAGGATAGCAGCGCAAAAACTTCGTAAATAATTCCACCGATAAAACCTATGCAAACGCATAGCGCAAAAACGTAAAACTGGCGATGCGAATCCATTAGCGAAACAATTTCGCGGCAAAACTTTTACCGCCGTAGGAAACGCCCGTGATATTTCCTTCCGCCGTAAAAATACCACTCGATTTTACAAAACCGCTGATTTTTAAGCCCATACCGGCAACGTGTAATTTTTCACCGCCTAAAAGCAATAAAACGACTTTCACCTCGGAAAACGCTTTTACGCAATCTACACCGCTTACGGTTATTTTCTTCTTTTGTTCGATAATAACTTGATGATTTTGATTTTCTTGCATATCGTATGATATGCTTACGCGCGGCCTTTTATGTCACTTCTTAAAATTTTCTAAAAACGAGTGTTTTTCCCCGTTTTGCTTATATTCTGCCAACGTATCCAACTGAACGTTATGTATACTTTGGAAAATATTATTTTCCACGTTCGCATTTTCTTTTTTGAGGGTGGCAATCAGCTCTTTCACCCGTCGACGCGCAGAAAACGAATCCTCATCGCTGCCCGTCGTCCTTTGCGTGAATTTACACGCGCAAGCAATAAACTCCAACCCGTTATGCGCTTGCCAGCGCACGATATCTTCTTCCAATACGCAATACAACGGACGAATCAGCTCCATCCCCTCAAAATTCGTGCTTTTGATGCGAGGCAACATCCCTTGCAACTGCCCCCCGTACAGCATCCCCATCAGCGTCGTTTCAATTACGTCGCTTTTGTGATGCCCGAGCGCGATTTTGTTACAGCCAAGCTCTTTTGCCTTTGCGTATAAATGTCCTCTACGCATACGCGCGCACAAATAGCAGGGCGATTGTTCGTCCGCGGTTTCCGCCGCTGCGAAAATATCGCTTTCAAACACCGTAATCGGGACGTGCAAAAGCCGAGCGTTCTCCTCAATCTTCTCCCTGTTTTTCGCATTGTAACCAGGGTCCATAACCAAAAATACCGTTTCAAAAGGAACTTCGCTGTGTCGTTGCAACTGCTGCATCAGTTTGGCAAGCAACATACTGTCTTTACCACCTGAAATACAAACGGCTATTTTATCCCCTGCCTCGATTAAACGGTACTTTTTTATCGCCAATACAAAAGGCGACCATATCGTCTTTCGATAGGTCGTGATGATAGAACGCTCTATTTCTTGATATTTTTCCAATACCTTCGGCATCTTCGTCCCCTTTCGTTTTGCGCATTTTCCTTATTATATCATACCTTTTTCAAAATTGCAAGCGTTTTTTATCAAAAATACGAACATTTGTTTGTTTTGTTATAAAATAATCCCGACTGCCTAAAAAACAGTCGGTTTATCTATTATTTTTGTTCGAAACGCAACGACAGCGTCCAAGCGCCCATTTTTAACGCGACGTTTAAATCCCCGTTTTCCAAAGGAAAATCGCGCTCGAACCCACGTTTGCCGTCAAAGAAAAAGCGAACGCATTTCTTTTCCGCGTCGTAGTGATAGCGTCCCGTTTCTTCACGCGGTTTGCCTTTCTTTTCTTGATAACGAAGGAGAAAAGTGTTATCCTCGCGTAGCGTCAAAATGATATTGGAGAAATTTTTCAGCAAATCTTTTTTGCCTAAAACAGCGCTCTTACACTCGTATTCCCCTAAATAAGGTTTTGTGATATCTTTCAGCGTAGAATTTTTCCACGTCGGGAAAAGGAGCGCCATAGAGAGTAATCCTGCCAACACCGAACTTTTTAATACGTTTTTTTTCATATACGCAATATGGGTAAACTATCCGTCATTTATTCTTCCGCGTCGATTTTTTACGAGAGGCTGCGCCACGTTTTTCTTTGACCTTTTCGCTGTTAAAAATGACGCCGACGATAAAGCAAATCATCAGCACGTACAGCCAAAGCAGAAAAACGATAAGCGTCGTGAGCGCACCGTACAGTTTGTCCATATTGGACACTTGTAAATACACCGAAAAACCCGTCACCACCAATATCCACGCCGTTACCGTAATACAAGTGCCGTGTAAAAAATTCCGCATCGGCATTTTATATGGACATATATACATATTTAAAAGCAAGACAAGCGCAAACGCCAAAACGAGCAGCAAGCTATAATCGGCAACCCGTTCCCAAAAACCGTTAAAAAAACGAGAAAACAGTAAACTGCCCAGCGCGTACACCGCAAAAAAAACCAAGAATATCAATATAATAATTCCCGTCAGCACCAATGCCCCTATCCGTATCCGTAAACCCGCTTTTAAGCGGCGATACTCGTAGATAATCTCTCCGCTTCTACGCATTTGGTAAAACAGGTTTGTAGACGAATATAAACTGCTTAAAAGCAAAACGAGCGATACGCCGCGCGTTGCGTTTTGCGCCTCTTGCCGTACGAACGTAAATACGTTTTCTACCGACTGAAATACGGGGAGTTGCCATACGCTTTTTCCGTCTATTGGCAATTTCCCCAACAATAACGTCAACCAAAAGGCAAAAGGCACGACGGACATTACAAAAAAGAAGACCAAAGTGCCAGCCAACGTCGTATATTTCTTTTTCGTTAACAAACGATATTTATCCCTTAGAAAACCGTAGGTTTTTTTAACTGTGTTCATTGGTGATAGTATGCGCCGTTTTTCGCTTTTCAATGAAAACGCACGCAAAATAAAAACGTACGCGGCGGGAAATCCGCCGCGTTTTTTCCTTGGTTATTCACCGTAATTTTCTTGCGTCCAAGCCGAGTACGCATTGCAACCGCAACGGCTTCTTGCATTGTAACCGCTACACCCTTCGTTTCCGTTAAAAACGGAAGCCGACGAAGCGCTGCCTACATTTTGGCAATAACTTACGCAAGCGTAACCGCCGTTATATCCCAACGAATCCGTAGCGTTATTGCCGTTATTATTGCAACATCTGTTACAAGAACTGCAAGAATTACAATTATAACCGCACGAATTATTATTCGTTACTACCAGATTGCCGCAACAATCCCGACACACGCGTTGCGTATTGCCAAAAAGAATATTCCAAAGAGAATTTTGATTGCAACCGTTACAGCCACAACCGCAAGAGCTACGATTGCCCCAATTACATCCGTTACACATAGTACGTCTATCCTTCTTGTGTATTTGAGAAAAATCTCATACTATATGATATGCAAAACGCCCTGCCGTGGGTGCATGGCAGAGCGTTATTATTTTTAATTGTTTCCCGTGAAACGAGGATTATTCGACGACGATTTTAATATCGCCCGTGTCGGTGGTAATTTTGCAAACGCCGCCGTTGCCGTCCGCGGGGATTTTTACGTCGCCCGTATCCGTTTTTACGTCAAACGTCTTTGCTGAAAGCAAACTTCCCGTTACGTCGCCCGTATCCGTTTCGATGGTTATCTCCAATCCGTCGCATTTTTTCAGCGTAACGTCACCCGTACTTCTCTTTATCAAGAATTTTTCCGTTGCTATGACGTTCGTTAATTCCACCTCACCCGTATCACCGTTAGAAATCAATTTTTTACACGCGACGTTTTGCAAAGAAACGTCGCCCGTCGTCACCGTTATATCCACGCTTTCCTCAAACGTTGCGTTGGAAATTTCCACGTCCCCAGTGGAAGACGCAATCGTTAACGCCTTGGCAGAAATATTGGAAAGGCGAATATCCCCCGTGCTGCGTTGAATATTTATCTCCCCAAAAGCGGAAGCTTCGCATACGACGTCGCCCGTATTGCCTAAAACCTCCATACTTTCAAATTGAAAATCTTTGGGGATAGTTACGTCCCCCGAGCTTGTTTGCACCTTCAATGCCAAGCGGGCTGTTTGCGGCATATATACCGTAATTTTCGGGGATTTAAAATTAAACCAATTTTCATACCATTTTCTTTCGTTTTGCAACTCGATTACAAGCGTATTTTCCACGACGTTGACGGTGTGTTTTGCGTTTTCTTCTTCCACGCAAACCACCTTCGTTTCTCCGTTTTCCGCCGCCGCAAAAACGACGTCTGCCGTATCTGTAACGATAGAGATATTTTCGTAGTTCTCTTCTATCTCATACTCTTTACTCACGTACTTACCCATTGATAATTTGGTATAATCCCCCTTCGCAGCCACCGTGACGCAAGCAAATATAATTGCGCCGAGCAACGTTAAAACAATCCCCACGGTAAGCCATATTTTTTTCTTTTTATCCATTATATAGCCCCCTTTTTATAGAGATAATTTTTTTTGCCCGTCATACTCTTTTTCAACACTTTTAAAACGCCTTTCATTGCCGAAATACTTGCAAAAAACAGGAATATGGATACCCCTGCGCATAAAATACCGCCACCGATAAGCGCAAAGCCCAAGTATCCGTTTTCAAACAGCGCGATAATCCCCATCAAAATGCCAAAGGGCGCGCAAACGACGAACGCCGCAAAAACTGCCCATAACGCTATCACCAACGAGCATACCACCGCGTATAACGACACCGCAACGGCAAAAGCGGCAATTAGCAACGAGCCCCATAACGGAAAACCAAGCGCCAATAATACTATTTCCCACGGGCTACGTTTTCTCTTAATCAACGTGTTTTTCTCCGCCTCTTTTGCCGATAAAAAATCCGTGATAATACGCGAAGCCACGTCGTTGATGTCCCCAACCTTTACAACGGCTTCTTCTTCCGTGAACCCTTCTTCTATTCCGTCGTCAATCATTTCTCTGTAAAAGCTTATCCGCTCTTCCCTTTCTTTTCTCGGCAAGACGGATAATTTCTTTTTAAGTTTCTTCAAAAATTCTTGCTTGTTCACTGTTTCCTCTCCTCTTGCATTACAAATTGATAAATGGACATAACCTCACTCCACTCTTCCTTGAAATCTTCGATACGTCCAAGCCCTGCGCGCGTAATGTGATAGTATTTTCTTAGCCTTCCGTCATATTCTTCCGTGCGCACCGTTAACATTTTTGCCATCTCCAAACGTTTTAATATCGTGTATAACGTCGATTCCGACATCTCCACGTACGGTTTTACGTCTTTGATGATTTTATACCCGTAAGAATCTTCGTTTTTGATAGCAGTTAAGACGCACACGTCTAATAACCCTCGTTTTAACTGAATATCCATTGAATACTCCCCCTTACGTAATACATCATATCACGAGGTGTTGATATTGTCAAGTGTTTTTTTGCAACTTTTTTAATTTTTTTTGCAAATAAAAAACGGCAAGAGTCGTTTGCTCTTACCGTTTTTATTGTCGTATAAATTACTCCCACTCAATCGTTCCACAAGGCTTCGGCGTCAAATCGTACAACACGCGGTTAACGTTTTCCACTTCCGTCGTGATACGCGCCGTAATTTTATTCAAAAGCTCGTACGGGATTTGTTCAATCGTCGCCGTCATCGCATCTACGGTGTTCACCGCGCGAATAATAACGGGGTATGCATACGTACGTTTGCCGTTTTTCACGCCAACCGAGCGGAAATCGGGAACAGCCGTAAAGTATTGCCATACCTTGCCTTCCAAACCTGCTTTTGCAAACTCTTCACGCAAAATCGCGTCCGATTCGCGTACGGCTTCCAATCTATCACGCGTAATCGCGCCAAGTACGCGTACGCCAAGACCGGGGCCGGGGAACGGTTGACGATATACCATATTGTCGGGCAAACCAAGCGCGCTGCCTACCATGCGAACTTCGTCTTTATACAAGAATTTCAAAGGTTCTACGAGTTCGAATTGCATATCTTCGGGAAGACCGCCTACGTTGTGATGCGCCTTTACGCCGTCACTTTCCAAAATATCGGGATAAATCGTGCCTTGCGCAAGGAAAGAAATGCCTTCCAACTTGCTTGCTTCTTCGTCAAAGACTTTGATAAATTCGCCGCCGATAATCTTACGTTTCTTTTCGGGTTCGGCAACGCCAGCCAAAAGACCCAAGAAACGTTCGGTTGCGTCAACGTAGATAAGGTTGGCGTCAAGTTGTTTTTCAAATACGTCGATAACCTGTTCGCTTTCCCCTTTACGCATTAAGCCGTGGTTTACGTGTACGCAAACAAGTTGCTTGCCCACCGCTTTAATCAATAATGCGGCAACAACGGAAGAATCCACCCCACCCGAAAGTGCAAGCAAAACTTTCTTGTCGCCCACTTGTTTGCGGACGAGCGCAACTTGTTCGTCAATAAATGCGTTCGCAAGTTCTTTTGTGTTGATACGAGCCATACTTTCGGGACGTACGTTGTTTTCCATATATTTATTCTCCTAAATTAAAAATGTATCAATCTAACACGGCTTTAATTGCCGTCAGCAAGTCGCTATATTCCTCGTATGCAGGCAAATCGGGGTTATCCGCCTTGATTTTGTCCGTACTCTTGAATAAAAAGCCTGCTTTGCTTGCTTTTATCATACCTAAGTCGTTATAGCTATCCCCAGCGGCAATCGTGTCGTATCCAATCGATTGCAACGCCTTAACCGTGGCGTATTTGGATTTCTCCACGCGCATTTTATACCCCGTGATTTCTCCGTTTTCCGCCACTTCCAACGTGTTACACATTAACATTGGATAACCGAGTTTTGCCATAAGCGGCATACCGAATTGCGTAAACGTATCACTGAGGATTACTACCTGCGTCAAGGAACGGAGTTCGTCTAAAAATGCTTTCGCTCCGTCAAGCGGCTCTATCTTTTCGATAATCGCGCGGATTTCGTTAAGCCCTAACCCGTGTTCCTTTAAAACGCCCAAGCGCCATTTCATCAACTTATCGTAATCGGGCTCGTCACGCGTTGTACGCGTCAATTGAGGAATCCCACTCGCTTTTGCAAACGCTATCCATATTTCGGGGACGAGCACCCCTTCTAAATCCAAACAAACTATATTCATAAACTTACCTGATTAGTGTTGCGTATAATTGGGGGCTTCCTTGCTGATAGAAATATCGTGAGGGTGACTTTCGATTAAGCTGGCGTTGGTGATACGGACGAACTCCGACGTCGTACGCAAATCTTCCACCGTCGGCTTACCGCAGTAACCCATACCAGAGCGCAAACCGCCTTTCATTTGATAGATAACGTCTGCTACGCTGCCACGATAAGGCACTCTGCCTTCGACGCCCTCGGGAACGAATTTCTTCGTGCCTTCTTGGAAATATCTATCCGAGCTGCCTGCCGCCATCGCGCCAAGCGAACCCATACCTCTATACACTTTATAGCTTCTGCCTTGGTACAATTCAACTTCGCCGGGGCTTTCCAACGTGCCGGCAAGAAGCGAACCTACCATAACGGCACTTGCACCTGCCGCCAACGCTTTTACGATGTCGCCGCTGTATTTAATACCGCCGTCGGCAATAATGCGCTTGCCAAGTTTATCTGCCATTTCCGCACAGTCCATAACCGCCGTAAGTTGCGGAACGCCGATACCTGCAACGACGCGCGTCGTACAAATCGAACCGGGGCCGATACCTACCTTTACTACGTCTGCGCCTGCTTTGAAAAGCGCTTCCGTTGCGGCTGCCGTCGCTACGTTGCCCGCGATAATCGTCAAATCGGGGAACTTCGCGCGAATTTCTTCTACTTTCTTTAATACCCCTGCCGAGTGGCCGTGCGCCGTATCGATAGCGATTAAGTCTACGCGCGCCTCTACGAGGGCGGAAATTCTGTCCACGGCGTTTGCTGCCGTAGATACCGCTGCACCAACGAGAAGTCTACCGTTTTCATCACGCGCAGAGTTGGGATATTGAATCGATTTTTCGATATCCTTAATCGTGATAAGGCCTTTTAAGTAGCCTTGTTCGTCCACGATGGGCAATTTTTCAATTCTGTGTTTGCCCAAAATCTTTTGCGCTTCTTCCAAGGACGTGCCTACGGGCGCAGTAACAAGACCTCGTTTCGTCATAATATTCGAAATGGGTTGTTCGTAATTATTTTCAAAACGCAAATCGCGGTTGGTTAAAATCCCCACGAGTTTACCGTTTTTCGTGATAGGAACACCGCTGATACGGTATTTTTCCATCAGGGCAACCGCATCTTTTACAAGGTTGTTGGGCGCAAGGAAGAACGGGTCGGTAATAACGCCGTGTTCGCTACGCTTTACCTTATCAACGTGCGAAGCTTGTTCTTCAATCGACATATTCTTATGAATAATACCGATACCGCCTTCACGCGCCATAGCGATTGCCATACGACTTTCCGTTACCGTGTCCATCGCCGCGCTGATTAAAGGCAAATTGAGCTGGATTTTATCCGTCAATTTCGTCTTTAAGCTTACTTCGTGCGGAAGCACGTTGGAAGCTTGCGGAATCAAGAGTACGTCGTCAAACGTCAAACCTTCTTTGATAATTTTGCTGCTCATAGGTATTTCTCCTTGTATATATAAAAACTTTTTTTCCTTTTGTTATGCTTCGCCAAGGGAAAGCAACGCTTGTAAATATTGTCTATCTTCGTTAGACAAATCGTCAGCTTGCAACTGCTCCATCTTCAACGTCAACGCCGTTACCGTATCCTCGTCAGCCCCTTTCAACGCCGTCAGGTATAATATCGCAGCAGCGTTGTTTTTAGGAAAAGCTCCGTTTAAGGATTGGCACGCGGTAGATATCGCTTCCGTTATCTTACCCTGCGAATATTGCGCCATCGTTACCTGCCCGTATACGTATTGCTGATACGTAATGGACACCTTGTCGTTTGCGGCAATTTCCTCGTTCCTCGCCTTGCAATATTCTGCAAACTCGTCATCTGCCAACAAGCTCAGCCCGTTTTTTTCTATCGTTGCCGAATCCTCCGTCAAGATAGACGTTTCAAAAGCAAACGCCGCGTAAAACACGTCGTCCGAACGCTTATAAGCGCGCTCTGCATATTTAACGCTGCTTTCGTTCAGCCCTATGTCATAGGTGATTTTCGCCATCGTACTGGGGAACAGCGCAAATAACGTCAAAAGCATTATGCCAAAAAGCACGATGACGGCAAGCAACGTCGTAAAAATCGAACGCAAAATTACTCTATCCGTACGCATACGCTCTTCCTCCAAATAGTATTTATACTATTTTAGCATATTCGAAATAAAAAATCAACTGTATGAACGAATTTTATTTGGTATGTTTGCAGGCTTTTTTTAATATAATAGCACTATGAGAAACTCTTTACGACATTATCCTAAATTTTTACGCCCGAAATCTTACGTTTTACAAATATTTTTGCTTTTTCTCCTTCTTACCGTCCTCTTCCCGCTATACGCCTGCCAAAAAGAAATAGATTATTTTGCTTACGTAGCCGAATCGCGTAACAACGTTTTCTACGCGGAAAACAACGGCTTTATTTTACGCGTGTACGCCGTAGAAAAAGAATACCCCTATTGCGCAGACGGCATCAAACGGGATACGAGCGCCCGTGCGGAAATACGATTGTTTGCCCCAACAGGCGATAAAGATTGCAACGTGTCTTTCCACGTCAACGGAGAGGAGTACGGCGGCGATATGTCCTACGATAACGTCAAGGCGGAATATTTTTTCTCTTGCACGCTTGATATCTCCAATCTTTCGCAAATCGATTGCAACGTTGTTTACGGGGAAGAAGAAATGCAGTTTTGCGCACAATCGGTGAAAACGAAAAACACGCTGTCGCCAAGGGAAATTTTGGAACAATTAAGAAGGGCGGAAACGGAATTATTTTCTTCCCTTTCCGATAAATACGGCTTTGCGGGCGAAATTTACATACGTCTTTTATACGAAGATTTCCCCTACTACTACGTGAGCGTAATCGATAGAAACGGCAATACGAACGCCTTTTTAATGAACGGCGAAACGGGGGAAATTTTAGCGAAAAGACAGGGTTAAAAAATAAATTAACAGGGCGACAAGCACGCATGCTTGTCGCCCTACTTTTAGTTATCGTCGTTGATGATATGTCCTTTCCCCACGTTCTCGTCAATCAATTTTTTAGTGTACTCCCAAATCTCTTTCGAACCGAGCGCCGTCCTTTCTTGCCGTTTTACCACCTGCGATTTTTTTACCCGATGCGCGCGCCAATCGCCGCCGTCGTTCGCCTCGTTTAAAATAAGCGGTTGAAAATTGTCCATTGCGTGGGCGAATTTTGCCTCAGGCGTTTGGTTTTCCTCAAACTCGTGAAAAAGGGAAATCATTTCTTCCTTTTGTTCGTCAGGAAGTAGCCCAAAAATACGCTTCGCTGCCCGTTCTTCTTTTTCCGCCTGCGTAGCGAGCGCCGCCGTATCGTACGCATACGTATCGCCCGCGTCAATCTCCACGATATCGTGAATAAGCGCCATCATCATCGCTTTTGCCACGTCGAACGGCTCGTTTGCGTATTCCTTCAAAAGGTAAATCATCATCGCCATATGCCAAGCGTGTTCAGCGTCGTTTTCTTGTCGTTTATACCCCAAAATATGCGTTTGACGATAGATTTCCTTTTCTTTATCCGCCTCTAATATAAAAGCAAGCTGTTTTGCAAAACGTTCTCTATCCATTTTTCTTTTCCTTTTTCTCTTTGCAATAATTCCTCGTATCGCCATACCGCGCGCCAACGTACTGGACGCGTAACGGGAAGAGTGCTAAAAACAAAAACAAACGCAAACTCTTCCTTCGTGCTGGGAAGTATGGCAACGAGTTCCCCATTGTTGATTCTTTGCAAAATACGGCGATGATAATCGTAATACAACGCGTTTTCCCTCCACCTATAAAGGTAGTGTATGCAACCAACGTCTTTTTATCTTCCCATTGTTTGTATTATAACACGATATATAGAGAAAGGCAAGTTTTTATGCGGATTTAACGATAAACTTTTACATACGACGTACCCTTGTTAATGCAAGTTTTCCGTAAGTCTTTCTCTGCGCCACGAAAAAGGACACCCATCAAGGTGTCCTTTTTCGTGGCGCAGAGAAAGGGATTTGAACCCTTGGATACGTTCCCGCATCACACGATTTCGAATCGTGCGCGTTCGACCACTCCGCCATCTCTGCAAACAGCTTTTATATTATATAATATCATTTGAAAAAAATCAACTGTTTTTGTGGCATTTTTTTAATTTCCCCGTTGCGTATTTTCACGCAACGGGGATATATGCCTTTTACATAAGCGTTATAATTAACTGCGAAGCCAAAACGATTAACACCAATGCAATGGGATACGTGGACGCGTATGCCGAAGCCACGTCGTCCGTCTTCGCCGTAGATATAAGCGTACCAAGCGCAGGCGTACTGGTCATACCACCCGTAATCGAACCAAGGTTGTTAAGCAAAGGCAATTTAAGCACGTACTTACCAAGGAAGAACCCTGCAACCATAGGCACGAGCGTCATAAGCGCACCGCCTACAAAGCCCCAAGCTACGATTCCACCGCCGAATTTCGAGATTTGTTCCACAAGCGACACACCGCCGTGCACACCTGCGCCAAGCAAGAACAGCGCCAAACCGAATTCACGCATAACTTTAAGCGTGCTTTCTTTTACTTCAAGCGAGAGTTTGCCGATATGCCCAAAATGTCCAAAAACAAGGCACATAATCAACACGCCGCCCGTCGTACCGAGCGAGAAAGTTGCGCCGTCATAGCCTTTGCCCGTCAAGGGAATCGTTATCGAACCTAAAAGCAAACCTGCTACGACTGCAAGCCCGAACGGCAAGAAACCGAAGTCTTCACACTTAAAGAATTTCGAATAATCTCTCTTTTCTTCTTGCGCCCCAAGACGTAATAAATCTCGTTCCTTTTGCATATCCGTTTTTAAAAATTTAGGTAACAGTTGTACGAACAATACAACGCCCACGACGCCGAACGGATAAGCGATTGCGTGCCCAAGCGTAATTAAGGATTCCAAATCCTCTTGATTTGCCGCGCCGACAACCGCGTCTTTCGCCGCCGAGAAACCAGGGGTTGAGGTAAGCGCGCCCGAAAGTACGCCCGACCAATATTCAGGACCGTATTCAGGGGTTAAAAGCGTACACACTACCGCCACGAGCGTACCCGTCAAAATAATAACGATACCAAGCACGATATACGTTTTGAAATTCTTCGCCAAGTTCTTGAAGAAATTCGGTCCTGCAATAAAACCTACGCTCCCCACGAACATAACCAACCCGATATTTTGAATCGTACCCTTGAAGGTATTGACGACGGACGAGCTTTCCGTTAAATGAAAGCCAGAAAAAACGCCTGCGTCTTCGGGAATAAGCGTGCAAAGAAAACCAACCAAAATAGCAACGAGGAATACCCCTGCCGTACCAAGCGATACGCCTTTAATATTGATACCGCCCAGCAAATAACCCACGGCTATTACCACAAATGCTATCGTAAATAATACGAACGTAGAGCCGAAATTGAATACGTTTTTCGCACCTTCTACTTCAACTCCGTCTTTAATGTTTGGATTATAAATCGCGCTCAATACGCACCAAACGGCAATACCTGCCACTACCGCAAGCGCAATCGAAATCCAAAGCCATTTTAAGCTTTTCTTTCTCTTCTTTTCCTCTTGAAGAACTACTTCTTCATTTTGATTTTCCATTTTCTTCCACTCCTAAAATGCGGACGAAAACGCACAAAGCGTACATACCCCGTGCGTTTTGTCCTTTTTATTAAATTATTATCGCGAAATTAGTTCGCTTGTCTTCTATAATCGGGAAGGAGTTTCGGCGATACTACGTCCGTAGCAATACCCGCTTCTTCCAACTCTTTTTCAAACTCGTCAACGTGCGCAAGCGTAAGTTCTTTCAGTTCTACACTCTTCCACTTTTCACCCGCTTGTTGACCTGCGTTTCTACCGAATACGATGATGTCAAGCAACGAGTTGCCCATCAATCTGTTCGTGCCGTGAATACCGCCTACCGCTTCGCCTGCAACGTACAAGTTTTCTACGCACGTCATACCGTTTGCGCCAATATCCAAACCGCCGTTTTGATAGTGCAATGTGGGATAAATCAAGATAGGCTCTTTACGGATATCGATACCGTATTTGCCGAACATACGAAGCATAGCAGGGATACGTTTTTCAATCGTGCCTTCGCCGTTGAGAATATCAATCAGCGGCGTGTCAAGCCATACGCCTTCGCCGTCCGTCGTCTTGATACCCTTTTTGTTTTGTTTGCACTCACGGATAATCGAAGAAGCCGTAACGTCACGCGTTTCGAGCGAGTACACGAACGCTTCGCCGTCTTTATTGACAAGCTGTGCGCCGAGCGAACGTACCTTTTCCGTTACAAGCGCCCCATAAATTTGCGTGGGCTCTGCCGCGCCCGTAGGGTGATATTGCAACGTTTCGGGATACAACAATTTTGCGCCTGCACGGTAACCGAGCACGAGCCCGTCTGCCGTCGCACCGTAGTGGTTGGACGTAGGGAAACCTTGATAATGCAATCTACCTGCACCGCCCGTCGCGATAACGACAGTCTTTGCTCTTGCCACCATAATTTCCTTCGTTTCCATATTCAAAAGCACTGCGCCGGCTACTTTGCCGTCGGTGTCTTTGATAAGCTCGATTGCCGACGTGAAATCTACCACCGTAATGCCACGGTTGAACACTTCGTCACGAAGCGTACGCATGATTTCCGAACCGGAATAGTCGCGGCAAGCGTGCATACGTTTTCTCGACGTACCGCCGCCGTGCGTGGTTACCATCGTGCCGTCTTCTTCTTTATCGAACATTACGCCAAGATTGTTCAGCCACAAAATCGCCTCGGGGGCTTCGTTGACAAGCTTATACAAAAGTTCGGGCTTATTCTTAAAATGTCCACCGCCAAGGGCGTCAAGATAATGCGTAGCAGGGCTATCGTTAGGTTTATCCGCCGCTTGAATACCGCCTTCTGCCATTGCCGTGTTTGCGTCGCCCAAACGAAGCTTCGTCACAATCATAACGTTTGCGCCGCGTTGGTGTGCTTCTATCGCCGCGGAAGAGCCTGCGCCACCGCCGCCAATAACGAGCACGTCTACGTCGTAATCAATCTTCGTGAGGTCGATTTTCATATCTTTTACACGAGAGTGACCTTGTAACAAGTTAGCAAGTTCGTGCAAAACTTTTCCACCTTTATTTTTACCAACTTTCAATTCTTCATACGCAGAAGTGATATAATCGGGGTGGAATTGCGCCAAAACGGCGTCTTTTTCTTCTGCCGTCATACGCGCGTGCAAATTTTCAATACGGGAAGCGCGGCTGGCTTCCACTTTCTTCATCGATTCCAATTGTTCATCGGTATAGTGATACATAGCGCTTCTCCTTATTTTTCAATTTCTCTATGGTTATAGAGATTTTTTTGTTCTTCAAGCGGCGTGTTCATAATCGCTTCCAATGCCGCTTTACAATCGCCCGCGTCGATTTCCGCAACGCGGTTGATAAGATGTTCGCTCTTCGGCGCAAGATATTTACCCGTAAGTCTACGCGTAAGCAACGCCACTTGGGGATGCGAAATCCCTGCAGGGCAACGGGAAGAACATACGCCGCACATTACGCAGTCGAAGCTCTCTTCCGCAGCCTTTTCGTATTCGCCGCGTTGCGCGTACGCGATATATTGCATAACGTTGAGTTCTTGCGTACAGCTCTTCGTACAAGCGTTGCAGCCGATACAAGAATAGATTTCGGGGTAGAGCTGCATCATAATTTGTTGCGTAGGCTTAATCTTCTCCATATCGTAAACTTGTTTTACAAGGGGGAAGAACGGAAGCGTCGCCACGTACATACCCTCTTCAACTTGTTGTTGACAAGCCAAGCACGTCTTTAATTCTTGTTGCCCTTTAATACGGTAAATCGTGGCGCAAGCACCGCAAAAGCCGTTTCTGCAACCGCAACCGCGAACAAGCTGATACCCAGCGTATTCCATCGCTTTCATAATCGTCAAACTTTCCGGCACTTGATAGCGTTTACCGAAAAGATATACGTTTACCATTTTTTCCATCGTCGTTTTCTCCTTAATACTCATTGGGAAGTTCGTCAAGTTCCGTCATACGGAATACGGGGCCGTCTTTGCATACGAACTTGTCGCCTACGTTACATCTGCCGCATTTGCCGATACCGCATTTCATACGAAGTTCCAGCGTCGTAAATACGTTGGATTTGTCAAAACCGAGTTCCAAAAGCCCTGCAAGCGTGAACTTAATCATTATGGGAGGGCCGCAAAGTACCGCCGTCATATTGGGATTTAACCCCAACTCTTTTACGTAGGCAGGAACAAACCCAACGTGTCCGTCCCAATCGTCTTGAGGACGGTCAATCGTAAGATAAACTTCCGTATTCGGTTCGTTCATCCACTCCGTCTTGATTTCTTCAATATCCACAAGGTCGTCCTTGCTTCTTGCGCCGTAAACGATAACCACTTTGCCGTAATTTTCACGATAATGACGCACGTAGTTGATAACACTACGCAAAGGCGCAAGACCGATACCGCCTGCGATAAAGAGCAAGTCTTTGCCCTTAAAATCTTCCTCTACGGGGAAATTTTTGCCGTACGGGCCGCGCACGGTGATTTGTTGACCTACTTCCATCGCGTGCAATACGTTCGTTACGCAACCGCATTTTTTAATGGAAAATTCAATAAATTCTTTATTCGTAGGCGAGGACGTAATCGAAAACATACATTCCCCTACGCCAGGTACGGAAACCATTGCGCATTGGCCGGGCATATGTTCGAACAGTTTCTTGCCGTCCGTGCCTACTACGCGAAACGTTTTAACGTCGGGCGTATCTTTACGAATATCCGTGATGACGCCAACTTTGGGAATTAAATTTTCATTAGTCATTTTTCTTTCCTCCCAGCGTCTTAATTACTTTTACAATATTGAGATGTTGCGGGCATTTGTTCACACATCTACCGCAACCTACACACGAATACAATCCGCCGTTTTGCGAAGGATAGTACACGAGTTTATGCATAAATCTTTGACGGAAACGTTGCATTTGCGTCGTACGGGAATTGCCGTGCGCCATCAACGTGAAATCGGAATACATACACGAATCCCAGCAACGATAACGGATAACGCCTTCGTTCGTCTTGAAATCGCGCACGTCAAAGCATTGACACGTCGGGCATACGAACGTACACGTTCCGCAACCAAGGCACGCTTCGCTCATTTCTTCCCAAACCGTTTCGTTGAACAGCTCGTTCAAGTTTTCAGGTTGGAAACGGCTTAAATCTAAGTTGGAGAAAGGAAGTTCGTCAATGATTGCCTTCACTGCCGCTTGTTGCGCCGCCACTTCCGCTTCGCCGCCGTTTTCCGTAAATTCTTTCACGATAGCCGTCAGCTTTTCCCCTTTTTCGGTGTTTGCCTGCCAGTACATATAGTTTTCGTCCATCCACGTCGTAACGTCGCCTTGGGGCGCGGTGGCGTCGATGCCGAATACTTTACAGAAACAGCTATCCTCAGGTTTGGAGCAAGCCATCGTTACGATAACGCTTGCTTCTCTTCTCGTTTGATAATAGGTGTCAACGGGTTCAGCAAGGAATACTTTATCAAGCACGTCTATTGCCTTATAGTCGCACGCGCGCACCCCGAAGAGTACGAACGGGGCTTTTTCATTGCGGATATCGATGACTTCGATATTCTTGCCGTCCGTTTTGAATTTCATCATATTTTCGCTTTGGGGGAAGAATAAATCCTTGGGGGATTTTACCGTTTTTAACGTTTCCACCGACGTTTCTACGCCGTCTTCCCACAAACCGTAGTTTACCTGTCCCGCCTTTTTAATCGGCATAAACAAGGGCATATTTGCGGAGATTTTTCCGTATACTTCGCTCAATTTAACTTTTGCTATCTTCAACATTATTTTGCCTCCCCGTTAAATACGTCTTTCGGCTCTACGTCGCCCTCCGTATAAGAGGTAAGCGGCGTTTTGCCTTCGTCCGTTTCCCCTGCTTGGAATTGACCGTATAACCCGTCGATGTCCTTGATGAACTTACGGTTGAGAAGGTGCAAAGGAATATGTTGAGGACAAACTCTCGAACACTCGCCACAGTCGGTACATCTACCAGCCACGTGGAAAGCACGAATTACGTGGAAGAGTTTTTCTTCAAATTCCGAATCGTTCGCCTTTGCCGCGATACCCGATTGCGGATTGTCAAATACGCATTTCAAGCACGAGCAAGCAGGACATACGTTGCGGCAAGCGTTACAACGGATACATTTGGAAAGTTGTTCCTTCCAAAACGCAAATCTCTCGTCTGCCGTCATCGCTTCGAGTTTTTCTACCTCTTCAAAGCGGTTAACGTCGCGTTCGGGACGTTCGTGCAAAATAATTTCTTCATCCTTTACTTGATGCGTCTTGTTACATACGGCGCATTTGGAAAGCACTACTTCCGGTTTATACAACGTATATTCTCCACACGTCGTCACCACTTTCACGTCTTTTTCTACGACGTCAACGCTCTTGATAATACCGTCCGTCTTTTCCTTAATTGCCTCGATATTCAATTTTGCAAGACATTCTACGGCGATTACGTAAACGTTTTCACGCTTGATACGGTGTTCTTTAACAAGTTGGTTAAAGCTGTACGTATCGCAGGGTTTCAAAAATACAGCCGTTTTGCCCTCTTTTTTGCTCATTTGAATAAGGTATTTGGACAGATTTGCGCCGCAGAACCAGTCGTACGTGAAATCTTTAAGTTCTTCTACCGTTTCAAAGGAAGCAGGCGTAGGGTCATAGAAGAATTCGCCTTTTTTCCAACCGATTACGCGCGCCACTTCGCCGCTTTCCAACAAAGCCTTTGCGCGTTCGAGCATTTTCAATTCAACGTCTTTCATCTTATTCACCCTCCTTTACGCGAAGGTCGGTAATGCGTTTGTTTTCACCCAAGTCGGTTATCGTCTTCACGAAATCGTTCATAACCGCGGAGAAACGCGCGCCTTCCGCTGCGGATACCCACTCTACGCGCGTACGTTCTTTCTCAATCCCCATATAATCTAAGAAACTGAACAAGAGCGCCATTCTTCTTCTCGTATAGTAGTTGCCCGTTACGTAATGGCAATCCCCGGGGTGACAACCGCAAAGGATAACCCCGTCTGCCCCTTGTTGGAAGGCTTTGAGCACGAACGTGGGGTTTACGCGACAAGAACAGGGTACGCGGATAATCTTTACGTTTGCAGGATAGCTAAGTCTGCTAGAACCTGCAAGGTCTGCCCCAGCATACGAACACCAGTTGCAACAAAAGGCAACGATGTTAGGCACAAATTCTTTCTTTTCGGTGCTTACTTCTTGCATATTGCTTCCACCTCCGACATAATTTGTTTCGAGCTAAATCCCTTCAAATCCATTGCCCCAGAAGGACAGGTTACCGTACAAGCGCCACAACCTTGACATACCGCAGGGTTCACCGACGCTACGCGACGGATTTCCGTTTTACCGCCGCCAAGACGGAATTCTTTATCCACGTACGTAATCGCACCGTAGGCGCATACGTTGGCGCATTGGCTACAACCGTTACACATATTTTCGTCGGGCGTAGCTACGCAAGGGTTCGTCTTTAACTTGTCTTTTACCAGCAAGCCGATGACCTTCGCCGCGCAAGCAGACGCCTGCGATACCGTTTCGGGAATATCCTTCGGGCCTTGACATACGCCTGCAAGATATACGCCTGCCGTGGGGCTTTCCACGGGACGAAGCTTCGCGTGCGATTCCGTCAAGAAATTGTTGGTGTCGATACTTGCCGTCAACAGCGTGGCAATTTTTCTCACCGCGGGTTCGGGTTCAATCGCCGCAGCCAATACTACAAGGTCAGATTCAATCGTAACTTGTTCGTTATCGATAAGGTTCGAGCCTTGTACCATCAATTTGCCGTTTTCGTTATATACTTTCCCGACCATACCCTTGATATAGTTTACGCCGTATTGTTCTACCGCGCGGCGGAAGAATTCGTCGTAGTTTTTACCGGGGGTACGCACGTCGATATAGAATACGTTGACCTGCGTATCGGGATATTTTTCACGGATAAGCATTGCGTGTTTTGCCGTATACATACAGCAAATCTTCGAGCAGTACGGCTTGCCGCAACCGCTGGTATCACGCGAGCCTACGCATTGAATAAACGTAATCGTCTTGGGATGTTCGTTATCCGAAGGACGGAGCAATACGCCGCCCGTAGGGCCAGCTGCGTTCATCAATCTTTCCAATTCCAAAGACGTAATTACGTCTTTGTTATCAGCGTAGCCGTATTCGTTAAACGCCGTAAGTTCGATAGGCTTAAAGCCCGTCGCAACGACGATTGCGCCGTACTGACGTTCGATAAAGCTATCTTTTTGCTCGTAATCAATCGCGCCTACGCCGCAGAATTTTTGACAAATACCGCATTTGCCCGTCTTCAATTTAATACATTGTTCAGGGTCGATTACCGCAACGTTGGGGATAGCCTGCGCAAACGGGATATAAATAGCAGGACGAGTGTTCAAGCCCATATTAAAGGTGTTAAGCCCTTTCTTCGAAGGACATTTTTCCATACACAGCTTACAACCCGTACACTTCGTTTCATCAACGAATCTCGCTTTGCGACGAATTTTTACGTTGAAATTACCAACGAAGCCTTTTACTTCTTCCACTTCGCTATACGAAAGAATATCAATCTTTTCGTGTTGCGCGCAATCCACCATCTTCGGCGTCAAAATACAAGCCGAGCAGTCGAGCGTGGGGAACGTTTTATCCAACTGCGCCATACGGCCGCCGATGGTTGCGTTCTTTTCTACGATATCTACCTCAAAGCCTGCGTCTGCAATGTCAAGCGCCGCTTGAATACCTGCGATACCGCCGCCGATAACGAGCGCGCGTTTTACAACGGGGCTTTCCCCTGCCATAAGCGGCGCGTTGAGTTTTACTTTCGCAATCGCCGTACGCACGAGGATAACCGCTTTTTCCGTCGCCTCGTCGATATCTTTATGAATCCACGAGCAATGTTCGCGGATATTGGCAACTTCTACCATATACGGGTTCAGCCCAGCCGCTTCCGCCGCTTTGCGGAAGGTGGCTTCGTGCATTCTCGGCGAACAAGAGCCAATGACGATACCCGTAAGGTTATGTTCTTTAATTGCCTGTTTGATGAGTTGCTGTCCGTTTTCGGAGCACATATATTGATAGTTTGCGGAATATACGACGCCAGGTTCGTTTTTCATAACTTCCGCAACTTTTACAACGTCGACCGTTGCTGAAATGTTGCTACCGCACCAACAAATAAAAACACCTATTCTTTGCATTTTATTTACTCTCTTTTTTTAGATTTTTATCGTTATTTATTATATTTTCTGTATGCGCTTACCAACAATTGTTGAGGGATAAATTCGTCAACGATAGGCGGTATATCTTCCGCTTTCACGCCGTTGTTTCCTTGCATACGCACCACCGTATCGCGCACCGCTTCCACTACCGCAGCCGGCGCAACGCCTCTGGGACAACGCTCTACGCACGCCATACAAGATAAACAGTTCCAAATTGCCTTACAAGCAAGCAATTCGTCAATTTTTCCTCTTTCAAGCATAGAAACGAATTGGTGCGGCTTGATATCCATATCTTTGAACGCAGGACATCTACCTGAACATTTGCCACACTTCATACACTTTCTTACGTCCGTGCCGCTTAATCTTTGCATATTTTCAATGCGTTCTTCTTTCGTCATTGTTCCACCCCCAACGCTTCGGCAAGAAGCTCGGTAAAGTATTTCACAGGCAAGATGTTATCGCCGTTTACCTGCAAGTTGTACAGGCAGAGCGGACAAGCGGTAATCACTTCTTCCGCACCCTTTTCTTTTGCGCTGGAAAGCACTTTACGGCTCTTTTCCTTAGGTAAATCGCTATTCTTCAAAGACACGTACGCGCCACAACACTCGTTACGGAAGGGATACACGACGGGCGTACCGCCGATGGCACGGATAAAGTCTTCGATAATCGTGGGATTTTCGGGATTGTCAAACGCCATTACGCCGCTGGGACGGAGCAAAAGACAGCCGTAGTACGCACCGATTTTTCTATTCAACGGTTTTACTACCGCTTTTTTAATTGCATCGAATCCCACTACGTTTTTCAACATTTCGAGATAATGCAATACTTCCGTTTCCCCTTTATACGGTTCGTCCAACTTCATATAGTTGTTGGCGCGGAATTGAATATCAGCGTTTGTTTTCATATCTTCGTTTGCGCGTTTGATGACGTTGTGGCAAGCCGAGCAAAGCGTAAGCAATTTTCCGCCGTGGTGTTTTGCATAATCCAATGCGCGCACCGCTGAAAGCTTGGTTGCTATTTCGTCCGTACCCATTTTGTACACGGCGCCGCAACATTGCCAATTTTCGATTTCTTCCATCTCCACGCCCAAAACCTCTGCGCAACGACGCGCCGTTACGTCAAGCTCTTTCGCTTTCGTTTTGAGCGTACAGCCGGGATAGTAACTGATTTTCATAATACTTTCTACCTCTTTACGAGTATATTATTTTTGCGGATACGCCATTTCTTCGGGACGGAAGACTTCGTCAAATTTTTCCGCCGTTAAGAAACCGAGCGCAACGCAAGCCTCTTTCAAGGAAATGTTTTCCTTGTATGCCTTCTTTGCTGTCTTCGCTGCGTTTTCATAGCCGATATACGGGTTGAGCGCCGTAACCAACATCAAAGAATTGTAAAGATTGTGATGCATTTTTTCTTTGTTCGCTTTAATACCCGTTACGCAGTTCTTTTCAAACGATACGATACCATCTGCAAGCAAACGCACCGATTGCAAGAAATTGTAAATGATGACGGGCATAAATACGTTGAGTTCGAAATTCCCTTGCGACGCGCCTACGCCTACCGCAACGTCGTTTGCCATAACTTGTACGGCAACCATCGTCATCGATTCGCATTGCGTAGGGTTCACTTTACCGGGCATAATCGAAGAACCGGGTTCGTTTTCGGGAATAAAGATTTCACCAAGTCCGTCGCGAGGGCCGCTAGCAAGCCATCTTACGTCGTTGGCAATCTTCATAAGGTTACAAGCAAGCGCTTTCAACGCGCCGTGCGCAAACACGAGCTCGTCCTTCGCTGTCAACGCGTGATATTTATTTTCCGCCGTAACGAATTTCTTTCCCGTCAGTTCGCTGACCTGCGCCGCCACTTCTTCGGCAAAGCCTTTGGGGGCGTTCAAGCCCGTGCCTACCGCCGTGCCGCCAAGCGCAAGTTCTTTCAATCCGTCAAGCGACAACGCAAGTTGCGCTTTCGTCTTTTCTACCATATTTCTCCAACCGCTAATCTCTTGCGAGAAAGCAATGGGAACGGCGTCTTGCAAATGCGTTCTACCACTCTTAACGATACCTTCGTTTTCTTCTTCCAAACGTTTGAGCGTCGCAATAAGCGTGTCCATTGCAGGGAAGAGTTTGTCTTCAATAGCAACAACCGCCGCGATGTGCATTGCCGTAGGGAAGGTGTCGTTGGAACTTTGGCTCTTATTGATATCGTCGTTGGGGTGCAACAGCTTTTTACCGGCGATTTCGTTGCCGCGGTTTGCGATAACTTCGTTGGCGTTCATATTCGATTGCGTGCCGCTACCCGTTTGCCATACGACAAGCGGGAAATGTCCGTTCAAGCTGCCCGAAATCACTTCGTCGCAAGCCGCGCAAATGGCGTCTTTCTTTTCTTCGGGAAGTTTCCCAAGTTTCCAGTTAGCAAGCGCCGCCGCTTTTTTTAATACGCCGAACGCTTTCGTGATTTCACGAGGCATTACTTCTTCGCCGATACGGAAGTTTTGAAAACTTCTTTGCGTTTGCGCCGCCCAGTATCTATCTGCAGGGACTTGCATTTCCCCCATCGTGTCTTTTTCAATACGGTATTCCATTTTTATTTTCTCCAATTAGATTTCAATTTGCGAGATAACGTCTTTCAATACCTTCGCGCTGTTTTGGAACTTCGCCACTTCTTCGTCCGTCAGCTTCGGCGTGAGCGTCTTAACAACGCCTTTCGAACCGATTACGCACAACGTAGAAAGCGCTACGTCGGATACGCCGTATTCGCCGTCGAGTACCGTGGATACGGGCAATACGGTGTACGCGCTGGAATAGATGCTGTCAACGATTTGTTTTACGGACGCTGCGATACCGTAGAAAGTAGCGCCTTTGCCAGCGATAATCTTACCGCCCGATTTCTTTACGTATTCTTCTACTTCTTCACGAGTGTAAGGCATCGCTTTCAACGTTTCGTTATCACAAACAGCCGCTTCGTAATCAGCCAAAGCCATACCGGAAATATCCGCCATCGACCAAGCCACGAACGAGCTGTCGCCGTGTTCGCCCAAAACGTACGCGTGGACTTGTTTTTGGTTTACCGAATACAACTCGGAAAGGCGCGTTCTCAAACGGATACTATCAAGCGTGCAACCCGTACCGATAACGCGGTTCTTGGGAATACCCGTAATTTTGCAGAATACGTAGGTGAGTACGTCTACGGGATTTGCAACGAACAAGTACAACGCGTCGGGCGCGTGTTTAACGATTTGCGGAGCGATGCTCTTTAAAATGTTTACGTTCGTTTGCGTAAGGTCGATACGAGATTGACCGGGCTTTCTGCCTACGCCCGACGTAATGATAACGATATCCGAACCTGCCGCGTCTTCATACGTGCCACAGTAGATTTTGACGGGATGCAAATAGGGCGTCGCTTGTACGATGTCCATCGCTTCCCCTTTTGCCTTATCCACGTTGACGTCGATGAGTACGATTTCCGCAACCGAACCCGTCGCAACGAGCGTGTAGGCAACCGTTGCGCCTACTGAACCTGCACCGATGATAGTAACTTTGTTGTTCATGTTTTTATCTCCGTTTTTTATTTTTTCCTTCTTTTTATCGCCTTTGAACGTTCCCTGCGCGCATACGCATATATATATGCGCGTGCGATAAGGGCATTTTATTACACGATACGACATTATTATATCATATTTTTTTTATAATCACAAATACTTGACAGCCGTTTTTGTTTTTTTTAATCGCTAAATCGATAAATTTTTATCTTTTTTCGCAAAAAAAAAGCTCTGCTATAAGCAGAGCACTTCTCGTATTTCTTTTTTCTAATCGCCAACCAGCGCGTCAACGAGCAACAAACCGCCTTCTACCACGACGAGAATTCCACCGACGACGAATACCCACGTCACCGAACCGCCCCCGTTGAAAAGGAGCAATATCCCTATCAAAATACAAACGACGGGCAATAAATACGTCACGACCTTTTGCAATACGGAAACGCAATAATCGCGGGATTTTATCCCCTCGTACAATATGAGTATACCCGCAATCAATAACACGCCGGCAAGCAAATACAGCACCGCGCGGACGGCAAACACGCCGAATAAAATAACGACGACGCCCGATATTGCTTTTACAATCGCCGAAGGGAAAGACCTATTTATCGCGTCTATCACGCCAAGCGCAATCAGCAATATCCCTATCGCCGAAACGGCAATTTTTACCACTGATTCTTGAAAGGCAATCAACAATACGCCAAGCGCCACCATCAACGCCGCAAAAACGATTTTTTCCGTCTTTTTCATAGCCGCCCCTTTTAGTTATTTTTATACGTACACGTATAAAATATACGCGCCTAACGGCATTTCGAGGCGAGAGACGATTACCTATGCGTCGGCGCTTTTTCCAACTTCCGATACGCCTATCCTTAGACGGATTAATCCGTGTTCACTTTTCACCGTCTCTCGACTTTTTACGAAATATATTACAGTATATGCAAAAAACCCGAAAAAGTGCACGACTTTTTCGGGTTTTTTATTTATTTAATTTTTATATTTCAGTTACTCGAAGATTGCTTAATACTTCGGCGTACTGTTGCTTGGTAAACGACACTTTACCCGTCGTCATAACCGTCGCCGTACCTGCGGCTACGCCTGCCCGTAAAATCTCTGAAATAGGCGCGCCTTCCGCCATACGGATGGCAGCAGCCGCCACCATACCGTCGCCTGCGCCCACCGTAGAATTCATTGCCACGTTCAAGCTCTTACAATAAAAACTCTTCGTACCGTCCGTAATCACCGCGCCCTGTTTTCCCAGCGAAAGCAATACGTTTTTTGCCCCTCTATCAATCAATTCGTAACACGCGTCCAACATATCTTGTTTGTCTTCGATACGTCTGCCGATACTGTTTTCCAATTCTTCTAAATTCGGTTTAATCAAATCCACGCCCACGTCTAACGCGTGAAAGAGCCTATCCCCTTTTGCGTCGACGATTTTTATAGAATTGGGCGCAACCGCGCGCACCATTTCCCCATAAAAACGCGCGTCAATCCCTTTGGGCAAACCGCCGGAAAGCACCGTTACGGCGTTCTTTTGCGATTGCGCGCGGATGACGGATAACACCTCTTCCGCCTTCTCGTCTGCAACCTCTTCCCCTACGTCGTTTACCTCCGTCAACATCGCGCGGCTGTCGATAATTTTATAATTTTCGCGCACTCTGCCCTTATTCCACACGAAGGAAAAATGCACGCCTTCATTTGCCAGCGCGTTTTCAAACACGTACCCGTTTTCGTTATACATTAGCCCCGTAGCATAAGAAGGATATCCCATCCTTGCCACACCGATAGCCACGTTAAGCCCTTTCCCCCCTAACGACATCGCTTTATTTTTGACGACGTTGGTCATACCAACGTTCAAAGAATCCAGCTCCATCGTTACGTCGATTGACGGACTCATACAAACGGATAAAATCATTATTCCACGCTCCTACAATTCCCCGTAGGGTAACGGAACGGAAAGCTGTTACAAAAACATACCGAAGCAGTTTTCCATAGCGTTGCCTTACCATATACTATAATTATTATACAACATAAAAATGCAAAATTCAATAGCAAAAAAGAAAAAATTTTACCGTTTTTTCACTTTTTCATACAAAAACGGGCTTAGCCAAATGCCAAACCCGTTGAATTGTAAATGGAGTTTACTATTTTACATAGAAATCATTTGCAGCGTTTCATACAGCTCGTAGTTAAACACTTTTTTCATAGAAACCGCTTCAATAATATCCATATCGATAATCTTGTTATCTTTGATACCAACCGCGCGGTTACCGATACCGTCGTTAAGCAAACGCACCGCTTTGTTACCAAACTGCGCCGCAAGCATTCTGTCCGCCATCATTGGCGAGCCGCCACGCTGTACGTGCCCGATACAGGTAGGACGTACCGAATACGTCGTGTGCGCTTGTAAACGCTTTGCAAATTCTTCCGCGCTCATAACCCCTTCCGCGATAACGATAATGTTAGAGTGTTTACCGTTGGCGCGCGAACGATTTACGCTGGCGACGATATCTTCCATATCTACGGGGATTTCCGGAACAACGATGATTTCTGCGCCCGAAGCGATACCGCTGTACAAGGCAATATCACCGCAATGTCTACCCATAACTTCAACGACGGAAACACGCTCGTGCGAGGTCATCGTGTCACGAAGCTTGTTTATCATATCCAAGCAAGTATTTACTGCCGTATCGAAACCGAGCGTATAGTCGGTATATTCCAAGTCGTTATCAATCGTGCCGGGGATACCGATGGTAGGCACGCCGTACGTTTCGCTGAGCACCCTTGCGCCACGGAACGAACCGTCGCCACCAATAACGACAAGCCCGTCGATACCGTGCTTTTCCAACGTTGCAACCGCTTTCTTTTGCCCTTCTTCCGTCAACATTTCCATACATCTTGCCGTACGAAGTTTCGTGCCGCCAAATTGTACGATATTGGAAACGCTACGCATTTCCATAGGAATAAGTTTGTCTTCGATAAGACCAGCATAACCACGCTCTATACCGTATACTTCCATACCAAAATATATACCCGAACGAACTACCGCACGGATTGCCGCGTTCATACCGGGCGCGTCGCCACCACTCGTAAGCAAACCGATTCTCTTCATATTTTTTACCTCACGTTCTTATTTACCTTCCGTTATTTTCAGCGTACTTTTTTCTAACGTTTCCGCCGCAAAATACCGTTTCGCAATCATATTACTTATATCTAATATTATAGCTATTTTTCGACAAAATACAACTGTTTTAACGCCGTTTTCTCAATTTTATAAAATTCTTTTTATAAAAGTTTTATACACGCGTCGGGGAGAAAAGCGGAAAGCTCTGCCATTAACCCGCGCCCGGGCGTTACCTTTTGCGTACAAAGCATCTTCTTGCCGTCTTTCACGAAATATACGGGCGTTGCGCCTTCGTAGAAAGTCAACGTTTCCATCAGCTCTTCCATATCCGCCTCGTCCATACCCGTCACGTTAAGCCACAGCTTTTTCTCTGCGTCCGTTTTTTCCTCTTCCGTTTTCACGGGTGGCGTAGCCACCGCCGTTTGTTGCGTTGCCGCGCCGCTTTGTTGCGTTGCCGCGCCGCTTTGTTCTATGGTGAATTCCGTCATTTTATCGACGATAATCGCAGGCGCTTTATCCGCGTCAATGCTTAATTTCCCCGTAACGGAAACAACCCTATCGTTTTCAAGGAAGGGACGAATTTTGTCATAGACTTTGGGGAAACAAACGCACTCTATCGAGCCGTACATATCCTCTACCGTCACGAACGCCATAAATTGCCCTGATTTGGTTTTTAATTTTTTGCTGGCGGCAATCATACCACCCATAGACACAGACATACCGTCGGCAATTTCCGTATACGTCTTTATACCCGTTTCTTCGTCTTCCGTGTACGCGTTTAAGAAAGAGCAATTAAAGTTCTTATCTTTAAAATGGGACAAGAATTTTTCAAACGGGTGACCGCTAACGTACACGCCAAGCACCGATTTCTCTTTCGACAGTTTTTCCATCGTGTCGTATTCGGGAATATTCGGGAACTCCACTTCAATTTTTTGTTCTTCCAAAACGCTGCCAAACAACGAAAGCTGCGCCCCTGCCTTTTGTTTATCCAAGGCGTTTACCCTTGCGTACACTTCCTCGTAAACAGCCGCCACTTGGGCACGTGCGCAACCGAACGAATCGAACGCGCCTGCGTAAATTAAGCTTTCGATAATGCGTTTATTGATAAATTTCGCACAGCGAGAAACAAAATCCCCAAAGTCCTTAAACAAGCCGTTTTCATTGCGCTCTTTGATAACCAACGCTATCGCTTCTTGACCTACGCCGCGGAGCGCGCCAAGCCCGATACGGATACCGTTGCCTTCCACCCAGAAAATATCCTTCGATTTATTGATGTCGGGCGGCAGAACTTGAATATTCTTTTCCTTCATATACACGATATATTTGGAAATTTCGTCTATTTTATCAATTCTGTCGTTTAAAATGCCCGCCAAAAATTCTCTGGGATAAAACGCTTTGAGATACGCCGTTCTGTACGCAACGACAGCATACGCCGCCGCGTGCGATTTATTAAATGCGTAGGAAGCAAAGCTTTCCATATCCGCAAAAATCTTCGCCGCTACCTCGGCAGGAATCCCTAAATGCGCGCAACCCGTAATGCCGTCTTTGGGAGAGCCGTAAATAAATTTATCCTTTTGTTCCATCAGCTCTTTTTTCTTTTTCTTCGACATTGCACGACGCACCAAATCGGCTTGTCCAAGCGAATATCCCGCAAGCTGTTGGAAAATCTGCATAACCTGTTCTTGATAAATGATAACCCCGTACGAATTTTTCAAAATCGGCTCTAAATACGGCGTATCGTACGTAATCTTTTCCGGATGATGCTTGTTTTCGATATATTTAGGAATAAAGTCCATAGGGCCGGGACGATAGAGCGAAATCCCTGCAATCAAATCTTCCAAACAGTTGGGTTGCAGGTCTTTCATAAACTTTTTCATCCCACCTTGTTCAAGCTGGAACACGGCGTCCGTATCCCCCGACGAGATGAGTTGGTACGCCTCGGGCACGTCCACGCCGATTTTATTGAAATCGATATCGATACCCTTGCCCTCTTTGATATATTCGAGCGTATTTTGAATATCGGTGAGCGTGGTAAGCGCCAAAAAGTCCATTTTCAGCATCCCCACGGCTTCCACTTCCTTCATATCAAATTGCGTAACGATATCGTCGCCGTTTCTTGCCAGCGGCACGTTATCCGCAAGCACTTTATTACAAATAACGACGCCTGCTGCGTGTTCCGACGTGTTTTTGGGCATCCCTTCAAGTTTTAACCCCATATCGATAACTTTTTGTATTTCGGGATTGCTCTCGTACACTTCGATAAATTCGGGATTTCTCTTTTGTTTTTGTTCGGCAAGTTTCTTTTCGATATCCTTGCGTTTTTCCTCGTCCAACGTATCGTCTTGCAACTGTTTTTCCAGTTTGGGGATTTTTCTGCCCAACAGTTCCCCAATCGTGGATTTACCGTCCATCAGCTTTGCCACCTTATCCGTTTCCGAATAAGGCACGCCCATAACGCGTCCTACGTCTTTAATAACGGCGCGCGAAGCAAGCGTACCAAACGTGACGATTTGCGCCACGTTTTCAGGATGATATTTTTCACGGACGTATTCTATCGTTTCCGCGCGACGACGAGTACAAAAGTCCACGTCGAAGTCGGGCATAGAAACACGGTCGGGATTTAAAAATCTTTCGAAAATCAAATCGTATTTTAAAGGGTCTACGTCGGTAATCCCTATCGAATACGCCACGATACTGCCTACGCCAGAGCCACGCCCGGGGCCTACGGGAATACCGTGCACACGCGACCAGTTGATATAGTCCCACACGATAAGGAAATAGTCGGCAAAGCCCATTTTGATAATAATGCTCAGCTCGTATTCCACACGCTTCTTTATCTCGTCCGTGATATTTTCGTATCTGCCTTTCAGCCCTTCCCACGTCAAACGCGTAAGATAATCGGGCGAGGAAGAGCCGTCGTCGGGTTTATATAACGGTATCAACGACGTATCACGGATAGGGTCGCCGTACGGCGTTAAATCGAAAACGGGTTCTTCTATCTTATCCGCAATAACACGCGTATTGGTAATTGCCTCGGGTACGTAATGGAAAAGCGCCGCCATTTCGTCGCCCGATTTCATATAAAATTCGTGTTCGTCAAAGCGCATTTTGGGCTGTGCAAGCGTCGATTTCGTTTGAATACAAAGCAAAACTTCGTGCATTTCCCAATCTTCTTTTTCGATATAATGCACGTCGTTGGTCGCCACCAAACCGATATTCAATTCTCTGGCAATTTTAATAAGGTCGGGCAAGATTTGTTTTTGTTCGGCAATGCCGTGGTCTTGCAATTCGATATAAAAATCGTCGCCAAAGACGTCTTTCATTTCTTGCGCCCATTTCTTCGCGCCGTCGTAATCGCCCTTTAATAAAAGTTGCGGCAATCTACCTGCCAAGCACGCCGAAAGACAAATTACGCCTTCGTGATGTTGTTTGATTAAATCGTAACTAATACGCGGCTTGCCCCCTGCGTAACCGTCGATATAGGAAAGGGAATCGAGTTTTACGATATTCTTATATCCCGTCTTGTTTTTGGCAAGCAAGACAATATGCTCGTTTTTGCCTTGCGCGGGACGAACGAGATGGTTGTCCACGGCGTATAATTCGCAACCGATAATATATTTTATCCCTTTTTTAACGCACTCTTCCGCAAAATACAAAGACGCGTACATATTGCCGTGGTCGGTAATAGCGCAGGCGTTGATATTATTCTTAACAAGGTGGTCGATTAAATCGTCCACCTTTGCTGCGCCGTCTAAAAGGCTGTATTCCGTATGTAAATGTAAGTGTACAAAATCCGTCATAATCCTCTTCCCTTTACAATTCTTCCGCTATCTCGATAAGTCTTCTCATACGGTGATTTAAGCAACTTTTACTAACCCCCAACGTATCCGCCAGTTCTTGCAACGTTTTCTCCGGCGATTGCAAACGGAGCTTCGCCAGCGTAACAAGTTCTTCGCTTAAATCTTTGAAATGCGTTTTTTCTTCTATTTTTTTAATCGCTACCACCTGTTTTACCGCGGCAATCGCCGTCTTATCCGCGTTGCCTGCCATACAGTTTCTCGCGCGGTTATCGTTGTTGGCTTCATCTCGCTTTTCCAACACCGCCGCAAATCTTCTAAGCGCGTTACGCGCGCCTATCACGGCAAGAAAATCGGAAATCGCTTCCTTGCTTTTCATATACACTACGTACGTATCCTTACGCTCTATCCATTTCGCCAATAAATCGAACTCGTCTAACAGCAGACAAAAATCCTTCGCCGTTTTTCTTTCATTGAAAACGATTTCTAAGTGATACCCCGTACCACCGTCGCTGGGGAGCGTGCAACTTCCGCCGCCTAAAAATGCGCCTCGTATATACGCTATTTTTCTATCGTCGCCTTTGACGAGTAATTTACATATGCCTTCACGAAAATCGCTGCCGTCACGCTTCAACAAACGCAACGCCGACAGCGTCGGTTTTCCAAGCCCCGACGGACAAAGCAAGACAAGTTTATCTCTACCGCTCATCCTATCCATTACGGCGTGCGTAATCGACAGTTCCGCGTTGAACGTTTCCGCGAAAATTCGCATAAAAAATTCTGCGACGTATTCCGTTTCACTTACGAGAAAAAAGCTCGGGATATCGCCTTGCATACCCAAAGCGCCGCTTGTGCGGATGAAAGCCGACAGCGCGGCTTTTTTCTCGCCGCCCGTCTTACTCTCCGCCAAAAAGCGGCTGATTATCTCTTTTTTCAAATCGCTGGTGAAACTCATATTTTTCCTTAAAGGTGTTTTTTATATTCCGCAAAACGGAAACGGGGCGTCCGTCCGTCGATATTGTCTATCCTATCCAACGGGAAATCGATACGTGAAAGCTGTTCTTCCACGATTTTCGTATCCCCCACTCTATCCGCCGAGTGCGCGTCCGAATTAATGATAAACCGAGCCGACGTCTTTTGAACGATTTCTATAAGTTGTTCGTCCGTTAAATGTTGTTTTTTCGAATTTAACTCGATATACGTGCCGTAATCGGCGGCGCATTTTGCCACCTCTAACACGTCCGCAGGACATACGTACGAAAGATGCGTCAACGTATCCATCGGGTTGTTTTTTATCGCCTCGATATACGCCTTCGTGTTGCGCTGAATTAAACGCTGAGAGGTGTGATGGATTAGCTTACGCGCCAATAAATTCCCCCAAAAATACCCGTATCGATGCGTGTACGGCTTACAGGAAATAAAGACGTGAAAACCACAATTAAACACGTCGAAAAGTTCGTAATCCCTTTCCGTCATATCCGTGATACCGCTAACCCCACGAATATTCGCTTCCATACCAAGCAGTACTTTTATCCCGTACTCCTTTTCCGCCGCTTCGCATTCCTTTCGGCACGCCGCAAGGTCTTTTCGTTTTATTCCAAACGCCTTATGCGCAAAACCGTGGTCGGTAATAGCGATTTCCTTCAACCCCAATGCTTTCGCCGCGGCAACGTTTTCCGCCACCGTATTTTTTCCGTGCGAATAGGGTGTATGCGTATGATAATCTCCCGTTAAAAGCACCGCTTTTCTCCTTTGTTACGTTAAATACCGTATTTCTTCTTCCAGCCGTACGTTATGTTGTGCAAATACCGCTTTTTTTATCGCTGTAATCAGCGTACGAATATCGTCTGCCGTCGCGTTATCGTCGTTGATAATGAAATTTGCGTGTTCTTGCGATACCTTCGCCCCACCGCTACGCAAACCTTTCAGCCCTGCCCTTTCAATCAATTCCCCTGCCGTTACGCTGTACGGATTTTTAAATACGCAACCCATACTCTTGCCCTTAGGCAAATGCGCGCGACGGCGCTGATACGTCTCGACGTTTTCACGAATCTGTGATTGCGTACTGTCAACAAGCCGCAACGTAGCGCCCAACAAAACGCAGTCTTCGTCCATAAACACACTCTTTTTATAGGAAAAACGGCAATCTTGTTGCGAAAGCGTCGTTATCTTCCCGCGATATAGCACGCGCACGCTGTCTACGATTTCCGCAATATACCTTCCGCTTACGCCTGCGTTCATATATAGCGCACCGCCTAACGTACAAGGAATTCCAGCCAAAAATTCCGCGCCGCTAAGCCCCTGCCGTTGACATACGGACAACAACGCCGTTGCAGACACGCCAACGGAAAAAAAACGGGACTCGTTTGTTTCCAAACGCATTTTTCGCGTACACACAATCGCTTTATCTATCGCCCCTTCACAGGGCAACACGTTGGTTAAATTGCCCAGCGTGTAAAATGGAATTCCGTCCATTGACAACTCGCGCGCCAAAAAGGCGAGTTCTTCCACCGTTTTGGGATAAAAAGCCAATGCCGCCTTTCCACCGCAACCAATACTGCTGCGGCGGGAAAAATCGAACGGCGTTTCCCTGTCGAAACCTTGGTATTTTTCATTGAAAAATAATTCGTACAACTGCTCACCTCATTATAACATATTTTTTCGTTTTTTGAAAGTGTTTTCCGCATTTTTTTACTTGTTTTTTCTATACTATAAAAAATTATCCACTTAATTCTCTTTTATTGTATGCAACGGAAAAGGACGCCCGTGCAAGTATTTGACAAACCTTAAAAAAATGTGTTATACTGACCTTATGATACGCTGTATATTGTTTGACCGCGACGGCACTTTGGGAGAGCTGGAAGACAAACGTTTCCCCCAAACCTTTACGCCGTTTGCGGATATTAAAAACCTATTTGACATTTTGCAAAAACGCGGCTATATCGTAGGCATCATCACCAATCAGGCAAGTATTGCGCGCGGCACCGGCAAAGACTACGATTTTGACAACGAATTCTCTTCTTACGGCGCAGACGTTTGGGCGATTTGTCCACACGATAACGGGGATAATTGTGATTGCAGAAAGCCTAAAAGCGGATTGTTGCTGTCTATATGCAAACGTTTAAACGTGCCGCCTTGCGATTGTCTTGTCGTGGGCGACCGCCTCAGCGATATCCTTTGCGCGACCAACGTGGGCGCAAGCGCCGCGCTCGTTTTGACGGGCAACGGCGAAAAGGAGAAAGATGAGGCATTACGGCTTTTCCCCACGTTGACGATACTTCCACGATTTGATAACGTCACGGATATACTTACATAAACGCAAAAAAATACGGCATACTAAACAGTATGACCGTAAAAAAGACCGTATCCGTTATTATAAAAATTTTTCTCATAACCACCTCGCTTGGGGGCGTATTTTTGTCGCTGTTAACGGCGCAAAAGGACGGCTTTTCCCATTGGGCAAGGCGGTTATTATATTTTACGGCACAATCCAACCTCTGGATAGGGTTTTCCGCGCTTTTCGCGCTGTTTCTGGGCTTTGCGCCTTACTGTAAAAGCAACGCCAAACTGCTATTCGTTACGCGATACGTATGCGTCGTTTCTATCACTATGACGGGCGTGGTATTTTGCGGCTTGTTAGCGCCGTTTGCCAAAGACTACGGTTTTCAAACCTGGACGGTTTCCAGCCTATTAACCCACGTCGTTTCCCCTACGCTTGCCATCGTCGATTTTTTCTTGGATAGACAAACGTTTATCATTAAAAAATCCCACGCGTTGCTTTGCGTAATCCCGTCCCTGATTTATTTTTCCCTCTCCTTTGTGTTAGAGTATTTCCGCGTGGATTTTGGACGGGGTGTGCCCTATCCTTATTTCTTTATGAATTTCCGTTCCCCCATAGGGTTCTTCGGGTTTTCCGCTACGCCGCCTTTCGTGCTGGGTACGTTTTATTGGTTTCTATTGTTTCCCAGCCTACTTTACGCCATCGCCTTCCTTTACAGATACGCATATAATAGGCGAAAACGATAAAAAAACTCGAACACTTGGTTCGAGTTTTTTTCATACTATTTTTTATTACGCTTTGTAGATAACTTCCCCGTCTCTCACGGTAAGGAGCACTTCGTATTTGTCGTTGATAACCACGAAATCCGCGCGTTTACCCACTTTAATACTACCCACTTCGTTATCAATACCCAGCAATCTGGCAGGGTTAATCGTTGCGTATTCGACCGCCTGTTCAAACGGGACGCCCACTTTCGTTACGACGTTTTCAATCGCCTTATTCATACGCAATACGCTGCCTGCAAGCGTTCCGTCTGCAAGACGGGCTTCGCCGCCTTTTACGAATACTTTTTGCCCACCAAGTTCGCTTTCGCCATCGGGGATACCCTTTGCACGCATAGCGTCCGTGATAAGGGAAATTTTATCCGTGAACTTATTCTTTACAAGCAAACGCATAGCAGGTACGGATACGTGAATCGTATCGGCAATAAGTTCGCAGTTCAGTTCGTTGATAAGCATTGCGCTGCCCACCACGCCGATTTCTCTATGGTGCAACGCCGATTGCGCGTTGTACGTATGCGTAACGTTTTTCGCGCCTGCTGCCACGGCGTTTTCCACGTCTTTAAATTTCGCGCCCGTATGACCGATAGACGCAACTACGCCCTTTTCGCAAAGGTGCTTAATAAGCGTTTCCGCACCATCGATTTCAGGAGCAAGGGAAACGATTTTAATTGCGTTGCCGCTTGCTTCGTTATATTCGTCGAATACCGCAACGTCAGGAGCAGCCACGTATTCAAGAGGTTGCGCGCCTTTATGCGCCGCGTTGATAAACGGACCTTCCAAGTGGATACCTACCACCCTTGCGCCCTCTTTTTTAGCTGCCGCGCGATAATCTTTAACGGAATTCATCGCCTTTAAGATATTTTCTTTACTTTGCGTCATCGTCGTCACGAGGAAGGACGTCGTGCCTTCTTTGGCAAGCGTTTCCGCAATGATAGCGATGTCTTCTACCGTGCCGTCCATACCGTCCGCGCCGCCTGCGCCGTGAACGTGCTGGTCGATAAACCCAGGCAAGACAATGGCGTTTTTAGGCAATTCAATTTCTTCGCCCTTGCCTTTTCTACCGATACTTTGAATCGTATCGTCGAACGTTACCGTACATTTTTTCAAGCCTTTACCGTCTACGTAAACGGTGGCATTTTTAAATACTTTCATTGATTTTTCTCCAATTATACGTTGGCAGGCAAGGATGCCGCTGCAATACTTTGACCTACGCGGCGGTTCTTTTCATCGGGCAAACCGATGTCGATAGACGCGTACTCGGGATATTCTTCCGCAAGCACTTTCTTGCACGTTGCAAGGATAATGTCGCCGCCTTTGCCGCCCATTACACGGCCGAGAAGGAGCATATGTTTGATTTCGTAGAATCTTGCGTAGAAGGGAATCGTGTGCGCCAAATACGTGCCGATATCTTCGTAGATTTGCGCCGCAAGCGCGTCGTCTTTATCCATAAGCGCTTGGATTTCCTTTAATTTTTGCGCAGGCGTTAAGCCGTCAGCAAATTTATGGCCACCCGCTTCTGCAAGCTTAATAACAGCGTCTTGCGAGAAATATTTGCAGCCTACGCCAACGTCGCCACTCCACTCGTCCACCATCGCGCCTTCGTTGAAATCAACGGGAACGAAAGCGAGTTCGGAAAGCCAACCGTTTACGCCGCCTTGCGTGTTGATGTAACCCACGGCTTCGCTGGTACCCATCGCGATACCAAGTACGCCGTTATCTTCCAAATCAATCGCCCCTGCAAGCGCCGTAACGTCGCCGTCGTTAGCAACTTCCAAAGGAATTTCTTTGCCGAGTTCTTTGCTCATTTCCTTCGCAACGTTGATGTACATATTCTTGATGTACTCGCCGTGCTGTTTCTTATCGACTTTAACGAACAAGGACGCAACCATAATTTTGTTGTCTACGTAAACGCCTGCGGAAGATACGCCGATGGCGTCAACCGTGGGCATCTTGGAC
The DNA here is from genome assembly GCA_015055655.1 of Clostridiales bacterium. GTDB lineage: Bacteria > Bacillota > Clostridia > Christensenellales > Borkfalkiaceae > Scatosoma. The sequence continues at coordinate 48,147 of SVHW01000009.1, forward strand.
GCAGCCGTCTTCATTGCCGTCAAAATTTCGTTGTAATGATACGTAGGGTCGGTCGTTACTTTGGGATTCCATACTACTTCTTCGCTATAAACGACTTCGCCGTCGATAACCGCGCTGACCTTTCTATCCGAACCGCCTGCGTCGAAACCGATACGACAACCCTTCAAATATCCGCCAACGCGCATAGAATTGCTCTTTTGTGCAGGAATTTCGTCTTGTTCAAGCCAAACGACTTCGAAAGGCTTTTCGTAAACGCCACTCATAAATTCCACGTCGAACGCACGAAGACCTTCCATCGTGTACGCCTTCTTCAAATATTCGTAAATGGACTTGCTGCCGGCAACGTAAATTTTGTAGCCGCCAACTACCCACAAAATCGTCTTGGCAAGTCTTTCCGCAATACGGAAATTAAACGCGTCGTTGACGCCGTCTGCCAGCGCTTTGTATTTGTACACGTAGTTATAGCCGCCGCTTCTTTCCGCAACAAGCGTTACTTCTACGGGATTTGCGCTCTTTGCAACTTCCGCCTCGAAATCACGAAGCGCTTTAATCATAGGATAAAAGTTTTTGTCCAATACGGGCATTTTCATAATACGTTTCCTCTCTAACGTGATTTTATATAATCATTATACTATTTCCTTATATATATTTTCAATAGAAAATATTTCTCTAAATTTACAAAATATTTCACAAAAAGTATCTCGAAATATTTTACAAAAACGAAAGAACGTGTTATACTCGATATATGGAACAAACAACGAAAGATAAAAAATTTTACAAACACAAAATTTCCAATTTTTTAAACGTACAAAAAATTGTCACCGTGCATTATCAAGAGCCGGAAAAGGACTACGTTTCCCAAGAAGAAACACACGATTTTTGGGAGATAATTTACGCTGATAAAAAGGACGTCTTCGTCGTTAAAAACGGCGTGAAACACCTGTTAAAACAAGGCGAAGTTATCTTCATCTCCCCCAATCAACCACACCACGTAGAGTGTTTGGGCGAAGAGGCAAATATCTTTATCCTTTCCTTTGAGTGCCGTTCGGCAAGTATCACGTTTTTTCACGACAAAAAATATCGTGTACCCGACGAATACCGATATTTATTGCAAAATATTATGACGGAAGCAACGGAAACTTTTGTTTTGCCCGATTTTGACCCCGATTTGCACAAGCTTATCCTGCGCGACAACCCCAACCTCGGTGGTGAACAGGTGTTAAAAAATCAACTGGAACTGTTGCTGATTTACCTTCTTCGCGCCGCCAACAACCAAAGCGCGCAACAAGAATTTTTTCTCTCTAAAATATCCTCGTCCAACGATTTACAAGACGAAATCGTTTGTTTCCTTGCCTCTAAAATTTACGACACACTTTCTCTTGACGAGTTGTGCGAAAAATTGCATTATGGCAAAACGCACCTTTGTTCCTTTTTTAAACAAAAAACGGGCAACAGCATTTATCGCACCTATTTGAAACTGAAAATCGACGAGGCAAAAAAACTGATTCGAAGAAAACACTCTTTTACCGACGTCACCAATAAGTTATATTTTGATTCGGTTGCGCATTTCAGTTACGTTTTTAAAAAGTATACGGGCATGACGCCAAAAGAATATAAATCAAGCATTAAATAATCCTTTCAACAAAGAAAATCGGTTGCAAAACGCAACCGATTTTTTTCTTTTTTTATCTATCTTTATTGTTTCGCTTTTTCCAGCAAAGCGTTTACCGACGCGGAAATTTCCGCAAGTTTTTCGTCTGCCGCCTTTTCGTCTTTCGCTTTTAACGAATAGTAAATCTTTAACTTCGGCTCCGTACCGGAAGGACGTACGCACACGAAAGAACCGCCTTCAAGTTCGTAATACACACAGTTGCATTTCGGGATATCCAGTTCGCTCACGTTGCCGTTTGCGTCCGTGCGTTTCGCCGCGCTGTAATCGCGTACAGCCTCTACTTTTACGCCGGCAAAATCGTCCACTTTCATCGTTTTCAACGCGTTGACGACGGCGTTCATTTCCTTCATTGCGTTCAAACCGGAATATTGGATAGAAACGTTTTTATCCAGCACGTAACCGTATTTAGCGTAAATTTCTTGCAATCTATCGAACACAGACTTGCCAATATACGCATAATAGCAAACCATTTCCGCGCAAATCATCGAAGCCACAACGGCGTCTTTATCTCTTGCGTGCGTGCCGCGAAGGTATCCGCAGGATTCTTCAAAGCCGAAGATATACGTATGCTTGCCGTCCTTTTCCCATTGCTTTATCTTTTCGCCGATAAACTTAAACCCAACGGGCGTTTCGTAAAGCGTTACGCCGTAATCGTCGCAAAGCGCCTTTGCCATACCCGTCGTAACGAACGATTTTACCACCGCCGCATTGGCAGGCATCGTCTTATCTTCCGCCAAACGAGTTAAGATATAATCCAAAAGCAAAATACCTACTTGGTTGCCTGAAAGCGCAACGAATTCCCCCGCTTCGTTTTTCAAAGCTACGCCCAGTCTATCAGAGTCAGGGTCCGTACCAAACACTACGTCAGCGTTGATTTCGTTGGCGAGCGCAATACCCATAGAAAGCGTTTCTTTATATTCGGGATTAGGCACTTTTACCGTGGAAAATTCGGTATCTTTCGTCGTTTGCGCCTCAACAATCGTTGCGTTGATACCCAACTTTTTCAAGATACGCGTAACGGGAACGTAACCGCTGCCGTGAACGGGCGTATAAACGAGTTTTAAGTTTGCGCCGCATTTTTCCACCGCTTCCTTGGAAAGGGTAAGGCGGGATAATTCTTCAATATAATCGTCGTCCAATTTCGAAGGGACGGGCAAAATCAACGGACTGTTTTCATCGCCGCTGACAGAAAGATAATCTTCAATTTGGTTGATGTAACCCACTACTTTTGCCGTGTCTTCGGGCGACATTTGCGCGCCGTCTTCCCCATATACTTTATATCCGTTATATTCCTTAGGGTTATGGCTTGCCGTAATCATAACGCCTGCAATCGTCTTTAAATAACGCACCGCGTAGGAAAGCATCGGTACGGGATGCACGTCGTCGAAAAGATACGCTTTGATACCGTTTTTAGCAAGTACGCTTGCCGTCGCTTTGGCAAATACGTCCGATTTTCTACGGGTGTCGTAGGAAATGACTACGCCTCTATCCATCGCCGCTTGACCAAGGCTCTTAATCCACTCTGCAAGGCCCTGCGTTGCACGCATAACCGTATAAATATTCATCATATTCATACCGCAACCGATAATTCCACGCATACCTGCCGTGCCGAATTCCAATTCTCCACCGAAACGGTATTCGAGTTCTTTTTCGTCATTAGCGATGCTTGCCAGTTCTGCTTTCCCCTCCGCGCAAATGGCAGGGCTGTTCAACCAGCTTTGGTAATTTTTACGATAGTCCATAATATATTCCATCCTTTTATAATTTTCAATCAATAATATCTTCTCAAATCTGCGCGTTCAATTTGGTCACGGTCGAAATACGCCACCATCATACGTACGCAGAAAATTATAATAACCAACACGTAAAACACCGTCGTCAACAACGTAAACAACCACGTCACGGGCGTTAACGCACACAGGGCAATAAGCGCTTCCACGAAGAATAAAATACCTAACTGCGACAAAAGCAATTTCCAACGCATCGTCGACATAAGATATTGAGAATAATGCAACGCTTCAAAGGCTTTAAAACCCGTAATTTGCATACAGGGCAACCACAAATAAATTTTACCCACCGCGTAAATTAAGACGACGTGCATAAACAAGTAGCACCCGCAAGCTAAAATATACGCAAGCCAAACGACGGGAATCAGCGAAACCACGTACACGAACGTCGAGACCAATAACGCCCACAACTCGTACATCGCCAAAAGCAATAATACAAACCCTGCCGTCGATACGAAATTGTCGTTTAATTTCGAAAAAATACCCGTAAACGTACGCTTCCCTATACGCATATGTTTATCCAAAAACGCCATCACCATCGCGCCGCAAACTATCGTAAATATAACGGCTGCGATACCAAAAATTATCGAATAGACGTCTGAAAAACTGAGTATGGAAATCGCGCGGAAGATATGAACGAAATGGAAATCGTTGATATTGCCGTGGAAAATCGCGTCCAAAGCGCACTTAATCGCCTCTTGGTCGGTCGCGAGAGATAAAAACCACGCAGGCAAAATTGCAAAAGGCAATAAATATATAAAGTTTTTAAAGGCATATTTGCCAGATTGAACCGTATATTTCATAAGTATACCTCTATTTTTTATTATATCACATAAATTATCTTTTGTAAAGTAATTTCCGTAAAAAAGCCTCGTGTGCAAAAAAACTCCCCTTTGCGTGATTTCCTCAATCGCAAAGGGGAATCTATATGCTTACGCAATTCAAACGAGTTTTTTAAGCGTTTCCATTACGTAATTGCCAAATTCTTCGCAGGTCGCGCCCGTGTCACGACCGGTAATAACCATCTTCTTTTCTTCGAACGAACAAATATCCAAGGCTTTTTCCAATTTATCCGCCCTATCTTGCAAACCGATATGCGACAGCAACATTACGCACGCACGGAGCATCGAACAAGGGTCTGCATATTTACCTCTACCTTCCGTTACCATACGCGGCGCGCTGCCGTGGATAGCCTCGAACATTGCGTATTTCTTACCGATATTGGCGCAGCCTGCCGTGCCTACGCCGCCTTGGAATTCCGCCGCCTCGTCCGAAATAATATCGCCGTACAAGTTGGGCAAAAGCAATACTTTGAAATCACGGCGACGTTTTTTATCCACGAGTTTCGCCGTCATAATATCTGCGTACCACTCGTCCGTGATAATATCGGGATACATATCCGCTACCTTATGGCAATCTTCCAAGAAATTACCGTCCGTCGTCTTAATAACGTTGGCTTTGGTAACCAGCGATACTCTGCCCAAACCGTTTTTATGCGCGTAGTCGTATGCAAGACGGGCAATTCTGTCCGAGCCTTGTTTGGTGGTAATCGTAAAGTCTACCGCCAAATCTTCCGTAACGTTGAAACCGCTGGAACCTACGGCGTAACCGCCTTCCGTGTTTTCGCGGAAAATCGTCCAGTTAATTCCCTCTTCGGGCACTTTTACGGGACGGATATTCGCAAACAAATCAAGTGCCTTTCTCATCGCTACGTTTGCCGATTCGATATTGGGCATACCGCTGCCCTTTTGCGGCGTCGTCGTAGGACCTTTTAAGATAATGTGGCACGATTTCAATTCCGCCATAACGTCGTCGGGAATCGCCTTACCCTTAGCAATACGATTTTCAATCGTCAACCCTTCAATGTCCTTAAATTCTACTTTACCCGATTTTACCAAATCGTCCAAAATAAATTCGAGCACTCTTCTTGCCTGCGCGGAAATAATCGGGCCGATGCCGTCGCCGCCGCAAACGCCGATTTTAATGCAATCGAGCGCGCTGTAATCAACAAAATCGCCTTGCGCTTTCATATCCTCTACCCGAACGAGTTGCTTTTCGAGGATTTTTCTAAATTTCTCGCAAGCGACGTCTAATTGCGCTTTATATTCTTCCATTTCCATACTATTGCTCCTTACTTGTTTTTCGTATAATTAAGGCATCCGCCTGCCGCCAACATCTCTCTTTGACGAGCGGAAAGCGTCAATACGAGCGTCGCCGTAGCGCCGTTCGTCTTATTGACGAGCGTAGCTTCGTTTTCGCCTTTCACCGCCGCTGCAAAACCTTGAATTTCCAAGGCGTCACCTTCGTTGAATTTGTCGTAATCATCAGGATTTTTTAACGTCATCGGCACGATACCAAAGTTAATCAAATTCGCCACGTGAATACGCGCAAAACTCTTTGCGACAACCGCTTTAATCCCTAAATACAAAGGCACGAGCGCCGCGTGCTCTCTCGACGAGCCTTGCCCATAGTTTGCACCGCCTAAAATGACGCCGCCGCCCTTTTTCTTCGCGCGTTCGGGGAAATCTTTATCGCAAACCGTAAAGCAGAATTCCGAAAGCTTCGGCACGTTAGAACGATAGGGCAATACTTTCGTACCTGCCGGCATAATATGGTCGGTAGTGATATCGTCGCCCACTTTCAAAATTAACTCGCAAGAAAGATTTTCGTCAGGGGCTTTCCCTACGGGGATAGGTTTAATATTCGGGCCGCGTTCCACCGTAACTTCGTCCATTTTATCCGCAGAAACGGGCATTTCGATGAGATTATCGTTAATCTTAAATGCCAAAGGCATTTCTACCTTGGGCGCAACGCCAAGCGTCGTCGGGTCAGTAAACACACCAGCAATCGCCGAAGCCGCCGCCGTTTCAGGCGAAACCAAATAGACTTGTGCATCCGCCGTCCCGCTTCTTGCAAGGAAGTTTCTATTGAACGTACGAAGGCTTATCCCTGCCGATTTCGGCGAGAAACCCATACCGATACAAGGGCCGCAAGCGCACTCCAAAATACGCGCGCCGGCATTGATTAAATCGGCAAGCGCGCCGCATTCTGCAAGCATCGTATATACTTGTTTCGAACCGGGCGAAATGGATAAGCTTACGTCGGGATGTACCGTTTTGCCTTTGAGCATTGCGGCAACCGTCAGCATATCTTGCATCGAGGAATTGGTGCAAGAACCGATACATACCTGATTGATTTTCATACCCGAAAGTTCTTTTACAGCCTTGACGTTATCAGGGCTGTGCGGACAAGCCGCCAACGGTTTCAACGCGCTTAAATCCACGGTGTACGTGGCGTCGAATACCGCGTCTTCGTCGGAGGAAAGTTCGATATAATCCTCTTCTCTGCCCTCCGCTTTTAAGAAAGCTTTCGTCACTTCGTCGGACGGGAAAATGGAGCTGGTTGCGCCCAGTTCCGCGCCCATATTCGTAATCGTCGCGCGTTGGGGCACGGAAAGCGTCTTCACGCCTTCGCCGCCGTATTCTACGATAGCACCTACGCCGCCCTTTACGCCAAGAATACGAAGCACCTCTAAAATAACGTCCTTTGCCCCTACGTAATCAGAAAGCTGGCCAACGAGGTTCACCCTAATCATCTTGGGCATCGTGATATAGTACGTGCCACCGCCCATTGCCACGGCTACGTCCAAACCGCCCGCGCCCATACCGAGCATACCGATACCGCCAGCCGTAGGCGTGTGCGAATCGGAGCCGATGAGCGTTTTGCCAGGTTTAGAAAAACGTTCTAAATGTACTTGGTGACAAATACCGTTGCCGGGACGGGAAAAACGGATACCGTGTTTCTTCGTCACCGTTTGAATATAACGGTGGTCGTCTGCGTTTTCAAACCCTGCTTGCAAGGTGTTATGGTCGATATACGCAACGGAAAGTTCGGTTTTTACCCTATCAATACCCATCGCCTCGAATTGCAAATACGCCATCGTACCCGTTGCGTCTTGCGTCAACGTTTGGTCGATACGCAACCCAATTTCTTTGCCCGTAACCATTTCACCGCAAACGAGGTGATTTTTAATAATTTTTTGCGCTATTGTATAACCCATAATCGTACCCACTTTATTATAAATCAAAGAAATTTGTGGCGCAACGTTCGTCTTTGCTGTTCGCGCGGAAAAGTTTTTCCAACTCGTCCTCGCCCATAACCGTCGTTCTGCCGTCGGCGTACAAAGCGTCGATTTGCGTCTTCATTTCTTGCACTATCCAATCTTGCTTGTTCACCTGTTTTTCAGGCGGCAATTTGAAATGCTTGTTCACCCAATACGCAATACCTGCCAAACCCGACGTGTTGGAAATGGAAACTTCCGCAGGACGGTTTAAGATTTTTTCCGTATCGAAAATATTGTAAATTTCCGCGTCTTTCATCATACCGTCGGCGTGAATACCGGCGCGCGTCAAGTTGAACGCGCTTCCCACGAACGGCGTCATCGGCGGAATAGGATATGCAAGTTCCTTTTCAAAATATTCCCCAATTTCGGTAATCGCCGTCGTATCCATACCGTCCAGCGTACCGCGCATAGACGCGTATTGCATAACCATCGCTTCCGTAGGCACGTTGCCCGTACGTTCCCCGATACCAAGGAGCGAACAGTTGACGCCACTTGCGCCGTACAACCACGCACTAACGGCGTTGGCTACGCCCATATAGAAATCGTTATGGCCGTGCCACTCTAACATTTCCGAAGTAACGTTGGAATAGTGGTGCAAACCGTAAACGATACCGGGCACGCTTCTGGGAGGCGCTGCGCCTGCAAAAGGTATGCCGTAACCCATCGTGTCGCACATACGAATTTTGACGGGAATTTTCGCTTCTTTGGAAAGCTCTACCAAAGCGTTTACGAAAGGCACGACGAAGCCGTAGAAATCTGCCCTCGTTAAATCTTCAAGGTGACAACGGGGAGAAATGCCCGCTTCGAACGCTTGCTTTACCACGGAAAGGTAATGTTCGTACGCCTGACGACGCGTCATATTCAACTTTTTGAAAATGTGGTAATCCGAACAACTTACCAAGATACCCGTTTCTTTGATACCGATGTCGCGTACCATCGCGAAATCTTCCTTCTTCGCGCGTATCCACGTCGTAATTTCGGGAAACTTATAACCAAGCGCCATACATTGTTCTAACGCCTCGCGGTCCTTTTTCGTATAGACGAAAAATTCGCTTTGACGGATAATCCCTTTCGGTCCGCCAAGCCGCGCCAACAATTTATACAAATCTGCGATTTGTTTTGCCGTGTACGGCGCGCGCGATTGCTGCCCGTCACGGAACGTCGTATCCGTAATCCAAATCTCGCTGGGCATATTCATCGGCACGCGGCGATGGTTGAAGGGCGTTTTCGGCACTTCGTCGTACGGATAAATATCACGGAATAGACAAGGCTCTTTTACGTCTTGCAATTCGTACGTATATTGGTCTAACTCCAATAAATTGCTCATAGGATTCAATTCAATCATAATCTCACTTTCCTTCTATATACTCGTTTCACTATCGTTTTATTTTTTCGATTGAACGGCTGTTTTGTATTTATTAAATCGATTATAGCGGATTTTTTCGCTTTTGTCAAGGATTTGCGCACCATAATCAAAGATTACTACGTAATAAACGAAAAATTTTGCTTATTTTTCATCAAAAAGCGTCTTTGCTGATTTTGCTCCAACGCCGCGCGATGAATTTTAACCGCCAAGCGGTGGGCAGCCAAGCCGTGGACACGCGCATCACTTTATTCCAAAACCCAGGGATTGCCTTGCGTTTGTTCTTGCGGACGGCTTTTATGGAATATTCCGCCACCCAATCGGGCGATTTTGCCGCCAATTTGCCCCACAGGCCTTGCCCTTTGATTTGTTCTTTTATGTCGTCGCGCGTGGGCATAGCGCCCGGAAGAATTGCCGTGACGGACACGTTTTGCCCTTTCATTTCTTCCCGCAACGACGCGGAAAAAGAAGTGAGAGCTCCTTTCGTTGCGCTGTATATCGCAAAATACGGCATAGGGTAAATCCCCGAAACGCTGGAAACGTTGATTATCTCTAATTGCTCCGCTTTATTTTCAATGGCAAAACGGCACAGCGCCACCGCCGCCTCAAAATTAACGCGGCATTGGAAGGCTATTTTTTCTTGCGTATACGCAACGAGCGCCTTTTGCACGTCTGCCCCCGCCGCGTTGACGAGCATACCGATTTGTAATTGCTTCGCGCGTATTTCCTCCATCAACGCCAAACGGCTGTTTTCATTGGATAAATCCGCCGCTATTGCGTGAATTTGTACGTTGTATTCTTGCAACAACGCCGCCTCCAAGTTTAATAATTTTTCAATGCTCCTACCCGTCAAAATTAAATCGTAACCCTTTTTCGCAAGCGCGTACACGAAGGCTTTCCCTAAGCCGCCCGTCGCGCCCGTTACCAATGCGTAGCCGATATTTTCTTTGTTTTTCATACTTTCCCCTTTATGCGTTTTGATAATTTCTCGCGCCGAAAATGGTAGAGCCGATGCGCACCATATTGCTGCCTTCTTCTACACAAAGCTGATAATCCCCACTCATACCCACGGACAAGAATTCCACTTGCGGCGATTGCGCTTTGCCCCAATCGAACAGGGCGCGCATTTTTCGCACGAGCGAACGCAACAACGTTTCGTCGTCCGTATCAGGCAACATCGCCATAAAACCTTTTACGCATAAGCCTTCTATCTTCGATACGCGAAAAAACGTTTCTTTGGCGTCCTCGTAATCGTACCCGCCTTTCGTTTCTTCATTGCCAATATTGATTTGCAATAAAACGTTGGAAATCACGTTGTTTTTTACGGAAAGACGCGCAATTTCAAGGGCTAAATCGTCCCTATCGCAGGAGTGGAAAAGTTCCACCTTGCCCACGAGATATTTTACTTTATTCGTTTGCAAATGCCCGATAAAATGTCTGGGGCAGGGCAACAACAAATCGTTTTTATCCCGAAATTCTTGCGGCTTATTCTCCGCGACGGCGTCCACCCCTGCCGCAATAGCTTCGTTGATGGCCTCTGCGCCTTGCGTTTTCGTCGCCGCCACGAGGGTTACTTTTTCCCCATACGCATTGCCGCCGTTTAACTGTTCTTTAATGCTTTTTACCGCTTGCGTTATCGTGTTTTCCATATACGCCCCCATTTTTCTTATCAGTATAACTGATTTCATAATTTTTGTCAATCGTTGAACGCATAGGGAGCAAAAAATCCCGTAAAGGAAAATATTTTCGTTTTTTTTGTGAAATTTACTTGCATTTTCTTTTGGGCGGCGTTATAATTGATTTAATTGATAAATATGATAAGGACAATCAATTTTTTCTATGAATACCGAAGAACTGAAAACATTTATATTTTTATCGAAAGTTAAAAACTTTACTTTGGCTGCGGAAAAATTGCGCATCGCGCAATCGACGGTTACCAACCGTATCGGGGAATTGGAAAAAGAAGTGGGGAAAAAACTCTTTTCCAGAGGTTCGAAAACGGTGACTCTTACTGAGGCGGGCGAAATTTTCTTACGTTATGCGGAACGTATCCTTGAATTGCAGGATACCTCTATCGAAGAAATGAACGCGCTCTCTTCCCATAGCCGTAAATTTAGCATCGGCGCAATCAACGCCACGTACGAAGTGTACGTAAAACCGTTGGTGGACGAGTGTTTAAAAGACAACTCCGTCACGTCGATTAAGGTAATGCTTGGGCACTCGCTTGATTTAATCCAGCAATTGCAAGACAATATGTTGGATATGGTATTTTCCGCCGTGCCGTTAAAACGCGCAGGATACGTTTGCGAAGTGTACGACGAAGATAGAGTTGCCCTCGTTTGCGGAACGAGCAAAAACGAGTATCCCTTAGGCGTTACCAAATCGCAACTGGCAAAAATGCCCTATCTTATGTGCGATTTAACCCTTTCGGACGCCGGTGTGTTTATCCGTTCACTCTTCCCCAAAAATCACGTTTTCCGTTTGGACGTGGACAACACTTCTAAACTGATGCCGTATTTAGAAAACGGACTTGGGTACTCCTTTTTACCTTACAAGCTTGTAAAAGACAAGCTGGAAGACGGCAGTTTGGAAGAAGTGAAATTGAAAGATTTTACTGCGCCAAAAGTAAACACCTATCTTATTTACAGACAGGGATACGACGTAAAACGCTTTCTTGAAAACAAATTCGACGAACCCTCAAGCGAAGAATAATCATCGCCTAAGGCAACGGACGGAATTTTCCGTCCGTTTTTTGTTTAAAAAGTTTAATAAACTTTTTATTTTCACTATACTTTCATTTGCTTTTCATCAATGAAAGTAGTATAATGTTTGTCGATAAAACAAAGAAGGTGTCTATTATGGGCCAAACGCAATCTATTTTATTATTGTTATCCATCACTTTGCTGTCGGGGTTACTGTTATCCCGTTTGGCAAAAAAACTGCAATTGCCTGCCGTTACGGCATACTTGATTGCCGGCGTTTTGATTGGCCCTTACGCGCTTGGCCAATTGAGCAACCTCATTGGCGTAAAGGGTTTGGGTTTCACCGCTATCCCTAATGGAAACGGCGGATTTACCAGCGAGTTTTTAGCTTCGTTTGCTATATTGAGCGACGTTGCCCTTGGGTTCATCGCCTTTTCTATCGGCAACGAATTCCGCGTATCGCAATTAAAGAAAATCGGCAAACAGGCAACGATTGTCGGTATTTTACAAGCGGTTGTCACAACGCTTGTCGTAGACGCCGTTTTGATTGTAATGCATTTACTTATGCCCGACGTGTTACCTTTGGAAGCGGCGATTATCCTTGGCGCTATCGCTTCGGCTACCGCCCCTGCCGCAACGCTTATGGTCGTTAAGCAATACAAAGCCAAAGGCCCTGTCACCGATATCTTATTGCCCGTCGTTGCCCTTGACGACGCGGTGGGGCTTATCCTTTTCGCCGTATCTTTCGGCGTAGCCAGAGGCGTGTACTCGGGCAGCGTAGACGTCGTATCTATCGTCGTCAATCCCTTAATTGAAATTATCGGTTCGCTCACGCTTGGCGCTCTTATGGGGTATTTGTTCAGCTTTTGCGAACGTTTCTTCCACTCCCGTTCCAAAAGACTTGCCGTGTCCGTCGCCTTCGTACTGCTGACGATTGGGCTTTCGAAATTGAAATTTGAAATCGGCAGCGTACATATCGGTTTCTCCTCTTTGCTCACCTGTATGATGCTCGGCACGATTTTCTGCAACGTCTGCGATTTCTCCGAAGAATTGATGGACAGGGTAGACCGTTGGACTGCCCCCTTGTTTATCGTATTTTTCGTAACCAGCGGCGCAGAATTGGATTTGTCCGTGTTTAGCAATATCCTCATCGTCCTCGTTGGCGTGGCGTATATTATCAGCCGTTCCGCAGGGAAATACACGGGCGCATTGTTATCCTCTAAACTGGCCAAATGCGACGACAATATCGTAAAATACCTCGGCATCACGTTGTTGCCCCAAGCAGGCGTTGCGCTTGGTATGGCAGACATCGTAAAGGGCTCGGTTGAATTCTCTGGCACGAGCATCGCGCAAATCGTCGTCAGCATTACCCTTTTCGCCGTATTGATATACGAACTCGTCGGGCCTGCCTTGACGAAGATGGCTTTAACCAAAGCCGGCGATATCAACCCCGAAGGCAAGACGAGCGCCCGTCACGAACACGCGAAAAAGAAGGCGGCGCAAGCGGCTGCTGCGGCAGCACAAGCCGCAACCGTTACCACGGTCACCTCTACGGAACAAGAAAACAACGCATAATATCCATTGTAAAAACGGGCTTTGCCAACTGGCAAAGCCCGTTTTTTATTCTTGTGCATTGGTATCCGCCTTTTCTAATAGGGATTTTGCCAGAACGTTGTATCTCTTCGGGAGAAAGGGATATCGTTCCGCCCTCCTTTTTGACGCGTAAACAGCTAAGCACCGCCCGTGTTAGTTTATTTTACTATTGATATTATAACATTTTTCATAAAAACAACATTTTTATCGTAAAACGTACATACTAACAGCGTGAAAACTACGTTATCAAACAAAGAAAAACAAATACTGGACACAACGGTTTACCAAATCTATCCGCGCAGCTTTTACGACGGCAACGGCGACGGTGTCGGGGATTTGCAAGGAATTATTCAAAAAATTCCCCATTTAAAAAATTTGGGAATAAACACCGTTTGGCTTTGCCCCTGTTATCCCTCACCCAACGCCGACAATGGGTATGACGTGGCAAACTACAAAGACGTCAACCCGTTATTTGGGGATATGCGCGATTGGGAACGTTTGAAAAACCGTCTGCACGATGAGCGTATTAAAATATTGATGGACTTCGTCGCCAATCATACCTCGGACGAGCATTTTTTCTTTCAAGAAGCAAAGAAAAGCAAGGATAACCCCTACCACGAGTATTATATCTGGGCAGATAAACCAAACGGCTGGAAATCGGTGTTCGGCGGCAGCGCTTGGACGTATAACCGCGCCACAAAGGAATATTACTTGCACTCGTTTGATAAAAAGCAACCTGATTTGAATTGGAAAAACCAACGCGTACGCAAAGAGATGCAATCGGTAATCGATTTTTGGACGGATAAAGGCGTGGACGGTTTTCGTTGCGACGTACTTGATTTTATCGCCAAAGATTTTGAAAAAAATCAAATGTACGGCGGCGCGCTATTGCCAACGTATATCAAAGAATTGTTTGGCAGAAAACACACGCGAAAACTGTTTACCGTCGGCGAGTGCCAAACGAATAGAAATACGATTTGCGATATTTGCGGCATAGAAACGGGCAAACTTTCCACCGTCTTCCAATTCGACCATATGCGCATATGTGGCAACGATAAATTCCGTCCCAAACGCTTTTCGTTTGAAAAACTGAGAAAAACGCTCGTTTCCTGGCAAAATTTCACGCAAGAAAACAAGCTTATCCCCACTTTATTTACCGATAATCACGATTATCCGTACTTTATTTCCCGATACGGCGACGATGAAGCCTTGCGGTATTTTTCCGCCACCGCATACGCCTGCGCTTGCTTTTTGTTGCGTGGAATTCCGTTTATTTATCAAGGGCAAGAATACGGCGCTATCAACCCCTATTACGAAGATATTTCTTCTTTCGACGACGTGGAAACCAAAAACCGTTATCGACAGGTGTTGTCACGTAAAGGTAAAGCGCAAGCCGTCCAAGAAATTAACGTCGGCAGCAGAGATAACACGCGTAGGCCGTTCGCTTGGAACGGCAATAAAGACGAGCATTTCGGTTTTTCCACGGCTACGCCGTGGTTGCAATCGCACACACGTGCCGCCGATATCAATTTGGAAGACGATACGCGCGCGCAGTTCTCCGTTTTTGCCTTCTATCAAAAATTACTCGCTTTACGCAAGCGCCACACTTGTTTACGCTATGGCAATTTTACGGATATAACGCAAAACAAAAACGCGTTCGTATACGAACGCGTCTACGGCAACAAATCCGCCGTTATCGTATGCAATTATAATCAAGCCCAGTCTATTTCTTTACCCAAAAAACTGGTTGAAAAGGGTTATTCCTTGGTTTTATACAATTACCCAAAACGAGAAGAAGCACCCTTTTGCCCTACCTTTCAGCCGTTTGAAACGGCGGTGTATATCCGCTGATTACAGCGCAAACGCAGACACAAATCGTTTATCGTTTAAATACGCCAGCGCGCCAACGCAAGAAAACGATAATTCTTTAGCAACCAACGCCTGTCTGGCAACGTTTTGCGCCTTGTTTTTCGCCGTATCCCCGTATTTCATATCCCCGACGATTGGACAACGTATATGTGCTAAATGCGCGCGAATTTGATGCGTTTTGCCCGTGTGCAACGTGATTTCCGCCTTGCTGATTTCGCCGCGGATTTCCAACACTTTATACTCCGTTATAATCTTTTCCGCACCGACTACGGGCGCGTCATAAATATGGACCAAAGACGCTTTTTCGTTCTTTTTCAAATACGCCGTCAACACGTCGCCCGATTTTGGAAACGCGCCGAAACATAACGCGTGATAACGTTTTTCTACGCGTTTTTCTTTGAACGCCGCAAGCAATTCCGTTTCCGCCCTTTCGTTACGCGCAAATATCATTAAACCCGCCGTGTTTCTATCCAAGCGGTGGATAAAGGCGCAAGCGCCCGTGTCCCTTAACAAACCTGCGTGCACGGCCTCGGCGTTGACGCCGCTTTCTTTATCGACGACGAAGACGTTTTCGTCCTGATAAACAAATGCGTATCCTTTTTTTGCCTCTTGCTTGGCCGTGAGATAATAACAAACCTCATCACCGACGATAAGAGGCGTATCTGCGCCTATTTTTTTTCCGTTTACCTTGATATCTTTGTTCTTTAATAAAATATTCCAAAAAAAGGACGCCTGCGCGCAATGCGTATCGGTGAATTGTTTTAACGTTTGCGGTTCTTCGCAAATAAGACGTATCATTTCTTCTCCTTGTATGAAACGCCGCCCGTAACTACGGGCGGCGTTTTTCACCGTGATTATTCGGCGTCTTTATCGTCGTTTTTCTTTTTCTTGGCAAGAACTCTTTCTTGCTTTTTCGCCGCTTTCGCTTCCACGTCTTCCAACGATTCGCTGGAAGGTTTCACCATCAACAAGATAACGATGACGATAAGCAGTACGCCAGCCACCGAGAAGAGCACCACCGACGTAATATTATTCTTCAACCAATCGGATTCGCCTGCAATCGTAGCTTTCTCCGATTCGACGATGATAACTTTATACGCCGCCGCGTGGTTGTATTGGGGCATTAACCCTTCCCAATAATCGGCGAAAATGATATATTCGCCCTCTTCCACCGCTTTAAAGCTTTGCGAAGAAGAACTCCATTCGTACACGTCGTATTTTTCCGCGCCGTTTACTCTATCTCCCGCTTCGCCAATACGTTCGAACGCGCCTTTAAGCAACTCCTTTTCTTCCGCATTAAGCGTTTTGCCTTTGAGTTTCGCCAACAACGTAACGTACGTATCTAAATATACGTCGAAATAATTGCCGTTTTCTACTTTCGAGAAATCGAGATTGCTGGCAATCGATTGATAGGTTACCAAATGCAAATCGGCTCTCTTGATTTTATATTGGTCTAATACTTTGCTGTTATATGCGTCGAAGTTATGCACTTTATACAATGCGTACGCTTCTTTAAGATTGGTTGCGCCCACCACCTTCATATCGCTGAGCGTATAGGTGGCGTCTTTGATTCTCGTATCCTTACGGCCCGTCGTCGTTTCGTCGAGCGAGGGGTCCATTTTTATACCACGATTTTTAATCGTGAACGTGAAATACGGGATTTCTTTGATATCCCAAACGTTGTTCGACGTGACGTCAACCAATTCCCCGTCCAAATAGTATTTCATCGGGTTGCCTGCGCTATCCGCAGCAAAAATCTTAAATTCGTACACGCCTTCTTTCGAAACGGGG
This sequence comes from Clostridiales bacterium, assembly GCA_015055655.1. Lineage (GTDB taxonomy): Bacteria > Bacillota > Clostridia > Christensenellales > Borkfalkiaceae > Scatosoma. The sequence continues at coordinate 65,047 of SVHW01000009.1, forward strand.
ATTTTCGCCGTGCTGGGCGTCACCGACGTGGTAGAAGGAGAAGTGGACGTTTCCGATTTATAGCTAATCGTCATTTTTAAGCCGTTATAACTATTGTTATCTGCAAACAACCATTTTAAGGAAGGAAGATTGAGATACGAGTTGCTGCCCGCGTAAACGTTTTCGGCTGCCTTGCTCAAGCTGGCGTTATAATCCTCCACCGCTTTGTCGTAGTTCGCCTCTTTTTTGTTTTCCTCATTTTCCGTTGCTAAAATTTTATACGTAGGCCCTGCATTGTTCTTATCAATGGGGATATATAAAATTTTCTCGTCGCTGGTGCGGAAACCCGTGTCCTTTACGATAGACGCGTCTATCTTGGTTGCGCTGTCAACGTACCAAGCCAAATCGTATACCATTTTCGGTTTGCCATCGGTCTTCCCAGAGTGCGTTTTATCACCCACAAGGAAACGAATTGCAACGTATTCCGATTCTAACTGTTCGAAAACGCTGCTCGTAACGCCTTCTTTCGTATATACCGTGTGGAAGAACGTGTGGGAAGTGAAGTTTGCAAGTTTTGCGTTATCTTTTAACGTATCAAACTCGTCCTTGCCCTCTTCAACGGTATCCATAGGGTTATATTGATAATATTGTACGTCCACGCTGGAAATGCTGCTATCCCCGTCTTCGTGCAATACGTCGATTACTTTATAATCAAGCGAGAAAGCCGAACCAAGCAAAAACGCCTCGATATCTTCGTTTACAACAAACGCAGGGGCTTTCGTGTCTTCAATTTTCGAATCGTTGTTAAGATAAAATTCTTGTCCGTTTAATTGATAGAGCACTATCGTCGTTTTCTCGTCGCCCGTCAACGCGTCCGTCTTCGCATCGCCAAAATCAGCAATAAAGGAAAGCGGATTCTTGTCTATGGATACGTATTCGGCATATCTTCCGCCAATATTGGTGAAATCGCCGATTTTTTTCGTATTGAATTTAACCGCGTATTTTCCGTCCTCGTCGCTTTCGATAAGTTCTAACGTGATTTTTTCGCCAGCCGTATAGGCAATTTTTTCTTCCGCGCCGTCGTTTATCGCCACGTTAATGCCGCCGTCGGTGGGTTTCACAGTGATTTTATTGGTCGTTCTTCCGTCTTCGGTTGCCCAAGCGGAATTGCTTTGCATTTTAATGGTAACGCTTTTAAACGTCAAATCTTTAAACGCAAACGTCAACGAGAAATTTTGCGCTTTGACGTTTCCGTCCTTGTCCTTTTCGTACCAAGAGTACGCAAGGTCTCTTCTCAACCAAACGCTTTTTTCGTCGCCGAGTTTGGCAGCCAAAACGTTTCTCGTTTCTTCGCCAACCGTCACCGTTTCGGCAATAATGTCGTCCTTATCGTTCACGGAAAAAACGGCGTCCTTCGACACCGAGTACGGCGCTGCGTCTGCCGACGCCCTTACCTCGTTGGAAACCGTTAAACCGCCAGCGACGGATATTGCGGCCATCGCCGCAAGCATAGTAGCTATTGCTGTAACTTTCTTTCTTTTCATGAAAACGTGCCTCATTTTTTGTAGACTTTCGCTTTTATACATTATCGTACTAATCTATTTTACACGGAAACAAATTTTTTGTCAAACCATTTCAACGTAATTTTCGTTGTTTTTGCGTTTTTTTAGTATTTTTACTTGATTTCCGTTACTTTTTCAATATCAAACGCTTTCCACGGCGTTTCCGTTTCCGGCGGACAGGCAATAAAACGCATACGCTCTTTCGTGATGGGATGCGAGAAAGACAAACAGTACGCCCACAGCGCGAGTTTCCCCTTTTGCGCCAAAGCACCGCCGTAACGCATATCCCCGAATATCGGGTGGGAAATCCCTGCCATTTGCACGCGGATTTGATGCGTTCTGCCCGTATGCAAACGCACTTCTACCAGCGAATATTTGCCCTTACTTTCCAGCAGTTTATAATCGAGTTCGGCATACTTTGCCCCCTCTTCGCTGGGCGTACAAATATACACCAAATTGTTGACGGTGTTCTTTCTTAAATAATTGCAAAGCGTTCCCCTTTCCTCGTCAGGCGTGCCGCAAAGCACCGCCAAATATTTCTTTTCAAAATCGCCCGATTGCAAGCCTGCCGTAAGACGCGCCGCCGCCTTGCTCGTTTTCGCGTACACCATTACGCCGCCCGTAGGACGGTCTAACCTATGCACCAAGCCTACGTACACGTTGCCGGGCTTATTATAGGTTATCTTTACGTATTTTTTGATTTGGTCAAGCAAATTGTCGTCCTTGCTTTCGTCAGGACAGCAAGCCGTCATTTGCGGTTTTAACACCACGATAATGTGGTTATCTTCGTATAAAATATTCAGTTCGGGCACGCCCGTTTCTTGTTTATTCGTTTCCATCGTTGATAAATATTCCTCCTGCGCCGCAAGGAAGGGTTATTCCCTCTTCCGTTGCAATACCTACTTCGTAGGCCTCTACTCTACCTTGAAAATTTTTCATAGTGAGCTGCAATATGTTTTTCAGCACCATCGGTTGCAACCCCGTCGTATAGCTGTTGATAAGCACAAACAACGGATTGTCGCTAAGTACGCCCGTGCAACACTCGACAAACTTAAATAAATCGTTTTCAATCTTCCACATTTCGCCGTTAGGGCCTCTGCCGTAAGAAGGCGGGTCCATAATGATGGCGTCGTATTTGTTGCCGCGACGGATTTCCCTTTGCACGAATTTTAAACAATCGTCAATGATGTAGCGGATACCCGTGTTTATCCCTGAAAGACGCGCGTTTTCGCCGGCGCGCTCTACCATACCCTTTGCCGCGTCCACGTGCGTAACCTGCGCACCTGCCTTGGCGCACGCCACCGTCGCGCCGCCCGTGTACGCAAAGAGATTGAGCACTTTTATCGGGCGATTTGCATTTTTAATCAGCTCCGTCATATATTCCCAGTTCACCGCTTGTTCGGGGAATAAGCCCGTGTGCTTAAAGCCCATCGGTTTGATTTTGAATTGCACGTCGAGCGTTTCGTAGGAAACGTTCCACTCCTCCGGCATCGGTTTGAGAATCTTCCAACCGCCACCCCCCTTTTCGCTGCGCTTGTAAAAGGCGTTGAGTTTGGGATAGGAGAACAAATCGAACTGCATCGGCCAAATCACCTGCGGGTCGGGACGGAGCAAATACACGTCTTTCCAACGTTCGAGTTTATATCCGTCGCCCGTAGCGATAATGGAATAATCTTTCCAGTTTTGCGAAATTTTCATATGTGTTCCTTTTTTCTTACGCGCCCGTGAGAGGGCGCAGAAAGACATAATACGACAGTATACGGATATATTATATCGCAAACGAAAAAAATTGTAAAGTGTTTTTTTGCCGTACGTAAAAACAAAGGCACTTTTTCGCAATAATCTCTACGACAAAAGGCAAAAAAAGACGTGAAAACTGCAAGAAAAAAGTTTTTTTTGAAAAATTGAAATTTTTTCGAAAAAACGCGAAAAAACAGTTGACAAAATATTTTCTTTTTAGTATTATGATTAAGCTGTTTTGCGAAACAGAGCTATATCGCGGGGTGGAGCAGCTAGGTAGCTCGCCGGGCTCATAACCCGGAGGTCGCAAGTTCGAATCCTGCCCCCGCAACCAAAA